>NZ_BBYJ01000033.1 GCF_001528665.1 Microtetraspora malaysiensis
GTTCTACCGAAGCCGCGCCCGGACCCAGGTAGCCGAAGAAAGGAGGCGCCGTTTTTGTCGAGGTCGCGCTATTCGCCGTTGAATTGCTTCCTTTCGCCGCATCGGGGAGAAAGTCGTCAATCGTAAATATGGCGGCACTACGGGGCGTTTC
The DNA here is from genome assembly GCF_001528665.1 of Microtetraspora malaysiensis. Taxonomy (GTDB): domain Bacteria; phylum Actinomycetota; class Actinomycetes; order Streptosporangiales; family Streptosporangiaceae; genus Microtetraspora_A; species Microtetraspora_A malaysiensis. The sequence goes on from NZ_BBYJ01000033.1 coordinate 152, forward strand.
GCCCGTTTGGGCTGACCCGGGGGTTGTGGCGCGCTCCCACCAGTCGGCATCACAAGGACGGGACTCGTCGCGACCCGGTAGTTCATCAGGAAAGAACCCGGCGGGCTCGAACAGCTGAGTCATGCCCACCCCCGATCGCGATTAGAACGCCTGTATGAATAATGCCAAAGGCGGCGGCGCTAATCAAGTCGAATTCGCAAAGAATTTCGAGGCGAATATCGATATCAAATTTCAGGAAATATCGGACGCTCATATCGCGAGGGCTGTGGCGATGCCCGATCTCACCCGGGATCACGCGAGTACCCGCGCAGGTGGAAGGCCGGCCCCTCGCCGCCGTCCCTCGCGGCCGTCCCTCAACGGCCCCTATGGCGGATCTGCGCAGGCGCGCGGCCGGTTCCCGGCGCAGGCGCACAGCCGAGTTCCCGGCGGCGCACGGTGGGACCGACGTCCGGTTCGGTGCCGCGGCAGGTGTCCGACCGTTGAGGCCCCGCGAGCTCTCAAAGGGGAGCAGGCCAGGGGGAGGCCGGCGCGGGACCCGCCCCTACGTAGCTATCAGCGGAAACTCTGACAACCCTCCCGTGCGCAACCCCGCCTGTCGTTGTCGCGCGCCTGGGTTGTGAATCCGCCGGCGGTCGCGGCGTCCCGGACGAAGCCGTCGGGAAACCCGTCGGGAACTTCGTCGGCTCGGGTCGGTGAGGCGTCACGGTGCGGGTCGGCGACGGTCCCCGTTATCTGGATTCGGTGTCGACGCTTCTGAGCGTGTTCCCTCGAAACGGGGCACGGCCGGTCTCCGGGAACGTTTCCCGGAGACCGGCCGCGTCTCACGTGGCCGCCACGGGGCCGGTCACGACGGCGACTCCAACGGCGTCGGGACGCCCGGGGATCCGGCTCCCTCGTGCCCGGTCGGCCACTGCGGACGGCTGAGGTTCACGAGCAGGGCGGCGGGCGCATTGTTCTCCTTGCCGGGGCTGATCACCCAGACCGTGTCGCCGGAGGCGATGTCCGCCAGCCCCCTGCGGTCGGCGCAGACGCGGGTCGAGTCGTTGATCGTGTACGTACGGGCGTAGCCGTCGGTGCTCTGGACGGAGACGGAGTTCTGGCTGATCGAGGTCACCGTCCCGGTCTGGGTGGTGACGGTCTGGTAGCCGCCGCCGCGCTTCGGGACGACCAGCTCGCCGTGGACGGCGCCGAACGGACCTTCCATCCCGTGCCCGGGAGGCCCGGTGGGCACGGGAGGCCCGGTGGGCCCGGTCGGAGATGGGGTCGGCTGGGCGAGGACGGCGGCCGGGCCGAGCGCGTCGGCCGGGCCGGGAACCGGATATCCGCGGGAGGCGCCCTGGGCGGCCGCGTCGCCGTACGAGGGCCGGGTGGGGGCGCTCGCCTGCGCCCCCTGATGGTCGCAGCCCGTACCGGCTGCGCCCGTACCGGCTGCGACCATCAGGGTGGTGGCTCCGAGGAGCAGTCCGCGGCGGATCAGGCGCCGCGGCGGCGTCTCGCGCGGGAGCCGGGCTGGGGTGAACTCGCGATCGACCATCGGGATTTCGGGGCGGGCGTTCCCCAGCCGGTGCGGGGCGGGGAAGATCGCCCCTCCCTCCTCTCGGGAGCGTGCTGCGCTCAGGGTGTCCTTCCGCCGCGCTCGCTCCGTCCGGCGACGCGATCTGCGCGGCACGGACCGGCCGCGGGCACGGTCAGGCGCCCTCGGCCCGCGATCTGTCACCCGCGGTGGGCGCCTGGCACCGCCGCTACCCCGCCCAGCACGGCCCTGACGGCCTCGCCGGTAAAGCTCTTGTCCAGCGGCAGCCCGCGGAACGCCACGCGCAGCCAGACGGCTCCGGCCAGCAGGTCCACGATCAGCATCGGATCGATGTCCTCGGCGATCTCGCCGCGCGCGCGGGCGCGCTCGAAGATGGGCGCCTCCCGGGCGTACCGGTCGGCGAAGAAGGCACGGGTCGCCTCGGCCAGCTCGGGGTTGCCCACGGCGGCGCCGAGTGCGGCGACCGCGACGTCGCACGCGGGGGGAGCGGTGAGGAGCCGCGCCATCTCCTCGGTCAGGGCCCGGAGGTCGCCGCCCAGCGAACCGGTGTCGGGCGACTCGAGGTCGAGCGCCCGCCCCTCGATCAGCGCGGAGCCGAGGAGGGCCGCCTTCGACGGCCACCACCGGTAGATGGTGGTCTTGTTGACCCCCGACCGCTCGGCCACGCCCTCGACGGTCAGGCCCTCGTACCCCTTCTCGGCGAGCAGCTCCAGGGTGGCGTTGAGGATGTCGTCCTTCTTACGCGGTGCCATGTCCGTCACCCTACCGCGATCGCAACGCACCGTTGCGTTGTGGTTGGATAAAAACGCTACGCGACGTTGCGTTGCGTTCCTCGCGTTGAAGGAGGTCGTGTCATGGCGGATCTGCCCGTCGTCCTCGTCCATGGGACCCGAGTCTCCGGCTCGATGTGGTCGCCGGTGCGGTCGCTGCTGCGGAGCCCGTCGGCCGCGCCCGACCTGCCGGGCCACGGTTCCCGGCGCGGACAGCCGTTCGATCTGGACGCGGCCTGCGACGCGGTCGCGGAGTGCATCGCCGGGCTCGGCGGGCGGGCGCTCGTCGGCGGGCTGTCGCTCGGCGGCTACGTCGGCATCGCCACCGCCGCCCGCCATCCGTCAATGGTGGCCGGGCTGGTCGCCATGGGGTGTACGGCCCGGCCCGCCGGCGCCTTGGTCCACGCCTACCGGCTCGCCGGGCGGCTGGCCGTCGCGAACGCGGCGCGGGCCGACCGGGTCAGCGCGTACGTGATCCGCCGGTCGCTGCCGGGATCAGCGGGGGAGGCGATGCTCGCCGGCGGCCTGTCCTGCGAGGTCGTCCCGTCGGTGGTCGCCGCCGTGGCGTCCGAGGACCCGGTGGCGTCGCTGGCGGGATATCCGGGGCGGGTGTGGCTGGTCAACGGGGCGCGCGACCACTTTCGCGCGGACGAGCGCGCCTTCCTGCGGGCCTGCCGGAACGGCAGCCTCATCACGATCTCAGGACGCGGCCACCTGGGCGTGCTGGCCGCTCCCGACCGGCTGGCCGTGTTCCTCGACCGCGCGGCCGCCGAGGTGGCGGCCGGTTAGACCGCCGTCCATTCGTGGCGCTGGAGGAACGACCGGTCTCCCGTGGCGTACTCCAGCATCGCGCGGCGCACCTCGGCGAGGTCGGCGGTCACGGTGGCGCGGATCTCCCCGTTCTCCTTGAACTCCAGCTCGTAGCCGGGGGACACCTGCATGAAGTGCTCCCCGAAGCAGACGAGCGCGACGAACGGGTTCTGCGGCGAGAGCGTCTCCAGCACGTCGGAGATCAGCTTCAGGTCCGGGTCTCCGACGATCATCCCGTCGCCGGTGTGCATCTGCATCTGGGGATACACGCCGCGCGGCTCAAGGTTGTGCACGAGATCGCGCTGGGGGTCATAGCAGACGAGGCCATGCTCCCGGGCCAGTGCGAACACGGCGTTCGAGATTTCGTCCACGCGCTCCAGGGGGATGTCGTCGATCCGCTCCCCGGGGAAGAGCGCGGCGAACGCGTCGGCGAAGCCGTCGCCGGGCTCCGGTGGGCCGTCGAGAAAACGTTCCCGGGCCTGGTCACGTGAAATAGGTTCAGATTCGCGCCATACCGCCAGCTTCATGGCTATGACGATAGGGCGCCGTCGGCGAGGTCGCGGACCACGTCGATCAGCTCGGCCGGGTCGAACGGTTTGGTCAGGTAGGCGTCCACACCGATGCCGAGCCCCCGCCGCTTGTCGTCCTCCTGCGCGCGGGCCGTGATGAGCACGACCTTGATGTGGCTGGTGCTCTGATCGGTGCGCAGCCGGGTGGCGGTCTCCCACCCGTCCAGGCGCGGCATCATCACGTCCAGGGTGATGATGTCCGGATCGACCTCGTGGACGCGGTCGAGGCAGTCCTGCCCGTCGTACGCCGTCTCGACCTCGAACCCCTCCAGGGTGAGGTTGACCGCGATGAGCTGCCTGATGACCTCGTCGTCGTCCACCACGAGTACACGGCCCAGAACGTCGTTCACGGGCGCAAAGCTAACCCCTCGCCGGGGGTCCACGCGTGGCTTTCACCGGATCGTCGCGGGATCGTCGCAAAGACGGCCCAGAACGATGTGCGCGAGGAGTCCATGGGAACTGGTAGCCTTATCTCTCGTTGAGCCCCCTTAGCTCAGGGGATAGAGCACCGGCCTCCGGAGCCGGGAGCGCAAGTTCGAATCTTGCAGGGGGCACTCACAATCTAGCTAGTCGAAACGCCTCGTGGCCTGCGGAAACGCAGGCCATTCGCGTATCCGGGGTATGCCACAGGATGTCACCGATGGCAACCGGATGCCCATGATCACGTACGAGGAGCGTACGGATCTTGAGATCACTCCAGCAGCCTGATCGGAGTGGTCCATCGCGGCGACATCCTGATGCCAACCTGAGCGGGACAGCATGACCGCGAGGCCGAGCGGGAGAGCCGCCCCCATCTCACCGTCCGGCGATCTCGTCATCTCGATGCTTGTACCCGACCAGATGAGTCCGCTGGAAGGCGCTGGGTACCCATGCCAGGGGCTGGCAGTGCCCGCGATCGGGCGTGACAATCGCGGTATGGGTGATCAGCTGGGGGAGTTCCTGAGGGCTCACCGTGCCGCGCTGGATCCCGGCGAGAGCGACGTGCCGTCCCACGGCCTACGCCGGGTGCCGGGTTTGCGCAGGGACGAGGTGGCCCAACTGGCGGGCATCAGCGTGAACTACTACACACGGCTTGAACAAGGTGAGAGTCACCAGATGTCCGACTCCGTATTGCACGCGCTGGGCAACGCGCTGCGGCTGAGCGTGGACGAGCGGGCGCACCTGGTCCGGCTCGCGAGGCCCGCCCAGGCGGAGCAGATCCGCCGGCCGTACGGGCCGGAGCGGGTGCGGACGTCGGTGCTGACGCTGGTGGACAGCACCGCCGACCAAGCGGCGATCATCGTCGGCCGGTACTTCGACCTGCTCGGCGCGAACCGGCTCGGCTATGCCCTCTACGGGCTCAATCCCGGCCAGTACGTCAACCTGGCCAAGATGCTCTTCCTCGACCCGGCCATGCTCGACCTGTTCCCGCACTGGCACGAGGAGGCCGCAAGGACCGCCGCCTACCTGCGGATGGCGACCGGTGACATGCCCGACGACCCGGCGCTGTCCGACCTCATCGGGGAGCTCAGCATCAAGAGCCCGGAGTTCGCCCGGCTGTGGGCCGCGCAGTCGGTGGCCGAGTGCACGCATTCGACGCGCCACTACCGCCACCCCCTGGTCGGCCCGCTGGAGCTCAACGAGGAGAGCCTGCGGTTCGCCGACGATCCCGGGCAGCGCGTCATCTTCCTGGGCGCGACACCGGGCTCGGATTCTGCGCAGCGCCTGCGCCTGCTGGACTCCCTCGTTCCCTGATGATCGGCCGCGCCGCTGACGTGCGGCACGTGATCGAATTTTTCGGCGGCGAGTACGGCCGGAGCCTGCACGTGGTCGGCGAGGCGGGGGTCGGCAAGACCGCCCTGCTCGACGCGGTGGCGGGCATGCTCGCGGCGGAAGGGACGCGGGTGCTGCGTGCCGACGGCGTGGAGTTCGAGGCCGGCGTCACCTATGCGGGGCTGCACCAGATCCTGACGCCGGTGCTGGACCAGGCCGAACACCTCCCGCCCAGGCTCCGCGAGGCACTCCAGGTCGCGCTCGGCTCAGACACCGGCCCCGTGCCTGACCGATTGCTCCTGGTCAACGCCACGCTGGCGCTCCTACGACACATGGCGGGCGGTAAGCCGCTGCTGCTGGTCGTGGACGACCTGCCCTGGCTCGACCTGGCCAGCGCCGCGGTGCTGGGGTTCGTGGCGCGACGGCTGGCGGGGACGGGGATCGGGTTCCTCGGGGCATCCAGGAGCGGGGTGAGCAGCCTGTTCGATCATGGCGGGCTGGCGGAGATGGAGCTGTCGCCGCTGGACGATTCCTCGGCTCACGAGCTGCTGTCCGAGCGTTTCCCCGCGCTCGCGGGCCGGGTGCGGGCTCGGGTGGTCGCCGAGTCCGGTGGCATTCCGCTGGCGCTGCTGGAACTGCCTGCCGAGCTGAGCGGGGCGCAGCGGGCGGCGGCGGAGGGGCTGCCTGCCGTACTGCCGTTGGGGGAGCGGTTGCGGTCGCTGTTCGCGGCACGCGTCACCGTCCTGCCCGAGGCCACGCGCGGGCTCCTGCTGCTCGCGGCCCTGGACGGCACCGGCGACCTCGGTATCCTGCGCGCGGCGGCCAGGGCGGGGGAGGGGCTGGCCGCTCTCGCCCCGGCCGAGCGGGAGCGCCTGGTGCGGGTGGACGCCGCCACGCCGCGCCTGACCTTCCGCCACCCCCTGATCCGGTCGGCCGTGGTCACGGACTCCACCCTCGCCGAACGCAGAGTCGCCCACCTCGCGCTGGCTGAGGCCCTGGCGGGACGGCCGGAACGCCAGGTGTGGCACCTGGCCGAAGCCGCGATCGAGCCCGACGAGCAGGTCGCCCGGCAACTGCAGGACACCGGGCACGCGGCGCTGCGCCGGGGTGATGCGGTCGGCGCGGTCACCGCGCTGACCCGGGCGGCCGACCTGAGCCCCGCCTCCGGGGATCGCTGCCGCAGGCTGGCGGAGGCGGCCTACATCGGCGCGGAGTCGACCGGCGACCTGGCCAATGCCACCGAACTGCTGCGCAGGGCCCGCGGCGCGGACCCCGGTGGGAGCGGCGCACTGTACGCGGCAGCGGCGGCCGTATACGTGCTGGTCGACGCCGAGGCCGACCTGGTGACCGCGCACCGGCTGCTGACCGGCGCGATCGAGGCCTCGGGCCCCGTCTACGACACGGGCGACCCAGCGCTCGTCGACGCCCTGCACACCCTCCAGCTGGTCTGCTGGTGGAGCGGCCGCGAAGAGCTGTGGGCCCCATTCGTGGACACGGTGCGGAAGCTGAAACCCGCTCCGCCGCCGATCCTGGCCCTGGCCGCCCGAACGTTCCCCGATCCCGCGCGTACCGCCGCCGACGGGCTCGACGCGCTGGAGGCCGCGCGCCACGTGCTCGGCCGTACGGCGGATCCGACCGTGCTGGTGCGGGGCGCGACGGCGACCGTCTACCTCGACCGGGTCGGCGAGCTGACCGGTCGCCTGGCGGACCTGGCCACCGACGCCGAAGGCCCCGCGCGGCGGCGGGTCGGCGCGCTGATGCACCTGTGCATGGAGAAGTTCCTGACCGGTGAGTGGGAGGAAGCCCGGCGGCTGGCGGCCGACGGGGTGGCGCTGTGCGAGGACGGCTACCCGTTCTTCGCCTGGTACTTCCACTACAACCAGGTCCTGCTGCACGCCGTGCACGGCGAGAGCGAGGCCGGTGACGCGCTGGCCGAACGGATGCTGCGCTGGGCCGCCCGCCGCGGCGTCGGCGCGGCGGCCGCCTTCGCCCACCAGGCGCGGACGCTGGTGAGCCTGGGCGCGGGCGACTACGAGGCGGCCTACCGCCACGCGAGCGCGCTCACCCCGCCGGGCACGCTGGCGCCCTACGTCGCGCACGCGCTGTGGGGCGCCTTCGACCTGGTCGAGGCCGCCGTGCGCACCGGCAGGGACGGCGAGGCCGCCGCGCATGTGAGGGTGCTGCGCGAGCTCGGCATCGCCCGGCTGTCCGGCCGGTACGCGATGCTGGTCGCCGCCGCGGCCGGCCTCGCCGCCCCCGCTGACGAGGAGGCGATCACGCTGCTGCGCCAGGCACTGGCCGTCCCCGGCGCGGACCGCTGGGCTTTCGAGCACGCCCGCGTACGGCTGGCCCTCGGCGAGCGGCTGCGCCGTACCGGGGACAAGGCGCAGGCACGCGAGACGCTCACGGCCGCGGTGGACGCCTTCACCGGGCTCGGCGCCAGGCCGTGGACCGAGCGCGCCCGCAGGGAACTGCGGGCGGCCGGACCCGGCGGCACGGACTCGCTGCTGACGCCGCAGGAGCTGGAGATCGCCCAGCTGGCCGCCTCCGGGCTCACCAACAAGCAGATCGGCGAACGCCTCCACCTGTCGCACCGCACTGTCAGCTCCCACCTGTACCAGATCTATCCCAAGCTCGGGATCACCACCCGCGCCGCCCTGCGCGACGCCCTGACTAGGACAGGAAGTCGGGCGCCTTCACCAGGCCCGCATTGACCTGGTCGAAGACGAAGTCCATGTACATCGCCGAGGCGCCGCCGCGCCGGGACAGGATCGCGGTGGTCGCCGCCCGCTCCGGCGAGGTGTAGTCCGGGGCCCACTCGGCGACCACGGCCACCCAGTTGATCGGCTTGGCGCCCGCCATCACCAGGCGGGTCTTGGCCAGCTCGTGCGCCTCCGGCGTGACGCCCGCCGAGCAGTCGGGCACGAAGTACACCTCGTAGCCGTCCTTGAGCGCGCCGAGCACGGTCTGAGCCAGGCACACGTCGGTGGACAGGCCCGCCATCACCAGCTTGCGCCGGCCGGTGGCCTCGACCGCCGCCCGCACGCCCGGGTGCGACCAGGCTGCGGTGGTCACCCGGTCGATCGGTGCGACGTCGGGGAAGACGGCGCTGATCTCCTTGAAGATCGGATCTACCAGCGGGCCGCCGGAGGCCCCGACCGTCGTGAGCACGGTCGGCACGTTAAGCGCCTTGGCAGACTCCGCCAGCCCCGCCACGTTGTTGATCAGGTCGTTGTGCGAGAGCGGGGTGGTCATCAGCGCGACCCCCGGCTGGTGGTCGATCAGGACGACGACGCAGTTGTCGGTGGTGAGCTCGTTCGGGTTCTCAGACACGGTTCCTCCACTGGTCGGCGTGGGCGGCGGCTCCGCCCTACATCCACTGTGGTGAGCGGGGACCCGTGCCACATCGGTCAAGTGACGGTTGTTCGCGTCAGCGCGAATGCCCCGTCATTTGACTGGGTTCCGCTGTTCACCGTTCGACGGTCGCCCCAAGCAGCGCGGTCTGCGCCGAGTCGTCGATCAGCGAACCGTCCCAGACGGTGGTGAGGCGGCTGATGCGTGACTCGCCGTCGAGTTCGAGCGCGACCACCCCGCCGGGTACGGCGGCGCCCGTGTTCCGCCACTCGTAGGCGCCGCCCTGCCCACTGCCGACCACATGCCGTACCGAGGTGCCGAGCCCGTAGGGCAGCAGGTCCCGCGCCCGGTCCAGGAACCCGCCGATGGCCTGGCGGCCGACCATGGCGGTGTGCAGTGTCAGATCCTCGAACCTGGCATCGTCGGTGAACAGGGCCGCCGCCGCTGCGGCATCACCGGTGGAGAGGGCGCCGGCCAGGGTGTCCGCCACCTGCCGCAGTACGGCGGGCGCGCGCTCACCGATCCGGCTCTCCCCGAACTCGGCGGGGTACTGGTCCGGGGGCACCCGCATCTGACTGGTGGCCGCGGTTCCGAAATGCCTGCCGTCCCAGTAGTCCACCTGGCGCTCGATCTTCCCGTCGCGGAGGTCCAGCGGCGCGATGACGCGCAGTTCGTGCCCGAACAACTGGGCCGAGTTGACGAAGAGGACCACGGCACCGCTCGTGTCACCGATGATCTTCACCGGGTACGTCGCGACGGGCGGCCGCCACGTTGCCATCAGGCCCCCCAAGGCCGCTGCGAGCGCCTGATGGCTCGTCCACTGGCCGCCGAACGTGGCGTCGGTGTAGGTCAGCCTGTCACGCGCGAAGTGGGACATGAACCCGGCGGCGGACGCGGCCGCCTTCTGCTCGAACAGGGAGAGCACCAGCTCGGTCAGCTCGGGAGTGGCATGGCCGGCATCGACGGGGTGAGACATCCTGCCTCCTTTGAATTGTTCTCAGCGTTGAGAGAAGCTCTTCAGCCTGGCCCGGACCTCCGCGGCGTCGACGTCGGCCCCGAACAGGGCCGTCCCCGGCTGGAACCGCACGCCCTCGGCGAGCGGCCCGGCCACGACCGGGTCGAAGCCGAGCGCGTCGACCAGCGCGGCGACGGCGTCGAGACCGGCCGGGTCGTCGCCGGCGATCGCGATGGCCTTGCGTCCCGGGCTGCCCGCGGGCCGGGCCTCGTCCTCCAGGTCGTGGTAACCCAGATGGTTGAAGGCCTTCACGACGCGGGACCCAGCCAGGAAAGCCTGCACGATCTCGCTGGAGGACGTCGCCGGGTCGGTGAGGTCGTCGCGGACGCCGTCCACCTCCCACCAGTAGTTCATCGCGTCGACCACGAGCTTGCCGCGCAGCTCCGCCGCGGGCACCGTGCGGTACCTGCCGAGCGGCAGCGCCAGGATGACGAGATCGGCGCGCGCCGCGGCGTCGGCCGCCGTGGTCGCGACCGCGCCGGGAGTGAGCACGCCGACGGTGAGCGCGATCTTCGCCGGATCACCCGACCCGGCGATGAGCACCTTGTAACCCGCGGCCAGCGCGAGCCTGGCCAGCACGGTGCCGACCTTGCCCGCGCCGAGCACGCCGATGGTCTCGTTCATCGGTCACTTCTTCCGAGCAGGTCGCGGACCATCGGGATGACGGCCTTGCCGTACAGTTCGACGGCCCGCAGGCGGGCGCTCGCCGGTTGTGAGCCCGCGGTGTAGATGAGGTCGAAGCGGCCGACGCCGAGGGTGCCGACCGCGTCGGCGATCTTGCGGGCGACGGTCTCCGGCGAGCCGATGTAGAGAGAGCCGTGCTCCACCTCGGCGTCGTACTCCTCGCGGCGGATCGGCTGCCAGCCGCGCAGCGCGCCGATCCGGTCGCGCAGCACCCGATAGCGCGGCCAGAACAGCTCCCTGGCCTCCTCGTCTGTGTCGGCCACGAATCCGGGCGAGTGCATGCCGACCGGGTGCGCGGTGGTGCCGAACTGCTCGGCGGCACGCCGGTACAGCTCGAGGTAGGGGGCGAACCGCTTGGCCGGGCCGCCGATGATGGCCAGCATGAGTGGCAGGCCGTACGTGGCGGTGCGGACGACCGACTGCGGCGAGCCGCCGACGCCGACCCAGGTGGGCAGGCTGCCCGAGGCGGTCTTCGGGAAGACGTCGGCGTCCTCGAGTGCGGGCCGCAGCCTGCCCTTCCAGGTGAGGGGCCGCTCGTCCCGCAGCTTGGCGAACAGGTCGAGCTTCTCCTCGAACAGCTCGTCGTAGTCGGCCAGGTCGTAGCCGAACAGCGGGAACGACTCGGTGAACGAGCCGCGGCCGAGGATGATCTCGGCGCGGCCGTTGGAGAGCGCGTCGACGGTGGCGAAGCGCTGGAACACCCGGACCGGGTCGTCCGAGCTCAGCACGGTGACGCCCGAGGACAGGCGGATCCGCTCGGTGCGCGTGGCGATGCCGGCCAGCACGGTCTCGGGGGTGGAGATCGCGAACTCCGGGCGGTGGTGCTCGCCCAGCGCGATGACGTCGACGCCGAGCTCGTCGGCCAGCACCGCCTCCTTCACCACCTGCCGGATCGCCTCGGGGTGGGTCATCAGCTCGCCGTGGTCGTCCTCCGGCAGGTCGCCGAAGGTGTCCAGGCCGAACACGAGATCAGACATGACAGGCCTCCTTCGCTCAATGTGATTGACACGTCAATTATGTATGATGTGATTGACATGTCAACTAGGAGGCGGGGATGACGCGGAAGCGCAGCCTGCCCACGGCGGACGAGCTGCGGGTATGGCGGGACTACATCGAGACGGCCGAGGCGCTCAGGGCGGTGATCTCGGCGCGGCTGCAGAGCGACTCCGCGCTCTCGCCGGGCGACTACGCGGTGCTGTTGGCGTTGAGCGAGGCGCAGGGCCACCGGATGCGGTCCTCGGACCTGGCGGTACACATCAACTGGGAGCGCAGCCGCCTGTCGCACCACCTGGGGCGGATGGAGCGGCGCGGGCTGATCGGGCGGGAGGACTGCGTCACCGACAGCCGAGGGGCGGAGGTCGTCCTGGCCGCCGCTGGGGCCGAGGCGTTCCAGGCGGCGACGGTGCCGCATCTGCGGGCCGTACGGGAGCTGTTCGTCGACGCGCTGACGCCCGAGCAGCTCGGTGCGGCCGGGGAGGTGGCCACGGCGCTCCGCGCGCACGCCGGGCGCGAGGACCACGCGTCCCGCTGATCAACCCGTCCTCATCGATGACGGATCAGGCGTCCGCTCGTGGAGTCGGGGCGGTGCGTGAGGTTGCCGCCGAGAATGGTCGTGAAATCGTCTACGAGAACGGGTGTTGGTATCGGCGGTCTCTCACCTGGTCATAGATGGCGCGTAACCACGGCTGACGAACCTCCGGCAGGCGCGCCAATGTACTGAGGAACACCTTCCAATCGGGCCGGAACGGCCTCCACGGCAACAGTGGCGGCGGATCGTCGCGGCGGACACTGTCAGGCATCCCATTCGCCGCTGGAACAAGTCGCCGATCGTCGTGGAAGGCCATGTACATCCACACGTCAGCAGCCAGCGGCACCGCCCCCCGTGCACTGGTCGGCCACACCTCATCAGTCTGCGGATGCCGCGGTACCAGGGCTAGGTCCGTGACCGTGGCGGGCAGGCCCGGACCGGCCAAGACAAGGTCCCGTGTCGGTGGTCCCGGCGGGAGAAAGGTGTCGATCGCCCTGCGAAACACCTCGGCGACCGGTCCGTCGGGGACGGCCACTCGCTTGCCGCCCGACGCCGCCAGCAGGTGGGCCAGCGCCACCGCGACCGCCGCGGTCCACACCGGGCTCCACCATCCGGGCTGCTCGATAGGTGGCGTGCCCGGATGTCCCTCCCGTAGCGCCTCCCAGCCGACCACCCGACGAGCGGGGCCCTCGACGCTGACTGGGCGCACGGCGCGCGGGTCCAGCCACACCACCTGCCAGAGCGTGCAGTCGTCAATGCGGGTCGCAACCGCCTGCCCGCACTCCTCGCACGCCAGGTTCGGACCGTCTCGCCCGTCCAGCCCCAAACAGTAACCGTCGCACCGCTCAGGTATCAGAACGGTTCCGCGAACATCGCCGGGCGCAACCCCTACCGTTCCGGGCGGCCCGTACGACAGGGAGTAGACCGGCGCGTATACGCCGCGGGCCTCCGCTTCGTCCGCCCCCACCTCCTCCCATCGCCGCCTCGGCGGTCCGAAAGGTTCTGGGTTCACCGCGTACGTCCCAGGCTCCAGGAGCGCAGGCAGCAGTTCATGGCCGTAATGCTGACCGGCGTGGACGGGGAGCGCGACCCGTGACACCCGCGCCGTCAGCACGACACCGCATCCCGCGCACGCGAACACGACCATCCGCCCTCCAACACCTCGACGACTGGATCATGCTGGCCCAAATTCGGCCTTGGAGGAACCGCTCGTCACCGATTGGCTGAGATACGCCCGCACGGTGATCACATTCTGATCAGGTAGTACTCAGCAGCGAGACGAGATCGTCCCACCGGGTCAGCAGCAGCCCGAGCAGGGCTCCGAAGATGGCGACGATCACCGTGAAGACCGGGTCGAAGGAGCCGCTCACCGCGGACGCCGCCAGGCCGAGCAGGGCCGCCGCGGCGAGGATCAGGTTGCGGACCACGTGCGCCACGCTCAGGGGCGTTTCCGAGGCGCCGAAACAGCGGCAGGGGACGGCGGCGCCCCGCCGGATCACCATGACCACGGCGACGGTGAGGCCGCCGAGGAGCAGGGCCGCGAGCGTGAAGGCCGCCGTCCCCGCCTGGCGCAAGGGAATCGCCGCCAGTACGACCACGCCCGCCTCTGCCAGGACGGCCACCACCGCTGCCGGGGTGACCAGCGCGCCTCCAACGACCGCCATCGACCTGACGGACTCGACGAACCGGATCCAGGCTCCGCGACTGGCGACCTTGCTCGCCAGCGCGAGCGCGAACACCGTGAATAAGAGCAGCCGGCTCGCCACCTCGACGTATTGCATATCGCAACTTAGTCATAGCCGGACGAATCCGACAAGCACTACCCTCCACGATCATGCTAATACGGCTGATCGGGCCAGTTGAGGTCGAGCGTTCCGGAGAGTTTCGGCCGGTACGGCCGCCGCAAGTCGCGCTGGTGCTGGCCGCTCTGGCCTGGGACGTCGGCAGGGTCGTGCCGGTCGAATCGATCTTCTACCGGGTCTGGGGAAAGGAAATCTCCTCCGGCGCGCGAGGCTCACTGCACACCGTCATCACCCGCCTCAGGCGCGAGGTTCTCGCGGACGAGGGCGCCGTCATCCGCCGCCTCGGTGGCTACCTGCTGGACGTGGAGGAGTCGGCGGTGGACGTGGTGCGCTTCCGCACGCTCACCGAACAGGCGATGACGGCGCCGGACCCGGCTCCGCTGCTCGATGAGGCCCTGGGGCTGTGGCGCGGCGACCCCCTGACGGGAGTGTCCGGCGAGTGGGCCGAACGCGTCCGCCACCGCCTGCGTGACGAACGCAAGGAGGCGATGCTGGGCTGGGCCCGGTCGGTGACCGGACGGGACGCCGTGACCGCGGTGGCCGGCCTGTCATCGCTGGTCGAGGAGTATCCCCTGGACGAGCTGGTGGCGGCGGCGCTCATCGAGGCGCTGCACTCGTCGGGGCGTAGCGCCGAGGCGCTGGCACACTTCGCCCGCGTGCGCCGCACGCTCGCCGAAGAACTGGGCGTCGAGCCCGGCGCCGCGCTCCAGCGTCTTCATCGGTCGCTCCTGCGGTCCGGCGAGGTGGGCGAGCGCTCCAGCCGGGTGCCGGCGCAGTTGCCCGTCGGCCTGCGGCACTTCGTCGGGCGGGCGGCGGAACTGGGGCGGCTGACCGAGGCCTGCGAGCAGCCGGCGACCGCGGCGGTCTGCGCGATCTCCGGCCCACCGGGGGTGGGCAAGTCGTCCTTGGCGCTGCACTGGGCCCACCTGCATCGCGGCCGCTTCCCCGGTGGCCAGCTGTACGCGGACCTCGGGACGGTCTATCCGGAGGCCGTCATCCACCGCTTCCTCGGCGCGCTCGGCGTCAAGGAATCGGAGATGCCCTCGGACGTCGACGCGCAGATCGGGCTCTACCGCAGCATGCTGGCCGATCGCCGGGTTCTCGTCGTCCTCGACGACGCTCGCGACTCCGCCCAGGTGCGCCCGCTCCTGGCCGCAGGCCCCGGCTCGGCGACACTGATCACCAGCCGGTCGGAGCTGCCCGGCCTCGCGGTCGCCGAGGGCGCTCTTCTGGTGCGCCTGGACGACTTACCCGGTGAGGACGCCCATCACCTCCTGGTGGCGCGGCTTGGCGAAGCACGGCTGGCGGCCGAGCCCGAAGCCGCCGCGCAGATCATCGAGCAGTGCGAACGGCTGCCGCTGGCGTTGGCGATCGTCGCGGCGCGACTCGCGCAGCGCACCGACCTGCCGCTGGCCGAGGTCGCCGCCGACCTCGCCCGAGTCGGCGCGGACCTGGAGCCGTTCGCCCACAGCGACCCGGCCATCGACCTGCGCAGGGTGTTCGGGCGCTCGTACCAGGATCTGTCCGCGCCCGCGCAGCGCCTGTTCCGGCTCATGAGCCTGCACCCGGGGCCGAATCTGCCACTGCCCGCCGCAGCCGGCCTGGCCGCGCTGCCCGCGGACCAGACGCGGCGGCTCACCGCGGAGCTCGACCGCGCCAACCTGGTCACCATCCGCACGCCCGGCCGCCTGAGCCTGCACAACCTGCTACGGGCCTACGCCTCAGAACAGGCCCGCGCCACCGACCCTCACAGGGAACGGCGGGCCGCAGCGACCCGGCTGCTCGACTACTACGTGCACTCGGCGTGCGCCGCCAGCGCGCTGTGCTACCCGCACCGCGAGGACCTGGAGCTGGAGCCGCCGGCGCCCGGCGTCGTCGTCGAACGATTCGGCGGGCCCACGGACGCCCTGCGCTGGTTCGCCGAGGAGTCCGTGGCGCTGCCCGCGCTGCAATCGGCGGCGGCCGAGTCCGGGCACGACCGGCACGTGTGGCGGCTGGCGTGGGCGTACGCGGAGTTCATGCAGCGCCGCGGCCCATGGGCGATGATGCCGCACGTCCAGGCGGCGGCGCTGGAGGCGGCAGGACGGCTCGGTGACGACCTGGCCGCTGCCCGATGCCACAACAGCATCGCCCGCGTTCACAGCAGACTCGGCCGCCACCACGAGGCGCTCGAACACTTCGGCCACGCGCTCGACCTGCACGAGAACCTGGCGGAACCCGGCCTGGAGGCCCACGTCCACCTGGGCATGAGCGTTTCGGTGAGCAGGCTGCGCCCCGGCGAGGAACTGGGTCACGCGCTGCGCGCGCTGGAGCTGTTCCGGCAGGCAGGCGACGCGGTCGGCGAGGCGCGGGCGCTGAACAACGCCGGCTGGTCGCGTACCCGGCTGGGCGAGTACGACGAGGCACTGGACGACTGCCGCCGGGCCCAGCGCATTCTGGCCGAGCTCGGATTCGCCCACGGCGAGGGCCACGCCTGGGACAGCGTCGCCTACGTGCTGCATCTCAAGGGCGATTACGCGGGGGCGGTGGCCGCCTTCGAGAGGGCGGCGGACCTGCTGCGCGGCCACGACGACCCGCAGGCGGCCGCCGAGACGCTGGTCCGCATGGGCGAGAGCCACCTGCTCGCGGGCGAGGACGCGAGCGCGCTCGACGCCTGGAGGCGGGCGGCCGAATCGTACGACGCCGTCGGCGACGCCCTCGGCGACACGCAGGCGGAGAAGGTACGCGAGCGCATCGCGGCGCACCACCGTTAGGCCGTTGAGAATCCGCTGAGAAATCGATCAGCCTCCGGGTGCAGGCTTCTGCCGCACCAGGCGGGTGAACGGCCCGCTGTACCGAAGGAGGTTCGATGCGAGTCGTGACCAGAGTGGCCGACCGGCTCCTGGCGATGATCGCGCCGCACACTGTGGCCAGAGCGACGGACTGCGGCTACGAGTGCTGCAGTTTCCCGGCATTCACCGCGAAGTACTGCTGCTACTACCCCGGCGGTAAGAAGTCCTGCGGCAGCTGCGCCAAGTACATCTACTGCAGTTGATCGACCAGTGCCCGGCCGCGGCTCAGCCGTGGCCGGGCACGCCCTTCCCCGGAGGTGTCCCATGGAGCCCTATCTGATCGCCATCGTGATCCTGGTCGGGATCGTGTCTCTGCTGAGCCTGCTGCTGTGCCTGGCCGTCATCCGGCGGCTGCGCGAGCACACGAAGCTCATCGACGCCCTCTACGAAGTCGTCGGCAACGGTCTGCCCAGCGCGCACGCCGGGCCCTCGCTCGGCGACGTCGTCGGCGAATTCGACGCCACGACCGTGGACGGAGACCGCGTCGCGCGAGACCTGCTGCCCGACGGAACGGTGGTCGCCTTCCTCTCACCCGAATGCCGAGGCTGCCGGGAACAGCTGCCCGAACTCGCCGCCTGGGCGGCCGGCCAGGACCGGGCCCGCGTGCTGGCGGTGGTCGACGGCCACGCGGCCGACCCCGCTCACCTGGTCACGACGCTGGCGCCGGTGGCGCGGGTGGTCATCGCGGACGCGTCGAACCCGGTGGCCAGAGCCTTCGGCGTGGAGTCGTACCCGACCTTCTTCGAGGTGGCCGCGGGCGGCAGGCTGCTCGCGATGGAGGCCAAGATCTCCCGGCTGCCGGCCGGAACAGCCGCATGAGCGAACCGGGCTGGCAAGCGCCCGCTCCGCGCGCTCTGGCAGGATGCGCGGCGCGGGCCGCCGGACTGGCCTGGCGGGCCGCGGCGGTCCACCTGCTCGGGTATCTGGCGGTCACGCTCGTGGGCTCCGCCGTACCGGTCGCGCTGGCCTGGCTGACGAAGGCCGTACTCGACGGGGTGTCCGCCGGGCAGGTCGGCGCCTTGCCCGGCCTGGCGGTGACGATCGCCGCGGTCACCACGGCCGCCGCCGCGGCCACACACGCCGGGGACTACCTGCGCGCCGAAGTGGACCGCCGGGCGGCGATGCGTGCCAAGGACGAGCTGTTCGCGGCGGTCTCCCGGTTCACGGGACTGGCCCCGTTCGAGAACCCGGCCTTCCTCGACCGGCTGCGCCTGGCCGGGCAGAGCGCGGGCAACCCCGGCAGGCTGGTCGACACCACGCTCACCACCGTGCGGAGTGTGGTGACCGTCGTCGGATTCGTGGCCTCGCTGGCGCTCGTCAACGCCGCTTTCACCGTTCTGGTCGTGCTGTCGGCGATCCCCGCGTTGCTCATCGAGCTGCGAACATCGCGGCAGCGGGCCGCCATGATGTGGCGGATCGGACCGGCCGAGCGCAAGGAGCTGTTCTACGCGAGCCTGATGTCCACCGCGAACGCCGCCAAGGAGATCCGCCTGTTCGACCTCAGCGCCTTTCTGCGCCTGCGGATGCTGGCCGAGTTGCGGACCGCGAACACCGCCCGCCGAAAGCTGGATCGCCGGGAGTTCTTCGTCCAGGCGAGCCTCGCGGGCGCCTCGGCGATCGTGGCCGGCGCGGGATTGATCTGGGCGGTCCTCGCGGCGGGCCAGGGCCGGCTCAGCGTCGGCGACGTCTCGATGCTCGTCGCGGCCGTCGCCGGTGTGCAGGCCGCGCTGAACGTCACGGTGTCGGCCGGGGTCATGGCCTACGAACACCTGCTGGGCTTCCATCACCACGTCACGATCGTGCGGGCGGAGCCCGATCCGCCCACGACCGGCCGCCGGGCGCTGCCGTCCCTGCGCCGGGGCATCGAGCTGCGCGACGTCTGGTTTCGCTACGGCGAGGAGGATCCGTGGGTGTTGCGCGGCGTCGACCTGTTCATCCCTCACGGGCAGACGCTCGCGCTGATCGGCCGCAACGGCGCGGGCAAGAGCACGCTGGTGAAACTGCTCTGCCGCTTCTACGACCCGACTCGGGGGGCGGTCCTGTGGGACGGCGTCGACCTCCGCGATGTGCCACCTGAGGCCCTGCGCGCCCGGATCGGCGCCGTCTTCCAGGACTTCGTGACCTATGAGATGACCGCGGCGGAGAACATCGCGGTGGGCGACCTCTCGGCCGGCGAGGACCCCTCCAGGATCGAGCGGGCTGCGCGGGAGGCCGGTGTCCACGACGCCGTCGCCGCCCTGCCGTCCGGGTATCGCACGCTTCTGAGCCGGGTGTTCGACCCGGAGGAGGAGGGCTCGACGGCGCTGCTGTCCGGCGGGCAATGGCAGCGGGTGGCGCTCGCCAGGGCGTTCCTCCGCAGTGACCGCGACCTGATGATCCTCGACGAGCCAAGCTCGGGCCTGGATCCGGACGCCGAGTACGAGGTGCACAGCAGCCTCGCGCGGCTGCGCTCCACCCGCACCAGCGTGCTCGTCTCCCACCGCCTCGGCACGGTCCGCGACGCCGACCGGATCGTGGTGCTGGCCGACGGCGCCGTGATCGAGGAAGGCACACACGACTCGCTGATGGCCGATGGAGGCACGTACGCGCACCTGTTCCTCCGCCAAGCCTCCGGTTACCGCGAGGACGCCGAGCACACGGGCGCCTCCCGATGACGGCCGGGCTCATCGTGCTGATCGTCCTCGTCCTCGTCGTCGCCATCGCCGTGCTGTGGCTGCGCCGGCGCTACCTGGTGGTGACCGTCGACGGAGAGAGCATGACGCCGGCCTACCAGCCGGGCGAGCGCGTGCTCGTCCAGCGGGCGGCGCCCGGTTCGCTGGTCGCCGGCCAGGTCGTCGTGCTCTCCGGACGCCCCGACCCCGAGACGGGCGTGGGCGCCCGCTGGATCATCAAGCGGGTCGCGGCCCTGCCGGGCGACGCGATCCCGCGCGACACCGTGCCCGCGCTGCGGACCGCGCCGGGAACACGGGTGCCGGCCGGCCACCTGGTCGTGCTCGGCGACAACCCGGATCGCTCGCACGACTCACGTCACACCGGCTACCTGACAACCGACCGCCTGCGCGGTGTGGTGCTCCGCAAGATCGGCTGATGCTCGCCGCCGCCGTCGCGACCGCCGTGTCGATCGCCGAGAGTGACGGCGTGGGGGTGACGGAGACGCCGGCGATCAGGTGGCGGGACAGGACGTTCCCTTGGCGGGGACCTTGCCGGTCACCACGTAGTCCTCGACGATGCCGCTGACGCAGGGGCCACCGGCCGGGTACGCGCCGTGCAGGTCACCTCCGTAGGTGACCAGCACGCCGTTGGTGAGCTGCCTGCTCAGGCTCGCCGCCTCTTTGGCCGGTGCGGCCGTGTCCTTCTCCGAGCTGATCACCAGGATCGGGGCCGGGCCGGTGTGCCCGACCGTGCGCCCTTCGGGGTCGACGGGCACCGGCCACTGCGCGCAGGTGGGGATCAGGAAGGCGGTCATCGGGCTGAGCTGACCGAAGATCGGGGAGATGCGGGTCAACTCGGCCTCGACCCGGGGCAGGTCCCGTACGGCGGGCCGGTCGCGGTCACGGCAGTAGACCGCGCTGCTGTACGGGGCCGAGCCGAAGACCCCGAAGAGCGGGTAGGTGCCGTCCTGGCGTCCGGTGATCGCGTCGGCCAGCTTCAGCAGGGGATCGCCATCACCCTTGATCGCCTGGGCGAGCCTGGCCTCCAATTCCTGCCAGTACGGCTCTCCGCCAACCACGGCCTGCAGTGCGGCGATCGCCAGACTGGCGCCGACAGGACGGTCGCCACCCTTGAGCGGCTTGCTCTTGAGCCGCTCGACCAGTCCCTCGATGGCGCCGTTGACCTCCTTGGCGTCCTTGCCGAGGTCGCAGCCCTTCTTGACGCACCAGGCCAGGAATCTCTCGTAGCCGAGCTGGGAGGTGCGGGTGAGCTGCTTCACCACCTCGACCACCGACTGCCGGGGGTTCAGCCCGGCGTCCAGAACCATCCGGCCGACCCGCTGGGGATGCAACGTGGCGTAGACGCCGCCAAGGACGCTGCCGAGGGACATGCCGTAGTAGTTGAGCTTGTTCTCGCCCAGCGCCGCGCGCAGCCGGTCCATGTCCCTGGCCGTGTCGCCCATGCCCGCGTGCGGCAGGATCCCGCCGCCTTCCTTCTCGCAGGTGCGGATGAAGTCGGCGGTCGCCCGCAGGAACGCCTTGCGGTCGGCCGGGTTCCGGACGCCCGGGTTGACGGTGAACAGGCGGTCGGCTACGGCACCCGAGGCGCAGGTCAGCGGGGAGGTGCCGCCCGAGCCGCGTGGGTCGAAGCTCACCAGATCGTAGTGTTCGCGCAGGGCCGCGTAATTCTGGTGGCCCGCCGCCAGTTTGATGACGCCGTTGCCGCCGCCGCCGAAATTCATCACCAGCGAGCCGGTCCGGGTGCCGGTGGCCTTCGCTCTGATCACCGCGACGTCGACGGTCCTGGCTCTCGAGTTGCCGTAGTCGAGCGGCACGGTCAGCTTGCCGCAGTCCAGGCCCGCGGTGGGCACGGGCAGTCCGGTACACGCCTCCCAGGAGATCGCGGGTGCTACGGCGGCCGTACCGGCGGTCGTGCCCGCGACGGCGGCGGTGGCCGGCAGGAGTCCCAGCGCGGCCACCACCGACAGCACCAGGGACGACCTGGGTGACTGGAGAATCAACATAACCGCCTTCGGAGTCGAGGGACTTCTCCGTCGACCCTCCCAGCGGTTCCTCCGCGAATCTTCCTCAATCAGGGCAAAACCATCGAACCAAAGTCGACGTGAGGGCGATACCAAAGGTTGAAGACCACGGGCAACGTACAGGCTTGTGTCCAACTTTCTCGTTGGCGCTCGTTGGCCGTGGACCATGAGGGAGATCTCCTGAGAAGGGGCACATCGTGCTCCGGGATTCTCGCCTTCATCCAGCGGGCCGATCTTCCCGATGGCGCCCCCTCACGGCGACCCGCAGAGCTATAGTCCCGTCGTGATCATCAAACCCCCTCGGATCATGGCCCTCGCCCTGGCCGCGATCGGCGTCGTCGGCCTCCAGACCTCCGCGCACGCCGCCTCCGCCTCCGCCTCCGCCGCGTCCGGCGACTGGTGGCGCCCCAAGGCCGGGGTGACCTGGCAGTGGCAGCTCTCCGGCAAGATCGACACTTCGGTGCAGGCCGACGTGTACGACGTCGACCTGTTCGACACGCCCGCCTCGACGGTGTCCACCCTGCACGGCATGGGCCGCAAGGTCGTCTGCTACATCGACATCGGGGCGGCCGAGCAGGGGCGTCCCGATTTCAAGGACTTCCCGAAGTCGATCCTCGGGAACCAGGTCGACGGCTGGCCGCAGGAGCGGTGGGTCGACATCCGGCAGATCGACGTACTCAAGCGCATCTGGTCGGCCCGGCTCGACCAGTGCAAGGCGAAGGGTTTCGACGGCGTCGAGGCCGACCTGGTGGACGCCTACCAGCAGGACTCCGGCTTCCCGGTCACCGCCAAGCATCAGCTCGCCTTCAACCGCATGCTCGCCCAGGTCGCGCACCAGCACGGCCTCGCGATCGGGTTGAAGAACGACCTCGACCAGATCCCGCAGTTGGTCGGCGACTTCGACTTCGCGGTGAACGAGCAGTGCGCCCAGTACCGCGAGTGCTCCTCGCTGACCCCGTTCATCAAGGCGGGCAAGCCCGTCTTCCACGCCGAGTACTCCCTGGCACTCAGCAAGTTCTGCCCGGAATCGAAGCGACTCGGCCTGAGCTCGATCAAGAAGACCCTCGACCTCACCGCCAAACGCGAAACCTGCCCCGTCTGACCCCTGACCGGGCGTCAGCGGTGACCGACGACGAACGTGTCCCGGCGCTCACCGTTTCCATCGCCGCATCGCCCGCACCGCTCGACCGCCGGATGGAGATCCGGCGGTCTCGGCCTGCGGCCGACGGTTGCGGTCGTCGCCGTCAGGCGCCGCTGATCGCCTTGTCGGAGCGGAGGGTCTCGGTGCGGGTCTGGAGCATCGTACGCAGGGACGCGGCCTCCGACTCGATCTTGGCGGTGTCGGCGCCGGCGTTGAGCTTGTAGGAGCTCACGATGCCGTCGAGGAGCGTGGTGGCGGTTCCGCCAGCGAGGAGTTTCCGGTAGAGGGTGCGGTATTGCTCCTCGTAGACCGCCTTGAAGGCGGCCGTCTTCAGGAATCGCTCCTTCAGCGCGTGTCCCATGCGGGGACCACCGGCCCCGTCGGGACCGCCGGGGCCGACACCGTTACGGCCGCCCCCACCCGGGCCACCCGGACCGGCTTGGTCGGCGTTCGCCGGGGGTTGGAAGCCCTCGGGCAGTTGGAAGTCCTCAGGTGGTCGGAAGCCGTCGGGCGGTTGGAATCCCTGCGGCGGTTGTCCCTGCTGCCGGCCCTGTCCGCCTGGTTGCTGCGCGCCGGGGCGCATGCCGCCACCACCGAACCCCATCCCCACCGTGTCGTTCACGCCCGTGGTGGCGTCGCCGCCGAAAGCCAGGTTGAGGTCCCAGGAGATCACGCGGAACTTCTTCGTGCCCAGGTCGTACCACATGTAGTAGTTGCGGCCCGGGCCGCTCATGTCGTCGAAGTTCAGCATGATGTTCTGCAGCGCCAGGTAGCGGCCGAACGATTCGACGTCCAGCCGCTCGGCCAGCCCGGAGGCGAACTCTTCGTCGGAGGACCCTTCCACCCACTTGACCAGGTCGATGAGCGGCTGGAGGTCACGCTCGCCGCGCTTGTTGATCTGCTTGAAGTCGGTGGTGTACTCCGTCTGGTCCTCACCCTTGTAGGCGAAGGTGCTGCTGGCCAGCGACTTGTACAGCACGCCGTCGCCCAGGGCCTCGGCGTACCCCTCGTCGAGGTACTCCACGAGGAGGCGCGGCGTGGACGCGCGGCCGTTGACCGTGAAGGAACTGTAGGCGGATCGCTGCGTGGGCTCGTCCGCAGCGCCGACCAGCGCGATGGCCAGTGCCTCGTTGAGCAGCGTCGCCGACTGCATGGCCGCGGGTCGTACGGCCACCTGGCTGTGGCCCTGGTAGCGACGCCCCTCCACGAACTCGTCGAAGCGGATCAGCCACGGCAGGTTCTCCGGCTCCTCTGCTTTCAGCGTGGCGCCGAACATGCCGCCTCCGGGACGCTGCCCGGTCGTCTGGCCGTCCGGCGTCGTCCCGCCTGCCCGGCTCGGGCTCACAGACGGAGACGGAGACGAGGACGGGGACGGAGACGGGGACGGCTGCCCCGCCTGCGCGCCCGGCGCCGGTTCGTTCGCGGGCGGCTGGAAACCGTCCGGGAACGTGGCGCCGTCCGGGAGCTTCACGCCGTCCGGGAGCCTGCCGCCGCCGGGGACGCCGCGGCGGTCCGTGCGCGACTTGTCCTTCCAGGTCAGCCCCGACAGCGTGGAGTTGCCCTTGAGCCGGATGCCGACGCTGGGGATCGTGGTCCCGTCGATGGTCACGTCCGCCTCGACGTACTTCTTCTCCCCGTCCGTGAAGTACTCGCTCAGCATGTCCCGGTACGCCTCGTCCCTGAAGGTGAGCTTCACCTCGTGCGGGACCGAGGTGTCGAACAGCTCTTTGGTCCCGGTCAGGTTCTGCGTCACGGTCGTAGCCGAGGCGGTCCGTACGGTGGTCACGTATGGGCGGATCGTCCCGCTGCCGAAGACGCCCGCGCAGATCGCGAGGAAGGCCGCGCAGGTGGCGACCAGCTTCCAGTTGTGCCGGAGCCTGACGGGGATCCGGTGCTTGAGATGCGCCATGGTGGCCTACAGGTCGGTCTGGTCGTATCCGGTCAGCACGGTGACCGACTGGCCGTGGTTGCGCTCGCGCAGGGCGGCGATCACGTCGGCGGGTTCGCTGCCCTTCTTGATCTTGATCGTGTACATCAGCTCCGTCAGCGCGCCCGCCCTGATCGACTCCATGCTGACCAGCTCGAACTCGTCGGTGTGCCGGATCAGCACGTCCTGGATGGCGGGGGTGTAGTCCTCGTCGGAGGGCACCTGCACCTTGACGACCTGGCGCCGGACGTTCAGTGCGAACCAGTTGAACCGGTGCATGACCATGATGATCAGCGAGATCGCCACCGCCGCCACGACGCCCAGCAGGTAGAAGCGAGTGCCGACGGCCATGCCGATGCCCATGACCAGGAAGATGAACCCGACGTCGCGGGTCTCCTTGATCGCGTTGCGGAAGCGCACCACCGACAGTGCGCCGACCAGGGCGAAGGCGCGGGCGATGTTCGAGCCGACCACCAGCATGATCAGCGAGATCAGCATGCCGAGGATGACCAGTGTCTGCACGTACGACTGGCTGTAGGAGACGTTGCGGTGCGTCGCCCGGTAGACCCAGCCGATCATCGCGCTGAGCACGAACGACAACGCCATGGCGATCGCGATGTCGGCCACGCTGAACGTGCCGGACAGGTCCTGGAAGGTGAAGTCCATGGGGGGTCAGGCCTCCGAGAGAACGGTCGATCGGTCAAGGTCGTGGTCGGGAACGTGGAAGATCGAGCGCGGCGCCAGCCCGTAGGCCTCCACGCTCTGGCAGTACTTGGAGACCCGCACCACCTGCAGGTTGCGCCTGGCGGTCAGGTCCGTGAGCCAGTACGGCACCCGCTCGTTGGCCTTGACCTCCACGATGGTCTTGCCGGCGGGGATGATGAGCCGGTTCTCGGTGTCCGCGCCGAGGTGGAAGTCCCGGTCGCGGCCGCGGATCCGCTGGTCGAAGGTGACGCGCAGGCCCACGTCGGCGTCCCTGCCGACGTACGCGTGGCGCTGGTAGCCCGTCATCGCGGTCGGCCGCAGGTCGAGCCGGAGGATCAGGTCCAGTACCTCTTCGAGGAACGCCCGCTGCGAGGGTTCGTGCTCGACCATCTCGCGCCGGTCGCACAACTGCAGCGCGTCCCGATACGGCAGGCGAACCCGGCGTTTCTGGGTGACGCGGTTGATTCGCTGCTTGATCTCCACGAACACCGGCGTGTCCGCGCCCACGGTGAAGCGGTCGCCGTAGTGCCGCACTCGCAGCTTCCTGCGGAACTTCAGCCCCTCGATCTTCTCCCAGTAGAACCGCAGATGTCTGGTGTCGTAGTAGACGCTCCAGATGCCGTAGCCGGTGTCGCCGCTGTGGCTGTCGCGGTCGAGCCTCCCCTCGATCTCCTGTCGCAGTTCGGCCGCCGCCGCCGTGTCGACGAGGTACTTGATCTCGTACCTGTTGAAGGCGTGCAGCCTGCTCGGGGCGCGCAGCCGGTGGCCCGCGTCGTCGTCCCCGTCGCCGGCGGATCTCGCCTGTTCACCGCTCTGAGCTGCGGGGACGGCACGCTTGCGGAATCTTTGCAGCATGTGCCTCCTTCCGGGTCAGAGCACATCTGACAGGACAAAGCTGGGAATAATGTGTGAACGACATCGAAACGGAGAGTGAACGGCACCGCCTCCCGGCCGTCCCCCGAGGGGCTCTCAGCAGTCCGCGTCCCGGGGCACATGCAGCGGCAGCAGGACGCGGAAGGCGGTTCCGTGCCCGGCGGAGCTGGTCACCTCGATCCGGCCGCCGTGCGCCTCGACGAGCGCCGCGGCGATGGCCAGACCCAGGCCGGTGCCGCCCTGGTGGCGCGAGCGGCTCGTGTCGGTCCGGTAGAACCGGTCGAACACGTACGGCAGGTGCTCGGGGGCGATGCCCGGCCCGTCGTCGCGCACCTCGATCAGCGCCGCCTCGGCGTGGGCGGCGGGACCGGGACCGGCGCACACGGCGCCGTCAGGGGGAGGCCCGGCGGCGGCCCGGCGGCCGACCTCGACCCGCACCGGCGTGTCGCTCGTCGTGTGCGTGACGGCGTTGCCGACGAGATTGGTGATGATCTGGTGCAGGCGGCGTTCGTCGCCGAGTACGAAGACCGGGTCGTCGCAGACGGCCAGGTGGATCGGTCGCTCGCGGTCGCGCGCCTGGGCGGCGTGGACGACGTCTCCCGCCAGCACGTGCAGGTCCACCGCGGTCTGGTCCAGAGAGGGCTCCTGGTCGAGACGGGCGAGCAGCAGCATGTCCTCCACCAGCACGCTCATGCGGGCCGCCTCGCCCTCGATGCGGCGGATGACACGCTCCGCGGCGGGGTCGCGCGGCGCGTGCCCGTGGTGATACAGCTCGGCGAACCCGCGGATGGAGGTGAGCGGGGTGCGCAACTCGTGCGAGGCGTCCGCGACGAAGTGGCGCAGCCGCCGCTCGGAGCGCTCGCGCTCGCGCAGCGCGCGGGCCAGGCGCTCCAGCATGACGTTGAGCGCCCCGCCCAGCCGCCCGATCTCGGTGCGGGGATCGGCGTCGCCGACCCTGCGGTCGATCTCCCCGGCCGCGATCGCCTGTGCCGTGCCCTCCATGCGAGTGAGCGGGCGCAGCCCCAGCCGCACCACCACGAGCGCGACCGCGCCGAGCAGCGACAGCACGAGCGCGCCCGCCGCCACCTCGATGACCAGCAGCTGGTGCACCGTGGACGCGTTGGACTCCAGCGACATCGACACCGCCATCCGCTCGGCGTACGGCGTGCGCACCACCAGGACGCGCCATCCGCCCGACCCGGTCGTGCCGGGCACGGTGATCGGGCCGCCCGGCACCCTGGTGATCGCCTCGGTGGGGATCGCGGGGCGTTCGGGAGATCCGCTCGGCACCTCCCGGAGCAGGGTTCCCGACGAGTCGTAGAAGGCGACCTGGAAGCGCGTCGGCAGCTCCATGTCCACGGCCAGCGCGGGTGTCATGGGTGGTCCGGCGTCCGCCAGGCTTGGGGGCGGGCCGGTCGGCGGGCGCTTGCCGAAAGAGGTGGCGATCTCGGCGAGCTGGGAGTCCACCCGTGACAGCAGCGACCGGTCCAGCAGCAGCACGCCGGCCGCGGCGAAGACCGTGAGACCCGCCGCGCACAGGCCGAGCAGGGCCGCCAGCAGCCGGTGCCGCAACGGCCACGGACGTCCCACCGCTCTCATGACGGGCCCGACAGGCGGTAGCCCACGCCGCGCAGGGTGTGGATCAGGGGCGGTCGGTCCACGTCGATCTTGCGCCGCAGGTAGCTGATGTAGGACTCGACGATCCTGCTGTCGCCGTCGAACGTGTACTCCCACACCCGGTCGAGGATCTGCGCCTTGCTGACCACGCGTTCGGCGTTGATCATCAGGTAGCGCAGCAGGCTGAACTCGGTCGGGGACAGGTGGATCGCCCGTCCGGCGCGGCGTACGGTGTGGGTCTCCGCGTCCAGCTCCAGGTCCGCGTACCGCAGCACCCCGTCGTCGGCCCGTTCCTCGGGCGGCCGGATGCGACGCAGGATGGCGCGGATCCGCAGGACGACCTCGTCGAGGCTGAACGGCTTCGTGACGTAGTCGTCTCCGCCCGCGGTCAGACCGGCGATCCGGTCGGCCACCGCGTCCTTGGCGGTCAGGAAGAGCACGAGCGGGCTGTCGGCGCTGTCGCGCAGCCTGCGGGCGATCGCATACCCGTCGAGGTCGGGCAGCATCACGTCGAGCACGACGAGGTCGGGCCGCTCCCGCGCCACCGCGTCGAGCGCTCGCCGCCCGTTCGACGCGGTCCGTACGGCGAAGCCGTTGAGCTGGAGCGCCTCCGACAGGAACTCGCGGATGTTCGGCTCGTCGTCGACGACCAACACCTTCGGGGGGACAGCTTCGTTCATGGCCTCGTTCTACGTGTGCCATGTGAGAGCGGACTGAGAGACCGCAGGCCGCTCGTCACTCCATTCTTTACTGCGTCTCTTGCCGTTGATTTGCCGGATTTGTCTGGCTGCTGTCCGGGTGGCGATCAAGGGCTCTGAACCGACGTGGCCGCCTCGTCGTATTTCAGGTTGCGGGATGGCCGTGCCATCTCGCCCAGAGATTCGGAGTCGACGCATGCCCTTCCCCCGACCACGCCGTGGAACACGCGGCGGCCGCCTCTCCCGGCGGCTCGCCGTGACGCTCGCGCTCGTCGCGTCCGCGGCCACGATGGCCGCCTGCTCCGGAACGTCGGCGTCCGGCGAGGGGCGCACGATCACCTATCACGCCGACTATCCGGCCTACGACTCGGCGAACAACCTCTTCCAGAAGGCCGACGTCGTGATCGAGGCCACGGTGAGCGCCGCGCCGGCCCGTGTCCAGGAGCTCAAGCCGGACACGACGAGCGACGATCCCAAGCTCAACCCGGCGGCCGGAGCGCCGGCGGAGCAGACGGCCGAGGCCGACCCGGTGGTGATCTCCGTCTACCGGGCCGAGGTGAAGAAGGTGTACAAGGGGGCCGTCCAGCCCGGCCAGACGATCGAGATCCAGCAGTTGGGCGGGCAGCTCGACGGCATCACCTACCAGGAGGCGGAGGCGCACCCCCTCAAGCAGGAGACGGGCTACGTCCTCTTCCTTCAGACGTATCCGGACGCTCCCGCCGCACTGCTCAACCCGGTCCAGGGGCAGTACCCCCTCGACGCGGCGGGCAAGCCGTCCAATCTGCCCGAGAACCCGGTCGCGCTCACGGCCGACGACCTGAAGCGGATCAGCGGCGCGAACTGATCGCCTTCCCCGGTTTCCCCGGTGCCCGGGACCGCCGTCCCGGGCACCGTTCCCTGTCTACGTCGTTGCGATCCGCGGGTGAATCCCGGGCCCCCGGGCCGGAGTAGGGTCGCGAGACGTGACGAACGAGCTGGAGCGACTGGCGGTACGGCTGCGCGAGTTCGCCCGCGCCCGTGACTGGGAGCAGTTTCACACCCCGAAGAACCTCGCGATGGCGCTCGCGGGCGAGGTGGGCGAGCTGGTGGCGGAGTTCCAGTGGCTGACGCCGGCCGAGTCCGCGGACCTGGATCCGCGGACCCTCGCCCGGGTGCGCTCGGAGCTCGGCGACGTGACCGCCTACCTCGTCCGCCTGGCCGACGTCATCGGCGTCGACCTGGTGGAGGCGGCGCACACCAAGTTGGACGAGAGTGACCGCCGCTACGATCCCGAGCTCTATCGGGGTTCGGCCAGGAAGGCTCCTCCGGCGGCCCCGTGACGGCTCACGACCGTACGGCGCACAGGAGGCGGTCGTTCCCGCGCTGCCAAAGCGTGCCGATCTCGCCGAAGCCCGCGTCGCGGAGGGCGTTCACGTGCTGGGACAGGAGGCCGGACTCCGACCCCTCGTGCGCGGCGGCCGCCGCGCTGCGACGCCGTGCCTCGCCCGCCTCGGCGAGCGCCGGGTCGGCGAGTACGGCGTCCCACCACTGGCGCCAGTCTTCCGGGCGTTCGTCGCCGAAGACCCGGCGCTCCTCGTTCTGGTGGACGGCGCGTTCGAGCCTGGCCAGGGTCGGGGTCGTCTCGTCGGAGTCGAGGTGATCGCCGTTGAGGAGGAGCGCGCCCGGCCGCAGGACGCCCGCCAGCTCCGCGTACATCGCCCTGAGGTGCTCCTCGGGCAGCCAGTGCAGCGCGGTGGTGCTGACGGCGGCGTCGGCCGGGCGGTCGAGGCCGAGCCGCTCGCTCCAGCCGGGGGTGCGCAGGTCGGCGGAGACGAAGCGCAGCCCGGTGGTCTGGCCGTACCCCGCCTCGGCCAGCGACAGCAGCAGGGAGTCGGTGTCCACCGCGACGACCGTGGCCCACGGAAGCCGGCGCAGCAGGCGGGCCGACAACGAGCCGGGGCCGCAGCCGAGGTCGATCACGAGGGGATCGGGCCGTCCCACCCCCGCCTCGACCGCGTCGATCAGCGCCTTGAACCGGTCCTCACGGCCGGGGAGGTATCCCTCCTGCTGGCGGTCCCACCGGTCGATCCACTTCCGCGCGGTGTCGTACGTGAGCATGAACCCTCCTTGTGACCGTCACATATGCTTTTGCCAGTCACAAACTAGAACAGAAGGCGTAACTGGTCAAGTGAACTTCAACAGTCACACCGATGCCGTGGTGGCGGTCGCCGTCGCCCTCGTCAACACGCTGACCGCCGGGGAGTCGCGCGGCCGGCCGTACGCGCCGCCTTCGGGCGAGGAGCGCACCGCCGCCGTCAGCGGGGCCGTCGCCCCCGGCGCCTCCCGGTCGTACGAGGTGAGCGCGGAGCAGGCGGACGAGCTGGCCGGTGTCGCGGAGGCGCTGCGGACGGTCTTCGAGTCGGTGGCGGCCGGCGACATCGACGCGGCGGCGCACCACACCAACCGGCTCCTGGCCGAGACCGACGCGCGGCCGCACCTCGACCGGCACGACGGGGAGCCGTGGCATGTCCACTTCCACGGGCGCGGCGGCACGCTCGCCGGTGACTGGGCGGCGAGCTGCGCGACCGGCCTCGCCGTCGTGCTGGGTAGCGAGCTGTACGACCGGCTGGGTGTGTGCACCGCGCCGCACTGCGACCGCGTCTACGTGGACACCTCGCGCAACGGCACCCGTCGCTTCTGCTCCACGCCCTGCCAGAACCGGGTCAAGACCGCCGCCTTCCGCGCCCGGCAGGCGTGACGGCGCCACGGGCGGATCAGGGCCGGATCAGGGGCGGATCAGGGCCGGATCAGGGGCGGATCAGGGCCGGATCAGGGGCGGATGGCCAGGCCGTTCTCGAACGTGCGGATGACGGTCGAGGTGACGCCGTGGCGGGGGAGCAGGCCCCTCTCCGCCGCCTCCCAGCCCGTGTAGGTGATCGCGTACAGCATCTCCTGGATCCACTCGGCGCTTACCTGAGGGTCGAAGACGCCCTCGGCCTGGCCGCGCTCGATGAGGCTGAGCGCGGTCGGCACCGACGCGTCCGGCTCGAAGCAGGCGCTGTTCTCCTCCAGCACGCGCGGATCGCCGAACAGGAACGCCAGTCGGTCGCCGACGTCCACCATGGCGGTGATCAGGCGGCGCATCGCCTCGCGCGGCGGCCCCTGGTCGACGGCCGCCGCCGCGATCGACTGCTCAACCACTCGGAACGAGTCGACGATGGTCGCGTTGAGCAGGTCATGGCGGTCGGGGAAGTAGCGGTGCAGCGTGCTCCGGCCCACCTGCGCCGCCTCCGCGATGTCCGCCAGCGTGGCGCCGCGGTCGCGGGCGAGCGCCGAGGCGGCGGCGGCGAGGATGGCGCGCCGGGTGCGCCCCCGCACGCCGGTTTCCGGCACCTCCGGTTTCCGCTCTCCGGGCTCGCCCGCCTCGGGTGTGCCTGAGACGGGTGTGCGGGAGGGGGGCTGCCGGGTCGCGCTCACGGCCAAAGGCTAACAGCGTCACCACAACGAGACTGTCGCGCTTGTTTTTGGGACATCGATGTCCCATAATGAGGCGCATGGATTCCTTTGCAGTCGTCGCGGAAGGCGTGCGTAAACGCTTCGGCGCCACGCAGGCCCTCGACGGGTTCGACCTGACCGTCCCTGAGGCGACGGTGTGCGGCCTGCTCGGGCCGAACGGCGCGGGCAAGACCACGGCGGTGCGCGTCCTGACCACGTTGCTCCGCGCCGACGCCGGGCGGGCGCTGGTCGCGGGCTTCGACGTGGCCGACCGGCCCGCCGAGGTGCGCTACCGGATCGGTCTGGCCGGGCAGAACCCCGCCGTCGACGAGATCCTCACCGGCCGGGAGAACCTGGAGATGTGGGGCCGCCTCTACCACCTGGACCGGGCCACTGCCCGCCGTCGCGCGGGGGAGCTCCTCGACCGGTTCGGCCTCGCCGGCGACGCGGACAAGCGGGTCAAGCACTACTCCGGCGGCATGCGGCGCCGGCTCGACCTGGCCGCGGCCTTCGTCCTCGCCCCGCGCGTGTTGTTCCTGGACGAGCCCACCACCGGGCTCGACCCGCGCAACCGCAACGAGGTATGGCAGGCGGTCCGCGACCTGGCCGCTTCGGGCAGCACCGTGCTGATGACGACCCAGTACCTGTTCGAGGCCGACCAGCTCGCCCACCAGATCGCGGTCATCGACTCCGGACGGGTGATCGCGGACGGCTCGCCGGACGAACTCAAGTCGATGATCGGCGGTGACCAGATCGACCTGGTCGTCCGCGATGCCGCCGACCTCGCCGAGGCCGCCCGGGTCCTGGCCGCCGCGGCGGGCGCCGAACCGGTCGCCGACCCCGACGCCCGCCGCCTGATCGCCCCCGTACGCGACCGGATCGGGGCGCTGACCGAGGTGGTGGGCGAGCTGGGCGAGCGCGGCGTCGCGGTCGAGGACGTCGCCCTGCGCCGGCCGACCCTGGACGAGGTGTTCCTCAGTCTCACCGGCGGGAAGCCCGCGCCCGGCGCAGGCAAGCAGGGAGCCGGGAAGCAGGGAGCCAGGGAGCAGGCAGCCGGAAAGCAGGGAGCGGGAAAGCAGGCGGACGGGGAGCAGGCGGACGGGAAGCGGGTGGCCGCGTGACGACCGCCATCGCCCCCGTGATCCCCCGCTCCCGCGTGCAGCGGCTGTACTGGACGTTCGCGGACGGGTGTGTGATCGCCCGCGGCAACCTCGTCCACCTGGCGCGGAACCCGGCCGCGATCCTCAACCTGCTGCTGTATCCGATCGTGATGGTGCTGCTGTTCGGCTTCGTCTTCGGCAGCGCCATGAACGTCGCCGGGGGCGGCGACTACCGCGAGTTCCTGATGCCCGGGATGTTCGGGCAGACGATGACGCTCGGCGTGATGACCACGATGATCATCGTCACCAACGACGCGGCGCGAGGGGTCACCGACCGGTTCCGCTCGATGCCGATCTCCCGGACGGGGGTGGTGCTCGGCCGCGCCGTCGCCGACATGGTCAACTCGGTGCTCGAACTGGCCGTGCTGCTCCTGTGCGGCCTCGCGGTCGGCTGGAGCTGGCACCGGGGCCTCGCGAACGCGCTGACCGCCCTCGGGCTGCTGCTGCTCCTGCGCTTCGCGCTCATCTGGGTCGGCATCTATCTCGGGCTCATCCTCACCCCGGAGTCGGCGGGCGCGGCATGGATGCCGCTCATGCCGCTCACCATGCTGGCCAACACGTTCGTCTCCCCGGAGCTGATGCCCGGCTGGATGGGGGCGCTATCGGAGTGGAACCCGCTGTCGGCGACCGTCGCCGCCTGCCGCGAGCTGTTCGGCAACCCCGGCTGGGGCGGCGACTCCTGGGCCGCCGCGCACGCGCTGCCGCTCGCGGTCGCCTGGCCGGTGGCGCTCACGCTGGTCTTCCTGCCGCTGTCCGCCCGGCGCTACCGGCGGCTCGCCCGCTGAGCCTCGGCCGCCCGACCCCGCCGCGTACGGCCGGCCAGGGTGTGGAGCAGCCAGCCCGCCCCGGCTCCGGCGGCGTACCAGAACAGGTCGGTCGGGTTGAAGGTCGTGCCGAGGACCAGGCGGGCGAGCACGCTGCGCGCCGCGAGCTCCTCGGGTATGCCGGTGAGCTGGAAGAACTC
Source organism: Microtetraspora malaysiensis (assembly GCF_001528665.1). Classification (GTDB taxonomy): domain Bacteria; phylum Actinomycetota; class Actinomycetes; order Streptosporangiales; family Streptosporangiaceae; genus Microtetraspora_A; species Microtetraspora_A malaysiensis. Next base: position 34,053 of record NZ_BBYJ01000033.1, read on the forward strand.
CACCGCCCAGCTCGCGGCGAGCGCCACGGACGCGGCGACCGCGGGGCGGGTCCTTGGGGCGGCCACCAGGACCAGGGCGTACAGCAGGAGCGTGTAGAGCGCGTCCCCGCCGTACTTGGCGACCGGCCCGTCCGCCACGGCCCGGATCCCGAGCCCGGCGGCGACGGTGAGCAGGGCGGCCAGCAGCGCGACCGTCCGGCCGCTCGTGAGGGCGCTCGCCCGGGAACGCTCGTGGGTCTCTGACGGGTTCATCAACGGCACCTCGGCGGCTTCCTGTGGTGGGCCGCTCCAGCGTCCCAGACGCCGCCGGGTGCCGAAGTCACTCTCCGTCCTGGCTCAGCTCGGCCAGGCGCCGCAGCGAGTGGCGCAGCACGGCCGCGCTGATCGGCTTGGCCGCCAGCCAGCCGAGCCGTCCGGCCAGGCCGAGGGGGAGGTCGAGCTCCTCCCGCCACACGATCGTGCTGCCGCCCCCGGCGCGCGGCAGCACGTGGAAGGCGCCGGTTCCCCGGACGAGCCACCCGGTGTGCCGCACCTCGACCGTGTGCGGAGGGTTCCACCGGGTGATCTCCATGGTGTCCAGGAAGCCGAGCGGCCCGACCCCGGTGAACGCGGCCAGGCCGCTGCCGGTGCTGTGGCCGTCCCCCGCGGTGACCAGCGCGCGGGTCAGGAACATCCACTCCTCGTGCCTCGGCCAGTCGGTCAGCACGGCGAACACCCGCTCCGGGCTCGCGTCGGAATGGGCGGTCACGGTGAGCTGAGACTTGTCCACGGTCTCCTTCTGCCCGCTTCCGCGCGGCGCGCGCACCGGACGGCGGCGACTCAGCGAGAGGGGCGAGCGGCCGGGTCCTTCCGCCTTGGTCCACAGTGGAGGGAGGGCGGGCACCCCGAGTGCACCCGGAGGGATCATGACGACGACTCCGATCGCCGACTACGCCATGTTGTCCGACCGGCATTCCGCGGCGCTGGTGGCCAGGGACGGCACGATCGAGTGGCTGTGCATGCCGCGTTTCGACAGTCCCTCGGTGTTCGCCGCGATGCTCGACGACGACGCGGGGTCGTGGTCGATCCGACCGACCGCGCCGTACAGGGTCTCGCGGCACTACATGGACGCCACACTGGTGCTGCAGACGATCTTCGAGACCGGGACCGGCGCGGTGGTTCTCACCGACGCGATGGCGACCGGGGCGGACCCGGACCCGCACCGGCTGGGCGCCGCCGCCCCGCACACGCTGCTCCGCTCCGTCATGTGCGTGCGCGGCTCGGCCGAGGTGGAGATCCGCTACCGGCCGCGACCGGAGTATGGCCTGGTCACGCCGCTGCTGTCCCGGATGGGCGGCGGGATCAGGGCGCGCGGCGGGGCCTCAGCTACCAGCCGACGGGCGCGATCGTGGCGGCGCCCACCACGTCGCTGCCGGAGGAGGCCGGCGGGATGCGCAACTGGGACTACCGGTATGCCTGGGTACGCGACGCGAGCTTCACCATGGACGCGCTGTGGGTCGCCGCCTGCCCGGACGAGGCCGGGGAGTTCTTCTCGTTCATGACGACGGCCGCCGCGACGTACGAGCCGGGGCGGGCGTTGCAGATCATGTTCGGCGTGGGCGGCGAGCACGACCTCACCGAGCGCGAGCTGCCGCACCTGCGCGGCTGGCGGGACAGCCGGCCGGTCCGCACGGGCAACGGCGCCTGGCGCCAGGCCCAGATCGACGTGTACGGCGCGCTGCTCGGCGCGGCCGGGCGGCTGGCCGACCAGCTCACCTGGATCGACCCGGACGAGCGGGGCTTCCTGGCCGCGCTGGCCGACGCGGCGGCCTGCCAGTGGAGCCGCCCCGACCACGGCATCTGGGAGATCCGCGGCGATCCCCGACACTACGTGTACTCGAAGGTCATGTGCTGGGTCGCGCTGGACCGGGCGATCGAGCTCGCCGACCGGCTGGACGCCGCCGAGCGTGTGCCACGCTGGCGCCAGGCCAGGGACGAGATCCGCCGGGCCGTGCTCCGCGACGGATGGAGCACGGAGGCGGGCGCCTTCACCCAGGCGTTCCACTCGGCCGACCTGGACGCGTCCGTGCTGATGATGCCGATCGTCGGCTTCCTGTCCGCCGACGACCCGCGGATGCTGGCGACCATCGACGCGATCGCCAAGCGGCTCACCGGGGAGAACGGCCTCGTCTACCGGTACCGTGCCGACGACGGCCTGGAGGGCGGGGAGGGCACGTTCGTGCTCTGCACGTTCTGGCTGGCGCAGGCACTCGCGCTGGCCGGCCGGGTCGGGCAGGCGCGCGAGGTGTTCGAGAGCGCCGTTTCCCTCGCCAACGACGTCGGCCTGCTGGCCGAGGAGATCGACCCGGTCACCGGCGAGCAGCTGGGCAACTTCCCGCAGGCGTTCAGCCACATCGGCCTCGTCAACGCCGCCTGGGCGATCGACGGCGCGCTGTCCGAGGGCCAGATCCTCTGCTGAGCCGCCGGGCCGTCCGCGTACTACGCGAGGCAGCGCAGAGCGGAGACGATCTCGGGGTCCAGCGGATGCCCGGCGGGTAGCCGGCCGACCGTCGCGTCGACGAACTCCGCGTACGGCAGGCGCGCGGCGGCCTCGCCCACCCGGACGTCCACGTGGCCGTCGGAGAGCTCGGCCCGCGCCCCGGACCCCTGCTCGTCGAGCACGAAGAGCCCGAACCGGACCCGCCACAGCGTGCGCGCCCCGGCCTCCTCGTCGGAGACCGGGGCGCCCACGTCGTCGCCGTGTGTGGCGTACTCGGAGTCGTAGTGGAAGGTCTGCAGGCCCACGGGGTACGGCCCCGCGCCCGTGGTCAGCGTCGCGTCGCGGCCGAGCGCCCGCATCCGCTCGCGCGTCTCGGCGTTCTTACCGCGCCACTCCGCCAGCACGTCCGCGACCGGCCGGTCACGACGCTGCTCCACAGTCCACTCGTTGAAGCCGTTGTAGCCCCCGCCGACGCCTTCGCGTTCCAGCATCGCGAAGAGCCCGTCGAGGTCCCCGTCCAGGCAGGCGTGGTTGTACAGCTCCTCCCCGGCGAGATGGCCGAGGACGTCCCGTACGGACCAGCCCGCGCACCGGGACGGTCTGCGCCATCCCTCGTCGTCGAGCGAAGAGAAGAAGCGGTCCAGCCGGGCGGCCTCGGCGTCGAAGATGTCGAACGGGTCGAGATCCCGCAGCGGGTCGGTGGTGGTCATGCGACACGACCTACCCGCCGGCCCGCCGGATCTCACCGCTGTCCCGGCGCCGGGGCGCTCCCCGTGCCCGCGTTTCCCGGCCGGTGGTCGTCGGACGACCGATGGGTTTTCCGGGCGGGCAGTACGGGCGAGCGCCCGCGGGCCTCATCCGTCAGCGGGTGTGGGTGGTCTCGCTGCCGAACCGCGGCGGCGTGCGCCGCTTGGCGGCGGTCATGCCGGTCGACATGTTCGCGAGCCCCAGCAGCAGGATGATCGCACCCACCACGACGTTGCTGATGATGATTCCGAGAGTGTTGTTCGGGCCGCTGATCACCCACGGAGCGATGATCGTCCACACCCCGATGACAGGGGCGACCCAGGCCAGGCCATAGGTCCGGCCGTAGGCCGAGCTGTAGCCCAGCGCCAGGAGCGCGACCAGGATCCCCGTGATCAGGTTGTTGACCGTGATGTTGGGGTGGGTCCTGAAGCCGACGATCCACGGCGACACCGCCAGGTATATCCCGGCGAGCAGCGTGAGCCCGTCCGTCAGCTGGGCCGTGGGATTCGCGGCCGCTTCCTCGTACCGGGCGCGCATCTGCATGATGTCAGGATGCTGCCCGATGTCCGTGCTGTGCGACATGTGCGACATGTTGCGCACCCCCTCCGGGGATGAGACGAACACCTTCCATTCTATGTCCGCTACTTCCCCTCAATTCGGGTTTATGCATTTACGTCCGAGTGAGGTTGGCGAGCGCCCGCACCCCGCCGCCCTGTACCCGCCGCCCCGGAGTCTCTGATTCCGGGGACGCCGAGCCGGTGCCCGAAGCGCTTCTCGCCGACGCCATCGGCCTCGACGTCACGCTGGAGAACGGGGTCAGGGCGCCGACCGTGGCCGAGCACTGGTTCGGGGAGGGCGTCGGCGCGTCGCCGTTCGTGCGGACGGGCCGGGCCGTCGGGCTCGCCCTGGCCTCCGTCGTCCAACCTGGTCGGCCCTGGATCGTGGTGGCCGGGGAGGAGGCGGTCGTCTGCGACTTGCTGGAGCACCAGGTCAGGGAGGCGCTGGCCGCCCGGGCGTACGGCGGGGCATACGGAGGGGCGTCCCGGTGCCGGCTCGTCCTGCGTCCGCTGCGGCCGGAGGGTTGGGAGCGCGGCGCCGCCGTCGTGGCCCTGCGCGGGCTGTTCCCCGACGGCCGTGTCGACGGTCGCTGGAACGGCCGACGGCCGTCGTTTCCTTTCGTTCGTCAATTAATTCGGTCGTGGTGTTTCAGCTAAATTCAGGCGGCGACGCCGTCATCGAGAGGCGGTGGTCCGGTGTTCGCCGCGTCGGCGGTCGGCGTTCTCGACGCTCCGATCAGCGGAAACAGCCGATGTGCCCGATCCGGCGCGGCATTCCCGGCCTTTCGTGTGGTGATCCACCCGCGGCGATCACGTGGTTGTCGATTCACGGCGCGGGGAGGCCGCCGTATCGTGATTGTGGGAGCGCTCCCGCAACTAAGGAGGCGCAAGTGGTTCTTCCCTTCGCGAAGGAGCCGCCGGAGGCGTCGACGCGCGCGGCGGAGTGCCTGCTGCCCGCGACGGGCGCCGGCGTGGCCGCCGCCCGCGCGCTCGTCCGCCGAGAGCTCCCCTCGTGGGGCGCGGAGGCGCTGGTCGACGACTGCGTGCTCGTCGTCGGCGAGCTGGCCGCCAACGTCGTACGGCACGGCGGGGCCGCGTTCACCCTCCGCCTGGCCGGCGACGGCGCCGGGATCCGCGGCGAGATCTTCGATCCGGGGGAGGGCGTGCCCCGGGCCCGGCTTTCCGGTCCCGGCGCGACCGACGGCCGGGGGCTGCTCATCGTCGGCGCGCTCACCGACGAGTGGGGCGTACGGCCGGGCCGCTATGGCAAGACGGTGTGGTTCGTCGTCGGCGGCGCCCGACGGGGCGCGGGCCATCCGGACTACCCGGACTACTCGGGCCGTTCGGACTACCCGGACTACTCGGACTGTCCGGCTCGGCCGGATCGCTTCGCGTTCGCGAACCGGGCCAGCGCCCGCGCCGCGATCTCCTCCGGCGCCTGCCGCGAGCTGTCCGCGGTCAGGTCGGCCACCTCGCTGAAGTAGGCCAGCCGCCGTTCCCGCTGCTCGGCCAGCATCTCCGCCGTATCGGGGGCGAAACGCGGCCGGTGCGTCCCCGAGAGCGTCCGCTCCGCGAGGACCGCGGGCGGAGCGTCCAGGAACACCACGAAGGCCCGGCCCAGCGCCCGTCTCGACGCCGGGTCCTCGACGGCGCTCGCCGCCGCCGCGATCACCACGAACGGGTCCCCGGCGAGCGCCTCCCGCAGCAGGGACGCCTCACGGGCGTGCAGCTCCGCCGCCCCGAGATCGGTCGCGATGTCCGCCGCCGTCGTGCCGTACCGCTCCAGCAGCTCCTCGTCGTTGTCGCGCAGCGGCCGGTCGAGCGCGTCGGCCATCAGCCGGGCGACCGTGGTCTTCCCGGCTCCCATGAGGCCGGTCACGACGATCGGGATGTCCGTCACGGGGATCCTCCCTCCGCCTCGCGGCCGATGTTTGGGAGCCGTCGGGTGGATAGGGCTGATTCGTAGGAAGGCGATCCGCGAGAGTCCGAGAAAGGGGAGCCGCACGCATGCCAGGCCGCGAGGAACTCCCGTCCACCCTGGAGCGCTCGCCCAAGGAGGCGCAGAAGACGTGGATCAAGGCCCATGACTCCGCCGTCGAGACGTACGGCGAGGGGGAGCGGGCGCACCGGACCGCGTACTCCGCGCTGAAGCACTCCTTCGAGAAGGTGGGTGACCACTGGGAGAAGAAGGAGAAGCGGGGGCCGTCGGACGCGCAGGCGCGCAAGAGCACGCCCAAGCGTGGCAAGACCGCCGAGGGAGTGAACGCCTCCGCTTCCAAGCACCACCTCTACGAGACCGCCGCCCGCCTGGAGGTCAGGGGCCGGTCCAAGATGTCCAAGGATGAGCTGGTCGGCGCGATCCAGAAGGCCAACCGCCGCGCGACCGCGAGGGCGCGGGGACGCTGAACGTGCCGGCCGGGGCACGCGGGAGCCCGAACGGAGCACTCCGCCCGGGCTCCCACCCGGCCGTGCCCGACCCCGGGCACAGCCGGTCACCCTCTCGACCGCGGGCCCACGCCGAGCCGGCGCTGGCGGCGCAGGGCGAAGAAGATGTCGGCGATCACGATGGCGGCGACGACGCCCGCCGCGGCGAGCACCCACCACACCCGGGTCAGCGCGCCGGTGAGGGCGACGCCGAAGCACACCGCCAGGAGGAGAGCGCCGAGCAGGATGTGGATGACGTCACGTGGCGTCGCGGGCACGCGGGCGATCCCCTTCTCGGACTCCTGTTCGGGCGTGATGCGGGGTTCCTGCGGATAGCTACGGGGTTCCTCGGACATGCGGCCCACCTACCCTCGGATCCGGTCGACTATCGCGTCGTTGTAGCGGGTTTGCCGGCACGCGCTCCGGGTAGCCGCGCCCAGGTGTCCCAGCCTCTACCGGTAACAAGCGCGGCCGGCGTCGGGTCCCGCGATCGCGTGGCGCCATGAGGAACCTCCTCGTCGAAGGCGTCGAACAGATCGCCGTGCTCCGGGCCAACGCTCTCGGTGACTTCCTGCTCGCGCTGCCCGCCCTGGAGGCGGTGAAGCGGGCCTATCCGGCGGCGCGGCTGACGCTGCTCGCCCGCGAGTGGCATGCCCGCTTCCTGCGCGGCCGACCGGGACCGGTGGACGACGTCGTCGCGCTGCCGCCGATCCGCGGTGTTTCCGCGCCGTCCGACCAGGCCAGTACGGAAACACCGCGGATCGGCCGCCTCTACGACGCGCTGCGCGGTCGCTTCGACCTCGCGCTCCAGATGCACGGCGGAGGCCGCAACTCCAATCCGTTCCTGCGGCGGCTCGGCGCCCGCGTTACCGCGGGGCTGCGTACGCCGGACGCCGCGCCGCTCGACCGCTGGGTGCCGTACGTCCCCTACCAGCACGAGACGCTGCGCTATCTGGAGGTGGCCCGGCTGGTCGGCGCGCACAGCGGCTGCTCCCTGGAGCCCCGGGTGGTGGTCACCCGGGCCGACTGGGCCGAGCTGAGCAGAGTGGTCGGCTCGCTGCCGCGCGGCGTGGTCGCCGTCCATCCCGGCGCGAACGACGCGCGCCGCCGATGGCCTCCCGAGCGCTTCGCCGCCGTGGCCGACCGGCTCGGCCGTCCCGTCGTCGTGACCGGCACCGAGCCGGAACGCGAGATCGTGGAGCGGGTCGTGCGCGCGATGCGCGGCCCCGCCGTGCCCGTGGTCGGCGAGTTGTCGATCGGCGGACTCGCCGCGCTCTACGCCGCCTGCGACCTGCTGATCGCCAACGACACGGGGCCGCGGCACCTGGCCGCCGCCACCGGCACGCCCACCGTCGGCGTCTTCCTGTGCGTGAACCTCGTCAACGCGGGGCCGCTCTCCCGCAGCCACCACCGGCCGCTGATCTCGTGGACCACCGCCTGCCCCGTCTGCGGCGCCGACGGGACCGACCCGTACGGCGAGCCGTGCGAGCACCGCGTGTCGTGGGTGGGCGACGTGACCGTGGAGGAGGCGGTGGGACAGGCCCGGGACCTGCTGGGATGGCGCTGACATGACGGCGCCGAGATGACGGAGGGGGCCGACCTCGGCCGGCCGCGCGACGACCCGTTTTATCCCTGATTGGGCGGGCAGGCGCTGGAGAGGCTGATCTGAGGGGGAGTCCATGGACGCGCCGCACTATGTCGCGGCCCGGGTGCAGCGGGCGCTGGCGGAGGACGAGCGGACCGTCGAGCTGGGGATCAGGGTCGACGTGCGAGGAGACAAGATCTTTCTCCGGGGCCGGGTCAGCGCGCCGGAGCGCCGTCTCCTGATCGAGGACGTCGCCCGTGAAGCCGCTCCGGGCCTTTCCGTGCACAACGAGATCACGCTGGTGGAGGTCCGTGAGCCGGGAGAGGAGGAGCTTCTGTGACACAGACGAGAGTCGCTGCCGTGGCGGACATTCACATGGGGGAGGACCTGCGCGGGCGCTTGCGGCCCAAGCTCCACGGCATCGAGGATCGGGCCGACGTCCTCCTGGTGGGTGGTGATCTGACCAGGCACGGGACCGTCGCCGAGGGCCGGGTGGTCGCCGACGAACTGCGCGACCTGCCGATCCCCGTGATCGCCGTGCTCGGCAACCACGACTACCACTCGGACTCGGAGCAGGCGATCACCGCGATCCTGCGGGACGCCGGAGTGATCGTGCTCGACGACGAGGCGACGATTCTCTCGATGAACGGCGCGACGCTGGGCGTGGTAGGCGGCAAGGGGTTCGGCGGCGGGTTCGCCGGCAAGTGCGCGAGCGAGTTCGGCGAGCCGGAGACCAAGGCGTTCGTCCGGCACACCCGGCACATCGCCGACCGCTGGCGGAACGCGCTGAGCGGCCTGGACAGCGACCACCGGGTCGTGCTGAGCCACTACTCGCCCGTCAAAGACACCCTCATGGGCGAGCCCACGGAGATCTATCCGTTCCTCGGGAGTTACCTGCTCGCGGAGGCGGCCGACGAGGAGGGCGCCGATCTGATCATCCACGGTCACGCGCACCTCGGCACGGAGAAGGGGCTCACCCCCGGCGGCATCCAGGTGCGCAACGTCGCCGTGCCGGTGATCGGCATGGCGTACGCGGTCTACCGCCTCAACGCGCATGACACCGCGCCGCCGTCGGGGCCGGACCGGTGACCGCGGCCGTCAAATCCGACATACTTTGTAAAGGGGGCGCAGAGGGGCGTTCCTTGCGGTTTGCCATCGAAGCCGCCTACCCCGGATTGTTTGCGTCGAATTCGGAGGGGCAGACGAGCCAAGTGGGCAGTCACACGCACGCCGTCACCGACGCCATCCTGGACACCCTCAAGCGCGCGGGCGCGGGCCTGCGCGACGCGGGGGTGCGCTTCGCTCTGGCCGGTGGCTGCGCCGGCTACGCGCGAGGGGCCGCTCCCTCGCTGCACGACGTCGACTTCGCGCTCGTCGAGGAGGACGTCGGGCTCGCGCTCAAGACCCTGGAGGATCTCGGGTTCCGCACGGTCAAGCCGCCGGAGGACTGGCTCGTCAAGGCGTACGACGAGAGCGGCGTTCTGGTGGACCTCATCTTCTCGCTGGCCAACCGGCCGGTCACCGACGAGATGATCGCCCGCGCCGATCTGATCAATGTCGCCGCGCTCAACCTGAAGGTCCTGGAGGCGACCGACCTCGTCATCTCGTGGATCATGCCGATGTCGGAGCACAGTTGCGACTACGGGGCGATGCTCCCCATGGTCCGGGCGATGCGCGAGCAGGTCGACTGGAGCAGGGTGGCCGCCGTCGCCGCGCCCTCGCCGTACGCCTCGACCTTCGTGACGCTGCTCGAACGGTTGGGCGTCATCGCCCCGGTCACGCCCTCGGCGGGGGTGACCTGGCCCTGACCGCCTCCCTTGATCGACGCCGCGTACGCGACGAGAGCCGGGCTTTCGGGGCGCGTGCGCCTTCACGCGCATGGACGAAGTACCTCAAATCTTCGCTACTCTTATGGGTGTCAGGCGCCGCTAGCTCAGTTGGTTAGAGCAGCTGACTCTTAATCAGCGGGTCCGGGGTTCGAGTCCCTGGCGGCGCACTTGCAAGAAGCCCAGGTCGGTATCAATGACCTGGGCTTTCTTCATTTGGGAACCATCCTGACGACGGCCCGTGCCTCGCTGTGATCATGATGGTTGCTCGATGGCTGCTCGTCTGTCGTGATCTTGTTTCCGTCATGATCCATACGCCATTCGCGGGTTCCCTGTTAGGGCCACGTATCGCCCGAGGACGTTTGTCCGGGGCAGGGCAGGTGCAGGACGGGGGCATCGGCGGCCGTGTCCGGTGGCGGGCGTGGTGGCCCCGCCCGCGACAGAGCAATGATGATCCACATTCGAGTGGGACAAAGGATCAATGTTTGGATGGTGTGGAGGCTTTCTCTGTCCACTCGTTCAGGCCTGCGGCAAGGGCCTCTTCGATCCTTCCCTTCCCGGCGGCCTCTGCAAGGTCGGCAAGGCAGTAGCAGCTGCTCAGATTCGCAGCGAGGATGCAGATGCAGATGCCCATGATGCGGAGCGCGTGGGCAGACGACTCCACGATTTCCTCGCCCGGGATCGGGATCTTCTTGGCGTGCTCTCGAAGGATGTCGACGAGGGCACGCCCGGCCCGATCTGTGGGCGACTGGCCGACGAGAATGTCGGCTACGAATTCGTGTGCATGATCCTTCGCATCGAGGAGACGGCGCGCTGCTTGTGCTAACGGGAGACAGCCTGAGTTCTGGCTGGACTCCACCTGGCCCCAGAGGTTCTCACCGAGCACGGCGACCCCCTGCTTGGCCACTACCGCCGCCCAGCCGTCCGTGCATGTAGCTGCGACGGTTGCGATGACGGTCTCTTCGGCGGTGCTGAACGGCGGCGCAGCGGCATGACTGGTAGATCTTCGACTCCTACGTCCGCCATACGAGGGCGCGCGGCCCCGATGGTCGCCGCAGGGAGATCTTCTACGACGCCTGCAAGGCCTTCCGGTGCGCGTCTCCGTGGAACCGCAGATCTTGGCCATGAAACGACCATCCGATAGTCCTGGTAATCCGGATACTGTCCAGATGGTCATGCTTCTTGGACGAAGGGGTGGGAGGAGAAACCCTTGCGTATTTCGACTCATACGCGTGTCCCGTGAGAAAGCCGAATCAGGCTGAACCGTTGTTCCTTGCGGGAATTGGGAAGATCCTCGTCGTCATACGAAGGGGCTCAGGCTGCTGACGTTCGCCGCGTCACCGGCGGAGGGGAATCAAGGCTGCCGCGTCTTCGGCGGCCTGGCGGGCGAGGTCGGGGAGGACCGAGGTGTAGGTGTCGGCGGCGATGGTGATGGAGGACAGGCCGAGGGTCTCCTGAACGACCTTGAGGTCGTGCCCGGCGGCGAGGATGAGGGTCGCGGCCCCGTGGCGCAGGTCGTGCAGCCGTACGGGTGGTAGGTCGGCCTGGTGGGCGAGTCGCTCGAACTGGTCGGTCACGTGGGCAGGGTGGAGCGTCGCGCCGTTGCCCTGGGTGAACACGAAGTCGTTCTCCACCCAGTCGCCTCCCAGCGCAAGACGCTTCCGCCGCTGCTCTTTCCGGTGGGCGCGGAGGACCTTGATGGTCTCGCTGTCGAGGGCGACGTGGCGTTCGCCTGCTTCCGATTTCGGCTGTCCTTGATCCGTGGCCCAACCGAGCTGAGTGATCTGCCAGCGCACGGTGACGATCCCGGCTTTGAGGTCGACGTCGCTCCACCGGAGTCCGCATGCTTCACCGCGTCGCAGCCCTCTGAGGGCGATCAGGTGATAGAGGGCGTATAGGTCGTGGGTGCGGGCGGCGGAGAGGAAAGCTCCCGTCTGCTCCGGCGTCCACACCATGACGGCCGAGGGACGGGGCGTGGAGATGTAGACGTCGAGCGGACGCTTGCCGTACGGCCGCTGATGCTCGGTGGCGAACCGTTGCACGTAGTCGGCGCGCCAGGCTCGTACACGCTCGGGTGTCCAGATCAGTGCCTTTGGCCGCTTTCCGGACGGGAGTTCCACGAGGGCGGCGACGTTGATGTCGATGAGCCGCTGCTTGATCGCGGCGTTGAGCGCGGCCCGCAGCGTGGCGCGGATCCGCTGTTTGGAGGCTGCTCCCACCGGTCGGCGTCCCTTGACCAAGGCTCGGGTGGCCGTGTCGCCGGTCCTTCGGGCCTGTTCGATGGTGTCGTTGAGCTCGTCGATGGCGTCGAAGACGCTTGCCACATCGGAGACCTGGAGGCGATCAAGACGGATCCTGCCGATGTGGGGAAGGTAGTAGAGCCGGATGTGGCTCTGGTAGCTGCGGTAGGTGTTCTTCCGGAGTCCGATCCGGCTGGTCAGCCATTCGTCCAGCCAGTCGCCCACGGTGAGACGCCGGGTGAGGTCGCGGCCGCTGCGGACCTGGCGGCGAAGCCCGTCGGCATCCGGTAGCTGATGCGTCTCCTTCAGGCTGGTCAGGATGGCTTCGGTGATCTGGTTCAGGGTGTGGATGTCGTCAGGGTCGGCGAGAGCCAGGAGTTTCCGGGCGTGATCCATCTCTTGTTGGGCCGTGCCTTGGCTGTCGAAGCCGCCGCGTCGTAGCGGACTACGTCGCTTTCCGTCCAGGTTCAGTGGTAGCTCCAGCTGGTAGTGCCAGGTCCCATGGATGGCGCTCCAGGCTCCGCCGGTGCGGCGGAGCTTGGAGCACTTCTGGCCCAGTCGTCGGCCGGATTCGTCGCGGCAGCCGCACTGCTTGTAGGTCTTACCGGTCGCCATCGGTGCCCGCCTTCTTGTCCGATCCGTCGGTCTGCTGGAGGCCGAGCAGGGCGAGCAGGTCGGCGGTGGGCACCAGGTAGGTCTTGCCGATGCGGATGATCCGGCAGGGAAACTGGCCGGTCTTGGCCAGTTGATAGGTCTTGGTGCGTCCCAGTCCGAGGGCTCGCCCGGCGGTGACCAGGTCGATCACAGCCGGGAGCTTGGCCAGCTCCGTCAGGGACATCCCGTGCCTCATGCCGACACCCGAAAGTCGGTGGCGCGGGCGGACCCTGCCGGGGTGGTTGATCGACGCTCGGCTCCATGCCGGTGGTCAAGTGAAATCCGCTGGACCACCAGGGAAAATCCGCTGGCGCGGGCGGCGGGGTTCCCCCTGATCGGCGCGCTGAGAGCGGTGGTCATCGCGCATCACCATCCGTCGCGGTGTCGCCGGTCGGGGTGGTGAAGATGAGCAGGTCCTCGTGGGCGATGGCGTGGACGGGGATACCGCGGGCCTGGGCCCGGCGTGCCTCCTGGAGCTGGAAGAACGACGCACGAGACACGATCCGGTCATCGCGAACCCCGCACAGCAGGGCCGCGATCCGGTCGATCAGAATGAGCCCGGCGTGCTCGGCGATGTCGAGCACTTGGCCGGGCAGGTCGATCAACTCGCCTCGTACGCGGATCGGCCGGATAGTGATCGCCACGATCCCGCCGGGACGCAGTAGATGCCGGCAGCCGGTGAGGATCTCACCGAACCCCTCCATCAGTCTGACCAGATCACGGTGGGCGAGATTGCCCGGGTCGTGGCTGTAGCGGTGGTTCCACTTCTTGATCCCCGGCTCGCCGGAGTCCCGGGTGGAGCGGATATGCCCGTGGGTGGAGGAGCCGTACGGGGGTGAGGTCAGCACCAGCGCCACACGGCCCGCGCTGCCTCCGAGAAGGACCCGGATACGGCGCGAGTCTCCGACGATCACGCGGCTGGTGCCGGTCGCACCCTGGCGGTGGGCGTGCAGCAGGTTCGCGACGGCGAGGTTCGCCCAGCGGGCCTCGTACTCCACGCCTACCGCCTCCCGCCCGAGGTGGATGGCCTCCACGAGGGTGGTCCCGATGCCGCACATGGGGTCGAGGACCAGGTCGCCGGGCTGGGTGTAGGTAGCGATGACCTGGGACGCGATCGCGGGCAGCATCTTTGCCGGGTGGTCCATCGACGCCGGCAGGTAGCGGCCCATCCGCTGAGCGCGAGAGGTCAGGTTGCCCGTGGCCCACACCGAGGGCATCGTCATCGCGCGCCTCCCTTGTTTTCGATCTTCGTGAACAGCAGGACGTCGGCGTGTACGCCGACCGTCACGGGGGGTGCGGGTGCGCGGACGTCGTAGAGGTGGCCGAGGCCTTCGGGGGTGGCCTGGACGACCAGCTCGCCCTCGCGTACGGGAACCCGCAGCGCGATGACGTGCTGGGTGTAGGCGAACCCGGCGGCGCGGGCGGCTCGGATCAGAACAGGCGCCTGATCGCGCAGCCGTTCGCCCTCTCGGCGGGGAGCGGTGACGATGGCGAGGTGCCCGCCGTCGCCGAGGACCTGCCATGCGCCCCGCATCACGGCGGGCCGTTCGTCCGCGGAATCTCCGCTACTTGGACAGGCGGGGCACTGCTGTACGGAGTGGCATGGCGGTGCGTAGATGACCAACCGGGCTGTTCCAGCCTGCTTGGCCAGTGCGGCGTCCATCTGCTGAGGCGACCATGGCCGCAGGTATATGTCGGCCAGCTCTTTGGCAGAAAAGATCTCTTGAAGCTGGGCGCGGATGGCCTGGGCGTGCGCGACCTTGGGTACAAGGGCGATCGCTTTCCTCGCCTGCAGTACGGCGCAGGCGAGCGTGGCCGCGTTGATCGGGTGTGTCTCAACGATCAGCTCGCCGGGCTCGGTGCATGTGGAGATGAGGTGGCGGGCGAGCTCGATGCCGACCAGCGTGTTACGGCGCGGACACCTGACGGTGGCCTGTTCGTGTTCGGGCTGCTCGTCGGCGCAGAGCCAGACCGACAGCGGCAGGAGCTGCCGACCAGAGGTGGACGGTTTCGTCATTGCGTGGTGACCCGAGGCGGTCACCGATCCCCAGCTACACCAGGGAATACCTCATGCCGCTCACCAGATCGGACAACCGATCAGCAGGTTTTGCATTCCGACAGGTTAGTAGATCATGGTTGCATTGGGGTAAGTGTCGCCACCTGACTACCAGAAGGAAGAACCTTGAGCAGGGCGTTGCGTAGTTCGTTGATGTTAGCGTCAGGTGCGCTGATGACTAGTGCGTTGCCCCTAGGGATACCGAGAGTGCGTGCGGTTTCCCGAGATACCAGCGCATCGATTGAGCCGAGGCTTATTGGAGCAGAAGCTCCTATGCGCAAATTGCGCCCACTCCCTGCTACCGTTTCACCAGGAGCAATCCCGGTCTTACCGCTAAAGGTAAAAGAAACTAGGAGCTCGCCATTCGCGAGATTTTCCCATAGCGCGTCAGACTTTGCGGTCGTCCTGGGTGTGTAAGAGCGAAATGTGGACGGATCGACGCCAAGTGTCTGCGTCTGCGTGCCATCCAGTTCGACGCTGGCAGCATCTACTACTTCTAAATTCAAAACCCCTCTAAGGTGCTCTATCTTCGTAATGGATTTCCGGGGAATAGCAGAAGGTGCTATGGCGAATAGATGTGGTGTCTTTAGTGTTTTGAGTGGAGTAACGCTCATCGGGCTTTTTGGCGAGTCTGGCTGCTTGTTCGGAGTTGCTCCAGTATCCCCGCTTTGGGGAGGTGATGCATAAAGGCTTTGTATGGTATCGCTAATTCGCTCTTTGTTTACTATGACGAAAGCGGCGACGAGGATTGCAGCGATCAATCCTATGCTCAGGAGAAGATTCCGAGGTGATCTGCTTCGGTCGCGATGGTCACTGGAAGACGTGTGCGTGCCAAATGCTGAGGGCTCAGTTTCACCGCTGAGTGTTCGGTCCTCCGATTCCCCCCCAGCTTCCTCTTCAAGAGGAAGCTCATTGGTTTGCCCGATAGATGGATCAGCGAGATTGGCCAAGGTATTGAGAACCTGCTTGGCGGATGGGCGGTCCTCGGGATTCTTGGCGAACGCTGATGTTACGAGAGACCGAAGAGGTTCGCCTAGCTGTTCTGGCGTTCCGAGATTGGGGGTGCCGGTCAAAATTCGATTTATGATTGCGGGAATGCTGTTGCCGCTGAATGCGGGACGTCCCGTTGCGGCGAATACCATAGTTGCGGCCCAAGCGAACATGTCGACGGCGGTGCCAAGAGGGGCATCGGAGAACTGCTCGGGAGCCATGTAGGCAGGAGTCCCAATTGCGTGGCTTGTTATTGGGGCCGATGCATCTAGTGCTCTAGCGACCCCAAAATCGATCACCCTTGCACCGTCTGCACCAAGAAGGACATTGGATGGCTTGAAGTCGCGATGCACAATTCCAGCGCCATGGATAGCCGCAAGTGCAATTGCGGTGTTTATGGCTAGCCGCTCCAGGTCGGCCCCATTTCGAGGCCCGTTCCGAGATACGTCCTCATGCAACGAGGTCCCTGTGACGTACTCACTTACGATATAAGGGCGATCTCCAACGTTCTCTATTCCGATCTCAATGACTGCCGCAGTGCAAAAACGGGCGACGCGCTTTGCTGCCGCAGCCTCCCTCATGAATCTGTCGCGCGTCGGGACGTCGGTCGCGAACCGGGCATGTAGCAACTTAACTGCAACTTGCTGCCCGTCTCCTCCTTTAGCTAGATAGACGGTGCCCTGGCCGCCCTCGCCGAGTCGTCCCGTGAGGACGTAGTCGCCCAGAGTGGAGGGATCACCGGGCCTGAGTGGGCTGACCTCCGACATCACAGCTCTCCATCTACTGAGGTGGTACCCGAGGATATTCGGGATGTTTCTTGCATTGGCAACTTGTGGACAATATGCCCCGCTATGGTCGTCTATGTCATATTTCGGTGTAATTTTGGCAAAATGGGCGGATTGGCAATTGTCCTAATATGCCCTTTTTAGGGCATTTTGTCGACATCTGCACTTTTCTCCGATTTGAGCGCTCGGGCTCCGTTGTGATCTAAGTCGCCTCGAGACTTTACCTACTCGTTGATCATCCATTCGGAGGGAGGTATCTCTGCAGGTCAATGCAAGTTTTGGGATACCGGTCCGATTTCCTTCGATTTGGGTGATCGGAAGTTGTTCTCGCAGGTCAGCGCGATTCGGTACACATCCGGGACAGCCTTCGGATGCCGCCCTCGAAGCGCTGGTCCCAAACTGGCTCCGAATTCTTCCCAAACCAGATGAGTGGCTGGACGTGTCCTGATCCATTCGGGCACGTCAACGGGGGTTCACATGCCACGAATCTCGTACGACCGGCCAGAAGCGCACCCGGCCACCGCGCGGACGATCACCTGGGACCCGAGCCTGCTCGACACCGTCGAGCGGACTCTCCGGCAGCTCTGCGAGGGCCCCGCTCCGCTCGCCATCGACGGCAAGGCAATCGGGAACGGTCTGCCCGCCCGGCTCATCCCGCTCACCGAACTCCGCGCGATCCTGCTACACCCCTCGGCCGACCGCACCACCCGCGATGCGGCCTGGCGTGAGCTCATTACCCAGGCCAGGACGTACGGCGATGCCTGGACGATCGGCTGTGTCGGGGTGGCCCTGCCTGGCCTGCGGCACGTGATTTCCACCCTGTCCCGCGCAACCTCGGCAACCGACAGGGCGGACATCACCGCCGAGGTCGTCATCGGCTTCGTCCACGCCCTCGACGACATCGACCTGGACCGGCCCCGCATCATGCTCCGGCTGTGCCGTATCGCGCGAAAGGCGGGGCAGCGAGCGCGCCGGGCCGACGTGGTTCCGGTCTCGCCGGACACGATCCTGCGGCCGATGTCGGCACCGCCCAGTGGCCACCCCGATCTGCTGCTCGCTGACGCCGTTGAGCAGGGGATCATCACGAGGTTCGAGGCCCAGCTGATCGGAACCACCCGCCTCGAAGACGTGAACCTGACCGACGTCGCGGAGGCGCTCGGCCTCGGCTATGACGCGCTGCGCAAGCGCAGGAGCCGCGCCGAAGCCCGCCTGCGGGACGCGATCCTCGACGGCCGGGTCAGCACCAAGATTCACGACTCGATGTCCGATCCGGCCTTCTGACCGGCGTATTTCCCGAGTGTCAGAGGTCCGCACCGGCCGGCGAAGGCCAGGCGGTCCACCGGTCCCCAGCCGCACCCGCCACCCGCATCCCGCGAAGGAGGAAACCCGGCGGCCCCACCGGTCGAGTGCGGACCTCTGGCACCAGCACCCAGCTGTCATCGAGGAGGCTCTCATGCCCACGCCATCGCGCTCGGGACACCGCCGGATGGGCATCACCTGGACCCGCTGCTGGACCTTCGCGCTGATCGCTGTCGCCATCGTGCTCTGCACGTCGCCGGCCTGGGCCGCGGATCTGCTCGCCGCCCCGTCCTCGCTGAACCAGGTGATCGACAACCTGCGCAACGTCATCATCGGCCTGCTCGTCGGGCTGGCCACGCTGTTCCTGACCATCGGGGGCGTCCGCTACATGCTGGCCGGAGGCGACCCCGGTGAGGTCGAGGCCGCCAAGAAGACGCTCCGTTACGCCGCCTTCGGGTACGGCATCGCCGTCCTGGCGCCGCTTCTGGTCAACATCCTCAAAGGGATCGTGGGGGCGTAGCGATGCTTCGTCGTCGTTCCCCTACTGCCCGACGCGGAGATCCGCGGCTCGCGCTCAGCGTCGGCGTCCTCCTGGCGGTGCTCACGGC
This sequence comes from Microtetraspora malaysiensis, assembly GCF_001528665.1. Lineage (GTDB taxonomy): Bacteria > Actinomycetota > Actinomycetes > Streptosporangiales > Streptosporangiaceae > Microtetraspora_A > Microtetraspora_A malaysiensis. The sequence goes on from NZ_BBYJ01000033.1 coordinate 52,303, forward strand.
CGGCCTGCTGGTTCTTGCGACTTCGCCGGTCGCCGCCGCAGCTCCTCGTCCCACACCATCACCGCAGGTCGGTCGGACAACGCCGTCCACAGGCTGTGGGTGGCTGGACATGGGCTGCAAGGTGAACGAGGCGGTCAACGGCTGGTTCACCAGCCTGGTGCGGGACGCGGTCAACCCGGCGTTCCGGCTGGTCGGGCAGAGCCTGCTGTCGTCTCCTCCGCCGTCGATGCTCGCCCGCGTCCAGGAGCTGGCCGGTCACGTCGCCCTGGTCGCGAACGCCCTGCTGGTGCTGTTCGTGCTCGCGGGCGGGCTGATCGTCATGTCGTACGGCAGCGTGCAGACCTCTACCACGGTCAAAGAGGTTGCCCCTCGCCTGGTGGTCGCGGCCATCCTCATCAACGGCTCGCTACTTGTCTGCGAGCAGGCGATCGAGCTGGTCAACGCGTTAGTGGAGGGCCTGCTCGGTGACGGCGTGAACCCGCAGCGCGCCGGCGATCTGCTGGCGGGCAAGGTCCTCGCCCTGGTCACCAACTCGACGGGCGCGGTGATCTATCTCGTCCTCATGGCCGGTACGGCGGTGCTGATGGGCACGATCCTCGCGTTCATCGCCGTCATCCGGATCACCCTGCTGCTGTTCCTGATGATTGCCGCGCCGCTCGCGCTGCTGTTCCACGCGCTGCCGCAGACCGAAGGCATCGCCCGGCTGTGGTGGCGCTGCTTCTTCGGGGTGCTGGCGATCCAGATCCTGCAAGCGCTGGTGCTCATCTTGGCGTTCAAAGTGCAGCTCACCCAGCCCGAGGCCCACTCCCACGAGGCCGTTCTCACCAGCGGCGACTCGCCGGTCGCGCAGGCCGCCGACGTGCTGATCCTGATCGGCCTGCTGTACGTGCTGATCCGGATCCCCGGCTGGGTGGCCCGCACCATCTGGCAGCAGGCACAGCCCCGCCTGGTGATGCGCCTGGCCCGTACGTTCCTTCTCTACAAGACACTCGGCGTCGTCGGTGGCCTGTTCCGCGGCTCCCGGAGTGCAGGGGCCGCCGCACGGCTGGGGTCGGCTCAAAAGGCCACTACAAGTGTGAGCCACATGGGTGGGCGAACCAGGCATGGGCTCGCGCTGGCCACCGGTCCAAGTCCCAGCGGTGCAGGGGGAACGACGCAACCCACCTCCGCCTCCGGCGCGGCTCCGGCCAACCGCAGTCCGGCCTCAACTGCTTCGCCCTCGGGTCAGCAACTCGCATTGCCGATCCCGCTCCCCGCGAACCGGGGCAAACAGGGGACACAGCTCGCCCTGCCGTTCCCGGTCCAGCGCGTACCGCGGCCGCAGGCCCCACCCATACCGCGCCCACGGCCCACGACCTGGGTCCGGCCCAAGCCGCCATGGGTGCAGGACCGGCTGCCCGGTATGCCAACCCGCCGCCCACGCCCGGTCCAGCTCCGGCTTCGTCTGGACCCTCCACCCGACCGCAAGGGAGGTAGGCGATGACCGATAGCGAACCCCTGATCGCGCGGATACCCGCAGATGTGGACCGGCCCGACAAGGTCGTCTCCGGGCTCACCGCACGGCAGCTCCTGATCCTGACCCTCACCGGCGGAATCGCCGCCGTCATCTACTGGACGGCAGGGAAGCTTCTGCCGATCGTCGTACTCGCCGCCATGCTGCTGCCTCTCGTTGCGGTCGGTATCGCGGTCGCGCTCGGCCGCCGCGACGGGCTCACCCTGGACCGGTACGGCCTTGCCGCGCTCCTCCATTGGCGTTCGGCCAAGGAACTGGTCGCCGCCCCCGAGGGAGTGCCCGTGCCGCCGCGCTGGTGCCGCGTGCGTGGACGCCTGCCCGAGCCGTTGAAGCTTCCCGTTCGTGCCGTCCGCACCGACGGAGTTCTGGAGCTGACCGATGGCGGCATCGCCGTACTGGTCGAGGCGTCCACGCTCTCCTTCCACCTGCGTACGGCGGACGAGCAGGCGGCGCTGGTCGGAGCGTTCGGGCGATGGCTCAACAGCCTCGACGCCCCAGTGCAGATCCTCGTCCGCGCCCGCCGCATCGACCTTGGCGGCCAGATCGACGCCGTCGAACGGCACGCTGCGACGTTGCCGCATCCGGCATTGGAGGAGGCCGCGCGCGAACACGCCGCCTTCCTGGCACAGCTCAACGCCTCACGCGACCTGCTGACGCGGCAGGTGCTCATCGTCATCCGCGACAACTCGCCCACGACGGGGCGACGCAGAGCCGTACGGGACGCGGGGGCGGCCGTGGTGCTCCGCCGGGCCGCTGAGGCCGGAAGATCCCTGGCAGCGCTCGGCCTCACCGCACACGTGCTCGACGCCGAAGCCGCACACCAAGCGCTGGCCGAATGCCTCGACCCCGGCGGCGACCTCGTCAGCGAAACCTTCGCGGAGCCCATCACCGGCAGGGAGGAACGATGAAACTTCGGCACGGCACATTCACCCACCCGGGCGCGCTGCGGATCGGTGCCCGCAGCCTCGGCCTGCCTCACGGGGTTACCGCGTCATTCGCCGTGACCGGGTACCCGCGCGAGGTCGGGGCAGGGTGGCTGGAGCCGCTGGTGACCTACCCCGGACGGCTGGACGTCTCGCTGCACATCGAGCCGATCCCGAAGGCGGTGGCCGCGATGCGGCTGCGCCGTCAGCTCGCCCGCCTGGAATCCACCAGCCGTGCCGACGCCGAACACGGCCGTCTGCAGGACTTCGAAGCCGAAGCCGCCGCCGACGACGCCACCGACCTGGCCGCCAGCCTCGCGCGCGGACACGGTCGCCTCTTCCGGCTCGGCCTCTACCTCACCGTCCACGCCGCCGACGAGGACGAGCTGGAGGTCGAGGTCGAACGCGTCCGCACGCTCGCCGCCTCCCTCCTGCTTGAGGCGCAGCCGACGACCTTCCGCGCACTGCAGGGCTGGGTGACAACGCTGCCGTTGGCCATCGACGCGATCCGGCTGCGCCGCAGCTTCGACACCACCGCGCTCGCCGCCGCCTTCCCGTTCACCTCACCCGACCTGGCGGGCACTGCCAGCGACACGGCCGTGCTGTACGGGGTGAACGCGAGCAGCTCCGGGGCGGTGCTGTGGGACCGCTTCGCGCAGGACAACCACAACTCGGTCGTCCTCGCCCGCAGCGGAGCCGGCAAGAGCTTCTTCACCAAGCTGGAGATCCTCCGGCTGCTCTACCACGGAGTCGAACTCGCGGTCGTCGACCCCGAGGACGAGTACGCGCGCCTCGCCTACGCGGTCGGCGGGACCCACCTTCGCCTCGGCGCGAGCGGCGTGCGCTGGAACCCCCTCGATCTTCCGGCAAGCCATGGCCCAGAGGATGACGTCCTCGCCCGCCGCGCGCTGTTCCTGCAGACGCTGATCACGACGATGCTCGGTGAACCCCTCGACGCGCAGACCCGCGCAGTGCTCGACCCGGCGATCCTCAGCACCTACACCAAGGCAGGAATCACCCGCGACAGCCGTACCTGGCATCGACCCGCGCCGCTCCTCGCCGACCTCGTCGCCAGCTTGCAGGGTGAGGAGCTCGCGAGCAGACTCGCGCCGTACGTGACCGGCTCCTACCGGGGACTGTTCGACGGGCCGACCACCACCCACCCCTCCGGTCACCTGATCGTGTTCTCGCTGCGCGACCTGCCCGAGGAGCTGAAAGCGGTCGGCACTCTCCTCGCGTTGGACGCCATCTGGCGCAGGGTCGCCAACCCCCGCGATCGGCGCAGACGCCTCGTCGTCGTGGACGAGGCGTGGCTGCTCATGCGCGAAGCCGAAGGCGCCCGATTCCTGTTCCGGATGGCCAAAGCAGCACGCAAGCACTGGGCTGGACTCGCCGTCATCACCCAGGACGCCGCCGACCTGCTCGGCTCCGACCTCGGCCAAGCGATCGTCGCCAACGCCGCCAGCCAGATCCTGCTCCGCCAGGCTCCGCAGGCGATCGACGCCGTCGGTGACGCATTCGACCTCTCCGACGGCGAACGGCAGTTCCTGCTCACCGCGGAGCGGGGCGAGGCGCTCATGGTCGCCGGCCCTGCCAACCGGGTCGCCTTCCAGGTCGTCGCCTCACCCGCCGAAGCGATGCTGGCCACCAGCGACCCCGCCCAACTCGCCGCTCTCGACACCGCCGAGCCACCTCCGCTCCGGAGCTTGGACGAGGAGGGCGACCCGCTGTGACCAGGTCTGCTCAACCCAGCACAGGGACTTTCGGGAAGACCAGAGGGTCCTGCGCCAAGCCGTTGGGCCATGTCCAGTACGTCGGCGCTGAGTCCCCGTCGAGGAGACACCGGATCTCTGGATCCCGTAGCTGCGGATGCTTGAGCAGGGACAGCCGATCCACCGCCTCGGCCAGGGGCACCCACACCGCCTCCGTCACCTCGCCATCGGGATCTCGCGGGGCAAGAGTGCCCTCCAGCGCGTCGAACGCAAACAGGAATGCCGTCCACAGTCCCGCATACGGTCCATCCGGGATCGGGTACTGCATCGTGCACGCCAACCGGTCCGGAGCTGTGGCGATGAGGCCGGTCTCCTCTCGTAGTTCGCGGACGACGGCCTGCTCGGCAAACTCGCCGGGCTCGACGGCCCCGCCGGGAATCTGCCACCGCGGAATGCCCTCTTCGTCGTCCTGCTGGCAGACCATCAACACATCATCGCCTCGGCGGACGATCGCCCCGACCGCGAGATGCAACAGCGTTCGCATACGCCGATTCTGTCGCAGTTCTCGGCGAGGTGATCTCTGATGAACGATCTGCCGACGGTCCTCGACGAGCTGCCGCAGCGGTTGCCCGAGCTCATGTGGACGTACGGCTGGCGCGTCGCAGTCGGGTCCTTCGCATTCGCGAGCCTACTGACGGTTGTACGCCGGTTGATCTGGCGTCTTCGCCACGTACGGCTGGCGCGGGAGGCACGGCTCGTTGAGATCTCCTGCCCGCCGCAGGTCGACCTCGCCGGCGCTGCCGCGCTCTGGGCGCATTTGGTCGGGCTGCTGCGGCCCGCCTGGAAGCGGTTCCTGCTCGGCCAGCCGCACATCGCCTTCGAGTACGTCGGCGACGCCTCCGGAGTGCGGATCCAGGTGTGGGTGCCCGGATGTATCCCGAACGGGGTCATCGAGAAGGCCGTGCAGTCCGCCTGGCCAGGGGCCACGGCCACGACCAGGCCAGCCGTACCGCCGTTGCCACGTGACGCCGATGCGACGGGCGGTCGTCTGGTTCTTGGGCAGGCCGAGCATCTGCCGCTGAAACACGACCATGATGCCGATCCGCTCCGGGCGTTGCTCGGCGCGATGTCCGGGCTGGCTCATGGTCAGCACGTGACGGTGCAGGTCTTGGCCCGCCCGGTTACTGGAGAGCGGCTTGGACGCGCACACCGCGCGGCGGCCTTCCTCCGTGGCGGACGATCGGCACACCCACTGGGAGAGCTGTTCGACCTCATCACTCCCGGCCACGGGACGATGTCCGGCGACGGGCACCCGGCCGAACTGGCCCGCATGTTTCCGGAACGGGCCGAGCAGGTCAGGGCAATCCTCGCCAAGGCGAGCCAGCCCCGCTACGAAGTCGCCATCCGGTACGGCGTGGCCACCACCGCATCCGGTGCCGACGGCCGGCTGCGAGGCCGCGCCCACAGCGTGGCGTCGGTCTTCGCGCTGTTCACCTCCGGCCACCAGTACCTGCGGCGACGCCGCCTCCGGAGACCGGCCCACGCGCTGGCCTCGCGACGACTCGACCGGGGTTACCTGCTGTCGGTCGCCGAGCTGGCCGCCCTCGCCCATCTGCCCCTGGACGTCGACGCCCCCGGCATCACCCGGGCCGGAACGCGGCCCGTCGCCCCGTCACCGGCCGTGCCGTACGACGGGCCAGTCCGGATGCTGGGGGACGCCGACAGCGGTCCACAGCGGCCCGTGGCCCTGTCGATCGCCGATGCCCGGCATCACATCCACGTGGTCGGGGAAACCGGCGTCGGGAAATCGACCCTGCTCGCGAACATGATCCTCACAGACGCCGTGGAAGGGCGCGGCGTGCTGGTCATCGATCCCAAGGGCGACCTCGTCGGCGACGTGCTCGCCCGGCTGCCCAAGTCGGCCATCGGCCGTACTGTCGTCTTCGACCCCGCCGACCCCGGCAAGCCGCCGAGCGTGAACGTGCTCGCCGGACCCGATCCCGCCTTCGCCGTCGATTCGGTCGTCACCATCTTCCACCGCTGCTTCTCCTCAGCCTGGGGACCGCGCGTGGACGACCTGCTGCGCTCGGCCTGCCTGACGCTCACCACGGTGAACGGCCCGCGCGCCACCCTCGCCCAGGTGCCGCGTCTGCTCACCGAGACCGGCTACCGAGCCCGTGTCGTACGCCAGCTCAGCGACGAGCTGCTGACCGGGTTCTGGCAGGCGTACGAGGACCTGACCCCAGCTGGTCGTTCGGCCGTGATCGGGCCGGTGATGAACAAGCTCCGCGCGGTCTTGTTGCGCCCATTCATCCGGGACGCCCTCGCGAGCCCTGTCTCGTCGGTTGACCTCGGCCGGCACCTCGATGGGGGAGGCATCTGCCTGGTCCGCGCCCCCAAGGGCGTACTCGGTGACGACGCTACCCGGCTCCTCGGCTCGGTCCTGCTCGCCCACACGTGGCAAGCGGTCACCCGTCGCTCCCGCCAGGCGCAAGCCGTACGGCACGACACCGCGATCTACGTCGACGAGTGCCACAACTTCCTCAACCTGCCGGGCAGCATCGCCGACGTCCTGGCCGAGGCTCGCGCGTACCGCTTGTCGCTTGTTCTCGCCCACCAGCATCTCGCCCAGCTTCCCAAGGACCTCCGCGAGGCGATCTCCGCCGACGCCCGCAACAAGCTGTTCTTCGCCGTCTCTCCGGAGGACGCCGCCGACCTGAAAGCGCACGTCGGGCCCGTGCTGTCCGCGCACGACCTCACTCATTTGGGCGCGTTTCAAGCCGTCGGGCGCCTGGTCGTCGACGGAGCCGCGACCCCAGCCTTCACCTTCCGCACCCGCCCGCTGCCCGCCGCCATCCCCGAGCGAGAGACCCAGGTACGGCAGGCCTCCCGCGCCACCTTCGCGACCACAGGAGGACCGGTGAAACCACGTATCTCGGCCAGAGCGAACGACGAACGCCTGTCCGCAAGGGCTCCCAGCAGGGAGCCGGCATGACCCGCCCAAGCATCCGGCAGCGCGCCAGCCGTACCGTGCCACCCCGGGCATCCCGCGCGGTCATCGCCGAGCTCGCGGCCCGGCTCACCCCACGTGACTGGCAGATTCTGGAGCTCGCCCACGAGCACCGCGTACTGACCACCCACCAACTCGCCCGGGCGTACTTCACCTGTTCCGACAAGGCCCGCCACCGGCTGCTGGACCTCTACCGGCTGGCCGCCCTCGACCGCGCCCGCCCCTGGACGCCGGTGGGGTCCGCTCCCTGGCACTGGGTGCTCGGCCCGGCGGGGGCCGCCGTCCTGGCCGCACATCGCGGCATCACGGTGCGGGAAATGGGCTACCGGCACGACCAGATGCTGGCTGCCTGCCATTCCGCCACGCTCGACCATCTGATCGGCGTCAACGACTTCTTCACCCGGCTGAAGGCCGAGCAGGAGGGTGAGCTGACGGCCTGGTGGGGCGAACGCCGCTGCACGCAGCTTTGGGGCGACATCGTCCGCCCGGACGGGTACGGCCGGTGGGCCGAAGGCGGTGTCGAGGTCGACTTCTTCCTCGAACACGACACCGGCAGCGAAACCCTGGCACGGGTGGTCGCCAAGCTCACCGCGTACGCCGAACTGGTCGAGGTCACCGGCATCAGCACACCGGTGCTGTTCTGGCTCCCGAGCACTCGCCGGGAGCAGCACCTCCGCGCTGAGATCGGCACGCCTGAGGCACCGGCCGCCACCGCGGTCCAGACGACCTCCGGGCCACGTGAGGCGGTGTGGCTTCCGATCGGCTCCGCCAGACGCCGGCTGCGGCTGGTCGAACTCGCGGACCTTTGGCCTTCTGCACGAGGAGGGGACTCGTGCGTGGAGTGATGGCGGCGGTGGCCGGAATGGTGCTGGTCGTCGTTCTGCTCACCGGCGTCACGTCCGCCCTGCTCGACGGGTCTCTACCGGGTGCACCGACCGGTCGGCCGAGGGACATCCCGCCCCGCTATCTGGCGTTGTACGTCAAGGCGGCGGAGACCTGCCGAGGCCTGGACTGGGCGCTCCTGGCCGCGATCGGGAAGGTCGAATCCGGTCACGGGACCAAGACAGGCCCCTCCTCGGCGGGAGCACTCGGGCCGATGCAGTTCATGCCCGCGCCCTGGAAGGCGTACGGCATCGATGGGGACGGCGACGGCCGGGCCGACATCATGAACCCTGCCGACGCTGTCTTCTCGGCGGCCCGCTATCTGTGCGCCTCTGGCGTTGATCGCGATGTCCGCCGGGCTCTCTTCGCCTACAACCACTCCTGGGCCTATGTGGATCGGGTGCTCGCGGCGGCGGAGCGGCACCGGCGTGCAGTGGTGGTTGCGCTTCCGCAGACGGAGGTCGCCGCTCGGGTGATCGCTTACGCCCGCGCCCAGCTCGGCAAGCCGTACCGGTGGGGAGCTGACGGCCCCGACGCCTTCGACTGCTCGGGGCTTACGATGCGCGCCTACCAGGCGGCCGGGATCACCATCCCGCGCGTCACGTATGACCAGTGGCGTCATGGTGTACACGCCCCTGCCGGGCAGGAGCAGCCCGGCGATCTGGCCTTCTTCCGGATGGAGCCCAACGGCCCTGGCCACGTCGGCATCGTCATCGGCGGCGGCCAGATGATCCATGCCCCCCAAACCGGCGATGTTGTAAAGGTTGGATCCTATGCTGAGCGGTCCGACTTTATAGGATTCACAAGAATGGCAGAGAGCGCTGCTAGGTTCGATTGAGGTATACGCTGGCTATCGAGATCAGAAATGTTTCGCTACGGGATGCATCTCTCATTTTCATTGCTGGCGAGTAGTTCGCGAGTGGCCATTGTATTGAGTCTGGCGGCTTTGTCTATAAAGCAGGATTTGTCTAAAAATTTTGCGAACTCGCAAATGTTGACAGCTTGAGAAGTGGTATAATTTATAGTATTATAATATTGCGAATGAGGGGATTTTGGATGAAATAAGAGAGTTGGCCCCTGTCGCTCCAATTGAGGATAAATCCATATATCCGGCCGTCTTTGGCGGCATTTTTTAAGATACTCAAAGTCAGCCCGGTTGAGTTTAGGCTCCTTTCGTCGCCCTTGTTTAGTAGCGAAACCCATTGGCGAAATTGCGATATGGGTGCGTGATCGTTGCACTTAGGTAGTCCGCGCGCTTTGCAGCCATCGAAGCCCGGCCACCAGAATAGCGGTTTCTTTGATATCGACGAAGGCTTGGAAATGAGTAGTAGAGCCTTTGCTCCAATGAGACCACTGCTTATCTTCTTGGCTATCTCTTCCTCGGTGAGAGGTGTTGTTAGTTCAACTATTGCAGTACGCTTTTCGTTCGCGCCTAGTTTCTCTATTGCTGTGTTGGCTGCTGTTTTTTCGCTGTAATCCGGACCGGTTCCCCCCTTGAATTCTTTTAAGGCTTCATCGACTGTCGATGCCGGTAGGTTGGGGCGTACTGTTGCCTCGCCCCATATATTCTCGGTCAGCTCATGGCGACTCCATGGTCCTTCTGGTCCATATTGGCGGAGAGACATTTCGATTGTCGCCGAAAATAGAGAGTGCTCTATTTCTTTAGGGCTGGCCGGTGTGATTAGGTATTCAGGCGATGCGACTTGGATGGCATTGCTTGAAACTAGAAATAGCCGATCGAATCGGTGTTGTGACTGCTGGACTATCGCTATTGTGAGAGCTGTCAAGATGACAGTGCATAAGCCAGCGGACACTTTGATAACTGTTGATAGCTTCATGGAGCCTCGAATGGTTGAGCATCAATTAATGGCGAGATGGGTTGAGGGTTGCCCCTCAACCCATCTCCTAGGTGAGTTAGCTACGACGTCAGTGCACTCCGCCATGCGGAGGAGATGGAGAGGGGGTCGGGGCCGTAAGGTTCGCTGGGGTCCCTGGAGGGCGGGAGCTGCAGCTCGCCCCTGACCTCATGTTTGATTGACTGATAATAGCAAATCAGCGTGGTGCACTGGACATCGTAATCCGTTGTGCCTGAGCGTGGATATCTGACACTCCATTGGCCTGCCGGCCCCTGGACTGACCAGGTCTTAGCATCGCGACCTATATCTGGGGTTATTCCAGGAGGCCAGCTGATGGAAATGCTGCCCCCGATAATCTTGAATGCGTTTCCGCTGTCCAGTTTGATGGTCAGATTCTTGAGGATCGCCGGATACTTCCTTTGAAATGCCTTAGTTGGGGTGACGCGCGCCCAGCTCGCGTGATTACGAATCTTGATAGACGTGGGCATGCCTGGCCAGGGGCTGGCAGGTCTATGCCCCTCATATCGAGAGCCTCCTCCCACTTCGAAGAGCAGGCCAGGCTTGACGTTCTTTTTATTGGATACATTAATCTGACATACGTCGTCGTAGCAGTTCCAGCTTGAGACCGCGTTGGGGTTCGGCGCAGAAGCGGGGGATCCAGCAGAACCGCCTCCGGCACCCGCGCCACCAGAACTACCGCCACCTGTTCCAGTGCACACGCCCTGGTAGTTACATCCGCCATCGAGAATCATTTCGCCAGGGTTCGTGTCGACCTCGGGTACGATTGAGATGAGTTTTACGTCACCGCATGAACCCTGAATGTATTCGTAGTCTCCCCCTATACTCATCTCCTGCTTGTCTACATTGTTGTTGGCGTCGGTTACGGCGTTAGTCCAGTTGTGCTGAACATTTGCTCGCAGGTGAATCATGCCGTCCGATGAGTTGTATGCGACAGCATCACTGACTACTACAGTGTAATTTTCTCGGCGGACGCCTTGGGTGTCCATCGCCGCGTTCTCCAAGACCAAGCTCTGGTTGGTCAAGGAGAGCTTCGCTGTGAGGGGATTGTTCTGGCTTGCTCCGGCAGACCAGACGTCGGATTTCTTGCCTTCGAGCACCTCATTCTGAATGTTGTAGTAAGACTTCACAGTATCCGCTAGCGTCTGGCTGGATGCGGAACAATCTCCTCCCGCTCGTACCAGCGCCTTGGGGGTGACAGTCCCGCTCTCCCAGCCGCCTTCCCCGACATGAGTTCGTGCCCGGACGCGAACCGTGTAGGTAGTTCCGTTATCGAGCCCTGTAATGGTTTCGGACTGATTTTCGGTTTCGAAGCCATCCACAACGGACCCGTCGGGATCGATGACCTCGATGTCGTACCCGTTGATGAAGGCCAGCGAGCCGGATTCTTCGGGAATGCCCCATGTAGCGATTGCGCCGCCATCACCAGCTTGCAGACTTAAGTGCTGCACCTTGCTCGGTGGCCCTGGCGGCAGGTATTTCATCGTGAGCGTGAGCTGCTCCGCGCCCCCAAAAGTAAGGATCTGGGTGCTGTCGGACTCCAACAAGAGCCACATGTGCTCGTCGCCGACTATGTTGGCACTGGGAGAAGTGACGCCTACGCTGTAGATCGACTCGGAGTTGGCGGTCTTCGTGACATTGGTCGTGGTAGTGTCAGCGGCTATCGGGTTTTCAAGGCGGGTGACCTTCACGACCGCATCCGGCGGACATTCACCACTTGCACATGTGGCGGCACCCAGACCAAGCATCGACTCGATGGGGATCGCGGCATTCGGGATTTCGTCAAGGTTGACCTTGATGACGCTGGCAACGTTTTCGCCAGCGCTGCCGCCTACCTGGATATTGGCGGTGTCAGTCCAAGTGCAAGGACCTCCGCCACAGGCATCTGGAGCACTCTTCGCAGTCTTGATCGTGAAGTGATCCTGTTGCAGTGTGATCGGGACGGTGGTGGAGGGGTCCGTCGATGCTTCACCGGGTGCCGTGAAAGTGACTGGATCCGTCTTGGCCGTGCAAACGGGCGCTGTGCTGTCGTCGCCCACACAGGACTGCATCTGCCAGGTGTAGGTGTGCCCCGCCTCTACCACGCCATCAGCAAGCCTGATCGATGCCCTGGTACCGCCCTCAACGGTGGTCTTGCCGATTGGACTGGCTCCGCGAGGATTACCGTTCTCGTACAGGTAGAACTTCGCGGTGACCAGGCCGCCCGAGGGACGGGACACCATCCCAGTCAAGATGGGGTTGAGCGGATCCGCCAACCCCGTCGCAGCATCGGTAGGCGTGTACGGTGCGTCGGTGGTGATGCGGTAGTACGGGGTCTCGTTGCACATCCGCGGGGTGATGCCGGTCAAGCAGGCCTTGACCTTGAACTTGAAGCTGTCCGGGCTGCCCAGGTTGAACTCGTTGTTGATTACCTGGCCGGAGTTGGCTCCGGTTACCGGCGGGAACAGCTGTGCGGAGGTGAGGGCCGAGACCTCGTTGGAGGCGGGCCCTGCCTGGCCGGCGCTGTCGATGGCGACCACGCGGTAGTAGTACTGCCCCTGCACCATGCCGCTGTCGGCATAGGTGAGGCTGCTGACGGTGGCGACCCGGGTTGTGGTGGACGGGGTGAACCCGGCGGTCTTGGACCGGTGCACCTGGTAGGTGACCGCGCCGCGGTCGTCGAGCGCCGCGTCCCAGGACAGGTTGACGGTGTCGGGCCCGGCGACAGCGGTCACAGTGCCCGGCGCCGACGGCGGGTTGTCCGGTCCGGGGTCTGCTCCGACGGGGGTGTTCATGTCGGCTTGGATCTGCCCCTGAGTGAGGGCGGTTTTGTAGATCCTTACCTCGTCGATCAGGCCGCTGAAGTACTCACCGAAGGGGTTGTTGCCGCCGATGCGCAGTGGCGCCGCGCCGGTTGCGACGTCGCCGCTGAGCGTGGTTTCCCCGGCGAAGGACCCGTTGACATAGATCTTGGTGCTGGTGCCGTCGTAGGTGCCTGCGACATGGCTCCAGGTGTTGGTGGGCAGTTTCGTCAGCGATTCGCTGCCGTCGTAGTAGCCGCCGATTTGGAGGTCCGTGCCCGGACCGATCGGAACGCCCCCGTTGGCGGTGATGCTGGCGTAGAGGGCATACGAGCCGTCATCGGGGCTGACTTCCTTCATCAGGATGGTGTGCCAGCCGCTGATGCTGGTGGGTTTGACCCACGCCTCCATCGTGATCTTGTTGGTCAGCCTGAGGGAGGGGGAGTCGTTGACGGTCACCCAACTGGATGTGCCGTTGAACGACAGTGCCTGGCCGTACTTGCCGGCGGCCCAGCTTGTGGCGCTTGCCGTTCCGGTGTTGCCGGAGCCGGACGCGTCCGCCACTGTCGTACCCGAGCCTTCGTTCATCCCATAGGCCGCGACGAGACCCGGGATGGCCGTGCTCGTCGGTGACGGCGACGGTGAGGAGGTCGGGCTGGGCGACGGCGACGGGACCGGCGGCAGGGGGATCGGTCGCGTGGGGTCGGAGATCGACACCAGGTAGTCGATCTTCTTCCCGTCGATCGAGGTGGACTTGTAGCTCACCTTGACGTCGCTGGACCGCGAGATCGCGTCGTTGCCGGCGATCGAGTCGATGGATTCGCCCGTAACGGTGGGAATCTCAGGCGGGAGCAGGTAGTTGACGGTCAGCTTGGGAGGCGACTGCCCGGATTCCACCGAGTTGAACGACCAGTACTGTGCCGTGACCGGGTTGGGGTCGTCCGGCCAGCTGGAGCGTGAGTCCTCGGTCGACTTCAGTTCCACACCGTAGCTGGGCGAGCCCGCCGCCCAGTTCTTGGCCATCTGCGTCACGTTGAAGCTGGTGACCGTGCTGGAACCGCAGCTCGGCGTGATCGTGACCGCACCGGTGCTCGTCGTGGGCGGAAGGCCGCTCCACGACAGCGAGCTCGTCGACCATGAAGAGGTGATCGGCAAGGCGGTGAGCGTACGCGAACCGCATGGCCCGGCGTAGGAGCCGAGCAGCTGGATGGTGGCCGAGTCGACGTACTTCCCGGAGAAGCCGCTGATGCTGCCGAAGCCGATGTAGCCGCGCAGGAAGTTCGGGTAGATCTTGTTCGTGTAGGTGCAGACGCTGCCCGTGCACCTGCGCTCGGACTGGTAGTAGGTGCCGGTGCCGATGTTCAGCTCGGAACCTGTCGCGTCAGCGGCACCTGTCTTGGACTGGACCCAGGCGTCCGTCGTCGCGGTGAGGGAGACCGTGGGGTCGACGGTGACCGGGTAGGTGGTCTTCTCGTCCGCGAGGAATGCGGGGTCCGGCTTGATCACCAGAACCTGGCCGCCATCCTTCGCGGTGACCACGGAGGCGTCGATCTCGCCTCGCTGGTGCGGCAGCGTCTTGGCGTCGCTACTGGGCGCCTCCGTCATGAACGGTTCTGCTGCCGAGGCGACGGTCTTGCCCTTGGAGTCGGTCAGCTTCAGCCCGCCGATCTTCGTCTCGGAGAGCTTCAACCCCTTGGTTCGCACGGGCAGCCGGAACTCGACCGGTACGGTCGGGCGCTCGCGCAGTACCACGTCGTGACGGAAGCCTGTGGCGAGGGCGGTCACGACGAGGTCGGCCGTCGGACCGGCCGCGCCCACGTAGATAGCCTTGTTGCCCTCGATCCGAGGCTTGGGCAGAGGCGTGGGCCACTCCAGCGCGAACAGCTGGGCCTTGTCTGCGTTCTCCAGAGAGGCGAGCTTGGTGTCCCCGCCCGGACTGAATCGGACGTCCGCCTTCGCTGTTTTCGGCTGGAACGTTCCATCCCGTTCGATCAGGGTGGTGTCGATCCACTGGAAGGAACCGTCCGCCTGCTTGACACGGGCAGGTCCGGCGTAGGTGTCGGTGGTGATGTGGCCGTCCGGATAGGCCCAGGACCGGCTGGACTCGGTGCCCTTGCTGAGCACCTCGACCGGCTTGTTCTGTTTGCGGGCTTCGGCGATCGCAGCCCGCAGGTCCGCGTCCGGATCGTCCGGCTTAGGGAACGTCGTCGTGCTCGGGGCCGTCGTCGGTTCAGGGCTTGGGGTGGGCTGGGTGTCGTCCGCTGCTGCCGGTACAGGGCCAGCTGTCAGTAGCGATGCCGCGACTACTGCTACCAGCAGGCTGGATAGCTTGTGGAGGCTGACGCCACCCAGTGGGGAGGGGGGAGGTGATCCTGACTCGTTCACGTTCTCCTCGTTCGGAGTTCACAGGAATTACTCAGCTTCAGATGATCTTTTACAGGCGATCTTCAGGAATCAACAAGAATGGACATCTGCCGCTCGATCGGGTATAAGGCCCGCATAAAGAACAGAGATGTTGAAATCTGGTAAGGCTGCGATGTCAATACGCGGCGCCCTCACCTGGGAGAACCGGCCATACGTGTGTCAGCAGTCAGTAGTCGAAGGCTCGGTCGACGATCGCCGTACATGTGAACACCAGCCCGCTATGTGACAAAGATCACAATCTTCTCGGGTTGTAAGGAGGCCTTGTATTCCACCCGGAAGGCGCGGGACGAAGTTGTCTCAAGTCCGCAGATCCAGCCACCGGTCGCTGCCATGAGTTGAGCTACGACGAGGCCCGTCCTGCCGGATGGCAGAACGGGTATTGCTTACGTAGGTGCGAGCTGGCTGATCAGTTGGGCTTTGTTGGCATCGTGTCGCTCGCGTACCCGGCGGCCTGGTTACGAAGGGGCCGCCGGGCAGTGGGTCAGCGGATCCGGACGGCGGGGACCTTGTCATAGCCGTGGATGCGGCAGGTGTACTCCTCTTCGGCGGTCAGCAGGACCACCTGGAGCTTGGGGACTCCGTTGCGGAGGGCTCGGGCGATGCGGTGCCAGCCGTCGATGATGAACGGCCCGGCGTTGGGGATCGGTACGGCGATCAGCGGGAGGGACAGGCCGACGGCTTCGATGCGGGCGTCTTCGATCAGGATCGCGCTCAGGTAGCCGCGCCACACCTCTGGGGCGAGCCGCCCGATGGGCTTCCGGCCCGTCGCGTACGACTTGGCCGCCGTGACATTCCAGGACCAGGCGAGGAAGTGGAAGGCCTCGTTCATGCCTGGGCCTCCGCAGCGGCGGCCAGCTTCTCTGTCGTCTTCAGGAACCGCTGCGCGGCCTCGCGCCGGACCTCGGCCATGGCCTGCTCGAACAGTCCGCCGTGCCGTACGGGTGGCATGTCGATCAGGTGGTGTTCGGCCTGCTGGCGGACCTGGAGGATGGCGTCGGCCCCGTCGACGCCCTCGTTCTCGATCAGGGCGGTGGCCCAGCGCCACCAGCCGTGCAGGTGCTGGTGGAGCGCGATCTCGGCCAGGTCGGACGCGGTAAGGTCCTCGCCCTCATCGATCCGTCCCGTGACTCGGGCGGCGGCCTTGGCCCATGCCTCGCCGGCGTCATCGCGACGCTCAGCGGCGTAGCGGTCGAAGTGGCGGGTCAGGGACTCCGTCATTGGATTCTCCTTGGTTCGTTGGAAGAAGGCGGGCCGGACTGACCCGTCCCGAGGTGCGGGTCAGCGGGTAGCGGCGGTGGTCTGGTCGGCGGCGGTGAACTTCCGGGGCTGCTCGGAGGTCAGCTCGGCCTGCCCGAGAGACACGAGGCGGTCGAGCGCGTTGGACACCGCGCCGGAGGAGTTGCCCAGCACCCGCCCGATCTCGTACGGGGTGAACTCCTGTCCGGGGTGCGCGGTCAGATGGGCGAGCACGCGGTCGCGGAGCTGGCCCGGGCGCATCACCTCGGTCCCCGTGGTCTTGGTCCGGCGGCCAGTGCCGGTGAGCGCGGTCTTGGCGTCTCGCCGGGCGGGCCCGGCGTTGCCGTACATCAGCTCCAGGCGACCCAGCGCCGTTGCGAGGTCGCCGCTCTCCGCCGCCTCAACCGTGCCGAGGGCCAGCTCGGCGAGTTGGATCAGAGCGCAGCGGGCCTCCGCCCATGCCTCGCTGACGACCGGCTCTGACCCCGCCTCGGAAATTTGTGCGTCAGAGTCGTCCTTCTTGGCGCCGAAGTCGTCCTCGTCACGGGGGCGTGGCACCTCGCGCGACTCGCTCGGCCTGCCAGGACCCGGCCTCTCCGAAGCGTCAGGGAATGCCGCCTCGTTCGACGTTGCGGGCTGAGAGACGTCGCCCAGCGCGGCGGGGGCGTCATCAGACGCCTTCTCATCGGGCTCGCTGGGGGAAGAGTCGTCGGCTTCCGCTTCACCGGGTACGGCTTCCGCCGACTTGTGCCCGGTGTCGGCATCGCCTTCCGTAGGCTGATCGATGACGGTCAGGGGAACGCCCGCCCTCTGATTCTCGGCGGTGACGCCCTCACATTCCGGGGCGTTCGGCACATCCGTGGGCGGGGTGCCGGCGACGTCGTTGGACGGTTCGTCGGTGATCTCATCAGTGAGGGTCACCGCGTACCAGGCGTCGGGGATGCGCTTGCCGCCCTCATAGCCGCCCAGTGTCCGGGTCGCACGTCCGTCGGCTTCGAGGGACGTGAGGATCTTGGAGGCAGCGGCGCGGCTCATTCCGGTGACCGCCCCGATCTTCACGGGGGACATGCCGGGGTTGGCCATCAACGCGGCCCACACGGTGTCCGTCGGGCCGTTGACCGCCTGGGCGGTGTCCTGATCCGGCGTGACGCCGTCGGGCACGTCAGCGGTGGCCGTGGGCGCGTTCTCGGTAATGCCGAGTGGCGTGTCGGACGAAATTGCAGCGGATTCCTCGAGAGTGGTATTCGAGGGCATTTTGTGTGCTCCTTTCAGTTCCCGTTTCGGGGAGTGGTGGCTGGCGGAGCACGACCATCACTCTGCTCGCGGCGGCCTCGCAAGCGATGGTGGGTAAAAACATTTATTACCGAGTCGGCCGGTCCTTCGACCCTCCTCTGGAAGGCTGCCTGACGTCGTTGAACTGGGGATTCGGCTTGACGGTGTGCGCGTGGTTCGTTATCGCACCCGCGTCGTCCACTGCTGTTTGTCCGCCACCAAAAGAGTCATGGAAGTGGGCCGCTGATTCGCTTGACATTCCATGAATTCGAGGTTCCATGGAGTCGGGACGGAAACGGGACCCCGGATAGTCGGGGAAACATCGAAGGGAAACGGAATGTTCGACCGCGTATTCATCGACGTGACCGCCGACGACGTGGCAGCCCTGCGCGACCACGGGCCGGGGTGGGCGCTGATGTGGGACGGCGCCGATGTGATCATCCGGCCGATCGCCGACTCGGACGACGGGTCACTGATGCAGATCGGCGACTACGACTCCATCGCGCAAATCAGCGAGTTCAACGCCGAAGACGGCCGGGGATCCGACGACGAGGACCTCGCCGACGACTACACGGACATTGCCAACGACTACCTCGCCAGTTGGGGCGACGAGAGGCGGCTCATGCCGCTGATCGCGCCGATCAGCCGCGCGCTGAGGGATCACGGGATCACCCGCATAGGCGGCGGCCTGGTGGGTTGGCGCGCGGGCGGCCCGTGCCAGGTGACCCAGCTCTACCGGACGCCGAACACCGACACGCGCGCCGAGATCACCGTGACGGGCTGCCCCGGCGACCCCATCGAGTTGGCCGTCAGCGGTCACGGACGCACGTACACCGCGTTCCTGAACCCGGGCACCCCCGCTCGTACGGTCGCCGCGCGGTTCGTGGCGGCGGCTCGCGCGGCCCGGTAGCCGGACCAGGGCCCGCCCCGTGCGGGCCCCATCCCTCCTCCGGGGTCCCGCCGGCCGTTCCCGACCGTCAGGCCCGCCGCATTCAACGCGGCGGGCCTGACGCGTTTACGGCGGGGAGGGAACCGTACGGCGAGCAGCACCGCCGGGCGACACGAACCGTCATCTGTACGGCGCGCACAAATGAATACGACGCCTATGGGCGGTCGGCCTCGCCAGCGGACCACCCCAAAGGGCGTGGAGCTGCGAAGACTCGCATTCTTGGCCGTACCAGTCATAGCCGGTACCCCGATCGGTCCCCAGACTGGAACCCCGGTTGGTACCCCCGTCAGATGCTGAGAGCTGTACCGCCTGCGAAACGGATGACGTCGTGTACAGAGACGCAGTCGAACGGCGGGGACAGTGTGGCGAGTCGTCGCGGTAGAACGGCCCACATCGCACCGATCACCCTGCGCGGCACCATCCCCCCGGGCGGGTTCTGTTCGGCCGCCAGCGCGTACGACGGCCGCCCGTGCGGCGGGATGACCGAGGGTGAGGTGACCGGCTCATCGACCGGGCGGCATCGGTTCGGCTCGCGTGACAAAGCCGAATGACGTCCGGGCTCGAGAAGATCTCGCTGTGGTCGTTCATCGGCATCACCTTCCGTACGTCACTCGACCGCGTCGGCATGCCACGGTGAATCGACTCGTTGACGGGGATCAAGTCGCGTCAACGCGTCGATTGGATCGGTCACCGTTCCCGCACCGTTCCCGCAGGAAGGGGAACAGAAGAGTGTCCCCGACAGTCGGAGTCATTTGAAGATCAACTGTCTATAGCTGCATGTACTCTTGGCCCGTGAGCGATCTCAAGTTGTTCCGAATTGACAACGGGAAAGCCGCTGAGCTGCGCGGAAGCACCTTCGCTGTCGAAGTGTCCGTTCAACGACTGATCGAGAACAACATGGAGACGCTGTTCGGTGTGCGCTTCCTGGCGTCGGAGTACTCGACCGGGAACAAGCACAGGGGACGGATCGACTCACTTGGGATAGACGAGAACGGCTCGCCCGTCATCTTCGAGTACAAGCGGGCTGCCAACGAGAACGTCATCAGTCAGGGCCTGTTCTACCTGGACTGGCTGCTCGATCACCGGGAGGCGTTCGAGCTCCTGGCTATTCGAACCCTCGGCGCGGAGACCGCACAGGAGATCGACTGGCGTAATCCGCGGCTGGTGTGCGTCGCTGGCGACTTCAACCGCTACGACACGCATGCCATCGAACAGATCAACCGCTCCATCGAACTGGTCCGCTACCGGGACTTCGAAGGCGAACTGCTGGCGCTTGAGCTGGTCGCCTCTCGCGAGGGGGGAGGCGAGACAGGCTCGGACAAGCAGGCTCAGAACGGCGGTGCCAAAGCGCCCGCCCAGGCGAAGACCGTCACTGAGTTGCTCGCTCAGGCCCCGCCATCCCTGGCGGACCTGTACGGCGAGTTGGAAGCGTACATCGAGGGCATCGGTGACGACGTCACCAAGAAGGTGCTGAAGCTCTACTTCGCGTTCCGGCGGATCAAGAACTTCGTCTGCGTCGAGGTCCATCCCAAGAATCACACGCTGCTGGTCTATCTCAAGGTGGACCCGGACGAGGTGGAGTTGGAGGACGGCTTCAGCCGTGACGTACGGAAGATCGGCCACTTCGGCACGGGTGACCTGGAACTGAGGATCCGAAATCGGGCCGACCTGGAGAAGGCGCTTCCCTTCGTCCAGGCAAGCTACGACGCGAGTTGACCTACGTTCGCCGTCAGGATGGTGTCGGCCGCTTGACACCGAGACAGGCGATCAGCTGATCGAGGCCCGGTGACAGGAAGAGCTGGAAGTGGTACGGCGGATCTGCCGCCTGGACCAGCCCGAGACAGACGACCTCGAGTCCGCAGGCTTCGAGCCGGGCGATGGTTTCGTCGGAATCCAAGGTCGGCGTGCCCAGCCGTCGGAGAAGCCCGACCCGCCTTCGGAAAGTGGTAAGCAGTGGCCGCAGGTGTACGGGATTTTCCCAGATCGTGTAGCTCGCCATGGAGTGGAGAGCGGCCCGGCATGCCCGATCGGCGGCGCTCTCCCTGATGAGCAGCCGCATGAGTTCCTGACGGTCCATGACGGCGGTCACCTCATTGAGGATCGCATGATTTCCACGGAAATCGGATCGCTTCCGTCGCGCGCATTTCAGGATGATGGCACCTCGACGTACGACGGAGGGACAGGGCCATGGCGACGGAGTCGACGAAACTCACTACGCTTTGGCGGCCGACCGGGTCGGAGGAGTTGGAACTGGTCCGGCGGTCGGGCTGGCGGGAGTGGCCTCCACGCCTGCCCGAGCAGCCCATCTTCTATCCGGTCCTCAACGAGGAGTACGCCATCAAGATCGCGCGTGACTGGAACGTCCCGCATTCCGGAGTCGGCTACGTCACGCGCTTTCAGGTCGAGAGCGACTTCCTTGCCCGCTATCCGGTACGGCAGGCTGGCGGACGCGACATCCTCGAGCTGTGGGTCCCCGCCGAGGAGCTGGGGGAGTTCAACAGCAACATCGTCGGCTTGATCGAGGTCGTCCACGAGTTCCGGCCGCCCGCCGGCGGATGACCGTCGGGCGTCCGACGGTCATGTCCGCCCGGAGTGCGGTGCCGCCGGGCCATCATGGGGAGCGGCTTCGAACCCTGCCATCGCGTCTGATCAAGATGCGGCCCGTGCGGGGTCGGGAACGGTCAGGACGAGTTGCGCCCAGACGACGTGACCCGTGATGGGATCGCCTTCCAGCCCGACGCGGTTGGCGAGCGCCGCGACGCCGCGAAGGCCGTGCCCGTGCTCGCTCGGCGTGAATCCCTGGCCGAAGACGGGCACGCCTCCGCCGCCGAGGTCGTACACCAGGATCTTCGCGACGCAGATGTTGCGCGCGACCTCGACCACGAAGTAGCCGCCCTGCGCGCCTGAGCGGGTGTGGAGGAGGGCGTTGCTGATCAGCTCGGCCGCCACCCACTCCGCGTCGTCGGCACGCTGGGTGTCCTCCAGCAGAGAACGGACTATCTTGCGGGCGGGTGCGACCTGGTCGCCTCTACCAGGGAAAACCCGCCACCACAGCATCTCGCCCGCTCCGCGCCGCAGCCGGACGGTCGTCCAGATCACGCCGGGCCGAGCCTCGTCGAACTCCTGAAGCTCTTGATCGTTCATGCTGGTCACCTCCGTGACGTCCCGGGAAATCCGGGAGGGACCAGCACGATGGATCGACTCACCATCCGATTCGAATCCCCGGATCACGTCACTTGCCGATCCGCAGGACAGCCCAATGACCAGCGGAAACGTTGGTCGAATGCCGTGACCCGATCGGTGTGCTGCTGGCGGACCACCCCGCCGGACTCGATCACTCACCAGAAGTCGGCCTATGGTCCGCCCGTCACTGACCAGCGCGAATGCCGAAAAGGCGGGTTCACCATGTCAGGTACGGGTTACCAGACGTTGCTCGAATGCCGGCGGCGTGGCCGTGCCCTGCGGGCGCGTGGCTTCACGGTCGACCAGATCGCCGTGGTGCTCGCCCTCGACCACGCGGTGAGCCCGTTGAAGCTCTACCGCTACGCCAACGGGCTCACCGCGACTCAGGTTGTAACCGCCTTCAACGATCTTGACCCTTCTGGCGCTGCCACCCTGCGGGAGGGCAGGCTGTACGACTACGAAGCCTGGCCCGCCGGAGGCAGGCGCCCTTCGATCTGGGCTCTCACCCTCCTGGCGCAGATCTACGGGACAGCCCCGACTCGGTTGGAACCGCGGTGACGGGCTACGAGGCGTGGTCGGTGAGCCTGCCGTACAGCTCGCGAGTCTTGGCCGACGGCGAGAGCCCGTCCAGTTCCGCGAGCGCCTGGCAGAGGTCCCGGTATGTCACGTAGACCGCGTCGTTCCGGCCGAGGGCGCTGAAGTGGCGCATCATCCGGCACGACACCTGCTCGTTGACGGGGTCCAGCCGGTGGGCCCGTTCGAGTACGGCGGTCACACGGTCGGCGTCGGGTTCGAGTTCGCCGAGCCGCAGCAGCGCCTGGATGACATCGTGACGCAGGTCCTCGGCGGCTTCCGTGGCCCACGGATGAGTGCCGGCGGGGAGAAACGGCCCCGCGTACAGGTCGGCGGCCCTGCGCAGGGACGCGATCATCTGCGCGGGGCTGTCGGCCTGCTTCGCCTCGGCCAGTGCGTCGCGGAGCTGCCACAGGTCGGTGGTGACAAGTAGCGGGTTGAGCCGGTAGCGGCCCCCGACGTATTGGAGCAGGTTCTTGCCCTGGTGCGGGCGATCGAGGACCCGCACCAGCTTGTCGCGTAGTTCGCTCTTCGGCCCGTGGAAGCAGTCGTAGTGGTCCAGCGTGATGTCGGGCCACAGCACTTGGTACGCCCGCTCCCGCGTCAGGCCCTCCCTGTGAACGACCAGTAGGCCGAGGAGATCGGCGACGTCCTTTCCCCGGCTGCAGTCAGCGCTCCCGGCCGGGCCGTACATCGTCACCTGGTCCAGCACTCGAATCGTGATGAGCGCCGTGCTGATGCCGAGCTGGCTGTGCTCCGCTCTCGGAGCGATCTCCGGCTCAGGAGGGCTCATCGTGATCGGGACAGTGTGAACGCTCGGCTCCGTCTCGTCCTGCCGCTCGGCCGGGCCGGTCTTTGTGTCCTGCCTCCTCTGCGTGCGGGCCGGCATCGGGCGAAGCCGGATCCTGAGCAGCAGCGCGGTCGCGCCTGCTACCGCCATGCCGTACAGCAGGGCCTTCCCGATAGGGGCGATGAAGGACTCTCGGTCAGCGGTTGTCGCGCCGGAAACGCGGGGACTTGGGACGAGGTGCCCGACAGAGACGGTTGGCGTTATCGCCGGCCGTGGCGATATGGCCTCGGAGGCCACTGGCGACGGCGTCGGAGTTGGCGTTGAGCGAGGCTTGTCTTGCCTGGCTCGGACGGTCTTGCCGCGTGACGGTCTCTCAGCCGCGTGTTCGACGGGCTTCCCGTGGTGCCGCCCGCTGCTGTGCACCTCCTCGGCACGAGACGGTGGTGTAGCCGGCCGCTCGAGGTGAGTCTTCTGTACGTTCCGGCTGGGTGTGGCGCGGTCCTTCTTGGCGGGAGTCACGTTCGGTGGCTTCCTCGGCTGCGGCGGCCTGGAGACCGTTGGCAGCGGTCGCGGGATACGGCGCGACTCCTCCAGCCGCGCCAAGAGGTCAGGCATCCGGCCTTGGGCGAGGTCCTTGTTGATCAGGTCGCAGAACTTCGCGACGTCGTAGACCTGCCAGGCTTCCTGGGACACCTGGCAGTAAGGATCCCTGGTGGTCATCGCATAGCCGGCAGTTGGACTGAGGCCGACCATCGCGACGCTGAGGAGGGCCCCTCGAACGAGGTAGCGAGTCCCCGGCCTGCGGGACGGGCATGGCTTGATCACAACGCATCACCCCCGGACAGTCCCTGAAAGGGCTGGATGGCGCACGATTCGTGACATTCGAAGATCTACCCCGTACGCGATCAAGACTGATGGCCGGAAGATCAAGTCTTGGCAATGGATCTCGAGGGCGCGAGCCGGAAATTTGCTCAGAAAAGCCGACAACGCCTCCGGCAGGAGGCAGTCCTACAGGGTGAACCGGCGGCGGAGCGCCTGCAGAGCCGTACGGGCGGACCTGGTGAGCAACAGAAGTCCGGTGAGGATGACGCAGACCACCGCCACGGCGGCGTACAACCAGGGGTTGTCCGTCTCCATTACCTGCAGCAGCGCCAAAGCGATCCCGGCGGGCACGGTGACAAGGGTGAACACGACGATGGCGCTGTTGACGTAGCGGCTCTCCTCATCTCGTGTGAGCCGGTTGAAGTCGCTGATGTCCGAAAGGATCTGCTCGTAGCGCCCCGGGAGCATGTGCTGGCGCTGGTAAGCGGACAGCAGCCGATTAGGCACCCCGTGCGGGGTCAGGTGCTGCGCCCACAGATGCCGCCGGAAGGAGCTGACCCGCCGTTCGAGCTCTGCCATTGCCGTCTTCAAAGAGGAGTCGAGCGCGGCGACCGCGCGCTCTTCCAGGCGGGTGATCTCCTGTTGTTGCAGCAGGCCGAGCAGGATGGCGTCGAGGTAGATGGACCGCAGATACACCTCGGCGTAGCCGAAGAACGGGTCCTCCGGCCCCTGATCTGGGCGGATACCGACGGCTCCCATGCCATCGCGGAGCACGACCGCGTGCCAATCGCTGGACAGCCGGATGACCTCGTCGTCACGCGGTTCCAGGTTTCTGGGATCGGGTGGATAGTCGGCGAACGTACTGCGCGAGCCCAGTGCCCACAGCCATTGGTTGGCGGCGGACCAGCGCCAATACCGCGGCTGAAGATACAGACGGGGGAGCCCCTGCCTGGTAGCGGTCACGAACGAGACTGTGAAGGGACGTGCATCCGGTTCGATCACGGCTTGCCCGTTGAGCATCGCCTGCGGATCGAAGCCGATCGGCGGCGCGCCCCTGCGCCCGGCGAGTCCTCGTACGATCGGGACGAGCGTTCCTCTCCGGGGGCGCAGATGTATCGCGACCAGCCCTCCGGCGTCCGAGAACCTCGCCTGGAGGGCTTCCACGCCGATGACTTCGACATTTCCGACGGTCCGGTGGGTGGCGTCGTGCCAGCGCTGCGGATGCTCGGCATCGCCGTACAGCACGCGCGCTGCCTTGGCGCTGTAGTACTGGCCGCGCGCCTCGGCGGTGGAACGGACATGCCCATGCTGGAGGATCAACGGCCCGGACTCCCACGCTGGACTGGCGGGGAAGCGAGCTGGATAGACCGCGATCAGGATTTGCCGTTCCAGTCGGCTCACCGGTAATAGTCCTCAACCTCGGGTAGATCGAGACGGATGATGTAGCGCGCCCGTTCGGGTTCGTCCGGATCGACCAGGAACCTGACCCGTTCCCCGACGTGGAGGGTACGGAATCCCTCGGTCACGATGTCGGCGTACATGAAGGTGTGGTCGGCGCCGGATTCCGCGTCACGGACGACGTAGATGCTCAGCCGCCCGGTATAGCCACTGCCGTGCGGCATGCGTTCGGCGATGTACCCGAAGCGCTGACCGCCGGGCGCGGAGGTCGCCTCGCCGTTCATCACACCTCCTCGACACAACGGAAGCCGATCACGTTGCTGCGGCCGTACCGCCGGGCGAGCCCCTTGGAGGAGGCTTGCACGGCCCGGTAGGGGTTGTCATAGGAACCACCGCAGATGACGACCTCGTCGCGATGGTCGAGTGTGGTTCCGGTGATCTCCCAGACGTTGCCGGCCATCTCGCGCAAGCCGTACGGGGAGACGTTGCCGGGGTGTGCGTCGACTAGGCCGGGCATCGCCTGGGCCAGACGGCCGCGGTCGAGCTCCTCCCGCCAGGCCTCGTATGTGATCAATGTCCGGCCACTCCAGGAGTCCGCGCAGCTCACGATGTCCAGGTCGATGTCGTCGCCCCAGGGGAACAGCCGCCCGTCCGTTCCTCGAGCTGCGGCTTCCCATTCCAGCGAAGTGGGCAGGCGCTTGCCCTCATAGCGTGCGAAGGCGTACGCGCTCCAGTAGCTGACGCAGACAGCGGGATAGTTCTCGTAGGCCGGGTTGGTGAAGTAGTCCTGGATCCGCAGCCGTTCCTGCCACGGCTCGTGGGAGACTTCGGCCGGCTGGTCCGGATGATCCCACTGGCGCGAGCCGTCCTGGCGGATTGCCTCCAGGAAACGGTTGTAGCGAGCGACCGTGACAGGGAAGCGGTCGAAGCGGAGCGGGTGCTCGATGCGGCGCAGCATCAGATGATGACTTGGCCCGACCAGATAGACCCCCGCCGGAAGGACGTGCTCCTCATCGGGAGGAGGCGGGGCCTCCCGAGAGCGCCGGTGCAGGAACTCGCGTACCTGCTCGGTGAGCCGCGGGGGAGTGCCCGACTCCAACGCGGCCTCCCGATTGCCGGGGTCACGAAGGTATTCGGCGGCCAGCAGCTCTTGATACGCCGAGTGGATGAAGGCGACTGCGGACGGACCGACCAGCCGGAACAGCCCGCGGAGCCGCAGCGCCTCGTAGGTCAGCCGCCCGCCTTCGAAGAGGTCGATCCCCTGGTGGTTGACCAGGTCGATGAACGTGAAGGTCGTGTGACCCCGGAGGAAGGCCGAGCCGAAGTACGCGATGAGGGAGGGGAGCGTGCGCTCGAGCCCGGCAGCCGCAGTGGCCTGAGTGATGTGGGTCCAGGCCAGTTCGGTCAGGTGGGGAAGCTCGTGGTGGGCG
The DNA here is from genome assembly GCF_001528665.1 of Microtetraspora malaysiensis. Classification (GTDB taxonomy): domain Bacteria; phylum Actinomycetota; class Actinomycetes; order Streptosporangiales; family Streptosporangiaceae; genus Microtetraspora_A; species Microtetraspora_A malaysiensis. Next base: position 79,074 of record NZ_BBYJ01000033.1, read on the forward strand.
TGTCCGACCTCGCCGGCCAGGCGCATCTCAAGCGGCGAGGCGACGGCGACCGCGTCGTGCAGACGCAATGCGGAGAAACGCGGGACCTGGAGCGGGTTCACGCCTTGGGCGTGGAGCTGCTGGACCAGCTTCTCCGATACCAGGGCGGTGCCGTCCAGCAGTCGCCGTACTTGAGGGGAGTCCTCCAGGAAGGACACTCGCGAGGAGGTGATGACCGCCGACTCAGCCGTGAGCACCTGAGCGAGCTCGGCGAACAGTTCCAGGAAACCGGCCTGGGTCGTCAACGGCACTGCCTCGTCGACTGCGTCGAGCGCGACGAGTACGGAACCCGAGCGAGCGAAGTAGTGGAACACCTCGAAGACGTGGCTGTTCTCCACCTCCATGTACGGCGCCAGCATGCGGGTGACGAACTCGCGGAACTCCTCGTCGCGCCGTTTCAGGCTCATGTCGAAGTAGAAGCGGTAGCGGCGCTGCTCGGTGGTGGCAGACCGTGCGACCAACTGCTTGAGCAGCGTCGTCTTGCCGCTACCGGAGCGGCCCACGATCAGCAGGTTCCCGCCTGCGGCTGCGACCTCGTCCAGGAGTTCGTCGGCTGCGCCGACCTGAGAAACGCGTTGTTCCCCGGTGTGTTCGTCGGTGGTGAGGAGATCCCCGGACAACGTCAGCCGGTCGGTGGCGACCAGCTCCGGATACGTCCCGATGGCGTCGGCCAGGTATCGCTCGAGATCGATGAACGCATCCATGAACCGGTCGTATGTGAGGATCCGACAGTCATCGCCCAGCGGTCCTGGCGCCTCCTGGATGCCGTTCTCCTCCAGGATCAGGAACCGGGTGAGTTTCGGGAGCCTGGTCTGCAGCAGTTGTCCGCCGGTCGTGTTCAGCACCTGGACCACGTCGTCGACGTTCTTGCTCAGCAGCAGTTCGACGTACTCGCTGCGTAGGCCGCGCTCTCGGAAGAACAGCTGATAGACCGTGTTGCGGGACAGCTCGAACCGCTTCACCGGCTTGAAGCTGAGGGTGACGTACAGCCCGGCGAGGAACTCGGCCTTCGCCGCCACGTCGGGAGCGAGCTTGGGGATGTCGCCGCTCAGGATGCCGCTGCCGGTGCTGCTGAACCATGCCAGCACATCCAGCAGTCGCCGGACCGCGGTGAGGCCGTCCTCGTCGGCGACCTCGTATCCATCGTGTGTGGACCGATTGCGTAGCCGCTGGATGTCGCGCAGGGCGTCCAAGACGGCACCGCTGCGGATGTGCGGCTGCGCGCCCTTGATCAGCTCGTTGAGCGATTTCCCGCCCGGATCGCCTGGGACGTTGTAGTGGCGCCACAGCTGCTTGAGGATCCGCTCCGTGATTTTGCCGACCAGCGCGATCGCGTTCTCGGGGTAACCGTCGCCGAGAGATTTGATTGGGCGTTCGAAGTCCAGCCCGAGATGGCGAGCGACTCGGGAGTGGTCGTCCAGTTCGTTGCGTAGCTGGCGTAAGCGGGTATCGAGCTCGAAGCTCACGCCTTCACTCCGAGGACGAAAGCGAATCGGTCGGGGAAACGGAGCTCGGGGTCGGCGTGGCTGCGGCGGATCTCGTCGATCCCCGCTTCGATGGCGGCGTCGTCGAAGTTCGACAGCAGCGACATGTAGCGGCTGCGCACCATACGCATGTAGCGCTCGGCGGTGAAGACGAGCGGGAACTCGTCGTAGGTGAGTTCGGCGGCTAAGCCGCTGTCGCGCATCGCGGCGACGACGTCCTCGGGGTCTGGTTGCAGCTCTCGGAAGAGCTTCAGAGCTGCGTCGAACAGCGGGTATTCGATGCTTGTCGGCAACATGGCCACGAGGATCCGTCCGCCCGGTCGCAGGAGCCGGGTCAGGCCGACGAGGACAGCCGACGGATCCGCGACATGATGAATCACCTCTTTGAGGAGGATCGCGTCATAGCCATCATGCGGGAGTTGTACTCGGCCTTCGGCGAGATCTTCGGCCCCTGCATGCAGCGGGATCAGTCGGTCGTCAGCGGGAAGCTGGTCCAGCATCGCCTGGGAAGGATCAACACAGAGCACCGTGCTCGCGTGTTCAGCCAGGCCATGGGCGTACAGGCCAGTTCCGGATCCCACGTCGATCACTCGATCGTCTGGGCCGAGACGCAGACGCTGCTGAATGCTGCCGGTCATCCACTGGATGAACTCGGAGCTGTGCGCCCAGTTCTCGTCGTACTTGTCGGCCAAACGATCGTAGTGCGCCCGTGTTGCATCGTTTCGCACGAGATGCCCCCTCCCTGCCTAATCAGGACAAGCCACAAGCATCCTGTAGGGGGCAAGAGTAGTCAAGAAACCGCTAACTCCGAGTAATGCAATATAGCCAGTCGGTCGAAGGTGGCAATGCCGCCAAGAATTGGACTTACGTCACGAGTTGTGGGTGCAAGGGGAATTTGGGAAAACTAATTTGAAGGCGTTCTTCGCACAGGCCGGATGTTGGCGAGGTAGCCGGGGACGATCGCAGGCGGCTCGACGGCAATGGCAGCCAGCTCCTGGGTGTCATGGGCTCCCCGGTCAAGTGCGGATGGTCGTTGGTCGCCGTTGCCCGCAGCGGGCGGGAATGACGCCGGCGAGGCACCCTTTATTTCGGAGCCGACCGGTCGTGTTCTTGCTTCGGCCTAACCAGGCAGAATCTGCCGGACGAAGGTCCGCTGCGGTATCCCGCCGAACATCCGCGGTTCCTGGTCACCGGAATAGCAGATGTAGAGTTCCCCGCGCGTCCTCGTGACGAGCACGTAGTACAACATCTTCAGATCGACGCTGGACGGATCGCCCGCGTCCAGATGCGCATCCGGGACGATCACGCTGTCGAATTCCAGGCCCTTGACGCTCGCCCGGTTCACCAGTCGTAGACCGGGACGGTCTGGGTCGACCTTCTGGTACCGCGTGTCTCCCGCGGCGCCGACATAGATCTGCGGTCGCAGGCCGGGGCGCACCCGCTCGATCTCCGCCAGCAACTCTCCCTGCTCGCGGCTGCGCTTGACCACCACTCCGATCTTGAGTGTGCGATGGTTCTCGGCATAGCGGGCGAGCCAGCGCACGAATGGACGGCGCGCTTCCGGGCGCCGCAGCAGCACCGGAACCGGCCCGTCCCGGTGCGGCAGCGGCGGCTGGTGCAGCCCCGGGTAGAAGTGGCAGGCGAGTTCCGCGACCGGGCGCGGGTTTCTCAGGTTGGTGCTGATCTCGAGCCGACCGCACCCGCCGAGGGCCTTCTCGATCTCATCGAGCGTGGATTGGGTACTGGTGATCCGCTGGTACTCATCGGCGAACGCGATCACGTCCATTCCGAGGACCCTGCACAGGCCGAAGAACTCCTGCGGGAGGTCCTGCGCTTCGTCGATGACGAGAACATGCCCCCGCCGTCCGGTGTCGTGCAGGGCCGCGGACATCAACCGGGGCCAGTCGAAGGAGCCGATCCTCGTTCCGCCGAGCGGCGAGCCGATGGTTTCCCGGTACCAGGCGTGCACCCAGCCGTGAAAGGTCATGATCGGCAACGACGCGCCGAGCCGCACGCCATCGGCATCCAGATGCTGTCCGAGCAGCTTCGAATGCGCGATCAGCGTCACGGGACGGCCGACGATCTCCAGCGCGGCGGCATGGTGGATCGCGAGCAGGCTCTTGCCGGACCCAGGCGGTCCGCTGACCAGGTGGTGGCCGGGCTCGGTGAGCCGGTCCAGCACGGCCCGCTGCCCGGGGAGCAGGTCGAGATAGCCGATGGTCACCACGCACCAACCCGATGCGCCGCCTCTTCCCGAGCCGCCTGGACGACGAGTTCGAAGAACCCCGGAACCCCTGAGCCGCCGACCACCATCACCCGGTCGAGCAGGATGTTGCCCACCTCGCAGCTGGTCTCGGGGATGAGCGCGCAGGCGTGGCACGCTGCCCGGTTCAGGTTGCTGTATCCCTGGCCGCCGTGCTCCGAGCACAGCGGGTCGGCCGAGCACCAGGCGGCCTGTTCCAGAAGCCGTAGGAGAAGCTCGGGAAGCAGGTCGGGTTCGCCCTGGCGCGCGAGACCGCCCAGTGTGCCCTCCGCATCGCCGGAGGCGGTGTATATGAGCAGTCCGTACTGGTGGTCACCGCCCTCCGCGGAACGCGCGTACACCCGCTCGCGCAGCGACGCGGCGCTGTACCCGGACTCGAAGGACAGCTGCCGGACGAGAAGATGCCCCAGTGTGTGCAGCAAAGGCAGCCGGGGCAACAGCCGGGGACCGGCGAAGGCTTCGATTCGGTCCCGCTGAAACGACTTCGCCAGGTCCGCCTTCATTCCCGCGGTGCGCGCACGAACCTCACGACGGGCCTCCCACTGCCCCAGCAGTTCCTCGTCCAGCGTTAGGAGGATCCCTTCGCCGAACACCTCAACAGCGGGCAGCCAGCGCCGGCGTCCTAAGGGGTCCACCGGAATCATCCGGCCCTCCGGGGAGACCCTGCTGAAGCCCTGAAGCGCACGGACCTCACGGATCCGTTCGGCCACAACGACCCGCGAGATCCTCGCCTCCAGCTCGGTCCACGGGGGCCCTTGTGACGAGCCCAAGCCGACCTCGTGGGTGACGAAATGGGCGCTGCGCTCGGGCCTGGTCGCAGTAAAGGCGGCCCACTCGCCCCTGCTCAGATCGGGCCCCTCCCCGGTGGGTGCGGGCCCGGGCCCGGCGACCTGCCCGGTTTCCTCCTCCACTAGCCGTCTGACGAGCGATGGGTCGGCCTCGGCCACCTCCGCGATGATCACGATCAGGCTGTCCGCTCCCGGCGCGTCGGGCGACTGGCACAGCGTGCCGAAGAATGGGTGCTCCCGGACCCGCCGCGCGACCTCGTCATCGGCCACCGCGGGCGCGGGAGGGGCCGGAATGTCGAGCGCCGAATGGACGACGGGGTAGTAAACGTTGCCCGCGGTCCGCTGCACGATCTGGATCCGCTCCCCACAGTCCTTCCGCTCGCTGAACCGCTCCCACGGATTGCGCCCGCAGCAGCGCATCTTCTGCGTCCCAAGAATGTCGAGCAGGTCCCTCCGGGCCGCCTCGCACTCCTCGTGCCGGCATCGCACCGTCAGAGCCTCAAGCCCGGTGGCGTTCTCCCCGGCCTCAAAGCTCAGCGCCGTGGGCCCCGGGCAATTGTCGCGTTCCTCCGGCGTGAGCTCGGAGTGCGCCCAGTACCACCAATCGACGTCCCCCAGGTGCCCAGCCTCGCAGATCTGGACGAACCGCATCGGGGTGAGTTTGTGCCGCGGGCTGCAAAGAGCGCAGTAAGGCGGATGCCCGAACTTCTCGTCCTGGATCCGCCAGTGCGTCATCCGACGGCACGATCCGCAGAAGAGCCAGGCCGGGAAGCGGATGAACGTCGGCCCCGACGCGTCGGGGACGTCGTAGTCGGCGACCGGCGCTTGCAACGGCGCCCACAGGCCCGTGACCTTCAGCTTCCGTTCCAGCCGGGGCGCGTGGATCCGTTCCAGGTCCCGTGGCGACGGCCAGTCGGCGATCCCGGCCGCGACGAACGATTCGCCTTGGACGTCGAATACCGCGCCCACTCCGAAAGGCACGACCGTCTGCGCCTGCCGGACGCGTAGCTTGCGGGTGCTCATTCCCCGGCCCCCTTCACAATGACCTGGCATTCACGGTCGACGCTCCGCATGGAATGCTGCGCCTCCCACATGCCGCCGGGCCGGTCGAAGTTCTTGAGCAGGCTCGCCTGCGCCTTCCCCGCGGGCTTGTAGTACAGGCGTTTGCCCGCCTGCCTCGCCTGCTCGGCCGCGTCCAGCCAGGCCCGGCGGAGTCCGTCGAGGTCGGTTCGCACCTCGCTGGCGGCGGATGGGTCCGCTTTGGCCGCCCAGCGGACCAGCCGGGACGCGGCCTCGGTCAGTTCGCCGACGTGGTGGAGGACGTCACCGGCCTGATCGTCCGCCGACAGCCCAAGGCCGTGCCGGACAAGGATCACCAACGCGGCATGCAGTGCCCGGCGGCGGGACGGGACCGACCACGGAGTCACGCTGGTCGGCTCGACATGCTGATAGAGCGCCTGATGGAAGGTGCCAAACGTCTCGTAGTGCGATCGGTCACGCGACCGGGTCGCGTTGAGGAAGGTGACCACGAGCCCGGGGATGCCGTGCCGCCCGACGCGGCTGCTCGCCTGGATGTACTCCGCGTTCGCCTTGGGCTGGCCGAGCATGAGCATCAGCGCCAGCCGCTTCACGTCCACTCCGACCGACAGCATGTTGGTGCAGACGACCATGGAAACGCTGTCAGGGTCCTCGAAACTCAGCTCAAGACGGTCCAGCAGTTTGGGCTGCTCGGATCTGTCGAGGTTGCTGGACAGTTCCTCCACCTGGCGTTCCGCCAATTCACGACGGCGTCCCGGCGAGCCGAGGCCGCGCAGATGCGCAGGGATCTCGTCACCGGCGGCAGTACGGGTCCGGCCAAGCTCCCGCATGCTGTGGTGGTAGGCGACGAGCGTCCAGTAGTCGTCGCGGTGCTCCTCGGGCAACTCCATGGGGGCGTGCAACATGGCGGCCGCGGTCACCGCCGTCGCGCGGCCCGCGGTGTGGCCCTGCGCCATGACGCCGACGTACCTGCGCCCCGGGACAGTGTGGTCCGGTTCGGCGAAGTAGGAGTAGCGGGCGTCCAGGCCCGCAGAAGGGAACAGCTGGACGCTGCGGCCGTACAGCCCGCGGATCTGCTCGCTCGCACGCCGGATAGTGGCGGTGGACGCGACGACCTTCGGCCGGCCGGCTCCATTCCACGAGCACAGTTCGAGCACGGCCGCCTCGTACAGACTCACGGTGGTGCCGAGCGGGCCGGTGAGCAGGTGCAGCTCGTCCTGGATCACCAAGGACGGGGGCAGGTACTCACCGCCGAACAGCCGTCCCGCGTCGGGCTCCCAGGCCAGCCGGGCGAACTTGTCCACCGTGCCGAGGACGAATGTCGGCGGATCCGAGTAGAGGTGCTCGTCGACCACCGCCACCGGCAGCCGTTCGTGGAAGTGGCACTCATTCCTGGGGCACAGGAACCGGAAGGACGTCTCGGTCGTCCGCACTCCGTAGTCACCGATGTCGGGGGACTTGGCGGTGGGCATCACCTGCGTGCCGCACCAAGGGCAGCGGTCGAGGATGAAGACGTCCTTCGGCTTGGCGGCCTCACGCTGCTGCCGGAACATCTCGTGCGCCTCGGCGTACTTGTTGGGGGTGGTGCCGCCACCGACCCACAGCCCGATGCTGAACGGGCCGCCCGGAATCACCGGGTCCACCTTCAGCCGGAGGTACTCCAAGGCACAGACGGTCGTGGCGGCGCGCTGGAACTGCTGCGTCGTCAGCAGGCTCAGCGTGTACCGGCTGAGCACAGCGGTTCCGCCGCCGTCGTCTCCATGCCGCAGCCTGCGCAGGATCATCTCGAAGGCGGCCAGAAAGAGGTACGCCTCCGTCTTGCCGCCGCCTGTGGGGAACCAGAGCAGGTCCACCACTTCGCGGTCAGGGTGGGACTCATCGATCAGCCCGCAGACCGACAGCAGGAAGAACCCGAGCTGGAACGGGTGCCATGCCGCGTCGGGCGAGGGATCCGGATCCAGTGTGACGGGCTCGGAACGCGGACGGCGCCGTCCCCCTAGGTCCCGCGCTGAGTGCCGCATCTGGAGCGCCATCGCCCGGTTGGCCAACCGGAAGGCACGAAGTGCGTGGCCGGAGGAGCCAGCGAACAGCGCATCGGCCCCGAGTTCCATCCTGCGAACGGCGGTGTCCAGCCTGTCGAGGATACGCTCGGCCGCTTCCTGCGCTCCCGGGGGCACGTCGGCCGTGCGCTGCGCGTGGCACCAATTTCGATAGCCGCCGATGAAGTCCATGATTTCCGTGTGCAGCTGGGACTCCGCCACGTTCGGATCGGACAGGTGTGCGAGCTTCAGCACGGGTAGCCCGGACGGCCCGGCGGGCCTGATCGCCGGCACCTCGGCCTCCGGCATCATCTGGGTCCGGAGCCCAACCACCCGGTCGTCCTCGGCGATCTCGTCCACCGCGCAGCTGTGGCCGACGGCGTGTGTCACAACGTGCCGGTACTGCAGGCGCAGCTCCTGCTCTTCCAGGTCGCGGCTGGTCAGCCGGATGCTCGGGTACTGCAGCAACTTGCCGCCGACTGGCCTGACCTCCAGTGAGACCTGAAAGAGCATGTCGTCCCATTGGGACCCGTGGTCCCCCATGGCCTTCTTAGTGTTGACCAGCGCGACGGTCACCAGCCGCTTACCCGCGAACGATCGCCACCGTAAGCGTATCTGCGCCCGGTTGCCCCAGATGTCCCTCTCGACCTCCCCGGCCTTGAAGGTCTCCTCGAAGTCCTCCAGCGGGACGCGCTGCCACTTCCTGACCTTGCCCCGCCGCGTCTCGTAGCGGGCGCCTTGGCAGATCAGCGTCAGCTCTTCAGCGTCGGTGTAGAGGGAGATCCCCATCGAGGACGGCAGCCAGGCGTTGGCGTCCGGGACGGTGTCGTCCGCGAAGCGCGTCTCCTCGGACGGATCCTCAGGAGCGGCGCCCGGCTCGGTGACCTCGGCACCCTTGGTCAAGCTCTGCTGCCGGTCGGTGTCCTGTGGATAGAGCGTGCCCATGAGGTAACGCCGGTTGGGTGGTTCCTCGATTAGCTCTGTGACTCCCCCGACCGGCCCGATCAGTTGCTGACGGAGGTACCCCAGTAGCTCCTCGCGTGGCGACATCCGCCCTCCCGCTCCATCCGGACACCCGGATGCTAACAACGCTCAAGGACACAGACGCTTGCCGTGGAAATTTGGTTGTCTTGAATGTCGGTGGCTTATGGGAACGTCCTAATCATGACCGTTGACACGCCATTGGCACGTCCGGGCGAGCCGGGCCTCCACCGAGTCGTGGCACGCGTCCTGCGGCAGCTCAGAAGCAGCGCCGTGAACGGCGCCGTGCCCGCCAGGGTCTTCGAGGATGCCGCCGAGCAGATGAGGCTGACCCCGGAAGCGCGCGAGCGCGTCGTGGCGGCGCTGGCCGATATCGGCCTTCGGGTCGTCATCACCAGGCCCACTGCGACAGTCGCGCCGTCCGAGCGGTCGGAGCGCGCGCTGGCGCTGGTACGCCAGCACATCTCCACAGGCCATGTCACGCGAGAGCAGCTGAGTCGTTTCGGCAGACTGGCCGGGCTGGATACCGAAGAGATCGCGTCACTCCCCGAGCGCGCAAAGATGGCCGGCATCGTCGTCCTGCATGACGAACCGGTTTCCACATGGCCAGAACCAGCGTCCCCTCCAGGACGTGAGCCCGAGCCCGCCCCCGAGCCCAACGGCAGGACGTACGACTTCCCGCGTGCCGTCGCTGCGGCCCGGCGCCTCATCAGCGACGATCGGCTCCGCACCGACCCCGGTAGGCACCTCCTCAGCGCGACCGAGGAGATGGGGCTGAGCATCCTGCTGCGCGGCGGCGTCGACCGCGCGGGGGTCGAACCGACCGACGAGGAACTCTCGGCATTGCCCGCCGACGACATCCGCAGGGTCGCTCGCAACGCCTTCGTCCTGCACAACACACGGCTGGTGTACAGCATCATCCTGGGCTACCTGGGGCAGGGGCTCGAGGAAGAAGACCTTGTCCAGCACGGAATACTCGGTCTCATCCACGCCGCCCGGAAGTTCGACCCACGGAAGGGCCACAAGTTCTCCACCTACGCCACGTGGTGGATCAGGCAGTCGGTCACCCGGGCGATCGCCGACGAGGGCGCGGTCATCCGCATCCCCGTTCACATGCACGAGAAGATGCGCAAGGTTGCGGGCGCGGAGTCAGCCCTGCGCCGGGCCGGTAGGTCCGCCACCGCGATCGATGTGGCGCTGGCCACCGGCCTGGACGTCCGAGCGGTGGAGGAGGTGCGCGCACTGAGCAAGGTCACCGACTCACTGGACCGAATTGTCGGGGATGGGGTCCACCTGGGCGATCTCCTGTCCCTTCCCGACCCCACGCCGGGGCCGGAGGAAAGGCTGCAAGAGATGCTCTCCGAGCAGGCCGTCGAGGAGTGGCTGGCCTCTCTCTCGGAAAAAGAAGCCGACATCCTCCGCAGGCGCCTGGGTCTCAACGGTGACGAACCCCAGACCCTTGAGCAGATCGGCCGCCACTATGGCGTGACCCGTGAGCGCATCCGGCAAATTGAGGTAAAGGCCCTGAAGCGGATCCGCGAGCAACTTCCCAAGGAACTCCGCAAGCAACTCTCCGCGCAGCTTCGCAAGCGTCCCAAGAAAAAGGCCCATAAGAAGGCCCACAAACACGCGGGTAAATACGAGTAACCGCCAGGTCAGGGGTGAAGCGGCGGAGCGCCTGCAGAGCCGTACGGGCGGACCTGGTGATCAGCAGAAGTCCGACCCGGCGGCTCATGTGTCCGAAGGGGGAAGCCACTGCTGAACGATGTGGAGCGGGATGCCAGCGTCAACATGCCACAGCCTGCCGTCCCATTTCGCCGACATTCCTTGGGTTCGCGCCAAACGCTTCAGCTCCTCCTTGTCATTGAAATGAACGTCGAGGTAGAGGCGGCCGTCGATCACCATGCCAGGGCGGGGCTGGTCATTGATCGACTGATTCTGTACGGACGTGCGCTGCGGCCAGGAGCGTGCGGGGCGTTCCATCCGGGCCCGCTCGACGATATGACGGACGCGCCGGCATGAGCCGGGATCTGTGATCCGCATCATGAGATCGGTGGGGCCTATGTTGGCCAGGAGGTTGAGCGAGCCATGCCACAGCACAGTGTCATCGAGGATGAGAACTTTCTCGTGCATGCGTTCCCGCGTCGTAACTTGGCATCCGGCCGCCCGCAGCTCTTCGACAAGTCCGCTCCGACGCGTGTCGTCCGATTGATCGCGCGTGTGGACGATGACCTGCGCTCCCGCACGAATTCGTGGCATGAGGTGACGAAGCCAGCTGCGGACAGGGTTCGGGTCCAGGAAGGCACAGTAGATCTCGATGCTGCGCTGGGCGCGGGCGATGTCCCAGGCGATGGCTCGTGGCACCTCGTCGGCCGGGAAGAACGCCGGTCGGGCCAGTTCCTCCTCGGGCAGCCCAGCTAGGTCGGCGGCGGAGCGGAAGGGGACGAGATCGTCCACCGAGAGCTTGTGCGCGTGGCGTTCCAGGTGCGCGAGCATGCGCGCTGCCTCACTGGCCGGGTTGAGCTTGGCGCGCAGGAACTGGGTGTCGGCCACGACGACGAGGTGGTCCTGGGCACGGCTGAGGGCCACGTTGAGCAGACGGCAGGTGGATGAGGACAGGCCGGTGCCTTCGTAGAAGTAGCCGAGCTTGTCCCCGGCCCCTGCCACAGTATCGATGATCACGAGCGGACGCTGGCTTCCTTGGAAGCGATGGACGGTGTCGACCAGTCCGTCGTAGTTCTCGCCAAACCTGTAGGTCAGGCTCTCGCGTAGCGCCCTGACCTGTGCTTTGAACGGGGTGATAACCGCCATCCGGTCGGTGGGACGTTCCCCAGCGACAAGCTCGGTCCACTTGCGTGCAGGCAGGATTTCGTCGTATTGCAGGCCGCGGATGAGCTCGTGAATGACCGCCTCGTGTACGGAGTTCGTCGTGTGTCCGCCGTACCGGGACGCTGGATTGGGCAGGCGACGGGAGGTGGTGTCGATGAGGATCAGTGGGCCGTCGAGCAGCGGGGAGGCGGGAAGTCGACAGTGGTCGCCACGGCCTGTGCGCAGGGGCGCGTCCGGGTAGGCGACCACGTTGACGATGTCGCAGATAGCTGGACGCATTCGGTACTGCGTGTCCAGACAGACCATCCGCCGATCGCCACGGCGGGCCGTGCCGCTGGTATCGACAAGCCCAGCCGTGGTGAAGGGGTCGCGGTCCATCCAGAGTAGGGAGTGTTCTCTCTCGACAGGCGTGGCCCGCCGGTCACCGGAGGCTTTGGTAACTGCTGGTAGCTGGCGGAAGTCGCCGGCGATGACAAGGCGGCGAGTAGCGAGCCCGGCCGCGCACCAGGCGGAGGGAGCGTTCACCATGCCGGCCTCGTCGATGATGACGACGTCGATCGAGTCCATCAGCTTGCGTGACTGCACCGCCTTCGCGACCGTGGTGCCCATCACGCGACAGTTCCCGCGTACCACCTCCGCGATTTTCTGCAGTTCCTGCTCCAGGCTGGACAAGTGCTGCCGTAGCTGGTCGGCGGCCTCCCGGAGCGGGCCGGGCGCCGGGACGGTGCGAAGAGCGTTCCGCTGCGCGGTCAACGTTCGCTCCATCTCCGCGGCCTCGGCCGCATACCGTTGCTGGGCCGTATAAGTAAGCGGGAGCTCCTGGTTGAGGGTCGCCAGGTCGCGGTGACGTTCCCATCGCGTCCGGCTCAGGTGGTTGAGCTTGGCCTGCTTCCTCTTCGCGAGCAGTCCGGATGGCACGCCGATGCGCTGGATCTCGCTGTCGATCTCGCCGATCGCCCTCTGCAGCAGCTGGGTCTGCTGCTTGAGGAAGCTGATGCGCTTGTTGGCCCCGTTGAGATCGCTGTGCACCTTCGCCAGCCGAGCCGCGGTCTCCGCGGCCTCGGTGTGCAATGCAAGGTCTCGGAGAGCCGCCTCCATTCGGCTGCGGGTATCGGTGATCTGCGCCGTGAGGGAGGCGGACAGTCTCTCGCTAATCTTGGCGCGGTCGATCTGCTCGCCGAACTTGGCCGCCAGCGAGGGCAGCTCGATTTCTCCTGCTCGTTGCACCAGACCCGTGGCGAAGCCATCCTCCCCTGATAGCAGGTCGCAGATCCGTTCCAGTGCCTGATCGACGGCCACCTTGGTCGGCGCCACGAAAAGCACGCGCAGCCCCTGCCGGTGACATCCCTCGGTGATGGCGGCCACGACATCGGTCTTACCTGTTCCCGGCGGTCCCCAGATGAAGGTCAACTCGCTGCCCAGGGCCTGTTCGATCGCCTCGCGCTGCCTATCGTTGAGCGTACGCTCGCGGTATCCCTGGACGAAGCGTTCAGGCGTCGCACAGCGTTCGATACGAGGCTGTCCCTGGCCCACCAGCCAGCCTGCGGCGGTCGCGTTGACTAGGCTGCCGTTTCCGCTCGCTGACTCCAGCCGCTCCACGACAGCCTCCCACCCCGTCGTGTCGTCCACGCGAACCTGTGCGTTGGCGGGCTGGGTGCCGAGATCGGCCGGAGTGCGGACTCTGATCTTCCCGTCGGGCATGCGATGTACTTCGGCACTCGACCAGGCATCACGTGAACGGGACAGGCGGATCAACAATCTTTCGCCGGAGAAGGCTTCCTTCCACGTCTTGCATGAGAACAGATATTCGTGCTTCTCCCCGTTGCGGCCGACTCGACGGCCTACCGCCAGGGAAAGCTTCTCCCCGTCTCCATCGCTCCGCAGCTCTGCAGCGATCTCGAGATGCACTGCACGCAGAAGCTGATCGACGGGAAAGGGGGTGTGCCGCGGACCTGACATCTAGCTCCCAAGGACAAGGAGATTGGCATGGTCATGGTGCGGATTAATAACTTACCGTCTCCAGTCCCTTTCGAGGGCCGCTCCTGGTCCGCTCCTGTGTTCGTCATCGCGTCCCATGCAGGACGGCATTTACGAGGGCCCTAGCGGACGATTGCGGCGCAGGCAGGCAGTCTGTTGACTCCGGTCTGCGACAATGAAGCGCTCCGGCTTCGGTGGAGGCTCGTTCCCTTGAGAGGATCGAGTCATGGCAGCCAAGTCCCCCTATCCCGCAGAGCTGCGTAAGCGCGCGGTGCGTATGGTCGCCGAGGTCCGCCCGGACTACCCGACCGAGTGGGCCGCGATCAACGCCGTCGCCGCCAAGCTCGGCATCGGCACCGCCGAGACGCTGCGCAAGTGGATCCGCCAATCCCAGATCGACGAAGGCACCCGACCAGGCACAACCAGCGATGAGTCGGCGGAGCTGAAGCGGCTGCGGCGGGAGAACGCCGAGCTGCGCCGGGCGAATGAGATCCTGAAGGCCGCCTCGGCTTTCTTCGCGGCCGAGCTCGACCGGCCACAGACGCACTCGTGACCTTCATCGACGAACATCGTGAGCTGTTCGGTGTCGAGCCGATCTGTCGTGTGCTGAGCGAGCACGGCCTGTCGATCTCTCCCAGCACCTACTACGCCGCCAAGACCCGGCC
>NZ_BBYJ01000034.1 GCF_001528665.1 Microtetraspora malaysiensis
GATGATCGTGGTCCGCGGCGTGAGGGCGGCGGCTTCGGCGGCCGTTACGGCTCCCGGGACGACCGTGGTCAGCGGTCCTTCGGTGACCGGCCGCAGCGTTCCTATGGTGATCGGGACAACGATCGTCCGCAGCGTTCCTATGGGGACCGGGACAACGATCGTCCGCAGCGTTCCTATGGGGATCGGGATGCGGCGCGTGGTGACCGGCCGCAGCGTTCGTACGGGGACCGGGACGCGGCGCGTGGTGACCGGCCGCAGCGTTCCTACGGCGACCGGGATTCTGCTCGTGGTTTCCGTGATCGTGATGATCGTGGTCCGCGGCGTGAGGGCGGCGGCTTCGGCGGCCGTTACGGTTCCCGGGACCGCGACGCGGATTCGCGCCCGTCGGGTGGACGTTTCCAGCGGAACGATGAGCGCGGTGGGCGCCCGTTCCGGGAGCGTGACGGCGAGGCCGGTTTCCGCGACCGCCCGCGCGAGGACCGCGGCGGGCCCAGGCCGTTCAGCCGCGATGATTTCTCGGGCGGGAGCCGCACCCGATACGGGCAGGAGGCCGAGCCCACTGAGCGCGAGAAGCTGCCCGAGCTGCCGCCCGACATCACGCCGGACGAGCTGGACGGCGAGGCACGCGCTGAGCTGAGGTCGCTGCCGAACGACCTGGCCAAGCTGGTGGCCAGCCACCTGGTGGCGGCCGCCCGCGCGCTGAGCGAGGAGGAGCCCGAGCGGGCGTACGAGCACGCGAAGGTCGCACGCCGTTTCGCCGGCCGGATCGGCGTGGTGCGCGAGGCGGTCGGGATCGCGGCCTACCACGCGGGTCAGTACGCCGAAGCGCTCGGCGACCTCCGGGCCGCGCGGCGGCTGACGGGTTCGGACGAGTACCTGCCGATCATGGCGGACTGCGAGCGGGGCCTCGGCCGACCGGAACGTGCTCTGGATCTGGTCCGCTCCCGCGAGGCCGAGCGACTGGACCGGGCCGGGAAGATCGAGCTGGCGATCGTCGAGTCCGGCGCGCGCCGTGATCTCGGCCAGCACGACGCCGCGGTGATCACGCTTCAGCGGGTGCCGGAGCTGCGCGATCCGCAGCCGCGGCCGTGGTCGGCCCGGCTCGCGTTCGCGTACGCGGACGCGCTCGCCGACGCCGGTCACCACGCCGCCGCTGCTGACTGGTTCGCCAAGGCGATGGCGTTCGACGAGGACGGCGAGACCGACGCGGCCGAGCGCTATGCCCAGCTGACCGGTGGCGTCATCGAGGACCTCGAAGAGGACTACGACCTCGACGATTCCGGCGACTCCGACGATGCTGCCGTGGCAGAGAAGGTCGCCGAGGAGCTCCCGTCCGGCGAGGATGAGGTCTCCGGTGACGCGGAGGCAGGGGACGAGAGCGAGCCGGCGCTGGAAGCGGCCGCTCCGGAGCCCTCCGCCGCACCGGTCGCCGAGGAGGGCGACGCGGTCTCCGCTGAGGAGAAGGGCGACGCCGTCTCCGATGAGGAGAATGAGGAGGCGGCCAAGGGGGAGGCGGGCGCTCTGGGGCCGGCCTTCATCGAACCGCACTTCGGTGACGTCCTGGATGGCCCGGAGGACCGGGACAAGCCGGCGTCCTGACGGATACATGCTGAAGGGCGGTGCCACCGGATCTGGTGGCACCGCCCTTTTCCGTACGCGTATCGGTCTCGAGCTCGCGTGCCTGTCCCGGACCGTACGGGGTACGGCACGCGCCGGGAGATCAGCCTGACGTGCGGTCCAGCCAGTGAATGATGCCCGCGACGTTGGACGGAGCGCCGCTGAGCAGCTCGAACTGCTCGGCGGTCGCCTCGTCTCCCCGCAGGGCGGCGTACCGCTCGTGCGTCCGCTCGCGGACCATCGCGACCGCGTGATCCAGGTCGAGACCTTCTGATCGGGCCTGGCGGGTGAGGTCCACCCATACGCGGAGTTCCTCCGCCGACCGTTCAAGGGTTTCCGTCACGTTCGACACCGGTCCGTAGTGGCTGAAGAGCAGCCGCTGCGGACCAAGTGCCTCGAACAGGGCGATCGAGTCGAGCGCGACCCCGAGGTCGAAGTCCGGCGGCGGAGTGGCGGGGCGGAGGTCGCCCGTCTCGGGCAGGTAGACACCGGCGGCGTCACCGACGTAGAGGTCGCCGCTGAGCGAGTCGAGCAGACCGACGTGGTGCTTGGCGTGGCCCGGGGAGTAGTGGCTCGACAGCGTCCGCCCGTTACCCAGGTCGATGCTGCCGGTGTCGCCGAGCGCCCGGATCCGGGCCGCGTCGGTGGGCGCCAGGGTGCCGAAGAGCACGTCCAGCTTGTCGCCCCACACCATCTTCGCGCTCGCCATGAGCCGCGACGGGTCGGCGAGGTGCCGGGCGCCCTTCTCGTGTACGACGATTTCGGCCGAGGGATAGAAGCGGGAGATGTCTCCGACACCGCCCGCGTGGTCCAGATGGATGTGCGTCACGACGACGGTGGCCAGGTCGTCGGGGCCGACGCCGAGTGACGTCAGCGCGTCCCTGACGATCGGCGCTGAGGTGGAGGTTCCGGTCTCCACCAGACAGGGCCGGTCGCCCAGGATCAGATAACCGGCGGTGATGCCGGAATATCCCGCCATCCTCGTGTCGATCTCGTAGACGTCCGCGCCCAGCGGTGTCACGTTGTCCACAGTCACCCCAATATCCCCAGAATCTGGTTCGGGCAAAGCTCCTTCAGCCTAGTGAAGGACAGTGGTCTCTCGACGAGAGGGGAGAGATCACATGCATCTGAACTCTGTGTTCCTGCGCGGACGGCTGTCCATGGTGCCCGAGCATCGGGAGCTGCCCAGTGGGGTCGTGCTCACGCGCTGGCGGCTCGCGGTCCGGAGGCCCGATGACCATCCGGGCAGTCAGCGCGCCGACGCCATCGAGTGCGTGACGTTCGAGGACGACGTCCGCGCGATCGTGTCCGGCTGGCGCCTCGACGACATCGTCGAGGTCGAGGGCGCGGTGCGCCGCCGCTGGTGGCATGGTGGCAGTCGCTACGAGATCGAGGTCTGTACGGCGCGCCTGGTCGAACGCCGTTCTGCCCGGAGAGCGCGCGCCGGCAACGATGAGCTCGGCGCGGCTGAGCGCGCCGGGGAGACGTCTGGAGCGGACGACCGCCCTGCGGCCCCGCCGCCCGACACGCTGTCTCCGGTCGGTCCTTCTTCCCCGTCGGCGTCACCGGCGTCCTTCGCGGCAACTGCCGCCCCATCTGCGACACCGGCCGATGCTGGAGACGTACCCGCGGTGGAGACGCGTCCGGAGGTCGAGGCCGTCGCGGAGAAAGGTCACTCCACGGCGAAGAGGCGCATGACGAGTCCGGTTCGGGGCTTGGGGCTGAACGAGGTGGACTTCCGGGGGACGCGCTCACCCTGGGCGGCCACGGCCAGCGCGTCCTCGGTCGCCAGCGGATTGAGCAGGACGGCGGTCCCGGACAACTGGCACGCGAGCCGTACGGCGGCATAGGGGTCGTGATGGACCACCAGCACCTGGCGCTCGTTGTCGGAGATGCCCCAGACCTTGGGCAGGAGAAACTCGGCGAGGATCGATGTGTCCAGCGCCCGCCAGCGGGCGGACCGCTCGGGCGGCATCGCGTGTTCGACCTGCAACGGGTCGGGGTTGGTCAGCAGGTGCGCGTGGCCGTCTCCGGCGAGCACGAACGCCGGCCCCGTCGCCGTGGCGAGCCCGGACAGCGCGTCGTCGAGCGAGACGAACTCCTGCACCTGCCAGGCTCCCTTGGCCCGCGCCGCCGCCTCCGACAGCGCCAGGCCGGGGATCACCCGGTGGATGGCCTTCAGATCGGGTGGGTAGACCGTGGAGTCCACCAGGAGCGCCAGCCCGTAGTCCCATGGGCCGGACTCCTCGTGCTCCTCGCACAGCTTCTGGTACGTGGAGTAGCGGTGGTGTCCGTCCGCGATCAGCGCCTGCCGGTCTCGCAGGTCTTCGCCGATCGCCGCGATCTCCACCGGGTCGGTCACCGGCCAGAGGCGGTGACGGAATCCGTCGTCCGTCTGGACGTCGAGGATCGGGACGCGCAGCGCGGCGACCTCGTCCACCAGCCGCGACGCGGCCCCCCCGCCCTCGTACAGCAGGAAGATCGGTTCGAGGTTCGCCTCCGTCGTCCGCATCAACGCCAGGCGGTCGGCGATCAGGCCCGGCATGACGTCCTCATGCGGCAGCACCGAGGGGGAGCCCACCCCCAGGGCGCCGATCAGGCCGCGTTGGAGGATCCCGGCTCCACTCTGCTCGTACACGTAGAGCGCGGGCAGCGGGTCCACGGTGAGGGCCCCGGACGACAACCACTCGTCCAGTTCGGCTCGCGCGTCCGCGTAGTGGCTCACACCGGGAAGGATCAGGCGCACCACGTTGTTGGGGTGGACGTCGAGCAGATCCTGAGCGTCATCGGGGGAGACGAGGTCGTACGGCGGCGAGGTCACCGCAGCGAGATCGTCCACCGTGAAGCGCACACCGCGGAACGGACGCAGCACCAGGGCCGGCCGTTCAGAAGTCTCCATACCGGGCATGTTGCCATAAATGCCCAGTCTTCCCGAGGCTGCGGTGGCCCGTTGGTCAGGAATTCGCATTGCAGGAGGCCCCACAGAATGATCCAGGGACGACACGGACCATCGGATGACCAGCAGAACGGCCCGGCTGGAGGTGTTTACGAGTGGTTCCAGCGTGGTGTCAAGCTCCTGGAGGAGGGCAGTCCGGCCGCCGCGGCGGCACTCCTGGAACGTGCGGCTCAGGTGGAGCCCGATTCCCGCAGCATTCGTGAGGCGCTGGCACGGGCGCAGTTCAACTCCCGCAGGTACGTCGACGCGATCGGCAGTTTCCGCTGGATCGTGGACGCCAACCCGGCCGAGGACTACGCCTACTACGGGCTGGGCATGGCATTGTGGCGCACTGGTGACATCGAGGGAGCTCAGGAGCCGCTGGCCGTCGCCGTGGCCATGCGTCCCGATCTGCGACACTACGTCTCCGCGCTGACCCAGGTGCGGGCCACCCTGCGGTCGAGGGAGGCGTGAGTCCCGACATGCCGGCAAGCCTGCTCGAGGCGTACGACACTCTCCTGCTCGACCTGGACGGTGTCGTCTACCTCGGCCGCCATGCCGTCCGGAACGCTCCCGAAGCCCTCGCCGAGGCGCGGGAGCGCGGGGGACGGCTCGCCTTCGTCACGAACAACGCCTCCCGGACGCCGGGCGCGATCGCCGAGCATCTCACCGGTCTCGGCATCCCGGCGACCTCCGACGACGTGGTGACGTCCGCCCAGGCGGCCGCCCGGCTGGTGGCCGAGCGGTTCCCGGCCGGATCTCCCGTGCTGGTCGTCGGCGGCATGGGGCTGCGCGGTGCGGTGCGGGCGTACGGGCTGCGTCCCGTGACCACCGCGCTGGACGGTCCCGTCGCTGTCGTCCAGGGCATCTGGGACGGCCTGTCCTACGGCCTGCTCTGCGAGGGGACGCTCGCCGTACGGGCGGGGGCCTGGTTCGTCGCGGCGAACGGGGACACGACGATGCCGACCAATCGGGGCGAACTGCCGGGTAACGGCTCGATGAGCAGGGTGATCGCCACCGCGGCCGGCGTCGAGCCGGTCGTCGCGGGCAAGCCCGAGCCGCCGCTGCATCGAGAGTCGATCATCCGAACGGGGGCGGAGCGGCCACTGATCGTGGGCGATCGGCTCGACACCGATATCGAAGGCGCGACCCGGGCGGGCGTGGACAGCCTGCTCGTCCTGACCGGTGTGACGGGGCCGCTGGACCTGCTCACCGCGCCGCCAGAGCATCGGCCCACGCATGTGGCGGCGGACCTGTCCGGGCTGCACGAGCCCCCGGCCCGCGTACGGCGCGGCTCCGGCGGATGGGAATGCGGAGGGTGGACGGCCCGCTGCGAAAGCGGCCGGCTCGACCTGTCCGGCGGCGGTGAGCCGATCGACGCGCTGCGCGCGGCGTGCGCGGCGGCATGGGATGCGGCCGGCGACGGCAGGGTGGACGAGGACGCGGTGAAGCCGGTCCTCGCGGCCCTCGGGTCGCTGACACGATAACCGCGAACCTCGGCCGGGCGGGCGACGATCGTCACGCCTGGCCGAGGGAGCCTCAGGGAGGGGAGGGAACCGTCGGAGCGGGCATCCGCGGTGACGTCAGAGAAGCTTGCGGAGCCGCAAGAGGTCGCCGAGGCTGGCGTCGATCTTGACCCGGCCGCCGAAGAGCGCGCGGCCCATGTCGAGTTCGCCGTTGACCATGGAGATCAGGTCCGAGCTGGCGATTGTGATCTTGACCTCGCTGGGCCGGCCGTCCTGAGGAGGGGCGTCGGTGAACGGGTCCAGCCCCGACCGGTGGATCCGGCCGTAGAAGGTCATGCCGAGGTCGGAGATATGGCAGGTAAGCCTGCGCTCGACGACGTGCCTGGCACGGTCCTCGTCGCTGATCTCATCGAACTGCTCGACGAGTTTCTCGAGCGCCGCCCGGCATTCCTCGACGGTCGCCATGCGTATGCCTCTCTTCCCACGGCCGATCAGATGCCTCTGTACCTACGGACGGTAGCGTTCTTCATGAGCGCTGCGCGAAATGTGACACGTACCGGAGGATCAGCGACAAGGGGGCCGCATGGTGGTCGAGGCTCTGCCAGGCTATGTGCGACCGGCCGATGCCCTCACCACGGCCGCCCCGTTCTCGCCGTGGGGCCGTGCCGTGCACCGAGCGCGCCGCCCCTGCCGGGGTGGCGCGCCCGCCGCGCTGTACGGACCGTACCCGGCCGACAGGACCGCGCTGTACGCATCGCGTCCCAATCACCGGAACCGTGATTTCCGGGCCCGCGTGGGAGAGCCGCCGGGTGGCACCCGGCGAGGCGCCCACCACGAGGCTGTGCCGGACGGAGTCCGCTACGGTCGGACTGACGAGCGTCAGGCGTGCCCGCCGTCACGGCGCGGAACCGGACGGGCGGCCGCGATGGCGCACGGGGAACCATCCAGCACGACCAGGATCGGCGCAGGCCGGATCCATCGGAGGGGACGAATGACCGAGACCGGCGCAGAGCCGTCGGAGGGGCAGCCGACGCCGCGTGGGGGCGACGAGGCTGTCCAGGGGGCGCTGTCCGCGCTCCGGCGGCTCGGGGACCTGCCCGTCGCCGAGCACGTCGGCGTGTTCGAGGAGGCGCTGACGTGCCTGGAGGGCGCGCTCGCGTCCGTGGACGAGCCCACCGGAGAGCCGCGCAGGTGAACCGCCGATCACAAGAGGCGGCGTCGGCCTCCTGCGTCGCGTCCCGCCCAGCTTCCCGTTGTGGGCCCGCCTGCGGGCGTGGTGTGTCGGAGATGTTTCTTATGGGCTGGTGGGGCCGATGAAGCGGGTGCGTCTGGACAGCGAACTGGTCCGTCGCGGGCTGGCCCGCTCGCGGGAGCAGGCAGCGCAGCTCATCGAGGCGGGCCGGGTGTCGGTGGGCGGCCGTACGGCGGCCAAGTCGGCGACCCAGGTGGACACCGCCGCCGCCATCGTGGTGGCCGAGGACGTCTCGGGACCCGACTACGTCTCGCGTGGCGCGCACAAGCTGCTCGGCGCGCTGGCCGCCTTCGAGGGGCTCAAGGTCGAGGGACGCCGCTGCCTGGACGCCGGCGCCTCCACCGGCGGGTTCACCGACGTGCTGCTGCGGCACGGCGCCGCCCATGTGCTCGCGGTGGACGTCGGGTACGGCCAGCTCGCCTGGTCCCTGCGTACGGACGAGCGCGTCACCGTGATGGAGCGGGTCAACGTCCGCGACCTCACCTCCGACATGGTGGGAGAACCGCCGACCCTGGTCGTGGGCGACCTGTCGTTCATCTCGCTTCGCTTGGTCCTGCCCGCGTTGACCGCCTGCGCCGCCGAGGTGGCCGAGTTCGCGCTGCTGGTCAAGCCGCAGTTCGAGGTGGGGAAGGAGCGCGTCGGAGCGGGCGGCGTGGTCCGCGATCCGGCGCTGCGCGCCGGGTCCGTCCGGGACGTCGCCATGGCCGCGCTGGAGCTGGGCCTGGTCGTGAAGGGCGTCACCGCGAGCCCCCTGCCCGGCCCGTCCGGCAACGTGGAGTACGTCATCTGGCTGGGCAAGGGGCCGGGACACGAGTCGGTGGCCGACCTGGACGCGGCCATCGAGCGGGCAGTGGCGGAAGGGCCGCAGTGACGACAGAGAAGGCCCCCACGCGGACCGTCATGGTCACCGCCCACACGGGCCGGGAGCAAGCCGTCGACAGCGCCAGGCTGGTGATCCACCGGTTGCTCGGCGCCGGGCTGCGCGTACGCGTGTTCGACGTTGAGGCGGAGGAGATCGCCTGCCCCGGCGTCGACGTCGTGTCCGCCACCCCCACCTCGCTCCACGAGTGCGAGCTGATGATGGTGCTCGGGGGCGACGGCACGCTGCTGCGCGCGGCCGAGATGGCCCGCCCGGCCGCGGTCCCGCTGCTCGGGGTCAACCTCGGGCACGTCGGGTTCCTCGCCGAGGCCGAGGTCGCTGACCTCGGCGCCGCCGTGGACCGCGTGGTTGACGGCCGCTACGAGGTCGAGGAGCGGATGACGGTCGAGGTCGCCATCCGGCTGAACGGCTCCACGCTCGCGGACACGTGGGCGCTGAACGAGGCCACGGTCGAGAAGGTCGACCGGATGCTCGAACTCGTCGCCGAGATCGACGGCCGTCCGCTGTCGCGCTGGGGGTGCGACGGGGTGATCTGCGCGACGCCGACCGGCTCCACGGCGTACGCGTTCTCCGCCGGGGGGCCGGTCGTGTGGCCGGAGGTGGAGGCGCTGCTGATGGTGCCGATCAGCGCGCACGCCCTGTTCGCGCGGCCGATGGTGGTCTCACCGCGTTCCACGCTCGCCATGGAGATCGTGCCCGAGACCAGCGCGGGGGTGCTGTGGTGCGACGGTAGGCGCCGCTTCGACGTCCCGCCCGGAGCCCGGGTGGAGGTGCGCCGGGGAACCGTCCCCGTACGGCTGGCCCGGCTGCTGGGCGTGGAGACGACCGGAGCGCCGTTCACCGACCGCCTGGTCGCCAAGTTCGGCCTGCCGGTGGAGGGCTGGCGCGGGCGCGTCCGCTCCCCCTGACACCCTCCTTCCTCGAAAATCTTGGCGATTTGTGCGTAGGATCTCTGGGCGAGATCTGTCGGCGAAACGGGAGGGGACCAGTGCGGCCACGGGTCGAGGAGGTCCGGATCCAGGGGCTCGGCGTGATCGACGAGGCCGTACTGGAGCTGTCACCGGGGTTCACTGTGGTGACCGGTGAGACGGGCGCGGGCAAGACGATGGTCGTCACCGGGCTCGGCCTGCTGTTCGGCGGCCGGGCCGACCCGGCGCGGGTCCGTCCCGGGGCGGACCGGGCGACGGTCGAGGGCACCCTGATCGTCGCCACCGACGGCAAGGTGGCCCAGCAGGTGCACGACCTCGGAGGCGAGGTCGAGGACGGCGAGCTGATCATCTCAAGGACGGTCTCCGCCGAGGGGCGATCCCGCGCCTGGCTGGGCGGGCGCACCGTCCCGGTCGGGACGCTCACCTACATCGCCGACGACCTCGTGGCCGTGCACGGCCAGATGGACCAGCAGCGCCTGCTCCAGCCGGGCCGCCAGCGCGCCGCGCTGGACCGGTACGCCGGGGACGACCTGGTCAAGCCGCTGCGCGCGTACGAGCAGGCGTACCGGCGGCACCGGCAGGTCGTCGAGGAGCTGCGGGAGCTGACCACCCGGGCCAGGGAGCGCGCGCAGGAGGCCGACGTGCTGCGCTTCGGCCTGGACGAGATCGAGAAGGCCGACCCCAAGGTGGGTGAGGACGCCGAGCTCAGGGAGGAGGCCGAGCGGCTGGCGCACGCCGACGCGCTGCGCACGGCCGCCACTACGGCGCACTCCGCGCTACTCGGCGACCCCATGGCCGGCCCGCAGATCGCGCAGGACGCGGTGTCCCTGGTCGGGCAGGCCCGGGCGGCGGTGGAGGCGGTGCGCTCCTTCGACCCGGAGCTCGCCGGGCTCGCCGACCGGCTGGCCGAGGCCGGATACCTCATCTCGGACGTGGCGACCGAGCTGGCCGCCTACGCCGAGTCCGTCGAGGCCGACCCGGTCCGCCTCGCGGCCGTGCAGGAGCGCAGGTCGCTGGTGACGGGGCTGACCCGCAAGTACGGCGAGGACGCCGCCGCGGTGCTCGACTGGGCGCGGAACGCGGCGACCCGGCTGGGTCAGCTGGACGGCGACGACGGACGGATCGAGGAGCTCACCCGCGAGCAGGATGAGCTCGTCGCGCGTATGGAGGAGCTCGCCGCCGACCTGACCGCGATCCGGGAGGCCGCGGCCGAGCGGTTCGGGGCCGCCGTCACCGCCGAGCTGGCGGCGCTCGCCATGCCGCACGCCCGGGTGAGCGTCGCCGTGACACGCGGCGACGGCTTCGGGCCGCACGGCGTCGACGAGGTGGAGCTGCGGCTGGCCGCGCATCCGGCGGCGCCGCCCCTGCCGCTGGGCAAGGGCGCCTCCGGAGGCGAGTTGAGCCGGGTCATGCTGGCCATCGAGGTCGTCTTCGCCGGAGCGGATCCCGTGCCGACGTTCGTCTTCGACGAGGTCGACGCCGGCGTCGGCGGCAAGGCCGCGGTGGAGATCGGCAGGCGGCTGGCCCGGCTGGCCAGGAACGCCCAGGTCATCGTCGTCACCCACCTGCCCCAGGTGGCCGCGTTCGCCGACCAGCACCTGGTCGTGGAGAAGGCGAGCGACGGCAGCGTGGTGCGCAGCGGTGTCGTCGCGCTGACCCAGGAGGGCAGGGCCCGCGAGCTCTCCCGGATGCTCGCGGGACTGGAAGACTCCGAGCTGGGTAGAGCGCACGCCGAGGAACTCCTCTCGATCGCTTTGGCGGACAAGAACACACCCTGACACAGTGTGACAAAGCTGACACGCTCTGAGCTGCGGGACCATCTTGGTCGCCCACTCTGGCAGGATGGTCACGATGAAGGTCCCGAGCTTGAACGTTCCGGGCCTCCGCCGCAGGAAGGCAGACGACCTTCCCGGGGTGACGGCAGTGGCGAGAATCGACAGGCGGACCAAGAGGCTGACCAAGCGCCTCAAGGCCGGGGAAATCGCGATTATCGATCACGTTGACGTCGACCGAGTGAGCGCGGAGGCCCTTGTCGCGTGTGGCGCGGCCGCGGTGGTCAATGTCGCGGCGGGTATCAGCGGGCGCTACCCCAACCTCGGGCCGCAGATCCTCGTCGAGGCCGGTGTCGCGGTCGTCGACAACGCCACCCCCGAGCTGTTCGAGCGGATCAAGGACGGCGACGTCGTCCGCGTCCATGAGGGACAGATCCACCTCTGTGACGAGCTCGTGGGCAAGGGCGATGTGCAGACCGTCGAGTCGGTCGAGGCCGCCATGACGGAGGCCAGGGCCGGGCTGTCGGTCCAGATCGAGGCGTTCGCCGCCAACACCATGGAGTACGTGCGGCGCGAGCGCGATCTGCTCATCGACGGCATCGGCGTGCCCGAGGTCCGCACCGTCATGGAGGGCCGGCACGTCCTCATCGTCGTCAGGGGCTACCACTACAAGGAAGACATCGCGACGCTGCGGCCGTACATCCGGGAGTACCGTCCGGTGCTCATCGGCGTGGACGGCGGGGCCGACGCCCTCGTGGAGGCCGGCTACCTGCCCGACATGATCGTCGGCGACTTCGACTCGGTGTCGGAGAAGGCGCTGTGCTGCGGCGCTGAACTGGTGGTCCACGCCTACCGGGACGGCCGCGCCCCAGGTCTTGAGCGCGTGCACCAGCTCGGGCAGCAGGCCGTCGTGTTCCCGGCCACCGGCACCAGCGAGGACATCGCCATGCTGCTCGCCGACGACAAGGGGGCGTCGCTGATCGTCGCCGTCGGCACGCACTGGACGCTCGTCGAGTTCCTCGACAAGGGGCGGTCCGGCATGGCCAGCACCTTCCTCACCCGGCTCCGGGTGGGCAGCAAGCTCGTCGACGCCAAGGGCGTCAGCAGGCTGTATCGCAGCCGTATCTCCACGCCGTCATTGCTGCTCCTCGTCGCCACCACGCTGATCACGATCGGTGTGGTGCTCTCGGTCTCGCCCGTCGGCCGCATCTGGCTGAACGGGCTGATCGAGGCGTGGAACGGCTTCACCTTCTGGCTGGTCGGACTCTTCTCGTGATCGATTTCCGTTATCATCTCGTCTCCATCGTGGCGATCTTCCTCGCGCTCACGGTCGGCATCGTGCTCGGCAGCACCGTCCTGGAGACGCCGTTCTACCGGACGGCGGAGGAGATCACCGGCCAACTGCGCCAGGCGAACACGGAGAACCGGGAGACGATCACCGCGTTGCAGGCGCGGGAGAAGGGCGCCGCCGCCTTCGTCACCGCGCACACGGCCGATCTGGTCCGCGGCCAGCTCCCCGGCGAGCGGGTCGTGCTCGTCGAGGCCCCCGGGGCCCCGGCCGGCCTGCGCGACGACCTCGTTAAGGTCCTCGGCGACTCCGGCGCCGTCTACACCGGACGGGTCAGCCTGACCGAGAAGTTCCTCGAGGCCGACCAGACCAATGTCGTCGACCAGCTCGCCGGCACCGTCGCCCCCGCCGGCACGCGGTTCCCCGACGAGGCCACGCCGTACGAGAAGGCGGCGGTGGTGCTGGCCGGCGCCCTCGTCACCGGCGACCGGGGCCAGGCGGGGCGGGACGACCCGGCCGCCGTGAGCGTGCTCGAGGCGTTCCAGACCGGCGGATTCCTGGCTACGGCGGGCTCCCCGGCGCAGCGGGCGAACGTCGCCATCGTGGTGGCGCCGACCCAGCCGTACGAGGGGGAGACCGCCGAAGGCCAGACCGCGGCGGTCGTGGCCCTCACGGCCGGGCTCGACTCCGCCGGCCTCGGCGCCGTCCTGGTCGGCACCACCACCGCCTCCGGCACGGGCGGCACGATCGCCGCCCTGCACGACGCGGGCGAGGCGGCGTCGAACGTCTCGACGGTGGACACCATCGATATGCCCGCGGGCCGCATCACCGTCGTCTACGCTCTGCGGGAGCAGCTCGCCGGCCGCTCCGGCGCGTACGGCGTCGGCAGTGAGACCACCGCGTTCTCGCCGCCGGTGTCGCCCGGCGTCGGCCCCACCCCCAAGCCGGTGGCCTCCGGCGGCTGACCCAACGCGTCCCGAGCACGATCGAGGAAGATCCGAGGAAGAGGAGCCTGCTGTGGCCAGTCGTCCCTGGACCGGTCTGGTGGTGAGCGCTCTGCGGCGCACGCCAGCGGGAGCGCGTCCCGGATCGGCGATCGGCGCCCTCGCCGCCGCCGTCGCGGGCGCGGCCGCAGGAGCGGTCGCCGCCCGCGTCGCCTACGCGGCGTTCCGTCGCCGCCCCCCGATCGGCGACGAGAAGACGTGGACGAGGACCAACCACAGAGGCGAGCCGATCACCCTGCTGGAGGGCCCGGCCCTGGTCGCCGGAGCCGGCGCGGCGGCGGCGCTCGCGCCGGGCCTGCCCGCGCGGCTCCGCGCCGCCGCGCTGCTCGCGGGTCTCGGCGGCGGCGCCCTCGGCGCGTACGACGACGTGCTCGGCACGACCGCTTCCAAGGGCTTCAAGGGGCACCTGACGGCGCTCGCGCGCGGCGAGGTGACGAGCGGAGCCGTCAAGATCATCGGGATCGGCGCGACCGGCCTCGCCGCGGCGGCGCTCGCCCGCGACCCGGCCGCCCGTCCCACGGGCGCGGCGGCGGGCGCGATGGACACGCTGCTCGACGGCGCCGTCATCGCCGGGAGCGCCAATCTGGCGAACCTCTTCGACCTCAGGCCGGGGCGGGCCATCAAGGTCGCGTTCCTGGCCGGGACGCCGCTGCTCGCGGTCTCCCTGGCGACGCGCCCGACCGGCGTCCCCGCACGGAACACGACGGCGGCCGTGCTGACCGCGATCCCGCTGGGTGCCGCCGCCGCGCTGCTGCCGGAGGACCTGGGGGAGCGGGCCATGCTGGGCGACGCCGGGGCGAACGCGCTCGGCGCGCTGCTCGGGCTCGCCGCCACGGTGCGGCTGGGCCGTACCGGCCGGCTGGCCGTGCTCGGCACGGTCGCCGCGCTCACCGCCGCGTCGGAGAAGGTGAGCTTCACCAAGGTGATCGCCGCCAACCCCGTGCTCAACCGCATCGACATGCTGGGCCGGCGTCCCGTGCCGCCACCGCCCGCGGTCGTCTCCCCGACCCCGTGAGATGCGGCTCCGCATGACCCGCCGTCTGGGCGCGGGCGTCGCCGGCGCGGCGGTGCTCATCGGGGCGATCAGCATCCTCGCCCGCGCCACCGGCTTCGCCAAGCAACTGGTCTTCGCCCGCGCCGTCGGCACGAACTGCCTGTCCACCGCGTACGTCACCGCGAACAACGTGCCGAACATCGTGTTCGAGATCGTCGTCGGCGGGGCGCTCGCCGGGATGGTCGTGCCGGTCCTGGCCGGGGCCGCCGGACGCGGAAACCCCACCCCGGGGGCGGGCGCCGACGAGGGGGCGCGTGAGGAGGTCGGCTGGATCTCCTCGGCGCTGCTGACCTGGGCGGTCGTGCTCCTGGTGCCGTTCGCCCTGCTCACCGCGCTGCTGGCCGGGCCGCTCGTCGGCCTGGTCGCCTCGACGGTCCCCGGGTGCGACGCGGGCCAGGTGGCCGAGATGGCGACCCGGATGCTGGTCGTCTTCGCCCCGCAGATCCCCCTGTACGGCGTGGCCGTCGTGCTTTACGGCGTGCTCCAGGCCCACCGCCGCTTCTCCGCCCCCGCCGTCGCCCCGCTGGTCTCCAGCGTGGTCGTGATCGTCGCGTACCTGCTGTTCGTGCCGCTCGGAGGGGTCGGCGCCGACCTGGCCGAGCTGCCGCGCCCGGCCGAGCTCGCGCTCTCCGTCGGCACCTCGCTGGGGGTGCTCGCCCTGGTCGTCACGGTGATCGGGCCGGTCTCCCGGCTCGGCCTGCGCCTGCGGCCGACGCTGCGCTTCCCTCCCGGTGTCGCCGCGCGGGTGCGCGGGCTCGCCCTGGCCGGGCTCGGCGCGCTGGTGGCGCAGCAGGCGGCGACGGCGATCCTGATCCCCGTGGCCAACCGGATCGGGGGCGGCGTGCTCACCGCGTACGGCTACGCGTGGGCGATCTACCAGGTGCCGTACGCCGTGCTCGCGGTGCCCATCGCGACGAGCGCGTTCCCGGTGCTCTCGTCCCGGGCGGCCGGCGGCGACCGGGAGGGCTTCGCCGCGCTGTCGGCCCGTACGACGCGGGCCGTGGTGCTGGTCTCCGGGCTCGCCGCGGGAGCGCTCGCCGCTGTCGCCGCTCCCGCCGCGGAGGTCTTCCTGGCGCAGGCGGACTCCCGCGTCGACATCGCCGAGTTCGCCCGCGCGGTCGCGCTGTTCGCGCCGGGACTGGTCGGCTACGGCCTGACCGCCCACCTCAGCCGGGTGCTGTACGCGGACGGCCGGGGCAGGCAGGCCGCGCGCGGCCTCGTCGCCGGATGGCTGGTCGTCATCGCCGCCCAGATCGCCTTCGCGGCCGTCCTGCCCGCCGGATGGAAGCTCGCCGGGCTGGCGCTCGGCCAGGCGGTCGGCATGACGGCGGGGGGAGCGCTCCTGCTCGTCTCGGTGTTGCGGGCCCGCGGTGGGGAGGCGCTGCGCGGCGTACCCAAGGCCGCGGTCGCCGCGCTGGCCGGCGGAGTCGCGGGCTGGCTGGCCGGCGCGGGAGTCGTACGGCTCGTGCACGGGAGTGGGCCGTGGGCCGGCGCGGGAGCGGCGATCCTGGCCGGGGCCGCCGCCGTCGCCGCGGGGGTCCTGGTGGCGGCGCTGCTCGATCGCGAGGACCTGCGGGCGGTCAGGCCGCGCCGGAAAGCGGCGGCCGGAACAGAGGAGGCCGGGACAGAAGCGGCCGGAACGAGGGGGGACGGTGTCTGATCACGACGTGCGCCGCATCGCGCTCGTGCTGGGGACCAGCGCGGGAGGCGTGGGCCGGCATGTGAGGATGCTCGCCGAGCGGCTCGCCGGGGACGGCCGCCAGGTGGTGGTCGCGGGGCCGCGCGCGACCGAGGACGCCTTCGACTTCACCGGAGCCGGCGCGCGGTTCGCGGAGGTGCCGATCGCGGACCGGCCGCGTCCTCTGGCCGATGCCG
The DNA here is from genome assembly GCF_001528665.1 of Microtetraspora malaysiensis. Lineage (GTDB taxonomy): Bacteria > Actinomycetota > Actinomycetes > Streptosporangiales > Streptosporangiaceae > Microtetraspora_A > Microtetraspora_A malaysiensis. The sequence continues at coordinate 16,073 of NZ_BBYJ01000034.1, forward strand.
GGGCCGTCCGGCGGCTGCGCGGCGCTCTCAGGGGCGCGGACGTGGTGCACGCGCACGGGCTGCGGGCGGGCGCCTTCGCCGCGCTCGCGCTGATGGGGTCCGGGCGCGGGCCGCGCCTCGTGGTCACCCTGCACAACGCCGTCACCGCGGGCGGGGCGATCGGCGCCATCTACGGCGTTCTCGAGCGGATCGTGGCGCGCCGGGCCGACGCGGTGCTGGTCGTGTCCCCGGATCTCGGCGAGCGGATGCGGGCCAGGGGAGCGCGGCGCGTCGCCGCCGCCGTGGTGCCCGCGCCGCCCCTCACGCCGCCCGCCCGTACGCCCGAGGATGTGCGGCGCGAGCTGGCCGAGCGGGCCGCGGGTTCTTCGGGCTTCTCGGCGGACCGGCCCGTCGTGCTCACGACCGCCAGGCTGGCCCAGCAGAAGGGTCTGGAGACGCTGCTGGATGCGGCCGCCGGGCCGTTCGAGGCGCGGCCGTTCTTCGTGGTCGCCGGGGACGGCCCGCTGCGGGAGGAGATGCGGGAGCGGATCGACGCCGAGCGGCTGCCCGTCCTGCTGTATGGCTGGGCCGACCCGGCGGACCTGCTCCAGGTCGCGGACGTGATGCTGGTGCCGAGCCGCTGGGAGGGTCAGCCGCTGACCGTCCAGGAGGCGCTGCGGGCCGGGACGCCGATCGTCGCCACCCGGGTCGGCGGCATCCCCGACCTCGTCGGAGACGCCGCGGTTCTGGTCCCCGAGGGGGACGCGGCGGCGATGCGCGCGGAGGTCGACCGGCTGCTCGGAGACCCGCGGCTGCTCGCGGCCCTCGCGGAGCGGTCCGCCCGGCGGGGCCGGGAGTTGCCGGACGAGGCGGACGCGCTGGCCTCGGCCCTGCGGGCCTACTCCGCCGGGGGGCCGCTCTGACGGCCCGCGGCCGGGCAAGGCACCGTCAGGTCGTCGCTGACCTGGTGATGCGGTCTTCTTGAACGTTGGATTAGGAGCGTCCCCACCTGATCCCTATACTGGGCGCGTTGGGGGGAGTATCCCTTCGCGGCGGTTTCGTCATCACGGTGTCAGCACACCCGGAGCCGTCGGTCCGGCTTGCCTGCGGGCGGGAGAGACTCCGGCAGTGTGTTTCGCGCGCGCCGGAGGTTAAAGATCTTGAACGTTTCCGTGTGGATCTGGGTCGCAGTGGTGGTCGGGCTGCTCCTCGTCCTGGCCTTCGACCTGTGGATCGTCGATCGCGGTGAACCCCGCGAGTTCTCCATGCGGCAGGCTACGTTCTGGGTCGCGTTCTACGTGGCGTTGGCGGTGCTCTTCGGCATCGGCCTTCTCGTGTTGCGGAGTCCCGAGGCGTCGGGAGAGTTCTTCGCCGGGTACATCACCGAGTACAGCCTGAGTGTCGACAACCTGTTCGTCTTCTTCATCATCATGTCGCGGTTCTCGGTGCCGCGGTTCTACCAGCACAAGGTCCTGCTGGTCGGCGTCCTGCTCGCCCTGGTGATGCGGGGGGCGTTCATCGCGCTCGGCGCGGCGGCCCTCGCGCAGTTCAGCTGGCTCTTCTACATCTTCGGCCTCTTCCTGATCTACACGGCGTACACGCTGGTCCGGGATCACAACAAGGAGGACGACGAGTTCACCGAGAACTTCCTGCTGCGCACCGCCCGCCGGGTCTTCCGCACCACGCCTGACTACGTCGGCTCGCGCGTGACGGTGAAGGTGGACGGCAAGCGGCTGGTCACCCCGATGCTCATCGTGATGATCGCCATCGGCACCACCGACCTGCTGTTCGCGCTCGACTCCATCCCGGCGATCTTCGGCCTCACCCAGGACCCGTTCATCGTCTTCACCGCGAACGCGTTCGCCCTGATGGGACTGCGTCAGCTGTACTTCCTGCTGGGTGGTCTGCTGCAGCGCCTGGTGTACCTCAGCTACGGTCTCGCGTTCGTGCTCGGGTTCATCGGGGTTAAACTCGTTCTCGAGGCGTTGCATGAGAGTCATGTCTCATGGGCGCCGCAGATCCCGATTTGGGTGTCTCTGGCGGTTATCGGCGTCACGATGACCGTGACGACGGTCGTCAGCCTGATCAAGGCTCGTCGGGATGAGGTAGTCACTCCCCGCTGAGGGCCCACAGGGCTAGCGCAACGGGAACTGACACTGTTTGCTTGTCTCGTTGTGCCGTACAAATGACCACGGGATCGGTAATATCGATCGTTAAGGCGCATATCGGTCCCCTGTCGCAAAGAGTACAAAGGTTCCCTGTGTCCAACGATTCCGAAAATCCCCGAGGCCGGGTCCGGCTCGCACGCGGGGTGTCGCCGTGGCTGGCACCTACCGTCGCCGCGGCGGTCGTCAGCACGGCCCTCGTCCGCAAGTCCCCCCGGTGGGCCCTGGCCGCGGTGCCGCTCACGGCGCTCACCGGCGCGATGCTCTGGTTCTTCCGTGACCCCGAGCGTGTCCCCGGCGAGGGGCGGATCGTCTCGCCGGCCGACGGGGTGGTGCAGAGCATCGACCCGTGGCCCGACGGCCGCACCCGGGTGGCGATCTTCATGAGCCCCCTGAACGTGCACGTCAACCGCGCGCCTGCGGCCGGCACGATCACCTCGGTCGAGCACGTGCCCGGCGGGTTCGTCCCGGCCTTCAACAAGGACAGCGACAAGAACGAGCGCGTCGTGTGGCACTTCGACACCGCGCTCGGCGACATCGAGATGGTGCAGATCGCGGGCGCGGTCGCGCGCCGGATCGTGCCGTACCTGTCCGCGGGCACGAAGGTGGCGCAGACCGAGCGGGTCGGCCTGATCCGGTTCGGTTCGCGGGTGGACGTCTACCTGCCCGAGGGCATCGAACCGGCGGTGAGCGTCGGCCAGAAGACGGTAGCGGGGGTGACTCGGATTGACCACGCCTGAGCTGCGCGCTGAGAGCTGGCCCGTTGGCGAGCTGGAGGAGGAGGAGCCTCGCGGCCCCGTGGGCAAGGCGTTCCGCCTGTCCGCCGCGGACTCCCTCTCGCTCGGCAACGCGCTCAGCGGATTCCTCGCCGTCTGCGTCCTGGCGTGGTCGGCCATCTCCGACCTTCTGCAACGGTCCGGCGCCAAGTTCGAGCCCGACCCGCGGTTCTTCGGCACCGCCGTGGTCCTCCTGCTCATCGGCGCGACCTGCGACCTGTTCGACGGCCTGGTCGCCCGCAAGTTCCGCGCGTCCGCGATGGGCGCGGAGCTGGACAACCTCGCGGACGTGATCAGCTTCGGCTTCGCGCCCGCTTTCATGGTCGTGATCTGGGGCGGCTTCTCCGGCCGGCTCCCGTTGTGGCTTGTGCTGTGCGCGGCCGCGTCCGTCCTGCTCGCCGGCGTCGTACGGCTGGCCCGCTTCGCCTGCGTCAAGACCAAGAGCGGCGACTTCATGGGTCTTCCCATCCCCATGGGCGCCATGACGGTCGTGTCGCTCGTGCTGCTCTTCCAGCCCAACTACGTGACGATCGCCGGCATCTTCGCGGTCGCCTGGCTCATGGTCAGCCGCATCGAGTACCCCAAGCCCAAGGGCAACGTCGCGGCGATCGTCCTCGCCTGGATGATGATCAACGTCGCCTGCCTGAGCATCTGGGCGTCCGGCCTGGCCGGGGGCGACCAGCTCATCACCGTGGGCGCGGTCATGCAGATCGCCATCGTGGCCGCCATCCCGCTGCGTGTGCTGATCTTCAAGTGGGAGCGCCGCCGGGCGCGCCGCTCCGAGCACGAGCACGAGCACGTCGGCTGACCGCGTGACGCGGAACGCGCATGGTGAGGGGCCCGGATGTGAATCCGGGCCCCTCCGCTTTCGTGTCCGGCTTCCGGCCCAAGCGATCACCTTGTTTAATGAGGCATGACCGCTACCCCGCCTCGTGAGCACACCCGGACGTACTTCCTCGGCAAGCTGGCCGAGGTGTTGGAGATCAGGGGACTCGACGTCGCGCTCCGGTCAAATCCTCCCTCGCTGAAGGCCACCGATCCGGGCGCGACGATGCTCAGCGAGACCGTCGACTGCGTGGCCACCCCGGACGGCTGGTTCTACCGGTGGTCCTGGGGCGAGATCGTGGAGAGCGCGGACGACCCGGAGGCCGCGGCCGACCGCATCCTGAAGGTGTTCGCCCTCCGCTCGGCGGGCGGGCCCGCCTGAGGCGGCCGGCGGATCCCCGCCGTCACCAGCCGCGGGCGCGCCACTCCGGCAGCGACGGGCGCTCGGCGCCGAGGGTCGTGTCCCTGCCGTGGCCCGGATAGACCCAGGTCCCGTCCGGCAGCCGATCGAAGAGCCGCTCGACGACGTCGGCGTAGAGCCGGTCGAACCGCTTGGGGTCCTTCTGCGTGTTGCCGACCCCGCCGGGGAACAGCGAGTCGCCGGTGAACAGGTGGCCGCCCGCGCCTTCGTACAGCAGCGCGATCGACCCCGGCGTGTGCCCGCGCAGGTGGATGACCTCGAGCGGGATCCGGCCGACGGTGATCCGGTCGCCGTGCTCGACCGTACGGGCCACGGCGACCGGCAGCTCCGGCGCGTCGAGAGGATGGGCCATCACCCGCGCCCCGGTCGCCGCCGCCACCTCCTTCAGGGCCATCCAGTGATCCCCGTGCCGGTGGGTCGTCACGATGGTGCCGATCGGGCGGTCTCCGATCAGGTCGAGCAGGCGGCGCGGCTCGGCGGCGGCGTCGATGAGGAGGCCTTCGCCGGTCTCCGTGCAGCGCAGCAGATAGGCGTTGTTGCCGAAGTCGCCGACCTCGATCTTGGAGATGGTCAGGCCGGGCAGCTCGCGCACATCCGCGGGGCCGCCCTTGGTCACGTCACCGGTGTAGCTCATGCCACTCCTTCATCCTCGGTCCGGGCGTAGGTCATCATCGCGGACTCGGGGGCGTACGGTCGCAGGAGCCCATACCCTGGACAGACAGGGGACACGACCATCGGAGCGTCCGCGGAGGCCCGGCGGCGAACCGGGGGCTGCTCCGGCCCCCACGAAATTGTCGGTGCCTCCAGATAGCCTCCCCGTGCACCTCTGTTGACTCCAACGACCTATCGGGACCGCTGTGGCTGACCGCCTGATCGTGCGTGGCGCACGTGAGCACAATTTGAAGGATGTCTCGCTCGACCTCCCGCGAGACGCTCTGATCGTCTTCACCGGGCTTTCTGGCTCGGGCAAGTCCAGCCTGGCCTTCGACACCATCTTCGCCGAGGGCCAGCGGCGCTATGTCGAGTCGCTGTCCTCCTACGCCCGGCAGTTCCTCGGGCAGATGGACAAGCCCGACGTCGACTTCATCGAGGGGCTGTCCCCGGCCGTCTCCATCGACCAGAAGTCGACGAGCCGCAACCCTCGCTCCACCGTGGGCACCATCACCGAGGTCTACGACTACCTCCGTCTGCTCTGGGCTCGCATCGGCAAGCCGCACTGCCCCACCTGCGCCCGGCCGATCGCCAAGCAGATGCCGCAGCAGATCGTGGACCGGGTGATGGAGCTGGAGGAGGGCACCCGGTTCCAGGTGCTCGCCCCCGTCGTGCGCGGCCGCAAGGGCGAGTACGCCGAGCTGTTCCGCGAGCTGCAGACCAAGGGCTTCGCCCGGGCCCGGGTGGACGGCACCATCGTCCGCCTGGAGGAGCCGCCCACGCTCAAGAAGTACGAGAAGCACGACATCGAGGTCATCGTCGACCGCCTCTCGGTCAAGGAGAGCGCGCGCCGCCGGATGAACGACTCGATCGAGACGGCGCTCCAGCTCTCCGGTGGCACGATCACGCTCGACTTCGTCGATCTGCCCGAGGACGACCCGGGCCGCGAGCGCTTCTACTCCGAGCACCTGTACTGCCCCTACGACGACCTGTCGTTCGAGGAGCTGGAGCCGCGCTCGTTCTCGTTCAACTCGCCCTTCGGCGCGTGCCCCGAGTGCACCGGGCTCGGCACCCGGATGGAGGTCGATCCGGATCTTGTCGTGCCCGACCCGGAGCGGGCCCTCGGCGACGGCGCGATCAGCCCGTGGTCCGGCGGCCACACCAGCGACTACTTCGTCCGGCTGCTCGAAGCGCTCGGGTCCGCGATCGGGTTCGACCTCGACACACCCTGGGAGCGGCTGCCGAAGAAGGCGCAGAAGGCGATCCTGAACGGCCACGCCGAGCAGGTGCGCATCCGCTACAGCAACCGGTACGGCCGGCAGCGTGACTACTACACCACCTTCGAGGGCGTCATCCCGTGGGTGCAGCGCAGACACGCCGAGTCCGAGAGCGACGCGATGCGCGAGCGGTTCGAGGGCTTCATGCGGGAGATCCCCTGCCCCACCTGCAAGGGGTTCCGGCTCAAGCCGGTCTCCCTGGCCGTGACGGTGGAGGACGCCTCGATCGCGAAGGTGTCGGCCATGTCGATCGCGGACTGCGCCGCCTTCCTGTCCTCCCTGAAGCTGTCCGACCGCGACGCGCACATCGCCGAGCGGGTGGTCAAGGAGATCAACGCGCGGCTCGGCTTCCTCCTCGACGTCGGCCTCGACTACCTCACCCTCGACCGGGCCGCGGGCACGCTCGCCGGCGGCGAGGCGCAGCGCATCCGCCTGGCCACCCAGATCGGCTCCGGCCTGGTCGGCGTGCTGTACGTGCTGGACGAGCCGTCGATCGGCCTGCACCAGCGGGACAACCACCGGCTGCTCGAGACCCTCATCCGGCTCCGTGACATGGGGAACACGCTCATCGTCGTCGAGCACGACGAGGACACCATCGCGGCGGCCGACTGGGTCGTCGACATCGGCCCCGGCGCGGGTGAGCACGGCGGCCAGGTGGTCGTGTCCGGCACGGTCGAGGAGCTGCTCGCCAGCGAGCAGTCGCTCACCGGCGCCTACCTGTCCGGCCGCCGGGCGATCGAGGTCCCGGACAAGCGGCGCAAGCGCGACCGCAAGCGGCAGCTCGTCGTCAAGGGCGCCCGCGAGCACAACCTCAAGGGCGTCGACGTGGAGTTCCCGCTCGCCGTCTTCACCGCCGTCACCGGAGTCTCGGGCTCCGGCAAGTCCACGCTGGTCAACGACATCCTGTACGCCGCGCTGGCCAAGGAGCTGAACGGCGCGCGCACGGTCCCCGGACGCCACTCGCGGGTGACCGGCACCGACTTGGTGGACAAGGTCGTGCACGTGGACCAGTCCCCGATCGGACGCACGCCGCGTTCCAACCCCGCCACCTACACCGGCGTCTTCGACCACGTGCGCAAGCTGTTCGCGGCGACCACCGAGGCGAAGATCCGCGGCTACCTGCCGGGCCGGTTCAGCTTCAACGTCAAGGGCGGCCGGTGCGAGGCCTGCGCGGGCGACGGCACCATCAAGATCGAGATGAACTTCCTGCCGGACGTCTACGTCCCGTGCGAGGTCTGCCACGGCGCGCGCTACAACCGGGAGACCCTGGAGGTCCACTACAAGGGCAAGACGATCTCCGAGGTCCTGGACATGCCGATCGAGGAGGCGCTGGGGTTCTTCGAGGCCATCCCGGCGATCCGGCGGCACCTGCAGACGCTCCACGACGTCGGCCTCGGCTACGTACGGCTCGGCCAGCCGGCGACCACGCTCTCCGGAGGCGAGGCCCAGCGCGTGAAGCTCGCCTCCGAACTGCAGCGCCGCTCCACCGGCCGGACCATCTACGTCCTGGACGAGCCGACCACCGGTCTGCACTTCGAGGACATCCGGCGGCTGCTCGGCGTGCTCAACCGGCTCGTGGACAACGGCAACACGGTCATCGTCATCGAGCACAACCTGGACGTGATCAAGACCGCGGACTGGATCATCGACATGGGCCCGGAGGGCGGCTCGCGGGGCGGCACGGTCGTCGCCACCGGCACCCCGGAGGAGGTCGCCGACGTCGAGGGGAGCCACACCGGCATCTTCCTGCGCAAGATCCTCGGCGTCTGACCGCGACCCGTGCGCCGGGGCGTCGAACGGCCCCGGCGTCGTCGTGGAGAGCACCGTTACCGCCCCGGCAGGTGTCGTCTCGCCCCCGGCCGGGGCGGATGCGGGGGCAGCGGCTTCCGTCCATAGGCTGGAGCCACACCCCGATCCCGAGAAGGAAATCACCATGACCAGCACCTCCCCCTCCATGCCCACGCGCCGTCAGGTGCTCGGGACCGCGGGCGTCGCCGCGTGCGGCGTCGCGCTCGCCGGATGCGGCGTGGGCGTGCCGCCGGAGCCGGTGGTGCCGCCCGGCATCAAGGGGAAGGTCATCGCCAAGGTGGCCGACGTCCCGGTCGGCGGCGGCACCCTGATCAGCGACTGGAAGATCTTGATCACCCAGCCGGCGGAGGGCGTGTTCAAGGCGTTCACCGCCGTCTGCCCGCACAAGGGCTGCGCTGTCGGCCGGTTCGCGGACAAGGCCGTGGAGTGCCCCTGCCACGGGAGCGCGTTCGCGCTCGACACCGGCGCCTGCCTGCGCGGCCCGGCCGAGGCGCCGCTCAAGGAGTTCCCGCTCCGGGTGGACGGCGACGGCATCGTGATCCTCTGACGGGCGGTCCCCGGCCCGTCCGCCGCTCGATCGCGATCTGCTTTGTCGGTCGCTGACAGTAGGCTTGCATTTGTGGCGGATCCGGCAACCTATCGACCAGCGCCTGGAGCGATTCCCGACTCCCCGGGCGTCTACCGCTTCCGCGACCCCGGCGGCCGGGTGATCTACGTCGGCAAGGCCAAGAGCCTGCGCCAGCGGCTCAATTCGTACTTCGCGGATTTCGCCGGCCTGCACCCGCGGACCCAGACGATGCTCACCACGGCGGCCGGCGTCGACTGGACGGTGGTCGGCACCGAGGTCGAGGCGCTCCAGCTCGAATACTCCTGGATCAAGGAGTTCGACCCCCGGTTCAACGTGAAATACCGGGACGACAAGTCCTATCCGTACCTCGCGGTGACGATGGGGGAGGAGTTCCCCCGCGTGCAGGTGCTGCGCGGCGCCAAGCGCAAGGGGACGCGCTACTTCGGGCCCTACTCCCACGCCTGGGCGATCAGGGAGACGGTCGACCTGCTCCTGCGCGTGTTCCCGGTGCGCACCTGCTCGGCCGGGGTGTTCAGGCGGGCCGGCCAGATCGGGCGGCCGTGCCTGCTCGGATACATCGACAAGTGCTCCGCCCCCTGCGTCGGGCGGGTCACCCCGGAGGAGCACCGCGCCCTCGCCGAGGACTTCTGCGACTTCATGTCGGGCAACACCGGCCGGTTCATCAAGCGGCTCGAGAAGGCCATGCGCGAGGCCGCCGCGGTGGAGGAGTACGAGCGGGCCGCCCGGCTGCGCGACGACATCCAGGCGTTGCAGCGGGCCCTGGAGAAGCAGACCGTCGTGCTCGGCGACGACACCGACTGCGACGTGATCGCCCTGGCCGAGGACCCGCTTGAGGCGGCCGTCCAGGTCTTCTACGTGCGCGGCGGCCGCATCCGGGGCCAGCGCGGCTGGGTGGTCGACAAGGTCGAGGACGCCACCCCGGGCGACCTGGTGGAGCACTTCCTGCTCCAGATGTACGGCGAGGCCGCGATCCCCCGGGAGATCCTGGTCGCCGCGCTGCCGCCGGACGTGGAGGCCCTGGCCGAGCTGCTGTCCGAGCAGCGGGGCGCCCGGGTCGATCTGCGCGTGCCGCAGCGCGGCGACAAGAAGAGCCTGATGGAGACCGTCGAGCGCAACGCCAAGGAGTCCCTGGCCCAGCACAAGCTCCGGCGCGCGAGCGACCTCACCACCCGCAGCCGGGCGCTGCAGGAGATCGCCGAGGCGCTCGGCCTGGACCAGGCGCCGCTGCGGATCGAGTGCTACGACGTCTCGCACATTCAGGGCACCGACGTGGTCGCCTCCATGGTGGTGTTCGAGGACGGCCTGGTCCGCAAGAGCGAGTACCGCCGGTTCTCCATCAAGCAGGCCGAGGGCGACGTCGCCTCCATCCATGAGGTCATCTCGCGCAGGTTCAAGCGCTATCTGGAGGAGCGGTCGGCGACCGGCGAGCTGGGCGCCGAGCCCGCCCCCGAGTCGGCGACCGGCGACGGGCGGGAGAGCGAGGGCGCCGACGGGCCGGAGAGCGAGGGCGCCGACCCCCGCACCGGCCTGCCGATCGACCCCGACACGGGGCGGCCGCGCAAGTTCGCGTACCCGCCGAACCTGGTCGTGGTCGACGGCGGTCCCGCGCAGGCGGCGGCCGCCCAGCGCGCGCTGGACGAGCTCGGCGTGGATGATGTCGCGGTCTGCGGCCTCGCCAAGCGGCTGGAGGAGGTGTGGTTGCCGGGCGACGACCTGCCGGTGATCCTCCCGAGGTCGAGCGAGGGCCTTTACCTCCTGCAGCGCGTCCGGGACGAGGCGCATCGGTTCGCCATCGCCTACCATCGTTCGAAGCGGTCCAGAGCCGTGAAGGAGAGCGCGCTTGACGAGGTCCCCGGCCTCGGTCCCGCCCGCAGACAGGCGCTTCTCCGGCACTTCGGGTCGCTGAAGCGGCTGCGCGAGGCGGGCGTGGCCGAGATCCGAGAGGTCCCCGGCATCGGTCCCGCGACGGCCGAAGCCATCGTGGCCGCGCTGAGCGGCGCGCGGGACGCCGACCGAGAGAAAGCGGTGAACGACTGATGTGCGCTGCGAGAGAGCCGGCGTTCGTGATCGTCACGGGCATGTCGGGGGCGGGCCGCAGCACCGCCGCCAAGGCCCTTGAGGATCTGGGCTGGTTCGTCATCGACAACCTGCCGCCAGGGCTGCTGTTCTCCCTGGCCGAGGAGGCGGGCCGGGTCAAGCTGGCCGCGGACAAGGTGGCGGCCGTCGTCGACGTCCGCAGCCTCGCCTTCACCTCCGACCTCAACGCGGCGATCGGCGAGCTGGACGGCCGCGGGGTCGGGTTCCGCGTGGTCTTCCTGGAGGCCAGCGACGAGGAGCTGGTGCGCCGGTTCGAGAACGTGCGGCGTCCCCACCCGCTGCAGGGCGACGGCCGGCTGGTGGACGGCATCGCCCGCGAGCGCGGCATCCTGCGCGAGGTCCGGGCCAACGCCGACCTCATAATCGACACCTCCTCGCTCAACGTCCACGAGCTGCGCAACAAGATCGTCTCCTTCTTCGGTGGCGAGGACCGGCCGGGCCTCAAGGTCAACGTGGTCTCCTTCGGCTTCAAGTACGGCCTGCCGGTGGACGCCGACCTCGTGGTGGACTGCCGCTTCCTGCCCAACCCGCACTGGGTCCCCGAGCTGCGCCCGATGAGCGGCCTGGACGCCTCCGTCCGCGAGTACGTCCTCGGCCAGATCGGGGCCAAGGAGTTCCTCGACGCGTACGAGGAGGTCTTCGGGGTGGTGGCCGCCGGCTACGCGCGCGAGGGCAAGAGCTACGCGACGCTCGCCGTCGGCTGCACCGGCGGCAAGCACCGCAGCGTGGCCATGGCCGAGCAACTCGGCGCGCGGCTGCGCGACCGGGGCATCGAGGTGCAGGTCAGCCACCGCGATGTGGGGCGCGAGTGACGGTTCAGGACGAGGGGAGCGAGGACGGCGGCTCCTCCGGCCCGAAAGTGGTCGCCCTCGGCGGAGGACACGGCCTGTACGCGTCCCTGTCGGCGCTGAGGACGGTGACGGGGAACCTCACGGCCATTGTCACCGTGGCCGACGACGGGGGCTCCAGCGGCCGTCTCAGGCGTGAGCTGGGCGTCATCCCGCCGGGTGACCTGCGCATGGCCCTCGCCGCGCTGTGCGGCGACGGTGAGTGGGGCCAGACGTGGAGCCGGGTCGTCCAGCACCGCTTCCGCAGCGAGGGGGAGCTGCACGGGCACGCGGTCGGCAACCTGCTGATCGTCGCGCTGTGGGAGCTGCTCGACGACCCGGTCCAGGGGCTCGACTGGGTGGGACGGCTGCTCGGCGCCCATGGCCGGGTGCTGCCCATGGCGTCGGTCCCGCTGGACATCCAGGCCGAGGTCGAGCTGGACGGCGAGGTCACGACCGTGCGCGGCCAGGTGGCGTGCGCGCTGACGCCCGGCCGGGTCCGGGCGATCTCGCTGCTCCCGCCGGACCCGCCGGCCTGCCCCCAGGCGGTGGAGGCCATCCACGAGGCCGACTGGGTGGTGTTCGGGCCGGGGTCCTGGTTCACCAGCGTCCTGCCGCACCTCAAGGTCCCCGAGCTGGCCCAGGCGCTGCACGCCACGACCGCGCGGCGGCTGGTGATCCTCAACCTGGCCCCCCAGCCGGGTGAGACGGACGGTTTCTCCCCGGAGAAGCATCTGGAGGTGCTCAGGGAGCACGCCCCATCGCTGACCGTGGACGCGGTGCTCGCCGACAACGGTCTGGTCGGCGACCCCCGCGAGCTGGAGAAGGCGGTGGTGTCGCTGGGAGCGCGTCTGGTATTGGCCGATGTGGGTGCTTGTGACGGATCTCCCCGGCACGACGGACCACGTCTTGCCAACGTCCTGGACGAGATTTTCCGTGAGAAGCGGTGAGACCGGCCCTCCTAGGTGCGAGAGACTGGCTGTCAAAGTCTGTTTGGGGGAGGACACGCGCAGATGGCCATGACGGGTGTGGTGAAGGACGAGCTGAGCCGCCTTTCGGTGCTGAAGCCCTGCTGCCGTAAGGCCGAGGTCTCGACGCTGTTGCGGTTCGCGAGCGGTCTTCACCTGGTGGGCGGGCGGATCGTGATCGAGGCGGAGCTCGACACCAACGTCACCGCCCGCCGCCTGATCAGGGACATCGGCGAGGTGTTCGGCCACAAGGCCGAGGTGCTGGTGCTGGCCCCGGCGGGGCTGCGCAAGGGCTCGCGCTACGTCGTCCGGGTCTACCGCGACGGCGAGGCGCTGGCCCGGCAGACCGGCCTGATCGACAACCACGGTCGTCCGGTCCGCGGGCTGCCCCGCCAGGTGGTCTCGGGCGCGACGTGCGACGCGGAGGCGGCCTGGCGCGGCGCCTTCCTGGCGCACGGCTCGCTGACCGAGCCCGGACGGTCGATGTCGCTGGAGGTGACCTGCCCGGGACCCGAGGCGGCGCTGGCGCTGGTCGGCTCCGCGCGGCGGCTGAAGATCCACGCCAAGGCGCGCGAGGTGCGCGGCGTGGACCGGGTCGTGGTCCGCGACGGCGACGCGATCAGCGCCCTGCTCACCCGGCTCGGCGCGCACGACAGCGTGCTGGCCTGGGAGGAACGGCGGATGCGCCGCGAGGTCCGGGCCACGGCGAACCGGCTGGCCAACTTCGACGACGCCAACCTCCGCCGGTCGGCCAGGGCCGCCGTCGCGGCGGGCGCCCGGGTCCAGCGGGCGCTGGAGATCCTCGGTGACGACGCGCCCGAGCACCTGGTGATCGCCGGGCGGCTCCGGGTCGAGCACAAGCAGGCGTCGCTGGAGGAACTCGGCCAGATCGCCGACCCGCCGCTGACCAAGGACGCCATCGCGGGGCGGATCAGGCGGCTGCTCGCGATGGCCGACAAACGCGCCCAGGATCTGGGTGTCGCCAACACCGAGGCCAACCTCACGGCCGAGATGCTTGCCCCCTGACCTCGGCCTTTTCCTCTCGCTTCCATGGCGGCCGGTTTGCGTGTGCAAACCGGCCGCTTTGCCGCGCGCACGCCTTGCTGACGCCCGCTTTGCCGGTTCCGATCAGCGGTGGGGCCGCGTTGGTCTAAACCAATTTGAGTCGGATAAGGTCTGTGACTGAGGTTTCAAGCCAGCCCTGTCGCCGGGCAGCCGGCGCACGACGTACGAGGAGACCGATTCCGTGAGCATCCGCGTAGGCGTCAACGGCTTCGGCCGTATCGGCCGCAATTTCTGGCGCGCTGTGGCAGCCAGCGGTAAGGACATCGAGATCGTCGCGGTCAACGACCTGACCGACAATGCCACTCTTGCCCACCTGCTGAAGTACGACAGCATCCTTGGCCGCCTGCCGTACGAGGTGAAGGCCTCGGCGGACGAGATCACCGTGGACGGCAAGGCCATCAAGGCGTTCGCCGAGCGTGACCCCGCCAAGCTGCCGTGGGGCGACCTGGGCGTCGATGTTGTCGTCGAGTCGACCGGACTGTTCACCGACGCCACCAAGGCCAAGGTGCACGCCGACAACGGCGCCAAGAAGGTCATCATCTCCGCTCCGGCGAAGAACGAGGACGTGACGATCGTCATGGGTGTCAACCACGACATCTATGACCCGGCCGCGCACACGATCATCTCCAACGCGTCGTGCACGACCAACTGCCTGGCCCCCATGGCCAAGGTCATCAACGACACCTTCGGTATCGAGAAGGGTCTGATGACCACGATCCACGCGTACACGCAGGACCAGAACCTGCAGGACGGCCCGCACAAGGACCTGCGCCGGGCCCGCGCCGCCGCGCTGAACATCGTCCCGACCTCCACCGGCGCCGCCAAGGCGATCGGCCTGGTCCTGCCCGAGCTCAAGGGCAAGCTCGACGGCTTCGCGCTGCGCGTGCCGATCCCCACCGGCTCGGCCACCGACCTGACCGTCGAGGTCCGCCGCGATACCTCGGTCGAGGAGGTCAACGCCGCGCTGAAGGCCGCCGCCGAGGGCCCGCTCAAGGGCGTCCTCAGCTACACCGAGGACGAGATCGTCTCCGCCGACATCGTCACCGACCCGGCCTCCTGCATCTTCGACGCCGGCCTCACCAAGGTGATCGGCAACCAGATCAAGGTCGTCGGCTGGTACGACAACGAGTGGGGTTACTCCAACCGCCTCGTCGACCTCATCGAGTACGTGGGCGCCTCGCTCTGATGCGGACCATCGACTCGCTCGACGTGAAGGGCCGGCGCGTGCTCGTGCGCGCCGACCTCAACGTCCCTCTCGACGGGGAGACGATCACCGACGACGGGCGGATCCGGGCCTCGGTGCCGACGATCAGGAAGCTGCTCGACAGCGGCGCCAAGGTGATCGTCTGCGCCCACCTCGGCCGCCCCAAGGGATCGCCCACCCCGAAGTACTCCCTCGCGCCGGTCGCGCGCCGGCTGTCGGAGCTGCTCGGCGAGCACGTCGCGTTCGCCACCGACGTGGTCGGCGAGTCCGCGCAGGCCACGGTGGCCGCGCTGCAGGACGGCCAGGTGGCGCTCCTGGAGAACCTGCGCTTCGAGCCGGGTGAGGAGTCCAAGGACGACGAGGTCCTCGGCGCGTTCGCCGACCGGCTGGCCGCCCTGGCCGAGCTGTACGTCGGCGACGGCTTCGGCGCCGTGCACCGCAAGCACGCCAGCGTCTACGACGTGCCCAAGCGGCTCCCGCACGCGGCCGGCGGCCTGATCGTGGCCGAGGTCGAGGTGCTCAAGCGGCTCACCGAGGACCCGGCCCGGCCGTACGTGGTGGTGCTCGGCGGCGCGAAGGTCTCCGACAAGCTGGGCGTCATCGCCAACCTGCTGTCCAAGGTCGACCGGCTTCTGATCGGCGGCGGTATGGCCTACACCTTCCTCGCGGCGCAGGGCCACGAGGTCGGCGGCTCGCTGCTGCAGGAGGACCAGCTCGACCAGGTGCGCGGCTTCCTGTCGGAGGCGAAGGATCGCGGCGTCGATCTGGTGCTCCCGGTGGACGTGCTGGCGGCGACGGAGTTCGCGCCGGACGCGCCGCACGAGGCGGTGGACGCGACCGAGATCCCGGCCGACCGGCAGGGGCTCGACATCGGCCCGCGTACCCGCGAGCTGTTCGCCGCCAAGCTGGCCGACGCGCGGACCGTCTTCTGGAACGGCCCGATGGGCGTGTTCGAGTTCGACGCGTTCGCGGGCGGGACCCGGGCCGTGGCCGAGGCGCTGATCGCCTCCGGCGCGTTCACCGTGGTCGGCGGCGGCGACTCCGCGGCGGCCGTGCGCCGCCTGGGGCTGCCGGAGGACGGCTTCTCGCACATTTCCACCGGTGGCGGGGCGAGCCTCGAATACCTCGAGGGCAAGACCCTGCCCGGACTCGCAGCTCTGGAGGACTCGTGAGCCGCAAGCCGCTCATCGCCGGCAACTGGAAGATGAACCTCAACCACCTCGAGGCCATCAACCTGGTGCAGAAGCTGGCGTTCTCGCTCACCGCCAAGGACTTCGACGCCGTCGACGTCGCGGTCCTCCCGCCGTTCACCGACCTGCGCAGCGTGCAGACCCTGGTGGACGGGGACAAGCTCCAGATCACGTACGGCGGGCAGGACCTGTCCCGGCACGACGCGGGGGCCTACACCGGGGAGATCTCCGGCGCCATGCTGGCCAAGCTCGGCTGCACCTACGTGCTGGTCGGCCACTCGGAGCGGCGGCAGTACCACGCCGAGGACGACGCCGTGTGCAACGCCAAGGTGAAGGCGGCCTACCGGCACGGGATCACGCCGATCCTCTGCGTCGGTGAGGGCCTGCCGGTCCGCAAGGCCGGCGAGCAGGTGCCGCACACCCTGGCCCAGCTCGACGGCGCTCTCGACGGGATCTCCGCCGAGCAGGCGAAGTCCCTGGTCGTGGCGTACGAGCCGGTCTGGGCGATCGGGACCGGCGAGGTCGCCACCCCGGAGGACGCGCAGGAGGTCTGCGGGGCGATCCGGACACGACTCGCCGAGCTCTACGACGGCGAGGTGGCCGCGGCCGTCCGTATCCTTTACGGAGGATCGGTCAAGTCCGACAACATCGCCGGGATCATGGCGCAGCCCGACGTGGACGGTGCCCTCGTCGGAGGGGCCAGCCTCGACCCGGGCGGGTTCGTGAAGATTTCCCGTTTTGGCGAGATGTCGGCGGGCTGAGCCGTTCGGGGGGTGCGACTTGACAACAAGCCGTACCCTCATAAGGCAAGATTGAATCGTCACACCGCTGGTGTCGCGCACCCGCGCGAGTCATAGGAACAGGTCAACGGTGATTATCGGAATCTCCATCGCCCTCATTCTGTCGAGCGCCCTGATGGTGCTGCTCGTGCTGCTGCACAAGGGCAAGGGTGGTGGTCTCACGGACATGTTCGGCGGCGGGTTCTCGTCGTCGTTCGGCGGGTCGGCGGTGGTCGAGCGTAACCTCGACCGCCTCACGATCATCACAGGCGTGGTGTGGTTCGTCTGCATCATCGCGCTGGGCCTGCTGCTCAAGCCGTAACGGCCGTAACGCCAAAATCGGTCAGGCTGTAAAAAATAGGGCAGAAACGGCTCATCTGCGGCGACACGTGACATAGATTCATCTTTCCCCCGTGTCCCGCGGGGCGTGAGAGCGAGGAGTTCATTCGTGGGTAGTGGCAACGCGATCCGTGGCAGCCGAGTCGGTGCGGGCCCCATGGGGGAGGCCGAACGCGGCGAGGCGGCCCCCCGAGTGCGGGTCTCGTTCTGGTGCGCGAACATGCACGAGACGCGTCCCAGCTTCGCCAGCGACGCGGCCGTCCCTGAGCACTGGGACTGCCCCCGGTGCGGACTGCCGGCCGGTCAGGACGAGGCGAACCCGCCCGCTCCGCCGCGAAACGAGCCGTACAAGACGCATCTCGCGTACGTGAAGGAGCGGCGCAGCGACAAGGACGGCGCGCAGATCCTGGCCGAGGCCCTGGAGCGGCTGCGGTCCTCGTCGCGTCCGATCTACTAGACCGGACAGATCTCCAGGCCCGTCTCACGGCATCGCGAGGCCCCCGTTCCCCAGTGGAACGGGGGCCTCGTCGTGTCCAGGGTCAGGCGGAGCCGTTGTCCGCGACGCACTCGCCGTCAACGAAGGTCATCCGCACGCCGGTCGTCCAGATGTCCTTGGGGTCGAGGACGAAGGGGTCGCGGTCGAGCACCGCCAGGTCGGCGGGGCGGCCCTCCTCGATCACCCCGGCGGGCGAGCGGTTCAGCCAGGCCGACCCGGCGGTGTACGCCGTCAGCACGGTGCGCAGGTCGATGCTCTGGCCGGGTAGGAACGGGGTCTGCGCGGTCGGGTAGGACGCGTGGACCGAACTGCCGGGTTCGGTCCGGTTGACCGCCACGTGGACCGCCTGCAGCGGGTCGGCGGACGAGACCGGCCAGTCCGATCCGGCCGCCAGCCGGGTGCCGTGCCGTACGAGATCGGCGAAGGGGTACTGCCAGGTCGAGCGCTCCTCGCCCAGGTAGGGGAGGCACAGCTCGTCCATCTGGGCGTGGTGCGTGGCCCACAGCGCCTGCAGGTTCGCGGTGACGCCGAGGGCGGCGAAGCGCGGCACGTCCTGCGGCGTGACGATCTGCAGGTGGGCGATGTGGTGGCGGTTCTGCGGGGACGTGCCGGTGAGCGCGTCCAGCGCCTCCCGCACGGCGCGCTCGCCGATGGCGTGGAAGTGCACCTGGAACCCGTGGGAGTCGAGCTCCTTGACGTACCCCTTGAGGAGCTCCGGGTCCACGTACGACAGCCCGGTGCCGCCGCAGCGGCAGTAGGGCTCGATGACGGCGGCGGTGAAGTTCTCCGCGATGCCGTCCTGCATGATCTTGATCGAGGTGGCGCGGAAGCGGTCCAGGCCCTCGGCGCGGGCGCGCCGCTCCAGCAGCTCGGGGATCTGCTCGGCCCCACGGGAGCGGTCCCACCACAGGGCACCCACCACGCGAGCCTTGAGACGGCCGCTGGAGGCCGCGGAGAGGTACGCGGGGAGCTGGTCGTCCGAGCCCGCGTAGGAGCCCACGATGGCGTCCTGCCATCCCGTGATGCCGAGCGAGAACAGGTACTGCTGCGCCTCAAGCAGGGCCGCCTCGATGTCGGCGGCGGTCGGGCGCGGCGTGAGCAGGCCGACGAGGTCCATCGCCCCCTCGTGCAGCACGCCGCTCGGGGTGCCGTCGGGGTCGCGCTCGATCCGTCCGTCGGCCGGGTCGGGCGTGTCCTTGGTGATCCCGGCCAGTTCGAGGGCGCGCGTGTTGACCCACGCCGCGTGGTGGTCGCGCTGGATCAGGTACGCGGGCCGGTCGAGGAAGTCGAGCTGGGTGCGGTGGGGGAGCCCGCCGGGGAAGGCCGCCATGTCCCAGCCGCCGCCGCTGATCCACGTCTTCTCGGGGTGCGCGGCGGCGAACGACGCGACATGCGCCAGATAGTCGTCGAGGCCGTAGATCTCGGCCAGGTCGCAGGCGGCCCGCTCCAGTCCCGCCTGCACGGGATGGATGTGGGCGTCGACGAAGCCAGGCGTCAGCAGCCCGCCGCGCAGGTCCACCGGCTCGGCGCCGGGCGAGAGCCGTACCAGGTCGGACTCGGCGCCGACGGCGGCGATGACGCCGTCGCGCACGAGCAGCGCCTCGGCGAATCCGCCCGGGGTGAGGACCCGGCCGCCGCGAAACAGGATGGAGGAGCTCACGATCGCCCTCTTTCTTGATGTGCTCGTGGTCGTTCCACGTCACCCGCGCCGACGTGGTGGCGAAACGGTATCCGCGCGCCCGGAGTGCCCGGGCCGCGCGGGAGAGGTCAGTGACCGGTGATCATGTCGGCGACGCGGGCCAGCACGGAGGTCTTGCGCATGCCCTTGGCCTCGCGGGCGTCGGCGACGCGGTACAGGCGGTACATCGAGTGGACCCCGAGCCAGCGCAGCGGCTCCGGCTCCCACGCGCGGACGCGGCGGTCCACCCAGGGCAGGCCGGTCAGCGGAGTCTCCCGCCCGAGCACCAGGTCGCGCAGCGTCCGCCCGGCCAGGTTGGTCGTGGTCACGCCGTGCCCGGTGTATCCGCCCGCCCAGCCGAGCCCCGTCGCGCGGTCCAGGCCCACGGTCGCGCACCAGTCGCGCGGCACGCCGAGGACGCCCGACCAGGCGTGCGCCACCCGCGAGGACGCCGCGGCGGGGAAGAACGACGTCAGCAGGCCCCACAGAGCGTCCACGGTCCAGTCGTGGGTGTGCCCGCGGTCGTCCACGCGCGAGCCGTAGAGGTAGGGGCGGCCGCGCCCGCCGAACGCGATGCGGTCGTCCGCGGTGCGCTGCGCGTACATGTAGTAGTGCGCCATGTCCCCGAGCAGTTCGCGGCCCTCCCAACCGATCGTCTCCCATACCTCGGGCGGCAGCGGCTCGGTGACGATCAGCGAGCTGTTCATCGGGAGCCAGTCGCGGTGGTGGCCCGGGACCGTGGCGGTGAACCCCTCCGTGCAGCGCAGCACGTGCGCCGCCCGCACGGCGCCGTACGGCGTGACCGCGCGGCCCGGCTCGATCGCCGTCACCGGCGTGCCCTCGAAGAGGTCCACGCCCAGGGCGCGTACGGCGTCCGCGAGCCCCCGGGCGAGCTTGGCGGGCTGGATCCTGGCGCAGTGCGGGCTCCAGGTGGCGGCGACCGCCCCGGACACGCGCAGCCGCTCGTCCCTCTCGGCGGGGGAGAGCGGGCGGACGTCCTCCTCGGTCCAGCCCCACGCGCGCTGCCCGGCGATCTCGGCGCGCAGCCGGGCCTCCTGGGCCGGGCCCCGCGCGACGTTGAACAGTCCTCCCTTGACGATGTCCGCGTCGATGCCCTCGGCGGCGCAGACCGCGATGACCTCGTCGACCGCGGCGAACATCTCCCGCTGCAACCGCTGGGTGGCCTCCCGCCCGTGGGTCTTGGCGTACCGTTCCGGCGAGCCCGCGAGCGCCCCCGTCAGCCAGCCGCCGTTGCGTCCGGACGCGCCGAACCCGGCGAACTCCTTCTCCAGGACCGCCACCCGCAGCGAGGGGTCGGCCTTCTTCAGGTAGTAGGCGGTCCACAGGCCGGTGTAGCCGCCGCCGACGATCGCGACGTCCGCCTCCCGGTCGCCGTCGAGCCGGTCGCCGGGGGCGGGGATACCCAGGGATCGGAACCAGAAGGACACATCGCCGTTGACGAAATCTGGGGACAGCGGAGCGCTCATGAGGCATATCCTGCTATATCCGTACCAGTTGGAGAACCTCGCTGCGGAAGTCGTTGCGAAACGTCGGCTGGCATGCCGATAACGTCGCCAGTGGCAGGATTTTCCAGGGCGAAACGGTCGGCACACCTTCGTGTAGCAATCGCGTAACAGATCTACGACAGGATTGCCTCATCACGGAGGGAGCGGTATCGATGGGGTTCTTGCGGATCAGGACGACGGTGGACGAGCGACCCGGGCGGCTGGCCTCCCTGGCGGCGGCGCTGGCCGACAAGGGCGGGAACATCCTCGGCCTGTCCGTCCAGCCGGACACGGACGGCACGGTGGACGAGTTCGTCGCCGAGATCCCCGCCTCCGCCGAGACCGTGCGCGCCGCCCTGGAGTCCGCCGGCGGGCGCCGCGTCCAGGTCGTCACCGCGACCGCCCACGACCTCACCGACGAGCCCACCCGCGCGCTGCTGCTCGCCGCCCGCCTGCGCTCCACGCCCTGGCGGCTCCCGGAGATCCTGCGCGAGCTGATGCGGGCCGACGACGCCCGCTGGGTCTACGGCGCGGACCTCTCCGACCTGCCCGACCCGACCCTGCTCACGGTGCCCGTGGCGCCGAAGCGCGCGATCCGGCTGCGCCGGGCGGGGCTGCCGTTCACCCTCACGGAGGCGGCCCGTGCCGCCGCGTTCGCCCGGCTCGCGCAGCCGCCCGCCGAGGCGCAGAGGTCCGAGCGGCCGGTACGGCTCGGCGACGGGGCCGAGGTCGTGATCAGGCCGCTGACCCCGCTCTACCGCGAGGCGGTCCGGGACCTGCACGAGCGCTGCTCGCCCGAGTCCCGCAGGTTCCGCTATTTCACGGCCATGCCCACGCTGCCGCCCCGGATGTTCGACCGGCTCTGCGACCGCGGCCGCGGCCACTCCCTCGTGGCCGGGTACGACGGCCAGGTGGTCGCCATGGCCAACCTGCAGTTCAGCCCGGAGCCCGGAACCGCCGAAATGGCCCTGCTGGTGGAGGACAGCTGGCAGGGACGCGGTCTCGGCCGGATCCTCGCCCAGATGCTCCTGGAGGCGGCGCGCGACCTCGGCCTCGCGGAGGTCAGGGCCTCGTTCCTCTCCGACAACGCCCGGATGCGGGCGCTCCTGCTCTCCCTCGGCGCCACGCTCACCTACACCGAGGACCCCGGTGTGGTCGAGGCGCGGATGCCCGTGGGCGTGCTGGCGCCGGCGTCCCCGAGCTGAACCGGGGCACGCCGAGAACACCTGGACCGTGGCGCGGTGGTCCCTACCGTCGCCTGCGCTGGCCGAGGGCGTAGGCGACGTTGACCGCGACGATGCCGGTCCACACGATCACCAGCCCGGACAGGCCGGCGGAGTACGAGGCCGCGCCGGTGAGCGGGATGGCGATGCCGAGCGAGCCGAGGGCCAGGCCGAGGTGGCGTTTGCGCTCCTGCTGCTCCGCCCACGTGGAGTGGCGCGGGTCGGGAAGCCGGCTGTCGGCTTCCGCCTTGACCCGTTGCGCGATGGTGGCCTCGATGCGGTCGAGGAAGGCCTCCGTCAGCGCGGATTCGTACTCGGGACCGAGCTCGCGGCGGGCTTCGACGGTCGCGCGCAGCTCGTCGCGCGGCAGAGGGGTGTCCGGCATAGGTCTAATCTGCCAGATTTCTCGTGATCACGCGCCTACCGGCCGTCGCGCTCGCCCGGGGTCAGGGGGAGGCGATGCGGCCGAGGCCGGGCGGGATCTTGCCGGCCGCGGCGCGGTCGAGCAGGAACAGGGTCCGGCGGCTGCCGCGGGCCCCGGCGGCCGGAACCTGGATCGGCCCCGCCCCCGACAGCGCGAGGTGGACGGCCTGCGCCTTCTCCGCGCCCGCGGCGACGATCCACACCTCGCGCGCGGCCTTGATCGCCGGGAGGGTGAGCGAGAGGCGGGTGGGCGGCGGCTTCGGTGCCCCGTGCACCGCGACGACCGCGCGCTCCTCCTCGTAGAGGGCGGGCTGCCCGGGGAACAGCGACGCGACGTGGCTGTCCGGGCCCATGCCGAGCAGCAGCACGTCGAACGACGGAACCGGGCCGTGGTCCTCGGGACGGGAGGCCTTCTCCAGCTCGGCCGCGTAGACCTCGGCCGCCTCCTCCGCGATCAGCCCGGAGTCCGCCGCCGGCATGGCGTGGACCCGCGCCGGGTCCACGTCCACGTGGTCGAGCAGCGCCGTGCGCGCACCGGTCTCGTTGCGCTCGGGGTCACCCGCGGGCAGGAACCGCTCGTCGCCCCACCACACGTCGAGGGCACGCCAGTCGATGGCGTCGCGTGCCTTCGACCCGGCGAGCGCCGCGAGCGTCGCGATGCCGACGGTGCCGCCGGTCAGCACGAGATGGGCCGACCCGCGGGCCGCCTGGGTGTCGGCCAGGCGGGTGATCAGGCGGGCCGCCACGGCCTGGGCGAGCACCTCCGCGTCGCGGTGGACGATGACGTTGGGGACACTCACGGCTGTTCCTTCTCCATTGGGGCACTACGGGCGGTTCGGGCTCAGGAGGCCGGGGACTTCGCCAACCACTGGATCGCCGATCCGTAGACGTCGTCCGAGTCCAGCCGGCGCAGCTCCTCGGCGAGCAACTCGGCGGTCGGCCGGCGGGCCAGGGCGACGCGCCGGTTCGGCTGTCCCGGCCGGGACAGTGTCGCCAGCCGGGCGTCCGTCCTGGAGATCGCCAGCTCGCCGCCCTCGGCGAGGGTGAGCCGTGCCTCGGTGAGGCCCGGTCCCACGCTCTCGGCCACCTCCACCGAGGCGTTGAGCCGTTCGGAGAGCCAGGCCGCGAGCAGCGGCACGCTGGGGTTGCCCGCCGCGCCGTACACCGCGCCGGACAGCACCCGCCCGGGAGGCCGGTCGAACGCGGACGCCAGGAGGCTGCGCCACGCCGTGAGCCGCGTCCAGGCGAGGTCGGTGTCGCCCGGGAGGTAGCCCTTGTGGCGGCCCGCGATGGCGGCCAGGGAGTCGGCCGCCGCCCGGGCGTCGGTGATCCGCCGGGTGGCGAGCCGGCCCACGGCGTCCTGCGACGGCGCCGGAGGCGCGTCGCCGGGCCACCACGCCACCACCGGCGTGTCGGTCAGCAGCAGCGGGCTGATCACCGAGTCGGCGTGCTCGGTGAGCCGGCCGTACAGGCGGAGCAGGACGACCTCGCCCGGGGACGACTCGCCCATCCGTACCTCGGCGTCGAGCCGGTCGGGCTCGTTCGGGTCACGCTTGATGACCGTCAGCACCCGGGAGGGGTGCTCGCGCGCGGCCTCGGTGGCCGCGCGCACGGCGTCGTACTGGCCGGCCTCGTCGCACACCACGACAAGGGTGAGCACCATGCCCACCGCCGGCGCGCCCATCTGGTGGCGCAACTGGGTCAGTGTCGACGAGATCTTCGAGGCCGTCGTGTCGGTCAGGTTGAAGGTGGTCACGGCGCCTTCCGTTCACTCACAGCCGTCGCCACACGCGCCCGTCACGCGTGATCATGGCGTCGGCGGACGGCGGGCCCCATGTGCCCGCGGGATAGCCCTCAGGACGGCCGGAGGCCGCCCAGTGCTCCTCGATCGGGTCGAGGATCTTCCACGACAGCTCGACCTCGGCCTGGTGCGGGAACAGGGGCGGATCCCCGATGAGGACGTCGAGCAGCAGCCGCTCGTACGCCTCCGGGGAGGACTCCATGAACGACTCGCCGTAGGCGAAGTCCATGCTGACGTCCCTGACCTCCATGGCGGTGCCCGGCACCTTCGAGCCGAAGCGCACGGTGATCCCCTCGTCCGGCTGGACGCGGATCACCAGGGCGTTCTGCCCGAGTATCTCGGTGTCGGTCGAGCTGAACGGCAGGTGCGGCGCCCGCTGGAACACCACCGCCACCTCGGTGACCCTGCGGCCGAGCCGCTTGCCGGTGCGCAGGTAGAAGGGGACGCCCGCCCAGCGGCGGTTGGCCACCTCCAGCCTGACGGCGGCGTAGGTCTCGGTGATGGAGTCCGGCGAGATGCCCTCCTCCTCCAGGTAGCCGGCCACCGACTCGCCGCCCTGCCAGCCCGCGGTGTACTGCCCGCGCGCGGTGCCGAGCGACAGGTCGGCCGGCAGCCGGACCGAGCGGAGCACCTTCTCCTTCTCGCGCCGCAGCGAGTCGGCGTCGAAGGACGTGGGGTCCTCCATCGCGACCAGGGCGAGCAGCTGAAGGAGGTGGTTCTGGATCACGTCGCGGGCGGCGCCGATGCCGTCGTAGTATCCGGCCCGGCCGCCGATGCCGATGTCCTCGGCCATCGTGATCTGGACGTGGTCCACGTAGCCGCGGTTCCAGATCGGCTCGTACAGCGTGTTCGCGAACCGCAGGGCCAGGATGTTCTGGACGGTCTCCTTGCCCAGGTAGTGGTCGATGCGGAAGACCGACTTCTCCGGGAACACCGCGCTGGTGATCGCGTTGAGCTCGCGGGCGGTCTTGAGGTCGCGGCCGAACGGCTTCTCGATGACCACCCGGCGCCAGGCGCCCTCGGGGGCGTTGGCCAGGTTGGTCCGCTTGAGCTGCTCCACGACCACCGGGAAGAACTTCGGCGGGACCGACAGGTAGAACGCGTAGTTCCCGCCGGTGCCGCGCGTCTCGTCGATCTCCTTGAGCATCATCGCGAGCACGTCGAAGGCGCCGTCGTCGCTGAACTCGCCGGGGCAGAAGTGGATGCCCTCGGCGATCTGCCGCCAGACCTCCTCGCGGAACGGCGTCCGCGCGTGCTCCTTCACCGACTCGTACGTCACCTGGGCGAAGTCCTCGTGCGCCCAGTCGCGGCGGGCGAAGCCGACCAGGGAGAACCCCGGCGGCAGCAGGCCGCGGTTGCCCAGGTCGTAGATCGCCGGGAGCAGCTTCTTCTTCGCGAGGTCGCCGGTCACACCAAACAGGACGAGCACGCAGGGGCCGGCCACCCGGGGCAGCCGCTTGTCGCGCGGGTCCCGCAGCGGGTTCGCCACGCCCTCCTCGTCGGCGGCCAGGCCGAGGGCGGCCGCCAGGTCACGCTCCTCCGATGTCTCCGACATCTCGGACACGTCGGGCACCCGCCCGCCGTCGTGTGTCTCCGCCGGGCCGGCCGGCCCGGCCGCCGCCGGGACGTCAGGCGTCCCGGCGGCGGCCTGCGCCGTCTCGGCTGGGCGGTTGTCCCGCTTACCCATCGGATCTCCTCGCCCTGCGGCTCGTGGCCAGTGGCGTGCTCATCGAGGTCAGAGCTCCTCCGCCACCGACAGCAGGTGCCTGACGCCGGCCACCCGGTCGGTGAGGTGCAGGCGCACCGCCGGACGGCCCCGCGAGGCCAGCGCCCCGAAGTCGCCCAGGGCCTGGGCGAGCTGGAGCCGGCCCAGGGTGTACGGCTTGCCGGGCACCTCGACGTCCTCGGTGACCGCGCCGGTGATCTGCAGGAAAACGCCCACCTCCGGACCGCCCTTGTGGAACTGGCCGGTCGAGTGGAGGAAGCGCGGTCCCCAGCCGAACGTGACCGCGTGGTCGGTCCGGTAGTCGAGCAGCGCCCGCAGCGTGGCCGGATCGGCCGCCGCCCACGCCTCGGTCAGCTCCTCGAACGAGGCGTCGCCGACCCGGGCCGCGTCGAACGCCGCCTCCCGGTCCAGGTACGCCATGACCGAGAGGTAGCCGTGCTTCGGGATCGCCCGCAGCAGCCACGTCAGCACGTCCGCCAGGTTCTTCGGGCCGCCGGGCACGTCGCCGTAGACCTCGACCGGGCCGTCGGTGAGGAGCGGCGTGCCGGTCGGCAGCGGCCCGTCGCCCGCCTCGCTCAGGATGCGGGTGGTGTTCTCCTTGGACTCGGCGACGTTCGGCTGGTTGAACGGGTCGATCCCGAGCAGCCGGCCGGCGATCGCCGTGGCGTACTCCCAGACGAGGAACTGCGCGCCCAGCGGGCCGTCCACCGAGGTGCCGCTGTCCCGGCCGATGTTCACCAGGAACTGGTCCCCGGCCTCGGCCGCCTCGGCGCCGACGACGGGCAGGATGCCCGTGCCCGACTTGCCGGTCGACTCCGCGATGAGCTGCTCGATCCAGTCGGGGAGCCCGTTGATGTCGGTCATGCTGTCGCGCAGGACCATCTTGTCGCGCCCCGCGAGCGCCTCCGCGCCGAGCAGCACGCCCAGGTCGAGGCCCGGGTTGCCGTCGTCGTGGGACAGCAGCGGCGCGACCGCCGCCGCGTCGTCGAGCAGCCGCGCGATGTCGGCGCCGGCGAGAGCGCTCGGCACCAGCCCGAACGCGCTGAGCGCGCTGTAGCGGCCCCCGACGTTCGGGTCGGCCAGCACGACCTGGTAGCCCGCCTCGATGGCCGACTGCTCCAGCGGAGAGCCGGGATCGGTCACCACGACGATGCGGTCGGCCGGGTCGATCCCGGCCTCGCGGAACGCCTTCTCGTAGATCCGCCGGTGGCTGTCGGTCTCGACGGTGCCGCCGCTCTTGCTGGCGACGACCAGCAGCGTGCGCTCCAGGCGGTCCGCCAGCGCCCGCCGGACCTGCCCGGGGTCGGTGGTGTCGAGCACGGTCAGCGGGACGTCCTCGGTGGCGCAGATCACCTCCGGGGCCAGCGACGAGCCGCCCATCCCGGCCAGTACGACGTGGTCGAGGCCCTCCGCGCGCGCCTTCTCGACGAGCTTGGTGATCTCGGGCAACAGCTCCCTGCTGGTGAGGGGGAGCTTCAGCCAGCCGAGGCGGACGGCCGCCTCGGTCCTGGCCTCGGACCCCCACAGGCCGGGGTCGCCGGCGGCCAGCGCCGCCGGCACCCCCTCCGCCACCAGCTTCTCCCGGAGGGCGCGTACGCTCTCCGGCTCCGGGCCGAGAGTTACCTCGATGGTCATCTCAGGCCTTCCCGAGCTCGGCGGTCACAGTCTCCAGGAGCTCCTTCCAGGAGACCTCGAACTTGTCCACGCCCTCGCTCTCGAGCACCCGTACGACGTCGTCGTAGTCGACGCCGGCCTCCTTGAGCGCGGCCATGGTGTTCCACGCCTGCTCGTAGAAGGGACGGATCGTGTCGCCCGAGATCTTCCCGTGGTCGGCGACCGCGTCGAGCGTCTTCTCCGGCATCGTGTTGACCGTGCCCGCCGTGACGAGCTGGTCCACGTACAGCGTGTCCGGGTAGTCGGGGTTCTTCACACCGGTCGAGGCCCACAGCGGGCGCTGCGGCCGGGCGCCCGCCGCGCGCAGCGCCTGCCAGCGCGGGCTCGCCATGATCTCCTCGAACGCGGCGAACGCGAGCCGCGCGTTGGCCACGGCGGCCTTGCCCTTCAGCGCGGCCGCCTCGGGCGTGCCGACGCGGTCGAGGCGGGCGTCGATCTCGGAGTCCACCCGGCTGACGAAGAACGAGGCGACCGACTCGATGGCGGCGAGGTTGACGCCGTTCGCCTTGGCCTTCTCCAGGCCCTCCAGCCAGGCGTCCATGACTGCGCGGTAGCGCTCGAGGGAGAAGATCAGCGTGACGTTGACGCTGATGCCCTCCGCGAGGCACTGCGTGATCGCGGGCAGGCCCTCGACGGTCGCCGGGATCTTGATGAACAGGTTGGGCCGGTCGACCAGCCACCAAAGCGCGCGGGCCTCGGCGATCGTCCGCTCCGTGTCCCGGGCCAGGCGCGGGTCGACCTCGATGGAGACCCGGCCGTCCACGCCGTTCGTCGCGTTGAAGACCGGGCGCAGCACGTCGGCGGCCCAGCGGATGTCGAACGTGGTGATCGACCGGACCGCCTCATCGACCGAGACGCCCCGCACCCGCAGGTCGTGGAGCTGCGCGTCGTACGCGTCGCCCTTGGTCAGGGCCGCCGCGAAGATCGTGGGGTTGGAGGTGACGCCCACGACCTGCTTGTCCCGGATCAGGGCGGCAAGATTGCCGGTGCGCAGGCGATCACGGCTGATGTCGTCCAGCCAGATCGACACGCCGGCCCCGGTGAGGCGCTTCAGGTTCTCGCTCATGATCTCCTCAGTTTCCGGTCGTCTCGCCCTTGTCGGCCCCCGTCTTGGCGAGGCTCGCCTTGGCGGCGGCCACCACACGGTCGGCGGTGAGGCCGAACTGCTCGAACATGGTCCTGTACGGCGCGGAGGCGCCGAAGTGCTCAAGGCTGAGCACTGCCCCCGCATCACCGACGAACTCGTGCCAGCCGAGGGAGATTCCCGCCTCGACGGCGACCCGGGCGCGGACCGCCGGGGGCAGCACGGACTGCTGGTAGGCGGCGTCCTGGGCGCGGAACCACTCGACGCACGGCATCGACACGACCCGGGTCGGGACGCCCTGCTCCTCCAGGATCCGGCGGGCGCCGACGGCCAGCTCGACCTCGCTGCCCGTGGCGATGATCACGACGGCGGGCTGGCCGGTGGAGGCGTCCTGCAGGATGTAGCCGCCGCGCGCGACCCGGTCCGCGTCGCCGGTGCCCTCGTAGACCGGCAGGTTCTGCCGGGTCAGTGCGAGCGCCGCCGGGCGGTCGGTGTGCTCCAGGATCACCTTCCAGGCCGCGGCCGTCTCGTTGGCGTCGGCCGGGCGCACCACGTCGAGGCCCGGGATCGCGCGCAGCGACCACAGGTGCTCGATCGGCTGGTGGGTCGGGCCGTCCTCGCCGAGGCCGATCGAGTCGTGCGTCCACACGTAGGTCACCGGCAGCTTCATCAGCGCGGCGAGCCGGACCGCCGGACGCATGTAGTCGCTGAAGACGAGGAAGGTGCCGCCGTACGGGCGGGTGCCGTTGTGCAGGGCGATGCCGTTGAGGATGGCGCCCATGCCGTGCTCGCGGATGCCGAAGTGCAGCGTGCGGCCGTACTTGTTGCCCGGGAACTCGTGGGTCTGGTACTCGTCCGGGATGAAGGACGGCTCGCCCTTCATCGTGGTGTTGTTGGAGTCGGCGAGGTCGGCGGAGCCACCCCACAGCTCGGGCAGCACCGGCGCGAGGGCGCTCAGGACCTCGCCGGACGCCTTGCGGGTGGCGATGGAGGAACCGACCTCGAACGACGGCAGCGCCTTGGACCAGCCGTTCGGCAGGTGGCGGGCCGAGATCCGGTCGAACAGCTCGGCGCGCTCGGGGTTGTCCGCCCGCCAGCTCTGGTAGCCCTTGTCCCACTCGGCGCGCAGCTCGCGGCCGCGCGTGACGACCTCCCTGGCGTGGTCGAGGACGTCCGCCGGGACCTGGAAGGTCTGCTCGGGGTCGAGGCCGAGCACCCGCTTGGTGGCGGCGACCTCCGCGTCGCCCAGCGCCGCGCCGTGGATCTTGCCGGTGTTCTGCTTGTTCGGCGCGGGCCAGCCGATGATGGTGCGGAGCTTGATGAACGTCGGCCGATCGGTCTCCGCGCGGGCCGCCTCAAGCGCGTCGTACAGCGCCTGGACGTCCTCCTTGTACTCCCCGGTCGCGGTCCAGTCGACCTCGAGGACCTGCCAGCCGTACGCCTCGTAGCGCTTGGCGATGTCCTCCGACAGGGCGATCTGGGTGTCGTCCTCGATCGAGATGTGGTTGGAGTCGAAGACGACCGCGAGGTTGCCCAGCTTCTGGTGGCCGGCGAGGGCGCTGACCTCGTGGCTGATGCCCTCTTCGATGTCGCCCTCGGAGGCGATGCACCAGATCATGTGGTCGAACGGCGACGTCCCCGGAGCCGCGTCCGGGTCGAACAGGCCGCGCTCGCGGCGGGCCGCCATGGCCATGCCGACCGCGTTGCCGATGCCCTGGCCGAGCGGGCCGGTGGTGGTCTCCACGCCGACGGTGTGGCCGTACTCGGGGTGGCCGGGGGTGAGACTGCCCCACTGCCGCAGCGCCTTGAGGTCCTCCAGGCCCAGGCCGTACCCGGACAGGTAGAGCTGGATGTAAAGGGTCAGGCTGCTGTGACCACAGGAAAGGACGAACCGGTCGCGGCCCGCCCACTTGGCGTCGCACGGGTCATGCCGCAGGACTCGCTGGAAAAGGAGATAGGCCGCGGGAGCCAAGCTCATCGCAGTTCCGGGGTGACCTGAGCCGGCCTTCTCGACCGCGTCCATGGCGAGTGCTCGCACCACGTCGACCGCGCGCCGGTCGAGGTCGGTCCACTCAAGGCTTGCGCTGCTCAACTGCTGATTCCCCTCTACGTTCATTGCGCCGGATTTGGCATTTCCCGCCCACACGGGACCCTAACGGGTCGGCGCTCCTACCGTTCGGTAGACCACCGCCGTACCGGCTGTCCGGTGCGGCGAGCAGGGCGTACCGGCGGGGTCGCGAAGGCGCCCCTCCCGGCCCCAGTTCAGGGACCATCGGTTCTCCCGACTACAGTGAGTCCTCAAGTGCCTGGCTCCTGCCTGGAGATCCGCTCAATTCAGAGGTTACGCGTTGACCCCGCACACGCTGGAAGCGCCTTGACGGTGCTGACGAAGATGGAATCGGTGCCCCCGCTCGGAACGGCGGTGGCGACCGCGCCGCGCTCCCTGGGCGCGCTTGTGCGGGCGTACGTCGCGCTCACCAAGCCGCGGATCATCGAGCTGCTGCTGATCACAACCCTCCCCGTCATGTTCCTTGCCGCGCGCGGCCTGCCGCCGTTGTGGACCGCCATCGCGACGATGGTCTTCGGCACGCTGTCCGCGGGCAGCGCCAACGTGCTGAACTGCTACATCGACCGGGACATCGACAAGACGATGCGGCGCACCCGCCGCCGTCCCCTGGCCAAGTCGGAGGTCTCCCCGGCGGGCGCGCTGGTCTTCGGCGTGGTTCTCGGCGTCATCTCCACCGTCGGCCTCGGCCTGGCCGTGAACTGGCTCGCCGCCGCGCTGTCGCTGGGCGCGATCCTTTTCTACGTCCTCGTCTATTCGATGGTGCTCAAGCGCCGCACCGTCCAGAACATCGTCTGGGGCGGCATCGCGGGCTGCATGCCCGTGCTGATCGGCTGGGCGGGCATCACCGGCAGCCTCTCCTGGGCCCCCGTCGTGCTGTTCGGTGTGGTGTTCTTCTGGACGCCGCCGCACACGTGGACGCTGGCCATGCGCTACCGCGAGGACTACGCCTCGGTGGACGTGCCGATGCTGCCGGTCGTCGCGACCGAGCGCCGCGTGGTGCGCGAGGTCATCGCCTACACCTGGGCGACCGTCCTGTGCTCGCTGCTGCTGTGGCCGGTGGCCGGGACCTCGCTGCTGTACCCGGCCGTCGCCGCCGTCCTCGGCGCCGCCTGCCTGTGGGAGGTCTACCGCCTGCTCGGCCGGCTCAACGCGGGCAAGACCGGGGTGGACCTGCGCCCGATGCGCTTCTTCCACTGGTCGAACATCTACCTCGCCCTGCTGTTCCTCACCGTCGCGGTCGACTCGCTCCTGGTCTGACCGGGAGCGGAGGCCCGCGCCCCGCTCAGGCGTAGAACGCGTGGACGTTGTCACGCGGAGCCGCCCGATGCTCGCCCGCCGGACCGCGCGCGAAGGCGCGCAGCAGGTTCGCCGTCGTCCTGGTCACGAACTTGCGGGTCCGCGCGTCCATCCCGTGCAGCTGCGGCCCTCCCGGATAGCCGGCCCTGAGCGCCTCCACCCACCGCATCGTGCCCGTCGCGAAGACCCCGGCGCCGCTCGGCGTCGTGTAGTACGCCGAGTCGGCGAAGCTGGGCCGGTTCCCGCACATCAGGGGCGAGTGGGCGATGATCTCGATCGGCCGGGGCGTCGGCACGCTCGGCGTCACCCGGTCGTACTCCACGCCGACCAGGTGCGGGAACGCGTCGCCGCGCCGTACCCCGGTCCCCTCGAACAGCCAGTGGTGCGGCGCCGTCACCACGTAGGGGGCGTCGGCGGGGAACCCGTCGTAGTAGACCCCCGTGAGCGACGACTCCGGGTCGGGCGCGGGCGCCGACCGGAAGTCCGCGGTCACCTCGGCGGGGCGCCGCCCGTACATGGGGTCGCTGGCGTACTGGTCCTTGTAGCAGACGATCAGGCGGCCCCGGTCCTCGATCCGGATGCGGCGGTAGCACGTGTTGGCCCCGAGGAACGCGATGTTGGAGCCGGCGTCCCTGACCCGGGTGACCTGCCTGCGGGCCTGCGGCGTCCAGTACTCGTCGTGGCCGAGGAAGACGACGGCCGCCGCGCCCTTCATCACCTCGGGCGTCAGGTCCAGGCCCGTCGTGTACGCCAGCGGGACGCCGAGGCGCTCGGCGAGGACGACCAGCCCCCGCTCGTAGACGAGGAACTTCTCCGCGCCGCTCTTGTCGTAGGGGCGGTCGAAGCTGACCGCGAGCGAGCGGGCGCCGTAGCTGCCGTCCTTGCCGTAGTAGAGGCTGTAGCCGCCCCACTGGTTGTACGCCTGCCAGGTGGCCGCCGCGTGCACCAGCAGCGTCCGCCCCGTGGCGTCCGTGGAGCGCACGATGAGCGGCACGTACCGCTGGTGCCCCTTGGCGGAGTCGAGCCGCAGCAGGTAGGCGCCCTCCGGCCAGCCGGCCGTCGGCACCGTGAGGGAGCGCCGCCAGTTCGCGTGCACCGTGCGGGTCGCGCCGTCGATGTCGCCGCGCCCCTGCCTGCGGCCGGGCAGCCACTCCGACCGCCACACCCGGCGCGCCTCGGCCCCGCCGTACCAGCCCATGCGGTACGCGGTGACCCGGTAGCGGTCGGCGGTGGTCGAGACGCGCAGCTCGACCGGGTGGCCGGGAAGCACGCTCACCTGGTCGCAGTACCCCTCGATGGCCTCGGCGGGGCCGTACGAGCGGGCCCGCCAGGCGGGGTCGCCGGGCCGGAGCCGTTCGTAGCGGGTCGGCGGCGGGGACGCCGCCGGGTCGGGGGAGGGACTCTGGGACGGCAGCAGGAGCGGCCCGGACGCCGGCGTTCCGGCCGCGCCCGCCCGCGTCGCCTCCTCCGCGGCACCGGACCCGCAGGCCGTGGCCCCCGCGCCGGCGGCGGCCACCACACCGAGGAAGGTCCGGCGGCTCAGCCTGCCGCCGTCGTTCTCGCCCATCCGCTCCGCCCCCTGTGACGAACGGCACACATGAAGATCACTTCGACAGCACGTTACCCGCGGCCGGGAAAGGCCCGGTCGAGCATATGGTCAGGCGGTGGTCCGCATTGGGGAAAGCCGAAGGACATCCTCGGCCAAGGGATCTTCGGGGGCGGGGCGGACAGCGGGTCCCCAGTCGGTTACATTCGCGGAGTGGCGAGCCTGGATCCGCGTACCGTGCTGAAGGAACGTCCGTCGGTCGGGCTGATCATCGGTCTGGTTCTGGCAGGCGTCTGCGCCCTCGTGACGCTCTCGTTCGACATCTTCGACGGCGAGCCCGTCCAGTTCTTCATCGCCCTCGTGCTCGCGGTCGCCCCCGTCCCGGTGCTGCTCGCCGGGGTGCTCGCCCTCGACCGGATGGAACCCGAGCCGCGCGCCAACCTCGCCTTCGCGTTCGCCTGGGGCGCGGGGGTGGCCGTGCTCTTCGCCGGTCTGCTCAACTCGCTCAATCTGATCTATATCGAGCACCAGATCGGCAACACCACCGACGCCCGCAACCTCGTCGCGACGTTCGGCGCCCCGCTGGTCGAGGAGACCATGAAGGGCCTGGTGCTGGTCGGGCTGCTCCGGTTCCGCCGCCAGGAGCTCGACGGCCCGACCGACGGCATCATCTACGCCAGCATGGTCGGCCTGGGGTTCGCCATGTCGGAGAACGTCAGCTACTACCTGGCCGCGCTGTCCGAGCACGGCCCGGAGGGGCTCGCCGCCACGGTCGTGCTCAGGGGCGTGCTCTCGCCGTTCGCGCACCCGCTGTTCACCTCCTTGATCGGCATCTCCGTGGCGTACGCGGCCCAGCGGCGCGGCGCGACCGGGGTGGTGCTGGCGGGCTGGGCCGGCGCGATGGTGCTGCACGGCCTGTGGAACGGCCTCGCCTCGTTCGGCGGCTTCCCCGGGCTCGCGGTCGCGTACCTGGTGCTGATGGTCCTGCTGTTCATCGAGTTGGGCGTGATCTTCCGGGACCGCAAGCGGATCGTCGCGCTGATCCACCACTACCTGCCGCCGTACGAGCGCAACGGGCTGATCAACGAGGCGGACATCTTCATGCTGTCGTCGCTCAAGGGCCGGCGGCAGGCGCGCCAGTGGGCCAAGGCCCACGGGGGCAAGGCGGGGGTGCGGGCGATGAGCGACTACCAGCTGGCCGCCACCGAGCTGGGGCTGCTGCACGCGCGGGCGTCCCGCGGAGGGATCGACGAGAGGTCCTTCCTGGAGCGGCAGCGCGAGCTCGCCGGCCTCATGGCGCACGCGCGCATGTCGTTCCCGCGGCCCACGGCCGCCCAGGGGATGCCGCCGCCCGGATACGCGCCCGGGGCCCCGCCCCCCGGGCAGCCCCCTCCGCCGCCTCCGGGGCGTCCCCGCTGGACCCCGCCATCTGGCGCGTAGCGCACGAGATCCCCGCGACCCCGGGCCGTACCCGCGCGATCAGGAGGCGAGGGCGCGGTCGAGGGTGACCTCGCGCGGACCGAGCAGGGGGTCCGTGTGGAGGATCCGCGCCTCCAGGAGCGCCTTCGCGGAGGCGAAGAACTCGCGGGCGGCGTAGATGGACGTCTGCAGCGGCCAGTCCGTGAAGGAGTCGTCGCCGACGCCGAAGGCGTCCAGCCCCGCCGTACGGCACAGCGCGACGGCGCGCGGCAGGTGGAAGTTCTGCGTCACCACGACCGCCCGCGACGCCCCGAAGATCTTCCGGGCGCGCACGCAGGAGGCCCAGGTGTCGAACCCGGCGTAGTCGAGGACGACCTTCTCCGCGGGGACGCCGTGGGCGGTGAGGTAGTCGCGCATCGCCGTCGGCTCGTCGTAGCCGACCCGGCTGTTGTCGCCCGACACCAGCAGCGCGCGGACCTTGCCCGCGTGGTAGAGCCGGGCGCCGATGTCGAGCCGGGTGCGCAGCATCGGCGTGGGGGCGGCGTGCGCGGTGAGCCCGGCGCCGAGCACGACGGCGACCGGCATCGCGGGCACCGAGGAGAGCCAGGCGTCCGAGCGGTCCGCCGTGACGCGGTGCCCGGAGCTGTCCAACCACGCCCAGGTCATCGGGGTGAGGGCCAGAACGCTCAGCGCGACCAGGACCTGGAAGCCGCGTCGCAGGCCGCCGCGCGACCAGGTCCAGGGGAGCAGTCGACTCGGGAGGGCGCTCATGGAGCGCCAAGTCT
Organism: Microtetraspora malaysiensis; assembly: GCF_001528665.1. Taxonomy (GTDB): domain Bacteria; phylum Actinomycetota; class Actinomycetes; order Streptosporangiales; family Streptosporangiaceae; genus Microtetraspora_A; species Microtetraspora_A malaysiensis. Next base: position 51,758 of record NZ_BBYJ01000034.1, read on the forward strand.
AGTGCGCGGGTCAGGACCGGTCGGCCGCTTCGGCGTCATGGACGATGAGCGCGATCTGGACCCGGTTGTTCAGCCCCAGCTTCGTGAGGATCCGCGACACGTGGGCCTTGACCGTCGGCACGCTCAGGTAGAGCTCGGCCCCGATCTCCGCGTTGGACTTGCCCTCGCCGAGCGCGACGGCGACCTCCCGCTCGCGCACGCTGAGCTTGTCCAAGTGGACGCGGGCCCGATCCCGGCGGCCTCCCGCGCCACCGTCGGAGACGTGCGAGATGAGCTGGCGGGTGACCGCGGGCGACAGGATGGGCTCACCCGCGGCGACCTTGCGTACGGCGGACACCAGGTCGGCCGGGTGGATGTCCTTGAGCAGGAACCCGGCCGCGCCCGCCCGCAGCGCCCGCAGCACCTGCGCGTCGGCGTGGAAGGTGGTCAGCACCACCACCTCGGGCGGGCCGGCCGTCGCGCGCAGCGCCTCGGTGGCGGTCAGCCCGTCCACCCGGGACATCCGGATGTCCATGAGCACCACGTCCGGCCGGTGCTCGGCGACCATGAGCGGCACCTGGTCGCCGTCGGCCGCCTCGCCGGCGATCTCGATGTCGCCCGCGCCCGCCAGGATCATCGACAGCCCGGCGCGCACGAGCGCGTCGTCGTCCACGATGAGCACCTTGATGCGACGGTCCATGCCCTCCCTTTCTCGAGTCACGACCACGGCAGCCAGGCGCGGAGCACGAACGCGCCCTCGTCCGCCAGGTGGTGGTCCAGTCGTCCGCCGGCCAGCTTGGCACGTTCGGCCAGGCCGATGAGCCCGGTGCCGGCGCCCGGGATCTCGGAGGCGGTCTGCCGCCGGTGCGCCGCCGCCGGCACCGGGTTGGCGACCTCGACCGTCAGCCCCGCGCCGGGCGTTCCGGTCACCCGTACGGTCACCGGGGCGCCGGGGGCGTGCTTGCGGGCGTTGGTCAGCGCCTCCTGGACGATGCGGTAGGCGTTGCGGCCCAGCGCCTCGGGCGGCGCGGGCGCGGACGGCGCGGGCGCGACGAGGTCGAGTGCGACGTCCATCCCGGCCTGCCGCGACTCCTCCACCAGCGCGGGCAGGTCGGCCAGCGTCGGCTGCGGGCGCTCCGGCCGCGCGTCCTCCGGCGCCTGTCGCAGGACGCCGATCACCTCGCGCAGGTCCTGCAGCGCCTGGTGGGCGCTGGTCCTGATGGCGCTCGCCGCCCGCTGGATCTGCTCGGGCGGGGCGCCGGGGCTGTACTCCAGGGCCCCGGCGTGCAGGCTGAGGATCGAGATGCGGTGGGCGAGCACGTCGTGCATCTCGCGGGCGATCCGTTCCCGCTCGAGCTGTCTGGCCTCGTCGGCGGCGGCGGACGCCCGGGCCCGCAGGGAGATGACGAGCTGCCGCCGGGCCCGTACGACGATCCCCCACGCGAAGATCATCATGACGACCGCCGTCAACAGCAGGAACGAGCCCCACACGCCGAACTCGGGGTCCGGCCAGATGTGCACGTAGGGGATCGCCGTCAGGAGGAAGAAGGCGGCGACCGGTCCGGCGACCTTGAAGGGGCGGTGCACGGCCACGGTGAACAGGGCCACCACGCCGGCGCCGCCGATCAGCGTGAACACCGAGCCGAGCAGCGACGTCGCCAGGGCCAGGGTGACCGGCCACCGGCGGCGCAGCCACACGGCAGCGCAGGCCAGCGCGCCGAGCACCTGCTCGGCGACGACGTACGCCCGCGGCTTGCCGGCGATGTCCGGCGCCGAGGCGATCGCCAGCCCGCAGGCGGACAGGAACAGCGCCGTGTCCACGATCCAGTCGCGTGTGGAGCGCCGCGCGGGCCGCTCGCCCTCGCCCTCGCCGAGGAGGACCGAGGGCAGCAGCCACCGGTACTCCGTCCTCGACTTCATGTTCACCGAGGTTACGGCGTGATCGCGGGTGCGCGACAGCGACCAAAGTAGCCGGTCTCGGCTACTTCGGGCAGAAGCGGCCGCTCGCGCCGCTCCCTGAGGCTTGCACCATGAAGACGTTGCTGGAGATCGCGGGCTGGGTGGCGCTGGTGCAGGGGGTGGGCGGCGTCGGCAACACCCTGCTCGGCTGGTGGCGGTGGGCGCACGACCTGCTGATCGTCCACCGGCTCGACGTGCTGGCGGGATACGAGGTGTTCGCCTCGATCGCGCTGGCGGTGCTCGGCCTGGCCCTGCTCGGGACGGCCGGCGCCCTCAAGAAGGGCCGGGCCTCGTGACGGCCTCTCTCCGGCTGCGCCCGCCGCGTCACCGGGCCGATCCGCGCGCGGTGGCGTGGTGGACGGTCCAGGCGCTGCTGGCCGCCGTCCCGGTGGCGGGCGCCGCGATCTCGGCGTACTGGCGGTTCACGGACCGGCCCGCCTGGCTGGGCGCACTTCTGGTGGTGTTCGTCCTACTCTGCGCGGGCTTCGTCTTGGTGGTGCCCCGGGTGTACTACCGGACCGGGCGGTGGGAGGTCACCGAGGACGCGGTCTACACCCGTACCGGCCTGCTGACCCGGACCTGGCGGATCGCGCCGATGTCGCGTGTCCAGACGGTGGACACCGTACGCGGGCCGGTGCAGCGCCTGTTCGGCCTCGCGGACGTGACGGTGACGACGGCCTCGGCCGCCGGGCCGCTCAAGATCGAGGGGCTCGACGAGGAGCTGGCCGCCGAGCTGGCCGAACGCCTGACCGCGATCACGCAGAGCACCCCCGGAGACGCGACATGATCCCCGACATCGAGGAGACCGCCACGGAGGAGGACGCCGCCTGGCGGTCGCCGCACCCGCGCGTGGTGGTCGCCGCCGCCGTCTTCTCCCTCGCCGTCGCGGTCCCCGCCGCGATCGCCCTGGCGCGGTTCCTGGTCGGCAGGGGCGTCGCCCTGGACAGGGGCGTCGCGGCCGCGGCGGCCGCGGCTCTCCTCGTCGTCGGCGCGGCCGCGGTCTACGAGACCGCCCGCAGGCGCGCCACCCGGTACCGCCTGACCGGCCGGCGCCTGGAGCTGCACAGCGGCATCTGGACCAAGGAGTACCGCGCCGTCCCGCGTGAGCGCGTGCGCAGCGTGGACGTCACCGCCGATCCCGTACGGCGGGTGCTCGGCCTGGCCGTGGTGAAGGTGGCCACGGGGGAGAAGGACGCCTCGGGCGGGCCGGCCGAGCTCACCCTCGACGCGCTCGCGGTCGCCGAGGCCGAGGCGCTGCGCGGCATCCTGCTCGGCGGGCGCGCGGAGCGGCCGGACGACGGGCCGCTCGCCGAGCTGCGCTGGTCGTGGATCAGATACGCCCCACTGACCGTGTGGACGTTCGTCGGCGGGGGCCTGGCTCTCGGCGGGCTGTACAAGCTGCTCGACACGCTGGGATTCGAACCCGCGAAGTGGGAGACCGCCGCGCGGGTCTGGGAGTGGATCACCGCCACCCCGTGGATCACCGTGCCGCTCCTCCTGGCGGCCAACGCGCTCCTCGGGTTCGCGGGGGCGATCGTCCTGTACGCCGAGTCGTGGGGGCGGTACCGCCTGGAGCGCCGGCCGGGCGTCCTGCGGCTCCGCCGCGGCCTGCTCACCACCCGCTCTCTCACGCTGGAGGAGCGGCGGCTGCGCGGGGTGGCGGTGACGGAGCCGCTGCTGCTGCGGCTCGGTGGCGGGGCCAGGGTCACCGCGGTCACGACGGGGCTGCGGAAGGCCGAGGAGAACGCGACCGAGGAGGTCGCCGCGCTGACGCCGCCGCTGCCCGCCCGCGAGGCCCGCCGGATCGCCTCCGCGGTGCTGAGGGAGGAGCTCGACCCGGCCGGGCTGCGCGGCCATCCGCGCGCGGCCCGCGGCCGGCGGGTGCGCCGGGCGCTGGTCGCCGCGGCGGCGCTCGCGGCCGCGCTGGACGTGCTGGACGCGTGGACCGCGTGGGTGCCCGCCTGGGCCTGGGCGCTGCCGGTGCTGGCCGTACCGGCCGGATGGGCGCTCGCGGCCGAGGGCTACCGATCGTTGGGACACGGCCTGACCCGGCGGTACCTGGTCACCCGCTCGGGCGCGGCCCGGCGCAGGACGGTCGCCCTGGACCGCTCCGGGATCATCGGCCTGACGATCAGCGAGTCGCTGTTCCAGCGGCGGGCCGGCCTGGTGACCGTGTCGGCCACGACCGCGGCGGGCGAGGGCCGGTACGACGTGCTCGACGTGGGGCGGGACGAGGGGCTCCGGCTGGCCCGCCACGCGGTGCCGGGCCTGCTGGAGCCGTTCGTCGAGGAGAGCGGCTGACCGCTCAGGCGGTGGCGTCGCCCGGCGTCGACGGCGTGAGGACGCGCGGATCGTCCGTGTCGCGCTCGCCCGCCGCGTCGTCGGCGGCGTCGCCGACGGGGAGCGGGTCGCGGGTGCGCATGAGGAAGACGACGCGCAGTGTGCCGATCCAGACCAGGCTCGCGCCGAGCACGTGCAGCAGCACCAGCAGGGCCGGGATGGCCAGGAAGTACTGCACGTAGCCGATCACGCCCTGCGCGAGCTCGATGCCGAACAGCGCGAGCGCGGCCCGGCGGACCCGGGCGGGGGAGTCGGTCAGGTGGAGCGCGAACAGCAGCGCGAAGGTGAGGCCGACGACGATCCACACGACGTCGGCGTGCAGCCGGGCCACCGTCTCGATGTCGAAGCCGAACCGCGAGGCGGCCTCGTCGCCCGAGTGCGGCCCCGTTCCGGTGACGACGACGCCCGCGACGAGCAGCACGCCGACCGCGCCGAGCAGCACGTAGCCGAGGGTGCGGATGTCGCGGTGGACGACCCGCCGCGGCGGCGCGTCGCCCTCCCCGGCCCGCGCGAACAGGGCGTACGCGGCGACGATCATGGCGATCGACAGCAGGAAGTGGACGCTCACCGTGACCGGGTTGAGCATCGTGCGCACGACCAGGCCGCCCCACAGCCCCTGGGCGAGCACGCCGGCCGGCTGGAGCCAGGCGAGCCACACCAGGTCGCGGCGGCCCCTGCCCCCGGACTCCTCGCGGACCAGCCGGACGGCCGCGAGCACGCAGGCGACGCCGACGGCGAGGACGAGGAAGGTCAGCAGCCGGTTGCCGAACTCGATCGCCATGTTGAACGCCGAGTGCCCGTCGTGCTGCGCCGGGACGAAGCTGTCCGGCGTGCATTTCGGCCAGGTCGGGCAGCCGAGGCCCGATTTGGACACCCGCACGCCGGCCCCGGTGACCGTGATACCGGCGTTGACGACGATGCCGGCGAGCGCCCATCGCCGCAGCGAGGCCGCTGTGGGCAGCCAGTACGACCGGTGGAAACCGCGGATCTGGGCGGAGAGGCTGGTCACGCTCAAATGGTAGGCGGCGGTGGGGGTGGTCCCGCCTTCGCCCCATCTGGAGGAGATCGGGGGGTATTGCCAGGCGGCAATAAAATATGACACATTACAGGCCGCCGAGAAGGAGGTGGCGTGCGTGCCCGACGTCGTGGTGATCGGGGCGGGGATGGTCGGCGCGGCCTGCGCCTACTACGCCGCCCGCGAAGGCCTGAGCGTCACCGTGGTGGACCGGGCGTCGGTCGCGGGAGGTACCACGGGATCGGGGGAGGGCAACGTCCTCGTCTCCGACAAGGAGCCGGGCCCCGAGCTGGACCTCGCGGTGCTGTCCTGCCGCCTCTGGACCGAGCTGGCCGCCGAGGCCGGCGAGCCGGGCGGCTTCGAGCACGAGCCCAAGGGCGGGCTGGTCGTCGCCGAGAGCGACGAGGTGCTGCGCGCCCTCACGGAGCTGGCCGGACGGCAGGAGAAGAGCGGCGTGGCGACCCACCGGGTGACCGCGGACGAGCTGGCCGGCTATGAGCCGCATCTCGCCCCCGGGTTCGCCGGCGGGGTCTTCTACCCCCAGGACGCCCAGGTGCAGCCCATGCTCGCCGCGGCGCGCCTGGTGCGGCGGTGGCCGGGCGTCGAGCTCCGCACCGGGACCGAGGTGACCGGCCTGCTCACGGAGCGCGGCCGGGTCACCGGCGTACGCACCGGCGCGGGCGACATCCCGGCCGGGGCCGTGGTCAACGCGGCGGGCGTCTGGGCCGGGGAGGCCGCCGCGCTCGCGGGCGTCGAGCTCCCGATCATGCCGCGCCGCGGGTTCATCCTGGTCACCGAGCCGCTGACCGCCCGGGCGGACGGGCGCCCGCTGGTCCGGCACAAGGTCTACACGGCCGCGTACGTCACGAACGTCGCCAGCGACTCCGAGGGGCTGGAGACCTCCGCCGTGGTGGAGGCGACCCAGGCCGGCACCGTGCTGATCGGGGCCAGCCGCGAGCGCGTCGGCTTCGACCGGACCGTGTCCCTGCCCGTGCTCGCGCGGCTGGCCCGGCAGGCGGTGGGCCTGTTCCCGGTGCTCGCCGATGTGCGGGCGATCCGGGCCTACTGCGGGTTCCGGCCTTACTGCCCCGACCACCTGCCGGTCATCGGGGCCGATCCGCGGGTATCCGGGCTCTACCACGCGTGCGGCCACGAAGGCGCGGGCATCGGCCTCGCCCCGGTGACCGGCCTGCTCATCGCGCGGCTCCTCACGGGAGCGGTCCCGGAGCTCGACCTCGCTCCCTTCCGCCCCGATCGCTTCACCGGGGCCGCGGCGTGAGCACGTACGGCGTACGGCGCGGCGGGCCGCGCCGGAGAACACGTGGACGAGGGAGGGCGGCATGACGGGAGCCTCGCCGTACCGGCTGGTGGGCGCGCGGCCGGAGCCGGGGTTCGAGATACGGGTGGACGGGCGGCCGGTGCCGGTGGTGCCGGGACAGACCGTGGGCGCGGCGCTGCACGCGGCCGGGATCCGGACCTGGCGGACAACCCGCTTCGACGGGCGGCGGCGCGGCCTGTTCTGCGGGATCGGCGTCTGTTTCGACTGCCTGGTCACCGTCAACGGCGAGGAGAACCTGCGGGCCTGCCTGACCGAGGCCCGCCCCGGCGACGAGGTGACCACGTCATGACCAGGAGCGAAGTGGCGTACGACCTGGCCGTCGTGGGCGCGGGACCCGCGGGCCTGGCGGCGGCCGGCGTGGCGGCGCGGGCGGGCCTGCGCGTGGCGCTCCTGGACGCCGGGGCGCGGGTCGGCGGCCAGTACTTCCGCCAGCCGCCCGACGGGTTCCACGCCACCCGGCCTGGGGCGCTCCATCACGGCTACGCCAGGTTTGTACGGCTTCGCGACGGGCTCGGCGACACCGACGTCCTGCTCGGCCACCGGGTGTGGGCGATCGAGCCGGCCGTGGGCGGCGGCTTCGCCGTCCACTGCCTGAAAGGCGGGCGGGAGCGGGCCGCGACCGTCGCCGCGACGCGGCTGCTGATCGCGACCGGCGCGCACGACCGCGTCCTGCCGTTCCCCGGCTGGGACCTGCCCGGGGTGATGACGGCGGGCGGCGCGCAGGCGCTGCTCAAGGGCAACCTCGTCGTCGCCGGACGCCGCGTCGTGGTCGCCGGCACCGGGCCGTTCCTGCTGCCCGTCGCCACCTCGCTGGCCGCGGCGGGGGCGCGGGTCGTCGGGGTCTTCGAGGCGGGCGGCCGGTTCACGCTCGCGCCCCGGGCCCTCACCCGGCCGGGCAAGGCCGCCGAGGCCCTCGGGTACGGCCGGCTCCTGGCCCGGCACCGCGTGCCGTACAAGGGGGGCCGCGCGGTGGTGGCCGCGCACGGCGACGGCGAGCTGACCCACGTGACGGTCGCCAGGGTGGACGCCGAGTGGCGGCCGTACCAGGGCGGGCACGAGACGATTCGGTGCGACACCCTCGCGGTCGGCTACGGCTTCACGCCCCAGCTCGACCTCGTCGCGCAGCTCGGCTGCGAGATCGGCGCGGACGCGGCGGGCGTCCCGGCGGCGCGGGTGGACCGGCACATGCGCACCAGCGCCCCCGGCGTGTACGCGGCGGGCGAGACCACCGGCGTGGGCGGAGCGGACCTGGCCGCGCTGGAAGGGGAGATCGCGGGCCGCGCCGTCGTGGCCGACGCGCGCGGCGTCCCGGCGGCGGCGCACCCGGCGGCCGTCCGGACCGAGGCGCGGAGGCGGCGGCTGGCCGCGTTCGCGGACGCGCTGCTGCGCTCCTACCCGGTGCGGGACGGCTGGACCTCCTGGCTGCGCGACGACACGCTGATCTGCCGCTGCGAGGAGGTGCCGTACGGCCGGGTCAAGGAGGCCCGCGACCTCGGCGCCGCCGACGCGCGCTCCATCAAGCTGCTGGCCCGGCCCGGGATGGGCTGGTGCCAGGGACGGATCTGCGGCGAGGCCGTGGCCCGCCTCGCGGGTGAGGCCCCGGGGCCGCCCCGGCGGCCGATCGCCCAGCCCGTACGACTCGGCGACCTCGCCGCCATGAATGAGAGGACATCGGATGACGACGCGTGAAAAGCCCTGGCATGGAGTCATGGTGGCCACCGCGCTGCCGCTGCGTGACGACCTGAGCGTCGACTACGACGCGTACGGCGAGCACTGCCGGTGGCTGGTGGACAGCGGGTGCGACGGCGTGGTGCCCAACGGCTCACTCGGGGAGTACCAGACGCTGACCCCCGAGGAGCGGGCCCGGGTCGTGGAGACCGCGGTGGAGGCCGTGGGCGGCGACCGGGTCATGCCGGGCATCGCCGCCTACGGGGCGCTGGAGGCGCGCCGGTGGGCCGAGCAGGCCCGCGAGGCGGGCTGCGGCGCCGTGATGCTGCTGCCGCCGAACGCCTACCGGGCCGACGAACCGGCCGTGGTGGCGCACTATCGCGAGGTCGCGCGAGCCGGGCTGCCGATCGTGGGCTACAACAACCCGATCGACACCAAGGTGGACCTCACGCCCCGGCTGCTCGCCACGCTGCACGCCGATGGGCTCATCGTGGGCGTCAAGGAGTTCACCGGAGACGTCCGGCGGGTGTACGAGCTCGCCGAGCTGGCCCCCGGGCTGGACGTGCTGATCGGCTCCGACGACGTGCTGCTGGAGGTGGCCCTCGCGGGCGCGGTCGGCTGGATCGCGGGCTACCCGAACGCGCTGCCCGTCTCGTCCGTCGCGCTCTACCGCGCGGCGATGACGCGTGACCTGGACACCGCGCTCCCGCTCTACCGGTCCCTGCATGCGCTGCTGCGCTGGGACTCCAAGACCGAGTTCGTCCAGGCGATCAAGCTCTCCATGGACATCGCGGGTCGCCCCGGCGGTCCGTGCCGTCCGCCCCGCGGGCCGCTGACGGCCGAGCAGGAGGCCACCGTGCGCGCCGTGACCGAGAAGGCGCTCGCCGAGGGGCTCCGCTAGTGGAGCGCCGTACGGCGGGAGTGCGGGCGCGATGAGGACGAAGCGGGTCTTCCACGCGGTGGACTCCCACACCGAGGGGATGCCGACCCGGGTGATCACCGGGGGCGTCGGCGTGATCCCGGGCGCGACCATGGCCGAGCGCCGTGAGCACTTCATGGCGCATCTCGACCACGTACGCACCCTGCTGATGTACGAGCCGCGCGGGCACTCGGCGATGAGCGGCGCGATCCTGCAGCCGCCCACCCGGGCCGACGCCGACTTCGGCGTGCTCTACATCGAGGTGTCCGGCTGCCTGCCGATGTGCGGGCACGGCACCATCGGCGTCGCCACCGTCCTCGTGGAGACGGGGATGGTGGAGGTGACCGAGCCGGTGACCGTGATCCGGCTCGACACCCCGGCCGGGCTGGTCGTCGCCGAGGTCCGGGTCGAGGACGGCGCGGCGGTGGCGGTGACCATCACCAACGTGCCGTCGTTCAGCGTCGCGCTCGACCGCGCGGTGCGGGTGCCCGGCTTCGGCGAGGTGCGCTACGACCTCGCCTACGGCGGCAACTTCTACGCCATCCTGCCCATCGAGTCGGTCGGGCTGCCGTTCGAGCGCGCGCGCAAGCAGGAGATCCTCGACGCGGGGCTCGCGTTGATGGCCGCGATCAACGAGGTGGACGAGCCGGTCCATCCGGAGGATCCGGGGATCCGCGGTTGCCACCACGTCCAGTTCGTCGCGCCGGGGTCGGACGCCCGGCACTCCCGGCACGCGATGGCGATCCATCCCGGCTGGTTCGACCGCTCGCCGTGCGGCACCGGCACGAGCGCGCGGATGGCCCAGCTCCACGCCCGGGGAGAGCTGGGCCTGGACACCGACTTCGTCAACGAGTCGTTCATCGGCACCCGTTTCGTCGGCCGCCTGGTGGCCGAGACGTCCGCCGGGGGTCTGACCGCGGTGGTCCCCACGATCACCGGCCGGGCCTGGGTGACCGGGACCGCGCAGTACTTCCTCGACCCCCGCGACCCCTTCCCGTCCGGGTTCCTGCTTTAGGTCGTGGCCCCTTCCCCTCGCGGTCCGCCGCGAGGGGTTTTGGGCTGCCCTCCTCTTTCTCGGCGCTTTCCCCGCGGGCCTCGTCCGCCGGTGCGACGTGCCGGCGGCGGTGCGACCACGGCCCGCTAACGGTCTGGTATCAGACCTTGACCCGATCTTCCGGGGACTGCAATGTCACATTCCACATATGGCAAGAGGAGGCGCGGATGCGCAAGTTCTATAGCACGGCCCTCGTGGGCGCCATGGCGTCGGCGGTCCTGCTGACCGCGGGGTGCGGGCAGGGACTGCTCGCCGGCGACACCGGTTCCGACGAGAAGAAGAACGAGCCGATCATGCTCGGCATGCTGATCCCGCAGTCGGGCAGCGAGGCGGCGATCGGCCCTTATATGAGCAACGCCGCCCAGCTCGCGGTGGACGAGATCAACGCCAAGGGCGGCGTCCTCGGCCGCACCCTGGAGCTGAAGACCGCCGACGACGCGTGCGACCCGCAGAGCGCGGCGGCCGGGGCGAACAAGCTGGTCACCGCGGGCATTCACCTCTCGATCGGCGGGTACTGCTCGGGCGCGACCCTCCCCACGCTGCCGATCTTCGCCAAGGCCGACATCCCGATGATCATCCCGGCGGCGAACTCGCAGGATCTGGTCGACCAGAAGCTCAAGAACGTCTTCCTGATCAACGGCACCGGCGCGCAGCAGGCCGGGGCGGCCGCCGCGTGGATGGCCAAGGACGGCGCCACCAAGGTCGCCCTCATGCACGACAACACCAGCTACTCCAAGGACATCGCGCTGCGCACCCAGGCCCTGGTCGACGAGCCGGGCGGGCCGGAGACCGCGATCCTGGAGGCGGTCACGCCCAAGGAGAGCGACTACAGCGCCAACATCACCAAGGTGCTGGCCAAGAAGCCCGACTACGTCTACTGGACCGGCTACTTCCAGGAGGGCGGCCTGATCGCCCGGCAGCTCCGCCAGGCCGGGTACACGGGCAAGATCATGGTCGGCGACGGCTCGGTCTCGCCGAAGCTGATCGAGATCGCCGGTCCCGAGGCCGCCGCCGGCCTGTACGCGACCATGACCCAGACGCCGGACACGCTCAAGGGCGCCGAGAACTGGATCGCCGACTACAAGAAGAAGTTCGGCACGGACCCGGGCCCGTACTCCAACCAGGCCTACGACGCGGTACGGCTCGCCGCCGAGGCGGTCACCAAGGCGGGCGGCACCGACGGGGAGAAGCTCATCTCGGCGCTGGAGGCGATCGACGGCTTCCCGATGTTCTCCGGGCCGCTGAAGTTCACCCCCGAGCACACGCTGAGCACCGGTGGCTTCCAGATCCTCGTCGTCAAGGACGGCGCGTTCGCCCTCCAGGACGCTCTCCAGTAACCCCCAGGGAATCCTGAAATGTCACAACTGGTCTGGAACGGGCTCTTCGTCGGGTCGTTCTACGCGCTCGTGGCGCTGGGCTACAGCATGGTCTACGGGATCATCAAGCTGCTCAACTTCGCCCACGGCGACCTGTACATGCTCGGCGCGTTCGTCGGCTTCGCCGTTCTCGGCGCGGCCGGCGGCGTGTCCGCCGCGATGGCACTGCCGGTGCTGCTGCTCGTCCTCGTGCTCACCATGGGCGTCACCGGCCTCGCCGGGGTGGTGCTCGAACGGGTCGCCTACCGGCGGCTCCGCGGCGCCCCCCGGCTCTCACTGCTGATCACCGCGGTCGGCGCGTCCTTCGCCCTCGAATACGGCATGCGCGCCGGCGCGGGCGCCGACCCGCGCGTGTACCCGGTGCGGCTCAGCGGCACCACGCTGGAGGTCCTGGGCGCGCGGGTCACGCTCCAGCAGCTCACCCTGGTGGCCGTGGCCGTCATCCTCATGATCGGTCTCAACCTGCTCGTCAACCGCTCCCGCGAGGGACGCGCCATGCGGGCCGTCGCGCTCGACCCCAGGGCCGCCGCACTCATGGGCATCGACGTGGACGCCATCATCTCCCGGACCTTCTTCCTCGGCTCCGCTCTGGCCGGAGCGGCCGGGGTCATGGCCGGGGCGCACTACGGAAAGATCGACTTCATGATGGGCTTCCTGATCGGCCTCAAGGCGTTCACGGCGGCCGTCATCGGCGGCATCGGCAACATCCCCGGCACCATGCTCGGCGGGCTGCTCCTCGGCCTGCTCGAATCGTTCGGCACCTTCTGGCTGGGCGGCGAGTGGCGGGACGTCTTCGCCTTCGGCGTGCTCATCCTGTTCCTGACCGTGCGGCCGACCGGCCTGCTCGGCGAACGCGTCACGGAGCGGGTGTGACCGGGCCGGGCGGGGGCGCGCCCCCCGCTGAGGCCACCTCCGAGGCCGCGCCGGCGCCCGGCGGCGGCCGTCGCGGGGCCGGCCCGCGCTCGATCGCGTCCCGGCTGATGGAGAACCGGTGGGCCGGGCTGGCCGGGCTCGCGGTCGCGCTGCTCGCGCCGTTCGTCAACGCCTCGCCGTACGCACTGTCGGTGATGACCAGCGCCGCGATCTTCGTGATGCTGGCCGCCGGGCTCAACATCGTCGTCGGCTACTGCGGCCTGCTCGACCTCGGGTACATCGCCTTCTTCGCGGTCGGCGCGTACACCAGCGGCGTGCTGTCCACCCGCCTCGGGCTGCCGCTGGTCGCCACCCTGCCCGCCGTCCTGGTGGTCACCGTGATCGCCGGGCTGGTGATCGGCGCGCCGACGCTGCGGCTGCGCAGCGACTACCTCGCGATCGTGACGCTCGGCTTCGGCGAGATCATCCGTGTCACCGCGACCAACCTCGACGTCACCGGAGGCCCCTCGGGGATCTACGGCATCCCCGGGCTGACCGAGGGGCCGGTGTCCTTCTACTACCTGACCGTGCTGGTCGTCGCGGTCGCGGTGATCGGCGCCGCCCGGCTGGGCCGCTCCCGCCTGGGCCGGGCGTGGCGGTTCGTCCGCGAGGACGAGGACGCCGCCGAGGCGATGGGCGTCCACACCTACAAGGTCAAGATGGCCGCCTACGTCGTCGGCGCGATCTGGGGCGGCCTGGCCGGGGTCCTGTTCGCCGCGCACCTGTCGGCGGTCTCCCCGGGCAGCTTCACGTTCCTGCAGTCCGCGCTGGTGCTGATGGCGGTCGTGCTCGGCGGCATGGGTTCCATCAGGGGCGTCGTCGTCGGGGCGGTGATCGTCAGCCTCCTGCCCGAACTGCTGCGCGACCTGGCCGATTACCGGTACGTCGCCTTCGGCGTCCTGCTGATCATCGTGATGCTGGTGCGGCCGCAGGGCCTGTGGCCGGCCCGGCCCAAGGAGGTCGCCAAGTGAACGCCCCGCTGCTCTCCGTCGAGGGCCTGCGGCTCGCCTTCGGCGGCGTGGTCGCCATCGACGGGCTCACCTTCGCCGTCGGCGAGGCCGAGATCGTCTCGGTGATCGGCCCCAACGGCGCGGGCAAGACGTCCGCGTTCAACTGCGTGACCGGCTTCTACCGGCCCACCGCGGGATCTGTGCGGCTGCGCGGACGCGACATCACCGGCCTGCGCCCCTCGGCGGTGGCCGCGCTCGGCGTCGCCCGTACGTTCCAGAACCTGCGGCTGTTCGGGGAGATGTCCGTCCTCGACAACGTCCGCGCCGGGACCCACCTGCGGATCAGGCAGAACGTCCTCGACGCGCTGCTGCACACCCCGCGCTACCGCAGGAGCGAGCGGGAGAGCACCGAACAGGCCCACCACTGGCTCGACTTCGCCGGGTTGCGCGGCGACAGGTACGGCCCCGCCCGGGCCCTGCCGTACGGCGAGCAGCGCCGGGTGGAGATCGCCAGAGCGCTCGCCCGCCGCCCCGACCTGCTGCTGCTCGACGAGCCCGCCGCCGGGCTCAACCACACCGAGAAGGCCGAGATGCTCGACCTGATCCGCCGCATCCGCGAGCAGGGCGTCGCGATCGTCCTGATCGAGCACGACATGGGGTTGGTGATGGACGTCTCGCAGCGCGTGGTCGTGCTCAACTTCGGGCGGGAGATCGCCGACGGGCCTCCGGACGAGGTGCGGCGCGACCCCCAGGTCGTCGAGGCGTACCTCGGCCGGGACGCCGACGAGGCCGAGATCGAGCAGGCCAGGGCGAGCGTGGCGGGAGGACGCGATGGCGGCGCTTGAGATCGACGGGCTGGACGTCCACTACGGCGGCGTCCACGCGCTGCGCGGGTTGTCGCTGACGGTCGGGGAGGGCGAGGTCGTCGCCCTGCTCGGCAACAACGGCGCGGGCAAGACGACCACCCTGTCGGCGGTGTCGGGGCTGGTGCGGCCCAGCGCGGGCCGGATCACCTACGAGGGCCGCGACATCATCGGCGCCAAGGCGAGCGCGATCGTCCGGCTCGGGCTGGTCCACGTCCCCGAGGGGCGGCGGGTGTTCAGCACCCTCAGCGTCCACGACAACCTCCTGCTCGGCGGGTACGCGGTGCGCGACCAGGCCGAGGTCAAGCGGCGGATCGACCGCGTGTACGGCCTGCTGCCCCGCCTGGCCGAGCGCGCCGGTCAGCAGGGCGGCACCCTCTCCGGCGGCGAGCAGCAGATGCTCGCCATCGGTCGCGCGCTGGTCACCGGGCCCCGGCTGCTGCTGCTCGACGAGCCGTCAATGGGCCTCGCCCCGCTCGTGGTCGCCGCGGTCATGGACGTGATCAGGGAGATCAACGCGGAGGGGACGGCGGTGCTGCTGGTCGAGCAGAACGCCAGGGCCGCCCTGAAGATCGCGCACCGCGGCTACGTGATCGAGAACGGGGCATGCGTCCTGACGGGAACCGCCGCCGACCTGCGCGACGACGCGCGGGTCGCCGAGGCGTATCTGGGAGGAGCCGCGCGATGAGAGCCGTGCACGACGTCCGCACGGTCGACTACCACACCGCGGGAGAGCCGTTCCGGATCGTCGTCTCGGGGGCGCCGCCGATCCCCGGCGCGACGGTGCTCGACCGCAGGACGGCCGCGTCCGCGCCCGAGGTGGACGCCGTGCGGCGGCTGCTCTGCCACGAGCCGCGCGGCCACGCCGACATGTACGGCTGCTTCCTCGTCCCGCCCGACGACCTGCCCGACGGGCTGTCCGACGGGCCGCCCGGCGGTTCCGCGCCGGCCGACCTCGGCGTGCTCTTCTGGCACAAGGACGGCTACTCCACCGCGTGCGGCCACGGCACCATCGCGCTCGGCGCGTACGCCGTGGAGTACGGCCTGGTCCCGGCCGCCGAGGACGGCGAGACGACCGTCGAGATCGACGTGCCGTCGGGCCGCGTGCAGGCCCGGGTGCGCCGCGCGGGCGGCGTGGTCGAGGCGGTGACGTTCCGGAACGTGCCGTCCTACGCCGTCGCCGGGGACGTGCCCGCCTGCGGCGTCACGGTGGACGTCGCGTACGGCGGCGCGATCTACGCGTCCGCGCCGGCCGCCGCGTTCGGCCTCGCGGTGACCCCCGAGGACCTGCCCGGCCTGATCGCCGCCGGCCGGTCGGTCAAGGCCGCCCTGGAGGGGCACCCGGCCGCGCGGCACCCCACCGACGACCGGCTCTCCGGGATCTACGGTGTGATCTTCTACGACGATCTCGGGTCCGAGGGTGACCGGCACCACCAGCGCAACGTCACCGTCTTCGCGGACGGCGAGGTCGACCGGTCGCCCTGCGGGTCGGGCACCGCCGCCCGGCTGGCGTCGCTCGCGGAGGGCCGTCCCGACCCCCGGGCGGTCACCCTCCGGCACGAGGGAATCGCGGGCGGCGTGTTCCTGGCGAGCGTGGCCGCCGTGACCGAGGAGGCGGGACACCCGGCGATCGTCCCGGAGATCGAGGGCACCGCGTTCCGGACCGGAGAGCACCGGTTCGTCCTCGACCCCCGCGACCCGCTCGGCCCCGGGTTCACCCTTCGGTGAGACCCTGGTGCGATAAGGAGAAAACCCGGATGAACGGCCTGCCCCACCTGGACGGCGACACGATCGACCGGCTCGTGTCTCCCGGCCGGGCCGTGGAAGCCCTGGAGGAGGCGCTGCGCGGCGGACTCGACCCCGAACAGGCCCCGCCGCGCCCGGTGGTCGATGTCCCGGCGGGGCAGTTCCTCCTCATGCCGGCCTCCTCCGGGCCGTACGCGGGCGTGAAGGTGGCCACGGTGGCCCCGGGCAACCCGGCGCGCGGGCTGCCTCGGATCCAGGCCCTCTACCTGCTGCTCGACGGCGCCACGCTCACCCCGCTCGCCACGATGGACGGCACCGCGCTGACCACGCTGCGCACCCCCGCCGTCTCGGCGCTCGCCGTACGGCGGCTCGCGCCGCCGGACGCCCGCTCGCTCGTCGTGTTCGGCTCCGGACCGCAGGCGTGGGGGCACGTGACGGCCCTGCGCGGGGTGCGCCCGGTGGAGGAGGTCACCGTGGTGGCCCGCGACCCGGAGCGCGCGGCCGGGCTGGCGCGGCGGTGCGCCGCCGCCGGGCTGACCGCCCGCTCCCATCCGGCGTCCGACCCCGCCTGGCGGCGGGCGGTCGAGGAGGCCGACCTGGTCGCCTGCTGCACCACCGCGCGGACGCCGCTGTTCCCCGGCGGCCTGGTGCGCGACCGCGCGGTGGTGGTCGCCGTCGGCTCGCACGAGCCGGACGCGCGCGAGCTGGACGACGACCTCGTCGCCCGCTCCGTCGTCGTCGTGGAGGCCCGTACGGCGGCCCTGGCGGAGGCGGGTGACCTGGTCGTCCCGTTGCGGGCCGGTAGGATCACGGCTGACCACCTCGCCGGAAACCTCGCCGACCTCGTCGCCGGCCGGGTGGCGCCCGGGCCGGGCCCCGCCGTCTTCAAGAGCGTGGGCATGGCCTGGCAGGACCTGGTGGTCGCCTCCGCGGCGTATGACGCGTGGACCGCCCGTGGGGAGATCTCCGGTGAGCACGAAAGAGGGTTATGACATGGCGCCTTCGGCCGCGGACGGGCTCGGCCTGCCGTTGGTGGGCGAGCGGCAGAGCCTGCGCGAGCAGGTGGCGCAGGCGCTGCGGGACGCCCTCGTCGCGGGTGAGATGCGGCCGGGCGTGGTCTACTCGGCGCCGGTGCTCGCCGCCCAGTTCGGCGTCTCCGCGACCCCCGTGCGTGAGGCGATGCTCGACCTGGCCAAGGAGGGCCTGGTCGAGGCGGTGCGCAACAAGGGTTTCCGGGTGACCGAGATGACCGACCGCGACCTCGACGAGATCACCGAGGTCCGCCAGCTCATCGAGGTCCCGACGGTGGCCCGGCTGGCCGGCCGCCGCCCGGCCGCCGACTTCGAGGCGCTGCGGCCGGCCGCCGAGGAGATCGTCGCGGCGGCCCGGCGCGGTGACCTGATCGCCTACGTCAACGCCGACCTGCGCTTCCACCTGGGGCTGCTGAGCCTCTCCGGCAACACCCACCTCGTCGAGGTGATCCGCGACCTGCGTGGGCGGGCCCGCCTGTACGGCCTGCGCGGCCTGGCCGAGCGCGGCATCCTGATCGACTCGGCCCGCGAGCACGTCGCCATCGTGGACGCCCTGGTCCGCGGCGACGCCGGGGCGGCGGAGCGCATCATGAGCCACCACATCCAGCACGTACGCGGCATCTGGGCGGACAAGCCGGAAAGCAGGCCCGAGATCCGGCCGACCCCGGAAGAGCCGGAGGCGTAGGCGCCCCGGGGCGGCTCAGGCGGCTCAGGGGCGGCTCAGCCGGAGCGGGTCGCGCCGATCGAGGCGATGACCACGCAGCCGATCGCCGCCCACTCGCGGGCCTGCAGGAGCTCCCCGAGCAGGAGGAGGCCGACCAGCGCGGCGACGGCGGGTTCGAGGCTCATGAGGATGCCGAAGACCCGCTTCGGCATCCTTCGCAGGGCCTCCAGCTCGATCGTGTACGGGATGACCGAGGAGAGCAGCCCGACCCCGGCTCCCAGGAGAAGGATCTCCGGACGCAGCAGATCGGCGCCGCCGGAGGCCACCCCGACGGGGGCGACGGCGATCGTGGCGACGACCATGGCGAGCGCGAGCCCGCTCGACCCCGGGAACCGGGCGCCGGTGGCGGCCGACAGCACGATGTAGGCGGCCCACAGGGCGCCCGCGAGCGCGGCGAATCCGATGCCCACCCAGTTGGCGCCGCCCGCCTGGCCCCACGGGGCGAGCAGGATCACCCCGGCGGCGGCCAGCGCGACCCACACCAGGTCGAGCCGCCGCCGCGACGCCACGACGGCCACGGTGAGCGGCCCGATGAACTCGATCGTGACCGCGATGCCCATGGGCAGCCGGGCCAGCGCCTCGTAGAAGGACAGGTTCATGAGGCCGAGGCTGAGCCCGAAGGCCACGCCGACGGCGAGGTCGCGCCGGGTGAGCCCCTTCAGCCGGGGCCGGGCGACGGGCACGAGGATGACCGCGCCGATCGCGATGCGCAGGAACACCACGGCGGTCGGCGGCAGCTCGGCGAAGAGGTTCTTGGCCAGCCCGGCCCCGACCTGCACCGACAGGACCGCGAGCAGCACCAGCCCCGGCGGCGGGATCGAGTCCGACGCCGCCCGCAGCAGCGCGCCCGGGCGCATCCCGCCGCGCCCCATACGGAATGGTCCGATCCGGTACGGCTCCGCCGCCCCCCCACACGGGTTCAGCCGTCATCCGGCCGCCACCTCCAAAACGTCCGCCGTACGCCTCTCGAAGACGGCGCCGGCCACTCGACCCGAGCGTCAGAACCTATCGCCCCGGCCCAGGTCGCGCCGCACCGAGGTGGGCCCGGCGGGCGTCACTCCCAGCGGAAGGTGCGGGAGGCCACCGCGAGCGTGACCACGGCCCACGCCAGCAGCACGAGCACCGGACCGGCCGGGAAGCCGCCGCCGGAGGCGAGCACCGAGCGCATCCCGTTCGTCAGCGCGGTGATCGGCAGCAGCTCAAGGATCGGGCGTACCCCTTCGGGGAAACTGGCGACGGGGAACACGACGCCGCCCAGCCCCAGCAGGACGAGGTAGACGAGGTTGGCCGCGGCGAGCGTGGCCTCGGCCCGGAGCGTGCCCGCGATCAGCAGGCCCAGGCCGCTGAAGGCGGCGGTGCCGAGCACGATCAGCAGCGCGATCCAGAGCGGGTTTCCGTGCGGGGACCAGCCCATGGCCAGCGCGACCGCGGAGATCACCGCGACCTGGATGACCTCCACGCCCAGGACGGCCGCGGTCTTGGCGAGCAGCAGGCCGGGCCGGGACAGCGGGGAGGCCCCGAGCCGCTTGAGCACGCCGTAGCGCCGTTCGAACCCGGTGGCGATGGCCTGGCCGGTGAACGCGGTGGACATGACGGCGAGCGCGAGGACGCCGGGCGTGACGAAGTCGACCCGGGCTCCGGACACGTTGATCAGCGGTGCCCGCGAGAACCCGACGAGCAGCAGCACGGGGATGATCAGGGTGAGCAGCAGTTGCTCGCCGTTGCGGAGCATGGCGCGCATCTCCGCCCCCGCCTGCGCCAGCACCATCCGCGGCAGCGGGGCGGCCCCGGGCCGGGGGGCGAAGTCGAGCGTCGTGGTCATCGCAGCTCCCGGCCGGTGAGTTCGAGGAAGACGTCTTCGAGGGTGCGCCGCTCGATGCTGAGGTCCTCGGCCGTGACGCCTTCGCTGGCGCACCAGGCGGTGACCGTGGCGAGCAGGCCGGGTGCGACCTGCCCCTCGATGATGTAGTGCCCGGCGGGCGACTCCTTGGCGGCGCTCCCCTCGGGGAGGGCGCTGAGCAGCTCGTCGAGGTTCAGCCCCGGGCGGGCCCGGAACCGGAGCTGGCGCTCGGCGCCGGTCAGCGTGGCGGGGGTCCCGGCGGCGACGACCCGTCCGTGGTCGATGATGATCACCTGGTCGGCGAGCTTCTCCGCCTCGTCCATGTAGTGCGTGGTGAGGACGACCGAGACCCCGGCCTCGCGCAGGCCGGTGACCACGTCCCAGCAGGCGTACCTGGCCTGGGGGTCGAGGCCCGCCGTGGGCTCGTCGAGGAAGACCAGCTCGGGCCGCCCCACGATCGCCCCGGCCAGCGACAGCCGCTGCTGCTGCCCGCCGGACAGCCGCCGGTACGGCGTGCGCGCGTGCTCGGTGAGGCCGAGCCGGTCGAGGAGTGCGGCGGGGTCGAGCGGCTGGGCGTGGAACCGGGCCATGAGGCGCAGCCACTCGCCGGCGCGCATCGCGGGCGGCACGCCGCCGGACTGGAGCATCACGCCGACCCGGGCCTTGAGCGACCGGTCGGACGGAGGGAGGCCCAGCACGCGCACGTCACCGCGGTCGGCGTGGCGGAAGCCCTCGCAGATCTCGATGGTGGACGTCTTCCCCGCCCCGTTGGGGCCGAGGATCGCGGTCACCCGGCCGCGCGCGCAGGACAGCGTCAGGCCGTCGACCGCGGTGGTGCGGCCGTAACGCTTGACGAGGTCGCGCACCTCGACCGCGGGCGTGCCGTCGGCGCCCGCCGCGGGTCGCGTGTTCGCGGCGTCCGGCATCATGGTTCTCCTGCCTGCCGTCCGCACCATGGCAGACACGGGGGCTCGCAGCCGGCAGTCCCCACACTCCCGGCCTCCCCCCAGCCAGATGGGACACACTTCTTGACGAGACGAGTCTAGGGAGGCGGCGGGGTGCCCGGGCCGCCGGAGCCCTGATCGCGCGCGGCGTCGCGCGTCGCCGCGACGCCGGGCAAGTGTGTTAGGTAAGCCTACCCTGCGTGACAAATTGCATTCCTGACTGCTCCTACCTTCGTTTGTGGCGCGGGAAGGAATTACGGCACACTGATGTTGTGAAATACGTGTCCGGGAAGACGAGCGCCGAGGGTGCCGCGGCGACGCGGCGTTCCGGCGTGCCCGGCAACGCGACCGAGAGCAGGGCCGAGATCGCAGTGGGGAGCGCGTTGTCCGCCGAGCGCGGCACGCGGGCGCGGGTCGCGCGTCTCATCCTCGAACACGGTCCGGTGACCGCCGCCGACCTGGGCGAACGGCTGGGGCTCACCCCCGCGGCCGTCCGCCGCCACCTGGACGCGCTGCTCGCCGACGGGATGATCGCACCCCGTACGGCGCGGCCGCGCGGCCAGCGGGGCAGGGGCCGACCGGCCAAACTGTTCGCGATCACCGACGCGGGCCGCAGCGCCTTCGTCCACGCCTACGACGACCTGGCGGGCAGCGCGTTGCGCTTCCTGGCCGAGCGGCTCGGCGACGAGGCCGTGTCCGAGTTCGCGCGGGCACAGGTCGCCGGCCTGGTCGACCGGCTGGAGTCGGTCATGCGCGAGGTCCCCGCCGACCAGCGGATCCGCGTGCTGGCCGAGGCGCTGTCCGCCGAGGGCTACGCCGCCTCCGCCACGGAGACGGTCATAGGAGGCGAGCAGCTCTGCCAGCACCACTGCCCGGTCGCCCACGTCGCCGCGAAGTTCCCGCAGCTGTGCGAGGCCGAGACGGAGGCGTTCGGGCAGCTGCTCGGCACACCGGTGCAACGACTGGCCACGATCGCCAACGGCGACGGGGTCTGCACCACACACGTGAGTCCTCACGCGCTGGCCGTACGGCACGCGCGCAGTCCTGAAACGACGAGCAAGGAGTCCGGAAGGTGACTGTCACCGACCGCCCGGAGCTGGAAGGCCTCGGGAATTACAAGTTCGGCTGGGCCGACTCGGATGCGGCCGGTGCCGCGGCCCGCCGTGGCCTGTCCGAGGAGGTCGTGCGCAACATCTCCGAGCTCAAGAACGAGCCGGAGTGGATGCTCGACCTGCGCCTCAAGGGCCTGCGGCTGTTCGGGAAGAAGCCGATGCCGACGTGGGGCTCGGATCTGTCCGGCATCGATTTCGACAACATCAAGTACTTCGTCCGGTCCACCGAGAAGCAGGCCGCCTCCTGGGACGAACTGCCCGCCGACATCAAGAACACCTACGACAAGCTCGGCATCCCCGACGCGGAGAAGCAGCGCCTGATCGCGGGTGTGGCCGCTCAGTACGAGTCGGAGGTCGTCTACCACAAGATCCGTGAGGACCTTGAGGAGAAGGGTGTCATCTTCGTCGACACCGACACCGGCCTGCGCGAGCACGAGGAGCTCTTCAAGGAGTACTTCGGCTCGGTGATCCCGGTCGGCGACAACAAGTTCGCCTCGCTGAACACCGCGGTCTGGTCGGGCGGCTCCTTCATCTACGTGCCGCCGAACGTGAACGTGGAGATCCCGCTCCAGGCCTACTTCCGGATCAACACCGAGAACATGGGCCAGTTCGAGCGGACCCTGATCATCGTGGACGAGAACTCCTACGTCCACTACGTCGAGGGCTGCACCGCGCCGATCTACTCGTCCGACTCGCTGCACTCCGCGGTCGTCGAGATCATCGTGAAGAAGAACGCCCGCTGCCGGTACACGACCATCCAGAACTGGTCGAACAACGTCTACAACCTGGTCACCAAGCGCGCCGTGGCGTACGAGGGCGCGACCATGGAGTGGATCGACGGCAACATCGGCTCCAAGGTCACGATGAAGTACCCGGCGGTCTACCTGATGGGCGAGCACGCCAAGGGCGAGACCCTGTCGGTGGCCTTCGCGGGTGAGGGCCAGCACCAGGACGCCGGCGCCAAGATGGTGCACCTCGCGCCCAAGACGTCGAGCACGATCGTGTCCAAGTCCGTCGCCCGGGGCGGCGGCCGCACGTCCTACCGCGGCCTCGTCCAGATCGAGGAGGGCGCGGCCGGATCGGCGTCCACGGTGAAGTGCGACGCGCTGCTGGTGGACCAGATCAGCCGCTCCGACACCTACCCCTACGTGGACGTCCGCGAGGACGACGTGTCGATGGGGCACGAGGCCACGGTCTCCAAGGTGTCCGAGGACCAGCTCTTCTACCTGATGAGCCGCGGCCTGAACGAGGACGAGGCGATGGCGATGATCGTGCGCGGCTTCGTCGAGCCGATCGCCAGGGAGCTCCCGATGGAGTACGCCCTGGAGCTGAACCGCCTGATCGAGCTGCAGATGGAAGGGGCCGTCGGCTGATGGGTCTGGAAACGATGCCGGTGTCCAAGCTCCACGCGGAGTCGTCGTACGACCCGGCCGACTTCCCGGTGCCGACCGGCCGCGAGGAGGAGTGGCGGTTCACGCCGCTGTCCCGCCTCAAGGGGCTCCACGACGGCACGGCCGCGCCCGTGGGCAACGTCGTGGTCGAGGTGGACGCCGCACCCGAGGTGACCGTGGAGACGGTCGGCCGCGACGACGCCAGGATCGGCGCCGCCTACGTGCCGTCCGACCGGGTCAGCGCCCAGGCGTACGCGTCGTTCGAGAAGGCGACCGTCATCACGGTGCCCCGGGAGGTCGTGGCCTCCCGGCCGACCGTGGTCAACGTGCGCGGCCTCGGCGAGGGCGCGGGTCACGGGGCCACCTACGGCCACATCGTGGTCCGGGTCGAGCCGATGGCGCAGGCGGTGCTGGTCCTCGACCACACCGGAGGCGCCGTCTACGCCGACAACGTCGAGTTCGCGATCGGCGAGGGCGCGACCCTCAAGGTCGTCAGCCTGCAGGACTGGGCCGACGGCGCCGTCCACGTCTCCCACCACCACGCGCAGCTCGGCAAGGACGCGACGTTCCGGTCCTTCGTGGTGACGCTCGGCGGCGACCTCGTACGGCTCTCGCCGTCCGTGTCATACACCGCTCCGGGCGGCGACGCCGACCTGACCGGGCTCTACTTCGTGGACGCCGGGCAGCACCTGGAGCACCGTCTCTGGGTGGACCACGGGGTGCCCAACTGCCGCAGCAACGTGACCTACAAGGGCGCGCTGCAGGGCGACGGGGCGCACTCCGTGTGGATCGGCGATGTGATCATCCGGGCCGAGGCCGAGGGCACCGACACCTACGAGCTCAACCGGAACCTCCTGCTCACCGACGGCGCCCGCGCCGACTCGGTGCCCAACCTGGAGATCCTCACCGGCGAGGTCGCCGGGGCGGGCCACGCCTCCGCCTCCGGCCGTCTCGACGACGAGCACATCTTCTACCTGCAGGCTCGGGGCATCCCGTACGACGAGGCCCGGCGTCTCGTGGTGCACGGCTTCTTCGCCCAGCTCCTGGAGAAGATCGAGGTCGAGGAGATCCGCGAGCGGGTGCTGTCCGCGGTGGAGGCTGAGCTCGCGCGATGAGTTTCGAGAAGGTCTGCAAGGTCAGCGACATCCCCGACGACGGCGCCCTGGGCGTCGAGGTGGGGGACACCCCGGTCGCGCTCGTCCGCACCGGCGGCGAGGTCTTCGCGCTGCACGACGTGTGCTCGCACGCGGAGGTGAAGCTGAGCGAGGGCGAGGTCTACGACCACACCCTGGAGTGCTGGCTGCACGGCTCGTGCTTCGACCTGCGCTCCGGCAAGTCCACCGGCCCGCCCGCCACCAGGCCCGTGAACGTCTACCGAGTCAAGATTGACGGCGATGACGTGTACGTCTCGCTCTCGAAGGAGTAATACATGTCAACCCTTGAGATTCGTGACCTGCACGTCGCAGTGGGCGACAAGGAGATCCTGCGCGGCGTCAACCTGAACATCAGCTCGAACGAGACCCACGCGATCATGGGGCCGAACGGCTCCGGCAAGTCCACCCTCGCGTACGCGATCGCGGGTCACCCGAAGTACACCGTCACCTCCGGCACCGTGCTGCTCGACGGCGAGGACCTGCTCGCCATGTCGGTGGACGAGCGGGCCCGGGCCGGTCTCTTCCTCGCGATGCAGTACCCGGTCGAGGTGCCCGGCGTGAGCGTCTCCAACTTCCTGCGCTCCGCGGTCACCGCCGTGCGCGGCGAGGCCCCCAAGCTGCGTGAGTTCGCCAAGGACCTGAAGAACGGCATGGACGCCCTGTCCATCGACCCGGCCTTCGCCCAGCGCAACACCAACGAGGGCTTCTCCGGCGGTGAGAAGAAGCGGCACGAGATCCTCCAGCTCGAGCTCCTCAAGCCGAAGATCGCCGTCCTGGACGAGACCGACTCCGGCCTCGACGTGGACGCGCTGCGCGTCGTCTCCGAGGGCATCAACCGGTTCCGCGCCTCCGGCGACACCGGCGTGCTGCTGATCACCCACTACACCCGCATCCTGCGCTATGTGAAGCCCGACTTCGTGCACGTCTTCGCCGGCGGCCGGGTCGTCGAGGAGGGCGGCCCCGAGCTGGCCGACAAGCTGGAGGCCGAGGGTTACGAGTCCTACGTGAAGGCGTCCGCGTAATGAGCGTTCCGAGCTTCGACGTGGAGAGGGTCAGGAAGGATTTCCCGATCCTCTCGCGCGAGCTGCCCGGCGGTCGGCCCCTGGTCTACCTCGACTCGGGCAACTCCTCCCAGAAGCCGGCCCAGGTGATCGACACCATGCGCGAGCACCTGGCCCAGCACTACGGCAACGTCGGCCGGGCGCTGCACGCGCTCGGCAGCGAGTCCACCGAGGCGTACGAGGGGGCCCGCGACAAGATCGCCGCGTTCGTGGGCGCGTCGTCGCGCGACGAGATCGTCTTCACCAAGAACGCCTCCGAGGCGATCAACGTGGTGGCGTACTCCTTCGGTAACCCGACCAACACCGACGAGCGGTTCCGGATCGGCCCCGGCGACGAGATCGTCATCACGGAGATGGAGCACCACTCCAACATCGTGCCGTGGCAGTTCCTCGCCCAGCGCACGGGCGCGACGCTGCGCTGGTTCTCCGTCACCGACGAGGGCCGTCTCTCCTTGGACAACCTCGACGAGCTGGTCAACGAGCGCACCAAGATCGTCTCGATCGTCCACCAGTCGAACGTGCTCGGCACGGTGAACTCGATCTCGCCGATCCTGGACCGGGCCCGCGAGGTCGGCGCGCTGATGATGGTCGACGCCTCGCAGTCGGTGCCCCACCAGCGGGTGGACGTGACCGACCTCGACGTCGACTTCGTCGCCTTCACCGGGCACAAGATGCTCGGCCCGTCCGGCATCGGCGTGCTGTGGGGCCGCCGCGAGCTGCTCGAGGCCATGCCGCCGTTCCTCGGCGGCGGCGAGATGATCGAGGCGGTCTGGATGGACCACTCGACCTACGCCCCCGTGCCGCACAAGTTCGAGGCCGGGACGCCGCCGATCGTCGAGGCCGTCGGCCTCGGCGCCGCGGTCGACTACCTGACGTCGATCGGCATGGACGCGATCAAGCAGCACGAGCGGGAGCTCACCGGCTACGCTCTCGACGCGCTGGGGGAGATCCCCGGCCTGCGGATCGTCGGGCCGCGCACCGTCATCGCGCGCGGCGGCACGGTCTCGTTCACGCTTGAGGGCATCCACCCGCACGACGTCGGCCAGATCTTGGACGACGTGTTCGGCGTTGCCGTACGGGTAGGACACCACTGCGCCCGACCGCTGCACCTGCGGTTCGGAATTCCCGCGACCACTCGGGCGTCGTTCTACCTGTACAACACGACGGCCGAGGTCGACGCTCTGGTTCGCGGCCTCCACCACGTCCAGAAGGTGTTCGGCTGAGCCATGATCGCTGAATCCATGTACCAGGAACTCATCCTGGAGCACTACAAGCACCCGCAGGGCCGCGGGCTGCGTGAGCCGTTCGACGCAGAGGTGCACCATGTGAACCCGACCTGCGGCGACGAGGTCACGCTGCGGGTGAGGCTGGGCGACGGCGGCAAGGTGGTGGACGTCTCCTACGACGGGCAGGGCTGCTCGATCAGTCAGGCGGCGGCCTCCGTGCTGTACGAGCTCGCCACCGGCTCCACGATCGAGGAGTCCCTCTCGGTGGTCGACGAGTTCACCCGGCTCATGCAGGGGCGAGGCCAGATCGAGGCCGACGAGGACGTGCTCGGCGACGCGGTCGCCTTCGCCGGAGTGGCGAAGTTCCCCGCCCGGGTCAAGTGCGCGCTGCTGTCCTGGATGGCCTACAAGGACGCCGTGCTGCGGAGCCAGGCGTGACTGCTCGAACGAACGTAAGGAGGATGGCGTGAGCAAGCCGACCGAGACCCCCACGGTGGCGTTCGACGGAGAGATCTCCCTCGACGACGTCCTGGAGGCGTTGAAGGACGTCGTGGACCCCGAGCTGGGGATCAACGTGGTCGACCTCGGCCTCGTTTACGGGGTTAACCTCGACCCCGCGGGCGAGGGCGAGCGGCCCGTCGCCACCATCGACATGACGCTGACCAGCGCGGCCTGCCCGCTGACCGATGTCATCGAGGACCAGGCCAACTCGGCCCTCGCCGACCTCGCGTCCAGTGTTGTGATCAACTGGGTGTGGCTCCCGCCGTGGGGCCCGGACAAGATCAGCGACGAGGGCCGCGAGCAGCTCCGGATGCTGGGCTTCAACGTCTGACCAGGCTTTTCTCGGGCCGACCTCGGGCTTCCCGGCCGGGGGTCGGCCCGTTCTTGTGCCACCGCCCGGCGGTCTTTACCGTGATGTTGGTGACTGAGGGAATGGTGTAGGGTTGCATCTCGTTATGCCCGAAGCGACTTGAATGACGGTGTCCGTGACAAGGCCGCTCGCATCCATGCGAGTGACCGGCACGACTGCGGGAACGCCGAGGTCGCCGGATTGACCGTGGTACCGCACCGCGCGACGCGCGCATCACGCGGAACCACCGCCTGACGCAGGGGCCAGCCCGCCGGAGTGCTCGGTGGCGCCGGACTTTGTGTCCGTCCAGGAAAACGATCCTGGAAGCCCCGCCCATGAACACCCCTGCGTACTGAATGAATGAAGTACGGCGCCGCCGTACCTATGTCCTGGCTCGTCCTTTCGCAGAAGTGACGCGCCCCCGTGTTTCGACACGTTGACTTCGATGAAAGGCACGAACCTCGTGACCATGCTTGACGCTGGCCATGTTTCCCCCGCGTCCTCGCCCGAGGACGACACCGCCGCCCCGTCCGAGGCGGCTCCCTCCTCCGACGTCTCCTCCGCGCCGTCCGGCGCCGGGGACTTCGCGTCGCTCGGCCTGCCGCGGCCGCTCGTCTCCGGGCTGGCCAGGGACGGCATCACCGAGCCGTTCCCCATCCAGAGCGCGGCGATCCCCGACGTCCTCGCCGGCCACGACGTTCTCGGCCGCGGGCAGACCGGCTCGGGCAAGACGCTCGCCTTCGGCCTGCCGACCATGGCCCGCATCGCCGGGGAGCGCGCGCTGCCCAAGCGCCCGCTCGCCATCGTCCTCGTCCCCACCCGTGAGCTGGCCCTCCAGGTCGCCGACACCCTTGAGCCGCTGGGCCGGGGTCTGTCGCTGCGCACCAAGACCGTCGTCGGCGGCATGTCGATGGGACGGCAGATCGAGTCGCTGCGCCGGGGTGTCGAGATCATCGTGGCCACGCCCGGACGCCTCACCGACCTCATGGAGCAGGGCGAGTGCTCGCTCGAGGACGTCCGGGTCACGGTCCTCGACGAGGCCGACCACATGTGCGACCTCGGCTTCTTCCCCGTGGTGAGCGCGATCCTGAACGCCACCCCCTCCGACGGGCAGCGGCTGCTCTTCTCCGCCACGCTCGACGGCGACGTGGACAAGCTCGTCCAGAAGTTCCTCACCGACCCGGTGACCCATTCGCTCGCCCCGGCGGCCTCGTCGGTGGCGACCATGGAGCACCACCTCTTCCAGGTCCACCGGGACGACAAGGTCGACGTGACCGCCGAGATCGCCAACCGCGAGGGCCGTACGATCCTGTTCGTGCGCACCCAGCACGGGGTGGACCGCGTCGTCAAGCAGCTCGCCCGCGTCGGCGTCCGGGCCGGCGGCCTGCACGGCGGCAAGCGGCAGAACCAGCGCACCCGCATCCTCGGGGAGTTCCGCGAGGGCAACGTGAAGGTGCTGGTCTGCACCGACGTGGCGGCCCGGGGCATCCACGTCGACGACGTCAGCCTGGTGCTCCACGTCGACCCTCCGATGGACCACAAGAGCTACCTGCACCGCGGTGGCCGTACGGCCCGCGCGGGTGAGAGCGGCAGCGTCGTGACGCTCGTCATGCCGAACGAGCGCCGCTCCACCGACGCGATGACCCGGCGCGCCGGCATCACGCCGTCGCGGCACCGGGTGCGCCCCGGTGACGAGGTGCTCGCCGAGGTCGCCGGCGCGCGGCAGCCCAACGGCGAGGCGATCCCCGTGTGGGAGCCCGACGTGCGCAAGCCGCTGCGCCCGCGCCGCGAGGGCCCGGCCGGCGAGGGCCGTCCCCGCCGCTTCGGCGACCGCAGGGAGCGCCGGTTCGACCGTGACGGCCGGGGCTTCCGGGGCGACCAGGAGGGCCGTTCCTTCGGCGCGGACCGCGAGACCGGTGGAGGCTACGAGCGTCGTGAGGGCCGCCCGTTCCGCGGCCCCCGCGACGGTGGCGACCGTCCGTTCCGCGACGACCGCGAGCGCCGTCCGTTCCGTGACGAGCGTCAGGGCCGGGACGACCGTCCGTTCAAGGGCGACCGGGACGGTGGCGACCGTCCGGTCCGCGACGACCGTGACCGCTCCTATCGGGGCGACCGCAACGACCGCAACGACCGCCCGTTCCGCCGGGACCGCGACGGCGGCTCCTACCGGGGCGACCGTGAGAGTGGTTCGTACCGGGGCGACCGTGAGAGCGGTTCGTCCCAGGGCGACCGTCGCGGCCAGGGAGACCGTCCCTTCCGCGGCGACCGGGACGGCGGCTCCTACCGGGGCGATCGTGACGGGGGCCAGAACCGCGGCTACCAGGGGGACCGCTCGCGTGGCTCCTTCGGCGAGGGCCGGGGCTCACACGGCGGGTTCCGCGATCAGTCGCGCGGCCAGAGCGGGGAGGGTCGCTCCGAGCAGCGTGGCGGCTACCGGGACGGCGAGCGCGGCGGCCACCGTGACGGCGAGCGCCGCCCGGACAGCCGCGGCGACTTCCGCACGCCGCGTGGCGGCGGATTCCGGCAGGGCGGTCGCCCCGGCGGGCGCGCCGGAGGCCACTCCGGCAACCGCTACGGTCGCTGAGACCTGATTCCGACCGCTCTTCGCGGTTGTGCTGCGCCGGTGTCCCGTACGGGGCACCGGCGCTCGCCGTTTTCCGGGCGACGGTTCCACGAGCCCCGCGGACATCCGGGCCTGAGCCGGATCCGGTAGGTTGTCGCCGCCCGCGCGCCTGTCGTAAGGAGTCCCCCGTGTTCGTCGACCTGCCGCTCGACCACCTCCGCGCCTACCTCCCGGAACGGGACGAGCCCGCCGACTTCGCCGACTTCTGGGCGCGGACCCTGCGTGAAGCCCGTACGTACGACCTCGCGGCCACCTTCACACCCCACGACGCCCACCTCGCGCTCGTGGACGTGTACGACGTGACCTTCGCCGGGTTCGGCGGGCACCCGATCAAGGGGTGGCTGCTCACCCCAGCCTCGCCGGACGGGCCGCTGCCCTGCGTCGTCGAGTACGTCGGCTACAACGGCGGACGGGGCCTGCCGCACGACTGGCTGCTGTGGCCGTCCGCCGGATACGCGGTGTTCGTGATGGACACCCGGGGCCAGGGCGGCGGCTGGCGGCAGGGGGACACACCCGACCCCGCGCCCGGGACCGGCCCCGAGACCGCCGGGAAGCTGACCCGCGGCGTGCTCGACCGCGATGAGTACTACTACCGGCGCCTCTACACCGACGTGGTGCGCGCCGTCGAGGCGGCCCGGGCGCACCCCGCCGTGGACGCGGAGCGCATCGCGGTCTCGGGCGCCAGCCAGGGCGGCGGCATGGCCCTGGCCGCCGCCGCGCTCGCGCCCGGGATCTCCTACGCCTTCGTCGACGTGCCGTTCATGTGCCACATCCGGCGTGCCGTCGAGGTCACCGACGCCCTGCCATATGGGGAGCTGAGCCGGTTCTGCGCGGTCAACCGGGAGCGGGCCGACGACGTCTTCGCCACCCTGGCCTACTTCGACGGGACGAACTTCGCGGCGAGGGCGACGGTGCCCGCCCGGTTCTCCGTGGGGCTGCGCGACGAGGTCACCCCGGCCTCGACCGTCTTCGCCGCCTACAATCACTACGCCGGTCCCAAGGACATCTCGGTCTGGCCGTTCAACGGGCACGAGGGCGGCCAGTCGCTGGAGGCCCTGGAGCACCTGAAGATCGCCAAGAAGATCTTCGGCTGACCTCGCGTCGGCCCGGCGACGGCGCGGAGGCCCGCGGGACGCGCCCGGTCACGCGGACCGACTACGCTGGTTCCGCATCGCCCGACAACCCTGAAAGAGATCATGAAGACCTTCGAAGAGCTGTACGCCGAGCTGTCGGAGAAGGCGCGCACCCGGCCCCCGGGCTCGGGCACCGTGGCCGCGCTGGACGCCGGGGTCCATGCCATCGGGAAGAAGGTCGTCGAGGAGGCCGCCGAGAGCTGGATGGCCGCCGAGCACGAGTCCACGGAGCGGGCCGCGGAGGAGATCTCCCAGCTCCTCTACCACGTGCAGGTCCTCATGCTGGCGCGCGGCATCGGGCTCGACGAGGTCTACAAGCATCTCTAGGCCGCCCGCGAGGCGGCCGAAACGCGTCCAATGACCTCGTCATCCGCGTCCCGAAGGGGTTCCGTCACACCATGCTGCGTCTCGCCGTACCGAACAAGGGCGCGCTCGCCGAAGCCGCCCAGACCATCCTGAAAGAGGCGGGGTATCGCCCGCGCACCGACAGCAAGGAGCTCGTGGTCGTCGACCCCGAGAACTCCTGCGAGCTGTTCTTCCTGCGTCCCCGCGACATCGCCGTCTACGTCGGCGAAGGCACGCTCGACGCCGGCATCACCGGCCGCGACATGCTCTTCGACTCCGGAGCCCCGGCCGAGGAGGTCGTGCCGCTGGGCTTCGGCCGGTCCACGTTCCGCTTCGCCGCGCCCGCCGGACGGTACAGCAGCGTCACCGACCTGGCCGGCCTGCGGATCGCCACCTCCTACGCCGGTCTGCTCGGCAAGTACCTCGCCGAGGAGGGCATCGACGCGCGGGTCATCAAGCTCGACGGTGCGGTCGAGACGGCGATCCGGCTCGGCGTCGCCGACGCGGTCGCCGACGTCGTCGAGACCGGCACCACGCTCCGCAACGTCGGCCTGGAGGTCTTCGGGGAGCCCATCGCCCACTCCGAGGCCGTGGTCATCAAGCGGGCCGGCGCCGCCGAGACGAACGGCTTCCAGCAGCTCATCCGGCGGCTCCAGGGCGTTCTGGTCGCCCGCGACTACGTGATGATGGACTACGACATCCGGGTCGAGCGGATCGAGGAGGCCATCGCGATCACGCCCGGCGTCGAGGGGCCGACGGTGTCGCCGCTGCACCGTGAGGGCTGGGTCGCCGTACGCGCCATGGTGCCGCGCAAGGGCCACCAGCAGATGATGGACCAGCTCTGGGAGATCGGCGCGAAGGCCATCCTGATCACCGCCATCTACGCCTGCCGGCTCTGACGTCCGTCGCCGCGCGAGCGGGATCAGCGCCGGTGGTCGTTGAGGAGGCCGGACCGGTTCAGGTAGTCGACCAGCGGGCCGCTTGAGGCCAGCCGGCCCTTCCGCCGCGCCTCGTTCATCGTCCGGCTGAGCTCGCGCAGCTTCTTGCGCACCTTCTCGGGCTTGCCGTCCGAGACCTTCTCCCGCATCTCCTCGATCTTGTCGCGTACCTTCTCGGCCGTGTCGGAGTCGATGCCGCCCTGCTGCTCCTGGGCGGCCAGGGCGCTCGCGAGCCCGGCCAGCCACGCGAGGGGGCCGTTCACGACCCTCGTGGGCGACGGAGACGGAGCCATCGGCGTCGGGGTGACCGACGGGGTCGGTCTCGGGGTGGCGGACGGGCTCCGCCGCACCGGCGCGGGCGTCGTCGCGGCACTCGTGGGAGCCGCCCCGGAGGCGTCGGGCGTGGACGTCGAGGACGGGGAGGCCAGCCACACCACGGCCAGGACGGGGACGACCGCGCCGGCCGCGATCATCGCCCCCTTGCGCCGGGACATCCCGCCGCGCTTCGGGCGTCCGGAGCTTCCGGAGTTTCCTGAGGACCACGGCCCCGGCGTGACGGACGTGTGCGCCGTCGGACCGCCGTCCGGGTAGGCGAGATGCCCGCCGTATCCCGACGTGGGCGGCCAGGCGGTCGGGTGCGCGGTGTGCCCCTGCGTGGGCGCCCCGCCGCCCTGATAGGCCTGCGGAGGCCAGCTGGACGCCGCGCCGCCCCCCTCGAAGAACCCGGCGTCGCTCACGTCGAGCAACGCTGTGTCGCCGGCCCGCGCCGGGCCGGGAGGCGGGGGCGGGGCGCTCCGGGTCCGGGCGATCACCTCTCCGGCCGTCGGCCGGGCGCTCGGCTCCTTCTCCAGCAGCGCCAGCACCAGCGCCTCCAGGTCCGCCGGGAGCTCCGGACGGAAGCGGCGCGGCGGCGGGGGCGGCTGCTGGATGTGCTGGAAGACCAGCTCGGCCGACGACCCGGCGAACGGCGGGTGACCGCACAGCAGCTCGTAGCACACGCAGCCGAGGGCGTACATGTCGCTGGCCGCGTCACCGGGGCGTCCCATGATCTGGTCCGGCGACATGTACGCGGCGGTGCCGACGATCATGCCGACGGCGGTGAGCCGTCCCGCCGCCTCGTCCGCCAGCCGGGCGATGCCGAAGTCGACCACCTTGACCTGGCCGCCGTCGGTCAGGTGCAGGTTGGCGGGCTTGATGTCGCGGTGCACGACCCCGGCCCGATGTGCGGCGTCCAACGCGACGGCCACCTGCCCGACCAGCCGGCGGACCTCGTCCACCCCCAGCGGCCCCCGCGCGGCCAGCTCCTCGGCCAGGCTCCGGCCCGAGAGCAGCTCCATCACGAGGAACGGCCGCCCCTCGTGCTCGCCCACGTCGTACACGCTGACCACGTTGGGGTGGACCACCCGCGCGGCGGTGCGCGCTTCCTGGGCGAACCGGGCCCGCATCGACGGATCGGACCCCTCGGCCGCGAAGACCTTGACCGCCACCGGCATATCGCGGACCAGGTCGTGGCCGCGCCACACCTCGGCCATCCCGCCCCGGCCGATCGGCGCGTCCACGCGGTAGCGGTCGCCGAGTACGGAGGAGACTCCCACCCAGCCGTTCACCGCAGCCCCCTACACATCAGCGTCAAAGGATGACGAACACCCTAACGGAGGGATCAAGGGGACCGGGCCCGCACGACCGGCCGCGCTTCTCTGACAAATGTCATGAAGAAGGCCGGAGGTATGGAACTGCAGCGAGCAGCGGTACGCCTCCTAGCATCGAGCGCGTGAACGCCATCTCCTTCTCCAAGGTCACACGGGCCTACGGGGACGTGCTCGCGGTGGACGGGCTCGACCTCGACATCCCCCCGGGCCGTACGGTCGCCCTGCTGGGGCCGAACGGCGCCGGCAAATCCACTGCGATCAACATGCTGCTCGGTCTGCTCCGCCCGACCAGCGGCCAGATCAAGATCTTCGGGGAGACGCCCGAACGCGCCATCGCCCGCGGCGACGTCGGCGCGATGCTCCAGGAGGGGACGCTGATCCCCGAACTGACCGTCGCCGAGACCGTCGGCTTCGTCCGGAGCCTCTACCCCGACCCCCTGCCCCTCGACGAGATCCTGCGCATGGCCGAACTCACCGACCTGGCCGGACGCAGGGCCGGACGGCTGTCCGGCGGACAGACCCAGCGGGTACGGTTCGCGCTGGCCATCGCGGGCGCTCCCCGGCTCCTCATCCTCGACGAGCCCACCGCCGCCATGGACGTCGAGTCCCGCCGCGCCTTCTGGGACAACATACGGGCGTACGCGGCACAGGGGCGCACGGTCCTGTTCGCCACCCACTACCTGGAGGAGGCCGACGAGAACTCCGACAGGGTCGTCGTCATCGCACGCGGCCGGATCGTCGCCGACGGGACGGCCGCCGAGATCAAGGCCGGGGTCGGAGGCCAAACGGTGAGCTTCACGCTCGGCACGCAGTCCGTCGCCGGCCTTGACGCGCTGCCCGGCGTCATGGCGGTCGAGATCACATCGGGCCGTGCCGTACTCAGGACGAGCGACCCGGACGCCACCGTCGACGCGCTCTACCGCAAGACCACCCTCGATGTGCGCGGCCTCGAGATCGCCGGGGCCGATCTCGAGGACGCCTTCCTCGCACTGACCCAGGAGTCCTGATGCTGAAGCACATCAAGATCGAAGCGCTGCGGATGCTGCGCAACAAGCGCTACGCCGTCTTCGTCGTGGCGTTCCCCCTCGGCTTCTACCTGCTCTACTCCAACCTGTGGGGTGATCAGGTGGACGCGACCACCGGGGTGAAGGCCAGCGTGATCCTCATGGTCTCCATGGGCGCGTACGGCGCACTGGCCTCGTCCATCATGTCCACGGCGGTCCCCTGGGCGCAGGAGAGGGAGAGCGGCTGGCTGCGCCAGCTCCAGATCACGCCGCTGCCCAGCTGGTCGTTCATCGTGACCAAGCTGGTCGTGTCCATGCTGCTCACCCTGCCCGCACTCGTGCTCGTCGGCTTGGCGGCCGTCCTCACACAGGGCGTCTCGCTTCCGCCGGGCGCGTGGGCCGGGCTGGTCGTCGCGATGTGGCTCGGTGTGATCCCGTTCGCCGCGCTCGGCCTGGCCATCGGCTCGCTGACGCGCCCCGACACGGCCCAGCCGCTCGCGATGATCGGCATGTTCGGGCTCGCGCTGCTCGGAGGTCTCTGGATCCCCCTCGACATCATGCCGGAGACCATGCGGTCGATCGCCAAGGTGCTTCCCTCGAACGACTACGCCACCATCGGCTGGCAGATCGTCGCGGGAGAGACGCCGTCCGCCTCGGCGGTCCTCGGCATCCTCGGGTGGGGCGTCGCCCTGATCGCGTTCGCCATCTTCGCCTTCCGGCGGGCTACCGTACGCGCATGACCGGCAGGCTGGAGCGCGTCTTCACGTTCGGGGGGGCGGGGGGACGAGGGTCACGACTGCGGCGCCTGATGGGCATCTCGTTCGGCTTCATGTACCTCGCCTACCCGGTGTCCGACATCGTGACCGGGGAGGTGTCCGGCGCGGAGGCGGTCTGGCAGAGCATCGCCCTCGGGGCGTTCGTGGTGACCTACATCGCCGCCGTCCTCACCCCAGGGGAGCACGGCGAGCGCGGCAGGCAGACGGTCACGCTGATGGCCCTGACGACGCTGATGGCGGTCGTGTTCCCGCTCCTCTTCGGGGGCGGGTGGACCGCGTTGCCGATCTACGTCACCGTGATGCTCTCCATGGCGCTGCCCCTGCGGCTCGCCCTGGCGGCGATGGCGGCGATGACCCCGGTCGTCCTCGCCGACTGCCTGGTCGCGGGCGCGGAGACCGGCACCGTGATGATGCTCCTGATGCAGGTGTGGACCCTCGGCATCCTGTTCGCCAGCGTTCGTAACACGCGCATGCTCGTCCTCCAGCTCGAGGACGCGCAGCGGGAGGTCGCCCGGCTGGCGGCGAGCGACGAGCGGCTCCGCATCGCGCGAGACCTGCACGACCTGCTCGGGCACAGCCTGTCGCTGATCGTGCTCAAGAGCGAGCTCGCCGGCCGCCTGGCCGAGCAGGGCGCGGAGCGGGCGGTCCACGAGATCGCGGACATCGAGTCCGTCGCGCGGCAGGCCCTGGTGGAGGTGCGCGAGGCCGTCACCGGGTACCGCCGGCGAGGGTTCGCCGAGGAGCTCGACGGGGCGCGCGCCGCGCTCGCCGCCGCCGGGCTGGCGGTGACCGCCCGGATCGCCGGGACCCCACTGCCCGACACCCTCGACGGCCTCTTCGGCTGGGGGGTGCGCGAGGCCGCCACCAACGTCGTACGGCACGCCCGCGCCACCCGCTGCGAGATCACCGTCACCAACGACGGGACCCATGCCACGCTCGAGGTCACCGACAACGGCGTCGCCGGGCCGTACGAGCCGGGAAGTGGCCTGCGCGGCCTGGCGGAACGGGTCCGCGCCGAGGGCGGCGCGATGGAGGCCGGGCCGTCGCCGGGCGGATTCCGGTTGCGCATCGCCGTGCCCGCTCCGCACCCCGCCGGGCCGGAAGACGAGTCCGCCGCTCGCGACACCGGCGTCCATCTAGGCTCGGGCACATGATCCGCGTCATTCTGGCCGAGGACCAGGCGATGGTCAGGGGAGCGCTGGCGTCGCTGCTGGACCTGGAGCCCGACATCGAGGTCGTGGGGGAGGCGGCCACCGGAGAGGAGGCGGTCGCCGTCGTGGAGCGCCTCGAACCCGATGTCGCCCTCCTGGACATCGAGATGCCTGTGCTGGACGGCATCGCCGCCGCCGCGCGGATCCGCGCGCGGACGCCCGGATGCCGGGTGGTGATCCTGACCACCTTCGGACGGCCGGGATACCTGCGCCAGGCCATGGAGGCGGGCGCCTACGGGTTCCTCGTCAAGGACAGCCCGGCGCGCGAGCTGGCGGTCGCGATTCGGCGCGTACTCGGCGGCGAGCGGGTGATCGATCCCGGCCTGGCCGCCGCCGCTCTCAGCGCGGGGCCGAACCCCCTCTCGCGCCGGGAGCGCGACGTCCTGACCGCGGCCGCGGACGGCTCCACGATCATGGACATCGCCCGCGCGCTGCATCTTTCCGAGGGCACGGTACGCAACTACCTCTCCTCGGCGATCCAGAAGACCGGCGCGCGCAACCGCATCGAGGCCGTGCAGCGGTCGCGGCTCCAAGGCTGGCTCTGACCGCCCCCGCACTCCTCGCGGGACTCCGGGCACGGCAGTGCCCGGGCGGTCGGCGAGGTCAGCGGGCGGGCCGGAGGCCGGCCACGCTGCGGATGAGGTCGCCGACGCGGACGATCCCCATGCAGCGGCCGACCTCGTCGACCACCACCAGATCGTCGTAGACCCGGGACGCGTCACGCCCCGCGAGCTGCATCGCCGCGATCGCGGGGGTCGTCCTGGGCACCGTCCTCGGGGCGTCCGCGATGCGCCTGGCCGGCTTCTTGGCATGCAGCGCGTGGCCGTACGCGCCGGCCATGAAGAGCAGGAAACGGCTCCGATCGGCGCTCCCCACCGGCCGCTGGTATTCGTCCACCAGGATGACGCTGGTGATCGACGGCTCGGAGCCGAACGCTCCGACCACCTCCTCCGCGGTCGCCTCGGCGGACAGCGTCACGCCGGGAAGCAGCAGCTCCTGGACCCGCGGTCCGAGCAGCGCCGCCGCGGGTGTGGTGTCCGGCACGGGAAGCGGGACGCGCACCCGGACCCGCCCCGCCGACGGCTTCCAGTCGATCGGCGCGAGCAGCGGGCCCTGCGCCAGCCGGATGCCCCACCCGCGCACCGCGGCGAGCTGGGTCTCGTCCCGCAGTCCGGGGGCGAGCACGTGCGTGCCGAGACCGCGCGCCACCCCGACGAGCGACTCGGCGAGCGCGCTGCGACGCGGGTCACGCGGCAGCCGGTCCACCAGGTCGCGTGCCAGCACCACCACGTACGGCGAGGCGTCGGCGAGCAGATCGAGCGGCAACGGCGCGCTGCCCAGCCCGCCGAAGGCGATGAGATATCCGGCCGCCCGCAGGCCGTCGATCCCGGCGAGCAGGGCGCGCCGGTCGGCTTCCGGGACCTCCCCCTCGACCACCAGGATCAGTTCGCGCGACCTGCGGCCCGACACGCGCACCGCCTCGTGCAGTGGGGCCAGGCCGCCGGAGCCGCCGATCACCGCGCGGGCCGGGATCGGCAGCACGAGCGGGAGCAGGGCCGCCGCCCGTGACGCGGCGAGCAGGCCTCGCACCGTCCCGGAGACGTCGGACGGCGGGGCCCCCGGTACGTCGCCCGTGTTCACCTCCACCGCGACGACTCCGCCGGTGTCGAGATCCACGATCGGCACGAAGACCGGGGTGGGCGGGTGGCCGGGAGCCCGCGGGTGGGCGCCGGAGGAGCCGGGCGCGGGTGCGTCCGGGGCGGTCTGGGCGGGTGGCGCCGCGAAGGGAAGGGGGACCGACACGGTTGAATTGTGCTGCCCCGATACCCGTGATCGGTGGGGCAGAAAGCGAAGTTCACCCACTTTTCCCCTGCTGTTCTGTGGGGATATATCGCCGCAGGTCCGGCACGTCACCGGACGATCCGATCCGCCCTTCGGAGCCGCCGGAACCTTCCCCGCTATGCCGCCTGAGCGCCTGCCCCGAGGAGCCGCAGGAGCGCATCCCGCCGCCGCGTGACAGTGTCGACCAGACCGGCGTGGGCATCGGAGATGACCATCTGCACCCCGGAGAGGCCGCGGCCGCGCGTGCAGGCCCGCGCGTGCAGGCCCGCGCGGGCGGTACTCGCCGTCGATGAGCGGCGCTGCGCTGCGGCGGGTGGCTGTTCCAATGTGCGTGGTTCGCGCCGCTGCTGAACGGTGACCGCTGCCGAGCGGTGAGCGCTGCTGAACGGTGACCGCTGCGCTGCGGCGGCTGGTTGTTCCGGTGTGGGTCACGGCGGTCGTGAGGGAGCGTTCCGGGATCTCGCCGTTGATGAGTACCGCTGCGCTGCGGCGGGTGGCTGCTCCGGCGCGCCGTGATAGCTGGTCTCTGGCGTCACCGCTTCGCGGCTTCGGGCGCGGTGGTACATGGCACGGTCCTACGCGCGCCTCCACAACCACCCGCACTCCGCTCCGCTCACCCCCGCACCGGCTCCTCGCCGTAGGCGCATCGCCTCGTCCTCGGCCTCCTTCTCGCCGCAACCTGGGAAACCCGCTCATGGTCCGGCGCCGTCGGGAAACCCGCTCATGGTCGGGCGCTGCCGGGAACGCCGCTGCGCTGCGGCGGGCGGGCCCTCCGGCGCGCCGTGATAGCGGGCCTCTGGCGTAACCGTTTCGCGGCTCGGGCGCGGCGGTACAGGGCACAGTCCTACGCGCGCCGGAGGTCCCACCCGCACTCCGCTCCGCTTTCCCGCCGCACTCACTCCTCACTGTCAGGCCCCC
>NZ_BBYJ01000035.1 GCF_001528665.1 Microtetraspora malaysiensis
CGTTTCCGGGGCAACCCCTCTAACTTACCAGATCCTTGTCCGCTTCGCGAACGAATGACCCGAAACTGATCGTTTGAGGAGACTTGTCGAGTTTAGCCCACGCCGTCCCATGCCTGAACCGCTCAGCGGAAGGGGAAGGAAGGCGCCGGACTGCGCCGACCTGAGAAGACTAGCAGCCCCATCGGAGTGATCGAGACGCATTCCGTCACTCTCGGATTCCGGGAGTGGCGCGAGCCCTCACAGCGCCTCGCCCCCCGCCACGCAGGGGGATGAATCGCGGTTCACAGAGAACGTCCAGTTCAGCGTGGACAACCAGAACCGGGTCTCAAGCATCTAAGTAGCACTACGGCGACGAGGCCGGCACGGGGTGGGGACGGGGATTGCGGCATCAGCATGAGGTCCGCAGCGCAACCTGTTGTCAAGCCGTCCGCAATCGCCGCGCCTTAGGAAAGCAGAGTGGGAGCCCTTGTTTTGGCGCCATCCCGGTCGCCCGGGCTCTCACCGGTGGAGGTAGCCATAATGACGCGGTCCGAGTTCGACGACATCCGGGCACACATCACCGCCGAGGCCCGGCACACGGCTGACCTGCTGGAGATCGCGAACGAGCTGCTCGACGACCTGGAGCAGGCCCGAGTACGCGAGGCGACCATGCGCTCCTACTACCTCAGCCTGCTGACGGCCGCGCGCGCGACCGTGGCCGCGTCGAACGCCGGTGATCCCGCGCCGATGACCTTCCTCGTGCATGAGCTCGCCCGGCACGGTCAGTTGCCGGCCAACGACAGCGAAGCGCTGCGGATCCTCTCCGATGCCCAGGCCGCGCAGGCGTTGATCCCCCGCGTCGAGGACGAGCCGTCGGCGCGGCGCCCCAAGCCGGGCAGCCGGGCCAGGAGTTGCGTCGGGGTGAGCCGTACGCTCCCGCGGTGAGCCCGGGGGCGAAACCAAGACGAAGTCAAGCAAAAGCGAAGGCCCTGGTCGCCGGTTTCCCGGTGACCAGGGCCTTCGATCAGTAGCGGGGACAGGATTTGAACCTGCGACCTCTGGGTTATGAGCCCAGCGAGCTACCGAACTGCTCCACCCCGCGTCGGTGTGTGTCTACACAGTACCGGGACGCGAAGGCGAGGGCAAACCAATTGCCTCGTTCGCCTCTCGTAACCGGCGATCGCCACTCCGGCTGCGCCTGCCCACCCCAGCGAATACGCATATTTCCGGATGGAACCCCACGCGGTCCCCTCCTACGAGGAGAGCGACCCCCGCCCTTCGCGGAGGGTGACCCTTCCTTGGAAAGAGGGGCAGGAACGACAGAAGGCCCTGGTCGCCGGTTTCCCGGTGACCAGGGCCTTCGATCAGTAGCGGGGACAGGATTTGAACCTGCGACCTCTGGGTTATGAGCCCAGCGAGCTACCGAACTGCTCCACCCCGCGTCGGTGTGTGTCTACACAGTACTGGGACGCGAAGGCGAGGGCAAATCGGCACGCTGTCAGGAGCTCCCCGATTCGGCCATCGCGGAGGCCGACGGAGACGGTGCGGCCCCGGACGGCGTGGGCGACGGCGTGGCGGCGGGTTGGTTCCGCTGCACCTCGGCGAGCTCGTTCAACGCGTCACTCAGTCGCTTCTGCGCATCGCCGTACTTGCCCCAGTCGGGCGGGTTCGCGGACAGCGCCTTCTGCGCCTCGTCGTAGGCGGCCTGGGCCCTCTCGATCACTCCGGTCAGGCCGGGGTCGACCGCGGGCTTGTCCTCCGGCTTGGTCCCGGGTTTGTCCTCAGGCTTGGCCGGCTGTGACGTGGTGGTGCCGAACACCTGGTCGAGGGCTTGCTGGAGGGTGTCGGCGGAGCCCACCCGGTTGCCGAACATCACCAGCACCCGCCGCAGGATCGGGTACGGCTCCTGGCCCGCCCCCGCCGCGGTCTGGACGTACACGGGCTCGACGTAGACGAGACCGCCGCCGAACGGCAGGGTGAGCAGGTTGCCGTAGATGATCTGGGCCTTGCCCAGCCCCAGGATGTTGAGCTCTCCCGAGAACTTGTTGGTGAAGGCGTTCTGCACCTGCCCCGGGCCCATGATCGTGGTGTTCGCCGGCATCCGGAGGATGCGCAGCGCGCCCGGGTCGTCCCCGGCGGTGGCGTCCACGGCCATGAACGCGGCGAGGTTCGGGTTCTGCCTCGGCACGAACGTCGTGGTCAGCGAGAACGCGGACTTCTCGGCGCCGGGCATCTTGACCGACAGGTAGTACGGCGGCTGCTTGACGTTCTTCTCGCCGGACGACGGGTCGTCGGGGATGTTCCAGAAGTCCTGCCCGCCGTAGAACGACTGCGCGTCGGTGATGTGGTAGCGGGACAGCACTTCACGCTGGACCTTGAACATGTCCTCGGGGTAGCGCAGGTGCTGCTGCAGATCGGGGTCGATCGCGTTCTTGGGCTTGATGATCCCGGGGAAGGCCTTCTCCCAGGACTTGAGGATGGGGTCCTTGTCGTCCCACTCGTAGAGCGTCACCGAGCCGTCGTACGCGTCGACGACGGCCTTGACCGAGTTCCGGATGTAGTTGATCTGGTCACGCGGCTGCGGCGCCCCGAGCCCCGGGTTGGTCGTGGTGTCCCGGATCATGTCCTGGAAACTCTTGCTCTGGGAGAACGGGTACTCGTTCGCAGTCGTGTACGCGTCGACGATCCAGACCACCCGGCCGTTGACGATCGCGGGGTACGGGTCGGAGTCGAGGTTGAGGAAGGGCGCCACCTTGGCGACGCGCTCGGTCGGCGTCCGGTCGTAGATGATGCGGGACCGGTCGTCGATGTCACCCGACAGCAGCATGTTGATCTCGCCGTACTTCGCGGCGTAGAGCAGCCGGTTGAAGAACGAGCCGACCGGGACGCCTCCCTTGCCGGCGTAGGAGATGTTCTCCTGGTATTTCTCCTGGCCGGCCTCGCCGTCAATGGGGTAGTCGAGCTCCATCCCCTTCTTGCCGCCGACGATGGCGTAGTCGTGGGTCTTCTCGCCGAAGTAGATGCGCGGCTCCTTGAGCCCGGCGGTCGCGACGAGCGAGCCGGAGACCGGCATGTCCTTGGCGTCGAAGTTCGGCAGGCCTTCGCTGTCCACCTCGCTGCCCGGGGCCGCGACGAAGCCGTACCCGTGGGTGTAGACGAGGTGGCTGTTGATCCAGTTGTTGCGGTCGCCCGGCGGGCCGATCATCTCGCGGACCGCGACCAGGTGGTCGCGCACGACACCGTCGGCGTCCTTGTACCGGTCGACGTCCAACTGCTCGGGGAAGTCGTAGAAGCCGCGGATGCGCTGCTTCTGCTGGAACGTCTTCGAGACCAGTGTGGGGTCGAGGAGTCGTACACCGGAGACGGTCTCGTCGGCCGACATCCCCTGCTGCGGGGTCGCCCGCGCGTCGTACGTCTCGACCTTGGCGCCGGCCACGCCGTACGCCTCGCGGGTGGCGGCGATGTTCCGCGAGATCGCCAGCTGCTCCTTGCCCTGCTGGTTGGGCCGCACCTGGAACTGCTCGACCAGGACGGGGTAGACGCTGCCGATGAGGATGGCCGACAGGACCATGAGCCCGAAGGCGGCCCCGGGCCACATGCCGCCCGGACGGACCACCCCGGCGAAGAAGATCAGCGCGCAGATCAGCGCGATGACCGCCAGGATGCCCTTCGCCGGAAGCACCGCGTTGACGTCGGTGTAGGACGCGCCGTCCACGATGCCGCGGGTGGAGTACACCAGGTCATAGCGGTCGAGGAAGTACGCGATGGCCTTGAGCAGGACGAAGACGCCGAGCAGCACCGAAAGGTGAACCCGCGCGGCGCGGGAGGCGTGCACCCCGCCCGGAGAGGCGATCCGGAACCCGCCGTAGAGGTAGTGCACGATCGCCGCGATGATGATCGACAGGATGACCGCGGTGAAGAGGAAGTTCAGCGTCATCCGGAGGAAGGGGACGATGAACATGAAGAACGACACGTCCCGGCCGAACAACGGGTCCTTCGCGCCGAAGCTGCTGGAGTTGAGGAACAGCAGCCACGTCTTCCACTGACCGGCCGTGGAGGAACCGGTGAACAACCCCAGGACGGCCAGGCCGATGAGGAAGAAGACCTTGCGGTGTGGGTCGACCGCGAGCCGGTAGCGGTCGGCCCCCTGCGGCGAGCCGAACATGCCGGGGCCGAACATCGGGCGCACCCGGTGCGCGAGGGCGACGTTGCCGCCCACGATCACGACCATGAGCGCCGCGCCCACCACGAACAGCAGGATCTGCGTCACCAGCATGGTCGAGAAAACCGACGAGAAGTCCACCGACTCGTACCACAGGAAGTCGGTATAGATCGCGGTAAAAATGAAGAAAGAAACAACGATCGCCGCGAGGGCGATCACAACGGGAATGAGCAGTCGCGGACGGCGGGGCAAGCGCATCGCCCGACCGGCTCCGGGGCTCCGGAAGCTCAACGCCAACCCCTTGTCTCAGAACAACGGTCCGTGCTTGGCAACCTACACCGCGAAACGCCCGGCCGTGATTTCAGTTTCCTGTGCATGCTGGGACATCACCCGTGCCGGTACGCAGCGCGTCGAGCGCCTTGACGGCGCCGTCGAGGGTCTCGACCTTGACGAGGCGCAGCCCCTCGGGCACGGCCCGTACGGCCTGGGCGCAGTTGCGCGCGGGGGTGAGGAAGATCGTGGCACCCGCCTTCCTGGCGCCCACCATCTTCTGCTCGATGCCGCCGATGGGGCCGACCGCGCCGTCCAGCGAGATGGTGCCCGTGCCCGCGATGGACTTGCCGCCGGTCAGGGAGCCGGGAGTGAGCTTGTCGTAGATGCCCAGCGAGAACATCAGCCCCGCGCTCGGGCCGCCGATGTCGCCGACGCTGATGTCGACCTTGAACGGGGGCTGGTAGCGCATCCCCATGGTGACGCCGACCCGGGCCTTGCCGTCCCCGCCCTTCACGGTGCCG
This sequence comes from Microtetraspora malaysiensis, assembly GCF_001528665.1. Taxonomy (GTDB): domain Bacteria; phylum Actinomycetota; class Actinomycetes; order Streptosporangiales; family Streptosporangiaceae; genus Microtetraspora_A; species Microtetraspora_A malaysiensis. Next base: position 4,936 of record NZ_BBYJ01000035.1, read on the forward strand.
AGCGTGACCTCGGTGGAGGTGCCTTTGCGCTTCACCGTGAGGCGCACCTGGTCACCCGGCGTGGCCTTGCGAACCGCCGTGGCCACGGCGTTCTGGTCGGAGGCGGCGACGCCGTCCACGGCGGTGATCTCGTCGCCCACCTGCAGCTTGCCGTCCGCGGGCAGCCCCTTCTCCACGGCCACCACCGTCACGATCTCGGCGACCGGGATCTTCAGCTCGCGCAGCGCCGCGATCGTGGCGTCCTCCTGCGAGGTCGTCATCTCCTGCGTGTTCTGCTGCTCGACCTGCTTCGGCGACGACGACTTCGGGAAGATCGTCTCCTCGGGGACGACCGCGATGGTGGGGTCGAACCAGCCGCGCAGCGCGGTCAGCAGGTCGATGTTGTTGTTCGGCCCGCCCTGGTAGGCGACGGTCACCATGCTCAGCTTGCCGTCGGTGGGATAAGTGGAGTGTCCCGAGATCGAGATCACCGGCTTGCCCTTGACCTCGCCGATCGTGTTCTCCGTCGGCCCCGGGCTCAGCACGACGTACGGCACGGGCAACCACGCCGCGACGACGGCGAGTATCACTGTCAGGAAACCCGCCACCAGCAAGGTGAGAGCGCGTCGGGACATGGTCGCACTCTATGCGCTGCGGGCAGTGACCCTGGACACTCGCCCGGCGGTCAGCAGGCGCCGACCCACTCGGAGGTCCCATCGGCGAAGACCTGATGCTTCCAGATCGGCACCTCGTGCTTGAGGTCGTCGATCAGGCGGCGGCAGGCGGCGAACGCCTCGCCGCGATGGGGGCAGGCCACGGCCACGACGACCGCGATGTCCCCCAATTCGAGATCTCCGACGCGGTGGACGGCGGCGAGGGCGGTCACCGCATGGTCGGCGGCGACCTTCTCGGCCACCCTCCGCAGCTCCTGCTCGGCCGTCGGGTGCGCCGAGTAGGACAGGAGCGTCACCGCCTTGCCCTGGTCCTCCTCGCGTACGGTCCCCACGAAGATCGCGGTGCCGCCGGCCGTGTGGTCCCCGACCGCGCGCAGCACCTCGTCCACCGACAACGGGGTGTCGCGAATACCCAGCAAACGGATGACATCCACGGACCCGAGGTTAGTACGGCGACGATCCTCGGGGCACGTGCCGCCGCTCCCGATAAGCCGCACAAGCCGCCGGGCGGGACGCCCGGCGGCGCTTGTGCGCGCAGGTCAGACGCGTCGCTTGCGGCGGGCGACCCGGACGATGGCGGCGGTGCCGATGACGGCGACCGTGGCGCCGGCGGCGGTGAGCGTCGCATCCTTGCCGGAGAGGCGGCGGCCGACCACCGCGTGCTTGCCCTGGCGCAGCTCGAGCAGCTCCTGCAGGGCGGCCTCGTTGGTCCACGTGGGCTTCCACCCCGCGGCGCGGAGTGTGGTGCAGTCCACCACCCACGGATAGACGACGTAGTGCAGGTCGGTCGCCGGGGCGGGGGTGATCCCGAGCCGGTGCAGCCGTTGGGCGGTGCCGAAGGTCAGTCCCGCGGGCAGCTCGAAGCGGCGCAGGCCGGAGACCTCCTCGACCTGCTCCATCTCCAGCCATCCGTCGGAGCCGACCGCGACCACTCCGCCGACGTGGCCGAGCGCGGCCATCTCCAGCGCCGACACCAGATCGTCGATGTGGCAGAACTGCCAGCGCGGCAGCGAACCCTTGACCACGAGCAGGCGCGGAGCCTCGAAGTGCCGGGTGACGACCGTGTCGATGCCGGGGCCGACCAGCGCGGCGGGCCGCAACACAGTGACGCCGAGGCCGGGGTGCGAGCGGAGGGAGCGCCGCACCAGCGCCTCGATCTCCAGGTGGTCGCCGACGACGCCAGTGTCGGGTTCGGCCGCGACCGGAGAGTCCTCCGCCAGCGGCACAGGGTTGTCGTCGGCGGCGCCGTAGACCATCGCGCTGGTGACCAGGACCACGCGGCGGACCCGGGCCGCCGCGGACGCGGTGAGCACGGTCTGGGCGGCCCGCAGGTTGTACGCCCGGCGCTCTTCGGGGTCGGCGTCGAGGGAGTAGTCGCCGCCCAGGTGGACCAGGACGTCCACATCCGAGATCCGGTTCGCCAAGAGCGGATCCCTGATGTCGAGCACCCGCCATGTGACGTCCGGCACGTCGCCGCGCTGGTCGTCTATGGCCACGACCCTGCGGAAATCCGCAGACGAGGCGACTTTCGCGAGGAACGCCCTGCCGAGACCGGAGGCGGCGCCCGTGACGGCGACGACGGGCGGACGAAGGCGTTTCGAGGTTTGCACGAGGTCCTCACTTTGCACTGATCCGCCCCACGGCGGATAACGTGGCGGATGTGGACTCCTCCATCCTGCACGAGGTGGCGCGGTGACTGACCTGCCAGGTCGTGAAAATGACCCCAACGAAAACCCGTTCGCCATGTTCGGCAGCCCGGAGCAGATCGCGGCGGCGATGCGGCAGTTCGCGGACATGCTGTCCGCCCCGCAGAGCGCCGGGCCTGTCAACTGGGACATGGCCAAGAACATCGCACGACACGCCGTGGTCGCCGAAGGTGACCCGAGCGTCATGGAGGGTGAACGGCGGCAGATCGTCGACGCCCTCAATCTCGCCGACCTCTGGCTGAACGAGGCGACCGCGCTGCCCAGCGGCGTGGCGAGCCCGCAGGCGTGGAGCCGGTCCGAGTGGATCGAGAAGACCGTCCCGGTCTGGAAGCAGCTCTGCGAGCCCATCGCCGCCCACATGGTCGAGACGATGGGCGGCACTCTGGGTGCCGCCGGGCTGCCCGCCGAGGCCCAGGCGATGGCCGGGCCGCTGTTCGGCATGCTCAAGCAGATGGGCGGCATGATGGTCGGCCAGCAGCTCGGCCAGGCGCTGGGCACGCTCGCCCGCGAGGTCGTCGGCTCCTCTGACATCGGCCTGCCGCTCTCGGACACCGCCGCGCTGCTGCCCGGCGGCATCGCGGCCTTCAGCGAGGGCCTGGAGACGCCCGCCGAGGAGATCAGGATCTACCTCGCGCTGCGCGAGGCGGCCCACCACCGGCTGTTCCAGCACGTGCCGTGGCTGCGGGCGCACCTGCTCGGCGCGGTGGAGGAGTACGCCAGGGGCATCACCGTGGACGCCTCCGCCTTGGAAGGCAAGCTTCAGGGCCTCGACCTGAACAACCCCGAGCAGCTCCAGGAGATCCTCGGCGGCGGCGAGTTGCTCAAGCCTGAGGAGACCGAACGGCAGAAGGCCGCCCTGGCCCGGCTGGAGACCGCGCTCGCGCTGGTCGAGGGCTGGGTGGCCACGGTCGTGGACGAGGCCGCCGAGGGCAAGCTGCCCTCCGCGACGGCGCTCGCCGAGACGGTGCGGCGCCGCCGGGCGACGGGCGGACCGGCCGAGCGGACCTTCGCCACGCTGGTCGGCCTGGAGCTGCGGCCCCGGCGGCTGCGCGAGGCGGCGGCTCTGTGGAAGGCGCTGACCGCCGAACGCGGCGTCGACGGCCGGGACGCCGTGTGGAGCCACCCCGACCTCATGCCCACCGCCGACGACCTGGACGATCCCGAGTCCTTCGTCAGGGGCGAGGCGCGGTTCGACCTGTCCGCTCTGGAGGAGCCCAAGGACGACGACGAGTGAGCCTCCACCGGGACGCGTATGACGTGCTCAGTGTGTGGACGGCGCCGACGCCGGGCGAGGAGCTCCTGAGGAAGGAGTTTCTCGCCCACCTCGACGCGTACGAGAACGCGATGTGGCGCGAGTGCGCGCCGGGGCACCTGACCGCCACCACGGCGGTGATCTCCCACGACGGCTCCCGGGTGCTGCTCACGCTGCATCCGAAGGCCGGGATGTGGCTCCCGATGGGTGGCCACTGCGAGGTCTCCGACGGCTCACTGGCCGAGGTCGCGCTCAGAGAGGCGACCGAGGAGTCCGGCATCGCCGGCCTGCGACTGCTGCCCGGTCCGCTGGCGCTCGACCGGCACCAGGTCTGGTGCCACCCACCGCACAGCTGGCACCTCGACGTCGAGTACGGCGCGGTCGCGCCGCCCGGGGCCGAGGCGGTGATCAGCGACGAGTCGCTCGACCTGCGCTGGTTCCCCGTCGAGGAGATCCCCGAGCCGAGCGACGAGGCCACCCGGCGGCTCGCCGCCCGGGCCAAAGCTGCACAGAATCCGCACATCTGACTTACACGGGCTTGTGGTTCCGATCGTTAGGGTCGGCCCATGACTCAGGTGGACGTGGGCGGCGTCGTCACGGTCCCGCGGCGCCGGCGGCGGGTTCCCGGGCCGCTGGCCTGGATCGCGGTGGTGCCGTGCGCGGTCTGGGCGCTGGTCCGGCTGGCCGGCGTGGACGGCCCCGTCATCACCGAGCTGATCACGGGCACGCCGTACGTGGCGCTGTTCTCGCTGGTCGCGCTGCTGCTGGCGCTCGGCACGCGGCGCCGGCTCGTGATCGCCGTGGGGGCGGCGACGTGCGTGCTCATGGCGTTCATGGTGCTGCCCCGGGCGTTCGGCGAGACGCCGACCGCGACCGGCCCGTCCCTGCGGATCCTCACGGTCAACCTGTTCTTCGGGCGGGGAGACGCCCACACGGTGGTCGAGCTGGTGCGCCGGCTGCGTCCGGACATCCTCAACACACAGGAGCTGGACCCGCGGGCGGTCGAGGCCCTCGACGCGGCCGGGCTGGGGCGGCTGATGCCGTACGGCCACCTGGAGCCGGAGTACAGCGCGTCGGGAAGCGGCGTCTACTCGCGCTATCCACTGACGAAGCTGCCGGATCTCGGCCCGTCCGAGGGGCACCACATGCCGCATGTCCGGTTCTCGCTGCCGAGCGGGCAGACGGTCGAGCTGGTCGACGTCCACACCATGGCGCCGCTCGGCCCGGACGTCGCCACCTGGCGGGAGGCGCTGCGCTCGCTGCCGCCCACCGTGCCGGGGACGATCCGCGTCCTCGCCGGCGACTTCAACGCCAGCCTGGACCACGCGAGCCTGCGCGACATCCTCGACCGCGGATACCTCGACGCGGCGGACGCGACCGGCGCCGGGCTGCGCACGACCTGGCCGGCGAACCGGCGGCTGCCCCCGCTCATCACGATCGACCATGTGCTGGTGGACCGGCGGGCCTCGGCGGTGGACGTCAGCGTCCACGACGTGCCGGACACCGACCATCGCGCCCTCTTCGCCGAGCTGCGGCTGCCCGCCCGCTGAGCGGCCTCTCGTGCCGACCGGCACCCGCGGGCGGCCGCTCACCTGGCCCGACCCGCCGCCTGATCCGCCGGCGCGCTAACTGAGCAGGAGCCGGGTGTTCTCCCAGCCCTCCAGGCCGGGATCGAGCCGCGCCACGTCGACCGGCTTCCTGAGCCGGTGCCAGCCGGGGCCGGTGGCGACCATGCGCCGCCCCGGGGCCTGACGGCGGAGCCGTGCGACGAGGTCGGGGTCGTCGAAGTCGGGGTCGGCCCAGTCGGGAAAAGGCAGCCGCGCGGCGACGGCGACCGCTCCCCCGCCCTCCGCGGGACAGATGGCGACCTCGGCCCGGCCCAGCGCCCGGAACAGCTTGCCGATCAGCAGGGGCGGCAGGTCAGGGGCGTCGGCGCTGACCACCACACCCTCGGCGCCCCCGTCTCCCCCCACGGCGTACGGCAGGGCGGCGAACGCCTCGGCGGGCGAGTCGACGGAGATGACCGGCGTGCCCGGCCAGGCGATCTCGTCCAGCCCGGGGACCCCGGCGGACAGGATGACCGGCTCGACGAACTCGAGTCCGGCGACGATCTCGTAGGTGTCCTCGGCGACGGCCATGAGGAACTCGTGCGGGTCGATCCCGGGAGGGGCCGCGTCCGCCATGCCGGCGGTGACGAGGACGGCCGCGACGCGGGTCAACACTCCTCCGGGGAGCCGTTGGCCGCCATGGAGAAGCCTTCGAGGAAGCCCCGGGCCCGCTCCGCCTTGGGAAAGCGCTCGACCAGGGCCCAGAATCGGGGACCGTGGCTGGGGACCAGCAGGTGGACCAGCTCGTGCATGATCACGTAGTCTACGACCCAGGCGGGCATCCCGCGGAGTCGAGCCGATAGTCTGATCGTCGCGTGATCCGGGGTGCATGAGCCCCATCTGTGCTGCTGGTTGTCGACCCAACGCACGCTGCGGGGGACGGCTCTACCGTCCAGATAGCGGACGGACAGCTCCCTCGCCCGATCGAGCAGATCATCGTCGCTGAAACGTCTTCGCTGTTCCTTCGCGGCGAGCCGGTCGAGCATGCGGTGAACCCACTGCTCCTCGTCGGTCGTGCTCAGACCGGCCGGGAGCAGCACGATGGTTTTGTCGCCATCGCGGTACGCGGAAACGGTTCGCCGCCGTCGTGTGCTCCGACGAACCTCGACTGTCTCGGGGGGCACATATGCAAGGTAGCCGACAACCGCCTGTTTCCACAGGGGGTCAATGACGTTCTCGCTGGTCAATCAGGCGAACGCCGGCCGACTTTACGGGAAACCTGGACCGCTTCCCCCTCATCTGTCACGAAGTTATCCACAGCCCACACACACGCTCTCACCTGGTGTGACTAATCTCACGCTGCTATGAGACCTCGTCTGAAGCCCGCCCTGCGGCGGGTCGAAAGAGACGCCCGCACGCTCCAGTTCGGCGTCCACCCGTCGCGTTCGATCGTCCTCACCGACCTGGAGCCCGCCGTCCGGCGGCTCGTCGAGAGCCTCGACGGCACCCGCACGCTGGAGCAGGCCGTCGCGGCGAGCGGCCTCGGCGCGGAGGCCGCGCACGAGGTGATCGCCCTGCTCGTACGGCACGGCCTGGTCGAGGACGCGTCCGCGCCGCCGGGCGAGCTCGCCGCGCTGTCCCGCGAGGAGCGCGAGCGGCTCCGTCCCGAGCTGGACCGGCTCTCCCTCGCCACCCCCGACGGCGGGCTCGCCGCGCTGCGGCGCAGGCGGTCGGCGCACATCCGGGTGTACGGCGCGGGCCGGGTGGGCGCCCGGATCGTGTCGCTGCTGGCCGCCTCCGGCGTCGGCCATCTCTGCGTCGTGGACCCGGGCACGGCCCGCCTCCGGGACGTGGCACCAGGCGGGCTGAGCGCCGCCGAGGTGGGGGCGAGCCGGGAGGAGGGCGCGGTCGCGATCGCCCGGCGGCTCGCTCCGGGGGTCAACGCCTGGCCCGGCCGTACGGCCTCGCGGCCCGCCGACGGCGCGCGCCGCCCCGACCTCGCGATCCTCGCCCCCGTCGAGCCGCTTGACGCCCTGCTGGCGCACGAGCTGCGCGCGGCGGGCGTCCCGCACCTGCTCGTCGCCGCAGCCGAGGGGTGGGGGTCCGTGGGGCCGCTGGTGCTGGCCGGGAGCACTCCGTGCCTGCGCTGCCTCGACCTCTTCCGGCGGGACCGTGACCCGGCCTGGCCGTCGGTCCAGGCCCGGCTCGGTGGCTTTCCCGCGGGGGAGATCGCCTGCGACGCCGCTCTGTCCGCGCTCGTCGCCGCGCAGGCGGTGGGACAGGCGCTGGCATGGCTCGAAGGCGCCGCTGTGAGCAACGGCACATTGGAGATAACCCCTGACTGGCGCTGGGATCGGCGCTCCTGTCGCCCGCATCCGTTGTGTGACTGTGGTCGAAACCACCGACCTTCGCTAACAATGGTCGCGTGAGTGACCTCCCGCGACGCGCTGTGACGCGCTCGGCGAAGCTGGCCGCGCTCCCCTTGGGGTTCGCCGGCCGCACCGCACTCGGCATCGGCAAACGCATCGGTGGCAAGTCCGCCGAGATCGTCGCCCAGGAGATCCAGCAGCGCACCGCGGAGCAGATCTTCAAGGTGCTCGGCGAGCTCAAGGGCGGCGCGATGAAGTTCGGCCAGGCGCTGTCCATCTTCGAGGCGGCGCTGCCTCCGGAGATCTCCGGGCCGTACCGCGCGACCCTGACCAAGCTGCAGGACGCCGCGCCGCCGCTGCCCGCCCCGGTCGTGCACAAGGTCCTGACCGAGCAGCTCGGCGATGATTGGAGGGACAACTTCCTCGAGTTCGCGGACGTGCCGAGCGCGGCGGCCTCGATCGGGCAGGTCCACAAGGCGGTCTGGCACGACGGCCGGGCGGTCGCCGTGAAGATCCAGTATCCGGGCGCGGGCAAGGCCCTGCTCTCCGACTTCAACCAGCTCGCCCGGGTCGGCAAGCTCTTCGGCGCCCTGCTGCCCGGCCTCGACGTCACCGCCGTACTGAGCGAGCTCAGGCAGCGGGTGACCGAGGAGCTCGACTATTTCAGCGAGGCGGAGGCGCAGCACGCGTTCGCGCAGGAGTTCCGGGACGACCCCGACTTCTTCGTGCCGGACGTGATCGCCGCCAACGAGCAGGTCCTGGTCACCGAGTGGATGTCCGGAACGGCGCTGTCCCGGATCATCACCGACGGCACACGCGAGGAGCGCGACCGCGCGGGGCTGCTGCTGTGCCGCTTCCTCTTCTGCTCTCCGGCCCGGGTCGGCATGCTGCACGCGGATCCCCACCCCGGCAACTTCCGGATGCTGGAGGACGGCCGCCTCGGAGTGCTCGACTTCGGCGCGGTCAACCGGTTGCCGGACGGCTACCCCCTGATGTTCGGCAAGCTGACCCGCATCTTCAATCAGGGCGACATGGAGGCGGTCGTCGAGGGGCTGCGCGCCGAGGGGTTCATCCGGCCGCACATCGAGGTCGACGTGGACGCGCTGCGGGTGTTCCTCGCCCCCTACGTCGAGCCCACCCGGGTGGAGGAGTTCAGCTTCAGCAGGGAGTGGCTCCAGCGTCAGGCGGCGGCCGTGGCCGACCTGCGGCCCACCAATGTGGTGCGCCAGCTCAACCTTCCCCCGTCGTACGTGCTGATCCACCGCGTGCACGCGGCAGGTGTGGGGGTCCTGTGCCAGCTCGGCACGACCGCGCGGTTCCGCGACGAGGTGACCCGCTGGGTTCCCGGTTTCGCCGACGACGACGATGACGACGACGACGCGGTAGGCGGCGCCCTCGTCGGCTGAGCGCCCCGCGCTGCGCCTCGCGTGCGGGGCCGTACGGACGGCGAAGGCCCGGGCCGTACGAACGGCCCGGGCCTTCCTGCCGATGTCCCGCCACGCGCCGGGCGGCCGAGGCCGCCCGGCTGACGCACGCTCCCCGAGGAAGCGTCAGGTGCGCGCGAGCGCCGCGAGCAGCCGCCGTGAGGCACGCTCGGCCTTGCGGCGCGCCCTCTGTACGTCCTGGATCCGACTGACCAGTCGCTGCTCGGCGGCCTCCTCATGGAGGCCGCGTATTCGATCAGCGACCAGTTCTTGATGCATATACATGGCGGCGGTAAGGGTCATGTTCATGGGGATCTTCTCCTCTTTCACACGTTCGTCGAGTGCGGTGGTGGTCAGGCAGCGACCGGAGTCTTGCGGGGGCGCCCGCGCGGCCGCTTACGGGGGACGACGGCCCCCCTCAGGATGAGTTCGCCGCCCCAGACGCCCCACGGCTCCTCGCGCTCCAGCGCGCGGGCCAGGCAGGCCTTCTGGATCGGGCAGCCTCCGCAGAGCGCCTTGGCGAACTCCACGTCCTCCGGAGACTCGGCGAACCACAGGTCGGGTTCGGTACGGCAGGGGATCTCGGCTTCGATCAGGTCCATGACCGGGGCCGCCATCTGCGTCACCTCTTTGATTGGTTTCTGGGCTGGTTGTCCTCTTGGGTGGGCGGAACGTGGCGGGTAAAACAAGAAGGCCGCGGATCCTGTGTGCGGATCCGCGGCCTGAAGAGGAGACCAGTCAGGTTGTGACTGGTTCTCTCCAGGCGTAACGCGAACCGCGCACTCCACCGTTGGTGATGTGGCTGTTCAGCTGCTCGTCGCCCATCGGTCGGGCCACCGGGGCCGGACGGTAGGCGGGGATGCCCTGGCGCGCGTCAGCGAAGACGCCGAAGACGACTGGGCCGGCGAGAGCCTCGACACGGACGGCCTTGCCGCGCATCGGAATGACCGACGCCACTCCGGCGGCCGGGCGTGCGGAAGCAAGCCGCGCAGCGTTAAACATGATCGTGTTCGTCACGTGACTCACCTCCGCTTGAATGCGAGGCCGGACAGGACCGTCCGACCGACTTCCATGACCCTAAATGCGTGACCCGGAACCCGGCAACCTATTTTCTACCTGCGATTTTCACGGTTTCGCGACACTAACCGTGGGGTCAGATCCGCCACGCTAGCACTCGCGCGGCCCGCGCGCGCACGCCCACTCCGGGACACGGCTGACGGGCCCCACCGCTCAGGGCGACGGGGTCAGCCCACCCGGATCAGGCACTCCTGGACGACCGACACCGCGAGCTGCCCGGACGCGGTGTACATCTCACCGCGCGCGAGCCCGCGCGCCCCGCCCGACCAGGGCGACTCCTGGGCGTACAGCATCCAGTCGTCGGCGCGGAACGGGCGGTGGAACCACATGGCGTGGTCGAGGGAGGCTCCGCTGATGTTCGCCGACCCCCAGGCCAGCCCGTGGGCGAGCAGGACGGTGTCGACGAGGGTGAAGTCGGAGGCGTACGCGGCGAGCACCACGTGCAGCAGCGGGTCGTCGGGCAGCTCGGCGTCGTACCGGAACCAGGCGTTGTTCTCGGTGCTGATCAGGCTCGGGTCGCGCTGCGCCTCCCACGGGAGCGCGCTGACGTAGCGGAAGTCGACCGGACGCGGCTTGGACGTCCACTCGCGCCACGCCTCGTCGTCGCCGAAGGTCTCGAACATCCGCTGCTGGAACGTGGGCAGGCTCTCCGGCGCGGGCACGTCGGGCATCGGCCGCGCCTGGTGCGCGACGCCGGGCTCGTCGATGTGGAACGAGGCCGACATGGTGAAGATCGCCTTGCCGTGCTGGATCGCGACGACCCGGCGCGTGGTGAAGGAGCGGCCGTCACGCACCCGCTCGACGTTGTAGACGATCGGGACCGCCGGGTCGCCGGGGCGGATGAAGTACGCGTGCAGCGAGTGGACCATGCGGTCGGCCGGCACCGTACGGCCGGCCGCCACCAGGGCCTGGGCGGCGACCTGGCCGCCGAAGACACGCTGGATGCGCTCCTCGGGGCTGCGTCCCCGGAAGATGTCCAGCTCGATCTGCTCCAGATCGAGAAGGTCGAGGAGCTCCTTGAGCGCGGAGTTCATCGAGAACCTCCATTACTCACCGGAGACTCCGGCGGCGGAACGGCACAGGTCGAGCACAGCGTCACCATACCGGTCCAATTTGACCCGTCCTATCCCCGCGATCTGCATAAGGTCCTCTTCCGAGGCGGGCATTCGCTCGGCGATCGCCTGGAGCGTCACGTCGGTGAAGACGACGTACGCCGGGACCTTGTTCTCCTTGGCGACAGAGGAGCGCCAGGCCTTGAGCTTCTCCAGCAACTCCTCGTCGTAGTCCGCCGGGCAGCCGGCGCAGCGGCCCAGCTTCTGCTCGGCGGCCGTCGCCAGGGACCTGCCGCAGATGCGGCACTGGACGGGTTGCGCCGCCTTCCTGGACGGCGCCCGGCGCTCCGCCTTCGGCGGCGGGCTCGCGGTCAGCGAGGAGAGGCCGTCGAGGAACCGGGACGGCCGGCGCGACCGGCGGCCGCCCGGGGAGCGGGCCAGCGCCCAGGACAGGTGAAGGTGCTCGCGGGCGCGGGTCACGCCCACGTAGAGGAGCCGCCGCTCCTCCTCGATCTGCTCGGGGGTCTCGGCGTACACGATCGGGACCATGCCGTCGGTGAGCCCGACGAGGAAGACAGCGTCCCACTCCAGGCCCTTGGCGGAGTGCAGCGAGGCGAGCGTCACGCCCTCGACGGGCGGCGCGTGCTGCTCCATCGCCCGGCGCTCCAGCTCGGCGACGAAGGCGGGCAGGTCCGCGCCCTCGGCCGCCATGTCCTCGGCGAGGTCGGCCAGCGCCTTGAGCGACTCCCACTTCTCCCGGGCGCTGCCGCCGCCGGGCGGCTCCGGGGTGAGGCCGATCCCCGAGAGGATCGCGTGGACGGCCGGCGCGAGCGACTCCTCGTCGTTCGCCGAGCGGGCGGCGCCGCGCAGCAGGACCACGGCCTGCCGCACCTCCGGGCGCTCGAAAAACCGCTCCGCGCCGCGCAGCACGTACGGCACGCGGGCCTCGGCGAATGCCTGCTCGTACGCCTCGGACTGGGCGTTGACGCGGAAGAGTACGGCGATCTCCCGGGCGGGCACGCCGTCGGCCATGAGCTTCTTCACGGTCAGCGCCACGCCCAGCGCCTCGGCCGGCTCGTCGTCGTACTCGGTGAAGACGGGCTCAGGGCCCTCCGGGCGCTGTGCGACCAGCTCCAGCCGATGCGGCGAGCGCGCCATGACGCGGTTGGCGAGCGTGACCACCTGCGGGGTGGAGCGGTAGTCGCGGACCAGCCTGATCACCGTGGCCGAAGGGTGCTCGACCGCGAAGTTCGTCAGGTAGAGCGGGGTCGCGCCGGTGAAGGAGTAGATGGTCTGGTTGGGATCGCCGACCACGCACAGGTCGTCGCGCCCGCCGAGCCAGGTGTCGAGCAGCAGCTTCTGCAGCGGGTTGACGTCCTGGAACTCGTCCACCACGAAGTAGCGGTACTGCTGGCGGACCTGCGCGGCGACCTCCCGGTGCTCGGTGATCACCGCGGCGGTCAGTTCCAGGATGGTCTCGAAGTCGATCAGGTTGCGGCGGCGGCGCAGCTCCTCGTACGCCTCGTAGAGGCGGGCCACCTCCTCGGGGGCGATCGGCGGGGTGCGCCGGGCCTTGAGCGCGGCGGCCGGGTAGTCCTCGGGGCCGGTCTGGGTGACCTTGGCCCACTCGATCTCACTCGCGACGTCGCGCAGCTCGCCGCGGTCGGGGTTCCTCCTGAGCGTGCGGCACGCCTCGACGAGCAGCGGCAGCTTGGACTCCACGATCTGGGGTGTGTCGCCGCCGATCACGCGCGGCCAGAAGTAGCTGAGCTGGCGCAGCGCCGCCGCGTGGAAGGTGCGGGCCTGCACGCCCGGCGCGCCGAGCCGGCGCAGCCGCTGCCTGAGCTCACCGGCCGCCCGTGTGGTGAACGTCACAGCGAGGACGCACTGCGGCTCGACCACCCCGGACTGCACCGCGTGCGCGATGCGATGGGTGATGGCCCGGGTTTTGCCCGTGCCTGCTCCTGCCAGCACGCACACCGGACCGCGTACGGACTCGGCGACGTCGCGCTGCTCCGGATCCAGCCCCGCGAGGACGTCCACGTAACGCTCCCAACATGCGATGCGGACGGATGAACTGGCATCATCCTTCCAGCAACTAACAGAGACGGCGTGGTTTACCCACAGGGGCCCCGGCTCCGAAGGAGGAGAGCAGTGCGAAGGACAGCGGTAGGTGTCGGATCCCTAGCCCTCGCTGCCGTTCTGCTCCCGTCGACGGGCGCCGCCGCCGCGTCGGGCGACCCGACGCCGTCGCCCAGTCCCACGCCCTCCGCCACGGTATCCGTCGTGCCGCTCCACTCGGACACCAACGTCCGCACCTTCTCGTACGGCGCGCACCCCCGGCAGCGCATGGACGTGTGGTGGCACAACACCGGAGAGCGGCATCCGGCGGTGTTCATCGTCCACGGCGGATGGTGGTCGGGCGGCGACAAGAAGGCCACGGCCTCGATCAGCCAGAGCTACGCACAGCTCGGCTACACCGTCATCTCGATCAACTACCGGCTGTCGGGCGACGCCGCGTGGCCCGCGCAGCGGAGCGACGCGCTCAACGCCATCGCCACCATGCGCAAGCACGCCGAGACGTTCAACATGGACCCGGACCGCTACGTCGTGCTCGGCTTCTCCGCGGGTGGGCACATCGCCGCCGCCGTCGGCACGTACGGCGACGGCTCCCCCGGCCTGCGCGGCGTCGCCGCCGTCTCCCCGGTCATCTCGCCGCTGACGGCCTACAGCGACGGCGACGCCGGCGGGGACGCCTACCAGCGCAAGCTCCGCAAGGCGACGGTGGCGCTGGCGGGCGGCTGCGGGCCGACCCAGTGCCCCAAGATCTGGTCGAGCATGGAGGTGGCGTTCCACGCGAGCGCGGGCGACGCCCCGATGCTCACGCTCCACTCGGACGACGAGTTCGTGCCGCCGTACCAGAGCGAGCTGCTGAAGCAGACGCTCGACGAGGTGGGCGTGAAGATGACCATCCGGACGATGCCCGGCGTGCAGCACAGCTCGGCGCTCTACCGCGAGCCGGGCGTGGCCGAGGGCGTGCAGTCCTGGATCGCCTCCCGCCTGGCGAAGTGACCGCCGCTCCGCGGACCCCGGGAACACGGGCGGCGGTCCCCTGTGTTGTCAATGACTGCTCATGACACACGAAGGGACGAAGATGGCGCTCACCGTCTACACGACCAGTTGGTGCGGCCCCTGCAAGCGACTGAAGGGCCAGCTCACCCGCGAAGGCATCACCTTCGAGGAGATCGACATCGAGCGGCATCCGGACGCCGCGGAGTTCGTGATGAGCGTGAACAACGGCAACCAGGTGGTGCCGACCGTGGTCGCCGACTGCCACACGATGACGAACCCGTCGGTGGCCGAGGTCAAGCGGCACCTCACCGGCGCCTGCTGACCCCCTCCTCGCGTTCCGTCCGGTTCGATCTGTGGGGCGCCGCCGTCCCGGTCGGCGCCCCCGGACTCAGTCGCCGTCGATGCGCGCGCCGTACCAGGTCTCGATGAGCCTGCGGGCGATCGAGAGCTGGGACGGCAGGCCCAGCTCTCCGGAGCGCACGGCCGCGCCCAGCTCGTCCCTGGTCCACCAGCGGGCCTCGGCGATCTCCTCCGCGTCCGGCCGGAGCTCCGTGGACAGCGCGCGGGCGAAGAACCCGACCATCAGGCTGCGCGGGAACGGCCACGGCTGGCTGCCCATGTATCGGGCGTCGGCCGCGGCGACGCCGACCTCTTCGAAGACCTCGCGCACGACGGCCTGCTCCAGCGCCTCGCCCGGCTCGACGAACCCGGCGAGCACCGACATCCGGCCCTCCGGCCACTCCGGGCCCCTGGCCAGCAACGCACGGTCGTCCTCGTCGCGCACCAGCATGATCACGGCGGGGTCGACCCGGGGGAAGTGCTGGCTGCCGTCGGCGGGACAGACGCGCACGTGGCCCGACGCCGCGACGTCGGTGCGGCTCCCGCAGCGCGGGCAGTGCTCGTGCCCGGCGTGCCACGCCTCCAGCGCCACCGCGTAGACGAAGAGACCGGCGTCCCGGTCGTCGAGCAGGGATCCGGCCTGGCGCAGCCCCATCGGGGCGTCGTACGGGCCGTCCTCCGGCGCGGGGCCCTCGGTGATCTCGTCCGGCAGCGGCGTCTTGACCGCGAAGTACGGCACACCCTCGGCGTCGACACCGAGCAGGTAGCGCGGCCCCTGCGGGGCCTCGGCGGGCGACATCAGGGTCAGGCTCGCCTCCATGCCGCGACTCCGGACCAGGGTCCTGCCCTCGTGGACGAGCAGGACGCGGGTCCTCTCCTCGGCCCAGACCCGCCGCAACCAGTCCTCGTCGTTGCGGAGCGCGGCCGAACGGTCGACGATGCCGCGCGACAGCAACAACGGCCCCATGAGCCCGTCAGTCGTTTCCACTCGCCTATCTTTCCATTCGCCACCAAAACGATCTATCGAAGGCTAGGATGACTGAGTTAGGTTAGCCTTACCTTCGGGGGTCCTTGCGTGCGGCTGTACCTCACCTCGCTGAATCCCACCGACTCGGTCACCGCCGGCTTCCTGCCCGCCGCCGAGGCTCTGGGATGGGACGTGACGATCCTGACCGACCGTCCCGCCGGATATCCCGGGTTCGAGACCATCGAGACCGACGTGCGCGACGTCCGCGCCGTCATCGACACCATCGCCCGGCACCACCCGCCGGGCGTCGTCTTCACCAACTCCGACCACATCC
Organism: Microtetraspora malaysiensis; assembly: GCF_001528665.1. Lineage (GTDB taxonomy): Bacteria > Actinomycetota > Actinomycetes > Streptosporangiales > Streptosporangiaceae > Microtetraspora_A > Microtetraspora_A malaysiensis. The sequence continues at coordinate 20,728 of NZ_BBYJ01000035.1, forward strand.
AGGCCGAGACCGCCCTGGCCGCCGCGTATTTCGGCCTGCCGGGCAAGGACTGGCGCGCCTGCGTCACCGCGAAGAACAAGGCCCTCACCCGCGAACGGCTCGCCTCCGTCGAGTCCGTCCGGTCCGTACGGCTCACGCCGGGGGCGGGCCTGCCGGAGGCCCTGCCGTACCCGGTGGTGGTGAAGCCGGCCATGGGGGTGGCGAGCGAGGACGTGACGCTGGCCCGGGACGCCGGCGAGCTGGCCGCGGCGGTCGCCGAGATCAGGACGCGGCGGCCCGGCGAGACGCTGGTGGCCGAGGAGTACCTCGACGGCCCCCTCCACACCCTGGAGACCCTCGGGGACGGCGGCACGGTGGCCGTTCTGGGGGGATTCCGCACCACACTCGGCCCGCTGCCGCACTTCGTCGAGGAACGGCTCGACTGGGATCCGGAGCCGCCCCCGGGCGCGCGCGACCACGTGCTGGCTGCGCTGGCCGCGCTCGGCGTGGGCTTCGGCGCGTGCCACACCGAGTACGTCGTCACACCGGACGGGCCCCGGATCGTCGAGGTGAACTACCGCGTCATCGGCGACAACTGCGACCTCCTGCTCGCCGACATGATCGGGGCGCCCCTCTTCGAGTGGATACTGCGCGTCCACGCGGGCGAGCCGCTGCCGTGCCCGCCGGAGGCGGCCACGGCCGGGCACGGCGCCGTGGTCAGCCTCGTCGCGGACCGCTCCGGCGTGGTGACCGTGGCCCCGCCTCCGGACGCGCAGCCGCGAGAGCGCGACGGGGCCCGCCTGTGGCACCGGCCGCTGCGCCGGGTCGGCGACCGGGTCGAACTGACCCACACCAACCGCGACTATCTGGGCCTCCTCCGCGCCGTCGGGCCGGACCGCGCCCGCGTCGACGCCGCCGTGGCGGCGTTCCGCGCCGAGCGGCCGTGGGTGATCGGATGAGCGCGATGGCCGGGGTGCGGCCGGTGGGGCGGGAGCCGTACCTGGCCGGACGGGTGCTGAACGCGCTGCTCCGCGAGGACTTCGCGGGCATCGCGTCACGGTTGGAACGCGACCGGGAGGGGGTCGCCCTCGTGCTCGCGTCCGGCCGGAGGGTACGGCTCGCGCCCGGCGGCCTGTTCCAGGACTTCTCGATCGCCCCGGAGGAGACGCTCACCCTCGCGGAGGTCCTGCAGACGCTGGAGGCGGTGGCGACGCCGGCCGACGCTCCCGGGGTCGCCGCCTTCGCCACCGAATGCCACGAGACCCTCGCCGCGCTCGAACTCCACGACCGGCACGGGCCGCGGGCGCTGGAGCGGGCACCCGGCCCGATCCGGTACGAGGCGCTCGCGGCGGCCGTGGACCACCCCGTGTACCCGACGGCGCGCTGCCGCCTCGGCGTCCCCGCCGAGGGCCTGCTCGCGTACGCCCCGGAGTTCGCGCCCGCGTTCGAGCTGCGCTGGGCCGCGGTGCCCAGGGAGCGCGTCACGCTCTCGGCCGAGGCGGAGACCTTCCCGGGCGTCCGCCAGGAGCCGGTCTCGGGGTCGCTTTCCCGCGTGTTCCCGTCGGCGGTCCCGGGTCACGCTTCCGCGCTCTTCCCACGCCCCGCCGACGTGGGGCTGCCCGACCGGCTGGCGGACACGCACGTGCTCTTCCCGGTGCATCCGCTCGCGCTGCCGGTGGTCACCGGGATCCCCGGCGTCATCGTGGCGGGCGTGCCGTACCTGCGGGTGCGGCCGACGCTGTCGATGCGCACCGTGGTGGCCGGCGAACGGCTGCACCTCAAGCTGCCGATCCCGACGAGCACGCTCGGACTGCGCAACCGGCGGTCGATCAAGCCCGCCACGCTGCGGGACGGCGCGCTCGCCGAACGGCTGCTGCGCGAGGTGCTCCGCGCCGAGCCGGACCTGCCGGTGCTCCTCGCCGACGAGCAGGTCCACGGCCACGCCGGGCACGAGTACCTCGGCTGGCTGGTCCGGCGGCTGCCTCCCGGCGAGATCGTGCCCGTGGCGGCGCTGGCCGCGCCCGGCGTGCTCCCCGAGATCGCCGCCCGGTTCCACGGAGGCGACGTCAGGGCGCTGCTCCGCGAGTACCTGACCCTCCTCTTCGCGTGGAACGTCCGGCTCTTCGTCCGGTACGGCATCGCCCTGGAGGCGCACCAGCAGAACCTGTCGCTGGTCTTCGCGGACGGCGCGATGCGGTTGATGGTGAAGGACAACGACGGCCTTCTCGCCGCGCCCGACCGGCTGGCCTCGGCCGGGCCGGCCGTACCGGACTTCGCCGACGAGCGCATGCTGACCGACGATCCGCACTCCCTGGCCGACGTGTTCGTGACGATCACCCTGCATCTGGCCGCCGCGGCCATCGCGTTCGGGGCGGTCGAGGACGCGGCCCGGCTGATACGCGAGACGCTCGACGACGCGCTCACGGAGTACGGCGAGCACCCGATGGCCCGCCTGCTGCGCGCCAGGACCCTGGACGCGGCCCGGCTGGTCGGCAAGTCCATGGTCACCGCCGCCACCCTGGTCGGCAAGGAACGGACCGGCGCCAGGGACGTCAACAAGTTCTACGGCACCAGCGGGCCGAACTACCTCCGCTTCCCGCGTTGACTGCCTCCCCCGGATCTCCCCCGGATCGCGGACGGGAGTCCTCCACGCCGAAGGAGATCGGATGAGCGCCGTATCCACGGCAGCGGGCCGTACACACGGGATTTCCCCGGAACACGGCCACGAGCCGGGTTCCGGGGACGCCCGCCGCGCGGTCGCGGAGGCGGTGACGCTGGGCGCGCTGCTGCGCTGCTGCGTCCGCGAGGTGGCCTGGCCGCGCGGGCAGGTCTGGCCGGCCGAGCCGTACCTGCTGCTGCGGGTGGCCGGGACTCTGCTGCGGGCCCGGGTCCACGGCGGGATCGCGCTGCGTTTCGACGGCCCGGCCGAGTGGCTCTCGGGCGGCGCGTGGCGGCCGCTCACCTCGGAGATGCTGGTCACGCTGGTCGAGCGGGAGCTGGCCGGAGGCAACGACGAGTTCGCCGGGCAGGTGACGCGCAGCCGCGAGGCGATCGCCGCGCTGCTGCGGGCCCGCGAGAGGGCGGCCGCCCCCGGCGATCCGTGGCTCGCGTCGGAGCAGGCGCTGGTCGCGGGGCACCCGTTCCACCCCTCGCCGAAGGCGCGGGAGGGGTCCGACTGGCTGCGCTACGCGCCCGAGGCGCACGCGGAGTTCCCGCTCCGGCTGCTCGGCGTGCGCGCCGACCTGGTCGCGGAGCGGGGCGACGCCGCCGCGCTCGGCCTATTCGGCGGCGCGCCTTCGGGGTACGTGCCGCTGCCGGCGCATCCGTGGCAGCTCGACCTGCTCGCCGCCGAACTGCGCGACCCCCTGGCCGACGGGCGGCTGGTCGATCTGGGGGAGACGTCCCGGCCGGTGGCCCCCACCTCGTCGGTCCGCACGGTGTACGACGCGGAGACCGGGATGTGCCTGAAGTTCAGTCTCGATGTACGGATCACGAACTGCGTGCGGAAGAACGCCTGGTACGAGCTGATCGGCGCGGTGGAGCTCACCGGGCGGCTCGGCCCGGTGTTCGCGCGGCTGGCCGCCGGCTTCCCCGGCACGCGGTGGCTGCCCGAGCCCGGCTACCGGTCCGCGGACCTCGGCGTCCGGCTGCTCGAAGGGCTGGGCGTGATCCTCCGGCCCGGCCCATGGACGGTGTGCGGTCCCGGCGTCACCCCGGTCCTCGCCGGGGCGCTCGCCTCCCCGGGGGGCCCGGGGCCGTACGGCACGGCCGATCCGCTCGCGTGGTGGCGGTGCTATGTGGAGCGGGTCGCGCCGCCGGTGCTCGACGCGTATTTCACGCACGGCGTGGTCCTGGAGCCCCACCTGCAGAACGTGCTGGTCGGGATCGACGACCGCGATCTCCCCGTTGAAGCCATATTTCGGGATATGGAGGGGACGAAGCTCGTCCGGGATCGGCATGATCTGTCCGGCCTGCCTCCGGCGGTGGCCACGGCGCTCACGTACGACGCGGAGCGCGGATGGAACCGCGTCGTCTACTGCCTCATGGTCAACCATCTCGCCGAGGTCGCCGCCTCGGTGGCCGAGCACGCCGGGCAGGTCATCCTGCCCGAACTGTGGTCGGCCGCCCGTGACGTCCTCGCGGCGTACGCGGAGGGACACCGCACGCCACCCCCGCTGGCCGAGCTGCTCGCGGGGGCGCCACTGCCTGCGAAGGCCAACCTCGGGGTCCGCTGGGCGCGCGACGCGGACCGTACCGCCGGATACGTCCCGATCGCCAACCCGCTCGCCTGACGTCCCCGGCGCGGTCACCCCTCCAGGTCGCGGCCCTGGCGCAGCCAGTCCGCGAACAGCTCGGCGTCGATCTCGTCCACCGAACGGAGCTTGACCGCGGCCATCACCCGGGCGGCGGGTTCGAGGCGGCCGGACCGGTCCTCGATCTCCTGACCACGCCAGAGGCCGAAGGTCACGTAGCTCGCGTACGCCTTGACGTAGGCGACCGGCTGCTTGCCCGGGGCCGGGCCCAGGCTCCACACCGGGTGCCCGTGCCAGACCGCGCCGACGCCGGGCAGCGTCTCCTCGATGAGGGGCAGGAGCTTCGCACCGATCTCGCGATGCGACTCGGGGAGGGAGGCCATGTACTCGTCCACGGTGGCGGGCTTGGTCATGTCGGCGACCTTTCTTGTCCGGGATTCGGCGTGGGGTGGTTCAGCGGGGTGGTTCAGAGGCCGCGGCGGTAGCGGGCGGCGACCCAGGAGACCCAGAGCATCGCGGTGATGGCGCCGACGGCCAGGGTGAGGGAGCCGGCCGCGCCGCCGGTCATCGACCAGCCGTCGCCGACCAGCAGTGCGGTGCCGGCGACGCGGGAGGCGACGGCGAGGCCCCGGTTCCCGGAGCGGCTGAAGTGCCGGCCCAGGACGTAGCAGGCGGCGATCAGCGCGATGAAGGCGACCGATCCGGCGGCCATGTGGCCGTAGCTGTGCCAGGTGAGCGCCTCGGGCATCCCGTCCGGGGTGCCGACGGGGAAGCCGTCGGACGCGTCCATGACGAAGACTCCCGCGGCCATCATCCCGATGCCGTTGACCAAGACCAGCCGTGGCGTCCAGGTGCCTCCGGGAGTGCCGCGCATGGCGCGGCGCAGGCCGGTCGCCCCGGCGACGGTCAGGAGACCGGCGACCAGGAAGTTGGTTATCTGCAGCCAGCCGAGGGAGCCGTTGCTCAGCGCGCTCAGCGGGTGGCGGATCAGGTCGAAGCCCTCCCGGGTGGCGGCCTGAGCCAGGGAGACGGTCGCCCACAGGGGCGCCGCGACCGCCGCGCAGGTGAGCAGGGCGCGGGTGGTCGCCGAGGTCGCGGGAGTCGCGGGAGTGGTGGTGGCGGCGGGGATCTGGATGGCGGTCATGGCCGATGCCTTTCTGGTGTTCGTCGGTTCTCGCTGACACGTCGATCCGGTGATGTGACAGGGAATGCCGCCGTTCCCTGTCACATAAGGTGTTCGACGCTTGGGTGAAACACCGAAGCGACTAACGAATACGGAGCAACCTCATGCGCTACCTGATGACGACCAAGGCCACCGACACCGACGCCCCCGACGAGACGCTGTACGCCGAGATGGCCAAGTTCGTCGAGGAGCTGACCGCGGCCGGGGTCCTGCTGGCCACCGGCGGCCTGGAGGCCGGCGGTGTCCGCGTCGCGTCCTCGGGCGACACGATCACGGTGACCGACGGGCCGTTCACCGAGGCCAAGGAGGCGGTGGCCGGTTTCGCGCTCGTCGAGGTCCGCAGCAAGGAGGAGGCGATCGAGGTGACTCGGCGCTTCCGCAAGATCGTCGGGGACGGCGAGAGCGTGATCCAGCAGGTCTTCGGCCCCTGACACCTGCGCGGCCGGGCTTCGTCAGCGCGCTCCCGGCCGCCGAACCGCGACGGCTCCGGCCCCGCCCGGCGCCCCTCTCCTGACCAGGGGCGCCGGGCGGGGCCTCTCCCGTGAGTAGGCACGGGCCGGAGACCGGACCACCACACCGAACCGGCGAAAGGCATCGGCAGACCATGATCGACGCTTCCCTCCCTCCGGAAGGCGTCCGGCGGACGATCGACGCGGTCTGGAAGATGGAGTCGGCCAAGATCGTCGCCGGACTCACCCGCATGGTCCGCGACGTCGGCCTCGCCGAAGAACTGGCCCAGGACGCGCTGGTCTCCGCGCTCGAACAGTGGCCCGAGTCCGGCGTCCCGGACAACCCGGGAGCCTGGCTCATGGCGATCGCCAAGCGGCGGGCCGTCGACCACATCCGCCGGTCCGCCCGCCTGGAGCGCAAGCACGAGCAGATCGCGTACGAGCTGGAACAGCGGCCGCCGGACGGCGAGCCGGACGACGTACTGCGGCTGATGTTCCTGTCCTGCCACCCCGTGCTGCCCACGGAGGAGCGGGTCGCGCTGACGCTCCGGCTGCTCGGCGGTCTGACGGCCGCCGAGATCGCGCGGGCGTTCCTGGCCGTCGAGCCGGTGATCGTCCAGCGGATCGCCTCCGCCAAGCGGACGCTGGCCGAGGCGGAGGTGCCGTTCGAGCTGCCGGACGGCGCCGAGTTGACCGAGCGCCTGTCGTCCGTGCTCGACGTCATCTATCTGATCTTCAACGAGGGATACTCGGCGACCTCCGGCGACGACCTGATGCGGCCGGAGCTCTGCCTGGAGGCGCTGCGGCTCGGCCGCCTGCTGGCCGAGCTGGCGCCGCACGAGGCCGAGGTCCACGGCCTGGTCGCGCTCATGGAGCTCCAGGAGTCGCGCTCCGCCGCCCGCACCGGCCCCTCAGGGGAGCCGGTCCAGCTTCACGAGCAGAACCGGGGCCGCTGGGACCGGCTGCTCATCCGCCGCGGTTTCACCGCCATGCTGCGCGCGCGGGAGGCGGGCGGCCCGCCGGGGCCGTACATGCTGCAGGCGGCGATCGCCGTCTGCCACGCCCAGGCGGCGACGGCGGCCGACACCGACTGGCCCCGGATCGCGAGCCTGTACGAGACGCTGTCCCGGCTGCTCCCGACACCGGTCGTGCGGCTCAACCACGCGGTCGCGCTCGGCATGGCGTACGGGCCGGTGGCGGGGCTGGCCGTGGCGGACTCGCTGACCGGCGACCCCGCGCTGCGCGACTACCACCTGCTCCCGAGCGTCCGGGGCGATCTCCTGCTCCGGCTCGGACGGCGTGAGGAGGCGCGGCGGGAGTTCCTGCGGGCCGCGTCCCTCACCGGGAACGACGCCGAACGCGCCTTCCTGCGCCGCCGTGCGGACGGGATCCCCGCTCCCAAGGCGCCAACGTTCACTCTCTGGCAGGCCGCCCGCGACTTCCTGGCCCGCGACGACCTCGATGGCGGAACCGCCCGCTCGTACGGGCAGACGCTGCGGCGGCTACGCCTCTCCCTGGGCGACGAACTGCCGCTGGACTCGCTGACCGCCGACCAGGTGGCGCACGTCTTCCGTACGGCCTGGGGCGAGGCGGCGGCCGCGACCTGGAACCGGCACCGGTCCGCGGTGCGGTCGTTCTGCACGTGGGCGTCCCTGGACGACCTCGCGGCGGGCCTCGACCGCCGGACCGTGACCCCGGCCCGTACGGAGACGATCGACGCGGCCCGGCTCGACGCGCTGTGGAACCTCCCCGATGTGCCCCTGCGGGAGCTGACCCTGTGGCGGCTCCTGCACGAGTCGGCGGCCGGGGTGACGACCGTGCTGTCCCTGAACGTCGAGGATCTGGACCTGGACGACCGCCGGGCCCGGGCGGGAGGCGGCTGGGTGAGCTGGCGTTCCGGGACCGCCCGCCTGCTCCCCCGCTTGCTGGCCGGGCGCGCCCGCGGGCCCCTCTTCCTCGCCGACCGGCGCCCCGGCCCCGCCCGCACACCGGCGCCGGCGGACCTGTGCCCGGAGACCGGCCGCGGACGCCTGTCGTACGAGCGGGCCGAGTACCTCTTCAAGCGGGCCACCATCCTCCTGGACCCGGCCGGCCACGGCTACACCCTCCGCCAGCTCAAGCCCCGGGGCTGATCCACCCCCATCCCGAGGGGCATCTCTCGCCCCGAGGTGGAGAGGCTTCTCCCGCACCTCTCCGGGCCGTCACCGCGCCCCCATCCCGCTGTTACGTTCCGTCGCGAAGTAGCAACTCCACGTACCATGAGACAGCGCAAGGAGCCGAAAGGATGGGACCCACATGCCTCTCGTCGAGCACCGACGACGCGTCACGCATCCCGCCCCCTCCCCCGTACCACTGCCGCCTCCAGAGGAGCCGTTGGACGCCGAGGCCGAGATCCAGCAGCTCTGCCGGGAACTCAATGACGCCGGCTACACCGCCGAGATCTCTTGGGGGCACGTCATCGTGAGCCCCTGGATAAACCGGCGAAGCTCCTACATAGTCGACAAGATCGCCAATCAACTCATTCCCCTCAAGCTCGCCAACGACTGGCTGTTCCACCACAACTGGGCCGTCCATATTCCGCCCCTCCTCGACCACCGGCTTCCAGATCTGATGATCGCTCCAGACAACGCCGAACAGTTCGATGAGATGCGCGTTCATGGGCACAGCACCCTGCTGGTCGTGGAGGTGTGCTCTCCCGGTACCCGCATGGTGGACTGGCGCGAGAAGCCGCTGGACTACGCGCGGGCCGGCGTACCGCTCTATCTCATCGTCGATCCGGTGACCGATCCGCCGACGATGACACTGATGAGCGGCCCGGTCGCCGATCTCGCCGTGGACGACGAGCGGCAGCCGTACCGGGAGGTCGTGATGGTGGAGGCGGGTCAGCCGCTTGAGCTGCCCGAGCCGTTCGGCGTCAAGCTGGACACCTCAGCGGTCTTCGGCTGATCACCGCGGCCCCACTTCGGGAACGCGGCGGATGAGATCGGCCAGGCCTTCCGCGTCGAGCAGGTCCACCGGGCGCACCGTCTCGTTCGACCGCACGTAGTGGAAGGCCGCGCCGACCTTCTCCAGCGGCACCCCGGCCAGCGACGCCCAGGCGATACGGTAGGCCGCGAGCTGGACGGCCGAGGTGCGGGCGGCCTTGCCGCGCGGGCGCTCGCCGGTCTTCCAGTCCACCACGAGGTAGCCGTCGCCGTCGGTGAACACCGCGTCCATCCGGCCGCGGACCAGCCGGTCGGCGATCATCGTCTCGAACGGCACTTCCAGGTCGAGCGGCTCCCGCGCCGCCCACACGCTCTCCTCGAAGCGTTGCTGCAGCTCGGTGAGCTGGACGTCGGCGTCGGACATGTCGTCGGAGGCGCCCGGCAGCTCGAAGTCGTCGATCAGCCGCTGCTGGCCCCAGCGCGACTCCAGCCAGGCGTGGAACGCGGTGCCCCGCCGGGCCAACGGTGCGGGCTTCCTCGGCAGCGGGCGGCGCACCTGCCGGGCCAGCGCGGACGGGTCGCCGGCCAGAGTGACGAGCGACGACACGGACAGCCGCGCGGGCAGGTCCACGACCGCCGCCTCGCCGCGCCGTTCGCGCTCCGCGAGGAGCAGTTCGGTGTCCCGGGCCCAGGCGCGCATCCGCTCCCCTCGGGCGGGGACGGGGTCCTCCTGGCCGTCGAGCGCGCGTTCCATGGCCTCCTCGACCAGGCGAGCGCCCTCCAGTACCGCGTCGCGTACGGACACGGACGGCCAGACCGCCTCGGAGGGCTCGGCGAGCAGCGGGTTCTCCGCCGCCTCGCTCTCGTCCCAGCACGCCACGGTCGCGCCCGCGTCGCGGACCTCCGTGAGGAAGTCGGACGGGTCGAGCGGCTTGGACGAGCCGCCCCAGCGATATCCCGACGCGATCAGCAGGTAGTGCGCCCGGGTCACCGCGACGTACGCGAGGCGCCGCTCCTCCAGCAGGTCCCGGTCGCGGCAGCGCTCGTCGAAGTCGGCGAGCGCCTCCTTGTCGAGACCGGTCAGCGCCGGCAGGTCCGACGCGTCGCCCCGCAGCGGGTACGGCAGCTTGCGGAAGTTCTCGGTCCAACGCGAATTGGTGACCGGCGTGGCGGGGAAGACGCTGCCCCGGCCGAGCCCGCCCTTCTGGGTGGTGAGCTGGGACAGGCCGGGGACGACGACCACCGGCCACTCCAGCCCCTTGGACGCGTGGACGGTCATGAGCTTGACGCTGTCGGTCTCGCCGACCCGCCCGGCCTCCAGGCCGAACTCCTCGCTCTCCGCGGCCTTGAGGTAGGCGAGGAACGCGCCCAGCGTGGGGTCCTCGGCGTCGCCGGCGAACCTGGCCGCCGCGTCGAGGAACGCGTCGAGGTCGGCCCGCGCCGCCAGCGCGCTCCCGCCGCGCGCGGCCACCTCGATGTCGAGGCCGAGCCGCCGCTCGATCTCGGTGATCAGGTCGGGCAGCGGCTGGCCCGCGCGGGCGCGCAGCGACCTGAGCTCGCCCGCCAGCGCGGGCAGGCGGACCCGGGCCAGCGGCGAGAACGGCTCCAGCCACTCGGGCCGGTCGGGCAGCTCGTCGAGCGCGTCGATCAGGCTGCCGCGCTCGTTCTCCAGGTCGGCCATCACCTGTTCCAGCGGGTCCTCGGTCCGCCGGCCCTCCTGGCTCAGCGCGCGGGCGAGGTCGCCGAGGACCTTCAGGTCGGCCGGGCCGATCCGCCAGCGCGGCCCGGCCAGCAGCCGTACGAGCGCGTCTCCGGCGGTCGGGTCGTAGAGGACGCGCAGCGTGGCCACGATGTCGGCCACCTCGGGGACGGTCAGCAGGCCGCCCAGTCCGACCACCTCGACCGGGATGCCGCGGTCCTCGAGCGCGCGGCGCAGGGTGGGGAACTGCGACCGCTTGCGGGCGAGGACGGCGACGTCCCTGGCCTGCAGGGGACGGGCCTGCTCGCCCTCGCCCCAGGGCAGGCCGTCGGGCGCGGTCTCGGAGCCGAGCGTCCTGGCGATGCCGTCCGCGATCCAGGCGGCCTCGTCCTCGGCGGTGGCGTGGAAGGCGCACACGACCCGGCCGCGGTCCACCCGGTTGGCCCCGGGCACGAGCACCGGCACGCTGCCGCGCCGCCCGTCCCGAAGCGGGATCTGGATCTTCGCCGCCACGTCGAGCACCCGCTCGCCGTTGCGGAAGCTGACGGAGAGCTGCCGCACCGGCGCGGGGTCGCCCGACGCCGTCGGGAAGTCCTCCGGGAAGCGGGACAGGTTGCCGGCCGACGCGCCGCGCCAGCCGTAGATCGACTGGCAGGGGTCGCCCACCGCGGTGACCGGGTGGCCTCCGCCGTACAGGGCGCGGAGCAGCACGAGCTGGGCGTGGCTGGTGTCCTGGTACTCGTCGAGCAGGACGACGGAGAACCGCGACCGCTCGGTCGCGCCCACCTCGGGGTGTCTCGCCGCGATGCGCGCCGCCAGCGCCATCTGGTCGCCGTAGTCGATGACCTCCCTGGCGCGCTTCACCCGCGTGTACGCCTCGGCCAGGGGCAGGAGCTGCTCGCGGATCGCCTGGCTGCGCACCGGCCGCTGCTGGGCCACCGTGGCCTTGCCCGGCAGCTCGGCGAGGCGTTCCCGGAGCCACGCGCCGACCTCGCGCACGTCGTCGGCGCCGCGCAGATGCTCGGCCATGTCGCCCGCGAGTTCGAGGACGGCGGCGGTGACGCTCGGCGGGCCGAGGTCGACCAGGTCCATCGGGCCGTCGTACTGTCCGACGATCCGGGCGGCCATCTGCCAGGCCACCGCCGGGCTCATCAGCCGCATCGTCGGCTCCAGACCCTCACGCAGCGCGTGGTCGGTCACCAGCCGGGCGGCGTACGCATGGTAGGTCGAGACGGTGGGCTCGGCGTCGAGCAGCTCGGCCGGGACCAGGCCGGCCGAGGCGAGCCCGGCGAGCCGCCTGCGTACCCGTTCGGCCAGCTCGGCGGCGGCCTTGCGGGTGAAGGTGAGCCCGAGGATCTGCTCCGGGCGGACCAGGCCCGACGCGACCAGCCAGACGACGCGGCCGGCCATGGTCTCGCTCTTGCCCGACCCGGCGCCGGCCACGACGACCATCGGATCCAGGCTCGACTCGATGACGACCGCCTGCTCCGGGGTCGGGGGGAGGATGCCGAGCTTCTCGGCGAGCTCGGCCGGGCTCAGCGTGGCCGGCCGCCACTCGGGTTCGGCGCGGCCGCCGTCCGGCTCTTCGGATCCGTCGGCCTCGCTCAGCACACCTGACCTCCGCTGTCGTTGACGGGGCAGCTGATCTTCGCGGCGCAGGTGCGGCAGCCGTCGTTGATCTTTGCGACGAACACCCGCTCGGACATGCCGGTCGCGACGGTCTCGACCAGCCGCTCCGCCCAGTCGGGGTCCGCGTCCTGGCCAAGTGCCTGCTGCGCCTGCTCCTTGGCCTTGCCCGTGGTGCCCGCGGCCTTGCCCACCTGCACGAGCGCGGCGCCTCCCGGCTCGACCAGGCCGTGCCGCTTGAACGCGCCCAGCAGTGTGGCGAGCTGGTAGACCCCGAGCTGCGGGTGGCGGTCGATCTCGCCGTCCTTGGGCTTGACGCCGCCGGTCTTGATGTCGATGATGACGGCCCGGCCGTCATCGTCCCGCTCGACGCGGTCCACCCGGCCCTTGATGTGCACACCCTCGGACAGCACCGCGGTGAACGGCTCTTCGAGCGCGACGAGCCGGCGCGGGTTCTCCCGGTGCCAGGTCAGGAACCGCTCGACCATCTGCTCGGCCACCTTGCGCTGCTTGCGGTTGAACCACACGCCGCCGAAGTCGAAGCGGTCCCAGACCTCGTCCAGGCGCTTCGCCAGATCCGGGTCGTCGCCCGTCGCGAGTACGGCTATCGCGTGGATGACCGTGCCGAGGCTCTGCGTGACTCCGACGCTCCCCGCGCCCACGGCCGTCTCCAGGACCCACCGCAGCCCGCACTTGGTGAAGTTCTCCACGGCGGACGGCGAGACGCGGACGATGTCGTCCGGCCAGCCGAGCGGGCGGTCGTCGGAGAGCGGGGTCAGCGCGTACCAGTCGCGGGGGCTCGCGCCGGGCACACCCGCCCGGGCCAGCCGGGCCAGGTGCGTGGCGGCGGCGCGGCGCATCGCCTCGGGCTTTTCGGGGTCGCAGACCGCCGCGCGCAGGTCCGCGACGAGCGCGGGCATGTTGAGCCAGCGGGCCCGGTCGTCCATGGTCACCGGCTCGACGCCACCGGGCAGCAGCTCGGTCAGGAAGCGGGAGGGACGTTCGTCGGTGTCCTCGCCGCCGACCGCGGTGACGACCAGCTGGTGGCGGGCGCGGGTGGCGGCGACGTAGAACAGCCGCCGTTCCTCAGCGAGGAGTTTGGAGGCGAGCGCGGCCACCGCCGCGCCGGTGTCGAGCGCCGTCGTGTCGGGCGTACCCCCTCCGGCCAGCTCGATCAGCGGCTCGATGCCGAGGACCGACCCGCGCAGCCGCAGGTCCGGCCAGACGCCCTCCTGGACGCCGGGCACCACCACGACGTCCCATTCGAGGCCCTTCGACCGGTGGGCGGTCAGGATGCGTACGGCCTCGCCGTCCGGCGCATGCTCGGCGAGCGAGTCGCCGGGGATCTCCTGCGCGATCAGGTCGTCGAGGAAGACCTCCGCGCCCGCCTTGGGGAGCCGGTCGATGAACCGGGCGGCGTAGTCGAACAGCGCCACGACGCCGTCGAGGTCGCGGTCGGCCTGCGCACCCCTGGAGCCGCCGGAGAGGCTGATCTCGGTCCACCGCTCGGGCAGCCCGCTGGCCTGCCAGACCTCCCACAGCACGGCCTCCGGCCCGTCCCGTTCGGCGGAGCGTGCGATCTTGAGGAGCCCGGCGACCCGCTCGGCGGGCGCGGCCACGTGTGGCTCGATCGGGATCAGCTCGCGGGCGTCGCGGATGGCGGCCACGAGCAGCTCGTCGGAGGACCGGGGCGTGAACGGCAGCGTCCCGTCCTCGTCGGCGGCCTGCTCTTGCTCCGCCACGCGCAGCGCGCGCCGCAGCCTGCGGACGCCGATCATGTCGGTGCCGCCGAGCGGCCCGGTGAGCAGCTCCTCCGCGGTCGCCGCGTCGAGCGTGGACGGCCGGACCGCGATCTTGAACAACGTGATGAGGGGCCGGACGCCGGGCTCCTGGATCAGCGGGACCTCGTCCCCGCCGACGACGACCGGCACCCCGGCCGTGACCAGCGCGCGGCGCAGCGCCGGGATCTGGCGGGCCGCGCTGCGCACGAGCACGGCCATCCGCGACCAGGGGACGCCGTCGAGCAGGTGCGCCCGGCGCAGGGTGTCGGCGACGACGGCCGCCTCCTGGCCGGCGCTGTCGGCGATCAGCACGCGTACGCCGCCGGGCTCGGCGCCGGGCACCGAGAGCAGGTCGCGGTGCGTGGTGAAGGTGGCGGGCAGCCGGGTGGCGATCCGCCGGGACGCCTCCAGCAGCGCGGGGCCGCTGCGGCGGCAGACCCGTAGCGCCATGACCGGCGCGTCCTGGCCGTCCAGGGTGCGGAAGCGCTCCGGGAACCGGAGGATCGCCCGCACGTCGGCGCCGCGGAAGCCGTAGATGGCCTGGTCGGGGTCACCCACCACGATCAGGTCGCGGCCGTCCCCGGCGAGCTGCCGCAGGACGAACTCCTGGGCGGGGTCGGTGTCCTGGTATTCGTCCACGAAGACGACGTCGTAGGCCGCCCGCTCGCGCCGCCGCACGTCGCCGTCTGAGAGCAGGCCGGCGGCCGCGCGGATCAGCTCGGCGTAGTCGAGCGCGGGCACCGGGTCGAGGTCGAACCGGTCCTGGTAGCGGTAGGAGAACAGCCCCGCGGCCTGCCAGTCTTCCCGGCCGTGCGCGCGGCCGAGCCGGACCAGGGCGTCGCCGTCCAGGCCGCGCTCGGCGGCGCGGGACAGGAAATCGCGCAGCTCCTCGGCGAACCCGCGGGTGCCGAGCATCTCGCGCATCCGCGCCGGCCAGTGCCGCGCGCCGTCCTCCAGCTCGCCGTGCAGCAGCCGGCGGACCTCCAGGAGCTGCTCCGGACCGGTCAGCAGCCGGGGCGGCGGCTCACCCGCCAGCACCGCCTCCCGGCGCAGCAGCGCGTACGCGTAGCTGTGGAAGGTCAGCGCGAGCGGCGTCCTGGTCGTCCGGCGCAGCCGGCCGGTGATGCGTTCACGCAGCTCACCGGCGGCCTTTCGGCTGAACGTGAGGACGAGGACGCGCTCGGGGTCGACGCCGCGTCGTTCGATCCGGTCGACCACGCTCTCCACGATGGTGGTGGTCTTGCCGGCGCCCGGGCCGGCGAGCACGAGGAGCGGCCCCGATCCGTGCTCGACGACGGCCCGCTGGTGCTCGTCGAGAACGGGAGCCGTGTGGGGCCCCACCGCTCCGCGCCGCACCAGCCGATAACTCATAACACGCCATTCCACCAGACCACGGGAGCTGATCGTGCCCGCTTGGGCCCACGGTCAGGATGAGAACACGTGATCGACCAGGCGAGCGGCGGCCTTGCCGTTCTCATTCGGCGCGTACGTCCGGACGAACGAGGCATACCGGTCGGCGAGCTTGGCGTGCACCGAGTCGATCGAGCTCAGGACCTCGACGACCTCGGGCGAGGTGGCCAGGCGCGGCCCGGGACGCTGGGACTCCAGGTCGAGGTAGATCTCGCGGGCCCCGCGGTAGCGGTCCAGGTCCGGAGTGAACAGCACGACCGGCCGGCCGCTCGCGACGAAGTCGAACATCGACGAGGAGTAGTCGGTGACCAGCACGTCCGCGATCAGCAGCAGGTCCGCCATGTCGGGATAAGTGGTGACATCGATGGCGAACCCGTCCAGGGACGGCACGTGCGGGAACGCCTGCATCGCATGGCCGCGCACGAGCACGACATGGTCCGTGCCGAGGGCCCGCCGGGCGTCCACGAGGTCGAGCTTCACCGAGGCGTTCCTGCGGTCGTAGTCGCGGAACGTCGGCGCGTAAAGGATCACCCGCTTGCCCTCGGGGACGCCGACGCGCCGCCTGATCGCGCTCGCGGCGGGCTCGCGGTCCCCGACGAGGACGTCGTTGCGCGGATATCCGCACTCAAGGATCTCGCCCTCGTAGCCGAACGCCTTGCGCAGCACCGAGGACGCCCACGGGCTCTGCGAGACCAGCACGTCCCAGCCGCGGACCTCGACCGCCTGCCGGTGCCAGACCGGCGGCCTCGGCTCACGCCGCATGTGCGGCAGGTCGCGGCCGATGTGCTTGACCGGCGTGCCGTGCCAGGTCTGGACGCAGATCTGGTCGTCGCGGGTGCGGAACCACGGCGGCAGGAAGCCGTTGGAGACGATGTAGCGGGAGCGGGCCAGCGCCTCGTAGTGCTCCCGGCTGCCCTCCCTGACCACCTTGGGGACGATGTCGCCGGGAAGACCCAGCTCGGCCGAGCCCGGCGGGATGAACGCGCCGTCCCTGACCACCCAGATGTGCTCACTGTCGTCGCCCCGGCGGACCCGCTCCTCGTAGATCGCCCGGGGGCTGTCGGAGTAGGACCTGCCGTCGGAGGAGACGTAGACCGCGGCCTCGCGCAGCGGCTGGGACCGCTCCGAGGGGTAGAAGTTGCGGCTCAGCGCCCAGACTCCGGCGGCGCTGCGCTCGTCGCCCGGCCGGTCCTCCGCCGTCACGAGCACGGGGACGTCGTACCGCGTCGCGACGAAGCGGTAGACGCGGCCGTCGATGGTGCGCCGCTCCTCGTCGAGGGCGTCGAGCCCGGCATGGTCGAAGCGGGCCGGGGCGACGGCGGGGCCGTGCTTGCCGGGCGGCGCGACCGAGATGCTCCAGATGCCCTCGGCGAGCGGGACGGTCCCCCCGAACCGCGGCATCGCGCCGGGCGCGAGCCGCACCGAGAACTCCTCGCCGTCCCGCTGGAGCGGAACGCGGATGATCAGGCCGCCGCGGTGGCGCAGCAGCATGTCGCGCGGCCCGGGGTCGGGGTCGGGGTACCGGCCGGTGAGCGTGAGCGTGTCGTCCCGCCAGTCGGCGGAGGTGATCACCGGAAGGATCTTGTGCCCGGAGACGATCACCCGGTCGCGCCGGTCACCCTGCACGGTGATCTCGCGGTCGCCGACGATGATCCGGGTCTCCTCGCCGCCCTCCAGCATCACTGCCGCCGCGGGCTCGCCCTTGGGCTCGACCCAGAGCCGGCGCGCGTCCCGGTCCTTGAGCAGCGTCGGGACGCCCAGCACCAGCGAGAACTCGCTGCCGCCCTCGACCGGGGCGAACTCCGCCGCCATCCGGTGGCCGCCGACCCTGGCCTTGCCGCGGGTGACGGGGTGGCCGGGGACGAAGCCGGTGAGCACGACGTTGTCGCCCTCACGCCGGACGCCGGTCAGCTCGGCCCGCGTCGGCTGCAGCACGACCTGGAGCGCCTTGTCGGAGGTCCACACGGGACGCACCCACCAGCGCGGCTTGACCCGGAGCCCGGCCGGGCGCTCGGTGCGGCCGATCGCGGGGCCGCGCAGCGGGCCGGCCGCCCGCGCCATGCGGCTCCAGATCGCGATCTCGGCGCGCCAGGTGGTGGTGTCCTGCACGGTGCGGCGACGCTTGAGCAGCCGCTTGCCGCCGCGAACCACGGCGCGCAGTCCCGCGCGCCAGCGGAGCGAGAACGGGTGCAGCTCGGCGGTGAACCCCGCCCAGTCGTAGTTGCAGCCCGGCTCCTTGGCCGCGTGGGTGGCCTCGGGATGGTAGATCCGCCGGGTCTTGAGCCGCACCCGCGGCAGCCAGCGCGGCCCCTTCAGCACGACGGTGGCGCGGTTGAACCGGCGGCTGCGCACGGACAGCCCGGCGAGGTAGGCGTGGCCGGTGATCCGCAGCCGCCCGCCCACCCAGGAGATGTCGTCGATCTGCGTCACCGGCACGAGGTCGGCCTTGCGCAGCCGCAGCAGTTTGTCGTCCACCTCGACCGGAAGGTCGGCGTACCACCGGAGGCCCTTGCGCACCCGCCGGGACGGCTCGGCCGCGGCGGCGGCCAGCTTGGCCAGCGCGTCGCTTTCGGCCAGCTCCCCGGGGTCGCGGGTCTCGATCAGGTGGTAAACGGCGCGGCGGCCGACCGGGAGGTCCCTCTTGACGCGGGGGTCCACCTCGGCGAGGTAGGGTCGCAGGGCCGTGATCGCCTCGCGGCGGCGGGTGGCGCCCCGCTTGGCGGCCGCGTCCAGCCGCAGCCCGAGCGGCCCGGCCAGCGCCTCGCGGTCGACCTCGCGCCGCTCGGCCGGCCCGAGGCCCGGCTCACGGGCCAGCGCGACCAGCGACGATATGGACTCACCCCGGTCGTAAAGCTCCTGAACAGCCCGCAGACGGTCGGCGACGGTGTCGCTCGTGGGCGCGGGTGTCATAGGGGAGGCACCACCCTTCGGAGACCGGTGTTCTAGAAATGGTAAGCGGTCAGCGGGCGGGTCCGTCCCATCGAGCGAACCGCATGTCCGCCCGGTTTCCCCGGAGCGGCGTGCCCTCCTCACGCCATCGGGCGAGGCATTCGACCTCGTGCCCCACGGGCGGAGAGCCGTCCGCTCTCGGCACGCGCCACCACGGGACGCCACCACCCCAGAGGGACAGGACGTGTCCCACCTGCCGCGGTCCACCCTCCCCCAGGTATTCCGCGATGTCCCCGTACGGCATGACCTTGCCGGGCGGTATCAGCTCGACGACGTCGAGGACCCGCTCGGCGTAGTCGTTCAGGCGCTCCATTCGGCCGGTCCGGCCGCGATGATCTCTTCCACTTTGCCGAACTCGTAGCTCGACGTGCCGTTCATCTGCTCGACGATACCGTTCCTGATGCCGTACGCCTCGCCGTCCTCGCCGACGAGACGGGCGCCGACGATGTCGGAGAGCAGGGCCAGCTGGGCCACATGCCAGTCCGACCCCGGCTGGCCGGCCAGCCGTCCCGACCAGATCGCCACCGGATGCACGGCGTCGCCGTGCCGCGCGAGAACCTCGCCGGCCTCCTGCGACCCGCGCAGCTCGAATCCGGCCTGCGCCGAAAGCACGCTCGCGAGTTCGGCGTAGGCGAGCGGTGATTCACGCTCGACGCGCAGCTCGTACCCCATGAGCCGGGACCCTAGCGAACCTTTGCCCCCGCCTGTGCCCGAAAGTGCCGAGATCGACCACACCGCAGCCGAACCGCAGCCGAACGGCCATCAACATGTGATCACCGGCGGGTGATCGCCGCGGCCGCCGCGGTGAAGGCGCAGACGCCGAGAAAGACGCCGATGCCGTAGATCCAGAGCCTAATGGGATCGGGTCCCGGACGCTCTGGCGCCGGGGCGAGCCGACCGCCGCCGAAGTGCAGATCCTCCTCCACCGGCACCGCGCGCCCGTACCCGGCGAGCCGGCCGGCCTGGGCGAGCGCCGCCGCCGCGTCCA
This sequence comes from Microtetraspora malaysiensis, assembly GCF_001528665.1. Taxonomy (GTDB): domain Bacteria; phylum Actinomycetota; class Actinomycetes; order Streptosporangiales; family Streptosporangiaceae; genus Microtetraspora_A; species Microtetraspora_A malaysiensis. The sequence continues at coordinate 39,969 of NZ_BBYJ01000035.1, forward strand.
CCACGCCGAAGCCGGTCTTCTTGTCGTATCCGGCGCCCGCGCGCCGGGATGTGGAGGTGAGGGCGCGGGCCACCAGCTCGGGCTTGAGATCGGGGTAGCGCGCCTTGATCAGGGCGGCGACGCCGGCGACCACCGCGCTCGCCGGGCCGCTGCCGGTCCGGTGCCCGTGCCGGCCTCCGGGGAGGGCCACGGGCAGGTCCACGCCCGGCGCGGCGACGAGGACGGACAGGTTCGTGCTGGAGGGAGCGTCCTTGCCGGCCGCGGCCACGCCCACGACGCCGGGATATCCGGCCGGGAACCGCCAGTAGTCCCCGCCGTCGCCCACACCCGACACGATCACCACGCCCCGCGAGAGTGCGTACGAGATCGCGTCGCGGTCCATCCGGCCCACCGTGTACGTCCCCGACGGGATGGCGATGACGCTCGCGCGGTTGTTCGCGGCGTGCCTGATGGCCCGGGCGAGCGGGCTGTCGATCGCCGCCCCCGGCTCGGCCAGCGGGTCGACGAAGTCGGCGGACGGGCGCTCGGCGATCACGGGAATGGACAGGATGCGCGCCCGCGGCGCGACGCCCCAGGCCCCGCCCCCGCCGCCGTCGCCGGCGATCAGGGAGGCCGCGGGCGTGGCCTCCCCCGGCGGCGACGTCGCCCGGCCGAAGACGGTTCCGGTCATGTCGGGGCCCTGCTCGACCCGGCCCTTGAGCTCGGAGGCGTCGCCGTCCACCCGGCCGTCCAGGACGGCGACGAGGACGCCGTCGCCCCTGGTCACCTTCCACGCCTTCTCGGCGTTGACGGCGTCGAGCACCGCGCGGTCGCCGGTGGGGGCCGCGAGGGCCGGCGCGGCGGGCGGCGTCGCCAGGGCGATGGCGGCGGCGCACAGCGCCACACGCCTCAGCACACGTTCCCCCGGGTGCAGCGCGGGACGTCGGGCGGCTGGGCCAGCGAACGCGCGATGCGCGCGGCGATCGACTGCCCCACGGGCCACATCTCGCTGTTCAACTGCTCCTCCGCGGGCACCGAGTCACGAATCCGACCGTCGGTGTACCCCACGGACGAGAAGACGATGTACGGCCCGGCTCCGACGAATCCCGTCCGCTGCCGCTGCGCGGCGCCGAAGAGGTCCGTCACCGTGTTGGGGAAGGCGACCGGCCGCACGCCGACGCGGTCGTCCTGCGGCAGCTTGGCGGCGGTGTCCACCCGGGTCTGCTCGTCGGGGAGCACCGCGACCCCCACGGTGACGGCGAACGTCGCCGTCTGGTCCACGTACGTCGCCCGGAGCATGGTGACGCACCGGTATCTGCGCAGCACGGACGCCACGGGCGGGTCGACCGCGGCGGAGCAGGAGGTCTCGGGGGCCACGCCCACCCGCCGGGCGTACTGCAGCGCGCGGCCGAGCCCGGCGTATTCGAGCTCCTCGGGGAAGACCATGCCGACCGGCCAGGCCCGCCAGCGGCGCGCCACGTCCTCCTGGACGTATTTGGCCCGCTCGGCCTCGGTGAGCGGGCGGGAACGCGTCTCGCGGAGCACACCGACCGCGCCGAGCAGGACGTTCCCGGCGGCGGCCGCGAGGACGAGGCCCATGAGGGCGAGAAAGATCGAATGGAACCGCACGCCGCGCCCCAGGGCGGCCCGCTCGGCCGCCACCCGGGCCGTCTCCGCCCGCCGCGCGGACGCGCTCCCCGGATGCGCGCGGCGCCGGCTCCCCGGCTGGTCGGGCGACATACCCCGATGCTACGTCTGCGTCTCCGTACGCCAAGGAGCAGGCGGGATCGGGGTGTCGTCCTCCTCGCGCCTGGCCCGCCGTACGAGAAGGACCAGGACGGCCAGGCCGGTGCCCGTGCCGACGAGGCCGCCGACGGCGACGGCGCCGTAGACCAGGATGGCCCGCTGGTCGCGGCGCACCACCGCCACGGGCTCGGGGGCGCGCTCCCGCGTCCCGGCCGTACGTGCCGGGTCCTGCACGCCGGGCCCGGACGCGGTGGCGCGGTGGCGGGCGAGCGCCGCCGCCGTGGTCAGCGCCCGGTACGCGTTGACCACGCCGAAGCCGGTGCCGGTGTTGTACCGCTCCTTGGCGGAGGCGGACGAGGTGAGGGCCTGCGCGATCAGGGCCGGGGACATCCGGGGGTACCGCGCCTTGATCAGCGCGGCGACCCCGGACACGAGGGCGGTCGCCTGGGAGGTGCCGCGGCCGACCCAGTACTCGTCTCCGGGGCCCGCGCCGAGGATGTCGACGCCGGGCGCGGCCAGCATGACCGAGGAGTTGCGGTTGGAGAACGACGCGCGGCGCAGGGCGGGCGTGACCGCGGCGACCGAGATGACGCCGGGAATGGCCGCCGGATAGGAGTAGGGGGCGTCGCGCTTGCCGGCGCCGTCGTTGCCCGCCGCGGCGATCAGGACCACGCCTTTGGAGATGGCGTACCGGATGGCGTCCCGTTCCTCCTCCGTCGGCAGGTCCTTCGAGATCGACAGGTTGATCACGTCGGCGCCGCGGTCCACGGCGTACCTGATGCCCCTGGCGACGACACCCTCGTAGCGGGCGTCGGAGTTGAACGAGCGGAAGCCGGGCTCCTCGTCTTCGAGGATCACCCGCACCGAGAGCACCTTGGCCCCCGGGGCGACGCCGATGACGCCGTCCTCGCGCGCGGGGCCGTGCCCGTGCCCGGCGATCAGCGAGGCCATGTACGTGCCGTGCAGGCGGGTCGGGGCGACGCCCTTCGGGTTCGCCCCCGCCGTGAAGTCCTTCCCGGTGGTCACCGAGCCGACGAGGTCGTGGTGGCGGGGGTCCACGCCGGAGTCGAGGACCGCCACCGTGACGCCCTCGCCCTTGGTGAGCCGCCACGCCTCGGCCAGGTCGAGGGTGCGCAGCACCACGTCCTGGCTGGCCCGCACGTCGTCGGCGCGGGCCGCGTCGGTGAGAAAGCCGGGGAGAACGCCGGGGATGAAGGCCACCGTGGCCGCCGCGAGGGCGGCGAGGGCGCGCGGCCTCAGCACCGCCACTCCTTGGCCTCGCAGTCGGGCGCGGTGGGCGCGGTGAGCGCAGCCGCGATCTGCCCGGCCAGGTCGCCGGTGAAGGTGAAGATGGTGGGACGCTGCCTGCCGACCCAGCGGGCGGGCCGCCCGTCCACCTGCCCGGCCGTGGTCAGCACCACGTACGGCCCGGCCTGCCTGGCGGTGCTCTCCTGACGGCTGGCGGCGCTGAACCGGTCGGTCACGGTGCCGGGGAAGGACAGGGCGCGCAGCCCGGGCGAGGGTTTCCCCGCTTTCGGGAAGGCGGCCTCGGCGGCCGACGCGGAGACGGAGTCGGGGAAGGCGGCGACGCCGACGGTGACGACGATGCCCTGGAGCGCGTCGATGTAGGTGGCCCGCAGGATGGCGCGGCACCCGGCGGCGCGTACGGGGGCGCGCAGCGGGGCGTCGACGGAGGCGGCGCAGTCGGTGCGCGAGGAGATGCCGACCCTCCTGGCCTTCTCCCGGCCGCCCTGCTCGCCGGTGTAGCCGAGGGTGGCGGGGAAGATCCGGCCCGCGGGCCACATCTCCCAGCGGCGGGCGATCTCGGCGGCGGACGCCTGCCGCAGCTCGCCGGCGCTCGGGCCCCGGGTGAGCTCGCCGGCCGCCGCGCTCGCCGCCACCCCGGCGATGACGGCGCAGATAACGGTGAGTGCGGACGCCACCATCAGCGCCGGCCACGTCCGTGTCCCACCCACGTCAGCGACCTTAACCCCACCTGGTCGCAAATCCATCGAAATGCCGAAAGACCCACCGCGGCCGCTGTCCCGATGAGGGACGGCGGCCGCGTCCGCGGGCGTCAGTAGGTGGGCAGCGAGGGGTCGACGGCCTTGACCCAGCTCAGCACGCCGCCGCCGACGTGGACGGCGTCGGCGAAGCCGGCGTTCTTGAGGATCGCGAGGACCTCGGCCGAGCGGGCGCCGGACTTGCAGTGCAGGACGATCTTCTTGTCCTGCGGCAGGCCCTCCAGGGCGGAGCCGTTGATGAACTCGCCCTTGGGGATCAGCACGGCGCCGGGGATGTTGACGATCTCGTACTCGTTCGGCTCGCGGACGTCGATCACGTAGATGTCGTCGCCGCGCTCCTGCATGTCCTTGAGCTCGATCGCCGTGATCGTCGAGCCGGCCGCGGCCTGCTGCGCCTCGTCCGACACGGTGCCGCAGAACGCCTCGTAGTCGATCAGCTCGGTGATCGTGGGGTTCTTGCCGCAGAGCGCGCACTCGGGGTCCTTGCGGACCTTGACGTCGCGGTACTTCATCTCCAGCGCGTCGTAGATCATCAGGCGGCCGACCAGCGGCTCGCCGACGCCGGTGATGACCTTGATGGCCTCGTTGACCTGGATGGAGCCGATCGACGCGCACAGCACGCCGAGGACGCCGCCCTCGGCGCAGGACGGCACCATGCCCGGCGGCGGCGGCTCGGGGTAGAGGCAGCGGTAGCACGGCCCGTGCTCGGCCCAGAAGACGCTCGCCTGGCCGTCGAAGCGGTAGATGGACCCCCAGACGTACGGCTTGCCGAGCAGCACCGCGGCGTCGTTGACCATGTAACGCGTGGCGAAGTTGTCGGTGCCGTCCACGATCAGGTCGTAGCCGGAGAAGATGTCCATGACGTTGTCGGTGGTGAGGGCCACGTTGTGGATCACCACGTTGACCAGCGGGTTGATCTCGCGCACGCTGGCCGCCGCGGAGTCGGCCTTGAGACGGCCGACGTCGGACTGGCCGTGGATGACCTGGCGCTGCAGGTTCGACTCGTCCACGACGTCGAAGTCGATGATGCCGAGCGTGCCGACGCCCGCCGCGGCGAGGTACAGCAGCGCGGGCGAGCCCAGGCCGCCGGCGCCCACACAGAGCACCTTGGCGTTCTTGAGCCGCTTCTGCCCCGCCATCCCCACGTCGGGGATGATCAGGTGACGCGAGTAGCGGCGCACCTCGTCGACGGTCAGCTCTGCTGCCGGCTCTACCAGCGGTGGCAACGACACAGTCCCACTCCCGTTCAGGGGGTCATCACAAGCATCTAGTGACAACCTAGCCGGGGGGCCGTGGCATTCCCCAAATCGGGAGGTCACCGTGTGCGAACGCGTGTCTCGGCGAGCAGCCGGGCCGCCTCACGCGCCACGATCTCGGGAAACTCCATCTGCGCGACGTGCCCCGCGTCCGGGATGGTGACGAGGCGCACATCGGGGAAGGTACGGCCGGCGCGCAGCGCCATCCGGGCGTCGACGATCCGGTCCCGCCGCCCGTGGATCACGAGCGTGGGCGCGGTCACCTGGGCGGCCTGCCGCCACAGGTTGTCCGGCCCGGTGCGGAAGTACTCGCCCACGATGGCCCTGGCGGAGCCGACCAGCGCCGGTCCGGCGTGTTGCAGTGCGTCCCGCCGCCGCACCTCCTCCACGGCGAGCCGTACGCGCTCGGGGTGGACGCGGCCGAGGTCGGCGTAGCACATGCCGAGCGTCGCCCGGACCCTCCGCTCGGCGGGGACCGCGCTCATCCGCCGCATCGCCCACTCCCCGATGCGCGGGGCGGCGGACACGGCCACGCGGGCCGGGCCGTACCTGGGGAGCAGGTCGGGCAGCGCCGGCGACACGAGCACAAGCGATCTGATCAGCTCGGGACGGGTGGCCGCGACGCGTACGGAGACCGCTCCGCCGAGCGAGTTGCCGAACAGGTGGACCGGGGCGCCGAGATGCTCGATCAGCGCGATGACGGCGCGGGTGTGGCCGTCCACGGAGTAGTCGCCGTCGGGGGACGCCGGGGAGAAGCCCGCACCGGGCAGGTCGAGGGCCCACCCGGCGACCTCGTCCGCCAGCGCGCCCATCAGGTCGGTCCAGTTGGTGGCGGAGCCGGCGAGCCCGTGGACGTACACCGCCTTCTCCTCCGGTCCGCGTGGTGTGGACCGTACGTGGATCCGCGTCTCCCCCAGCTCGATCAGCTCTCCCGGCCAGTACGGAATCGGCTCGACACCCACGCGTCCTCCCCTGCTCGCCTGCCGTTTCGACGGTATCCCTCCTGGCGCCACCGCGCTGCAAATCGGACATTGCGGGACATTTCACTGCATATCTAGCGATAAGAGTTCAACATCGTCAATAAAGCGACAAGCAGGGAGTAAAAGCGCACGATTGCCGTTTGTCGGACACTCGGCGCGGAAATCAAGACAACCAGGATGCGGCAGTCATCAGCATCCACGACGTTTTCCCAATCATTTTGGAAAACGCCGGAAAACGGGGCAACCATCCTTTCAAGGGGGAAACGCAATGCCCAAGCTCAAGAGTGTCATCGCGGGGCTCGCCATCAGCACGGCGATGACCGGCGGCGCTGTCGCGCTCGGCGCGGCGACCACCACCACCCCGGCGAGCGCCGGCGTCGTCCAGGTCGGCTGCGGCGGCGGCTGCGGCGGCGGCTGGGGCGGCGGCGGCTGGGGCGGCCGTGGCCGCAACCGCAACCACAACCGCAACCACAACCGCAACCACAACCGTCAGCACCAGACCAACCGCCAGAACCAGAACCAGCGTCAGTTCGTGATCAACAACATCCGCGTCGGCCGTGAGCGTGACCGGGGCTTCGACCGCTTCGACGACGACTTCTAAAAACAGAGGCGACGAGAGATTCGTGAGGTGCCCACGCCCCACCGGAGCCGTGGTTCCGGCCGGACGCGAGCTCACGGAGGGCGCGGGCACGGCGCAAACAGGTGGCCACCGAGAACACCACACCGAACCGGTGACGGGTGATTCTCCACCGCGATGACCCGAGGGCTCCCGCGAGCGAAGGCTCGCGGGAGCCCTCACCACAGCAAGACCGGGACCACCCGGTCGGCGGACACCGCCGGCCGGGTGGTCTTCTGCGTTCCCCCTCCCACTCCCGCAGGACGGTCGCCACACGCCGCAATTGCGACATATATCGCACACCACCGCATAAGTGCAGTAATCGAACAACGTCCCCAATAAAGCGACAAGCGGATGGCAAAAGCCTCCGATCACCGTTTATCGCCCGCCGCTGAAGGAAATCTAGACGACGCGAAGATGGTCCACGTAAGGGTCATCCGCAAATCCTCTCCGAATTCGGAGAACGTCAGAGTTGACGGGCAATTCAATTCCTTTCAAGGGAGAATCGCTATGCCCAAGTTCAAGAACGTCGTCGGTCTTCTCGCCGTCGCCACGGCGATGACCGGCGGAGCCGTCGCGCTCGGCGCCGCCGCCACCGCCACCTCGGCGAACGCCGCCGTCGTCCAGGCCGGCGGCGGCTGGGGCGGCGGCGGTGGCTGGGGTGGCCGCAGCGGCCGCAACCGCAATCACAACCGCAACCACAACCGCAACCACCAGCGCCAGCACAACCAGCAGACCGAGAACCAGCGCCAGCGCCAGCACGTGATCAACAACATCCGCACGGGCCGGAACACCGATGACGGCGGCGACGACCTGCCGGAGATCCTGTCCAACGCAGCCGTGCTCGACGGCGGCGACGACGACGGCGGCGACGACGGCGGCTTCTAACCAGCCGCCGCCTGTCGGCGGTGACGAGAAGTGATCCCACGTGCCCGCGTTCCCCGGGGCCGTACGCCTCGTATTCCGAGGCGGAAGGCCGCGGGGGGCGCGGGCACGCCTGACGAGTCGACATCCCGAATCCCGGAGGAGGGGCGGAACCCGGCCCGGTGGGCGCGGGCTCTGAGAAGAGCGGCCGTCCACGGCCCCCGCCGGGAACAGCATTCCATCCGGTCGGCATCTCGCCGGCCGGATTTTTGTCCGCCCTCCCAACTTGGACATATCGCACAACTTCCCGCAAATCTGCGTTTATTATCGCAACATTAGTAATAGAGCGACAAGCAGCGCCTAAGAGCAGCCAACCGCCGTTTGCCACTCGATACGGAAGGAAATCACAGATCCGCGGGAGTGATCACCGAGGTCACTCCGCCGCCTTCCGCGACGACCCGGAAAATCTCCGAAAACGTCGGGACGCGAGGGCGAACGCATTCCTTTCGAAGGAGAAACACAATGCCCAAGTTCACAAGGCTCGCCGGGCTTCTCGCGCTCGGCGCCGCGGTGGCCGCCGGAGCCGTCGCGGTCGGCACGGCGACCACGACCACGGCCGCGAGTGCCGGCATGCTCCGGGCGGGCGGTTGCGGCGACGGCGGGTGCGATGGCGGCGGCTGGGGCCGCGGGAACGGCGTGAACCGCAACAACAACAGCAAGCACCAGAGCCAGCGCAACGAGCAGCACCAGACGCAGACCCATTTCCTGATCAACGACGTGGTGGTCCCGCGTGACCGCAACCTGCCGCCGACCGCGACCACCACGTCGAGTTTGAACGGCAGGGACATCGTCCGCGAATCCCGAGTCCTCGACTGAGACGCCGTACTCACCGCGGCGGGAGCGCGGACGCACCGGCGGCCGCACACCGCACGCCCGGGACCGGGGCGCGTAACGCGGGCCGGGCGGCAATTTCCGTTTCCGCCCGGAAGACACGCTCGTTTTCACAATTCTCGCGGGACGACGGCGGGCCTCGCCCGCGATCCGTCATCCCATCCACATGGAAATCACATTCGTCCGGCCGGCGTCTCGCCGGCCGGATTTCTTTATTTCACCGGCCGGTTTCCCCTGTTCGTACGGCATGAGCCGAGCGAGGACCGGCGCCGTGACGCGCAGGGAGATCCACCCCGAATACGCCCCGCGAACTCCGACATAAGGGGGCATCAGTGGCAAATCAGCTTCAACCGATCCACTTCATTAATAGAGCGACAAGCAAAGACTAAAAGCCGCCAATCATCGTTTGCCGCCCGACGTGGCAGGAAATCAGAGACACCGTAGAGATGATCTGACAAGGGTCATCCGGGCACGCTTCCGAGAATTCTCGGAATGCCAGAGTGCCGGGGCAAACCAATTCCTTCCAAGGGAGAATCGCCATGCCCAAGTTCAAGAACCTCATGGGGCTGCTGGCCGTCGGCGCCGCGATGACCGGTGGAGCCGTCGCCCTGGGCGCCACCACCGCCACCTCGGCGAGCGCCGCCGTCGTCCAGACCGGCGGCTGGGGCGGCGGCGGTGGCTGGGGCGGCGGCTGGGGCGGCCGCAGCCGCAACCGCAACTGGAACCGCGACCACAACCGCAACCACCAGCGCCAGCAGGGGCAGCAGCGCCAGCACCAGCGCCAGCGCCAGAACGTGATCAACAACATCCGCGTGCGCGTCCCCCGGGAGCAGCGGGAGTTCCGGGACGACCAGGTCCGGGATGAGTTCGACCCCCGGGACAACCGGACCCTGTTCCGGGATGACCTGTTCCCGGGTGGCCAGAACGGGTTCCTGACCCCTGAGCAGGCTGCCAACCAGCTCGCCATCAGCCGTGCGCAGGGCGGCAACGCCGTCAACGCCGGCGATGGAGAGGCCGAGGGTGGCCGCGCCGAGTCCGGCGACGCCAACAACGCCAACAACCAAGACCAGGACGTTCCCGTCAGGGTCACCACCACCCGGCGGTAAGCCGGAAAGCACCGGCAAGTAAGCGCATTCAGCCCACCGTGAGACCACCGAACGATCAGCGAGAGGTCGGGCTCACCCTTTGGAACACCGGCGGCACCATACCGCCGCCGCACCCGGAGTCTTTTTCCAGGCCTCGCGGGAACGCGTTCCTTCCTGACTCGACCTTCACGACGGAGGCGGTCCGGCCATAAGGAATCTCGCGATCCGGCCGTCGAAAGACACCGGGACGGAAAAGCGAGGGTGTCCGTGCGCGCACGCACATTCCCTCGCCTAAAACAAGCCTGTCCGGCTCGGCCAACATGGCCGAGCCGGGCAGGCTCTTCGGCATTCCGGCGCGTTCACGCCCCCCGCCACCGCACCCATGGCCTTGATGTCGCATTCGCACCGGACGCCCCCGCGCCTCCGTCCGCAAATAATGCCGGCCCACCGGGACGACAACCACCGCACACGGCGTCCGCAATGAATAACAAAGAGCTGACTAAGAACGATGCGGCACCGTTTGCCGCCGCACACTCCAGGAAATCAAGATAATGCGGACAGGGTCCCGCAAGGGCCGTCCGGACATTCTTCGGAGCAGATCCCAGGAATGTCAGAGTGTCGGGCGCAAATCAATTCCTTTCAGGGGAGAAACGCAATGCCCAAGTTCAAGAATCTCGTAGGCCTTCTCGCCATCAGCACCGCGCTGACCGGTGGAGCCGTCGCCCTCGGCGCCGCCGCCACCACCACCGCGGCGAACGCCGGCATCGTCCAGGTCGGCTGCGGCGGCGGCGGCTGCGGCGGCGGCTGGGGCGGCGGCTGGGGTCGTGGCAACCGGAACCACAACCGCAACCACAACCGCAACCACAACCGCAACCACCAGCGCGAGCACCAGCGCGAGCACCAGCAGCAGCGTCAGACCGTGATCAACAACGTCCGCCTGGACGTCCCGCAGGAGCGGCGCGAGCGCATTGAGCGCGTGCGCGAGGAGCGGCCCCGGGAGCGGGAGCGGGTCTTCTTCTTCCCGCGTAGCCAGTTCGCCGACCAGAATGCGATCAGCGCTGCGCGAGGCGGCAACGCCGTCAACGCCGGCGACGGAGAGGCCGAGGGTGGCCGCGCCAGGTCCGACGACGCCAACAACGCCAACAACCAGCAGCAGCCGTAAGCGCATTCATCGGCCGTGAGACCGTGACCGGCCGGAGAGGGATCACCCCCGCGCCACATCCGGGAGCCCGCCTCCCGGATGAGGCAGGGCAGACCTTCGACGGCGCACGCTCGGTCTCACCCTAGAGAAAACGAACGGCCCACCCTTCCGGACACCGTGCCGGACGGGTGGGCCGTGTCCTTTTCACCTCCGGATCACCGGCGGCCGCGGAGACGTCCATGTCGCCAGGGCGGCCGCCGCCTCATTTCACGGCGCCCGTACACACCGCACCCGGATTTCCGCGCGAAACTCCGCCGCGGAGGATTGGCACTTCCCCATCGAACCACTCGACTCACCTCGGGGCTTGCCTTTTTCCCGCAAAAAAGGCGCTCACCGACGGCCATATTCAATAAATCACAGACAGCACTCAAGATCCCCTAGAGCATCGTTTGTCCTGACGTAAACCCGGCAATCAACACGATATCGAGGTGATCCGCTCGGATGATCTCATCGTTCTCCACAACTCGATCCGGAGAGCGTCGAAAGGTAAGAGGAAATCAATTCCTTTCAGAGGAGAAGCGCAATGCCCAAGTTCAGGAGTGTCATCGCGGGGCTGGCGATCAGCACCGCCTTGACCGGTGGGGCCGTGGCGCTCGGCGCCACGACCACCGCGACCACGGCGAACGCGGCCGTCGTCCAGGCCGGTTGGGGCGGCGGCGGAGGAGGCTGGGGTCGCGGCCACCGCAACCGCAACCACAACCGCAACCACAACAGGAACCGCGAGCACCAGAACGCACGCCAGCAGCAGCGGTCGCACCAGCGGCAGAACCTGATCAACAACATCACGATCCGTATCACCAGGCAGCTCCTGGACTCCCTGAGGCGGCGGGAGGCGGAGCCGCTGCAGGAGCCGGACGTGGCGTTCAGCGGCGCCCCGATCGTGCCCGTCGGCTGAGCGGATCCAACACCGGACGACCTCGCCGTGATCGGCCCTCAACCTGAGCGGAAGATCCACGGAGAGGCGCTCACACAGGGGGGAGACACGTACGTCTCCTCGCCCACACGATGAGACTCATCGTTACAGCGCACAGGCGGACGCCGCGGACGAGAGCCGCCGGCTCGCCGCCTTTTCCTACTACAGGGCCATCCGGCCGGGGGAATCCCGGCCGGATGGCCGTTCCATTTCCCCACCCGTTCCCCACCCGCCCCGCCGCGCCAGGCCTCGTCAGCCGTTCCCGCACGGCCGGGGATCGGACCGGCCCGGCCGTACGCCGACCTTGCCCTGCGGATCTCCCGGCCGTATCCACGCCATGCCCGGCCTCCCCAGGCACACCCGGGGCACGTACGCGAGCCGTGGCGTCAGGCGGAGCGGCGCGCTCCGCGCTTGCGGGGCGCCTTCTCCTCGTCCTCGGCGTCCTCGGCGCCGGAGGCCGCCTTCTTCGCCGCGGCCTTCCCCCCGGCCTTCGTCCCGGGCTTCGCGGCGCTCTTCGCGCCCGACGCCGCGGCCTCCTTCCTCGCCGGCTCGCGCCCCTCGCGCTCCCGCTTGGCGGCCTCCACGCTGGCGCGCAACGCGGCCATGAGATCGACGGCGGGCTTCTCCTCGGCGGGCGCCTCGGGGGCGACCACCTCCTTGCCCGCGACCTTGGCCTCGATGACGGCCTGCACCGCCTCGCGGTAGGCGTCCGTGTACCCCTCCGGATCGAAGTCCGCGACCATCGTCTCGATCAGGGACTCGGCCATTTTGAGCTCCTGGGGACGCACGTCGATGTCCTCGTCCAGGAAGGGGAAGTCCGCCTCGCGCACCTCGTCCGGCCACAGCATCGTCTCCAGCACGAAGATGCCGTCCCGTACACGCAGGGTCGCCAGCGACTCGCGCTGGCGCAGCGCCACCTTCACGATCGCCACCTGCCCCGAGCGCTCCAACGCGTCCCTCAGCAGCACGTACGGCTTCGCCCCCTGGGCCTCCGGCTCCAGGTAGTACGACTTGGCGAAGTAGATCGGGTCGATCTGATCGGACGGGGAGAACTGCAGCACGTCGATCCGGCGGGAGGTGGTCAGCGGCAGGTCGGCGAAGTCCTCGTCGGTCAGCACGACCATGTCGCCGCTCGGCAGCTCGTAGCCCTTGGCGATGTCGGAGTACGACACCTCCTGGCCGTCGAGCGTGCACACCCGCTTGTACTTGATCCGCCCGCCGTCCTCCCGGTGCACCTGGTGGAAGGAGACGTCCTTCTGCTCCGTGGCGGAATAGAGCTTCACGGGGATGGTGACCAGCCCGAACGATATGGCGCCCTTCCAGATGCTGCGCATAGCCACATACTCGTCTCTTTGTTCGAACTACACCATCTAGGGATTCAAAGGACTTGCCAGTTGGGCAGGTACCCACTCTGGCGGTGCCGTATCGGCTCCCGCCCCGGAGGTGCGGTGTGACCAGGAAGGTACGGGTCGAGGTCGAGGGCAGGCACCTGACGCTCACCAATCTGGACAAGCTGATGTATCCCGCGGCCTCGTTCACCAAGGCCGAGGTCATCGACTACTACACCCGCATCGCCCCGGTCCTCCTTCCCCACCTGCGTGGACGCCCGCTGACCGTCAAGCGCTACCCCGACGGCGTGGATGCCCAGTTCTTCTTCGAGAAGAACGTGCCCGGCCACACCCCCGGCTGGGTCCGCACGGTCACCCTGCCCGCGCCCGGCAGCACCAAGGGCCGCGAGACGATCGACTTCGCCGTGATGGACGACCTCGCGACGCTCGTCTACTACGCCAATCTCGCCGCGCTGGAGATCCACGTGCCCATGTGGCGGGTCTCGGAACGCGGGGAGCCGCTGCCGCCGGACACCCTGGTCTTCGACCTCGACCCCGGCGCCCCCGCCACGATCGTGGAGTGCTGCGAGGTGGCCCTCCTGCTCCGCGAAGCCCTCGCGGGCGACGGGCACGAGGGGGTGCCCAAGACCAGCGGAAAGAAGGGGATGCAGGTCTACGTGCCGTGGGACGGCGACGAGGACACCTCCGCGTACGCGCGGGCCCTCGCCCGGCGGTTGGAGCGCGAACACGCGTTCATCACCAGCGTGATGGCCAAGCGTGAACGGCCCGGCAAGGTGTTCATCGACTGGAGCCAGAACAACCCGGCCAAGACCACGGTCGCGCCGTACTCGCTGCGAGCCGCCGAGCTGCCCACCGTGTCGACCCCGCTCTCGTGGGAAGAGGTGGATGCCTGGAGGGACCCGGGGCAGTTCGTCCTCACGGCGCAGGACGTGCTGGAACGGGTCGGGAAGCATGGAGACCTGTTCCGGGCCTCCACCGCGTAATCGGTACGACCCGTGGCCGTAGTGTTGGTTCTGTCCCGCATAACTCAGGGCCGGGAACGGAGGGACGGCAGATGTCCGAGATGGACTCCCTCGGCGAGACGGCCGAGGAGCTCTCGATCGAGACACCGGAGGCGGACGCGATCGAGCAGCATCAGCGGGTGAGACCGTCTGACCAGAACCGCTGGCCCGACCAGGTTCCGATGGAGGCCGACCCCGCCGACGCCACCGAGCAGGAGCGCGTGGTCGAGCACGACGAAGAGGACTACCGCTGACCTGGTTACCCACGCGTAGGATGGGCGAGATCCCGCAACAAGGAGACGAGAGTGCCGTGACCGCTACCCCGGACGCCAAGCCGCGTGGCACCCGCCTGCCCCGTGTGGCCCGCCGCCGCCAGCTCCTGAGCGCGGCGCAGGAAGTGTTCGTGGAGAACGGCTACCACGCTGCGGCCATGGACGAGATCGCGGAGCGGGCCGGCGTCAGCAAGCCGGTGCTCTACCAGCACTTCCCCGGCAAGCTCGAGCTCTACCTCGCCCTCCTCGACCTGCACGTGGACGACATGGTCACGAGGTGCCACGAGGCCCTCGCCTCCACCACCGACAACAAGCAGCGGGTGCAGGCGGCGATCGGGGCGTTCTTCGACTTCGTGTCCAGCCAGGGCGAGGCTTTCCGGCTGGTCTTCGAATCCGACCTGCGCAACGTGGCCCCCGTACGCCAGCGGATGGAGCGATCCCTCCGCGAGAGCGCCGAGGCGATCAGCCAGGTCATCCAGGAGGACACCGGCTGTTCGAGCGACGAGGCGCACCTGCTCGGCGTCGGCCTGGTCGGCATGGCCGAGGTGAGCGCGCGGTACTGGCTCACCAGCCACGGTTCCATCCCCAAGGAGGCGGCCACCCAGCTCATGGCGCGCCTCGCCTGGCGGGGCATCAGCGGCTTCCCGCGCACCGGCTGACCGCGCGCCGCATTTCCTGTTCGCTTGGCGCGATCAAAGGGCGCACCGGGGCGGCGGACGGCGACGATGAGGGTTAGGCGCTGTCTGACGCAGCCCTCCGGAAAGGGGAGCCCTGATGGAAGTCAAGATCGCTGTTCGGTCGGTACACCGCGAGCTCGTCGTGGAGACCGACATGTCGGCCGAACAGATCGAGGAGGAGCTCCGCCAGGCCCTCGCCGCGGACAAGGGCGTCTTCTCGATCACGGACAAGAGCGGCCGGCGGGTGGTCGTCCCCGTGTCCGCGCTCGGTTTCGTCGAGGTCGGCGAGGACGAGCAGCGCACGGTCGGGTTCGGCGGCACGCTGTAGGGCCGCACAGGACCGCGCACGGCCGCCTCCGGTCAGGGCGCGGAGGGCGGAGCCGGCGCGACTGACAGACAGGGTCGGGTGTGCCCGCTCTGGTCGGCGTGGCGGATCCGGGATGGCGGCGGACGCGTGTCTCGCTCGCGGCCGCCGTCCCGCCCTTCACGCGCGTCCGCGCACGGCGTCCGGTGGGTTCAGGGTCCCGGGGTGAGGCCCAGGGCCGACATGCGCTTCCCGTGCGCCTCGGTCAGCCGGGCGAAGAGGCGCCCGATCTCGGCGAGGTCCTCACTGCCCGGCTCCACCAGCAGGGCGGCCAGATCCGGGCGGATCGCCGCCAGCCGCTGCCCCTGGCTCAGCGCCTCGCCCACCATCCGGCGCGCCCACAGCGCCAGTCGGCTGCTCAGCCGCGGATCCTCCTCGATCGCCGCACGCACCCGTTCCACCGTGAACTCCGAGCGCGCCTCGTCCGTCAGCACCTCGTCCACCAGTTCGGTGATGGAGGGGTCGGCGTGCCGCGCGGCCTCCCGGTAGAAGTCCCCCGCGATCCCCGTGCCCACGTACGCCTTGACCAGAGCCTCGTACCAATCGCGCGGCTTGGTCTGCTCGTGCCACTCGTCGATGGCGGTCACGAAGGGCTCCATCGCGTTCTCCGGATCCACGCCGAGCGAGGCGAGCCGGTCGCGCAGCAGCCGGAAGTGCCCGTACTCGGCCGCGGCGATGTCGCCGAGGGCGGCCCGATCGGTCAGCGAGGGCGCGAGCAGCGCCGCGTCCTCGGCCAGGCGCAGGAACGCCGTCAGCTCCGCATACGCCAGCACACCGAGCAGATCCACGACACCAGGAGGAGTTTCGTTCATGGGTGCAGCGTACGCGGGTAGGTTTGTCCTGCCTGCCGCTGACTCTTCCGTCCCGTTCCCGCCTCGCATGACCGGTTTCATCGCACAGAAAGCTTGACCAAACTTCGGGAACACGGAGAAATCGGTTCCGTGTTGTGGTATCGAGTAGACTGGTTCGCGAAGGTGCGACCGCACTGTTTGTTTTGGGCCGTCCGGCCCCAGACCCCCAGTAACTGGATGCCGCGGTCGCTGATGACGCCGAAGGCGCCATATCCGTGAGGACACGGCCTGGGAAGACCTTACGGCCGCGCAGGTTCCGGAGGGTCGCCTTCGCCGACGACTGAGGCAGGTCACACTGACGACGTTCCGAGACCTGGGAGTCATCCCAGAGATCGCTGATGCCCTGGAGACAGAGGGCATCACTTCACCGTTCCCGATTCAAGAAATGGCGCTCCCGCTGGCTATCGCCGGCCAGGACGTCATCGGCCAGGCACGCACCGGCACCGGCAAGACCTACGCGTTCGGCGTCGCGATGCTGCAGCTCGTGGGCAAGCCGCGGAAGAACCGCAAGAAGCCGCGCGGCCTGGTCCTCGTCCCCACCCGAGAGCTCGCTCTGCAGGTAAGCGAGGACCTCGTCCTCGCCGCCGGCAAGCTCGGCTCCCGCATCCTCACCGTGTACGGCGGCCGCGCCTACGAGCCGCAGATCGAGGCCCTCAAGAGCGGCGTCGATGTCATCGTGGGCACCCCCGGCCGACTCCTCGACCTGGTCAAGCAGAAGCACCTCGACCTCAGCCAGATCACCATGCTGGTGATGGACGAGGCCGACCGGATGCTCGACCTGGGCTTCCTCCCCGACATCGAGCGGATCATCAAGCTGGTCCCCGAGAAGCGGCAGACCATGCTGTTCTCCGCGACGATGCCGGGCGAGATCGTGGCGCTGTCACGGCGATATCTCAACCGCCCGATCCACGTCCGCGCCGAGCACAACGACGCCGAGGCCGAGGCGACCCCGCAGACCACGCAGTTCGTGTACCGCACGCACCGCATGGACAAGATCGAGATCGTGGCGCGGCTGCTGCAGGGCACCACGAGCGGTCTCACCATGGTCTTCTGTGAGACCAAGCGCGCCTGCGACATGGTGGCCGAGCAGCTCCACGACAAGGGCTTCGCCGTCGCCGCCGTCCATGGCGACCTCGGCCAGGGCCAGCGTGAGCAGGCGCTGCGGGCGTTCCGCAACGGCAAGATCAACGTCCTGGTCGCCACCGACGTGGCGGCCCGCGGCATCGACATCGACGACGTCACCCACGTGGTCAACTACGACTGTCCGCAGGACGAGAAGACCTACGTCCACCGCATCGGCCGGACCGGCCGCGCCGGGCGCACCGGCGTCGCCGTGACGTTCGTGGAGTGGACCGAGCTCACCCGCTGGAAGGTGATCAACAACGCGCTCAGCCTCGACTTCGCCGAGCCGGTCGAGACCTACTCCAGCTCGCCGCACGTCTACACCGACCTCGACATCCCCGAGGGCACCAAGGGCGTGCTGCCGCGCGCGAACCGCTCCCGGGCGGGCCTGAACGCCGAGGAGATCGAGGACCTCGGCGAGACCGGGCGGGTGCGCTCGCGCACCAAGGGCGACCGTTCCGACCGTTCCGATCGTTCCGACCGGTCCGGCCGGGACGAGCGCCGCGAACGCCCGGCACGTACGCCGAGGGAGCGCCGTCGCACCCGCGGCGGACGCACGGCCGAGGCCACGGCATCCGCCGAGGCCCTCGAGCCGCAGGAGACTCCCGAGGTCGTGAAGGTCCGGGAGAGCGAGAAGGTCCGGGAGAGCGAGAAGGTCCGCGAGCGTGACGAGACGGTCGCCGTGAACACGGTTGCCGTCGAGGAGCCCCGCGCCGTTCCCGTGGACGTTCCCGTGGACGTTCCCGCGGACGTTCTGGCGCCAGAACCGGCGCCGGCGCCCCGGCCCAAGTCCGAGCCGGAGCGGATCGTCCCGCCGAACCCCTTCGTCGTGGTGTTCCGTTCTCCGGATCTCGCGACCGAGGACGACATTCTCGCGCCTTCCGCGGCGACGGAGCGCGCGGCCCAGCGCCGCCGCCCATCGCGATCGCGGCGAGGCGGATAGCACGGGAGAAACTCCGGTCCCCGGCCCGCCGGCCGGGGACGGGAGACCGCCATCCGGCAGTGGGTAGACCCTCTGTAGGAGGCATGAAGTTATGGGTCACAACCGGCAAAGTGTTGTTGGCGGTGTCGCCAACAGCCTCGCTGGGTATCGTGGTGCCACGTGAGTACGCCGCGATTCCTGACGCTTCCCCCAGGTGTCACCACCGAGCAGATCGAGACGCCGGCGGGCACGTTCGCGGTCCTCTCGGCGGAGCCCGTCAGCGGCGTCCCCGAGCGCTGGCCCGCCCTCCTCGTCCCGGGATTCACCGGGAGCAAGGAGGACTTCATCTCCGTCCTGCAGACCCTCGCCCAGGCGGGGCGCAGGGTCGTCGCCGTGGACGTCCGGGGCCAGTACGAGACACCGGGCCCCGAGGATCCGGCCGCGTACACGTGCGCGGCCCTGGGCGCCGACATCGACCTGGTCGCCCACGCCGTCGGGCGGGGTGAGCCGGTCCACCTGCTCGGTCACTCCTTCGGCGGCCTGATCACCCGCGAGACCACCCTGGACGGCACGGCCAAGCTCGCGTCGTACACGCTGATGAGTTCGGGACCCGCGGGCATCATCGGGCCGCGGGAGAGGGTCGGCCGGATCATGCTGGCCGAGCTGCCCGAATACGGCGTCGAATATCTCTGGACCAACCGCATGGAGCCCGACGCGATGAAGTCGGGCGTCCCCGACGAGATCGTGGCCTTCCTGCGCAAGCGCCTGCTCTCGCACTCGCCCGCCGGGCTGATGGCCATGGCGCGGGAGGTCCTGGACGCCCCCGACCGTGTGGACGAGCTCGCCCAGACCGGCCTCGCCATCCTCGTCCTGTACGGCGAGCACGACGACGGGTGGCCGCCGTCGCTGCAGGCGGAAATGGCCGATCGGCTCGACGCGGAGTGCGTGGTCGTGCCCGGCGCCGCCCACTCCCCCGCCGTCGAGGCCCCGGAGACCACGGCGGCGGCGCTCACCCGCTTCTGGAACGCGGCGGAGAGCCAGATCCTGCACCACTCCTGAGCCGGCCGACGCCGCCGAACCCCTGTCCTGGAGAAAGTCATCCAGGACAGGGCGCCGGGCCTTCGCTCCCTTCCGCTCCGCTCCCCCGGCCCCGGTGAGCATGTGCGGACAGCACTAGGCCAGGCCGTCCCAGGAGTTCCGATCCGGTGCGATCTGCTGCCCCTGTGGACAGTGCCGGCGGAAGTCACACCACGAGCAGATCGGCCCCGGGTTGGGCGGGAACAGCGCGTCGATCTCCGGAGGCATGGAGGGCGCGCCGTCCACGTCCGGCCCGGACGTCCCCGGTCCCGGTGCGGCGGACCGCCCACCCGGCCGTGAAGCAGCCGGCCGCGATCCACCCGGCCGGGACGCGGCCCAGGCGCGGTAGGCCTCGTCGGCCTCGGACGCCTCCAGCGCGATCTCCTCGGCCCGGCGCAGATGCCGCTGGAGGGACTCGTCGTCGTGCTCCCACTCGGCCACCGATCCGGTGGGCAGGTGGTGCAGCTCCACCTTGCGGCAGGCGCGGTGCATCACCCGCGACGCGGCGGCGGCGTACACCGCCAGGGCCAGCGAGGAACGCGCGTCGTCGGTTCCCGGCGCCCGGCGGCCCGTCTTGTAGTCGACGACCACGAGCTCGTCGCCGCGCCGGTCGAGCCGGTCGATGCGCCCGGAGACCGCGATCACGGAGGTCCGGGTGGCCACGGTGCGCTCGACGCCCACCGGCTCGTCCGCCGGATCCAGCGCCGCGACATATCCGGACACCATCTCGCGGGCCCGGTCACGCCAGGCCAGGGACTGCTCCTGGTCGCGGAACCCCTCGCCGATCCAGCCGCTGGTGAGCAGGGTGGCCGCCGTCATCGGCGTCCGCCGCTCGTACGGCTGCCGCCACCACCCGGCCAGCGCGTTGTGGACCGAGGCCCCGACGCTGTTGTGCGCCCAGGGCGGCCCCTTCTGCGGCGCCGGCCGGTCAAGGTAGGTGAAGCGATAGCGGCGGCGGCAGTCGAGCCACGAGTTCAGCCGTGAGGGCGTGCACGCGTACAGCCGACGCGGCATGCCCTCGAATCCGAGCTGCTCCATGCGGAGTCTGCCTACTCGTCGTCGAGCGTCAGCCTGATGCCCGCGGCGCCGGTGCCGTCCACGAGGGGCGACTCGTGCTTCTCGTCGCCTCCGGTGAGGGAGCCGGACAGCCAGCTGTCGAACTGCGGCTCCAGGTCGCCGATCCGCGACTCCTCGCCGTGGGCGGGCAGCACGCGGGTCGCGTGCGGGAGCGTGAACAGCCGCTCGCCGATGGCGGTGAGCTGGTCGGCCAGCGCGGGGTACTCCCCGCCGAGCCGGCCCGGGCCGTCGGCCTGGAGCGACTTGCCGGTGAACACCGCGCCGAGCGACTCGCAGTACAGCGAGACACCGCCCTGGGTGATGCCGGGCGTGGAAAGAACCTCCAGCTCGACGCCCCCGACGGAGAACAGCCCCTCGTCCTCCATGTCGATGTCGGGCCAGGTCTCCTCCCAGGTCTGGCGCCACAGGCGCTTGTCCTTGGGGTGCAGGGCGACGACGGCCTCGTCCCTGGCGGCCACCTCGATGGCGCCGCCCACGTGGTCGGGCAGCCCGTGGGTGCAGATGACGGCGAGCACCTCGCGGTCGCCCACCTTCTCCAGGATCTTGTCGGCGTCGCGCGCCGGGTCGACGACGATGACCTCCTCGTCGTCACCCACGATCCACGTGTTGTTCTCAACCTTGTGCTCGACGTCGTCGATCTCGACCACGCCGGAGGTCACCACTCGTTCGATACGCGCTGTCACATCTCTGACCCTACTAGTTCAGGCCTCGCGTGGCTCGTCCTCGAGGCGTGGGGAGAACGCGCCGAAGGGGAGGTCGAGATCCTGGTCGGTGTCCCGGAGGTCGCGCAGGGAGAGCTGGGCGAGTGGGATCAGGCAGCCGGCCTCGGCCGGCCAGGCGATCAGCCACAGCCAGTTGCCGAGCGCCTCTCCGACGTACACGGCGCGATCCGGGGGGACACCCTTGACGCACCAGAGCGCGCCCGGATGCCCATGTATCTCGATCTTGGCGTTCACGGGGCCGGCGTCGAACTCCGATCCCGGGTCGGGGCCGTCCAGACCGGCGTACGCGGCGCCGAGGCCGACGCCGAGCTCCTCGGTGATGATCAGCAGGTCCGCCGGACCGTGCGTGAGCGACGGTCCGGAGACGGCGACGACGGTGGCTCGGGCTCCGGTGCGCTCGTCGCCCACCTCGGCGAAGCCGGTCACCAGCCAGCCGGCGGGCAGCGGCCACGGCAGCCAGACGGGGACCACGGCCGCCTGCCTCAGGGCGTCGAGGACCGCCTGGGAGGGGCGGTGCGGCGGCTGGTAGGGAAGGACATCCCCGTGCGCGTCGCAGCGCCAGGAGCTGTTCCAGACGCTCGGCGGGTGCAGCGGCCCGAAACACCGCGGACAGGAAGGCGCGGTTCTCACAGTTACCCACGCTGCTTCCGGCGAACCACGGGCGTCAAGAACCTCCTGGTTATCCGGTCGTAATGTTCTGTATGTGGTGAGGTGCGTGGGTGCCATCGTCCGTGATCCGGTCGGACGCCTGTTGCTGGTCCGGCGTGGGCATCCGCCCGGCGAGGGACTGTGGTCGCTTCCCGGCGGCCGGGTCGAGCCCGGCGAGAGCGACGCCGAGGCCGTACGGCGTGAGCTGCGCGAGGAGACCGGCCTCGACGGCGCGGTGGACGTGCTGGCCGGGACCGTGCTGCGCGCGGGGCCGGCGGGCGTGACCTACGAGATCCACGACTACCTGGTGACCGCCGCCGACGGCCGCCTCACCCCGGGTGACGACGCCGCCGACGCCCGGTGGTGCGCCCCGGCGGAGCTGGTACGGCTGCCGCTGACCGACGGCCTGGTGGACGCCCTCGTCGCGTGGAAGGTCATCGATCCGCCGGCGTGAGCCTGCTCCGCCAGACCGTGAGGTGATCCTGGGAGTAGGTGACCGAGCGGCCGGCGGCCACGACGGCGTCTCCGGAGACCGCGACCGAACCGAGCCACTGCGCGCCGTCGCCGCCGAGTCCGCCCTCGGAGAGTGTGTGACGGGCCCAGTCGAGGCCGTCGCCGGAGGTCCAGACCGTGCTGTCCTCCTCGCCCGCCCGGCCGTGCGCGCCGACCGCGACCACGCCCTGCTCCGCCGCGGCGAGGTCGAGCACCGCGGCCGGCTCCTCCGCGGGCAGCCACGCGTACTCCCAGTGGGCGCCGTCGTCGGACGACACCGCGGCGAAGGGGCGGCCGCCGTCCGCGAGGCCGACCGCGATCACCTCGTCGCCGCGTGCCACCACGTGGCGCAGGCCCGCTGAGTGGCTCTCGCCGGGGAGCACCCGGCCCTTGGCGGTCCAGTTGACGCCGTCCGAGGACACCCACACGACGCCGGTCTCCCTGTCGGCGGTCCCCGAGCCACCCACGGCCATGAACCCGGACCGTGTGGCGGTGACGTCGGCGATGCGCGCCCCCGCGCCCCCGGTCGGCATGGCGCCCTGCGGCGCGCGGGTGAACCGCTTGAGATCGGGACTGAACCACAGCGCGGGCAGCACGCCCGTCGCGCCCCGGTCCTCGCCCGCGACCACGTAGCCCTTCGGCCCGGCGGCGACCGCGTCCGGCGCCAGGAGGAAGTGCCCGGAGGGCACCTCGACGTCCGGACCGGGCTTCCACGTCCTGCCGTCGGCCGAGGTGACCAGGAGGGGCCGGGTGACCGCCGGGTCGGAGGTCGTGGTGCCGACCGCCAGCCACCCCTTCCGCCCGTGGGCGACCGCGCTCAGCGCCTGGCGCCCCGGGCCGCCGAGCACGCCGGGGTCGCCGGCGCTCTTCCAGTCCGCGCCGCCGTCGCCGCTGGTCCAGATGCCGGCGTCACCGCCTCCCGAGCCCACCGCGACGAACAGGCCGCCCGCCCCGGCCAGGCCGGTCGTCTCCCTGGCCTGCCTGGTCAGCCCGGCGATCCGCTCGGGGGGAACGGCCTTCGCCTTCTTGCCCTCGCGCGCCGTCATCAGCACGGGCAGGTTCTCCACGTCGCCGGGGCCGCGCTTGTCGCCGCCCGCGACGAGCACGCCCGCGTCGGTGATGGCGAGCCCGCGCAGCGTTCCGGGGATCTCGCCGAGGTCGGCGCTCTTGGTCCACGCGCGCCCGTCCGCGCTCGTGTAGAGGGCGTATCGCTCCCAGGCCTGCTCGGTCACCGCCGCGATCCCCGCCGCGGAGGAGGCGAGGCCGCGTACGCCCGCTCCCTCGGGGCCGAGCTTCCCGATGGTGCCGCAGCGATCCCATTTGGCGCCGTCCGGGGAGCAGAAGACCGGCACCTCGCCGGCCGCGGAACGCTGCCGCGTCGGGACCAGCACGAACCCCTTGTCCGTCGCGGCCAGCGCGCCCGGCTCCGGCCGTACGTCCGCCAGGGCGACGGCCGTACGGAGCCAGGACCTGCCGCCGTCGGACGAGCGCAGGACGACCGACGAGAAGCCCTGCCCCGGATCGGCCAGGGCGACGACGTGGTCGCCCCGCGCGGCCACGGCGCGCATGCCCCGCACCTTGTCGGGGGCACCGATCTGGCCGCTGTCCACCCGGGTCCACCCCTGCCCGTCGGGCGACACCCAGACGACCGGCCCGGCGGTGCCGTCCCGGAGGGTGGCGGTGCCCACGGCCACGAACCCGCTCGCGGTCCTGGCCAGGTCGGTGATCCTGTCCTGGCTCCAGAAGGCGGTCAGCCGGGTGGGGTCCACCGCCGTCCAGGTCACGCCGTCGGAGGAGACCCACATGCCGCGCGCCCCCGGTCCGGCGGCCCCGGGCGCGTCGGTGCCCGCGGCCAGCCAGCGTCCGCCGCCGCCCACGACCCGCCCGACGGCTCCGCCGACGGTGTCGTAGCCGGACGGCCCGGCGACCCGGCCCAGCTCCCACTTCTCCCCGCCGTCCGTGGAGACGAGGAACAGCGGTTTCGGCACCGAACCGCTGATGTCGCTGCCCACGGCCACCACCGTCGAGCCCGCCGACGTGACCGCGTTGAGCACCTGGCTGGAGCCGTTGCCCGGCACCCCGGGCGCGGGGAACGCGTCGTCACCCGACCGACCGTCCCCCGACGCGAGGAGGAGCCCGGACGTGGGAGGGCCCGACACCCAGCGGGCGACCCCGAACGCGGCCACGAGCAGCACGGCGAGCGCCAGCGCCGGGGCGAGGTATCTGCGGAGGCGGAAGGGGCGTTTGGGCTCGCTGCGCCTCCGGTGATGGTGGTGACGGCCGCCACCCGGCCGGGGCGGGCCGCCCGACGCCACGGGCGCGTCGGGGCGGGCCGGACGCCCTCCCGGCGGGGCGCCGATCCGGCGTAGCGGCTTCGGCGCCTCGATCCCGGGCTGCTCAGGCTGGTGAAGGCGCTCCGGCTGATCGGGCTGATCCGGCTGCATGGGCTGCGCCGGTGGCGGTTGCGCGGGCCGGTCAGGTTGCACGGGCCGGTCAGGTTGCACGGGCCGGTCGCGTACCGGTTCGGCCGGCTGGGGGCTGGCGGAGCGCCCGGAAGCGACGAGCTTGTCCGGGCGATCGACCAGCCGCCGGGGGCCCGGAGGCGCGGACTCAGGGTGCTCCGGTTGGTCCGGCTGCGCGGGCCGGTCAGGTTGCGCGGGCCGGTCAGGTTGCGCGGGCTGGGCGGGCCGGTCGCGTACCGGCTCGGTCGGCTGGGGGCGGGCAGGGCGCCCGGAGGCGACAAGCTTGTCCGGGCGATCGACCAGCCGCCGGGGGCCCGGAGGCGCGGACTCGTCGGAGTACGGGCGACGGCCGGCGCGGCGCTGGGGAGGCGGCTCATCGGGCACGGGGGCGGCGAAAGGAGGAAGCTGCCACGGCGACGGGCCCCGGGAGGGATCCCCTGCCGGACCTTCCTGGGCAGGCGGGATCGCCGGGGACGGCGCCGGGTGTTCCTCATCGCGTGAAGGGGGGTCCGAGTCCACGCTCCGTGCCTCCACTAGAACGGCGAAGCGGACGCGAGCATGTTGATACCCGGTCTCCGGCTGGCGATCACCTCTAAAGACCAACACGCCAAGGCCGCGCTGAGAATACCTCTCTAGTGAGATTTATCGAGAGAGAGTCTGAATTGCCCGCCTTTGGGCGATTATCAGCACCGCAACGGTGAAAACGGCGAACTGGACGATCGTCCCGATGATGGTCTGCCAGGGCACGGCCCCCTGTTCCAGCGCGTTCCGCAGCCCGCCCGCGGCCGCGGTCATCCCGAACGCGAACACGTTGTTGACCGCGTGCAGCGCGATCGGCGCCTCCAGGCCGCCGGTGCGGACGGCGACCCATCCCATGAGCAGGCCGAACCCGAAGACGTACGCGATGCCCCAGTCGGTGTAGCCGTGCAGCGACGCGAAAGCGGCCGCGCCGACGACGATGCCCGGCAGCGGATTGCGCAGGTATGCCCCGAACGCCTGGAGGATCCACCCGCGGAACACGTACTCCTCGGCCGCCGCCTGGAACGGCACGAGCACCACGATGACGATCAGCGGGGCGAGGAAGCGGTCCCAGCCCACCCAGGTGAACCCGGTGGACACACCCGTCGCCAGGAACGTGAGCTGCTGCGCGACCTCGCCGAGGATCACCGCGACCAGCGCGATCGGCACGCACAGGAGCAGCCACCGCCAGCGCAGCCGCCCGGCGACCGAGGAGACCGTGCCCGGCCGCCGCCGCTGCACCACCCAGGCCGCCCCGAACACCAGCGGGATCGCCAGGGCGAGCAGCGCGAGGTTGAACCCGAGCGTCATCAGCGGATCGGCGAAGATCTGGGTGCCGCTCATCACCATCGGCACGCCGGAGAGGAGCGAGACCAGCACCGCGACCAGCCCGAACGCGAGCGACACCACGAGATATCCGGCGACGATGGCGAGCGTGCCGACGACCGGCCGCCACCAGCGGTGCAGCGCCGTACGGGCCAGCCGGTCGTACCGGGTGCCCGTAGGCGGGGGCGCGGTCCACGGTTGCGGGGCGGGCGGAGGCTGCCACTGGTACGGCCCGCTGGGAGGCGGCCACCCCGGCCCCCCGGGAGGGGGCCACTGCCGGCCTTCAGGAGGGGGCCCGGGCTGGTTCCACGGCTGCGGCGGGGTGCCGTGCGGCGGACGCCCCTCCCCACCCGGCGGGGTGCCGTGCGGCGGGTATCCCTCTCCGGCCGGCCCTCCGGGCGGGTACCCCTCGCCGGACGGACCTCCAGGCGGGTTTCCTCCCCCGGCCGGGTTCCAGGGCGGGGGCGGGGTCCCGTGCGGGCCTCCGGGCGGGTCGCCCCCTGCGGCCGGGTTCCACTGCGGCTCGGTCATCATCCTATTGTCGGCCGCTCGAAGCTCCGTTCCCTCGCCAGCCCCGCCGCGCGGCCCTTGGCGGCCACCACGAGCGCCATCTTGCGCGACGCCTCGTCGATCATCTCGTTGCCGAGCATGGCCGCGCCGCGGCGCTCCACCGTCGTGTAGTACTCGTACGCGTCGAGGATCAGCTCGGCGTGCTCGTAGTCCTCCTGGGACGGCGAGAACACCTCGTTGCCCGCCTCCACCTGCGAGGGGTGCAGCACCCACTTGCCGTCGAAGCCGAGCGCCGCCGCCCTGCGGGCCACGCGGCGGAAGCCGTCCACGTCCTTGATCTGCAGGTATGGCCCGTCGATGGCCTGCAGGTCATTGGCCCTGGCCGCCATCAGGATCCGCATCAGGATGTAGTGGTAGGCGTCGCCCTCGCCGTACCCGGGCGGCTGCTCGCCGACGACCAGCGTCTTCATCCCGATGGACGCCATGAAGTCGGCGGGCCCGAACACCAGGGTCTCCAGGCGGTCGGACGAGGCGGCGATGGCGTCCACGTTGACGAGGCCGCGCGCGCTCTCGATCTGCGCCTCGATGCCGATCCTCCGGGTCAGCCCGAGCGCCTTCTCGATCTGGGTGAGCAGCATGTCGAGCCACACGACGTGCGAGGCGTCCTCAACCTTGGGCAGCAGGAGGCAGTCGAGGCGGTCGCCCGCGCCTTCGACGACGTCGACCACGTCGCGGTAGGCCCACTGCGTGGTCACGTCGTTGATCCGGACGACGATCGTCTTCCCGGACCAGTCGCCGTCGCGGAGCGCGGCGACGACGTTTTCGCGCGCCTGCTCCTTGGCCGCCGGAGCCACCGCGTCCTCCAGGTCGAGGAAGACCTCGTCGGCGGCCAGCCCCTGGGCCTTCTCGATGAAACGGGGATTGCTGCCGGGCACGGCCAGGCACGATCGTCGAGCACGCATGGCCCAAACGCTAGCGGGACCCTGTCCGATCGCTACAAAGGAGGTGCCGCGTTCTTGGCGCGGGCAATGTACGTCCATGGGCATGTCTTTCGCGAAGAATGGCGCCATCCACGAGCGTTGAGGGAGTAAGAATGTCCGAAATCGCCCCCGGGGTGCGCCCCGCCGTCCTGTCCGATCTCATCCCCGGCGCCCGGGTCCGCGACGCCGCCCTCGTCGCCGGCGGCGCCGCGTTGACCGGGCTCGCCGCCCAGCTCGCGTTCCCCGTCCCGGGTTCGCCCGTCCCGGTCACCGGCCAGACCTTCGCCGTCGTGCTCGTCGGCGCCGCGCTCGGCTTCAACCGGGCGGCGCTCAGCATGCTCCTGTACGTCCTGGCCGGCATCGCGGGCGTGCCGTGGTTCACCGGCGGCGCCAGCGGCCCGGGTGGGGCGACCTTCGGCTACCTGATCGGGTTCATCGTCGCCGCGGCCCTCGTCGGCAGGCTGGCCGAGCGCGGCGGCGACCGCACCCCGGCGCGTACGGCCGGCACGATGCTTTTCGGAAACCTCGTGATCTACGCTTTCGGAGTGCCGGTGCTGATGACGGTCACCGGCATGGGCCTGGGCGCGGCGCTCGCCGCCGGCGTGGTGCCGTTCCTGGTCGGCGACGCCCTGAAGATCGCCGTCGCGGCCGGTCTGCTGCCCGCCGCCTGGCGTCTCACCCGGCGCTCCGGCCGATGAGCGCCCCTCTGATCGAGGAGGGCGCGAAGAAGTCCGGCGTGCTGTGGGTGACCCTGCCCGCCGGACCGCGCCTGGCCTGGCACGTGTGGCAGTCCGGGGCGATCTACGTCGTGACCGGCGGCGGCGAGCAGGAGCTGCCCGGCCTGGCGGAGGCGTCCGAGGTGGAGGTGACCCTCCGCAGCAAGGACAACGGCGCCGAGCTGGTCCGGTTCACGGCCTCGGTCGAGACGGTGGACCAGGCGGCTTCCCCCGACGTGGTGGCCGTGCTCGCCAAGGAGCGGCTGAACGCCGCCGACGCGGCGACGCTCCCGGCCCGGTGGGCCGCCGGGTCGGTCATCCTGCGACTGACGCCTCGGGCGTGAGCTGTACGGCGGGGCCGGGCTCGGGGCGGGCGGCGGCCGACTGGGCGAGCAGAGCGCCCGCGAGGACGACGCCGCCGCCGATGATCTGGGCTCCGCCGAGCCGTTCGCCGAGCAGGAACCAGGCGATGACGGCGCCCGCGATGACCTCCAGGGTGGCCACGGTGGCGCCGATCGCGGCCGAGAGCCGGCGCACCGCGATCACACCCGTCACGTACGCGGCGATCGTGGCCACCAGCACCAGCCAGAGGGCGGCGCCCAGCACGGGCAGGGTGTGGCCGTCCACGGTCGCGGTGCGGCCGAACGCGGTCCAGTCGATGTTCCAGGGGCGGGCGAGCGGCAGGAGCGCCACGGCCGCGCCGGCCATGCCCCAGGCGATCAGCCCGAGCGGGTCCAGATCATCATCCGAAAAGGCATCGTTCATCAGGAAATATCCGGCGGAGCAGGCGGCGGCCACGAGCCCCACCGCCAGCCCGAGCGTGTCCAGCCGGATGCCGTCCCACACCTCCACCACCACAGCCAGCCCGGCCACCGCGATCACGGCACCCACGTAGGCCGACCGGCCGAGCCGCAGCCGGCGGACGAACCGCGCCCAGACCACGACCAGCACCGGCGAGAGATACTCAAGGAGCAGGGCGATCCCGACCGGCAGCCGGGTGATCACGAAGAAGAACAGGCCTTGGACGGCGGCCACCGCGACCAGCGCGTACGCGCCGACGAACAGCAGCCGGTCACGCGGGATGCGCAGGGCCCGCGGCCGTACGATCGCGAGAGCGGCGATCAGCAGCAGCCCGGCCCCGCCCATGCGCACCCAGACCGCTTCGAGCGGGGACATCCCGGCGGCGCCCAGGAACCGCGCCATGGGCCCGGAGAATCCGAAACAGCACGCGGACGCCACCGCGATCGCCAGGCTCGCCGCCCTCATGGCCACCACCTCATGTAACTACCATTAGCCCCTTTTGATCCTGTCATACCAGGCCGTCCCACGCATCCCGGCGTAATCTGACCAGGTGGACCGCATCTTCGTGGCCCGGTTGGCCGGGCTCGCGGTGTTCGACCCGGCCGGCGACCAGATCGGCCGAATCCGGGACGTCGTGGTCGCGATGCGCGGCCCGCTCCCGCCGCGCGTTCACGGCTTCGTCGTCGAGATCCAGCCGCGCCGCCGCGTCTTCCTGCCGACCACCCGCGTCACCAGCGTCGAGCCGCGCGCCGTCGTCTTCACCGGCAAGATCAACATGCGCCGGTTCGAGCAGCGCGACTCCGAGACCCTGGTCATCGGCGAGATGCTCGACCTGAAGGTACGTCACCAGGGCGAGGAGGTCACCGTACTCGACCTCGCGATGGAGCGGGCCCGCCCGGCCGAGTGGGTGCTCGGCAAGGTCGCCGTACGGCGCGGCACCAAACGCAGGGGCGAGACCCTGATCGTGGGCTGGAACGAGGTCACCGGCTTCGACGTGGTCCAGAAGGACCAGGGCGCCGCCTATCTGCTCGCCGCCTTCGAAGCGATGCGCTCGGCCGACCTCGCCAACGTGCTCCACGAGCTGCCGCGCAAGCGGATGGCCGAGGTGGCCGCCGCCCTCGACGACGACCGGCTCGCCGACGTGCTCGAAGAGCTGCCCGAACGCGACCAGGTCGCCGTACTGAGCCAGCTCAACGCCGAGCGCGCCGCCGACGTGCTGGAGGCGATGAGCCCGGACGACGCGGCCGACCTGCTCCAGGAGCTGCCCGCGGACGAGGCCGAGGCCCTGCTGGGCCTGATGATCCCCGAGGAGGCCGCGCCCGTACGGCGGCTGCTGACCTACGACGAGGACACCGCCGGCGGCATGATGACGACCGAGGCGGTGATCCTCCCGCCCAACGCCACGGTGGCCGAGGCACTCGCGCACATCCGCCAGCGGGAGCAGACCCCGGCGGTCGCCGCCCAGGTCTACGTCGCCCGCCCGCCGACCGAGACGCCGACCGGCCGGTTCCTCGGCGTGGCCCATTTCCAACGGCTCCTGCGAGAGCCTCCGTCCACCATGCTCGCCGGCGTGATAGACAGCACCGTCGACCCGATCAGGCCCGACCTCCCCCTTCCGGGTGTGGCGTCCTACCTGGCGACGTACAACCTCGTCGCGACCCCCGTGGTGGACGAGCACGGGCGGCTGCTCGGAGCGGTGACGGTGGACGACGTCCTGGACCACATGCTGCCGGACGACTGGCGGGAGAGACATGACTGAGCGGCTCGACCAGCCGCGGGACGTGACCATGCGGCTGCGTCCGCACTACGACCCGGAGGCGTTCGGGCGGCTCTCCGAACAGATCGCCCGCTTTCTCGGAACCGCCCGCTTCCTCGTCTACATGACGGTGTTCGTCGGCGTCTGGGTGGTGTGGAACGTCCTGGCGCCGTTGAAGTTCGACCCCTACCCGTACATCTTCCTGACGCTCATGCTCTCCCTCCAGGCGTCGTACGCGGCCCCGCTGATCCTGCTCGCGCAGAACCGGCAGAGCGACCGCGACCGCGTGCAGTACGAGCAGGACCGGCTGGCGGCCGACCGCACCCAGGCCGAGATCGAGTACCTCACGCGGGAGATCGCCGCGCTGCGGATCGCCATCGGCGAGATGGCGACCAGGGACTACATCCGATCGGAGCTCCAGCGCGTCCAGGAGGAGCTGAGCGGCGGGGGTCAGTGACACCAGTCACACCACCGCCCCCTCCCGGCACGTACGGCACGGCCGCACGTCCCATGAGTGCTCCCTGCGTTCGGAGGACCGGGACCGACTCCATAGCATGGATCCATGGCACCGACCCCAGAATTGGTGACGGCGGCACTGGCGACGGTCAACGACCCGGAGATCCGCCGGCCGATCACCGAGCTCGACATGGTCAAGAGCATCGATATCTCCCCCGACGGGGTGGTGCGCGTCGGCGTGTTCCTCACCGTCGCCGGCTGCCCCCTGAAGGACACCATCACGCGGGACATCACCAACGCCGTCTCCACGATCGACGGCGTGACGCGCGTCCATGTGGACATGGACGTCATGAGCGCCGAGCAGCGCAAGGCCCTGCAGACCAAGCTGCGTGGCGACCGGGCCCCGGAGAAGGAGATCCCGTTCGCCAAGCCGGGGTCGCTGACGCGCGTGTTCGCCGTCGCGAGCGGCAAGGGCGGCGTGGGCAAGTCGTCCGTGACCGTGAACCTCGCCGCCGCCATGGCCAACTCCGGGCTCAAGGTCGGCGTCGTGGACGCCGACATCTACGGCCACTCCGTGCCGCGCATGCTCGGCGTGGACCAGCGGCCCACCAAGGTCGAAGACATGATCATGCCGCCGGTGGCGCATGACATCAAGGTCATCTCGGTCGGCATGTTCAAGCCCGAGGGCAACACGCCGGTCGTGTGGCGCGGCCCCATGCTCGACCGCGCGCTGCACCAGTTCCTCGCCGACGTCTTCTGGGGCGACCTCGACGTCCTGCTCATGGACCTGCCCCCGGGCACCGGCGACATCGCCATCTCCGTGGCGCAGCGGATGCCGTCCGCCGAGATCCTCGTCGTGACGACCCCGCAGCAGGCCGCGGCCGAGGTGGCCGAGCGCGCCGGTTCCATCGCCGCGCAGACCCACCAGCAGATCGCCGGTGTCATCGAGAACATGGCGTGGCTGCCCTGCCCGCACTGCGACGAGCGCATCCCGGTGTTCGGCGAGGGCGGCGGCCAGACCGTGGCCGACGGGCTGACCCGGATCCTGGGCTCGCGGGTGCCGCTGCTCGGCCAGGTCCCGCTCGACATGCGGCTGCGTGAGGGCGGCGACGAGGGCAAGCCGCTGGTGCTGACCGACCCGGACGCTCCGGCCGCCGCCGAGCTGCGCCGGATCGCGGCAGGGCTGAGCAAGAAGTCCACCAGCCTCAAGGGCCTCAAGCTGGACATCTCGCCCAGCGGTCGCTGACCTCTCCGCCCCTGAGCCCGCTCACGCCGTGAGCGGGCTCACGCGTATCCGGCCCGCGAAACCAGTCGGAGGCTCAGGTCGCTTCCGTGTCGTACGGCGGGATCTCGCCGAAGCCGAGCTCGCCGCCGGGCGGCGCGGCCGCGGCCACCGCCGGAACCGACTCCGCGGCGGACGACGCGTTCCAGTCGTTCTCGACGTCGTCCAGCAGGTGCTTGCGGACGAACGCCTTGGGATTGAGGTCCGCGGGATCGAAGTTCTTGAACTCCGGGCCGAGGTTGGCCTCCAGATCCGCCTTGGCGTTGTTGGCCATATGGCGGAGCTGCCGGAGCGTACGGCCGGCCTGCTGGGCCGCCTGCGGCAGCTTCTCCGGGCCGAACACCAGCAGTCCGATCACCACGAGTGCCAGGAGCTCTGGCCAACCCAGTCCGAACACAGGTGATCTCCTCTTCCAGG
Source organism: Microtetraspora malaysiensis (assembly GCF_001528665.1). Taxonomy (GTDB): domain Bacteria; phylum Actinomycetota; class Actinomycetes; order Streptosporangiales; family Streptosporangiaceae; genus Microtetraspora_A; species Microtetraspora_A malaysiensis. The sequence continues at coordinate 72,822 of NZ_BBYJ01000035.1, forward strand.
AACAGCTGGTTTCAGACTAATAGCACCTGACTGCTATTACGACGGGTGCGCCGTGGGGGCCGGAGCGGCGGTGACGGTGACCTTCGCCGTCTTCTCGTCGCCGTCGTGCCGGAACTTGAGCTTCACCTGGTCGCCGGGGGCCTTGTTGCGGATCGTCACGATGAGCTCGCGGCTGTCGTCGACCGGCTGCCCGTCGATCTCCAGGATGATGTCGCCCGGCTTGAGGCCCGCCTTGTCCGCCGGCCCGCCGGGCGTGACCGCGGGCTCGCCGCCGCTCGTCCCGGCGGCGATCCGTACGCCCGGGCCCTGGTATTGCGTGTCGACGGTGATGCCGATCCGCGAGGTGCGCGCGCTGCCCGTGGTGATGAGCTCCTGCGCCACCCGCCGGACGTGGTTGATCGGGATCGCGAAGCCCAGGCCGATGCTGCCGGTCTGCTGGCCGAGGGCCGCACCGCTGCCCAGCGTGGCGATGGCCGAGTTCACCCCGATCACCTGCCCGGACGCGTTGACGAGCGGCCCGCCGGAGTTGCCGGGATTGATCGCGGCGTCGGTCTGGATCGCGTTGATCAGCGCGAAGTCGGAACCGGTCTCCCCTCCCGCCTCCACAGGACGGTTGAGCGAGCTGACGATGCCGGTGGTGACGGTTCCGCTGAGGCCGAGCGGCGAGCCGATGGCGATCACCGGGTCGCCCACGACCACGCTGTCGGAGTTGCCCAGGGTGATCTCCGGCGCCCCGAAGGTGTGCTCCGGCTTGACCACGGCGATGTCGGAGTTCGGGTCGCGGCCGACGATCTTCGCGGTGGTCGACTTGCGGTTGTTGAACCGGATCCGGATCTCTCCGGTCTGCGCGGCCACCGCGACGACGTGGTTGTTCGTCACGATGTAGCCGCCCTTGATGACGAAGCCGGAGCCCGTCCCGGCCTCCTGGTTGCCCTTGACCTCCAGCGAGACCACGCTCGGCAGCACCCGGGCCGCGACCCCGGCGACGGAGTCGGGCGGTCGCGTGGTGGCGCCGGAGGGCACCGCGCTCAGCCGGTACGACGGGTCGGTGCCGGACGGCGGCCGCGTCAGCAGGTAGGTGCCGGCGCTCCCCGCGGCGCCCGCGACGAGGGCGACCACCAGGGCGAGGGCGAGGGAGAACCGCGCCGGCGGAGCCGTACGGACGGGAGGGGGCGGGAACGGCGGCGGGAACGGCGGCGGAGGACCCCATCCGGGCCCCAGCCCGGCCGCCCGCTCTGGGGCGGGAAGGAAGTCAGGCCGCCCCTGCCGGCCGAACGCCCCGGAATCGAACCCGCCCGTGTCGTCGGTCATGCGCGCGGTCCCTCCTGCGTTCGAACGTCATCGAGCGAGGTGGCTGCGCAAGCTCGACGACGGGCTGGGCGTCGGGCTCGTCTGCGGTGGCGCGATTCTCTGCTGCGGATTGACGAACTGCACCGGAGGATTGGGCGTCTGCTGACCCCCGGTGCCGCCGACGATGAACATCGTACCGAGCGCCACGGCCGCGGACGCGAATCCCACCGCAACATAGCCCGCCCGGCGGGTGCGGCTTGACCGTCCCGGCCCGGAGTGGCCGCCCGCCAGCCGGGGCCGGTTGTCCGTCGGGGCGATGCGCATCGACGGCAGCCGGGTGTCGGCGAAGGCCGGATGGTCGGGGAACGGCCGCATGCGCGGCGGAATCGGTCCGCCCGGCTCCGACATGCGCAGCAGCGACATGGTGAGGTCGGCCGGCATGGTGGGCGGCTCGATGGAGCGCAGCCGGCTCTTCAGCGCGCGCATGGCGTCGACCTCGGCACGGCAGTCCGCGCAGAAGGTCAGGTGCGCGAGCGCCCGCTCACGATCCCTGTGACCGAGTTCGCCGTCGATGAGCGCGGAAACGCGCTCGCCAAGATGACTCATGCACCCTCCTTGCTGAACGAAGGGGGGAATTGGTCACCGTTCCTGTTCGCCCCCGGGGCGCGGTGGTCCAGCGCCTCACGCAACTGGGCACGTCCCCGGTGGATCCTGCTGCGCACGGTGCCCAGTTTCACGCCGAGCGTCGCCGCGATCTCCTCGTAGGACAGCCCCTCGATGTCGCACAGCACCACGGCCGCCCGGAACTCGGGCGCCAGCGCGTCGAGCGCCGCCTGGATGTCGTGCTCCAGGTGAGTGTCGTCGTACGCCTGCGCCGGGGACGGCTCCCGGCCGTGCAGCCGCTCGGCGGCGTCGTCGGCCAGCCCCTCGAACCTGATGCGCTGCCTGCGGCGCGCCATGTCGAGGAAGAGGTTCGTGGTGATGCGGTGCAGCCAGCCCTCGAAGGTGCCGGGCGTATAGCTGGAGAGTGAGCGGAAGACCCGGACGAAGACTTCCTGCGTCAGGTCCTCGGCGTCGTGCACGTTGCCGGTGAGGCGGTACGCGAGCCGGTAGACCCGGGCGGAATGCGTTCTGACGACCTCCTCCCAGGTGGGAGGCGTCCAGTCGGACACGGGGGCGTCCGCCTGGTGGTCGTGGTGGTCCACCGGGAGTCCTCTCTGCAGGATCGTCGCTACAGCCATAGTGCCTGGTTTCGCCCCTTCCTGCGCACCGCGTTCGATCGGTCTGTACAAAGACCGTTCAAAGCGTGCAACGTCCCCGTTGTGGCGTGAGTTCCCGTTCGACCCTGACTCCCCTAGGCTGCGACAGAATGCAGGAGGGAAGGAGAGGCCGATGGCGACGACCCCGGCCAGCCTGGCCTACGCGGAGGAGTTCGTCCCCGAGGACGAGATCCTGCGATCCGCGCGCCGGCGGGGCATCGAGGTGGGAGCGCACCCGATCCTGCCCGGGTGCGGGGCGGCGCTCTGCTTCCTCGCCACGGCGATCAACGCCCGGTCGGTGGTCGAGGTCGGCACGGGCTGCGGCGTTTCGGGGCTCTGGCTCCTGCGCGGCATGCGTCCGGACGGCACGCTGACCAGCGTCGACGCCGAGCCGGAGCACCAGCGGCTGGCCCGCAAGACGTTCGCGGAGGCCGGCTTCTCCGGCAGCAAGATCCGGCTGATCGGCGGCCGCGCCCTCGACGTGCTCCCCCGCCTGGCCGACGGGGGGTACGACCTCGTCTTCTGCGACGCCGCCAAACAGGAGTACGGCGACTATCTGGCCGAGTCGGTACGGCTGCTGCGCGTCGGCGGGATCGTCGTGTTCGGCGACGCCTTCTGCGACGACCGGGTGGCCGATCCCATACAGCGCGACCCGGACACCGTCGCCGTACGGGAGCTGGGCAAGCTGGTCCGCGCCGACGACCGGCTCCGCCCGCTGATGCTGCCCCTCGGCGACGGCCTCCTCGCCGCGGTCAAACTAGCCCAGTGACGCGAGATAGCTGAGGAGCAGCCGGACGCCGAACCCGGTGCCGCCCTTGGTGATCTCGCCGTCGTCCGCGGTCGCCCGCGCCGGGCCCGCGACGTCGAGATGCGCCCACGGCCGTCCGCCGGCGAACTCTCTGAGGAAGAGCGCCGCGGCCACCGAGCCGGCCGAGCCGGACATCTTCCGGTCCACGTTGGCCAGGTCGGCGATGTCGGAGTCGAGGTCGGCGCGGTAGTCGTCGATCAGCGGCATCCGCCACAGCCGCTCGCCGGTCGCCTCCCCCGCTGCCACCAACTCCGCCGCCAGCGGATCGTCGGTCGCGTAGAGCGCGCCGAGCCGCAGCCCGAGCGCGATCTTGGCCGCGCCGGTGAGCGTGGCGATGTCGATCAGGATGTCGGGAGCGAGCTCGGCGTCGGCGTAGGCGAGCGCGTCCGCCAGCACCAGCCGCCCCTCGGCGTCGGTGTTCAGCACCTCGACGGTGCGCCCGCCGTACTGGGTGATGACGTCGCCGGGCCGCTGCGCGGACCCGGAGAACGCGTTCTCCGCGCAGGCCACGAGCCCGGTCACCCGCACCGGAACGCCGGCGGTCGCCAGCGCGCCCATCACGGCGATGACGGCCGCGCCGCCCGCCATGTCGGTCTTCATCGTCTTCATGCCCTCTTCGGGCTTGAGCGACAGGCCGCCGGTGTCGAACGTGATGCCCTTGCCGACGAGGACCACGTGCCGGGTGGCCCCCTCGGGCGCGTAGGTGAGTTCGACGAGCCTGGGCGGCTGGGCCGATCCCTGCCCGACCGCCCGGATGCCGCCGAACCCGTCGAGCGCACTGTCCTCGCGGAAGCCCAGGCCGGCGCTCGCGGCGACCTCCCGCGCCTGATCCGCCAGCCAGGCCGGGGACTTGATCGACGCCGGGGTGTTGACGAGGTCGCGGGCCAGCGCCGTCGCGCGGGCGACCGTCTCGCCCCGCCGCAGCGCCTCCTCGTCCCCACCGACGAAGACGATGTCGGGAGGCGTGCGTACGGCGCCGATCCTGAAGGTGTACGACGCGAGCAGCGCGCCCTCGGCCAGCGCGGCGGCGTCGCCGGTCTCCGGCACCCGGATCCAGACCCGCGCGCCGCCCTTGACCTTCCTGGCCACGGAGGCGCCCGCCTTCCGCAGGTCGGCCGCCGAGCCCCCGCCGACGCCGTACAGGAGGACGCGGCGGATGCCCGAGCCGAGCGCGACCGGGACCTCGACGACCTCTCCCGGCTCCCCCTTGGCCTCGTAATGGGCCAGCAGCGCGTCAACTGGCAATGGCAGATCCGTGGGTGGAGCGAGATCCCGTCCGAACGGCACGGCGACGAACTGCGCGTCGGCCGCAGGCTCGGCAACGAAGGTCGGCGTGGTCTCTATCGGCACAAGCACCTCCAACAAGGCGGCCCCGGCACCGGGATCACCCCCGCCGCCAGGGCCGAAAATCGAACAGGTCGGCTGGGAGTCAGCCGACCACCTTCTTCAGTGCGTCTCCAAGGGCGCCGGCCTCATCAGCCGAGAGCTCGACGACGAGCCGGCCGCCACCCTCGAGGGGGACCCGCATGACAATGCCCCGGCCTTCCTTGGTGACTTCCAGCGGACCGTCGCCGGTCCGCGGCTTCATCGCCGCCATGCGTGCATCCCTTCCCACGGCGCCGGCTTCCCCGGGGGGCGGCCGACATATTCACGTCTTGATGTGATGGCCTATTATCCCGCCTCTGAGCTTAAAAAGGTAACGACCATGCCCCGTACAGTCGATCAAAGGACGTCGGATATGCATTGTCGGCGGCGCATCTGCACAGCACACTGGGTGGGGTGAACGCCCGCGCCGCGCTTTTCGATCTTTACGGAGACCATCTCCGTAGCCGGGGCGGGCGCGCGTCCGTGGCCGCTCTCGTCCGACTGCTCGCACCGCTCGGCATCGCCGCTCCTGCCGTGCGCACCGCGATCTCGCGGATGGTCCGCCAGGGCTGGCTCGACCACGTACGACTGCCGCAGGGCCCCGGCTACACGCTGACGCCGAAAGGCGTGAACCGCCTGGACGAGGCGGCGGCGCGCATCTACCGGGCGGGCCCGGTGAACTGGTCGGGCCGGTGGCACATGCTCGTCCTCGAACCGGTCCGTGACCGGCAGCGCCGGGAGCGGCTCCGGGCAGACCTCGCATACCTCGGCTACGCGCCGCTCTCCGAGACCACCTGGATCGGTCCGCACCCTTCCCCTGAGCTCGACGCGCTGCGGATCAGCGCGTACGTGTTCGACGCGACCCTTGCCGGGGACCCGCGCGAGCTGGTGGCCCAGGCCTGGGATCTGTGCGCGATCGCCCAGGCGTACGAGCAGTGGCTGGCCGACGCCGAGGTCCTCGTCGGCTCGCTGCCCGACGACGCCCACGTCGACCAGGTCTTCGCGGTGCGCAGCAAGCTGCTGAACGGGTGGCGCAACTTCCTGTTCCGCGACCCGGGGCTGCCGGCCGAGCTGCTGCCCCCCGGCTGGCCGGGAGAGAAGGCCCGCCTCTACTTCGAGCAGGAGGCCGCCCGGCTGCTGCCGGCCGCCACCGCGTTCGTCGATCAGAACATGGACGGGGCGTTCGATGTCGCTCCGCACGCCTTTTTTGTTTTCCCCGGAGCAGCCGCCCGTGGGACCACCGCTGAGGAGATCCGATGACCGCCGACGACGCCGACGAGGTCCGCTACGAGATCGGCGAGGGTGTCGCCACGATCACGCTGAACCGTCCGGACGCGATGAACTCGCTGACCACCTCCATGAAGTCCGCGCTGCTGGCGGCGGTGGAACGGGCCAGGGACGACGCGTCCGTACGCGCCGTGCTGCTGACCGGCCAGGGCCGGGGCTTCTGCGCCGGTCAGGACCTGCGTGAGCACGCCGAGCACCTGGAGAGCGGCCGCGGCCTCGACGACACGGTCCGGCGGCACTACAACCCGATCGTGCGGACGCTCACGACGATGGACAAGCCGGTCGTCGCCGCGGTGAACGGCGTGGCGGCGGGCGCGGGCGCGGCGCTCGCCTTCGCCTGCGACTTCCGGGTGGCGTCCGACAAGGCGAAGTTCGCCATGGCGTTCACCGGCATCGGCCTCGCCCCCGACTCGGGAGCGTCGTGGACGCTGCAGCGTCTGGTGGGGCCGGCCCGGGCCCGCGAGCTGCTCCTGCTCGGCGACGCCGTGGACGCCGGGCGGGCGCTGGAGCTGGGCCTGGTGACCCGGGTCGTCCCCGCCGGCGAGGTGCTCACCGTCGCCCGCGAGCTTGCGGTACGGCTGGCGCAGGGCCCGACGCGCGCGTACGCGGCGACCAGGCGAGCGCTGGACTACGCCGCCACACACTCGCTGCCGGAAGCGCTCGACCTGGAGGCGGAGCTGCAGGACGAGTGTGCGGCCACGGCCGACCACGCGGCCGCGACCAAGGCGTTCCTCAACAAGGAGCGGCCGCGGTTCGACGGCCGTTGATCTCCTCGCGCACCCAGCAGTCGGCCACGTGGTCGTTGACCAGGCCGATGGCCTGCATCAGGGCGTAGGCCGTGGTCGGGCCGACGAACCGGAAGCCGTTCCGCTTGAGCTCCTTGGCCAGTGCCTTGGAAGCCGGAGTCTGCGCCGGGACTTCGGCGGGGGTGGGCGGCGCCGGCGTCGAGAGGTCGGCGTATTTCCACACCAGGTCCGACAGGCCGCCGGGAAGCTCCAGCGCGGCCCTCGCGTTGGCGAGGGCCGCCTCGACCTTGGCGCGGTTGCGGACGATGCCGGCGTCGCCCATCAGCCGCTCCACGTCCGACTCGTCGAACGCGGCCACCTTCTCGATGGAGAACCCGGCGAAGGCGGCCCGGAAGTTCTCCCGCTTGCGCAGGATGGTCAGCCAGGACAGGCCGGACTGGAACGCCTCCAGCGTGACGCGTTCGAAGACGTGGTCGTCGCCGCGGACCGGCCGTCCCCACTCCTCGTCGTGGTAAGCGATGTAGTCGGGGGCGGAGGTGGCCCACGCGCACCTGATCATCACGCGCCCTCCTCCCGCGTACCCGTGCTCGTGACGGTGGCTGTGGCCGTGGCGGCCCGGTGGGGCTCGGCGCCCTCCCCCGGCTGCTCCGCCTGTTCGGACTCGGCCGGCTTCGGCTTCCCCGGGCGCTCGGCCTGTGCCGGCTCGCCCGCCCGCTCGTGCTCCGGCTGTTCCGGCTGCTCGGTCCGGGGGGCGTCGTCAGCGCTCTCGGTGCCCGGCGTCGAGGTGGCGTCGGCGGCGTCCCGGTCCTCGTCGGCGCTCGCGCCGTCACCGGAGACGTCGCCCGCGGCGGGCTCGTCCTCGGCGGGCTCATCCTCGGCCGCCGTCGCGCCGTCCGCCGCGCCGTCCATCGGGTCGTCGTCCGCCGCGTCCGCCCACAGGGCCGCCGCGTCGGTCCGCAGGGGCGCGTCCTCGGCGTCCACGCCGCTCCGGGGCTCCTCCGCGTCGCCGGGGCGGCCGTACAGACGGGCCGTCACCAGCTCGGCCAGGCGCTGCTCCAGCGCGGCGATGTGGAGGTCCCGCTCGCCGAGCGAGGCCGCGACCCGCTGCAGCGTCGCGTCCACGGCGTCCGTCTGGTAGCCCACGAGGCCGATCGGGAGTTGCAGCCGGGCCAGGTCCGCCGCGTAGAGGCGTCCCCGGGGGATGACGAGCGGCGGTGTGTCCGGTGGGAACACGGCCATCTCTCCGCCATGCCCCTGGGAGACCTTCACCGTGACGGCCACGACGGCGATCGCGGCGAGGGCGAGTACGACCAGCACATACGAATCGTGCCACAAGTCCCATCCGTGGGAGCATCAATGCATGACGGTGGTACTCGGCCCCGATGACGCTATCGACCCGGGATGGGCCATGGCCGGCTCCATGACGGAGGTGTCCGATCTCGTCCGGGCCGGTCGTACGGTCGTCGTGACGCTCCCGGAGGAACCCACGGAGGCGGTCGCCGCGGCCGCCGTTTTCGCCTGGGCCGGGGCTCGGGTGTTCCGCACGGCCCCGGGGACGGCCCGGGACGTACGGCTCGCGGTGGAGATGACCGAGTCCCTGGCCGGCCGGCGGCCCCCCGCCCTAACTCGGCGTGGCCTCGCCTAGCTCCTCCGGGCTGGGACGCAGCTCGCGCCCCGGCCGCTCCAGGAGGTCGAACGCCTCCTGGACGTCGGCCGTCCAGGAGATGGCGTCGAAGACCCCCGGCCGGGTGAACCCCTGGTCGTACATGCCCGCAACCAGGTCGCGCAGCGGGTCGTAGAGGCCCCAGGGGTCGAGGATGACCAGCGGCTTCTCGTGCATGCCGAGCACGCGGGAGGTCCAGATCTCGAAGAGTTCCTCAAGCGTGCCGATGCCGCCAGGAAGGACCAGGAAGGCGTCCGACCTGGCGTCCATCAGGCCCTTGCGCTGGCGCATGTCGTCGGTGACGATCAGCTCGTCCGAGTCGGTGTCGGCGATCTCGATGTCCACGAGCACCTGCGGGATCACGCCGATGGTGTGTCCGCCGGCGCGGCGCGTCGCCCGCGCCACGGCGCCCATGCAGGAGACGACCGCTCCCCCGCTGACCAGGCCGTGGCCGCGCTTGCCGATCTCGGTGCCGACCTCGGTCGCGAGGTCGATGTATTTGGGATCGATCTTCAGGCTGGAGGAACAGAACACGCAGATGAACATCGCTCAACCTTAGAAGCTCGGTTACTGGGTGTCCGCGACCGAGTGGCGGCGGGTGGTCTCGTCTCTGCGTGCCGTACCCGCCTGCTGCCGGTCGGCCGCCGCGATGATCTCCACGGCCTCGTCCGGGTCGTCGGTGAGCCGGATCAGGTCCACATCCTGGGAGGAGACCTTGCCCGACGCGAGGAGCGAGGTGCGGATCCAGTCGATCAGCGGCGTCCAGAACTCGACGCCCATGAGGATCACGGGGAACGAGGTGACCTTGCGGGTCTGGACCAGGGTCAACGCCTCGAAGAGCTCGTCGAGGGTGCCGAACCCGCCGGGCAGCGTGACGAAGCCCGAGGAGTACTTGACGAACATCGTCTTGCGAACGAAGAAGTACCGGAATTCCACGCCGAGATCGACGTATTCGTTCATGCTCTGCTCGTGGGGGAGCTCGATGCCGAGGCCGACCGACACCCCGCCGCTTTCCAGCGCGCCCTTGTTGGCCGCCTCCATCACGCCGGGGCCGCCCCCGGTGATGACGGCGAAACCGGCCTCGGCGAGCGATCGTCCGAGCCGCATGCCCAGCTCGTACTCCTTGGAATCACGGCCGGTTCGGGAGGAGCCGAAGACGGTCACGGCGGGCGGCAGCTCGGCGAGCGCGCCGAATCCTTCGACGAACTCCGACTGGATGCGGAGCACTCTCCAGGGGTCCATGTGGAGCCAGTCGGTCGGCCCTCTGCGATCGAGAAGCCGCTGGTCATGAGTGGACTCGGGAACCATGCTGCCGCGGAGGACGGAGGGGCCCTGGCGGCGTTCCCTGCGGATAGTAGTCATGCCGATCACGCTAGTGCAGGAGTCAAAACAATCTTGAAAAATCGCGGAACCGGGATTCAACCGCCCCACGTCTAACAGGCGAGGGTGCTGCTCGGGATGAAAGTGGCTTTCCCCGCCAAATGGCCGGCGAGGAAAGCCACTTTCTTCATTTCCACCCAGATCGGGAACCACCTCCCGGGCCTGCGGAAATCGTTCCTCGGCCCCGGATCAGGTATCAGGTATCAGGTATCAGGTCAGCCAGGCGGTCATCCGTCGTTCGCATTCGAAGATCTTGGACAGCTCGGCGTGCTCATCCCGCCGGTGCGCCAGGTTCGGGTCGCCCGGGCCGTAGTTGACCGCCGGGATGCCCAGCTCGGAGAAGCGGGCGACGTCGGTCCAGCCGTACTTGGCCCTGGGGACGCCCCCGACGGCCTCGGCGAAGCGGGCGGCCACCGGATGGGTCAGCCCCGGGCGGGCCGCGGGCGCCGCGTCGGTGAACCGCACCTCGAAGCCGTCGAACACCTCGCGGACGTGGTCCTGCGCCTGCTCGACGGAAAGATCGGGCGCGAACCGGTAGTTGACCGTGACCACGCACTCGTCGGGGATCACGTTGCCCGCCACGCCGCCGTGGATCCCGACCGCGTTGAGGCCCTCGCGGTACTCCAGCCCCTCCACGACCGGCCGCCGCGGCTCGTACGCGTTGAGCCGGTCGAGGATCGGCGCGGCGGCGTGAATGGCGTTGACCCCCTTCCAGGACCGGGCACTGTGCGAGCGCACGCCGCGGGTCACGATCTCGGCCCGGAGGGTGCCCTGGCAGCCGCCCTCGATCAACCCGTGCGTGGGCTCCATGAGGACGGCGAAGTCGCCGACCAGCCAGTCGGGGTGATTGCGGGTCAGCCGGAGCAGGCCGCTGCGCTCGGCCTCGATCTCCTCGCAGTCGTAGAACACGAACGTCAGGTCGCGGTTGGGCGCCTCGATGAGGCACAGCTTGAGCATGACCGCGATCGCGCTCTTCATGTCCGAGGTGCCGCAGCCGTGGATCAGGTCGCCCTCCACCCGGGCGGGCACGTTGTCCGCCACCGGCACCGTGTCCACGTGCCCGGCGATCACCACCCGTTCGGTGCGCCCGAGCGCCGTACGCACGACGAGGGCCTCGCCGTCCCGGTCCACGGACAGGTGCCGCAAGGGGCGCAGCACCTCCTCGATCGCGTCGACGATCGCCTTCTCGTCACCGCTGACTGACTCGATGTCCACCAGTCTCGCCGTCAGCGCGCCCACGTCTGTGCTCAGATCCAGGTCCAACCGCATGGTCGCGAGCCTATCCCTCAGAGCACGCGCACCTTTCCGGTGACGGGCGCCTCCTCCGAGGCCACCCAGCCGTCGTGACCGGCCTCCGCCGTCCACACCACATCGCCGTAGCGGACCTCGCGCAGGCCGTACCTCTGGGCGTGGGCGACGTACCACGCGGCGATCTGCCAGGACCGCCCGGCCGCCGAGTCGTCGCCCAGCTCGCGGAGCAACTGCTTGCGCGCCACCTGCGGGCGGAACGTGACCGGCTTCTCCGGCGGCGGGTACCAGCAGTGGACGGCCTTCGGAACGCGGCCGGAGAACGCGCCGGCCAGGATCCGCGCCTGCGGCTCGTGCTGCGCGTACGCCGAGCCGTCCGCGGACCGCTGCACCTCCTGCGCGGCCTCGTGCAGCGGCATCTTGTGGTAGCCGTTGACCTTCTCCAGCGCGACGAAGAACTTCCTGGTCGCGTACACGGGGTCCTGAAGCTGCTTGGAGGTGCCCCAGCCCTGCGAGGGCCGCTGCTGGAAGACGCCCACCGAGTCGCGGTCGCCGTAGGGCAGGTTCGTGAGCTTGGACTCCTGGATCGCGGTCACGTACGCGATCTGCAAAGCGCGCTCGGGCAGCCCGCGGCGCGTGGCGACGGCGGCGATCGTAGCCGCGATCTCCGACTGCTCGATGTCCAGCTCAAGGCTGCCCTCGGACGTCTTGATCTTGCAGTGCTCGCCGAGCGCGAACGGCTTGGCGCGCTCCAACAGGTAGTACGCCCCGAAGAAGATCCCCGCCCCGATGACGACGACGATGGCCACGATGGCCAGCACCGTGCGTGAGACACGCCCGGTCACGTGGCGAACCTCACGAACGCCGCTCCACGCGGATCGATCCCGGCGGCAGAGGATGCGCGTAGGAGGCCGCCCAGCCGCCGCCCTGCGGACGCCGGAAGGCGAGCAGCCGCCCGTCGTTCCCGTGGTAGAGGACGTAGTCCAGCAGCCCGCGGTCGGGCATCCCGGTGGTGCCCTCGGCGCGGAACGCGACCGTGCCGCGCCTGACGGGCGAGAACTCGGCGCCGTCCATCGTGAGGGTGCTCTTGGCCGGGACCATGCCCTCGGTCGGCACGGTGGTCCACAGCAGCACCTCCAGATGGCCGGCTTCGCCGGCACCCTGTTCCCTGAGTTCCTCGACCGACAGCCACTGATAGTGCCGGTTGCCGTCGTCGAGGAGGTACTCGGTGCGCCGCTCGCCCTGGCGGGCCAGATGGAGCGCTCCGACGGTGTGGAAGCGGACACCCGCGCAGTGGACCGTGTCGCCCACCTTGATCGTGCGGGGGTCGAAGTACTCGGGCCCGGCATCCGGCTTCGCGGCGCCCTGTTTCGCGGCCCCCTGCTTCGCGGCTTCCGCGGACGGCACCCGGGAGCGGCCGGAGCGCACCGCGGCGAGGACGGCGCCCAGCACGACGACGAGCGTCGCGACGCTCAAGGAGAGCACCACCGCTGCCGTCATGCCGGGCGATCCTACTGGAGGCGGAGCACAGCCGCATTTACCCGCTCATCGGTGGCGGTCACGGCGATACGGACATGGCGCGCGCCTGCCTCGCCGTAGAAGTCGCCGGGCGCGACCAGGATGCCGCGCGCGGCCAGGGCGTCGACCTGCTCCCAGCAGCCGGCGCCGTTGGTGGCCCAGAGGTAGAGCCCGGCCGTGGAGTGCTCGACCCGCCATCCGGCGCGTTCGAGCGCGGGGCGGAGCACGGCGCGGCGGCGGGCGTACCTCTCCCGCTGCTCGTCGGCGTGCGCGTCGTCGTCGAGCACGGCCGCCATGGCGGCCTGCACGGGAGCGGGCATGATCATGCCGGCGTGCTTGCGCACCTCCAGCAGCCGCCGCACCAGCGCCGGGTCACCGGCCACGAAACCGGCGCGGTAACCGGCCAGGTTGGAACGCTTCGACATCGAGTGGACCGCGAGCAGGCCCTCGTGCGAGCCGCCGCAGACGTCGGGATGGAGGATCGAGACCGGCCGCTCCTCCCAGCCGAGCTCCAGGTAGCACTCGTCGGAGGCGACCACGGCCCCGCGCTCGCGCGCCCAGGAGACGACCTTGCGCAGGTGCTCCGCCGGGAGCACCCGGCCGGTGGGGTTCGACGGGGAGTTCACCCAGACGAGCGGGACGCGCTCCGGCCCCACCGCCAGCAGCCCGTCCGTGGCGTACGGCGTGGCTCCGGCCAGCCGCGCCCCGACGTCGTACGTGGGGTAGGCCAGCTCGGGGAAGAGCACGCGCTCGCCGGGCCGTACGCCGAGGAGGGTGGGCAGCCAGGCCACCAGTTCCTTGGTCCCGATCGTGGGCAGGATGTCCGCCGCGTCGACACGGACGCCGTGCCTGCGTGCCAACCATCCCGCGGCCGCCTCGCGCAGCCGGGGAGTGCCGTACGTCAGCGGGTAGCCGGGACTGTCGGCGGCCTCGGCGAGCGCCTTCTGCGCGACCAGGGGGACCGGATCGACCGGAGTGCCGACCGAGAGGTCGACGATCCCGTCAGGGTGCGCCCCCGCCCTCTCCTTGTAGGCCGTGAGCCGATCCCACGGGAAGTCCGGCAACGAGATCAAAATGGCCCCCTAGTCATCATGAACCCGCCCATCGAGCCTGAGTGCTCAATGGGCGGAGTTCCCGCTGGTCAGTGGTCTTCGCCCTGCGGCGGGAGCGCGGCGACGACGGAGTGGTCCCTCTCGATCTTGCCGACCTTGGACGCGCCGCCCGGGGAGCCGAGCTCTTCGAAGAACTCCACGTTGGCCTTGTAGAAGTCCTTCCACTGCTCGGGAAGATCATCTTCGTAGAAGATCGCCTCGACGGGGCAGACCGGCTCACAGGCTCCGCAGTCCACGCACTCGTCGGGGTGGATGTAGAGCATCCGGTTGCCCTCGTAGATGCAATCGACGGGGCACTCCTCGATGCACGCCTTGTCCAGGACGTCCACGCAAGGCTGCGCGATGACGTACGTCACCTTCGGGCTCCTTCTGAGTTGGCACGATTCGACCGCGGGTTGTTCAGACCTAGTATTGCGTTGCCTGCCCACAGGCCGAAACGGGAGGGGGACAATCGCCGTGACCCTTCGTCAAGGAGCCCGTCTCATCATCGCGATTACCCCCGCCGACGCGGGGAAACGGGTGACCACGCGACGCACGGTGCCCGGCGGCTTCCGCGACGCCGTCGGCGTGTTGGAGTCGTGGAGCGAGGGCGTGCTGGCCGTACGCAAGCGAGACGGGACGCTCGTGGAGATCGCGGAGGAGAGCCTGGTCGCGGCGCGTGTGGTGCCGGTCAGGTAAATGCCCGTGATCGCTCGGTAAATCCCGCGCGTGCCTCCTCGACCGCCGGGAGCGCCACGTAGAGTATTCGGCGAGTGACCAAACGTACCAGTGTCGCCGTGATCCTCCTCCTTTCGGCCGCGGCCGCCTGCTCGGCCCCCGCAGAGGAGAAGCCCCAGCAGCTCCCGCCCGCGAACGTGCGCGCCGACGGCCTGAGCGGCTTCGGCGGCATGGACGGCCTGGTCGCCGCGGCCCGCAAAGAGGGCGAGCTCACCGTCATCGGCCTGCCGCACACCTGGGTCAACTACGGCCACCTCATCGAGCGGTTCTCCGAGGAATACGGCATCAAGGTGACCGAGCTGCGCCCCGACGCGAGCAGCCAGCAGCAGATCAACGCGGCGACGGGCAAGAACCCGCCCGACGTGTTCGACCTCAACCTCGACGTGGCGGTGGCCAACGCCGAGAAGTTCGCGCCGTACAAGGTGAGCGGCTGGCCGGACGTCCCCGACGAGCTCAAGGACGGCAAGGGCCTCTGGTACGCCACCTACGGCGGCTACATGTCCATCGGCTACGACCCGCGCAAGATGCCCGTGCCGCCGTCGTACGCGGCGCTGAACAGGAAGGGTGTCACGGTGGCGCTGCCGGGCGATCCGCTGCGCACCGCCTCCGCGTTCAACGGCGTCATGGCGACCTCGCTCAAGAGGGGGAAGACGGACGCGGCCCGCGGACTCGCCTTCTTCTCCGGGCTCAAGAAGGCGGGCGCGCTCACGGCACCCGAGCAGGCCACGGCGGTGGTCGACTGGGACTACCTCAACATGGCGCGCTCCGCCGCCACGACGCAGGGCGGCAAGCCGACCTGGCTGGTGACGATCCCCCGCGACGAGGTGCTCGCCTCCTACTATGTGCAGGCGATCAACAAGAAGGCGCAACATCCGGCCGCCGCCCGCCTGTGGGAGGAATTCCTGCTCTCCGACGACGGCCAGAATCTATTCCTCAACGGGTACGCCCGTCCGGTCCGGATGGAGGCCATGGAGATGCGCGGCACGATCGACCGGGTAACGGCGGCCAAGCTGCCCAGGGCCGTCGGGACGCCGGTGTACCTCACGATTCCGCAGCAGGACGAGGCGAAGTCCTACCTGCAGAAGTACTGGTCCCGGCAAATCGGCTAATAGCGGTCGCGAGTTCGGCGAAGCCGTAAAGTGTTGCCCACACGAGAATGCGAGCCGATCTTGCGATATGAAACCCCCAGTCTCACGCGGTGGAACGCTCGCGCCTACGACAGTTCCTTCGGCTACGTATCGGCCCAGGGAGTGCCGCTGGTGGAGCTCCTCGACCCGCAGCCGGATGAGCGCGTCCTCGATCTCGGCTGCGGCACCGGCGTGCTCACCGCGGAGATCGCCAAGCGAGGCGCGCAGGTCCTGGGCATCGACGGCTCCGCTGCCATGATCGAGACCGCGATCGCCCAGTACCCGGGCCTCGACTTCACCGTCGGATACGGTGACGACTTCACCGTGGCCCAGCCGTACGACGCGGTGTTCTCGAACGCGGCGCTGCACTGGATGAGCCGCGACCCCGACGCCGTGATCTCGTGCGTGCGGATGGCCCTGCGGCCCGGCGGCAGGTTCGTCGCCGAGCTGGGCGGCGCGGGCAACTGCGCCACGCTGACGTCCGCGATGCGCACCGCCTGGCGCGAGCACGGGCTGCGCGAGCCGGGGCTGCCGTGGTACTTCCCCACCCCGGCCGAGTACGCCGTCCGGCTGGAGAAGGGCGGCTTCACGGTGCGGATCCTGGAGTACGTCGACCGCCCCACCCCGCTGGACGAGTGTCCCGGCGGCGCGGCCGACTGGGTGCGGATGTTCGCCGGGTCGCTGCTCGACGGGGTGCCGCCCGCGCTCGTGGAGCCCCTCCTACGCAGGGTGAACGAGCTCGCGGCCCCGGCACTGAGGCGGGAGTCCGGGTGGGTGGCCGACTACGTGCGACTCCGTTTCGCCGCCGTTCGTCGCTGACGAAACTCCCGATGTCGTAGGGGATTTGTCAGACTATGGTCTGGCTGTACAGACTGATGGGAAAGCGATGAACTTCTGCCTGAGTGACCTTGTGCCACCGCTGCGCTGGAGTGACGCTGCCCGCATCGGAACGCTGACCGCGCCCTCCCGTTCGGTGGACGACCTGCCGCCGGACGCCCAGCCGAGCGCCGCCGAGGGTGCGTTGCCGGAGGCGTGGTGGCGCAGCCTGCCTGTCTCCCGCGTGCTCGCCGTGCTCGGCCCCGAGGCCCTGGGCGAACTGGTCACGGAACTCGCCCTGGAGCAGTGGCCCGCGGCGGCCGTCGGCGACGTGCTGCCCGCCCTGCACGTGCTCGACCCGAACGACGCGGACGACCCGCAGGTCGCCATCGCCCTGGATCGTGCCGGGTCCTGGCCGGGCCTGCTCTCGCTGTCCGCCCGCGAACTGTGCGACCAGGCGTTCATCAAGGCCCGCCCCGTCCTGACCGCGCTTTTCACCGCCGTGTTCGCCCGCCTCGCCGGGACGCGGAGGCCGCCTGTCGTACGCGCCGCCGGGCAGGGCCTCCCGGCCGAAGCCGCGGCCCAGAGCCCGGTCCAGGCCGCGCCGGCCCTCGCGGAAGCTTCGGAGGACGTCCCGGAGGCCGCGCCGGCTCTGGCCGAGGCGTCGGAGAGCCGGTCCGAGACGTCGGAGGACCTGTCCGAGGTCGCTCCGGCCCTCGTGGAGAGCGTCCCCGACGCCGCGCCGGCTCTGCCGGAGCTCCTGGAGGCCCTCCCCGGCGATCCCGCCGAAAAGGCGTCCGAAGAGGCGTCCGAGGGGGCCGCTCACCTGGAGGGCGCCGCCCCGGCGGAAGAGCCCGCGTCCGCCGCCGCCGTACCCGCTCCCGGCGAGTCCGACGCCACCGAGGACGCTGAGGACGCCGAGGGCGCTGAGGGCGCTGAGGGCGTCGAGAGCGCTGCCGCCTCGGCCGACGACGGCGAGGACGCCGCTTCGCAGGAGAACATCACCGCTCCGGCCGAGGACATCGCCGCTTCGCCGGAGGGCCCGGCCGACCCGCCGGAGGAGAGCCCGGCCGCGGCCGATGCCACCCCCGACGCCGTCGACAGCGGGGCGTCGGACGACTCCGCGGACGCTCGCGAGGCTGGTCCCGGGGACTCCCCCGCCCAGCCCGAGGCCGGGTCCGATGCCGCGGAGGGCGCCGAGGCGTCCGCCGCCGCCGAAGCCACCGAAGACGACGTTGACGATGCCGCCGACGCCGCCGACGCCGCGAACGCGACGGCGGCCCCGGACGGCCCGGAGGAACTCGACGGCGCAGAGTCCGACAGCGCCGGATCCGACAGCGCAGAGTCCGCCCCGGAGAACGTGGAAGTCCCGGACGGCGGGGAAGACCCCGCCGCGGTGTCCGAAAGCTCCGCCGAAAGCGCCCCCGACGGCGGCGCGGAGACGGACGGCGGCGCGGAGACGGACGGCGGCGCGGAGACGGACGGCGGCGCGGAGACGGACGGCGGCGCGGAGACGGACGGCGGCGCGGAGACGGACGGCGGCGCGGAGACGGACGGGGGCGCGGCCGCCGACGCCGAGAGCGGCCCCGCCGAGGAGCCCGACTTCCCCGCCCTGCTCGACTCCGTGTTCGCCGGCCTGGACGACCAGTCGTGGATGGTCGCGCAGAACCGGGTCTTCGCCGAGATCCCCACGGCGGCCGAGGAGCTGGCCAAGCTGTTCGCCATCCCCGTGGCGGCCATCGGCGAAATCGAGGAGTCGCTGCGCGCGCGGCTGGCGGAGTGGCTCGCCGGGCCCGAGGCGATGGCGTACGGCGAGCACGTGAAGCGGGTCGTGGAGACGCTGGGCGTGGCCGCGCCGAAGTCCCGGCTGATCGACGCCGCCCCCTGGCATCGCGCCGACCTGCCCTCGCTCGACGTGCCCGCGTGGCAGTTCGTGCTGACCACACTGCCCGAGCACCGCGTCTCCGGGAACTGGCTCGTGGTCGGCGAGCTGAGTGAGCTGCACGAGAAGACGCGCGCCCTCATCCTGGGCGCCGAGCGGCCGCCGACCGTCGCCCGCGCGCTGGAGCTGGTCGCCTCGCTGGGGATTCACCCCGAGGTCGCCAAGGAGTGGCTGGAGCACGTGCCGCAGCTCCGTATGCAGAGCGGCAACACGTCCCGTCCGGCCCCCGCGCCCGCGCAGCCGCCGGCCCCCGCGCC
>NZ_BBYJ01000036.1:0-12993 GCF_001528665.1 Microtetraspora malaysiensis
GGCCCGGCCCGCGGCCGCGGCTCCCGCCACGCCCGCGCCGAGCGAGTACCCCATGGTCGGCCTCGTGGAGCACCTCTTCCGGGACTGGGACCCGCTCTCCAAGGCCGTCGCCGCCGAGCGGCTGTTCGCGGCCGAACCGGTCAGCCTGCGCGCGCTCGCCCACCGCCTCAACGTGGACCGCGAGATCCTCTCCCAGGCCCAGCGGGCCGCGGAGGAACGGGTCCTGATGTGGCTGCGCTCCCCCGACTCCGCCGCGCTGACCGGCCACCTGTTCGGCCTCACCGAGTGGCTGGGCACCGCCGCGACGCAGGAGCAGCTCATCGCCGCCGACCCCTCCCACCCGGCGGAGGTCCCCGCGCTGGGGACGCCGCTGTGGCGAGTGCTCGTCACGCTCATGCCCGACCGCCGCCTCCAGGAGGGCTGGCTCGTCGTCGGTGACGTCGGCGGCCTGCGCGACAAGACCCGCCAGCTCCTCGCCGGCAAGCCCGCCGACACCGACGTGGTCGAGCTGCTCGGCCAGCTCGGCATCCGTCCGCACTCGGCCAAGGCGTGGCTGGACTCGCTGCCCAAGGAGCAGCCGCGTCCCGAGCAGCGGCCCGCGACCGCCGCGCCGAGCGAGCCCAAGCCGCTGCCCCGCCGTACCCCCGGCGCGAACGGGCACCAGCAGCGGAACGGCGTCCCGGTCCCCTCGCAGGCCGGCAACGGACCCGATCCGGCGACCGCCCTGGCCGCGCTCAACGCGCTCACCGGCACCGCCGCACCGCGCCCGCACCTGGTGCCGAGCCCGCGCAGCACGCCGACCAGTCCGTCCTCCGACCCGCGTCGCTGGCAGCGCATCGACGTGACCAGCGGGCACCTGCGCGGCGAGCCGGTCGCCGTTCCCGAGGGGTACGCCGCCCAGCTCGGCATGCGCCCGGGCACGCTGCTGTCGGTCACCGGTCCCGGCGACAACGCCGTGGTGCTGGTCTGGCGCGACCAGCAGCCGGTCTTCGACTCGCTCCAGCCCGTGCTGATGCGGCTGAACGCGCGGCCGGGCGACTCGGTCTACGTGACCGTGGACGGCTACCGCCTGGACGCCCAGCTTACGTCCTGACGCCCTTTCCGCCGCCCCTGCTCCTCGGCGCCGGGCGCCGGGCGCCGGGCGCCGAGCGACGCGGAGAAGGCCGAACTCGGTGAGCTGGCCGCGAAGCTGCCGCTCGTCCTCGGCTGACACGTCCACTCGGTCGCCGACCACCTCGCGCACGGACGCGCGGCCGACGCCGACGAAGCGTGCGGCCGGAGCGGGGCTCCCAGGGTCCGCGCGTCAGGACCGCGCGGGCGGCGTGAGCATCTTCCGGTAGTACGTGGCCGAGACGTCGAAGCCGAGCGCGCTGAAGAAGCCGGCGGCGCGGCGGGTGGCGAGCGCCATGTATCCGGCGTCCCGCGAGCGCGCCCAGCCCTCGAACTCCTCGAGGAGCCGCCGCCCGATGCCGTGGCGGCGGAAGTTCCGCTCGATGATCGCCTCCTCGACCCAGCCGACCCGCCCGTTGGCGAAGAGCGTGAGATGCGTGAAGCCGAGGAGGTACCCGCGGACCGTCCCGTCCACGGTGGCGACCAAGAGCTGCGCGTCCTCGTTCTGGAGGAGCTGCGGCAGCGCCGCGTCGAAGGCGGCGCGTTCCGGACGGAACGACAGCGCGAACTCGCGGGCGAGCGCGAAAATCTCGTCCGCGTCGCTCTTCTCCGCCTTCCGGATCCGGAGATCACCAGACGTCATGGGTAGGACTCTAGATTTACCGGGGCGAATACGTCCATCGCCCAATTAAATCCCACGGTCGCGGCGTGTCGCAGGCCCGCCCGGGCCCTGGTGCGGGAACCGGGCAGGCGCGGGCCACGCGGCGAGAGAACCACCCCGGGCGCGACGTGTCTGGTGAGGGCGCCGCAGGCCAGGGTGCCTCAGGCCAGGGTGATGGTGTCACCCTCGGACGAGATGTGGACCTCGGCGAGGGCCTTCTTGGCCGGCCCCTTCTGCGGGGAGCCGTCCGCGATGGAGAACGTCGAGTTGTGGCAGGGACAGACGATGAGGCCGTCCCTGACCCGCTTCACCGGGCAGCCCTCGTGCGTGCAGATGGCGCGGTACGCCTTGAAGGTGCCCGCCTCCGGCTGGACGACCACGACCTTCTCCGCCTTGACGATCACACCGCCGCCGACCGGGATATCGGACTTCTTGGCCAGCGCCCCGGCCGCGGCGGGCTTCTCCCCCGCCGCCTCCCCGGCCGTGGCCTTCCCATCCGCGGTCTCCCCGCCCGCGGCATGCGTGCCCGCGGGAGGGACGTTTCGAGCGGACGTTTCAGTACTGGACGAGCAGGCCGCGACAGCCGCGCCCACTCCCGCGAGAGCGGCCGTGCTCAGAGCGTGACGGCGGGTGAGGTTCTGGTCCACGATGCTGCCTTCCTCGGGTCAGGTCGGGTCTCTCACCCAACCAGTACCACCAGGCAAAATCCGGCTCCGCGCCCCCTTTTCTAAGGATTAATTAAGTACCTGGCACCCCCGACGCCCGACGCCCGAGCCCCGCCATTCGGGGTACGGCGGGAGAGCGTGGCGCGGAGGAGCAGCCCCCGCCGCAGCGCCTACGGACCTCAGCCCGCGCCACGCCCAGGGACCCGGGTCAGGATCCGGGGACGCCGAGCTCGCGGGCGATGAGCATCCGCTGGACCTCGCTGGTGCCCTCGCCGATCTCCAGGATCTTGGCGTCCCGGTAGAAGCGGCCCACCGGGTACTCGTTCATGAAGCCGTACCCGCCGAAGATCTGGGTGGCGTCCCGGGCGTTGTCCATCGCCGCGTTCGAGGAGACCAGCTTGGCGATCGCCGCCTCCTTCTTGAACGGCAGGCCCGCCAGCATCCGCTCGGCCGCGTGATGGTAGGCGAGCCGCGCGGTGTGCGCACGCACCTCCATGTCAGCGATCTTGAACTGGATGGCCTGGTAGCGGTCGATCGTCCGGCCGAACGCGACCCGCTCCGAGGCGTAGCGCAGCGACTCGTCCACGCAGCCCTGGGCGAGACCGACGGACAGCGCGGCGATCGCCACCCGGCCCTCGTCGAGCGTCTGCAGGAACTGGGCGTATCCCCGGCCGCGCTCGCCCAGGAGGTTCTCCTCGGGAACCCGGCAGTCGTCGAAGGACAGCTCGCGGGTGTCGCTGGCCGACCAGCCGACCTTGGAGTACTTCTTCGACACCGTGAACCCGGGCGTCCCGGCCGGGACCAGAATGGTGCTGATCTCCGGCACGGTCTTCCCGTCGCGCTCACGCCGTCCGGTGACGGCGGCGACGCCGACCACGCCGGTGATGTCGGTGCCCGAGTTCGTGATGAACGCCTTCGTCCCGTTGATCACCCACTCGCCGCCCTCCAGGGTGGCCGTCGTGCGCATCCCACCGGGTACGTCGGAGCCGCCGCCGGGCTCGGTCAGCCCGAACGCGCCGAGCATCTCACCCGTGGCCAGCCGCGGCAGCCAGTGGGCCTTCTGCTCCTCCGTCCCGAAGCGCAGGATCGGCATCGCGCCCAGCGACACCGCGGCCTCCAGCGTGACGGCGACCGAGGAGTCCACCCGGCCCAGCTCCTCCAGCGCGACGCACAGGGCGAAGTAGTCGCCGCCCATGCCGCCGTACTCCTCCGGGATGGGCAGCCCGAACAACCCCATCGCGCCCATCTTGGCGACGATGTCGTAGGGGAACTCGCACCGCTCGTAGTAGTCCCCGATCACGGGGGCGACCACCTCGCGGGCGAACCGCGCCACCGACTCGCGCAACTCCGCGTACTCACCGTGCTCAACGTCGATCATCTCGCGCTCCTCCTCGCCTCTGTTCAATCGCTTCCGCCGGCGTCGGCCGGTCCGAGCGCCCGGACGACCCGGGACGCGCTCGGACGGCCGAGCCGGTCCGCCAGCCACACGCTTGTCTCCACCAGGGACATGAGGTCCACGCCCGTCTCCACGCCGAGGCCGTCCAGCATCCAGACCAGGTCCTCGGTGGCGAGGTTGCCCGTGGCGCTCTCCGCGTACGGGCAGCCGCCGAGGCCGCCCGCCGAGGCGTCCACCACGGTGACGCCCTTGGTGAGCGCGGTGAGCGTGTTCGCCAGGGCCTGGCCGTACGTGTCGTGGAAGTGGACGGCGAGCCGGTCGGGTCCCACCCCGGCCGCCGCGAAGCCGTCGAGCAACGCCGCGACGTGGCCGGGGGTGCCGACCCCGATCGTGTCGCCGAGCGACAGCTCGAAGCAGCCGAGGTCGAGGAGCCGGGCGCCGGCCCGCACGACCTGCTCGACCGGGACCGCGCCCTCCCAGGGGTCGCCGAAGCACATGGACAGGTACGCCCGGACCTTCAGGCCGTGCCGCAGGGCGCGCTCGACCACGGGGGCGAACATGGCGAACTGCGACTCCAGCCCCTGGTTCAGGTTCCGCCGGGCGAACGTCTCGGTGGCGCTGCCGAAGATCGCGATCTCGGCCACGCCGCGTTCCAGGGCCCGGTCCAGGCCGCGCTCGTTGGGGACGAGCACGGGGTAGCGCACGCCGGGCGCGGGCTCCAGGCGGTCGAGCAGCTCGGCCGCGTCGGCGAGCTGCGGCACCCACTTCGGGTGGACGAAGCTGGTCGTCTCGATCCGCGTGAGCCCCGCCCGGGCCAGCCGGGTCACGAACTCCGCCTTGACCTCGACCGGGACGATCGCGGCCTCGTTCTGCAGGCCGTCCCTCGGGCCCACCTCGTGGATGGTGACCCGGGCGGGCAGCCCGTCCAGGCGGTACGTCCCGTATCCCGCCGATCCCGCTGTCGTCATGGCGCGCTCCCGTCGGGCTCCACCCGGGCCAGGACGCCGTCGAGCTCGACGGACTGGCCGATCCTGACCGGCAGCTCGGTGACGACGCCGTCCACCGGGGCGGGCACCGAGTGCTCCATCTTCATCGCCTCGACCACGACGAGCGGCTGGCCCGCGCTCACCCGGTCGCCGACCTCGGCCTTGATCACCAGGACGGTGCCGGGCATCGGGCTGCGGACCACGCCGTCGGCCGCGCCGCCGCTCCGGGCGCGGTCGCCGGGGTCGCCCAGCTCGTGCCGGACGACCGGCCAGGCCAGGCCGTCGCGGCCGAGCCAGAGGACGCCGCCGCCGCGCGCCGCCTCGTCCCAGGCGACGACGTACCGCAGCGTCGCGCCGTCGAGGGTGACCGAGATCTCGTCCCCGCCGCACCGGCGCAGTGACACCGAATGTGAATGCTCATTAACATCCACCTCCGCGTCGCCGACGAGTCCGCGCACCCGTACGTCGATGACGTCGCCCTGGCACTCCAGCCGGTAGCCGGTCCACGCCCGCCCGCCGATCCGCCAGCCGTCGGCGACGTCCCAGGGGTCGCCGTGCTCCGCGCCGCCTTCCGCGCCCTGCCGGGAGTGGAAGAGCAGGGCGGCGGCCACCAGCGCGTCCGGCGGCAGCGGCGCCCCGCTCAGGCCGCCGTCCGGCCCCTCCTCCCGGAGGAGGCGCTCGACCAGCCCGGTGTCGAGGCGTCCGGCGGCGACCTCCGGCCGGGCGACCAGCCCGCGCAGGAAGCCGATGTTGGTCGTCACCCCGAGGATCGCCGTCGAGGCGAGCGCCCGGTCGAGGGCCCGCAGCGCTCCCGCGCGGTCGGGCGCCCAGGCGACGACCTTGGACAGCATCGGGTCGTAGCTACCGCCGACGACCGTGCCCTCGGCCAGCCCCGAGTCCACCCGTGCGGCACGGCCCTCGCCGGGCTCGCGCAGCGCCAGCACCCGCCCGCCGGAAGGCAGGAAGCCCCGCGCCGGGTCCTCGGCGTACACGCGGGCCTCGACGGCGTGGCCGGTCAGGCGGACGTCGTCCTGGCCGAAGGGCAGCGGCTCGCCCGCGGCGATCCGGAGCTGCAGCTCGACGAGGTCGAGGCCGGTCACCATCTCGGTCACCGGGTGCTCGACCTGGAGCCGCGTGTTCATCTCCATGAAGTGGTACGGCGGCCCGTCGGGTCCGGCCGCGCCGCCGGAGCCGTCCGCTCCCCAGCCCGAGCCCTGGACGATGAACTCGACCGTGCCCGCGCCGACGTAGCCGACGGAGCGCGCCGCCTCCACCGCGGCGGCGCCCATCCGGGCCCGCGTCGCGGAGTCGAGCAGCGGCGAGGGAGCCTCCTCGACGATCTTCTGGTGCCGCCGCTGCAGGCTGCACTCACGCTCGCCCAGGTGGACGACGTTCCCGTGCGCGTCCGCCATGACCTGGATCTCGATGTGCCGGGGGTCGGTGACGAACCGCTCGACCAGCAGCGTGCCGTCCCCGAACGCGGCCAGCGCCGTACGGCGGGCCGAGGCGATGGCCTCGGCCAGCTCGGCGTCCGACCGCACCAGGACCATGCCCTTGCCGCCGCCGCCCGCCGACGGCTTGATCAGCACGGGGAAGCCGATGGCGCGGGCCGCTTCGGCCAGGTCGTCCGCGGGCTCGGCGCCTCCCGGGACCACCGGCACGCCGGCCGCCGCGACGGTGGCCTTGGCCCGGATCTTGTCGCCCATCGCCTCGATCGCCTCCGGCGGGGGGCCGACGAAGACCAGGCCCGCCTCCGCGCACCGCCGGGCGAACGCCCCGCTCTCCGCGAGGAACCCGTAGCCCGGGTGAACGGCCTCCGCGCCCGTCTGGAGCGCGGCCGCGACGACCCCCTCGACGTCGAGGTAGCCGCCGGGAAGCCGGACGGCCAGGTCGGCCTCGCGGACGTGCCGGGCGTCCCGGTCGGCGTCGCTGTACACGGCGACCGGACGGACGCCCATCGCCCGCAGCGTGCGGATGATCCTGACCGCGATCTCGCCACGGTTGGCGATCAGCACGGATCCGAACACGCCGTCACCTCCTCTCCACGATCACGTTGCTCACATCCGGAAGACGCCGTACCCGACCGGGTCGAGCGGGGCGCCAGCCGCCGCCGACAGGGCCAGGCCGAGGACGGTACGGGTGTCGACGGGGTCGATCACCCCGTCGTCCCACAGCCGGGCGGTCGAGTAGTACGGGTTTCCCTGGTGCTCGTACTGGGCGCGGATCGCGTCCTGGTCCGCGCTGCCGACGGTGGACAGCACGTTCGCGGCCTGCTCGCCGCCCATGACCGAGATGCGGGCGTTCGGCCACATCCACAGGAAGCGCGGCGAGTACGCCCGCCCGGCCATGGCGTAGTTGCCCGCGCCGAACGAGCCGCCGATGATCACGGTGAACTTGGGCACCCGCGCGCAGGCGACGGCGGTGACCATCTTGGCTCCGTGCTTGGCGATGCCGCCCGCCTCGTACGCCCGGCCGACCATGAAGCCGCTGATGTTCTGCAGGAACACCAGCGGGATCGACCTCCGGTCGCACAGCTCGATGAAGTGCGCGCCCTTCAGCGCCGACTCCGAGAAGAGGATGCCGTTGTTGGCGACGATCCCCACCGGGTGCCCGTGCAGCCGGGCGAACCCGGTGACCAGGGTCGGGCCGTACTCCGCCTTGAACTCCAGGAACCGGCTGCCGTCCACGACGCGCGCGATGACCTCCCGCACGTCGTACGGCGTCCGCGTGTCCTGCGGGACGATGCCGTACAGCTCGCGCGGGTCGTAGGCGGGCGGCTCGGACGGGATGGTCTCCCACGGCCGCGCGGCGCGCGGCGGCAGCGTGGCCACGATGTCGCGGACGATCCGCAGCGCGTGGGCGTCGTCCTCGGCGAGGTGGTCGGTCACGCCGCTGGTCCTGGCGTGGACCTCGCCGCCGCCGAGCTCCTCGGCGGTCACGGTCTCGCCGGTGGCCGCCTTCACCAGCGGCGGCCCGCCCAGGAAGATCGTGCCCTGGTTCCGCACGATCACGGCCTCGTCGCTCATCGCCGGGACGTACGCGCCTCCGGCGGTGCACGAGCCGAGCACGGCCGCGATCTGCGGGATGCCGCGCGCGGACATGGTGGCCTGGTTGTAGAAGATCCGCCCGAAGTGCTCGCGGTCGGGGAACACCTCGTCCTGCTTGGGCAGGAACGCGCCGCCCGAGTCGACCAGGTAGACGCACGGCAGGTGGTTGTCGAGGGCCACCTCCTGCGCCCGCAGGTGCTTCTTGACGGTGAGGGGGTAGTACGTGCCGCCCTTCACCGTGGCGTCGTTGGCCACCACGACGACCTCGCGGCCGGACACCCGGCCGATGCCGGTGATGATGCCGGCGGCGGGCGCCTGCCCGTCGTACAGGCCGTCGGCCGCGAGCGGCGACAGCTCCAGGAATCGGCCGCCCGGGTCGAGCAGCGTGTCCACCCGGTCTCTGGGCAGCAGCTTGCCCCGGGCGATGTGCCGCTCGCGGGAGCGCGGCGGGCCGCCCTCCGCGGCGACGGCCAGCCGCTGCCGCAGCTCGGCGGCCAGCAGCTCGCCGGCCTCCGCGTTCCGCTTGTACGGCTCACCGCCCGGATCACAGGCACTGCGCAGCACCGGCCACGGGTTCGGCTCCATGCCGTCCACCTCCGGCGAGTTAATGGTCGCTAACACCACCGGCGATGTTAGTCACCATTAACCGGCTCGTCTACTATTGCGTTGCATGACGGCTCCCCGTACCCCTACCCGCAACAGGCGCGCCGAGATACTCCAGGCGGCGGCGGAGCTGTTCGCGGCGCGCGGGTTCCACGGGGTGTCCATCGAGGACATCGGCTCGGCCGTCGGTGTCTCCGGGCCCGCGATCTACCGGCACTTCAGCGGCAAGGAGGCCCTGCTCAGCGAGATCCTGCTCGACATCAGCGAGCGGCTGCGCGAGCAGGGCGCCCGCCTGGTGACGGAGCCGGACGCCCCGGCGGGCAGCGCGTACGCGCGGGCGGCGCTGGACGCGCTGCTGCGCGGCCACATCGACTTCGCGCTGGCCAACCCGGCGCTGATCCGGGTGCACGAGCGTGAGCTGGACAACATGCCCGAGCCGGACCGCCGCCGCGTCCGCCGCCTCCAGCGGCTGTACGTCGAGGAGTGGGTCACGGTGCTGAGCGAGCTCTATCCCGACTGCCCCCCGGCGCGGCTGCGCGCCGCCACCCACGCCGTCTTCGGACTGCTCAACTCGACCCCGCGCAGCGCGGGCGAGCTCCCGCCGGAGGCCATGGCCCCGCTGCTGCACGGCATGGCGGTCGCCTCGCTGGCCGTACTGACCTGACCCGGACGGCGCGCGGTCAGGCGATGAACTTGCGGGCGGCCAGCTCGATGTCCGCCTCCGACAGCAGCACCGTGTCGGCGGCGGCGCCCAGCGGGATGAAGCTGTCCTGCGAGGTCACCCGCGCGATCCGCCCGGTGAACCCGTTGTCGACCAGCGCCGTGACGACGCTCTCGGACACGCCGCCGCTGCGCCGGGTCTCGTCCGCGATCAGCACCCTGCCGGTCAGCTCGGCGGCGCGGAGCAGGTCCTCCACCGGGAGCGGCGACAGCCAGCGCAGGTCGAGCACCCGGCAGCCCACGTCCTCCGCGGTGAGCCGGACCGCCGCCCGCAGGCTCATCCGTACCCCGTTGCCGAAGGTGACGATGGTCAGGTCGCGGCCGTCGCCGTAGGAGCGGGCCCGGCCGATCGGGATGTGCGTCTCCGCCCAGCGGGCCGGCGGCACGTACGGCGCGAGCCAGCCGCCGTCGCCCTCCTCGAACAGGTCGCGGGTGTGGTAGAGCGCGATCGGTTCGAGGAAGACGCACACCCGGCCGTCGGCGCGCGCGGCGGCGAGGCAGGTGCGCAGCATGGACGCGGCGTCGTCCGGCCGCGCGGGCGAGGCGACGACCACGCCGGGGATGTCGCGCAGCGCGGCGACCGAGTTGTCGTTGTGGAAGTGGCCGCCGAAGCCCTTCTGGTACGCGAAGCCGGGCACGCGGACGACCATCGGGTTGCGGTAGGCGCCGCCCGAGAAGAACTGCAGCGAGGACGCCTCGCCGCGGATCTGGTCCAGCGCGTTGTGCAGGTAGGCGAGGTATTGGATCTCGGGCACCGGCAGCAGGCCCGAGACGCCCGAGCCGAGGGCCAGCCCGAGGATGGACTGCTCGTCCAGCAGCGTGTCGAAGACCCGCTCCGTGCCGAACTTCCGCAGCAGGCCGCGGCTGACCCCGTAGACGCCGCCCTTCCGCGCGACGTCCTCGCCGAACAGCAGCACGCCGGGGTCGAGCGCCATCGCGTCGGCGAGCGTGCGGTTGATCGCCTGGGCGAGCGTGAGCCCGCCCTCCTGCTCGGGCAGGGCGCCGAAGACCCGCTCCCGTACACCGGTGTCCGCGGCGCGGGCGGCCTCGGCGGCCACCGTGGGCGGGTCGGCGGGGGCGAGCGGGGCCATCACCTCGCGCGCGGAGGTGAGGCGGGGCCGCCGGGTGCACTCCATCGCGAGCTTGAGCACGTGCTCGCGCTCGGCCTCGTAGCGCGCGATCAGCTCGTCCGGCTCGGCGAGACCGGCCTGCACGAGCAGCCGGGCCGTGCCGAGGAGGGGGTCGCGCTCCAGGTCGGCGGCGATCTCCTTGCGGGTCCGGTACGCGATCTCGACGTCGGAGCCGGCGTGCCCCATCAGGCGGACGGTGCTCATATGCAGGAACGCGGGGGCGCGGGTGGCGCGGACGTGGTCGGCGGCGGCGCGGGCGACGTCGTGGACCTCGGCGAGGTCGCATCCGTCCGCGTGGAAGTATTCGAGCAGCGGGTGCCGGGACGCCTCGACCCAGCCCTGCGGCGTCCGCACGCTGATGCCGATGCCGTTGTCCTCGCAGACGAACAGCACGGGGAGCTGGAGCCCCCGGTACGCGCCGTAGGCGGCGGTGTTCAGGCCGCTCAGCGCGCTGGCGTGGTTGACCGTGGCATCGCCGAAGCTGCACACGGCGACGGCGTCGGCGGGCCACTTCGACGGAGCCTCGAGGGCGCGCGCCCGGTCGATCGCGAAGCCGACGCCGACCGCGCGCGGCAGGTGGCTGGCGATTGTGGACGTCTGCGGGATCACCGCCAGCTCGGGGTGGCCGAAGACCTTGTGCCTGCCTCCGGCGATGGGCTCCTCGACGGAGGCGCTGAGCCCGAGCAGCACGTCGCGCAGGCCCTCCTCGGGCAGCCGGCCCGCCTGGGCGGAGCGTTCGAGGTAGAACGCGCCCGAGCGGTAGTGCAGCAGCGCCGGGTCGGTCGGGCGCAGCGCGGCGGCCACGGCCGCGTTCCCCTCGTGACCGGCGGAGCCGATGGTGTAGAAGCCCTCGTTCCGCTCGCGCAGGACGCGCGCCGCGACGTCGAGGAGGCGGCTGCCGAGCTGGACCTCGAACAGTTCCCTGCACCGGCGGCCCGTCAGGGTGGTGCCTGGCCGTACGGGCAGGGCGGGATCGATGGACGGCCCGGGGGTCAGAGCGCCCACAGCCTCGAGGAAATGCGTCTCAACAGTGTCGCGGAGCACAAGGCCGATTATGTAGCCCGGACGGGTGCGACGTCCGCAACAGTGATGACTATGTTGACGTCTTGTTGTCGGAACCGCCCGAACGACACCGATCGATAACAGACCGGCACTGTTACTCAACCATCGACCGGGTTTGACCGTCTACAGGTAAAGGAATGACGTGGCACCCTCAAAGCCGCGTTCAACCCACCGGGGAAGGATGGTTCACCCGAGATGTTGAAACGCATCAGTGCCGTCGCCGCGGCGCTGGCGCTGGGCAGCGTGGCGCTCCTCGCCTCGCCCGCCCACGCGACCGCGGCTCCGGCGGCCCCCACCGCGCTCCAGGCGTCACCCGATCCCGTCGTCGTCGGCGACGGCGGGGGCCGGACGGCGACGTTCGGCTTCACCGCCGGCGAGGGCACGGGCTCCGCCAGGCTCGTGGACCCCAGCGGCAAGAACGTCCCCCTGACCGTGAGCGGCGGACCGAACTACACCGCGAGCTACACGTTCACGTTCAACGACGAGCCGGGCGCCTGGAAACTCGTCGCCACGGCCACCAAGGACGGGGCCACCGCCGAGTCCACCAAGGGGTTCGCGGTCCACTGGATCACGGACCTGGACTTCTCCGCCTCTCCCGACGTCGTCGACCGCGACGGCCGGGTCTGGCTGAGCGGCGCCCTGAAGTACAAGGAGGACGGCAGCTGGAAGGCCTACGACAAGCAGGCCGTCCAGATCTCCTTCAAGCCGGTCGGCGGCTCGTACGGCACGGTCAGGACGGTGACGACCGACGCCTACGGCCGGTTCCGTGTCGCGCAGAACGTGGACCGGTCCGGTTGGTGGCGGGCCGAGTTCGCCGGCTCCGCCGAGACGGAGGGCACGGTCAGCGACAGCGACCGCGTCGACGTCCGGGACCGGGCGCGGACGTCCCGCGTCTGGTTCGACGCCTCCCCCGAGCAGGTGGACACGGGCGCCACGGTGCGCCTGCGCGGCAAGGTCGAGGCGGGCGCCTGGAACTCCTGGGACTCCGTCCGGGGCGCCAAGGTCAACCTGCTGTTCAAGGCGGACGGCGCCTACTCCTGGCGGTATGTGACCTCGGCGTGGACCGGCCGTGACGGCAGGTTCGCCGCCGACGTCACCGCGAACGCGTCGGGCTGGTGGCGGGCCGAGTACGCCGGCGGCGACGGCGTGCGCGGCTCGCACGCGGACGACCACGTCACGGTCGTCCGGCCTCCGGTGGAGCCGCCGGCCTCGCTGGACACCCGCGTGATCTCGTTCGACGCCTACCCCGAGCCGGTGCGGTACGGCAAGTACCTCTCCTTCAAGGGCAAGCTGCAGGCGTGGGACGGCCGCTGGGCCGGATACGGCCACCAGAAGGTGACCGTGTGGTTCAAGACGAAGACCGGCTCCTGGAAGTACGTGAAGAGCACCTGGACCAACGGCTCCGGCAAGTTCTGGACCAAGACCAAGGCGACGAAGTCCGGGTACTGGAAGGTCGTCTTCGCCGGCAACGACGAGGCCGACGGCTCCTCCAGCGCCAGGGACTGGGTCCGCGTCAAGCGCTGAGGCGCGTGACGCATAGGTCTGCGAGGTCTGCGCACTGATCGTCCGGGATGCCCGGACGAGGCGGCGGCCCGGGGCGGTGACGCCCCGGG
>NZ_BBYJ01000036.1:13161-91002 GCF_001528665.1 Microtetraspora malaysiensis
GCCCGGGGCGGTGACGCCCCGGGCCGCCGCTGTCTTCGGGCCCCCGGATCCGGCGGTTCTCCGTCCGGAGCGGGCGTTCTCCCCGCCGAAGACGACGTTTCCCGGCCGGCGAGAGGAGGAGGCGTACGGCCGCGAACGTCAGGGATCGCACATCGGGCGCGGCAGGGGGTCGATGCCGTCGGCCAGGCCGCGCATGGCCACGGCCAGCCGGTGGCGCACACCCCCGAGGAGGCTCGCCGCCATCCGATCGTCGTCGTCGCCCGCGCGGACGCTCCGTGCCGCGCGGAGGCGGCGGCGCAGGTCGGTCTCCGCGACGAGCTCGGCGTGGGCCCGGTTGATGTCGGCCAGCCCCATCTCGGCGGCCTTCCGCATGTCGTCCATCGTGCTCATCTGCTCTCGTTCAGGGGGTGGATGAGGGCGGCCGCGACGCGTCTGCTCCGCGACCGTCATTCGCCGTCCTCCGCGAGGATCCGGAACATCGACCTGCGGGTGTCGCGCAGGAGCTTCTTCGTCTCGGCCACCTGCCGGTCGTTGGCCACGCTCGTCAGGTGGACGAACGCCTCGCCGAGCCGGCCCCACAACAGGCGCAGCTCCTGCCGGTCCTCGGGCAGGCTCCGCGCGACCGCTGCCCAGGGCGTCTCGCCGTCGCGCCCCCGCGCCTCCTCGCGCCCCGCCTCGGTGAGCTGGTAGACGCGGCTGCCGCCGGACTCCTCACCCCGGACCAACCCCTCCTCCTCCAGTTGCTGCAGGGCCGGGTAGACGGAGCCCGGGCTCGGCCGCCAAACTCCGCCGCTGCGGCGGGTGATCTCCTCGATCATCTGGTAGCCGTTCGCGGCGCCCTCGGCCAGGAGCGCGAGCAGGGCCGCGCGCACCCCGCCCCGGGGTACGCGCGGCGACAGGTGCGGCGGGGCGGGCGGGCCCGGGGGCATGGGCGGCATCGGGGGCATGGGGGGCATGCCGAAAGCCGGCGGAGCGGGCGGGCCCGGGGGAGCCGGGTGAGGCGGCGGAGCCGGCGGGCCCGGTGGTTCCGGGGGGAACGAGGGCAGCCCGGGAGGGAACGGCGCGTCGTCCCACGACATCTGCTGGTCGTCACGCATGAGTGACCCCCTCAACTATCGAGATACGTGAACGATATATCTAGATAGTTGGCACAGCAAGGCCAGGGAAGGCAGGAAAGGCCGGATTCAGAGCCAGTCGCGGCGCTTGAAGACCAGGTAGAGGGTGACGCAGACCATGGCCATCAGGGCCACCGCGAACGGATACCCGAACGGCCATTGCAGCTCGGGCATGTGGTCGAAGTTCATGCCGTAGATCGTGCCGACCAGCGTGGGCGCGAACAGGATGGCCGCCCAGGCGGAGATCTTCTTCACCTCGTCGCCCTGCGCGATGCTGGCCGCGGTGAGCTTGGTCATCTCCTCGTTCTGGGCCTGGCTGACCAGGGTCGAGTTGACGATGAGGATGTCCTGGAGCATCTGCCGGAAGCCCGCGACGCGTTCGGTGACCGTGATCGCGTGGTCGGCCACGTCCCGCAGGTAGCGCTGCAGCTCCTCGTCCACGTCGTACTTGGGGGACGCCGCGATGAAGCCGTCGAGCATGGCGACCAGCGGCGTGGTCGCCCGCTGGAACTCGATCACCTCGCGGGACAGCGCGTAGATGCGCCGCGGCGCCGCCGGGTCGCCGCCGAAGACCTGCACCTCGATCTCGTCGATGTCGTTCTGCAGGCCCGCGACGACCGGCGCGTAGCCGTCCACGACCGCGTCGAGTATCGCGTACAGCACGGCCTGCGGGCCCTGCCGGAGCAGGTCGGGGTCGGACTCCATCCGGCCGCGCACCTTCGACAGGTCCGGCGCCTCGCTGTGCCGTACGGTGAGGACGAAATCGGGGCCGACGAAGACGTGCAGCTCACCGAAGGCGACCTTCTCCGCCTTGTCGATGTACTGCGCGGCGCGCAGCACGACGAAGAGCGTGTCGTCGTAGCGGTCCGCCTTCGGCCGCTGGTGGGCGACGATCGCGTCCTCGACGGCCAGGGTGTGCAGGCCGAACTCGTCGGCGGCGGCGGTCAGCTCCCCCGCCCCCGGACGGTAGAGCCCGATCCACGCCATCGCCCCGGGCCGGGAGCGCAGGGAGGCGATCGCCTCGGCCAGGGACACCGGCGAGTCGACCCGCTTGCCGTCCACGTAGACCGCGTTGTCGACGACGCTGCCCCGCGCGGGCCACTCCTCGGTCGGGGCCTCGGCGGACCGGGGGTCCATCGACTCCTCGGGAGCGGCATCCCGCTTCGTTCGGACGAGTCCCCGCAAACCGCGCATTCGACGCTCAGCCACACATAGACCGTAGAACCTTTTCACCGCGCACCGGCACCCCGAGGTGTCCGCCTCCGCTCCGCCGGGCCGCCGGGCGGTCGCGTGGCCGCGACGGGTTTACATCGCGGCGATCTCCGCGGCCGTACGCTGTCTTCCGGAGGTGGCCCCCCTGAAAGCACTCTGGAACCATCTGGTCGCGACGCAGGACGCGCCGCCGATGTGGCTGATCGCCCTGGCCGGGCTCGCCGCGCTCGCCGTCGTCGCCTATCCCCCGTCGTGGCACGTGTCCCGCGGCCTGATCACCATCGCGCACGAGGGCGGCCACGCGCTGGCGGCCGTGCTGACCCGGCGCAGGCTCCACGGCATCCGGCTGCACTCCGACACCTCCGGGGTCACGCTCACCCGGGGGAACCCGCGCGGCCTCGGCATGATCATCACGGCGGGCTCCGGCTACGTGGCGCCGTCGGTGCTGGGGTTCGGCGCGGCCTGGCTGACCGCGGCCGGGCACATCACGCTGCTGCTGTGGAGCGTGCTCGCGCTGCTCGCCTGCATGCTGCTGATGATCCGGAACGTCTTCGGCGCGGTCTCGCTGCTCGTCACGGGCGGGGCCGTCTTCGCGATCTCGTCCTTCACCAAACCGGAGGTCCAGGCGGTCGTCGCCTACGCCGCGGTCTGGTTCCTCCTGCTCGGCGGCGTACGACCGATCGTCGAGCTGCAGAGCAAGCGGCGGCGCGGCCGGGCGCCCGACTCCGACGCCGACCAGCTGGCGCGGCTCACCCACGTCCCGGGCACGTTCTGGGTCGTCGTCTTCCTGCTGGTCTCCGTCGCCGCGCTGGCCGCCGGAGCCTGGCTGCTCGTCGACCTCCCCGCCCTGCTTCCCTCCGTTTTCGCCCCGGTCTGACCTGGGTCTCTCCGGGATCGAGGCGGGGAATGTCGCCGCCAAGCCGTACGGTATTGCGCGTGCCTCAGCAGATCTCACGAGAGAGACGACCCACGCCGTCGCGGCCCGCCCACCGGCGGGACGCCGGCCGCGACCCCGGCCCGGAGGCGTTGCCCGAGACGCTGGACGCCGCGCTCACCGACGAGGCCGTGCTCGCGACGTACCGGCGGATGTTCGCCGCGCTGGCGCGCGACAGCGGCGCGGTCGTGGACGACCCCGCCCTGGTCGACATCGCCGAGACGCTGTTCGACGCGTTCGCGGAGGCCGGGGAGGAGTGGCTCACCCACGAGCAGATGCGGCACGCCTGCCGGGCCCACCCGACGGATCGGTTCGAGAACCGGCTGCGCGTGCTCAAGGGGCTCGGCGCGATCCGCGAGGTCTTCCCCAAGCCCAACCAGCTCCGTTACCGGGCGTCGTTCACCAGCGTGGTCGGGCTGATGTTCATCCGGCGCATGATGGACGACGGCGGCCAGTCCGAGATGCACCGGCTGCTCGCGCTCGAGGACCTCAACGCCGCCGACCCGCGGACGACCATGGAGGAGGCCCGCCAGTCCGCGGGCAACCTGGCCCGCGCCTTTCGGCTGTGGGCCCTGGAGCTGATCACCCTGACGAACGGCACGATCGAGGAGCTGCGCGAGCAGGCGCCCAAGCTCTGGGGCACCGAGGAGATCGCGCGGCGGGCGCAGAACCTGCACGCGACGATCCTGCGCAGGTGGCCCGACCTCGACCGCACCTGCACCGAGCTGCGGGCCGCGATCTACGCGTACAGCGACGCCTCGCGCCGTGCGGCCGGTCGCCTCGCCGACTCCGCGGGGACGACCCGCAACCTGACGCTGCTGCCCGCCGAGGCATGGCGCACCTTCGCCCAGACCGCCTCGAAGGAGCGGCTGGCCGCCGTGCTCGACGGGTTCGTGTTCGACGCGCCCGCCCCCTGGCACGATCCGGCGGCCATCGCCACGGCCGTGGACGAGGCGCCGCGCCCGGCGCCGGTCCGGCCCGCTCCCCCGCGCTCGCCGCTCCCGGACACCGGGCCGGTCGAGTCCGCCGACGGCGGCGTGGCCGGGCTCGACCGGCTGACCGCCGTGGCGGAGTCCACGCTCGGCGGCCGGGCCTCGGTTCAGCTGGACGAGGTGCTGACCGGCGACTGGGCCGCCATGCGGCGGGTGCTCGCCGACCTCACGTCGGCGGACCTGCGCCCCGAGCTGCCCTACCGGCTGCGCTGGGCCGACGCCGTCACCGCCGACCCCGGCGGGCGGCCGAGCTGGCGGTCCGACGGCACGCTGGAACGGGTGCCGGCCGATGGCTGAGACCCCCACCACAGACACCGCCACGGACACCGTCACGAGCACGGACGCCGCCGAGACCCCGGCGCTCGCGGCCGCGTCGGCTCACGCGCGGGCCCGCGCGTATGGGCCGCTCACGCTGCGGCTCACCGAGCCCGCCCCTCCCGGCTTCATCCGGCTCACCCTCGGCGACGCGGTGACGACCGCACCGACGACCCCACCGACGGCTACCGGGGACGCGGTCCGGGCCACGAGCGGTCCGCCGACCTCGCCCGTGATCGCGCTGCCCGCCTGGCCGGACGGCGCCACCCCGTCGATCCTCGACGAGTACGGCGCCGCGCCCGTGCCGGTGGAACGCTCCGGCGAGACCCGGCGGGTGCTCGCCGCGTGCCTGCGCGCGTGCTGGAGCGACCTGTCGGCGGAGCCGTGGCCGGGTGTGCCCGCCTCCGTCGCGGACGTCCTGGCCTGCTACCGCGCCCTCATCGGGCGCGGCGACGACATGACGCGGAGCCGGGCCGTCGGCGCGCTGCGCCGCCTGGCCGACACCGGGTGGATCATCAGGTCGGGTGACGTCGTACGGCTCGGCCCGCGGTGCGCGACCTGGCCGCCGGAGTCGCACTCGGTGCTGCGCGAGCTGGTCCGCCGGCTGCCCGGGCCGCAGGCGGCGGAGGGCCCGGTGACGCTTCCCCTGGACGCGTCCACCCCGCCCGACCGGCCCGCTCCGCTTGAGGCGCCCGAAGCGCCCGCCGCGTCCTCCGAGGAGGCGCACCCGGGCCACGGCGGGCCGGCAGCCGCGCCGGTCGGGGCGCGGCCGGGGGGCGCCGGGCGGGACGAGACCGTCTCGGATCTCGACGGGCTGCTCTCCCCCTACGACGAGCGCCGCCGGGCCGAGCTGGTGGCGGCGTTCATGGCGGTCGACCACGCCGCCGAGCCGGTTCACGAGGCGCGGTTCGCCGCCCTGCGCGATCCCGCGCTGCGCCGTACGCTCGCGGAGATGCTGGCGCGGCGCGGCCGGACCCTGATCCAGCGCCGCGACACGTGGACCTCCGGATACGACGACGACGTGGCCGCCCGCATGGCGAGCGCGCCGGGGGCCGACACCGGCAGGCGGCCCGGGCTGTCGGAGGGCGAGCGGGCGGTCCTCACGCTGGTGCTGGTCCACTCGGTGGCCATCCCCCGCGCCGACGGCCTGCTGTCGGAGGACACCTGGCTCTCGCCGTACCCGGTGGCGGTCGAGGAACTGCGCCGCCGCACTCTGCTGCCGATCGGCGAGCTGGAGTCGGCGCTGCGGACGCTGCGCCAGGCGGGCCTGCTGACCCAGGTCAAGGCCGTCTCGGAGGAGACGCCCGGCGGGTACGTCCCCGGCCCGCAGTTCCACCGGCTCACCGCGGCGGCCCGCCGCCGTCTCCAGGAGGAGCTGATCCTGGCCGCCGGGCCGCAGACGCCGCTCGCCACCGCGATCAGAGCGCGGCGGGCGTGACGGGGAAACACGAGCGAGGAAAGGAAGCAGCGGCTTGACGCAGACCGAGAACGTCGTCGGAGACCGGGTGCTGGTCGCCGTGCAGGCGATCAACATCTCCCGGCTGTCGACCCATCCGGTGCCGACCGTGCCGGGGACGCTGATCGTGGTCGCGGGCGCGGGTCCCAAGGACTCCAACGGCGCGGGCAAGTCGTCGTTCATCGCGGCGATCACCGCGCTGCTCGGCGACGAGCAGTGGCGGTTCGCGTCCGGGGCGAAGGCCGTCTCCGAGCTGCTGTTCAACGCCGAGCTCGCCGCGCACGGCGACCAGCAGTGGGCCAGCGCCGACCACGGCTACATCATCGGCGTGTTCGACGTGCCGTCGGCGGGGCTGCCGATGACGGTGTGGCTCCGGGTCAACCGCGAGGCGCCGTACCTGGAGATCAGGTGGACCGACGGGGTGCGCCTGGCGGCGGGCGCGTCGGAGGCCGATCGGGTCACCCGGTCCGACGAGGTGTGGGCGCAGCTCCCGCGCGGCGCCGGGCGGCGCGACGTCGTGGCCCGCGACCTCACCCGGGTCCTGTACGGCGACCGCGTCCGATGCGTGTCGTTCCTGTCCACGTCGGTGCGGAGCAAGGTCGCCACGAACCTGCTGTCCCAGCCGCTGAACGAGATCTCCCCCGAGCGCATCTTCGAGGCGATCGCGGCGCTCACCGGCCTGGACGCCGAGCTGGACCAGGAGCGCGAGGCCAGGCGGGACGAGCACGCCAAACGGGTCCGGGCGGCCGAGGCGGTCGACCGGCTGCGCGAGTTCGAGGTCGAGTCCGAGAGGCTGATCGCGGCGTTCGACCGGCGTGACCGGGCCCGCGTCGAGCTGGCGAGCGCGCTGCGCTGCTGGCGCGGACGGCAGGCCCGGCGGCTCGGGGACGCCGCCGCGCGCGACGAGGCCCTGGACGCCGAGCTGGCTTCCTGTCAGGAGGCCGCCGAGTCCTCGTCCGAGGCGATCGCCGGGCTGCGCGAGGAGATCGCCGCGCTGAAGGACGACTCGCTCGACCGCGCCCTCGCCTCGGCCCGGCGCGAGCTGGCCGGGATCCAGGCGCGGGCGGCCAAGCTGGAGGCCGACCGGGCGGTGGCCCAGAGCACCGCCGACCGGCTCAGGGGGCAGATGCCCGCGCTTGAGGAGCTGCGCCGCCAGGCCGACGGCCGGGACGTCGCCGCCGCCGAGCGGGAGATGTCCGAGGCGCGCGCCCGGGTGGACGAGGCGCTCAAGGCGCTCGGCGTGGCCGATCGCGAGGTCGAGACCGCCCGGGCGGCGCTCGACGACGTGGAGAACGGTCCGGCCGCCGCCCAGCTCGCGGCGCTGGCCGCCCGGGGCGTCGCCGCCGCCGGCCTCCTCGACACGATCGACGTCGCCGAACAGGCGCGGGACGCGTCCGCCGCCGGGTCCGCCGCCGGTCTGGTGGCCGCCGGGTCCTGGCCGCACGAGCACGCGGTGATCGTGGACGGCGCCGACCTGGCCGCGGCGGCGGAGGCGCTGGCCGATCTGCCGGGTTCGGTGCTGGTCAGCTCCACCGGCGTGACGGTCGTCGGCGCGTTCGAGAGCGCGGTGACCGGGCGGGAGGCCCGGGTCAAGGCCGCCGAGCAGCGGCTGAACCGGGCCCGCGACGCGCAGGACCGGGCCGCCGCGGCGGTACGGCGGGCGGAGGCCGAGATGGCCGAGGCGGCCCGCCGCGCCGAGGGCGCCCGGGCCGCGGTGCGTCTCGACGAGATCCACACCCGGCTGGAGTCCCAGCGTGAGCTGCTGGCCGCGCTGCACGCCGCGGCCGACGAGCTGACCCCGGCGCTCGACGCGTCCGAGGAGGGCGTGAGCGCGCTCGACTTCCGGGCGCGCACCCGGGACATGGAGATCGAGCGGCTGGAGGGCCGCCGGTCGAGCTTCGAGGCCGACCGCGACCGGGCCCGCGAGCAGGCCGCCCGCACCGCCGCCGAGCGGCGGGCGCTCGACCTCGACGGGCTCGCCGAAGAGTGGGGCGGCTCGGTCGAGGAGGCGCGCGAGTGGCTCGCCGACGAGGAGCCGCTGACCGCCGACGAGTGGTGGCGCGGCGCCGAGCGCCACCTCGACGCCGCCCTGCGCGGCGGCTTCGGCGACGCCGCGCAGACCGGCGACGAGATGCCCGAGGAGCTCGCTTTCCTCGTCAACGAGCGGCGCGGCGGGCGGGCCGCCGAGGAGCTGGCGACGTTCCCGGCGGTGTGCGCGGCGCTCGGCTCCTATCTGCGCGGCCAGGAGGAGTTCGAACGGCACCGCCGCCAGCAGATCGAGACCCAGCTCTCCTCGCGCCGCCGCGACCTGGAGACCGCGACCCGGGGCGCGGAGGACGCGGCGCAGTCCACGGCCGTGCACCGCGCGGCCCTCACCGAGGCGATCAGGGCGCGGCTGGCCCGGGTCGCCGACGAGTTCGAGAAGCTCGACGTGGGCTACGGCGGGTACGGCGCGACGCTGGACTTCCCGGTGCCGGCCGCCCCCGCCGACCCCGAGCAGCGCTGGTCGTGGCGGGTCGTGCCCAAGTGGCGGCGCGGCGACGGCCAGGGGTTCGTGCCGTACAACCGGCGGGCCAACACGGCGCTGATGGACGAGAAGGCGGTCAAGCTCGTCTGCGCCGCCGCGATCGCCTCCTCCGGCGGCGGCCATCTGACGCTGGTGCTCGACGAGCTCGGCCGCAACCTCGGCAAGGAGCACCGCCGGGAGGCCGTCGCGTTGTTCCGCCGGATCGGCGAGATGCACGGCATCACGGTCATCGGCGCTCTCCAGGACGACATGGAGCCCTACGCCATCGACGCCTGCGGACAGTACGTGAAGCTGCGCCGTTCCTCCGACGCCATGCCGTACAACGAGCCGCCGGTCA
Source organism: Microtetraspora malaysiensis (assembly GCF_001528665.1). Taxonomy (GTDB): domain Bacteria; phylum Actinomycetota; class Actinomycetes; order Streptosporangiales; family Streptosporangiaceae; genus Microtetraspora_A; species Microtetraspora_A malaysiensis. The sequence continues at coordinate 22,050 of NZ_BBYJ01000036.1, forward strand.
TCGTGGGGCACGACCGGCACGCGGAGCGGGTGCGCATGCTCGCGGAGTGGGTGGTCCGCCCGCGAGCCGTCCCGGAGCCGAGCCCGGACGCGGCCGCCGCCGCACCGTAACCGCCCGGTGGGGCGGTCGCGGCGGGCGGCGGCGCACGGTCAGGCGCGCACGGTCAGGACATCTCCGCGAAGTCGGTCTCGGTGGTGCCGATCGTCTGCGCCACCGAGGGCCGGGCCGCCCTGAGGTAGCCGTACCATCCGAGGGCCACGGCGAAGGTGACGAGGAACGCGCAGATCACGAAGTTCAGCGGCCAGGCCGGCCACGGCACGACATTGACGTAGAAGACGTACGCCATGCCGATGACCGAGACGGCCACGCACGGCCAGATCAGCGAGGCCTTCACGCCCTCGCGGCGCAGGAAGATCGGCGCGGCGAGCGCGACGACGACGTAGGCCACCATGTAGCCGAAGGTGCCGTACGTGTCGACGAGCACGGTGATCTCCATGCCGTCCACGTTGAAGGCGAACAGCAGCGCGGTCAGCAGCACCGCGACCGGCGCGATCGCGAGGATGGCGCGGTGCGGGGTCTGCTGGGTCCGGTGCGTGCGGCCGAGCGCGGCGGGCAGCACGCCCTCCTTGCCCATCACGAAGGCGATGCGCCCGAGCACGTTGATCGGCGCGACCACCACGGCGAAGAACGAGGCCGTGATGCCGAGGCTGAGCACCGGGCGGAACCAGCCGGGCATGCCGATGGCCACCGCCAGCTCGTCGAGGGGGTTGCCGCTCGCGCCGAGGTCGCCGAGCGCCCGGTAGCCGGACACCTGGACGTAGGACGAGAAGATGTACAGGACGCCGACGCCGGCCGCGCTCCACATGATCGCCCGGGGGATCGCCTTGAACGGGTTGCGCGCCTCACGGCCGAGCGCGTCGGAGCTGGAGAAGCCGACGAAGCCGAGGATGGCCAGCACCATGCCGACCGCGATGCCGTGCGGCGTCGCGCCGCTGAGCGAGAACTGGTCGGCGTCGAAGACGGGGCCGTCGCCGGCGACCAGCACGATCACCAGCATGATCGTGATGATCGCGATGGAGATCACTTCGAGGATCAGCGAGATCCGCGCGGACATCCGGATGCCCCACACGGTGAACAGGATGGCCAGCCCGCCGATCACCAGCGCGAGGAAGACGTTCCACGCCGTGTTCTCGATCGTCAACCCGATGGAGGACAGGAAGGCGTTGAAGTGGAAGACGGCGCCGCCGAGGGAGCCGGAGGCGATGCCGAAACAGCCGATGATCAGGGTGACGCCGGTGACGTACGCGCCGAGGGGGCCGAGGCCCTGGGCCGCGTAGTTGTAAAGGGAGCCGGCCGAGGCGCGGCGCTTGGCGAACTGGGAGATGCAGTAGCCCACCGCGAGGATCACGATCGTGGCGAGGGCGAACGACAGCCACGAGGCGTTCCCGGCGCTGGCGAAGATCCCGGCGACGGAGAACGCGATGACGGCGCTGGGGGCGATGTTGGCGATGGCCTGGGCGACGACCTCGCCACCGGACATCGCCCCTCGCCGCAGCCCGTGTTCGGCCGACGAGGTGGGGACGCTGGTCTGGGTCATTGGGGAGGTCCTTAGGGGATCAGGAGGGTGCGCAGCGCCTCGCCGCTGGCCAGGGCGTCCAGGGCGGGTCCGGCCTCGTCGAGGGAGGTACGGCGGCTGACGAGCTGGTCGAGCTGGAGGTGGCCGTCCATGTAGCGGTCGACCAGCGCGGGGATGTCGATGGCGGGGCGCACGCTGCCGTAGTTCGAGCCGAGGATCCGCTGGTCGGCCTCGGCGAGCACGAGGGGGTCGAACCGGGCGAGGGTGCCCTTGGGCGGGAGCCCCACCGCGACCGCCGCGCCGCCCAGGCCGAGCATCCGCACCGCCGATTCGAGCGTGGCCTGGTGGCCGACCGCGTCGAAGGCGTAGTCCACGCCGTCGGGCAGCAGGTCGCGCAGCGCCTCGGACACGTCGATCCCGGCGCCGGAGATCTGGTCGGTCGCACCGAGCGTCGCGGCGAGCGCCGTCTTCTCCGCGCGGGTGTCGATGGCGATGATCCGCTCGGCGCCGGCGAGCTTGGCGCCCTGGACGACGGACAGCCCGACGCCGCCGCAGCCGATGACCGCGACCGTGCTGCCGGGCAGGACGGCGGCGGTGTTCGTCACCGCGCCCACGCCGGTGGCGACGGCGCAGCCGACCAGCGCCACGGTGTCGAGCGGCGCGTCCTCGCGGATCTTGACCGCGCCCGAGGCCGGGACCACGGCCTCCTCGGCGAAGGAGGACACGCCGAGGTAGTGGTAGAGCGACTCGCCGCCGCGGCTGAGCCGGCTGGTGCCGTCCTGGAGGACGCCGCCGGGCGCGACGACGGTGGCGGCGACCTGGCAGCGGGCCTCGTGACCGCTGCGGCAGTAGCGGCACCGGCCGCAGGGGGCGACCCAGGAGAGGACGACGTGGTCGCCCTCGGCGAGGCTGGTGACCCCCGGGCCGAGCGCGGTCACGACACCCGAGCCCTCGTGGCCCATGACGAGCGGCAGCGGCACGTCCCACTCACCGCGGCGTACGTGCAGGTCCGAACCGCAGACCCCGGCTGCGGCGATCTTGACGCGGACCTCGCCGGGCCCGGGAGGAGCCAGCTCGACCTGCTCGATCGTCACGGGCTTGTCGGGTGACTCGAAAACCGCGGCGCGCATACCGCCCCTTTCCATTGTCCGGGGAACAGCGCTGCCGTCACCCGGTGTTAGTGGAACGGGTACAGGGTAGGTTTGCCGGTTTTCTTCCCGCATGTAGCCAAATGTCCATTGAGCTGCGGCGGGGACGCCGATCCGATATTTCCCCCCGCGCCCGGCCCCGTGTCACGGTGACCCAACGTTGATCCGCGTACGGCCCGGGCTCATCGCGCACCGCCCGGCTCCCAGGCCTTCCGCGCGCGACCCGGCTCCCGCCCGCGGCCGGCCGGTCCCGTGCCTCGCGGGCGGCCCGGAAGAGGAGCGTCGACAGAAAGGGGTGCTGCGCCGTGCTGGAAACAGTGGGCGATGTCGCGCAACGGTTCCGGTTGCGCGTGCCGACCGGACCGACCGGCCTGGACCGCCCCATCCGGTGGACGCACATCTCGGAGCTGCCCGACCCCACGCCATGGCTGCGCGGCGGTGAACTGCTGCTCACCCTGGGCCTCCAGATCGACCGGCAGGCCCCGCGCGAGGCGTTCACGGCCTACGCGGGGCGGCTGGCCGAGGCGGGGGTCGCCGCCCTCGGCTTCGGCGTCGGCGTCCGGCACACCTCCGTGCCCGAGGCCCTGGTGACCGGCGCGGCCCAGCACGGCCTCGCGGTGCTGGAGATCCCCTCGGGCGTCCCGTTCCAGGACATCACCTACCAGCTCAACGGCGACCTGCTGCGCACCGGAGCCGCCGAGTCGCGGCTGATCGCCGAGGGCGTCTCCAGCATGACCAAGGTCGCCCGCAGCGCCGGGCCGGAGGGGATCGTCGCCACCCTCGCCGCCCGGATCGACAGCTGGGCGGTGCTGATGGACCGGCACGGGAAGACGCACGCCGCGGTCGGCGCCGCCCGGGTCCACCTCGACGACGCCCGCGCCGCCGCGCTCGGCCAGCGGTCCCGCATCCGGCACCCCGGCCTCACCGTGTACGGCGTCGGCGACCCGGTGCGCCCGCGCGCCCATCTCGTCGTGGCGCCGCGTCCGGACCGGATCAGCGTGACCCGCGAGCTGGCCCAGCACGCCGCCCTGCTGCTCGACCTGGCGCTCAACCCGCTGAGCGGCGGCGACACCTGGGGATTGGCCCGGGCCGACGCCGTGGACGCCCTGATGTCCGGCGACCAGGGGCTCGTCCAGCGGGTCTCCGCCCGGTGGAACCTCCTCGCCGGGAACGTCGCCGTCGCGCTGCTGCGCTCCCGGTCACGGGCCGTGCCGCTGGAGGAGAACGTGCTGGAATGGTGCGCGGAGCTGGACCTCCCGCCGCTCGTCAGCTCCGAGTCGTCGCTGGTCACGGTCATCCTGCCGGAGGACGAGCTGGGCCGGTGGAGCGCCCGGGTGTGCGAGGCCGTCGAACGCGAGGGCGTCCCCGCCCGCTGCGGCGTGGGCACCGCGCAGCCGCCGTCCGCGTCCCTGCTCAGCCGCCGTCAGGCGGAGCAGGCGCTGGAGGTCGCGGTCGCCGACGCCCGCCCGGTCGTCGAGTTCGCCGAGCTGCCGACCCAGCGGCTGATCCTCCAGCATCTCGACCCGGCCGCGCGCACCGCGCTCACCTCGCCCCTGCGGCCGCTCCTGGAGAACGACTCCACCCGGATCCTGCTCCGCTCGCTGCGGGTCTTCCTCAGCGAGAACAACAACTGGGAGGCGGCCTCCTCGCAGCTCGGCATCCACCGGCACACCCTCCGCCAGCGGATGGGACGGGTCGAGGAGCTGACCGGGCTCTCGGTGGGCGTCACCGAGGACCGGGTCATCGCCTGGCTGGCGCTCCAAGCCCTCCAGGCCGACCCCACCCCCTGACGCGCTCCCTCGCCTCGCCGCCCTGGGCCTCTCCACTCTGAGCTCGTCTCCCCCGGGGCTCGCCACCCCCGGGCCTCATCACCCCCTGAGCTCGCCATCCCCTGAGCCCGTCTCTCCCGGTCATCCGTCGAGCAGAGCCGACGAACTCAGCCCGCGGACCGGGGCCCCGGCACCTCCAAGTCATGGGTCAGGCCATGGATCAGGCCATGGAGAGCGTGGAGCCGCCGCGTCCCTTGCGTACCCGGATCTGGGCGGGGATGCGGGTCCGCAGCTCGGCCACGTGGCTGACGATGCCGACCGCCCGGCCGCCCTCGCGCAGGCCGTCCAAAATGTCCAGGACGTCGTCGAGCGTGTCCTCGTCGAGCGTGCCGAACCCCTCGTCCACGAAGAGGGTGCCGATCTCGGGGCCGCCCGCCTCCGCAGTCACGACGTCGGCCAGGCCAAGGGCCAGCGCCAGCGATGTGACGAAGCTCTCGCCGCCGGACAGGGTCGCCGGGTCACGGTCCACACCGGTCCAGCCGTCGAGCACCCGCAGCCCCAGGCCGCCGCCGGACCGGCCGCGGTCGCCCGCCGCCTGTCTCAGGTTGTGCTGGAGCAGGTATCGCCCGCCGGACATCCGGTCGAGCCGGTCGTTCGCGGCGGCCACCACCTGGCGGAGCCGCTCCCCCAGCACGTACGCCGACAGCCGGATGTGCAGGGGGTTGTCCGTCGAGGTCCCTCCCGCGAGCTCGGCCAGCCGCCGGGCGAGCCGGTGCCGCTCGGCCGCCGGACCGTAACGCCGGTGCGCGCCCTCCAGCTCGGCGGCGAGCCCGGTGAGCTGCCCCAGCCTGCTCCGGGCGTGGTCGCGGGCCGACGTCCGGTCGGCGGCCTCCTGCTCAGCCCGCCCGTGCTCCGCCTCCAGCGTCGCGAGCTCCGGCTCGGGCGCGGCCGCCGCGGCGACCAGTTCCGGATCGGCCAGCAACGCCTCCACGGCGGCCTGCTCGTCCGCGAAGCGCCGGAGCCGCTCGGCCATCTCCTCGCGCTCGGCCGCGCCGCGCTCCGCCGCCCGGGCGTCGTCGAGGGTGGCGAACCCGGCCTCGGCCGTGGCGGACGACGCCTGCGCGCGGGCGGCCTCCCGCTCCCGCTCGGCCGTCGCGGACGCGCCGACCGCCTCGGCGGCGTCGTGGAGCAGCGCGGCCTCCGCCGCGAGCCGTTCCAGCCGGGCCTCCAGCGAGGGGTCGCCGCCGCGTGCCTCGTCCAGCAGGGCGGCCAGCCTCTCCCGCTGCTCGGCGAGCTGGTCGCGCCGGGTGCGGGTCTCGGCGGCCTCCAGATCGAGGGACCGGGAACGCTCCCCGGCCTCGGCGAGTTCGGCGGCCAGCCGCCCGGTCTCCTCCCGGAGGGCGAGCTCGGCCGCCGCCGTCTCGCTCGCCGCGCGCAGCGTCCGCTCCGCCGCCGCGAGGACCGCCGCCACCGCCTCCTCACTCGGCTCGGTGTCCCCGCACGCCACCGCCTCGTCACTGCGCTCGGCGGCCCCGCGCGTCGCGGAGATCTCGGCGACCTCGGCCCGGGCCTTCTCGTACGCGACGCGCGCCTCCACCGCCCCGGCGACGGCCTGGGCGGCGACAGCGAGGGACAGCGCCTCCGCCGCGAACCGGTCGCGCCTGGCCCGGACGCTGTCGTCCGCTCCCCTCGCCTCACCGAGGCGGGCCGCGAGGCGGTCCCGCTCGGCCAGCAACTCCGCCTCGCCGGTGCGGTGCCCGGCCAGCGCGCGGCCCGCCTCGTCGGCCCGGTCGCGCACCGCCTCCGACTCCGCGGCGAGCCGCTCGACCCCGGCGGCGGCCTCCGGCTCGTCGGCCGCCGCGTCCCGGGCCTCCGTCAGCTCGGCCTCCGCGGCGGCGAGCCGGGCCCGCGCGTCCTCGACGGACAGCTCCTCCGCCCGCCGGGCGGCCTCGTCGAGCCGGGCGGCCAGCACGGCGACCCGGCTCTCGGCGTCCTCCCGGCCCTGTCTGGCGGCCTCGAACGCGTCCTGTGCCGCCTGCTCGTCGTCCGCGGTCGGCGCGGCGGCCGACGGCGCGGCCGGCGCGGGATGCTCGGCGGAGCCGCACACCGCGCAGGGTTCTCCCGGCACGAGCGACCGCGCCAGCTCGGCGGCCATGCCGTCGATGCGGGCGAGCCGCACGCCCTGGAGCAGGTCGCGCGCGTCCTGCGCCCGGTCCACCGCCGCCCCGCGCTCCCGCTCGGCCTCGGCCAGCTCGGCGGCCAGCGCGTCTCGCTGTACGGCGGCGGCGTGCAGGTCGCCGGCCGCCGCGGCGGCGGCCGCAAGCGCCGGGATCCGCGCGGCGGCGGCCCGCGCCACGGCCAGCCGCCCGTCGGCCTCGGCGAGCGCGGCCGGGAGCGAGGCGAGATCCGCGAGCGCGGCGGCCTCCCGCTCGGCGGCCTCCTCGATGTCCGCGCGCACCTCGGCCAGCCGGGCCCCGACCCCGGCCAGCCGCTCCTCCTCGTCCGCCAGCAGCTCCAGCCTGGCCTGCTCGTCCCGCCGCTCCCGCTCCAGCCGGGCCAGCTCCTCATGCCAGGCCCGCTCCGCCTCCAGCGGCACGGCGGCGTCCGGCGCCGCGTCCCCCTGCCACGCCTCGCCGGACGACACGCCATCCGGCGGCGTCATCCGTACCGGCCGGAGGTCGGGGGTGTCGGGCAGCGCCTCGAGGGCGGCGGCCCGCGCCCGCCTGGCGTCGGCCAGCTCGGCGGCGAGCGTGTCCCGGTGGCGCACCGCGGCCAGGTCACGATCGGCCGCGTCCCGGGCGGCCCGCAGACCGGGGAGACGCGCGGCGGCCAGCCGTGCCGCCGCCAGCCGCTCCTCGGCCAAGGCCAGCTCCCCGGGCAGTACGGCGAGGCGGGCAAGAAGCCCGTCCCGCAGGACCCCCAGCTCGGCCAGCCGCCCGTCCGCCCGGGTGAGGTCGGCTCGAACCTGTGCCAGCCGGGCCTCCTCGGGGAGGAGCTGTTCCAGGCGAGCCACCTCGTCGCGGCGCTCGCGCTCCCGCTCACGCAGCCCGGCCACGCCCGGCCACGCGCCCTCGGCGAAGGAGCCGGGCAGAACGGAACCGACCCCGGCAGGAGAGTCGAGGGCGGGCGTCGCACCGAGACCGGCCCCGGTCCCAGTGCCGGTCCCAGTGCCGGACGCGGGGTCGAGGACGGTAAGGGGCAGCGCCCGGGCCACGGCGTCCGCGGCCAGCCGGCGCGCCTTGGCAGCGCTCTCCACCCGCTGGTCCGCCTGGCGGATGAGCGGCAGCACCCGCTCGGCCCGCGCCGCCTCGTCGAGCATGGCCTCCAGGTCGGACCGCTCGTCCGCGGCCAGCGCCAGCTCCTCGCGCCGGGCCAGGGCGGAGGCGTGGCGTCCGCGGCGGTCGGCCAGCGCGCGGCCCTCGTCCAGGCGGCCGCGGGCGGAGGCCAGCGCGGCGGCGGCGAGCCCCTGCTCCTCCCCGCTCCGCTCGACGACGCCGGTGGCGGCCGCGAGCAGAGCGCCGGACCAGCCGAGCGGGTCCTCTCCCGGATCGGGAGCCTCGTCCGGCAGGACGGGACCGGCGGCGCCGCGCATCCGGTTGACGACGGAGTCGACCTCCTGACGGAGCTCCTGCTGGTCTCGCCCGGTGCGCGTGCGATGCTCGGCGAGCCACTTCTCGACCTCGGTGTAGACCTTGACTGAGAAGAGCCGTTCGAGGAGTTTGCGCCGGTCGTCGCCGTCCGCGCGCAGGAATCGGGCGAAGTCCCCCTGGGGGAGCATCGCGACCTGCCAGAACTGGTCGGCGCTCATCCCGAGGAGCTCGCCGACCAGGTGACCGGCCTCGTCGCTGCGGGTGCTGCGCGGCGTCCAGACGCCGGACGCCTCGTTCAGCTCCTCGACCAGGGCCTTGGCCTTCTCCTCCACCAGGCCCGAGCCGCGGAGCTTGGGCCGCATCCAGGCGGGCGACCGGGTGATCCGGAACCGCCGGTTCCGGATCGTCGCCTCCAGCGTCACCGCCGGGCCGCGCCCGGCCGGCGCGTGGTCGCAGCGCAGGCTGCGGGCGCTGTCCCGCTGCCCGGGCACCCGGCCGTACAGCGCGTAGCAGACGGCGTCGAGCAGAGTGGTCTTGCCCGCGCCGGTCGGACCATGGACGAGGAACAGCCCGGCCTCGCCGAGCGCGTCGAAGTCGACCTCCTCCTCACCGGGGAAGGAGCCGAAGGCGGTCAGCCTCAGCCGGTGCAGCCTCACGAGACCTCCTTGATGCGGCAGTCCTCCACGGCTCGCTCCAGCAGCCGTCTCTCCTCGTCGTCGGCGGGCTCGCCGCGCACGTCGCGGACGAAGTCGAGCGCCACCTCGATCTCGGCGCGCCCGGCGATCTGCCGCGGGGTGGCCGCCGCCCCGGCCGTGCCGTCCGGCTCGAAGGCCAGCGCGAGCGTGTGAGGGAAGCGCGCGCGCAACCGCTCCATCGCCTCTTTGGGCCGCACCGGATCGGTCAGCGTGATCTGCAGCCAGTGCTCCACGCGGTCGGCGTACCGCTCGGCAGTGAGCAGGTCGTCGATGCGGCCGCGCAGCCGGGCGAGCCGCCGCGGCACCGGCGCAGGCACGAACTCGGCGCGCGCCCCGCCCGGCGCAAGATCGACCAGCCAGCACCCCTTGACGTGATCGGCCTCGGAGAACGAGTACGCCAGCGGAGACCCGGAGTATCGGACGGTCTCGGTCATGGTCTGCCGCCCGTGCAGGTGGCCGAGCGCGACGTAGTCCACACCGTCGAAGGCGCTCAGCGGGACGTGCGCGACGCCGCCCACGGTGATGTCGCGCTCGCTGTCGCTGGCCTCCCCGCCGGTGACGAAGGCGTGCGCCAGCACGACGGAGTGCCCGCCCCGCGTGGCCGCGTCGCCTCTGATCGCGGTCATCGCGTGGCCGATCGCCGCGCCGTGGCTGCGCTCCGGCAGCTCCCACGGCCCCCTGACCAGCTCCGGCTCAAGGTACGGAACGCCGTAGAACGCGGTGTCCCCGACCAGCACCGGCTCCCAGGCGCGGGCCGGGTCCGTACGCAGGTGGACCCGCTCCATCAGGTCGGCGCCGAACCCGAGGCGGACGGCCGAGTCGTGGTTGCCGCTGATCACCACGGTGTGCGCGCCGAGCGCGGCGAGCCGGCGCAGCGCGTCGTCGAAGAGCGCGACGGCGTCCACCGGCGGCAGGGCGCGGTCGTAGACGTCGCCCGAGACGACCACGACGTCCACGCGCTCGGCGCGCACGGTCTCCACGAGGTGGTCGACGAACGCCCCCTGAGCTGCCAGGAGGCTCTCGCGGTGGAACGACCGGCCCAGGTGCCAGTCGGATGTGTGCAGGACCCGCATGTCGCAGGAAGCTAACAGGTCCCGGTGACAAATGGCGCCCCGTGCAAACTTCAGGTAAATCACGTAATGACTTAACCCGACGATCAGTGGGCAAAGGTAAAGAGCAGGGCGCGGCTGCGTAAGGTTCCGTCAATCGGGGAGCGGTGTCATGAACATCGGCCGAGGAACGCTGGCCGCGACCGCCACCGTGGTGGCGGTCGCGCTCGCCATGGTCGGATATGTACTCTCACCTCCGTTGTTCGACCCGGCGCCACTGCCCACGTCCGAGGAGTTCCACTCGCTTCCGGCCCAGCCGGCCGCCGAGTCCCGTCCGATCCCGGCGGAGTCGGCCTTCTCGACGGAGAAGGTCAGCGTGCAGGCGAAGGGAGAGGTGCTGACGGCCACGATCCGGGCGCCCCTCTCCCCGGGGCGGCATCCCGCGATGGTGTTCGTCCAGGGCTCGGGGTCGGGCACCGGCAGCGAGTTCACCTCCCAGGCGAGGTGGCTGGCCGAGCGCGGCGTCGTGTCCGTCGCGTACGACAAGCGCACGGTGGGGTACTCGTTCCGCGACCGCGACTTCGGGCTGCTGGCCGACGACGCGCTCCGGATGATCGAGCTCCTGCGGGCCAGGCCGGACGTCGACCTGGCCCGCACCGGGCTGTGGGGTGTCAGCGAGGGCGGCTGGGTGGTGCCCATCGCGGCGGCCCGCAGCGCCGACGTGCGGTATGTCGTGCTGGTGTCCTCGCCGAACGTCTCACCGCTCCGGCAGGTCGCCTGGGCGCTGAACGAGCAGCTCCTGCGCCTGCACGCGCCGACGGGCGCGCGCGACCTGCTGACCCGCGCGATGGGCGGCGTCGGCTTCGACTTCCTGCGCCACGACGGCGTCCCGGCGCTGTCGAAGGTGCGGCAGCCGGTCCTCGCGCTGTACGGCACCATGGACCCCTCGATCCCGTTCGTCGCGAGCACCCGGACCCTCACCTCGGCGCTCCGCGCGGCGGGCAACGCCGACTACACGATCAGGTTCCTCGCCGGGGCCGACCACGCGATGCGGGTCAGCGGCGGGCGGTTCGTCTCCGACTACCTGCCGACGCTCGCGAACTGGATCAAGGGCCTGCCCGGCACCGCAGGGCAGCAGCCGCCGCTCGCGGGCGCGACGCCGGTCCAGCGGTTCGAGGCCAGCGACGTCCCCGCGGCTCCCTGGTACGGCGGCACGACCTTCCTGTGGCTCACGATCTGCCTGGCCGCCGTCGGCTACGTCACGGCCCCGGTCACCGAGATGGTCGTCCGGCTCCGCGGGCGCGACCTGAGGCTGGCCGCCAACGCGCAGGCCTGGTCCGGGATCCGGCGCAGGATCAGGCGGATGGCCTGGACCGGGCTCGGCATGCTGGCCGCGGCCCTCGCGTTCATCACGCTGATCGTGCTCTTCTCGGTGAACCAGGCCGGGGCCTGGCCCGCCGTGCAGTCCGGATGGCTGGTCGTGCGGCTGCTGACCGTGCTGATGCTCGCCCAGGAGGTCTCCACGATCGCGGCCGTGATCGGCGCCCTGCGCGACGGGTGGGAGCCCACCCGTTGGCAGTCGTCCACGCTGGCGTGCGTGCTCGGCGGCACCGGGCTGCTGCTGCTCACCGCCGCCTACTTCGGGCTGTTCGCGTTCCCCTGGTGACCGTTCTCCCGGACCTCCCTGACCTCCCGGACCTCCCGGACGCCGCGTCCCGCACTCTCGGGCGGGCACGCGTAGGCGAGCCAGCGGTCGATCTCGGCCAGCGTCCGCTCGCGTACCGGCGCGGGTGACAGCAGCAGGTCGTGCATCCCTCCCGGGACCCGCAGGCACGTGACGTGCGGCCCGATCCTGGTGGACCACCGGGCGATGTGCTCCGGATCGAGGACGACGTCGGCCGAGTGCGCGTCGGGGACGAAGTCCCGCACCCGCAGGCTGCGGTCGGAGCAGAGCACCAGCACCGGGACGTCGACGCGGAGCCCGGTCCGCAGCCGCCGGTGCGCCCGCCGGATCGCCGCCAGCCACACCGCGTGGACCGGAAAGCCGCCCAGCGGCTTCCACTCCAGGTCGTAGTCCCACTCGCCGCTGTGGTCGCGGTGCAGGCTCGTGCCGTACGCGGTGGCGGGGCCGAGGGGCAGCACGGCCGTCGCGGGGAGCCTGGCCAGGATGCCTCCGATCGCGTCGGCGGCTCCCCTGACCGGGGCGGGCACGTTGAGGTCGAGGAACGGGCTGTTGAGGACGAGGGCGTCCACCAGCCCGCGGCCGCGCACCCGGTCGGCCCACAGTGCGGCGATCAGACCGCCGGTCGAGTGGGCGCTGATCACGACCTCGTCGTGGTCGGCCCGGATGATCCGCACGGCCTCGTCGATCTCGGGGAAGTGTTCCGTGACGCTGCCGACCAGGCCCCTGGTCTGGTGGGACAGCAGGGAGCGACCGTACTTGCGCAGGTCGAGCGCGTAGAAGCTCACGCCCTGGCGGACGAAGTGGTCGGCCACGTGGGTCTGGAAGAAATAGTCCGTGAAGCCGTGGATGTGCAGGACGGCCCGGCGGGCCCCGGGCAGGCGGCGCCGTACGAGCGTGGCGACGACCTCGCCCTCGGCGTCGTGGCCCATGGGCAGGACGAGGGCCTCGTAGTCCGCGCCGAGGATGTCGGGGACGGGGGTCATAGCGACTCCGCGAGCCGCGATGGGACACCGGATCTCTCCGGCCGCAAACCGGGGTAACGTCCCCGTTCCACTCGGGCGTGATGCGCATTGACCAGGTCAAATGCCCGTATCGACTCGCCACGGCGCGCGGGGGCTCCCCCGCGACGGCGCGCTGTCGGAGTCACTGTGATCACGGCCGCATTCCCGGCCGCACGGTTCTCGATCCGTCGAAAGCCATGAACCGAACTTTATTCAGTTCTGTGCGGATACGTCCCTTGGGGTGAGCACGTGCCCTTTGCCCGTCCGATATTTGACCGCGTCCGTGAGCCGGAGCTGCTGAGAACGCCCGTCAGCGCGGCGGCGCTGATCGGCTGGACGGCGCTGTCCGTCGTGCTGCCCGGGGCCGCGCACCTGCGCGCCGGATGGAAGCGCACCGGATACGCGCTGTTCGGCGCGTACGTGGTGGTTTTGACCGTCGTGGGAGCCGTCGCGGTGAACGCGGACGCGCACCTGGCCGGCCGGGCGCTCAACTGGCTCGGCCTGATCACCGTCGTCACCGCGGCCGCCGGGGCCGCCTGGTTCGCGCTGGTGATCCACTCGTTCGTGGTGCTGCGGCCGCAGGGCCTCCCCAGGGCGGCGCAGATCGCCACCGGCGTGGTCGCCGGGACGCTGTCGGTCGTGGTCGCGCTTCCGTTCGCGATGGCCGCGCAGTTCGTGTCGGAGTCCGAGCGGACCATCGACAAGATCTTCGCCGCGTCCGCGGGGCCGCTGTTCCCCGTCGTACCCGGCGGGCGGCTCGCCGACAGCGACCCCTGGGGCGGCCGGGAGCGGGTGAACGTGCTGCTCCTCGGCGGCGACTGGGGCAACGACCGGACCGGCATGCGTACCGACAGCGTCAACGTGGCGAGCGTGGACGTCCACACCGGCAACACCGTCCTGCTCGGCCTGCCGAGGAACCTGGAGCACGTGCTGTTCCCGCCGGGCAGCCCCATGGCGCGCCGGTTCCCGACGGGGTTCACGCTGCCGGAGTCGCGCCCCGGCTGGCGCGACGACCTCCTGTTCGGCGTGTGGCAGTACGCCGAGGACCACCCGGAGCTCTTCGGCGGCCGCCGGCACATGGGCGCCGAGACGCTGAAGCAGACCGTCGGCTACATCCTGGGCCTCCGGATCGACTGGTACACGCTGGTCAACATCTGGGGCTTCGCGAAGATCATCGACGCTCTCGGCGGCCTCGTCCTGACCGTGGACACCAACATCGTGTACGGGAAGTACGACGAGGGCCTGATCCCGGCGGGCACGCGCAAGCTGAGCGGCGCCGACGCGCTGTGGTTCGCGCGGTCGCGCACCAACAGCGACGACTACACCCGGATGCGCCGCCAGCGGTGCGTCTTCAGCGCGCTGCTCAACCAGGCCGACCCGGCGACCGTGCTCTCCCGGTTCACCCAGATCGCGGCGGCGACCCGGAGGATACTCCGCACCGACATCCCGCGATCGATGCTGCAGGACCTCGTCCCGCTGGCCGTGAAGGCCAAGAACGCCCGCGTCACCAGCGTGCAGTTCATGCCGCCGCTGATCAACACGAGCGCTCCCGACTGGGCGCAGATCCGGCTCCTCACGGCGAACGCGATCGAGAAGTCCTCCGCTTCCAAGCGGCGGGGCGTCAAGCACACGCTGGCCACTCCGGGCGCGCCGAGCCCGATCGGCGAAGGATGCACCGCCGTCTGATGCCCTGCTTCAGGCCGTCTCGGGCTCGGTCGCGGGACCCGGTCTCGGGGCCTGGTAACTCGGCCAGGCCCCGTCGCCGCGGTCCGCGGACCCGCTGTCTCGCCCCTGAGAAGCCCCACCGGTTCTCAGGGAAGGGGGACACCCCAGTAGACCGCCCACGGCACGAACACCGCGGCCGCGGCCAGGACCATCCCCAGCCGTATCCGGTTTCCGGGGGACAGCTCGTGGCGGTGGCGCCAGGTGGCGACGGCCGTGGCGACCGCTGAGACGACCACGGCCACGGCGAGAAGCTGAAGCGCCAGCCAGGGCAGAGAGCGGCCGAGGACCACGGGCCCGATCAGGTAGGCGCCGGTGAGCACCAGGACGCAGAAGTAGCCGAGGAAGCCGAGCGTGGAGGCCGTGATGGCGATGGCGAGCCAGCGAGCCGGTCGCGCGGCCGGAGGCGCGCCGCGGCGTCGCCGCAGCCGCCTGATGATCGCGGCCAGCGCGTAACCGAGGGAAGCCCCCAGGAAGATCGTGAAGGCGGCGAGCTGCAGCCAGGGCGACTCGTACCAGGCGAACGGTCCGTCCACCGGACGGCTCAGCCGATCCTGGGACGGCGGCTGGTCCGCGCCGGCCTCCGGTGGACCGTCGCTCAGGCTCGTGATCCAGGCGGCCTCGAACTCGGCATAGTCGGCGGCGAGGCTGTCGGGACGGTCGAAGCCGTCGTCGAACGTGCGGTTGAGGTTGTGGCGGACTCCGGCGATGAAGTGGATGGTGTAGTGGCTGTTGCCGCCGTTTTCCAGGCCCTGCCGGATGATCTGGGAGCTCTCGGCCGGCATCGCTTCCCGGTCGAGGGTTCCCCACAGCGCGAGGACCGGCTGGCGGACGTGTTCCCAGCTCCGCATGGGGTCGCGGTCCTCTTCGCCGAACAGGCCGCTCGCGATCCCGAACCTGATGGCGCGCTCCTGCAGCATGAGCGTCAGCGACCCGCGCACGCCCGCGTGCCGGAGCCGCTCGCCGTACGCCCATGCCTGCTGCCTGGCGGGCGTCGTTCCGACCGCTCCGGCGACGATGAGGAAGGCCACGTCCGACGATCGGGCGGCCGCGATCGGCGCCACCCACGCCCCCTCGGACAGTCCCCAGATGCCGACCATCGCGGGGTTCACGTCGGCGCGGGCCCGCAGTGCGCGCACCGCCGCGAGCGCGTCACCGGCGAGCGTCTCGTAGTTCCGCCGCAGCGTGGAGTAGCCGACGGTGCGCTTGTCGTATATCAGGGTCACGATGCCCCGCTTGGCGTAGGCCTCGGCCTCGTCCCGGAATTCCTCCCGGGTGACCGGCCCGGCGCCGTGCACCATGACGATGCCGGGCCTGCGGCCTTTCGCCGTCCTGGGCGCCACGACCGTCCCGCGCAAGGTCACGCCGCCGTCCCCGGTGAAGGTGACATCGCTGGTGACCGGCGCGTCGGCGTGCGCGTGCGCGGGCACGGGTACGGCGCACAAGGCGACCGCGAGCAGGACGGGCAACAGCGGCCACGTCCAGCGTTTGCGTGAGAGCAGCACGAGGTGCTCTCCTTTCTGTGGGAAATCTGTGCACGTGAAGACACGCCCTTCGCGGGGCGTGGTGATGCGGATTTCGTCTCTGGGCCGTCGGGCTGCCACCCGGCGGCCCAGATCATTCGCCGTCGTCGGCTGATGTGGGGGCGGGGAACGCGAGCATCCGGGCGAGCACGACGCGCGCTCCGGGCGGCGTCTCCTCGTCCGGCCTTTTGTAGCGGTAGAGCAGTTTCACGTACTCCTCGAGGAACTCCTTGAGTTCGTCTACGGTGAGGCGCATCGCCGAACGCGACCAGGCCAGGGCGTCCGCCCATTCACCGAGGTCGTCGCGTTCGAGCTGGAAGCGGGTGAACTGTTCGAGTTCCTCGGCGAAGTCGAGCCGGTTCATCTCCTCGACCGCCACCCGCATCTCCGGCGTCTGCCGGCTGTAGGGCGGGATCCTGCGATCAGCGGGGACCTGGCGCCAC
The DNA here is from genome assembly GCF_001528665.1 of Microtetraspora malaysiensis. Classification (GTDB taxonomy): domain Bacteria; phylum Actinomycetota; class Actinomycetes; order Streptosporangiales; family Streptosporangiaceae; genus Microtetraspora_A; species Microtetraspora_A malaysiensis. Next base: position 38,250 of record NZ_BBYJ01000036.1, read on the forward strand.
CAGCGTTCCCGTCCCTTCGACAGCTCGGGCACCTCTTCGATGAAGCCGTGCTTGGCCATCTGGCGCAGGTGATAGCTGGTCAGGCCGGTGCTCTCGCCCAGGGCACGGGCGAGAGCCGCGGAGTTGGCCGGACCGTCGCGCAACTGCCGCTCGATCCGCTGTCGCATGGGATGCGCCAGGAGCTTCAGCGCCTCGACATCGGTGATCTCCTGCGGGACAAGATCCACGAGAGCACCGTACCGCTCGCAAACGCTCTTTGCAAAGCCCCTTTGCAACTTGGCCGGAGCTTCCCCGGGCACTACCTGTGGCACGTCGGCTTCCGGGTACGCGAGAACGTCAGGTGACCGCGCGGCGCCGTCCGGCAGGGACGCCACGTTCCGCGCCAAGCCTTCGTCGTTCGACTCCACCGGGGTGAACGGCGGCCGGCCCCTCCCGCACCACACTGCGCGGGCGAAACAAACGACGCCCTCAGACGCGGAAGGTGTCCTTGGCCATGCGGCGGAGCTTCTCCTCGTCGATCGTGTGCCCGAGACCCGGCTGGGTGAGCGGCACCGCGACGACCCCTCCGGACGCGCCGACCGGCGGCGTGACGATCTGGGCGCTGCGCGGCGGCTCCGCGACGTCGCTCGGCAGGGTGCACCCGGGCAAACTCGCCACCGCCACCGTGGCCGCCCGGGCCAGGCCGACCCCGAGCCCGCCCGCGCAGGTGACCTCCCATCCGGCCGCCACCGCCGTGTCGTGCGCGAGCCGTACGGCGGACAGGGAGCCGAACCGCGCGGGGCGCAGCAACAGAGCCCGGCCCGCGCGCGCGGCCACCGCCTCGTCCAGCTCCTCGACCGAACGCGCCTCGACGACGACGGCCGCGGAGACGCGCTCCTGCAGGTCGGCGCTCGCCTCGAGATCGGTGAACGGCCGCTCGATCGCCACCAGCCCGTACGCGTCGAGCGCCTCGAGCTGGGAGATCTCGGTGTACGCGCCGTGCCCGTCGACGGCGATGGCCAGGCCGGGATAGGCGGCGCGGACCGCGCGCAGCGGCTCGACGTCCCATCCGGGGTAGACGTCCATCGTCACGTGGGCGTACCCGGCGCAGACGTGCCGGTTGACCCGGGCCACCATGCCCTCGAGTGAGCGCTCCGCGCCCAGCCGCACGGTCGCCATGAGGGAGGTACGGCTGCCGCCGAGGGCGTGGGCCAGCGGGACGCCCTTCATCCGGGCCCACAGGTCCCAGCAGGCCATGTCGGCGGCCGAGCCTCCGGGAACGCGGCCCAGCTCGGAGGGGTGCTCCCAGTCGACACCGATCAGGGCCGCGGGCAGGGATTCCTCCAGGGTGGCCCACAGCTTCTCGTGCCCGCCCTCCTGATCGTCACCGCGCTCGCCGGGCAGCGCGGCCGAGCGCCGGACGGCCTCTCCCCAGCCGACCATCCCGCCGTAGTCGGTGATCCTCACCAGGACGCTCTCTGGCCGCCTGCCGTAGGGCAGGGTCAGCCTGAAGAGTTCGAGCTCCCGGACGCGCGGCAAGTGGCAACCCCCTCCGTTAGACCTCCATGGTGCCCGCTGCGCGAGGGTGCTCAAAACGTCCGGAGGAGACGGCCGCGGCGCCGGCCATGAGGGCGAGCAGGCCGAAGCACACCACATAGCTGGCCACCGACCGGTGGGCGGCGGTGGAGATCGCGCCGGTCACGGCGACGGCGACGACCGAGTAGACCGACTCGCCGATGGAGAGCGAGGCGCTGTTGGCCCCCTTCTCGGCGGGCGGCGACAACTTCAGAATCAGCACGGACAAGGTCGGATAGGTCAGGCCCATGCCGAGCCCGCCCACGCACCATCCGAGGAACCCGACGAGCACCGGCACCGACGGGAACACCATCAGCCCCGCCAGCAGGATCGCCGTCGCGATCAGGGAGGTGCCCGTACGCAGGATCAGCCGGCGGTCGCGCGGCTTGCGCCCCTGGATCCACGAGCCGGTGGACCAGAAAAGTGCGCCGCCGGTGAGCGCGAGGCCGGCCTCCGTCGGGCTCAGACCCCGACCGGTGGTGAGCACGAGCGGCACGAACACCTCGGCCGCGAAGAACGCGCCCGCCGCGAGGCCCCGGAGGGCGACCACGGCGGGGACGCCGCGCGCCACCCGCAGCGTCCCCTTGGGCAGCAGCCGGGGCAGGGCGACCGCGAGGACGGCGAGCCCGGTGATCAGGAGCGGCACCGCCCCGGAGCCGCTGCCGTACTGCATGAGCGTGGCTCCGGTGGCCACGACGACGCCCCAGACCAGCTTGATCGCGAACTTCCGGGTCCCCGTTGCGGCGGCCGCGGGGGCGTCACCGGTCGCGGCCCCGGAATCGTCGCCGAGGTCAAGGCCGGCGGCGGCCGGCGCGGTCCGCGTACGGCGGTAATCGGCCAGCCCGCGCCACAGGAAGACGGCCGCGGGGGCGGCGATCATCGGCACCCCCAGGAAGACCCAGCGCCAGCCCACGTGCTGCACGACCACGCCGGTGATGGCCGGGCCCACCAGCGACGGCACCACCCAGGCGGCCGACAGCAGGGAGAACACCTTGGGATGCATCTCGGCGGGATAGACCCGGTCGATCAGCACATACAGCGCGACGGAGAACAGGCCGCCGCCGAGCCCCTGGAGGAACCGCCCGGCGACGAAGACCTCCATGTTCTGGGCGGTCCCGGCGAGCAGCAGGCCGCCGCCGAAACCGGCCAGGCCGGTCCACAGCGGCACCAGCGGGCCGCGCGCGTCACTCCACCTTCCGCCGACCAGGGTCGCCATCACACTGGCGACCAGGCTCGCATTGAAGGCCAGGCCGTACAGCGCCATGCCGTCGAGGCGTTGGGCGACGACGGGCATCGCGGTGGCGACCGCGAGGTACTCGAACGCGATCAGCATGATGATCGCGACCATGCCGACACCGAGAGCCCGATAGCGCTGCGAGAAGACCGGCGGTGCCGTCATTACCGAATTCACGCGACGGACATTACAGATGGCCGCATCCTGTCCGAAATCGGCCATTGGACCTAGGCCATGGCTGACAAATCAAACCCTCGCTGCGCTACAAGCAGCATTTGTCAGACACTCCTCAGGCCTTCTTGCGTTCGACGGAGATGTTGCGTTCGACCCACTGCGTGATGTCCCGGCGCTCGATGGCGGCGGCCATCATGCCGGGGAACGCGTCCGGCGTGCAGGCGAACGCGGGCACCCCGAGCGCCGCGAGCGCCGCCGCGTTCTCGCGGTCGTAGGACGGCGCGCCCTCGTCCGACAAGGCCAGCAGCACGATCACCTGGACGCCGGCCGCCGTCATCGCGGCGACCCGGCGCAGCATCTCCTCGCGGACGCCGCCCTCGTAGAGGTCGCTGATCAGGATGAAGATCGAGTCCGTCGGCCGGGTGATCAGGCCCTGGCCGTAGGCGATCGCCCGGTTGATGTCGGTGCCGCCGCCGAGCTGGGTGCCGAACAGCAGCTCAACCGGGTCATGGAGCTGGTCGGTCAGGTCCACCACGGCGGTGTCGAACACGACGAGGCTGGTTCGCAGCGACCGCATCGACGCGAGGACCGCGCCGAACACGCTGGAGTAGACGACCGACGCGGCCATCGACCCGCTCTGGTCGATGCACAGGACCACCTCGCGCTGGACGGCCTGCTGCCGGCGGGCGTACCCGACCAGCCGGGACGGCACGACCGTGTTCCGCTCGGACAGGTAGTTCTTCAGGTTCGCCCGGATGGTGCGGTCCCAGTCGATGTCGGCCACCCGCCGCGGCCGGTGCGTGCGCGCCGACCGGTCGAGCGCCCCGGTGACGGCCGCCCTGGTCCGCTGCGCGAGCTTGGCCTCCAGCTCCGCGACGACCTTGCGCACCACCGCGCGGGCCGACTCGCGCGCCTTCTCCGGCATGACCCGGTTCAGCGAGAGCAGCGTGCCGACCAGGTGGACGTCGGGCTCGACCGCCTCGAGCATCTCGGGCTCCAGCAGGAGGCGGCTGAGGTTGAGCCGTTCGATGGCGTCCTTCTGCATCACCTGCACGACCGTCGAGGGGAAGTAGGCGCGGATGTCGCCCAGCCAGCGGGCCACCCGGGGCGCGGACGCCCCGAGCCCCGCACCGCGTTCGCGCCCGGTCGTCCCCGCTTCGGCGTCGTACAGCGCGGCCAGCGCCGTGTCCATGCCCGCGTCGGCGCCGCCGAGCGCGCAGCCCGTGCCGTCCGCGTCGCCGCCGCCGAGGACCAGCCGCCAGCGGCGCATCCGCTCCTCCATCACGCCCTCCCCAGGATTTCCAGCACAGTGCGGACGGCCGGCGCCGCCCGCTCGTCGTCGTGATCCGCCCCGGCGCCCGCTCCCCCGCCGTCGCGGACGGCGGACGCGCCGGACCTGACCCGCTCGCCGATCGCGCGGCGCTCGGGCGCGTCGAAGGCGCCGAACGTGCGCCGCAGCAGCGGGAGCACGTCCACGAACGCCTCCGGGGACAGCCCGGCCAGCCAGCCGTCCACCGCGGCGAGCAGCCGGGGGTCGTGGACGAGCAGCAGGCCGCCTCCGGACAGGAAGCCCTCCACCCAGGCGGCGGCCCGCGCGGGCGGGTGGCCGAGGGACATCGCCCTGGACATCCGTACCTGGACGTCGTCCGCCATCCGCGCGTCGAACAGGATGCGCACCAGGCGGCCCTCGATCACGCCGGGCAGGTCGCTCCGGTCCGCCACGCCGCGCAGGGTCGCGAGCCAGCGGTCGCGCGGCGCCTGCCCGGCCTCCGGGCGGCTCTCCTCCCCCGGTCCGGCGCCCCGGTCATCCTTTCCCGGCCCGCCGAAGCCGTCCGACCCGTGGTCAGCTCGTCCCGGTATGTCGTCCAGCAGGGCCACGGCGGCGTGGACGGCGTCGATCTGGGAGACGAGCTGCCGGGCCGGTTCGTCATCCAGCCCGGTGACCGCGCTCGGCAGCCCGGCGCAGACGCGGGTCAGCAGCGAGTCCACGATCGCGGCCAGCCCGGTGGAGGGCGTGCCGCGGACGTCGCCGTACCGCTGGGCCCGGACCAGCGCGGGAAGCGCCGCCATCAGGTGCCCGACGTCGCTGTCCAGCGCCGCCCGGTCCCCGATCGCCCGCAGCACGTGCGGCAGTGCCTCCGGCAGGTCGGCGAGCAGGCACCGCTCGACCAGGGCGGTCAGGTCGGCGAGCGGCGCCTCCGGGTACGCGGCCAGCTCGCGCACCCGGGCGGTGGCCGCCGCCTCGACGGTGATCCCCCAGACCGCCGCCTCGATCAGGGCGACGTCGAACTCGGGCCGCCATTCCAGCGTCCACGACTCCTTGAACGTGCCCTTGCCCCTGCTGTCGCGGGGTTCGCCCCACGGGATCCCGATCAGCCGCAGCCGGTGCAGCAGCCGGCTGCGGTCGAGGTCGAGCGCCTTGCGGAGGTCGAGGTCGTGGTCCCGGCCGAGCGCCTCCGGCTTGAGCCTTACGCGCCGCTGCTCCTCCCGCAGGTGCCGCTGCAACGGCACCATCGGGGTCGAGTCGGGCACCCGGCCGAGCCGCTCTCCGAGCACCATGCGGCGCCGCACCAGCTCCGCGGGCAGCTCGTCCCCCTCGCACAGGACCGCCCTGACCGCCTCGCTCACCTCGTTCAGACCGGCGAGCGGCCGGTCCCGCAGCGTGGCCAGGCCGTGCGCGAGCCGTACGGCCTCGATGACGTGCGCGGACGATACGGGCAGGTCCTCCTCGCGGAGCACCTGGGCCGCCCGCGCCAACCACCGCTCGATCGGCCGGTCCGGCGCGGTGAACAGGTGGTGGTACCACCCCGGGGAGGTGACGCCCGCGCCATATCCGCTCCAGGCGGCGAGCCGGCCATGCGTCCACGGCACCCAGGTCGTCTCGACCCGGGCCTTGGGCATGCCCCTGAGCAGCCGGTCGTCGTCCGACGCCCGCGAGGGCGCCGCCAGCGCGGGAACGTGCCAGGCCCCGCACACGACCGCGATCTCGCGGAAGCCGTCCTTGACCGCCTGCCGGAGCGACCGGCGCATGTACGCCTCGCGGCGGGCCTCGCGCGGATCGGGCGTGTACCCCTCGCGTACCGCGGCCATGGCCTCGGCGATCGCCTCGAAGACCGTCTCGGGCCCGGCCTCGCCGCCATGCCCCATCGGGTGGTCCGCCGGATGGTCGAGCCGGTGCTCGACGGCGTCCTCCCACCACCGCTCCGGATCGTCGTACCCCGCCGCCTCGGCCAGCGCCCCGATCGGATCGACACGGACGGCCCGCTCCTCCTCGGGGGTCTCTTCCTCGCTCGCGGCGAGGGAATGCGCCGCGGGCAGGTCGCAGAACCGCACCTCCACACCGGCCTCGACGGCGTAGCGGATCGCCTGCCACTCCGGTGAGAACACGGCGAACGGCCAGAACGCCGCCTTCGCCCGATCGCCCGGCACGTACGCGAGCAGCGCGACGGGCGGCTCCATGCCGGGGTCGGCGGCGAGCGGCACCAGCGCGTCCGCCTCCGGCGGTCCCTCGATGAGCACGATGTCCGGCTTCAACCGCTCCAGAGCGGAGCGCACGGCGCGGGCGGAGCCCGGACCGTGGTGCCGGACGCCCAGAATCGTGGTCGTCACCCCATCACCCGCTCAGCCCGCATCCCGTCAGCCCGCATCGCGGCAGGCCCGGTAGAAGTCACGCCAGTCCTCGCGCTCGCGGACGACGGCCTCCAGGTATTCCCGCCAGACCACCCGGTCGGACACCGGGTCCTGGACGACCGCGCCGACGATCCCGGCCGCCACGTCGGAGGGGCGCAACACGCCGTCGCCGAAGTGCGCGGCGAGGGCGAGGCCGCTCGTCAAGACCGAGATCGCCTCGGCCGTGCTGAGCGTGCCGCTCGGCGACTTGACCTTGGTGCGGCCGTCGGCGGTCACGCCCGAGCGCAGCTCGCGGAACACCGTGACGACCCGGCGGATCTCCTCCAGCCCGGCCGGGGTCTCGGGCAGCTCCAGGGAGCGGCCGAGCTGCGCGACGCGGCGGGACACGATGTCCACCTCCTCCTCGGCGCTCGCGGGCACCGGCAGCACGACGGTGTTGAACCGCCTGCGCAGGGCGCTGGACAGCTCGTTCACCCCGCGGTCCCGGTCGTTGGCGGTCGCGATCACGTTGAACCCCTTGGCCGCCTGCACCTCCTCGTTCAGCTCGGGGATCGGGAGCGTCTTCTCCGAGAGGACGGTGATCAGCGCGTCCTGGACGTCGGACGGCATACGGGTCAGCTCCTCCACCCGGGCCAGCTGTCCCTCGGACATCGCCCGCATGACGGGGCTCGGGGTCAGCGCCTCCCGGGACGGGCCCTCGGCCAGCAGCCGGGCGTAGTTCCACCCGTAGCGGACGGCCTCCTCCGCGGTGCCCGCCGTACCCTGCACGAGCAGGGTCGAGTCGCCGCAGACGGCGGCGGCCAGATGCTCGGAGAGCCAGGTCTTGGCCGTCCCCGGCACGCCGAGCAGCAGCAGCGCCCGGTCCGTGGCCAGGGTGGCGACCGCGACCTCGACGATCCTTCTCGGGCCGATGTACTTCGGCGTGATGACGCCTCCGGGGTGGTCGGGGTCGCCGAGCAGGTAGGTCGTCACCGCCCAGGGCGAGAGCCGCCAGCCGGGCGGCCGCGGCCGATCGTCGTGCTTGGCCAGGATCGCCAGCTCGTCGGCGTACTGGTCTTCCGCGTGCGGGCGCAGAACCGTCACTTGTCCTCCTCGCCTAGCGGCCCGCCGGTTTCGCCGGCGGCGCCGTGTCCGTCGTCTGTCCGTCTCTTCTCAGGGGCACCGCCCGGCCCCTCGGCGCGGGTGCCGTCCAGCGGCCCGGGGGTGTCGTCCAGCAGCTCTCGCGCCAGCTCGTGGCGGAATCGGAGCGTCGTGGTCACCTCGTGGACCTCGGGGAGCTCCGCCAGCCGCGCCACCTGGCCGTGTGCCGCCGCGTCGAACCGCTCGCCGGCCAGCCGCGCCAGCTCGCCCGCGTTCCACGGCTGGGCCGTCGCCACACCGGCGATCTTGTCCAGTACGGCCTTGGCCAACGGCGTGCCCCACGGTCTGGGGATGCCGCCGAGCATCATGATCATCTGGCCGTCCACCGGGTGCTGCCGGACGAACTCCGCCGCGATCCGGGACTGCTCCTCCGGGGGCAGGATCGCGAGCAGGTCGGTCAGCGGCTCGACATCCACCAGCGCCCGCGCCCATACGGCGTCGCCCTGGAGGATCGCCGCGCGGGTCCAGCCCATGCGGACCTCCCTGGCCCAGTCGCCGACCTCCATGGCCGTGATCCCGGCCGGGGAGAGCCCGAGGTGCTCCGGCCAGAAGGAGAGCGGTGTGTGGGCGATGACCTGCTGCAACCACCAGCCGCGCTGCCCACTCCCGGCGGGTGGCCGGGCCCGCACGCCGTCGCGCTCCATCCGGCTGTCGCACGCCCTCGGCGGCGTGGCCCGGAGCCGGTCGCCGTCGCGGGTGAGCAGCCGCCCCGCACGCTCGGCCATCCGCGTCCCGAGCCGCGACTCCGGCAGGCGGGTGAGCAGGTCGGCGGCGGCCTGCCGCACCTCGCGGCGGCGGTCGTCGAGCGCCGCCTCAAGGAACGGCTCGTCGCCCATGGCCAGCCCGTCGGCGAGGATCCGCGTGAAGGCCGCCCGGTCTTCGGGCGTCTCCTTGTCCCACCCCGCCGCCAGCAGCTCCCGAGCCGCCTCGGGATCGCGGGCGCGGAGCGCGGCCAGGTGGGCCCTGCGGTCCCCGCTGGTGCCGAACTCCCACACCTCGGCGGACCCGGCCCCGCCGGTCGGCTCGTCCCGCAGGTAGGACCAGGCCGGGTTGAGCCCGGCGAGCCACCGGCCGCGTGCTCCGGCCAGCACCCCCAGGTGAGACCGGATCGACTGGTCCCTCGCTCCCAGGTCGAGCAACCTCGGGATGAGCCGCGCCGGGAGGCGGGCGCCCCGCTCCGCGGCGATCTCCAGCCACTCCGGCAGCAGGCGCCCCTGCTCCCCGGCGAGGATCCGCTCCAGCCGGGCGGCCGCGGCACGACCGACCAGCGGCCGGGTCTCCGGCGGAGCGGGAGGCAGCGGCCGGCCCCTATGCGGCCGCTGCCCCGCCCGTGCCCGGATCACCTGTACGGCCGCCTGCTCCAGCAGCTCGACCGGAGGCGCGACCGGCGCGCCGCCCACCGTGTCCACCGTGTCCGCCGTGTCCGCCGTGTCCGCCCTGCTTGGCGGCCGGCCGCCCGGCACGGGTCGACGGTCCGTGCCGACGAGCGCGGCCGACACGAGGTCCTCCCACGCCGCCGTCCACCTCAGGTCGGGAGTCGCGATCACAGCAACACCACCTGGCCTTCCTCGTCCCACGTCGTCAGCGGCCACAGCCCGCGCGGCGTCCATTCGCAGGCGACCGTGACCGGATGGCCACCCGACACCGCGAGCAGCCGCCACGGCGTACCGGCCGCCGGGTCGAGCCGCATCCCGCTCACCTCGGCGCCACCCTCGTCATCGGAGCCGGGGTCCCGGAGTCCGGGGTCGGCGAGGAACCAGCCGCCGTCGTTCGCCGGCACCACTCCCGAAAGGACGACGGGCCACGAATCGATCCAGGGGTCCTCGGCCAGCACGCCCGCCAGCAGGCCGGGCGTCTCGGCGGCGCTCGGGCCGGGCGGCGGTCCGGCATGGACCGCGCCGTGCCTCCGAACCGCCAGTGCCCGCAGCGGCGCGGCGCCCGGATAGAACGCCAGCTCCGCGTCGACCGTCGTCCCGTTGACCAAGGACGCGTCGAGCGCCTGCCCCACCGGGGCGAACGACAGCACGAGCGCGGCCCGCCCGGTCTCCCTGCCCCGCAGCCAGACGCGGCGGGCGACCAGCCGGTCCTGCTCCTCGTCCCGGCTGCCGATCACGTCCCACCGGTCCCGTACGGCGGGCGACGCGAGCACGTCCTCGCGCGCCACCGGGAACCCGATCCTGGACCGGACCGTCTCTCCGAGCGCGTGCGGCAACCCGGCCGCGCGGCGGTACGCCACGGCGAGCAGGTGGACCAGCGCGTACTCCCCGAGGAGGCGGCCGGGCCAGTCCTCGTCACCCAGCACGACGGACAGCCGGGTGAACGTCCCCGCCATTCCGGGGACCTGCGCGTCGACCATGCGCTTGGCGAGGGCGTCCCACTCGGCCGGGCCGGTGCGCCGGGCGTCGGCGAGCCCCTGCGCGACCTGGTCGGCCAGCCACCGCTCAAGTTCGGACAGGCCCGCGGTGACCCGCTGCTCCCGTTGCGCCGCGCGCCGGTCCGGCGCGCCCGCGGGCTGCGGCGGGGCGCCGTCCGGGGTGGCCGGTTGCGCCGCCTTCTCCTGGGCCGCGACGAGCCGCGACGCCTGCTTCTCGGCGCGGTCCCTGCGCTGGTCCATCCACTCGGCGGCCCAGTCGGCGGGCTTGTCCGCGGCCGGCACCCCGTCGGCCGACCAGAGCAGGAGCAGTCCCAGCGCGTGCTTGCACGGGAACTTGCGGCTCGGGCAACTGCACCGGTACGCGGGCTCGGACAGGTCCACGCACGCGCGGTACGGCTTGGACCCGCTGCCCTTGCACTCGCCCCAGAGCACCTCGGAGGTCACCCCGTGGGCGGACCACTTCGCGGGCGAGCTCACGCCCGTGGCGGTCTTCTGCGACGCCGCGTCCGGTGCCAGTGCGAGCACCTGATCGCGGCTCCACCGTTCGATCACGCGCCGCACAGTAGCCAGCGCCCCCGACAAAACCGGGTCCCCGCGTCCCGCCCGCCCGTCACCGCAGGTCAGCGCGGCGATCCGGGACCGGCGGGGTCCCACGGTCGCGCACCGGGGCATACGGAGAGTTCTGGCACGACGGCGGTTTCCGTCCCGCGTGTCATACTCGCGCCGTGACTCCGAAAACCGTGCAAACCGCGCTCATGGGTCGTTCCACCGAGCTCGGCCGGTTGCTGGGCGTGCTGGACGCGGCCGAGGACGGGCTGGCCGGGGTCGCGCTGGTGGGCGGCGACGCGGGGATCGGCAAGACGCGCCTCGTCAGCGAGGTCAGGGATCTCGCCGAGGAACGCGAATTCACCGTGCTCGCCGGGCAGTGCGCGGAGCTCGGCGACGCCCTGCCGTACCTGCCGCTCGTGGACGCGCTGCGCGGGCTGGCGGAGCTGGACGCGCCCGGCGGCGACCCACTCGCCGCCTGGCCCGCGCTGCGGCGGCTGCTTCCCGGCGCCGACCCGGACCCCGCGGGGGTGGCGACGGGCGCGCTCGCCCAGCAGCAGCTCTTCGGCTCGGTGCTCGGCCTCCTGGCGTCCCTCGCGGAGCACCACCCGGTGCTGGTGGTGTTCGAGGACCTGCACTGGGCCGACCGCTCGACCCGCGACCTGCTGGTCTTCCTCACCCGGATGCTGCAGCGCGAGCGGGTCGCCCTGATCGGCACCTACCGGACCGACGACCTGCACCGCAGACACCCGCTGCGCCCGGTCCTCGCCGAGCTCCAGCGCCTGCCGCTGGTCGGCACGATCGAGCTGCCCCCGCTCGGGGACGACGATCTGGCCCGCCATCTCGCCGATGTGGACGGGGCCTCCCGTCAGCCCGTCGGCGTGACGGACGACGTGATCGGCCAGGTCCTGGAGCGGGCCGGCGGCAACCCCTTCTTCGCCGAGGAGCTGCTCACCGCCGCCGCCACCCGCGGCGGTGTTCCCGGCAGCCTGTCCGACCTGCTGCTCTCCCGGGTGGAGGCGCTGTCCGACCAGGCGCGCCACGTCCTGCGGGTCGCGGCGGTGGCGGGCCACAGCGTCGACCACGACATGCTCGCGGACGCCGCCGGGCTCGGGGAGGTCGCGCTCGACGACACGCTGCGCGAGATCGTCTCGCGCGGGCTGCTGACCGCGGGCAGGCACGGCTACGCGTTCCGGCACGCGCTGCTCCAGGAGAGCGTGTACGACGACCTGCTCCCCGGCGAGCGGACCCGGCTGCACGGCGCCTTCGCCCGGCTGCTCGCCGCGCGCGGCGCCCCGGCCGCCGAGCTGGCCCACCACTACCAGGCGGGACACGACCTGCCGGGCGCGCTGCGCGCCTCGGTCGAGGCGGGCCGGATCGCCGCGGGCCTCGGCGCGCCCGCTGAGGCGCACCGGCACCTCGACCGGGCGCTGGAGATCTGGGAGCACGTGCCCGACGCCGAGCTGATCACCGGCACGAGCGCCGTCCGCGTCGCCCTGTCCAGCGCCGCGGCGGCCGCGGACGCCGGTGAGTACCGCCGGGCGGTCGCCCAGATCCGGCGGCTGCTCCCGACGCTCGGCGACCCGCTGCTGATTTCCGAGGCCAACGAGCGGCTCGCCTACTATCTGAGCGACTCCGACCTCGGCTCCGGCATGGTGGAGGCGGCCCGCGCGGCCGTGGACGCGCTGCCGCCGGACGAGCCGACCCCCTTGCTCGCCCGCGCGCTCGCGACGTACGCCCGGACCATGTTCGCCACCTCCGCCATACGCGATCTGGCGGCTCAGGCGCTGGACACCGCCCGGGCGGTGGGGGCGCGCGACGCCGAGGCCAGCGCGCTGATCTCGCTGGCGATCGTGGAGGAGGCGACGGGCACGATCGAGCGGGTGGTGGAGCTGCTCGACCTGGCCGCCGCGACGGGGCCGGACGACCTGTCGGTCCACCTGCGCGCCACCTTCCACACGGCCCGGGTGCGCTACGAGCACGGCCGGCTGGAGGCCGCCGCGCGCCTGGCGGGCGCGGGCATCGAGCTGGCCGCCCGCAGCGGCCTCACCTGGAGCTTGTACGGCACGGACCTGCGCTTCCTCAGCTTCCTGATCCAGTACGCGGCCGGCGACTGGGACGAGGCCGAGCGGATCGCGGCCGGGTTCGGCGTGCGCGTCGGCACGATCGCCGCGGCGCGCCTGTCCTCGTTCGCGCTCTTCATCGAGGTCGGGCGGGGCGGCGACGCGGCCGACGAGCGGATGTCGTGGCTGCGGCCGTTCTGGCGGCCGGACGAGCTCGGCGGCGACGGCCTGGTGACCTACATGGCGGGCGGGCTCGCCGCCGAGCAGGCGCTCTGGCGCGGCGATCCGGAGACGGCGCTGCGCCACGTGACGGCGGTGACGGACACGCTCGACCCCTTCGACCCGGGACTGATCCGGATCTGCGCGACCGCCCTGTGGGCGCTGGCGGAGGGCGCGGCGCCGGACGACGCGCACGAGCGCGCCGACGACCTGATCGAGCGGGCGCGGTGGGCCGCCGCGAACGGCCCGTACGGCCCGCGCGAGGAGCTGGGCCCCGAGGGCGCCGCCTGGCTGCGGCGCGCCGAGGCCGAGTGGCACCGGGTCCGCGGGACGGCGGAGCCGCGCGTGTGGCGGGAGGCCGCGGACGCCTTCGGGTTCGGGTTCGTCTACGAGGAGGCGCGGTGCCGGTGGCGGCTCACCGAGTCGCTGCTGAACGCGGGCGAGCGCGAGGCCGCGCGGGCCGAGTGGTCCCGCGCCGTGGAGACCGCCGAGCGGCTCGGCGCCGCGCCGCTGCGTGCGGCGCTGGAGACGCTGGGCCGGCGGGCCGGGTTCACCGAGCCGTCACGGCCGCCCGCCGAGGCCGCTGACACCGTCGCCGTCGCCGAGGGCGGCCTCGAGGCGTTGACGGTCCGCGAGCGCGAGGTGCTCGAACACGTGGCGGCCGGCCTGTCCAACCGCGAGATCGGCACCCTGCTGTACATCTCGCAGAAGACCGTGAGCGTGCACGTCTCCAACATCCTGGCCAAGCTCGGCGTGGCGAGCCGCACCCAGGCCGCGGCCGTCGCGCACGGGCGCCGGGCGGCCGCCGGAAAGTGATCCGCCACGTTGCCGGTCCGCGCTTCACCCCGTCGCGCCCGCTTGTAACAATGCGACGGTAGCCCCGAAAGAGGAGGTCAACGGTGACCCGCCAGATCGCTTCCGTCATCGGTGGAAAGAACGAGCCCACCGGCTCCCCCTACACGTCCACGAACCCGGCCCGGCCCTCCGAGGCGGTGGCCGCCGTCCCGCTCGCCGACGCGCCGACGTTCGCCCGCGCCTGCCGCGACGCGGCCGAGGCGCAGAAGGAATGGTCCCGGGTGCCCGCCCCGGTGCGCGGCCGGGTGATCGCCTCCGTCGGCCGGCTGGTCGAGGCGAACACCGAGGCGCTGGCCCGCCTCGTGACCGAGGAGATCGGCAAACCGTACGCCGAGGCGCTGGGCGAGGTCCGCGAGATCGTGGACACCTGCGACTTCTTCCTGGGCGAGGGGCGCCGGTTGTACGGCCAGACGGTGCCGTCGGAGATGCCGGACAAGAACCTGTTCACCTTCCGGGTCCCGGTGGGCGTCGCCGCGGTGATCACCGCGGGTAACTTCCCGGTGGCCGTCCCCTCGTGGTACCTGGTGCCCGCGCTGCTGTGCGGCAACGCCGTGGTGTGGAAGCCCGCCGAGTACGCCGCGGCGTCCGCGCACGCGCTGTACCGGCTGTTCGCCGCCGCCGGCCTGCCGGACGGCGTGCTGAACATCGTGTTCGCCGACGGCGCCGCCACGTACGAGGGGCTGGAGCTGGCCCTGTCCGAGGGCACCGTGCAGAAGGTCGGCTTCACCGGATCCAGCGCGGTCGGCCGGAGCGTCGGCGAGCTGTGCGGACGGCACCTGCAGTCGCCCTGCCTGGAGCTCGGCGGCAAGAACCCGATGGTCGTCATGCCGGACGCCGAACTCGACCTCGCGGTCGAGGGCGCGCTGTTCTCCGGCTTCGGCACGGCCGGCCAGCGCTGCACCTCGCTCGGCACGGTCATCGTCCACCGCGACGTCCACGACGCGTTCGTGCGCGCGTACGTCCAGGCGGTGCAGGCGGCGAAGATCGGTGACCCGAACGGCGACGTGCTTTACGGGCCGCTGCTCGACCGCAAGTTCGCCGAGCGGTACGAGGAGTACCTGACCTGGATCGAGCCGCACCACACGGTGCTGCCCGGGCCGACGGGGCGCATGGAGGGCGAGGGCCTCTACTACCACCCGGTGATCGTGGACGGCGTGCGCCCGGACGACCGGCTCTTCCTGGAGGAGACGTTCGGCCCGATCGTCGGCGTGACCACGTTCGACACGATCGACGAGGCGATCGCGCTGGCCAACCGGCCGGGCTACGGCCTGTCGTCGTCGATCTACACCACCGACCCGAAGGCCGCGTTCCGGTTCCGCGAGGGCGTCTCGGCGGGCATGGTCAGCGTCAACAACTCGACGTCGGGCGCCGAGGCGCACCTGCCGTTCGGCGGGAACGGCAAGTCCGGCAACGGCAGCCGGCAGAGCGGCGTGTGGGTGCTCGACCAGTTCACCCGCTGGCAGGCGATGAACTGGGACTATTCCGGCCGCCTGCAGAAGGCGCAGATGGACGTCGCCGACATCACCCCCGACCTGGCCTTCCGCCTCTGACCCGGGCGCGACCCGGACGCCGGACGGCCCCGGACTCCTTGCGCGGAGTCCGGGGCCGTCCCGGTATGCGGCCGGGACGTCAGGCCGTGGCCTCGGGGCCGCGGCGGCCGTCGTATCCGAGCACCCGCATCGCGATCTCGGGGTCCATGGCGGCCGCGAGCAACTGGGCGCGTTCGGCCGCCCGGTCCCTCGCCTCCTCCGCCCGCCTGCGGGCGGCCTGCTGGGCGCGCACCACCGCGACGGCGGCCACGATCAGCCCGACGACGCCGAGGAGCGTGAGGAACAGGATCAGCGCGGTCCCCGACGGGACGCCGTCGGCTCCTTCCTCCGTCGCCACGGCGACGCCGTCCTGCAGGAAGGCCACACCGAGCAGCGTGAGCACGACGAGCGCGATGACGCCGCCGATGAGCGCCCACAGCAGGCCGTGCGCCCCGCCGCGTCCCTGCCCGGCCGGGTGGACGGCGGGACCGGAGCCGTTCTGATACGGGAAGTCCGGGATGTCGCCATAACCGGTGCCGTGACCGTTCACCGGCGCCGAAACCGGCATCGCGGCCGGGATCGTGGTGGGCTGCATCGTGGGCGGCATCGCGGGAATCACCACGGCCGGCACGCCCGGCGACGTCTCCTGAGGTTCGTACGACTGGTCGCCCCACGGAGGCGCGAAGCTCGGCACGCCCGACATCCCCGACATATCAGGATTCGACGGCACCGGCGCGTACGGCCGGGCGGCCGCGAGGACGGCCGAGGGCTCCAGCTCCGGCACCCGGTCCGGCGCGGGCAGGTCCACCTGGACGGCGCTGTGGCCGCGGTGGGCCTCCGCGGCGGCCACGTGGTACGCCTCGATCTCCTCGTAGAACCCGTCCGAGCCGTAGACGGTGCCGTCCACGAGCGGCCCGCGGGTCCCCTCGATGACCGCGACCACGTCGTCGCCGTTCAGCGTCTTGTGGTGTTCAAGGGCGTGCGCGACGCTGAGCACCTCGCGCCGGTTCTCGCGCAGCAGCGCGGCGGTCTTCTCCAGGAGCTGGTTGAGGTTGAACTCGATCCGCTCCGGGAGCATGTCGGGCGTGAGGTCGTTCCCCCGCGACCGCGGCGTGGCGGTGAAGCCGATCCCGCCGCCCTGGCCCGGGGCCTTCTGCGCCCGGCCCTCGCGGATGCCGAGGTCCTGCAGGGCGGGCAGCGACGCGACGCCGATGCCCATGCCCCAGTGCGCCTCCATCAGCCCGGTCAGCAGCGTGGCCGACTGGAGGTCGCTGGAGACGCCCGAGGAGTTGTCCTCCCCGAAGAACATCCGCTCGCCCGCGAGCGAGGCGAGGGAGACCATGATGTCCGCCTCGTACTCGGACTTCCAGCGGGTGAACTGGTCCTCCGGCTTGATGCTGGACACCATGCCCAGGTAGTCGGCGCCCTTCTCGATCGTGGCGAGGTCGATCTCCAGGTGGTGCCGGGTGCGGTACGCGACGACGGCATGGCACGCCTCGTGCACGGCCACCGCGTGCCGTTCCCGTTCGATGTACTCCACGTCCTCCGGGGGGCCGAGCTGCTTGAGCCGCTTGGCCCGCATGACATCCGACCAGGTGATCGTGTCCCTGCCGTCCCTGATCGCGGTGATCAGCGACTCGTTGACCAGGTCCTTGATCGTCGCGCCGGTGGCGTACGGAGTGATCGTGGCCAGCTTGCCGATCTGCTCGTCGGTCAGCTCGTGCCGCACCTTGCCGAAATAGCCCTGGTAGGTGCGGATCCGGCCGTCCTTGGAGGGATAGCCGACCTTGTAGATGCGGTCGATGCGGCCGGGGCGCAGCAGCGCCTCGTCCAGCGCCTCCGGCAGGTTGGTCGCCATCATGATCAGGATCCGGTACTTCGGCGGCGGCTTGGGCCGCATCCCGAGCAACCGCCGCACGTACCGGTTGACGAAGCCGCGCGGTTTCTTCAGGCCGGAGATCTCGGTGAGCAGCGCCTGCAGCGTGCCCATGCCGCCCCCGCCGCCCATGCCCGCGCCGTACACCAGGCGGCTGACGAAGGCGCCGGTCCGGGACCTGGGGGCGTCCGCCTCGGCCCGCTCCCGGCCGCCGCCGAGCGCGTCGCGGCCGAGCAGCCACCGGGTCTCCTGATCGAGGTAGGCGAAGCCGTTGCATCCGGTGTGCTGGAAGGGCGCGGGCGCGATCCGGCCCCACCCCCCGCCGGGGCCGCCCTGCGCGAGCGCGCCCCGGTTGCCGAGGG
Organism: Microtetraspora malaysiensis; assembly: GCF_001528665.1. Taxonomy (GTDB): domain Bacteria; phylum Actinomycetota; class Actinomycetes; order Streptosporangiales; family Streptosporangiaceae; genus Microtetraspora_A; species Microtetraspora_A malaysiensis. Next base: position 55,806 of record NZ_BBYJ01000036.1, read on the forward strand.
AGTCGGCCTCGTCGAAGAAGACGATGACGCCGCCGTAGCGGAGCGCCAGCTTGCGCAGCTTCCGGAACAGCGACTTCACCTTCAGCACGCCGACGCCGAAGAACATGTTGATGAACGCGCCGGGGTCCACGAAGACGTACGGCTTGCCGGTCGAGCCGGCGACCGCCTCGGCCATGAGGGTCTTGCCGGTGCCCGGAGGGCCCCACAGCAGGATGCCGCTCGGCACGTAACCGCCCCGGGCCTCGATCTCGTCGGGCCGTTCGAGGAAGACGATGTTCTCCTTGACCCGCTCGACCACGTGGTCCTGGCCCCACACGTCGGAGAACCGCGTCTTGATGTCGTCGGGGAAGTAGACGTCCACGCCGCCGCGTGACAGGAACCAGAAGATCGCGGCGAACTGGCCGACGGCGAGCAGCATGTAGAGGAGGACCTGCAGGACCGTCGGGAGATAGCCGATCGCCTGCGCCGGGGCCTGGATCAGCGCCTCGAGGGGTGAGACGTCCCCCAGCCGCCCCAGCACGACGGCGACGACCGAGATCCAGATCGCCCACTTCACCGCGCGGGCCAGCCGGTAGCGGGTCCAGTCGCCGAACCGGCGGCGGGTCCACCGGTTCCACCCGCCGAAGACCTTCTCGGTCCAGAACCGGTGGTACGCCGCGGAGCGCTCGCTGATCAGGAAGTGGACCTGCCTGACCGCCTCCAGCCCGGCCAGCCACAGGAGCCAGGTGGACTCGCGGGCGGTGACGGCGATCGCCTCCGGGACCGTGATGATCTCGCGGAAGGCGCCGACGGTGTTCAGGACGAGGACGCCGAACAGGACCGCGAGCAGCAGCAGGAACTTCCCCCGGTCCCACAGCGGGAGCCGTTTCCTGGTGAGCGGGTCACGGTCGACGGGACCCGATCCGGGTTCGCGCAGCCCCTCGGGCCGATGTGCCGTGTTCATCCGAGGGACTCCTTCACGAGGTGACGCGCCTGATCTTGAAGGACCGCGCGACCAGGTCGATCTCCTTGGCCCGCTGCTTGTAGCAGGCGGCCGTGCAGCGGATCAGCAGCGTGGACACGTGGCTTCCGTCGGCGGACAGGTAGGCCGTCTCGTCGAACGTCTGGACCGGCCCGCCGAGCAGCCGGTAGTTGAAGACCGTCCGTATCCCGCGCACGCCGTCCCGCACCGGCAGCACCTGGTCGCTGAGTACTTCGAAGCCCTTGAACGGCGAGGCCGCCGACGATTCGAACTGCTGCCGCGCCTCCTGGCTCACCGCGACGGGGAGCCCGGACGAGTTGCGCAGCGTGTTGAGCGACGCGTCGTCGCGCTGGGCCGGGGTGAGCGTCTGGACCTTCGCCATCACGAACGGCCGGTCCCCGGCGATGGAGCCGGGAACCAGGAGATGGTCGGCGGAGGGCGTGGCGTGGGCGTCGAACCCGACCGTCCAGGTGAGCTGTTTCTGCGACCGCGCGGTCTCCGACTGCGGGTCACCGAAGAGCTTGCCGTCGAGCGAGCCCTGGTCGACCTTGCGCCAGGCCGAGGGCACCCTGAAATACGTCGCCCCGGCGACGTCGCGCACGTACGTGTACGCGGTGCTCGCGCATCCCGACAGCTCCGCGACCAGTGCGGAGGCTGTCGTCAACGCCACCATTCCGGACCAAACCCGCCGACTTTCCACCAGGGCCCAACCTCCGCTTTGCGGGTGTACGAGGTAGTAGTGCCCGTTTTCGTCATATGCATCTCGGGACGGGCGGGGATCATCCGCGGAAAAGTATCCGAATATTTCCCATATCGCGGCTTCGCCTGTTATCGGACGCCATGCCGGAAAAGTGATGACTCGATCATGTAACTCCGGATGACTGATCGCGTGAGATAGTGCTGTCCATCGGGGAGCCCGGCGAAAATCCACCTATCGCCAGCGCGCGAAGTGGCCAAGGATGGAGGGGTCGGAAGTGCCGCCCACCGGACTCGCCGCAGACGCACTGCCGACGGACTTGGAGCACTTCGATGAGCGACAACGTGGACGACCTTGACCGTTGGGCTCGCGGGCTGGAGATCATGAAGCGGGTCAACGGGTGGGACCATCCCGGCGAGGCACCCGGCGAGTTCTTCGGCATCACGGTGGAGCATCTCTTCGCCGAGATCTGGGCACGCGACGTGCTGTCGGTCAGGGACCGGCGGCTGCTGCTGCTCGGGTTGCTCGTCGGCCAAGGCCTCGACGACGCCCTGCGCGTCCAGCTCGACACCGCGTTGCGCACCGGGGAGCTGACCCCCACCGAGCTACGCGAGGTCGTCGTCTTCCTGACCTACTACGCCGGCTGGCCGCGCGGCACCCGCCTCAACGAACAGGTCGAGGAGCTGATCGAGCGCGTGTCCGGAACCGGCCCCGCGGACTGACCCGTCCCGCGCCCGGCCGGAGATCGTTGTCGGCCTGTTGGACTAGTCTGCCGTCATGCCCACCGCTCTCATCACCGGCGCGACCGCCGGCCTCGGCGCGGCCTTCGCCCGCCGCCTCGCCGCAGACGGCCTCTCCCTCGTGCTCGTCGCCCGCGACGAGGCCCGGCTGACCGCGTCCGCGGCGGAGCTGCGCAAGCGGTACGGCGTCGCCGTCGAGGTGCTGCCCGCCGACCTCTCCCTCGACGAGGGCATCCGCCGGGTCGAGGAGCGGCTGGAGCGCGGCGTCGACCTGCTGGTCAACAACGCCGGCTTCGGGCACCCGGGCGCGTTCCTGGAGGTCCCGGTCGCCGACGAGGTGACCATGCTGCGGGTCCACTGCGAGGCGGTGCTGCGCCTCACCCTGGCCGCGTTGCCCGGGATGCGCTCGCGCGGCCGGGGCTACGTGATCAACGTGGCGTCGGTGGCGGCGTTCTTCACCCGGGGCACCTACAGCGCGTCCAAGGCGTGGGTGGTCAACTTCAGCGAGTCGGCCGCCGCCGAGATCCCCGAGCCGAACGTGCGCGTCATGGCCCTGTGCCCCGGATTCGTCCGAACCGAGTTCCACCAGCGGGCCGCGATGGACACCTCCGGCATCCCGGACTTCCTGTGGCTGTCGGCCGATCAGGTGGTCGACGAGGCGATGCGCGACCTCGCCCGCGGCCGGCGGGTCAGCGTCCCCACGGCGCGCTACAAGGCGATCGTGTCGGTGGGCAGATTCGTCCCGCGGACCCTGATCGGGCAGGTGTCGGGCCGCCTCGGGCGCCGCTGACCCGGCCGGTCACCCGGGCCGCCGCGGCGTGGGGAAGGCGCCACCCGCGCGCGGCCTCCTGGCGGATCAGATGGCGGCGCGGGGGCCGCGCCACCACTCCTCGTGGTCGCGGTACCACCGCACGACCTCGTCGAGCCCCTTGTCGAAGTCGACCAGCGGCGCGTAGCCGATGGAACGGATCTTGGCAGAGTCGACGGAGTAGCGCAGGTCGTGGCCGAGGCGGTCCGGCACGTGCTCGACCATCTCCCAGCCGACGCCGAAGGCGTCGAGCAGCCGCCGCGTCAGCTCCAGGTTGGTCAGTTCGGCCCCGCCGCCGATGTTGTAGACCTCGCCCGCCGCGCCCTTGTCGAGCACGAGCTGGATGCCCCGGCAGTGGTCGTCGACGTGCAGCCACTCGCGCACGTTGCGGCCGTCGCCGTACAGCGGGACGGGCCTGCCGTCGATCAGGTTGGTGATGAACAGCGGGATGACCTTCTCGGGATACTGGTGGGGGCCGTAGTTGTTCGAACACCTGGTGACGCGTACGTCCAGCCCGTACGTGCGGTGGTAGGCCCGGCAGAGCAGGTCGGCGCCCGCTTTCGCGGCGGAGTAGGGCGAGTTGGGCAGCAACGGCTCGCGCTCGGTCCACGAGCCCTCGTCGATCGACCCGTACACCTCGTCGGTCGAGATCTGCACGACCGTGCGCACATTGTGGTCGAGCGCGGCCTGCAGCAGACACTGCGTGCCCTGCACGTTCGTGACCACGAAGTCCGCCGCGCCGCTGATGGACCGGTCCACATGCGTCTCCGCGGCGAAATTGACGACGATGTCGTGGCCGGGCACCAGCTCGTCGAGAAGGGCGGCGTCGGTGATGTCCCCCCGCACGAAGGTGAGCCGGCCGGTCGCCTCGACCGGCGCCAGGTTCGCCAGGTTGCCCGCGTACGTGAGCTTGTCCAGGACCGTGACACGGGCCTCCTCGTAGCCGGCGTACGCGCCGGAGAGCATCGACCGCACGTAGTGGGAGCCGATGAAGCCGGCGCCCCCCGAGACCAGGATCCTCATCCCCGCACCTGAACCTTGCTGTGGTCGCCCACCATGACCGGAAAGGAGTTCGGCGCCGCGGCCGCCCTCGCGACCTCGACGTTACGGCCGACGAGGGAGTGGCCGCGCCCGCCGGGTCCTCAGCTGGACGAATGCCCCGTTCGGCAATATTCGCAACTAACTTGCTATTGCGACTTATATGCAACAAGCTAAAGCTCGTCCTTACCGCCCGATCGGGACGCGGAGTTGCCGCAATGCCTCAGCTGATGCCGGATGCTGGACCACAGCGCGTCATCGCCGCTTCCAACTTCGTCTACACGGTCGGCAGCGGCCTCTACCTGACTGCCGGGGTGCTGTACTTCACCCAGGCGGTGCGCCTTCCGGCGGCCCAGGTGGGGCTCGGACTCGGCATCGCCGGTGTCGTCTCACTTGCCGCGGGCATCGCGGTGGGCCATCTCGCGGACAAGCGCGGAGCACGCGGCGTCTACGCGACCACCCTTCTCATCCAGGCGCTGGCAACGGCCGGCTTCGTGCTGGCGGACAGCTTTTGGCCGTTCGTCGTCGTGGTGGGCGTGGCCACCGGGGCGAAGGCGGCCGGACTGGCCGCGCGTAGTCCGCTCATCAGGCACTACGGAGGGGACCGGCCGCAGGAATTCCGTGCCTATCTCCGTGCCGTGACCAACGTCGGTGTCTCCCTCGGCGCCGCGCTGGCAGGCTGGGCCGTCCAGGTCGGCAGCCTCCCCGCCTACCAGCTCCTGGTCATCGGCAACGCGATCGCCTTCGCCGCTTCCGCGGCGATCCTGGTCGTCCTGCCGCCGGTCACGCCCGAGCCCACCGGCAGCGGCCCACGCTGGATCGCCCTACGGGACCGGCCATATCTGCTGATCACCGCGCTCGACGGCCTCATGGCCGTCCAGTTCAAGGTGCTCACCGTGGCCGTGCCACTCTGGCTGGTCGAGGCCACCACCGCACCGCGCTGGCTCGTTTCGGGCACCATGGTCATCAACACCGTCATCGTCATCGTGTTTCAGGTGCGAGCCAGCCGCGACATCGATTCCCCCGCGGCGGGCGGACACGCCTACCGTCGGGCGGGCGTGGCCTTCCTTGCCGCCTGTTCGCTGATCTCGCTGTCCGCGGGGATACCGGCATGGGCGGCCGCCGCCCTGCTCATGATCGCGGTGGTGATCCATACACTCGGTGAGCTGTGGCACTCCGCCGCAGGCTTCGAGGTGTCCTTCGCCCTCGCCCCGAAGCACGCCACCGGCCAGTACCTGGGCGTGTTCGGCCTGGGTGCCGGCCTGGCCGAGTCCCTTGGGCCGGGCCTGCTCATCGCGCTCTGCATCACCTGGGGCCGCCCCGGATGGTACGTCATAGGGGCGCTGTTCGCCGTGACGGGCCTGACGGCGCCACTTGCCGTCCGCTGGGCACAACGCCACCAGCACGCTCAGCGGACGACCCGTGCGGCCAAGCAACAGGCGCCGGCGGCCTGAGGCCCCACTTCACGGCCGGGAGGCGGATCAGGGAGAGTTCCGCTCCACGCTCGGCAGACCCGGCCTCGTCACCCGGCGCACTTTCCCTCATATTCGAAATCGCGGAAGAGAAGCTGCTTCTCGGCGTATTCACGGAATGCCAGGTTGTCCTGGATTTCGTCCATGACGAGGACGTGCCGATCCGAAAGGTGCGGCAGCGTTCTTCGCAGCACGAATTCGCGCCCGCTCCGTGCCCTGCCGGATTCGTGGGAGGCGAGGTCGATCGTGCGCCTATGCCCTGGTCGGCCCTCCCCTGCCGGGCTCACGGAAGGACGATCACCGGATCATGTCCGGGTACCGAATTCGGAAACTCTGCGCCGCCACAGTGAGCGCACCGTTGGGAAGCCTCGCGGCCAAGTTAGCTTCTCCGGGATGAAGCATGCTTGGCAGCAAGGAGTCCGATGAAGACGGGCAGCCGGATTCGTGTCATGGAAATCATCGCCCGGATGAATGTCGGCGGCCCTGCCACCCAGGTGTTGGGACTGTCGGAGGGGTTGAACCCGGAGGAATTCGACCACCGTCTTTACACCGGCTATCTCGAGGGCGACGAGGGCGACCATCTGCGCCTGCGCGACACGTCCATACGGGTGCACCGGGTACGTGGTCTGGGCCGGTCGATCAATCCCGCCGACGACCTCCGCGCCCTCTGCCGGCTGGTCAGCGCCATACGCCGGTTCCGTCCGCACATCGTGCACACGCGCACGACCAAGGCCGGCGTCCTCGGCCGTACGGCGGCACGCCTGTCGGGCGTGGGGGCGGCGCGGGTGCACGTCTTCCACGGCCACCTGCTGCACGGGTACTTCTCCCCCGTCAAGCTTGGCTTCTACGTGCGGGCGGAGCGGGCGCTCGCCTCCATGACGGACCAGCTGGTGACCGGCGGCGCCCAGGTCCGCGACGAGCTGCTCGCCGCCGGGATCGGCCGCCCGGAGCAGTACGTCGTCATCCCGCCCGGCGTACGGCTGGGCCCGGTGCCGAGCCGGGAGAAGGCCCGCGCGGAGCTGGGGCTGCCCTTGGACGCGCCGGTGGTCGCCTACGTCGGCCGGCTCACCCGGGTCAAACGGCCCGACCGGTTCCTCGACGCGGCGGGCGCGGTGCTCGCCCGCGTCCCCGGCTGCCGGTTCGTCATGTGCGGCGACGGCGACCTGCGCGAGGAGGTGACGCACGGCATCGCCCCCGCCCGCGACTCCTTCCGCCTGCTGGGCTGGCGGAAGGATGTCGAGACCGTCTACGCGGCGGCCGACGTCGTGCTGCTGACCTCCGACAACGAAGGCACGCCGCTCACGCTCGTGGAGGCGGGCATGGCCGGGACCCCGGTCGTCGCCACCCGTGTCGGCAGCGTCGCGGAGGTGGTGCGCGACGGCCACACCGGGCTGCTGGCCGCCCCCGACGCCGGCGCGCTCGCCGCGCACGTCGTACGGCTGCTGGCCGATCCCGGCGCGGCCGCCCGGATGGGCGCGACGGCCCGCGACTGGACGACGGGCGCCTTCGGCGTCGAACGTCTCGTCGCCGACACCGAGGCCCTGTACCGATCACTTCGCGGCGCCTCCCGGCACCGCCTTACACCGGAGGGAACCAACACATGAGGATCCTCGTGACGGGCGGCGCCGGTTTCATCGGCGCGAACCTGTGCCGCGCGCTCGTCAACCGGCCCGAGGTCGAGAGCGTCACAGTGCTCGACGATCTCAGCACCGGAGACCGGCGGAACGTCGAGGACATCGGGGTGAACCTGGTGACCGGCAGCATCCTGGACGGGGAGCTGCTGGCGGAACTCGTCCCGTCCGTGACCACGGTCGTGCACCTCGCCGCGATGCCCTCGGCGCCGAGGTCGCTGCTCGATCCGCTGGCCTCGCACACGGTCAACGCGACGGGCACGCTCCACGTCCTGGACGCCTGCCGGGCCACCAGGCCGCATGTGATCCTCGCGTCCTCGTCATGCGTCTACGGGAACGGCTCCGAGCCGTACAAGCACGAGAACCTGGCCACCCGGCCGCTCAGCCCGCACGGCGTCACCAAGCTCGCCACGGAGGCCTACGCCCTGGCGTTCGCGGAGAGCTTCGGCCTGCGGGTGCTGCCGTTCCGCTTCTTCAACGTGTACGGCCCCATGCAGCCCACCGGGCACCCGCACACGGCGGTCGTCCCCGCGTTCGTGTCCGCCGCGCTCGCCGGCGAGCCGCTGCCCGTCCACGGGGACGGCACGCAGGCGCGCGACTTCACCTACGTCGGCACGGTGGCGCAGGTGCTCGCCGACGCGATCGTCCGCCGGGTGGGCAGCGACACCCCGGTCAACCTCGCGTACGGGACCCGGATCTCGCTGCTGTCCCTGAAGGACGCCATCGCCGCGGTGCTCGGGCACCCGGTCGAGGTGGCGTTCCTGCCGCCGCGCGTCGGCGACGTCCGCGAGTCGCAGGCGTCGCCCCGGCTGCTGCTCGACCTGTTCCCCGACGTACGGCCGGTGCCGCTGGAGGAGGGGCTGCGCCTGACCGTGGAATGGTTCGAGAAAGCCGAGGCGTCGCAGCGATGAACGGCGTCACCGTCGCGGGCGCGGGGGCGGTCGCGTTCCTGCTGGCCGGCGGTGGCACCCACGCGCTGGGGCGCCTGGCGCTGCGCTGGGGCATCACCGACCGGCCGGAGGGCTACCGGACGCGTGTCCGGCCCGTGCCCCGGCTCGGCGGCATCGCGATCATGCTGGGAACGGTCGTGCCGGCGCTCGGGCTGCTCGGTTTCTCCGATCCACGCACGGCGGTCGTCGTGATCGGCGGCATCGCGATCGCCCTGCTCGGCCTCGTCGACGACATCTCGCCGCTGCCCAAGGCGACGCGACTGGCGGTCGAATGCGTGACGGCGACCGGGGTCGTGCTCGGCGGCGTCGAGGCGTCGATCACCAGGACCTGGCTCGACGTGCCGATCACCGTCGTGTGGATCGTCGTCGTCACCAACTCCTTCGCGCGGCTCGACAACGTGGACGGCGCTCTCGGCGCCGTCGCGCTGGCGGGCGCCACCCCCCTCGCCGTGACGGCGTTCGCCCGCGGCGAGTACGGGGCGGGACTGCTCGTGGTCACCCTGGCGGCCTCCTGCTTCGGCTTCCTCCCGCACAACTGGGCGCCGGCGAAGGTGGTCATGGGGGACGCGGGATCGCTGTTCATCGGATTCACCACCGCCTGCCTGGCGACCCTGTTGGTCACCGGTGACGGAACGGGCGCGGCGACGGCCGGGTTGCTGCTTCCCGTCTTCGTCGCCGTCGTCGACACCGGGGTGGTGACGCTGTCGCGGCTGAGGGCGGGCCGCCCGGTGCTCCGGGGAAGGGCGGACCACCTGTCCCACCGGCTGCGCCGGCTGGGATTCGGCGCCAGGCTGACGGCGCTGTTGCTCGCCTCGGTCGCCGGAGCGAGCGGGATGCTCGGCATGGGGACGGCGGTGCGCTGGATCTCGCCGATCGTCACGGTGCCGGCCGCCGTCGTCGCGGCACTCGTCCTCGTCACGCTGTCCCAACGGGTGCCCGTCCACGCACCGCCCCGGAAACGCCCCGGAGTCATCGCAGAAAGGCGGCCTTCGGCTACCTCTCGGACGTCACGACCCCGGTGAACGCGTGAACCCGACGCCGATCGACCGGCCCCGGTGAGCCTACGGCGCCCGGAGACGCCGAAGGGCCCTCGCCGCAGGAGGGGGAAGGCGGCGAGGGCCCCGGGAAGGCGAGCCGTACGGCTCAGCGGCCGACGTTGGCCTCGTGCCCGATGGCAAGGCCGGAGTCGACGTCGAAGAAGTGCAGGTTGTGGGTGTCGACGACCAGTTCGACGTTCTGGCCCGGGCGGACGTGGCTGCGGGCGTTGACGCGGGCGGTCCACAGCGACTTGTCGCCGGCCAGCGGCAGGGTCGCCGTCTCCTCCTCGTCGCCGTCGTTCTGGGCGGCCACGGTGTCCTTGTGCTCGACCGGCGGGGCGTCGATCGTGAACAGCACGTTGATCTCCGAGCCCAGCTCCTCGGTCACGTTGGCGCGGACCGGGATGCGGGCCCAGCCGGCGGCGTTGCCGTTCGCGGCGCTCGCGTCCTCGAAATCGGACGGGCGGATGCCGAGGATGGTCTTCTTGCCGATGTAGCGGTCCAGGCCCGGCTTCTCGGTGAAGGTGGCGTCCGGGACCGGGAGCTTGTACCCGGCGAACGCGACGGCCGCGCCGCTGCCGTCCCGGACCAGCTCGGCGTAGGTGAAGTTCATCGACGGCGAGCCCATGAAGCCGGCGACGAACAGGTTGACCGGGTTGTCGAACAGGTTCTGCGGGGTGTCGACCTGCTGGAGCAGGCCGTCGCGCAGGACGCAGACCCGGTGGCCCAGCGTCATGGCCTCGACCTGGTCGTGGGTGACGTAGACGGTGGTCACGCCGAGGCGCTCGTGGAGCTGGTTCAGCGAGGCGCGCATCGAGACGCGGAGCTTGGCGTCCAGGTTGGACAGCGGCTCGTCCATCAGGAAGGCCTGGGGCTCGCGGACGATGGCGCGGCCCATGGCGACACGCTGGCGCTGACCGCCGGAGAGCGCGGCCGGCTTGCGCTTGAGGTACTGCTCCAGGCCCAGCATCTTGGCGGCGTCGTTGACGCGCTTGGCGATCTCGGCCTTGGGCATCTTGCGGAGCTTGAGGCCGAAGGCGAGGTTCTCCTCGACCGTCATGTGGGGGTAGAGCGCGTAGTTCTGGAAGACCATCGCGATGTCGCGGTCCTTCGGCGGCAGGTGGTTGACCACGCGGTCGCCGATGACGATCTCACCGCCGCTGATGTCCTCCAGGCCGGCGATCATGCGCAGCGCGGTGGACTTGCCGCAGCCGGAGGGGCCGACCAGCACCATGAACTCGCCGTCCCTGATCTCCAGGTTGAGGCCGTCCACAGCCTTGACGCCGCCCGCGTAGATCTTGTCCACGCCGTTCAGAACGATAGAAGCCATCTCAGTCCTTCGTCGCTTCCTGACGATTCCGCCCTGTCCTGCAGTCGCGGGTCCCCCCGATGCGGGCCGGGCTTTCTTCTGGGGGAAATCCAGAGGAAGTGGATACGTTTTCATGAATCTCAGCGGACAGATCAGGACGTGTCAACCCAATCCGCTTGTCATACGGGGCTTGTTACCGTTCCGAGATTCGCGAAAATCATGGAAATATGCTGGAATCGTTTCCATGAACGGCTCAGGACAGCGGCGTACGACGATCAAGGACGTGGCGGAGGCGGCCGGCGTGGGCGTCGCGACCGTCTCGCGGGTGCTGTCGGGCGGATCGGCGAGCGCCGGGACGCGGGAGAAGGTGCTGGCCACGGCGGCGCGGCTCGACTACCACCCGAGCGCGCTCGGCCGGAACCTGCGCCGGCGGCACACGGGCGGCATCGGCCTGCTCGTCCCCGACATCACCGACAGCTTCTACGCCCGCCTCGCCGACGGCGTGCTGTCCTGCGCCCGCTCGTACGGCGAGCCGGTCACGGTCGGCGTCACCGGCGACGACCCCGAGCGGGAGAGCGAGCTGATCGGCACGCTCATCGAGCAGAGCATGGACCGCGTGATCGCGGTGCCGTCCGGCGACGGCGAGGTGTGGGACCCCGTGCTCCGGGCCGGGGTGAACGTCGTCTTCGCGAGCCGGCGGTCCGACCTCGACCTACCGGACGTGCCGGCCGTGCTCGCCGACGACCGCGACGGGGTGCGCACGGCGGTGGAGTACCTGACCGGCCTCGGCCACCGGAAGATCGCGTTCCTGGCCCGGCGCGGCCAGTCCCAGCGGGTGGCGGCCTTCACCGGCGCTCTCACGGCGCTCGGCGTGCCCGTGGAGGACGAGCTCGTCGTCCACGCGCGGGCGAGCCGCGACTCGGCCTACGCCGCCGCGGCGGGCCTGCTGCAGCGCCACCCCGACGTCACCGCCGTACTGACCGGCGGCAACATCCTGGGCGAGGCGGCGGTGCTGGCCGCCCGGGAGCTGGACGTGCGCGTGCCGCGCGACGTCTCGCTGATCATGTTCGACGACGTGCCCTGGGCCGAGCTGTGCTCTCCCCCGCTCACGGTCATCGCGCAGCCGGCCCAGGACATCGGGTACCGCTCGGCCGAGCTGGTCCTGCGGCAGGGGCGCAGGCCGCGCGAGGTCGTGCTGCCGTCCGAGCTGGTCGTCCGGGCGAGCTGCGGCCCCAGGAGGCCGCGCCGGTAGGGGCCGTCATCGGCGCCCTGGTGTTTTGCCGAGAAACCCGCGGCTCCGGGGCGCCGTCTCATCCGGGACCTTCAGCCCTATCTCCTCTCACTCCCGGCGATCGATGCTGGAGAGAAGCCAGGTCGAACCCCGGCGGGAGTGTCAGCCGTGGAACGTTCGAATGACCAGGTCGCGAACCTGCTGCAGGAGTACGCGGACCTCATCGCCATCACGGGCGGCGACGCCTTCAAGGCGAGGGTGTACGAGAAGGCGGCCCGATCGGTCGGCGGTTACGCCGGCGACATCGCCAAGATGGACGCCGGCGAGCTGCGCCGGATCCCCAACGTGGGCACGTCGATCGCGGCGAAGATCGACGAGTTCCTGCGTACCGGGGCGATCCACCAGCTCGAGGAGCTGCGCGGCAAGATCCCGGCAGGCGTCCGCAGGCTCACGGTGATTCCCTCGCTCGGCCCGAAGAAGGCCGTGATGCTCTACCACGAGCTGGGCATCGACTCGATCGAGTCCCTTGAGGGGGCGATCAGGTCGGGCCTGCTGCACGATCTGCACGGTTTCGGCGCCAAGACCGAGGAAAACCTCCTGCACGGCATCGAATTGATGCACAAGGCGGGCGAACGGGTGGATCTCGGCGTCGGGATGAGCGCCGCGGAGGAGATCGTCGCGGCGCTGCTCCGGGTGCCGGGATGCGAACGATGCGTCTACGCCGGGTCGCTCCGCCGGATGAAGGACACCATCGGCGACATCGACGTCCTCGCCACCGCACGCGAGCCGGCGGCGCTCATGGACGCGTTCACCCGGCTCCCCACGACCGGCGAGGTGATCGCGCACGGAGACACCAAGACCTCGGTCCGCACCGTCGCCGGCCTCCAGGTGGACCTGCGGGTCGTGCCCGCCGACTCCTGGGGCGCGGCCCTGCAGTACTTCACCGGCTCCAAGGCGCACAACATCCGGACGCGGGAGATCGCCGTCCACAAGAAGCTCAAGCTGTCCGAGTACGGCCTGTTCGACGTCACGACCGGGGAGAAGATCGCGTCCACCGACGAGGCGGACGTGTACGGCATGCTCGGGCTGCCGTGGATCCCGCCGACGCTGCGCGAGGACAGCGGCGAGATCGAGGCGGCACTGCGCGGTGAGCTTCCGCGGATCGTGGCCGAGACGGACCTCCGCGGTGACCTGCACACGCACACGAACCTGACCGACGGGCTGGCGCCACTGGAGGAGATGGCCGCCGCGGCGGCGGAGCGCGGATACGCCTACTTCGCGGTCACCGACCACGCGCCCGAGCTCTACATGCAGCGGATGACCGACGAGAAGGCCCTGGCCCAGCGCGAGCAGGTGCGGAAGCTGGACGGCGCGTACGGCGGCATGCGGCTGCTGCACGGCACCGAGCTCAACATCGACCCGGAGGGGAATGTCGACTGGCCGCCGGAGTTCCTGGCCGGATTCGACCTGTGCGTGGCCTCCTTGCACTCCCACTTCACCCAGCCGCGCGAGGAGACGACCCGGCGGTTGCTGCGGGCCTGCGAGAACCCGCACGTAAAGATCATCGGCCATCCGACGGCCCGCGTGATCGGCAGGCGGGAGCCGGTGGACGCCGACTGGGACGCGGTGTTCACCGCCTGCGCCCGCACCGGCACGGCGCTGGAGATCGACGCCTTTCCCGAGCGTCTCGACCTGCCCGCCGACCTGGTCAGGCGGGCGTCGGGCAAGGGCGTCCTCTTCGCCGTCGACAGCGACGCACACGCCGTACCCCATCTGGCCAACATGCGGTACGGCGTGGCCACCGCGCAGCGCGGCTGGCTCACCGCCGATCAGGTGATCAACGCCTGGCCGCTCGACCGGCTGCTGCGCTTCCTCCAGGCCGGCCGGCCATGACCTGAACGACGGCGCCCCCGGCGGGCCGGGGGCGCCGGGGTCAGGCGGAGAGGGTCTTGTCGATCGCCGCGACGACCTCGGACGCCTCGGGCTCAGTGCGCGGCCGGAACCGCGCGACCACCTCGCCCGCGCCGTCCACCAGGAACTTCTCGAAGTTCCACTGGATGTCGCCCGCGGCGCCCTCCGCGTCGGGCGTCTGGGTCAGCGACGCGTACAGCGAGTGCCTGCCGTCGCCGTTGACCTCGATCTTCTCCAGCAGCGGGAAGTCCACGCCGTACGTGGTGGAGCAGAACTCCTGGATCTCCTCCGCCGAGCCAGGCTCCTGGCCCATGAACTGGTTGCAGGGCACGCCCACCACCGTGAAGCCGCGCCCGCCGTAGGTCTCCTGGAGGCGCACCAGGCCGGTGTACTGCGGGGTCAGCCCGCACTTCGACGCCACGTTGACGACCAGGGCCGCCCGGCCGCCGAGGAGGCCGCCGAGGGTGGTCTGCGTCCCGTCCAGGGTCCGCACCGGGATCTCAAGAATGCTCATGGCGCCGACTTTACCTACTGCCCTGCCGGCAATCTTTGCCCCGTCGCGTCGCCCGGGACGGCACCAGAACACCGTTCGACGAGACGCGACGGAAGCGGGTAAAAGTTCCACCGGCGCACCGTCACGCCACGGTCGCGTGAGCGGCGGACGCGCTGGTCAGAGCGGGTGCGAGGGGCAAACCCCAAGCCACGGCCAAACTTGCGGAACCGCCGTCCCCACGTCCGCGACCGCATGACCAGCGGGTCCTCTTGGGAGCTCCAGAAGTCGTCGGGCGGGCGGCAAACAACTTCCTCCAGCGTGTCGCAGTTCACCGGATCGGGCCGGAACTCCTACTTCAATCCGGCTGAAGAGCCCGTCGCGGCGCCTGCCCGGGAGTGCACGTTGGATCCGGTGAGGCCGAGCGGACGGTCGTGCCCACGCCATGGGTGATGAACCGCCGGACGGGGCGCACACGTGCGCCCCGCGTTCCGCACGCGACCTGACGACAAGGACCGAATTGGACAGCAACAGAGTCAGCCACAGAGTTCTGATACGCAAAACGGCGGTCGCCGTGATCGCGGTCTCGGTGGTCGGAGGCATGGCAAGCGGCACCGCCGCGAGCGCCGAGCAGACCGAGCCGGCTGGACAGACCGGGCAGACCGCCGCCGCCACGGTGCGGGCCCTCATGGAGACGCCCGTGGAGGTGACAGCCAGGGTGCAGGTCCCCGTGGAGACGTCCGCGGAGGCGGCAACCATGGCTCAGGCTCCCGCGGAGACGTCCGCGGAGGCGACAGCCATGAGGGGATCCACGGCGGAGAGCGCGGCCGCGGGACCCGCGGTGACAGGATCCGTCGAGGTCGCGGAGCGCCCGGCGTACGCCACCTCCGTCAGCGGCATAACAGCGGTTCACACCGCCGTCTGGAGGACCAGCGCCAAGGCCGTCAAGCCCAAGGTGAGCGTGGCGGCGCCGGCGATCCTCAACAAGGCGTACGCCTTCCGGCTGGTGGCCCGGCGGTCGTGGCCGAGCACCCGCGGGCGGCAACCCGCGGCGCCCCAGTTCCAGTGCCTGGACAGCCTGTGGACGAGGGAGAGCGGCTGGAACCACCGGGCGGAGAACCCGTCTTCCGGTGCGTACGGGATCCCGCAGGCGTTGCCCGGCAACAAGATGAGCGGAACCGGCGTCGACTGGCGGTTCAATCCGCTGACCCAGATCAGATGGGGGCTGAAATACATCAGGACCCGGTACGGCTCGCCGTGCGGGGCATGGGGACACTTCCAGTCCCACAACTGGTACTAGCGAGTTCCACGCGACGGAGCCCCACGACGCGCGATGAAACGTCGTGAGGGTGCGATGGAACCCGTGACATCAAGGAGTGCCCAGGGGAAGGGACCACTCCTTGGGAAGCGCCCGGGGCCGCGGCTCGGGCGCTCTCCCTGCCTCTCACCGCCGCTGCCCGGCCCGAGCTCCCGCCTCGTCGCTCCTGCCGGGCCCTTGTCGAAGGTGTGTCAAGAGTGTCCGGTCAGGCCGCGCTCGCCGAGCCGTACGGCCATGGCCTGCACGAGGAGCTCCAGCCCGAACTCGAACTCCGCCTCGTGGTCGCAGGCGGTGAGCTCCGAGGCGCGGGCGTGCAGCTCGGGGAAGAGGGCGGGGTCGGCCACGCCCACCGGCACGTCCGGCCGGTCGGGCGCGAACGTGGGCGTCACCCCGACCTCGCGGAGCAGCGAGCCGACGATGTAGGCGATGAACATGCGCAGCATCCGCACCGCCTCCTCGCCGTCGAAGCCGGCCTCGCGCAGCGTGGCCAGGGCGCGCTCGGCCGGGATCATCCCGGCCGGGGAGCGGAGCTGGCGGCTCACCACCACCATCGTGCAGCGCGGGTAGTGGTGGGCGATCTGACGGAAGGCCCGGGCCTGGATCCGGACGCGCTCGCCCCAGTGGGCGGATGGATCGTCGGTGAACTCGATCTCCGAGAGCACCGCCTCGGCCACGCCGTCCAGCAGAGCGGACTTGTTCGGCACGTGGTTGTAGAGGGACATGACGCCGGCCCCGAGCTCGGCCGCGATCCGGCGCATGGAGACCGCGTCCGCGCCCTCGCGCTCGATGAGTTCCACGGCGGCGGCGACGATCCTCGCCCGGTTCAGGGTCGACATGGCAGCGATTCTCTCCCAGACCATTGACGACGTACAGCGTACGTGACACGGTCGGGACGTACGGTGTACGTAGACGGGAGGTCAACGTGTCGACCCACGAGCTTTACACCATCCCCGCCGAGCTCTCCACATGGGATGTGGAGATGGCCGGTTCGGCCCGGTTTACCTGGGAATACGACGACGGCCGGGATCGAATGCTGTCCCTTTACCAAAAGGGCAAGGACAAGCAGTGGGACTCGGTCAAGCGCATCGACTGGGACATCGAGGTCGACCCGTACAACGTGCTCGGCGTACCCGACAACACGATCGCGATCTACGGGACTCCCCTATGGGAGCGGATGGGCGAGAAGCAGCGCCAAGAGGTCCGGCTGCACGGCGCGGCCTGGCAGTTCTCCCAGTTCCTGCACGGCGAGCAGGGGGCGATGATCTGCTCGGCCCGCATCGTGGAGTCGGTGCCCGACCTGGACTCGAAGTTCTACGCCGCGACGCAGACGATGGACGAGGCACGGCACGCCGAGACCTACGCCCGCTTCCTGAAGGAGAAGGTCGGGCTGGCCTACCCGATCAACGAACACCTGAAGGCCCTGCTGGACAGCACGCTGAGCGACTCCCGCTGGGACATGCCCTACCTCGGCATGCAGGTGCTGATCGAGGGCCTCGCCCTGGCCGCGTTCGGCGTGATGCGCGACATCACCACCAAGCCGCTGCCCAAGCAGATCCTCGCGTACGTGATGCAGGACGAGGCGCGGCACGTCGCGTTCGGCCGGATGGCACTGCGCGACTACTACAAGAACCTCTCGGAGACCGAACGGCGCGAGCGCGAGGACTTCGTCATCGAGGGCTGCTACCTGATGCGGGACCGGCTGCGCGGGCGCGAGACGTGGGAGGCCCTCGACCTGTCCAAGCAGGAGGTCGACGAGGCGATGGGCCACGTCGACGAGTCGGACTACATGCGCCTGTTCCGCTCGCTGCTGTTCAGCCGGATCGTGCCGTGCGTCAAGGACATCGGCCTGTGGAGCCCGCGCCTGCAGCAGGCCTACGCCGACATGGGCGTCCTGGAGATGGCGGGGCAGAACCTCGAGGCGCTGATGAAGCAGGACGAGGAGATCGCGGACAAGATCGACGCGGAGCGGTTCACCCGCGAGGAGGCCGAGCGCCACGAGGAGGTCACCGAGACCATCGCCATGGCCGCCGACTGACTCCCGCGCCACCGGGTCGCGGGCGCCGCGCTCACACCGAGAGCACGAAGATCGCGGCGCCCGCCACGACCGCCAGGACGCCCCACCACGCGAGCAGCGCGTCGGTCATGAAGTTCAGCGGATGCCCCAGGTGCAGCGCCCGCTGCAACCGGAGGAAACGGGCGCCGACCCGGGCCAGCAGCGCGGTGCCGCAGAGCGCGCCGAAGGAGAAGGCGGCGAGCGCGACCCCTCCCATGCCGTGCCGTACGGTGACGCCGGTGGCGACGAGGGAGAGCGAGCACAGGGTGACGGCGGTGCGGACCCACGCCAGCCGGGTGCGCTCGTTCTGGAGCCCCGGGTCCCAGCTCACCAGGGTCGGGTCGGCGCCCGCCTCGGTGTCCGCCTCGGTGTCCGCCTCCGTGTCCGCCTTGGTGTCCGCCTCCGTGTCCGTCATGCCAGCACGATCAGTACGAGGGCGATGACCGCCACCCCGGCCACGCCGTACCCGAAGAGCGGCGCGAGGGCGGGCGGCGGCAGCGGGTCCTGACGGCGCAGCGCCCGCTGAACGCGCCTCCAACGGGGGTAGGCCATGACGGCGGTCACGGCGGACAGCACCACGAGCACGACGGCGAGCAGGGTTTTGATCCAGTCCACGAAGATGTGGGAGGGGACCGCCGCCATCGCGATGCCGCCCGCGCTCATCGCGAGCGAGGTGCTGAGCCAGGTGAGGAACGTCCGCTCGTTGGCCAGCGTGAATCGCGGATCCGGTTCATGCCCATCCATGAAACTAAGAATATTTTGCGACATTTCCCCTTAGTTATGATGGAATGCCGGAAACGAGGAACACCACTACAGGTGTGATCGACATCGACGCCGGGATCGTGACCCGGCCGTCCCCGGGAAATCACCAGGATCGATGGGGAAATCCCCGGAAATCCGAGATCCTTGGCAGGCATGAGGAGCGCACCGCCCCGAGTGACCTTCCCCGGGCCGCGTCCGGTGACGCGCGGCGAGACCGGGAACCGGAGACCCGGGACGGCCGCGGTGACAGGACAGGCCCGGCGACCGGCGGGCGCGGAGAGATCGGGGGAACCAATGGCGACGTGTGAACACCTGGAGGGCGCCGACGCCCCGGCGCCGGTGACGCCCGAGGGCTGCGCCGAGTGCCTCGCCACGGGGATGCGCTGGGTCCACCTGCGCAAGTGCCTGCGCTGCGGGCACATCGGATGCTGCGACTCCTCCCCCGGACGGCACGCCACCGCGCACTTCCGGGAGACCGGACACCCGGTGATCGTCTCGTTCGAGCCCGGCGAGAACTGGCGCTGGTGCTACCTCGACAACCTGATGGACGCGCACGACGGCCTCGCCTGACCTCCTGGTGGCGGGCCCGATGGTCACCCGTCCGTGATCAGTCGCGGACGAGCGTGGCCTCCTCGAAGTCGAGCTCCTGCATCATCCGCCGCAGCACCTCGTCGTCGATGCGGCGCTCGTCGCGGAGCCGGATGATCACGTCTCGCTCGGTGTCGATCATCTCGCGGCGCAGCCGCCGGTAGAGCGACGCCGGCGTCTCCTCCCCCTCCGGTCCGGTGCCGCCGCCCAGCCGCTCCCAGGCGTGCAGCGCCCTGCGCTCGGTCCGGGCACGCAGCACCTCGACGACCTCCTCGTGGACGTCCAGGACGCTCTCCGCGAGCATCTCGTCCAGCCGGGCCAGCGCGGCGTCGGCGGCGGCCTGCTGCGCGGCGGCCTCGTGCAGGTCGTCCTGGTAGCGCTCGCGCTCGTTGGACACGCCCAGCTTCCTGATCAGCCAGGGGAAGGACAACCCCTGGACGACCAGCGTGCCGATGACGATGACGAACGTCACGAACAGCAGCAGATCGCGCTCGGGAAAATCCTGCGGCAGGGCGAACGCGGCGGCGAGCGAGACCACGCCCCGCATCCCCGCCCAGCTCAGGACCACCACGTGCCGCCAGGGCGGCCGGACGGGTTCGCGCCGCCTGATCCTCTTGGACAGGATCCGCGGCACGTACGTCGAGGGGATCATCCAGACGACCCGCGCCACCACCGCCACCAGCAGCAGGACCAGCGCGTACGTCACGATCCGGGCCGGGCTCTCCCCCTTCAGCCCGAGCACGATCGGCCGGAGTTGCAGGCCGATGAGGATGAAGACGATCGATTCCAGGATGAAGTCGGCCACCTGCCAGACCGCGTTGGACAGCAGCCGGGTCCCGTAGGTCGAGCGACTCATCCGATAGCCGAGGTACAGGCCCACGATCACCACGGCGATGACGCCGGAGGCGTGCGCCAGTTCCCCGGCCAGGTACGCGACGTACGGCAGCAGCAGCGACATCCCGTTGGTGACGAGCGCGTCGGTGAGCCTGCGCAGCACCAGCCCGGCCACGTACGCGATGGCGAGCCCGATCGCCACCCCGGCACCGGCGGCGTAGAGGAACGCCCCGCCCGCCTGGACCAGGCCGACGCCCGTGCCGACCACCGCGCCGACCGCCACGCGGAACGCGGTGAGGGCGGTGGCGTCGTTGAACAGGCTCTCACCGATCAGGATGGTGAGCGGCCGCCGCGGCAGGCCGAGCCGGCGGCCGATGGCGACCGCGGCGACCGCGTCCGGCGGCGCCACGATCGCCCCGAGCGCGAAGGCGGCCGCGAGCGGCAGCCTCGGGATCATCAGGTGCGCGACCATGCCGATCACGACGGTGGTGAACAGCACCAGGCCCACCGAGAGCAGACCCACCGCGCGCGCCGTGTCCCGCAGCCGCAGATAGGAGCTGTCCAGCGCCGCCGAGTACAGCAGGGGCGGGAGGAACACCAGCAGGACGACGTCGGGGTTGAGCCGGTATTCGGGCACGCCCGGCACATACGACAGGACCAGTCCGACGATCACCAGCAGCAAGGGAGCCGACAGGTCCCGTCTCCTGGCGGTCCCGGCGACCACGAGCGCGCCGACGGCCAGCAGGACCAGCCCGGCGACCGTCGAGATGTCCATCAACCGTCGAGCGTACTCGCGTGGTCGTCACAGACGCCGGGCGGTCCCCGTCACCAGTCGCGCTCGTCCCGCGGCTCGGGGCGCGTCCGCTCGCCGGTGCTGTACATCGGGTCCTGGACGTAGGGCCGGGTCAGCGACGGGTCGGTCTGGCGCGACGCCGGGGCGCCCAGTCCGAGCGGGTCGTTCGGGTCCACACCGGTGGACGGTGCGGCCTGCGGCTGGCCCGGCTGGGGCTGCTGCTGTCCCTGCTGCGGCTGTCCCTGCTGCGGGTAGGGCTCGGGATCGAACCGGTAGGCCGGACGGCCCGGGACCGGCGAGGGGAACTGGTACACCGGCTCCCCCGGCTCGTACCCGCCGCCGGAGGGGTCCCCGGACCGGGGCTGCGGGTCGTACTGGCCCGGTCGCTCATACCTGCCGGTCTCGTTCTGGTCCCGGTCGTACTGGCCCGGTCGCTCATACCTGCCGGTCTCGTTCTGGTCCCGGTCGTACTGGCCCGGCGGCTCGTACCTGCCGGTCTCGTTCTGGTCCCGGTCGTACTGGCCCGGCGGCTCATACCTACCGGTCTCGTACTGGCCTGTGTCGTACTGGCCGTATCCCGGCGGGGTGGGGTCGTAGGGCAGGGAGTCGCCCACGATCAGGTTCTCTCTCGGAACGCTGTCGGTCGGTGCGGCCGCGCGCCGGTCGCGGCCGGGATTGCCCCGCGCCACGAGCACGTCGTTCGGACCGACCGCGGCCGGAGCGGACTCCTGCTGGTACGGCGGCTGCTTGCCGTAGTCCGGTTCCGGCTGGCCGTACTCGGGACGGCCGTAGTCGGGCTCGGGCTGGCCGTACTCGCCGCCCTGGCGGCCGTAGTCCGGCTCCGGCTGGCCGTATTCGGGACCGGGGCGCCCGTAGTCCGGCCCGGCCTGCGGGTATCCGCCGTCCTGCTGGCCGTAGCCGTTGTCGGGGTAGCCGCCCTCGGGCTGCTGGTCGTAGCCCGCGTCCGCGCGCCCGTACCCGCCGTCGGGGTGCCCGTAGCCCCCGTCGGCGTATCCGTAGCCGCCGTCCTGCTGGGCGTAACCGTCGTCCGCCTGGCCGTAGCCGCCGTCCGGCCCGGCCTGCGCGTACGCGGGGGCCTGGGGCTCCTGCTGGTACGGCGCCGCGCCCTGGTCGGCCGCGCCGTACCCCTCCTGCCCCTGCTGTGGCGGGTATCCCTGATCAGGGAGCTGCGGCCGCTGGTACTGGCCGGTGCCGGGGTACTCGCCCGTGTTGACCTGCGGCAGCGGACCGGTTCGGGGCTCTTCGTCGTATTGGCCGCCGGCCTCGGTGAAGCCGTCGTCCAGGGTGTCGATGAGACGCCCGACGTCGGCCATGGGCATGCGGAAACTGGCGGTGCACATCTCGCCCCGCCAGAGGCTGAGAACCAGCGTTCCCTCGTGCCAGGTGACCCGGAGCACGCGGTCCTGACCACGGGCGTCGAAGAACACCTCACCGAACGATGGCAGTGGGACAACTTCCGACATGGAGGACATAGTGCCTTTACCTGCCCTTATCCGTCCACTCGACCACGGGAATCCCTACAGTAACGCCTGTTCCGGCACCGTTTCGGAGCCCCCGGCCCCGTACCGGGTAGATCGTTACTTGACCGTGTGGGGCTCGCCCGCAAGTGTGCCACGCGCCCCGCTCCTCCGAACCGGGAACGCCGGGATGTGGCGGCCCCGTCACAGAAGCCGGCAGGAGCGATTACCGGAGCCGTCAGAAGTCCCCGGAGGAGACGCCGGGACGTGGCCGCGACGCGGCCGGGACGCGGCCAGGACGCGGCGAAACGGCCCTTCGGGACACGGACGTGGAGCCCCCGGAATCGGGCCGCCGGGCATGACGCGGAGCAACGAATGTCGGCGACAGCGGGTACCGTTCTCCCGTGCCATCCAGTGACTCCAAGATCGCGCTGCCCCCTGTCGACAAGCTGCTCACCGTGGCGGTGACCGGCCTCGGAGGCGCCGAGCGGCCTGGTCAGGTGACGATGGCATGCGCCGTACAGGAGGCGGTCGAGAGCGAGCGGCATCTGGCCGTCCAGGCGGGCACGGGCACCGGCAAGTCGCTCGCCTATCTCGTCCCCGCGATCAGGCACGCCATGGAGACCGGCGACGCGATCGTGGTCTCGACCGCCACGATCGCGCTGCAACGCCAGCTCGTCGATCGCGACCTCCCCCGGCTGGCGGAGACGCTGGAGCCGCACCTGCCGCACAAGCCCGACTTCGCGATCCTCAAGGGGCGGCGCAACTACCTCTGCCAGTACAAGGCGTCCGCCGGCATGCCGGACGACGAGGAGGACCAGCTCTTCGACCCGCGCGAGGTGAGCGCCACCGGGCGGATGGTCCAGCGGATCCAGGAGTGGGCGAACGAGACCGAGACCGGCGACCGGGACGAGTTGGTCCCCGGCGTCAGCGACCTCGCCTGGCGGCAGTTCTCCGTCAACGCCAAGGAGTGCCTGGGGGCGCAGCGGTGCCCAAGCGGCGCAGAGTGCTTCGCCGAGCTGGCCCGGCAGCGGGCGGGCGAGGCGGACGTCGTGGTCACCAACCACGCGCTGCTCGCGATCGACGCCATGGAGGACTTCGCCATCCTGCCCGAGCACGACGTGGTGGTGGTGGACGAGGCGCACGAGCTGGTCGACCGGGTGACCTCCGTGGTCACCGACGAGCTCTCCGAGAGCAGCGTCGGGCTCGCGGTCCGCCGGTCGGGCAGGCTGCTCGAGCAGGGCGTGGCCGACCGGCTCAAGGAGGCCGGCGAGGATCTCGGCGCGCTGCTCACGGCGGCCCCGCCGGGGCGGGTCGACGACCTCCCCCAGTCCCTCGGCCTCACCCTCGCGCTCGTACGGGACGCGGCGTTCGGCTGCATCACCGCCCTCGGCCCGCGCAACAAGGACAAGGACGACCCGGAGAACGCGGGCGCGCGCAAGGCGGCGTTCACCGCGCTGGACGAGGTCCACGACACCGCGCAACGCATGCTCGACGCGTTCGGCGTCGAGTCCGAGGCCGACCGCGCCGAGGTGGTCTGGCTGGACGCCGGGCACGGCCGGGTGCCGCCGACGCTCCGGGTGGCCCCGCTGTCGGTCGGCGGGATGCTCCGCGACAAGTTGTTCGGCGACCGGACCGTGATCCTCACCAGCGCCACGCTGGCCCTCGGCGGCTCGTTCGACGGCATGGCCCGGCAGTGGGGCCTCAGCGACGACTGGACCGGCCTCGACGTCGGCTCGCCGTTCGACCACCCGCGCAGCGGCATCCTGTACGTCGCCAAGCATCTGCCGCAGCCGGGGCGCGACGGCCTGCCCGAGGCGTACCTCGACGAGATCACCGAGCTGATCGAGGCGGCGGGCGGGCGCACCCTGGGGTTGTTCTCCTCGATGCGGGCCGCCAAGGCCGCCACCGAGGCGCTGCGCGAGCGGCTGGACGTGCCGCTGCTCTGCCAGGGCGACGACTCCACGTCGCTGCTGGTGAAGCAGTTCTCGGCCGATCCGGCGACCTGCCTTTTCGGCACGCTGTCGCTGTGGCAGGGCGTGGACGTCCCCGGCCCCTCGCTCACCCTCGTGATCATCGACCGGATCCCGTTCCCGCGTCCCGACGATCCGCTCGCCTCGGCCCGGCAGCGCCACGTCGCCGCCAAGGGCGGGAACGGCTTCATGAGCGTCGCCGCCACGCACGCCGCGCTGCTCCTCGCCCAGGGCGCGGGGCGGCTGCTGCGGTCGATGACCGACCGGGGTGTGGTCGCAGTCCTCGATCCGCGGCTGGCCACCGCCCGCTACGCCGGCTTCCTGCTGGGCTCGCTGCCGCCGTTCTGGCGGACCAGCGACCCGGCGAAGGTGCGCGACGCGCTGCGCCGCCTCTCCGCCTCCTGAGCCCCGGCCCTGCCGCGTCCGCCGCTCCCGTCCACTGGGCCGGTGCCGTGCGGCGCGGACGGCCCGCCCGGTTCAGGCGGACGAGGCGCGCGACAGGACGGTGACCGGGCCGCCGACGGCGATCTTCCCCGGCGCGCGCGGGACCAGGCGGACGCCGAACCAGGTCTTGCCGTCCCACCTGCGGTGCCGGGCCAGGGTGCGGATCGGCTCCTTCCCCTTCACCCAGGTGTCCGGGGCGATCGTGGTGACGGCGCAGCGGTCGCATCTCTCCGACACCCGGAAGTCGACCTCGCCGATGCGGACCTCGGCCCAGCCGTCCTCCTCGTACGGCTCGGCGCCCTCGACGACCACGTTGGGCCGGAAGCGGACCATGGAGAGGGGTCCGGGGAGCTCCTCGCCGTGTTCCGCCGCCCCGGCGGCGATCCACTCGTCGAGCCGCCGGAGGGACGACGCCGATGTCAGCAGCAGGGGCGCGTCCCACGCGAAGCTGACCACCTCGCCGGGCAGCCCGCCGTGCCGGGGATCGATGGAGCGGCGCCGGGGGTCGTCGAGCCACACGAGGCGGGCCGGCAGGCCGAGCAGGGTGGAGAACCAGGCGTGCGCCGCCGCGTCGGCGGCCACCGCGTGGTCCAGCCCCGTGAAGCCCACGGGGACGCGGGGGCCGGTCGCGGGCGGCACCACCAGCTCGGGCAGGCCGGGCGCGGCCAGGTGGAGACCGCCGTCCTGGAGGTTGCGCGCCGTGACGGAGAGCATGCGCGGGAACTCACCCAGCCAGTGGTTGTCACCGTCGTCACCGATGACGGCCCATCGGCGATCTCCGTCGAGGCCCCACGGCTCGATGGTCGCCGCGTCCACCGGCACGCCAGAAGCCGACTTAAGTGGATAAATGTGGATATCACGGAGCCGCATGATCACACGATAGAGCGCTCTCCCCCGCGACCTCCAGCGCGAATCTCCCCGGCGCGAATCTCCCCGGCATGGGTCACGCCGACCGGCGCCACGTCAACGGCGATCGGGGCCCCGGCCCGGTACGCGCGGCCCCGGCGCGGGTCACACCGTCCGGCACCTTGAGCAGGCCTTGAGCAGGCCTCGGCCTCGGCGAGCCGCTCCTCGTGGGGGCCGATCGCGCAGTTCACCCGCTCCGAGCCGGCGGCCGCACGACGTCACGAACCGGTGGAGTCCAGCGGCGCCAGATCGGGGCGCTTGGCGCCGAGGCCGTCACCGGACGACCGTCCGGTGAGCCGCCGGCCGATCCACGGGACGAGGTGCTCGCGCACCCACTGGGCGTCCTCACGGCGCTTCACCCGCGGATCGACGTCCTCACGCGGCGGCCACGCCGTACGCCACGTGTCCTCGGACGGGACGCCGAGCACGTCGAGGACCTTCGCCGCGACCATCCGATGGCCGTGCTCGTTCATGTGCAGCCGGTCGTCGCTCCACGCCCGCCAGTCACGCAGCCCCTGCATCGACCACTGGTCCACCAGGTGGCAGCCGTACAGGTCGGCGATGGAGCGGACGTGCAGGTAGAACGTGGCGAACGTGCCCCGCGCCCGCCGCATGATGGGCGTGTCACGCGGGTCCACCCCGGTGAACAGCAGCACGTCCGCTCCGGTGCTCCGCAGATCGCGTACGGCCGCGCCGAGCTTCTTGGCCATCCGGTCGGGGTCGCTGCCCGGGCGGAGCAGGTCGTTGCCTCCGGCGCAGAAGCTGATGAGGTCGGGCCGCATCTCCATGGCGAGCGGGACCTGCTCCGCGATGATCTGGTCCAGGACCTTCCCCCGGATCGCCAGGTTGGCGTAGCGGAAGCCCGGCTGCAGCCGCCCGAGGTGCTCGGCCACGCGGTCGGCCCAGCCGCGGAACCGCTCGGCCTGCCCGGGGTCCACGCCCGTCGCGTGGATCGGGGGATCGTTGAGCCCCTCGGTGAAGCTGTCCCCGACGGCCACGTACGACGTGTAGGCCACGCCAACCCCCTCTTGTCTGCCCTTCCTCGACGGCCCCTGCCGTCCGCGCCGCGAGACGCCGCGAATCAACCGAGCTTTCGTCTAGTTTTCCCCATGCCGGTCACGCGGGCGAAACGCGGGGGCGGCTCAGGACGGCAGTTCGGCGATCGCGTGCAGGGCGAGCACGTACGAGCGCATGCCGAAACCGGCGATCGTGCCGGTGGCGACGGCCGCGACGACCGAGGTGTGGCGGAACTCCTCCCGCGCGTTCGGGTTGGAGATGTGCACCTCCACCAGCGGCGCGGTCCGCTGCGCGATGGCGTCGCGCAGCGCGTACGAGTAGTGCGTGAACGCGGCGGGGTTCAGCACGACCGGGATCTTGCTGTCCGCCGCCTCGTGGATCCACCCGATGAGCTCCGCCTCGTCGTCGGTCTGCCGGACCTCGACGGACAGCCCCAGCTCGCGGCCGGTCTCCCGGCAGAGCGCGGCCAGGTCCTCCAGGGTCTGCGCGCCGTACACGTCCGGCTCGCGGCTTCCCAGGCGTCCCAGGTTGGGACCGTTCAGAACCAGCACGGGCCTCATCGGCGCACCGCCTTCACATGCGAGCCGGAGTCGGGAAAGCCGGGGCGGCCGGCCCCGGAAAGACGGACGGAAAGACGGACGGGGCTCACCGGGCGACCTCGTGGTAGGCGGCCTCCAGCAGCTCCTCGGCCGGATCCTCCAGCCGGGACGGCTGGGCCAGCCCGTCCAGCACCACGAAGCGCAGCCGGGCGCCCCGGCTCTTCTTGTCCACCCGCATGTGGTCGCGCAGCGCCGGCCACGCCTCCCTCCGGTACGCGGTGGGAAGACCGACCGAGGTGAGGAGGGACCGGGTCCGCTCGACGATCTCGCCGCCGATCCGGCCGTCGAGCCGGGACAGCTCCGCGGCGTACACCAGGCCGATGGCGACGGCCTCGCCGTGCCGGATGCGGTAGTCCTCGACCCGCTCGATGGCGTGGGCCAGCGTGTGACCGTAGTTGAGGATCTCCCTGAGGCCGCTCTCGCGCAGGTCGGCCCCGACCACGTCGGCCTTGACCTGGACCTTGCGCTCGATCAGCTCGCGGGTGTGCCGGCCTTCGGGCGTGCACGCCCCGGCGGGGTCGTCCTCGATGAGGTCCAGGATCACCGGGTCGGCGATGAAACCGCCCTTGATGATCTCGGCGAGCCCCGCGACGTAGTCCGCGCGCGGCACGGTGACCAGCGTGGCGAGGTCGCACAGGACGCCCCTCGGCGGGTGGAACGAGCCGACCAGGTTCTTGCCCTCGGGCGTGTTGATGCCGGTCTTGCCGCCGACGGCCGCGTCGACCATGGCCAGGAGCGTGGTGGGGACCTGCACGACCTGGATGCCGCGCAGCCAGGTGGCCGCGACGAAGCCGGCCAGGTCGGTGGTCGCTCCCCCGCCCACGCCGACGACCGCGTCGGACCTGGTCACGCCGTACCGGCCGAGCGCCGACCACAGCTCGGCGGCGACATGGACGGACTTGGCCTGCTCGCCGTCGGGCACGGGCAGCGAGACGACCTCGAGCCCGGCCGCCTCCAGCGCGCCGCAGACCGGGCGGGAGATCTCGGGCAGGCTCGCCGGGTGAATCACCGCGACCGTGCGCACCGCGGCGCCGAGCAGCCCGGACAGCTCGCCCAGGATGCCGGTGCCCACGACGACGTCGTACGGGCTGTCGCCCCGGACGGTGATGCGGGTGGGGGTCATGAGGCCACCTCACCCGGGCGTGACTCGCACGGGGTGCGGACAGCGCTCATCCGAGTTCCTTCTCGATCTCCGCGACGATGTCGGCGGGCTCGCGCTCGTCCGTGGCCACGGTCACCCGGGCCAGCCGCTCGTAGATCGGGCGGCGCTCCTCCATCAGCCTCCTGAGCTGGCTGCGCGGGTTCAGCACGAGCAGCGGGCGGGCCGAGGCGAGACCGACCCGCTTGACCGCCTGGTCGAGCTTCACCTGCAGGTAGACGACCCGGTGCCCGGCCAGCGCCTCCTGGGTGGCCGGATCGAGGATCGCGCCGCCGCCCAGCGACAGCACGCCGTCATGCTCCTCCAGCGCGGCCCGTACGGCCGCCGCCTCCAGCTCGCGGAACCGCTCCTCGCCGTCTTCGACGAACACGTCGCTCACCGACTTGCCCGCGACCGCCTCGACGTCGGCGTCCGTGTCGCGGAAGCCGACCCCGAGGTGCTCGGCCAGCAGAGTGCCGACCGTGCTCTTGCCTGATCCCGGCGGCCCGATGAGGACCGCGGCGGGCCGCCGCTCTTCTGCCGATTCCATGGTGACGAACCCTATCGAGCCTTCCCCGGCCCGTTCCGGCCGGACGTACGCGGATGTCGGGGAGCCGTCCCGCCGTCGTCGGGAGCGGCTACTTGATGATCAGAGAGGAGAGGTAGCCGGAGAGGTTCCGGGCGACCTCCTCCACCGAGTCGCCGCCGAACTTCTCCAGGGCCGCGTCGGCGAGCACCAGGGCGACCATCGCCTCGGCGACGATGGCGGCGGCGGGCACCGCGCACACGTCCGACCGCTCGTGATGCGCCTTGGCGGCCTCGCCCGTGCGCACGTCGACCGTGGCGAGCGCGCGCGGCACCGTGGAGATCGGCTTCATCGCGGCGCTGACCCGCAGCGGCTCGCCGTTGGTCATGCCGCCCTCGATGCCGCCGGCCCGGTTGGTGACCCGGCGCACGCCGTCCGGCGTGTTGACGATCTCGTCGTGGGCGCGAGAACCGGGACGGCGGGCCGTCTCGAACCCGTCGCCGACGGCGACGCCCTTGATCGCCTGAATGCCCATGAGCGCGCCGGCGAGCCGGGAGTCCAGCCGCCGGTCCCACTGGCCGTAACCGCCGATGCCCGGCGGCAGGCCGTACGCGACGACCTCGACGACGCCGCCCAGCGTGTCGCCGTCCTTGTGCGCCTTGTCGATCTCGGCGACCATGGCCGCGCTCGCGGCCGGGTCGAAGCAGCGCACCGGGTCCTCGTCGACGGCGGCGAGGTCCTTCGGCTCGGGGATCACGCCCTCGGGCGCGGCCGCGCCGCCGATGGAGACGACGTGGCTGACGATCTCGACGCCGAGCGCCTGCTTGAGGAAGTTCCGGGCGACCTGGCCGAGCGCGACGCGAGCGGCGGTCTCCCGCGCGCTGGCCCGGTCGAGCACCGGACGGGCGTCGTCGAAGCCGTACTTCTGCATGCCGGCGAGGTCGGCGTGGCCCGGCCTGGGGCGCGACCTCGGCGCGTTGCGCGCCTGGCCCTCAAGCAGCGCGGGGTCCACCGGGTCGGCGGCCATCACGGTCTCCCACTTGGGCCACTCCGTGTTGCCGATCCGCACCGCGACCGGCGAGCCGAGCGTGCGGCCGTGCCGGACGCCGCCGACCACGGACACCACGTCCTGCTCGAACTTCATCCGCGCCCCGCGGCCGTAACCGAGACGACGGCGGCGCAGCGCCTCGTCCAGCTCGGCCGTGGTCACCTCCACCCCGGCGGGCAGGCCTTCAAGGATCGCGACGAGTTCGGGGCCATGAGACTCCCCGGCGGTCAACCAGCGCAGCATGATGACAAGTCTTCCATGTGTCTCGCAGTGCGACGTCCCTCCCTCTCACCAGGCGAGACGGCGATTCCGTTCCGCGCCCCGCGCGGAACGGTGACCTGGGCGCGCGTCTACCCGACCGGAAGTACGACCGCGAGCAGCGCGGCTCCGAGCATGAAGGGGCCGAACGGGAACTCGCTCGCCCGGGTCGCCCTCCGCGTGATCAGTAGCCCGGCCGCGTACAGGGCACCCAGGACGTGCGCGCCGACCGCGGCGAGGATCACCGCGTTCATCCCGAACACGCCGGTCACCATGCCGACCAGCGCGGCGAGCTTCACGTCGCCCAGCCCCAGCGCCGCCGGCCGGACGAACCACAGCACGGCGTACGCGGCGGCGAGGGCGAGCCCCGACAGCAGTGCGGCGCCGAGGCGGCCGGTGGGCGCGAGCAGGACGGCCAGGACGGGAACCGACGGCAGGGTGATCGCGTCAGGGAGCCGCCGGGTCCGCCAGTCGATCAGGCTGAGTGTCACGCCGGCGACCGCCGCGTACAGCAGGGCCGCCGTCAGGGCGACCGGGACGATCGCCCCCGCGTCCAGAGGGCCGGCCAGGCCGGCGGCCCGCCAGGTCAGCAGCCCGAAGACGGCCGCCGTCACCCCCTCCACGACGTACGGCCGGCGGGGAAGGGGAGGGATGCGCGCCGCCCGGGCGACAGCGGCGCGCGCCTCGCGGCGGGGAGCGCCGGAATCCTCGCCGAAGCCGTCGGCGAGGACCCGGGCGAACGCTCCGGCGGCCAGCCCGAGCAGGCAGGCGGCGAGGACGGCGAGGGGCACGCCGCGACCCTAACCCGCGCGGCGGTCTCCGCGCCGGGTCGAGGAAGAACGAGGGAGAACTACGAGGCGCGCCCGCGCCGGAACCAGCGGCGGCGCGGCGCCGCTTCGCCGATCTTGGTGACGGTGATGCCGGGCACCGCGTCGGCGAGGCCGTCCAGCGCCGACGGGTCGCGTTTGACGTCCTCGATCGCGGCCAGGGCCTGCAGCATGCCACCCTCGATCACGAACGGGATCGGCCCGGCGACGTCGATCACCACGGCCGCCGTACCCTCCTGCCGCGCGGCATGGCACACCTGCGGGCCGCCGGCCTGGATGGGCCGCGCGTCCGGACGCCACATCTTCAGCGCCTCGGTACTGGTGAACGCGAGGACCGCCTCCCGCCCGTCCTTACCGACGAGCTTCGGCAGCGCCATCTCGCTTTCCTTCTCCTGCCTCAGCCCGTGGCCGCCGATCTCGGACTCGGTGAGCAGCGCCACCACGGGCACGAGAAGCCGGGCCTGGCTGATCGCCGGGAGCACATCGGCGGCGGACGCCGTACCGGCCTGGAACGCGGAGAGCGCGGAGGCCACGGCGGCGTCGGCGCTGCCGTCGTCGTCGGGCACGAGCGGCTGCGGAATGGTCAGCACGATTCGCGAGCCTACCCGCCCCCGTGCCCCCTCCTCACACCGGTCGGAGGGGGCACGGGTT
This sequence comes from Microtetraspora malaysiensis, assembly GCF_001528665.1. GTDB lineage: Bacteria > Actinomycetota > Actinomycetes > Streptosporangiales > Streptosporangiaceae > Microtetraspora_A > Microtetraspora_A malaysiensis. The sequence goes on from NZ_BBYJ01000036.1 coordinate 87,294, forward strand.
CTCGATCAGGAAAGGTCGGCGATGGCGATGACGGGGCCGCCGCCGGAGGGCCCCTGGTGGACCGCCGCGACCGACACGAAGATCGCCGGGTCGCCGGTCACGGCCGCCGCGACGCCGCCGACCGTGGCCTTGATCTGGCGGTGCCAGTGCACGTCGGAGTCGTCCAGCATGATATTGCGGCGGCCGCGCACCCGCCCGGAAGGGTCGGCCTCGCACTTCATGAAGACGTTGACCAGCCGTCCGCCGAGGTCGCTCGGGTGCGGCCGCTCGGGCAGCTCGATGCCCGAGTCGCGGATCGCCTCCCAGATGCCGTCGGCGTCCAGCGCGTCCTTCATCACGGAGTGGCCGGCGCGGTAACGCCCGCCGATGCCGCGCACGTTGCCCACGACGACGATCTGCGCCTGGTCGAGCTCGACGCCGGACGAGCACGAGGCCACCGACGAATACAGCGACAGGTCCTTGTGGATCTGCTCGGCCGTGGGCATCTCGATCTCCCCGAGCGCGACCGCGATGCCGAGCGCCGTCGTGGAGTTGGAGATGTCCATCGACTTGAGGGTGTCCTCGGTGGCGACCGCGTGGCCGCGTTCCTTGGCGTCGGTGATGGTCGCGAGCGTCAGCAGCGGCGTCTTGGTCTGCACGTAGTGGACGTCGGCCGGGTCGTCGATGCCCGCGATCTTCATCGCCTCACGGACTCCCCTGGCGACCTTCTCCACCATGGCCGGACGGCCGATGTCCTCGGGAAGGATCACCTCGCTCATCGCCACGCCGACGCTGAGCCGCGGCTCGTCGGTCGGTACGGCGGTCGCCGGGTCGACCGTCGCGAAGATCGTGGCGTGGGGGCTGAGCACGCCGTCGGTGCCGCCGGACCAGACGAGCGGCACCTGCCTGGCCTCCTCCTCGGTCCGCGTCCCCTTGCTGACCAGGACCTCGCGGAAGGCGCGGTCGGCGAGGATGCGGGTGTAGTCGTTCACACCGCCGTTGCCCTCGGTCTTGCCGATCACCGCGAGCACGCGGTCGGCCTCGATCACTCCGTCGTCGATCAGCTTCGCGAGCCCGGAGGCGTCGGTGACGCTCTCGATGGCGACCTTGCGTACCTCGATCGGATCCGGCATCTCCTGCACCTTTCGTTGTCTGGCTCGGACGTCTCGCTCTGTCTTCGGCGCTTCTGTCGTGGACTTCGTCGGCGGCGGTTTCGTCGTCGGCAGTTCCGGGTCTGTTGTCGTCTTCGTCGGCTCGTCGGCTCTGTTGTCGGCGGTTCCGGGTCTGTTGTCGGCGGCTTCGTCGTTGGCAGTTCCGGGTCTGGAACGGGGACCGCGTCCGGCGTCGTACCCAACTGTCATGGTCGTTGTCGTGGTCGGGCCGAGGCCGCCCGGGGCGTGGCTCACTTCTCGAGGATCGTCCCGATCGCTCCGGCGGGCTCCTCGAGGGCCGTGCCGATGTGCTCCAGCGAGGTGATCACGGCTCGCCGCCCGCCGCCCGCGACGAAGCGCAACGCGGCCTCCACCTTTGGCCCCATGCTGCCGCTCGCGAAGTGCCCGGCGGCCTGGAGCAGCCGCAACTCGCCGAGGCCGACCTTCCCGATCGGCCGGGCGGCGGTCGTTCCGTAACCGGCGACCGCGCCCGGGACGTCCGTCGCGATGACCAGCGCCGTCGCCCGTACGGCTCTCGCCAGCGCGGCGGCGGCGAGGTCCTTGTCAATGACGGCCTCGACGCCCTCCAGGGTCCCGTCCGGCGCGCGGACGACCGGCACGCCGCCCCCTCCGGCCGTGACCACGATGTAGCCCGCCTCCATCAGGGCGATCGCCGGCGCGGCGTCGAGGATCTCGATCGGCTCAGGCGAGGCGACGACTCTGCGCCAGCCGCGCTCGAGTCGCTTCCAGCTCTGCCCCAGCTTCTCGAAGCGGCGGGCGTCGTCTTCGGCGAAGTACTGCCCGATCGGCTTCACCGGATCGGCGAACGCCCGGTCGTCCCGGTCGACCAGGGTGCGGGTCACCACGGTGGCCACCCGAGCGGGCCGCGGCGCGAGCGCGCGCTCCAGCGCGTTCATGATGAGGACGCCGATCGTGCCCTGCGTCTGGGCCACGCACCAGTCCAGCGGCACCGGCGGCAGGACGTGCGCGGCGAGCTGGTTCTTGAGCAGGATGTTGCCGACCTGCGGGCCGTTCCCGTGCGTCAACATCACCTCGTGCCCGGCCCGGATGAGCGCGGCGACGTGCGTCATGGCCTGCTCGACCGCCTGGCGCTGGTCCTCCGGCGACGCGCTCCCCTCGGGAGACGTCATGGCGTTTCCGCCCAGTGCGATCAGTACGCGTTCGCCCACATCGCGAAACTATCCAGCTGGGGACCGGGCTTCATTGGCGACTATCGCCCATCGGCGGCCCATCCTTCGGCAAGCCTTGCGCACACGAGCCTCGCCGTCATGTCAGAAGGCGACCCCCGGGCCTCCGTGTTCGGGCCCCATGCCTGGGTCACGTCCACTGAGGCGCCCCTCTCGGACAGCTCGGCTGGCCCTCGCTCAAGTTCGAGCGCCTGAGGGGCGCGGCCCACTACCCCAGTGCCAGGCGCTGCCGCCCGCAGGCCCTTCGGCTGCCGCCCCGGCACACGTCGCCGCGTCGCCCGCCCGCCCGCCTGCGCCCGTCCCCCTCCGCGCCACTCCGGCTCCCGCGGCGACCCCGTTTGGACCCCGACGTATGAAGCCGATCACTGCCTGTCCGCCGCCCTCTCGGGCGGGACTCCAGCGCGTGGAGCCTTGGCGCGTACAGCCCCGGCTCGTGCCGTTATGGCATGTGGATACCCCGCGCGTAGAGCCCTGGCGGTGGAGCGCTGGCACATGGGAGTTCCGGCACGCGGTGCCCCGGCGTGTGAGGCCTTGGCGCGTGGAGTTCGGACATGCTGCCGGGCCGGCCGGCCCGCGGGTGGGTGGGGCCTGATCACCGGGTGGCCGCCGCGATCAACCTCGCCCATCACGGCTCACGAGTCGCTGTTCGCGGGATGGCTGTTCAGTGGCCGTTGGTCACTGTCTGTCGGTCCAGCGTCGGGGGCGGAGCTTGGAATACCGGTGGAACCGCATCGACACGGTCCCGTCGCCCTGATCGATCACCTCTACCCGATCGGGGTGACGGGACTTCCACTTGTTGTCCGCCGCACACAACGGCGCGAGGTTGTCCAAGTTCGTGCGGCCGGCCGGGTACCAGGGTTCGATGTGGTCGATCTCGGCCAGATAGGCGGGGACGTCGCAGCCTTCACGGCAGCAGGTCCGGTACATGGCCAGGATCGCTTCCCGCTGATCGGCCGAGGCCAGCCGGCGTGCCCGCCCGAAATCCTTCATGATCCCGTCCGCGTCGCGGAGCACCCTGCGGAGTTCAGCGGTGTAGGCCATCCTGCGCGCATCCTGCGCGGGGATCGGGGTGCCGTCCTCCAAAAAGGCCGGCTCCTCCGACTGCCCGGTCAGGGCCTGCTCGGTCACCGACACGTGCATCACGGTCCGCCGCCCGCCCTGCGATAGGCGGATGGCGAGGGCGTCGGCCATACGGCGGGGGCGGCTACGCAGGTCGGTGCTGTCGGTTTTGACCGCCAAAGGTTCCAGCCAGGTCTTCAGCTGCATCTTCAACTCGGGGTCGAGCAGCCCGCTGACGCGGCCCATCCCATCGGTGGTGTCGGAGATCGTCAGGTGCTGGCGTTCGGTCTTGGCCGCCGCCCGCGCCAGCCT
>NZ_BBYJ01000037.1 GCF_001528665.1 Microtetraspora malaysiensis
AAACAGGTGTATTGACTGCCGGCATCCGAGTGATGGATGAGGCCGGGACCGGCGGGGCGTCCGGAGCGGTCACGCCGCCACAACGCCATGTCCAGGGCATCCAGCACCAGGCCGGCGCGCTTGGACATCGAGGCTGACCAGCCGACGATCGCCCGGGAGTACACGTCCACGACGAAGGCGACGTAGACGATGCCGCACCAGGCGGGAACGTAGGTGAGTCCGCGACCCACACGGCATTGGGCCCGGATGCGGTGAAGTCCCGTTTCACCAGGTCGGTGGCCCGCTGATGTTCAGGGTCGGAGGTGGTGGTGCGGATCTTCTTGCCGCGGCGGGCCCCTTGCAGGCCCAGGGCACGCATCCGCCGCTCGACGGTGCACCGGGCCACCTGGTGGCCCTCGCGCAGCAGTTGCCGCCAGACCTTGCGGACGCCGTAGACGCCGTAGTTGGCGGTGTGGATCCGCTGGATGTGCTCGTCCAGCTCGGCATCGCGGATCGTCCGTGCCGAGGGTGGCCGGGTCTTGGCGGCGTAGTAGGTGCTGGGAGAGATCGACAGGCCGTGCTCGCTCAGCACACGACAGATCGGCTCGACACCGAACAGCTCACGGTGTTCGTCGATGAAGGTCACGAGTGCGTGTGTGGCCGGTCGAGCTCGGCCGCGAAGAAAGCCGAGGCGGCCTTCAGGATCTCATTCGCCCGGCGCAGCTCGGCGTTCTCCCGCCGCAGCCGCTTCAGCTCCGCCGATTCATCGCTGGTTGTGCCTGGTCGGGTGCCTTCGTCGATCTGGGATTGACGGACCCATTTGCGCAGCGTCTCGGCGGTGCCGATGCCGAGTTTGGCGGCGACGGCGTTGATCGCGGCCCACTCGGTCGGGTAGTCCGGGCGGACCTCGGCGACCATACGCACCGCGCGCTTACGCAGTTCTGCGGGATAGGGGGACTTGGCTGCCATGACTCGATCCTCTCAAGGGAACGAGCCTCCACCGAAGCCGGAGCGCTTCATGCTGAGACGGCGGACTTGCTCTTCGAGGTGGTCGAGCGGCTCGAGAAGAGCATCGTCGCCCGTGACTGCCCTGCGATCGTCGCCGTTGAAGGGCGGCGGAGGTTGGTGCTGAGCGATTACGACTACCTTCGCGACGACGCGTCGGCCGTGGCCTTCGAGAAGAGGGCCGCGAGCAAGGCGCGGGAGGTCGGCGCCGTCCGCTGGGTCATCGCCGTTCCTCAGGTGTGGGTGTTCACCCCGCCGAGCATGGTGTCGGTGCGGGCGGTGTCGAATCATCCGCTGCGTGAGGGCGAGCAGGAGGCCATCACCTGGATGAGCTTCGACCAGGATGAGGGCGTGGATTACGGGCGAGTTGCCTACGCGCGTCGGCCGAGTGGGGAGCCGGTCTTCGAGGAGCCGGAGATGTTCCGCGTCGGCATCCGGCCGACGGAAGCGTCAGCTGGATACACGCTGCTCCAAGCGTTCCTGGACGAAGACGAAACGGAGCCGACCCCCGGAGGAGCCGGCTCCTGACCCTGTTTCCAACCTTGCTGACGAAAGAAAGGGCGGAGAAGGGCACTCCCAAGCTACCGCGCGCGGTACCGGCCGAGCGGGAGAACCCGCCCGCCTCGGCGGATCATTATCACTTGATCCATATGGACCGGTTGCACTGCTTGACGGCGTGGTTGTACCGGAAGCAGAGCTTGAAGACGGTGATGTAACCGAAGAAGACGGTGTCCTCGCCGCACTCGAAGCCGCCGGCCTTCTCGGCCTTGACCGTGTGCATGAGCAGGAACGATGTTGCGTATTCCGCCCATACCTCGGTGGTGTCGTCCTGTAGGTCGCAGACGGTGATGTGCTTGCGATCTGAGCTGACCTTGACCGAGCCTTCCGGGCTGTCCGAGCGCCAGCCGTTGCCGCTCGCCGAGGCGGTCGCGGTCATCGCGAGCAGGAGGAACAGCGTGGTGAGAACGGTGATGGACTTCCGCATCGATTACTCCATTCGTTGGGTGTGTTCGGTTGATGTGGCGGGCCTCCGGTCGTCCCGGAGAGCCGTTGAATGCGAAGCGAGATCTGTTGAGCGCGGAGAGTCGCCGGATCCAGGCGTGCGGGGCCGGCCGCTGCCAGAACTGGCAGCGGCGGGAGCTCAACCGCGGTGCGGTTGCTCGGGGTTCGGTGTCACGAGGGCCGGACGGCGCCAGCGAACTGTCGTTCCCGGCTTGGTACGCCCGCCCAGGTGTCGATACGCACGGTGCTGCCGGTGAAGGGCGCGTGGACCATGCGGGTGGCGTCGATCGCGATGCCGACATGGTCGGGGCCGGGGATGGATGAGTCGGTCTCGTAGAAGAGCAGGTCGCCCGGCTGGACTTGGGAGCGCGGCACGCGTGCCCCTGCCCGCCACTGCTCGTAGGTGGTGGTCCCGATCCGCACTCCGGCCTTGGCCCATGCGTATTCGGTCAGCCCTGAGCAGTCGAACCCCTTGGTCCTGGCGCCGCGGCCGATGCCGTAACTCGGGCCGTTTGGGCCTCCGCCGCCCCAGGAGTACGGGATGCCACGCATCGCCAGCGCGGCGCGTACGACCTCCAGACCCCGCGCCGAGACGGAGGCGAGGTCGGGACCTGCGAGATCGGCCGCCGAGAGTTCGTCACACAGGTCCCGCGCGACCGATGTCACGATCTCCTTGGCCCGCTCCCTGTCCGCATCGGAGCCCCCGAGGTTCGCGGCCACCTCGTCCACGAGGACCTCCAGCGGCATCCCAAGAGCCGCGGCGGCCTCGATGCTGTTGCGCAGATCCGCGTGGTCGTCTCCGGATTTCGGCACGTCGTCACGGGGCCCGGTCGTCGAAGTGGTGAGAGCGGTGACGATTTGCCCCGCGCGGGCCTCGTGCTTGGCGTACGCGTCTGGGTGGGCGGAGCGCTGGACGGCCTGGGCCACGACGGTGAGCGGCTTTCCCGCCCAGCCCTCCACCTTCGCGAGGCGGGAGAAGAACGCGCGGGCGGCGTAGCGAGGGTCGGTTACCTGCTCACGGCTGCCCCAGCCGTACTCGGGGTGCTGCTGCATGAGGCCGAAGGCGCGGCCGTGGTCGCCCACGACGCTTTCGTCGAGCTCGCTTTCCTGTAGCGCGGTTGCCACGCCGATGACGGCGGCGCGCTCGGGCAGCCCCAGTTCGGCGGCCATGTCGACGATGGTCTTGGCGTTCGCGGCTTGCCTGCTGGTGAGCCCCAGCTGTCGTGCCTGGTCGAGGCCACCGCTATCGGTAGGGGCGGCTCGGCCGCCCGCGTAGGCGCATACGGCTGCGGCGAGTTGGTCGGGCCGGGCGGACAGCGCCGCGCGCTGTGCACCTCCCGCCACGCCGGCCAGCAGTCCGGTGGCGCCTGGTATCCGGGGACCGGGGTGCCGTAGACGGGGCCTAGATGAGCAGATACCGCTGGGGGTCGGCCAGTGCCCACTCGCGCAGGGCCTGCGCCAGTTCTGCGAGACCGGCGCCGGCTTCGGCGCGGGCATGGAAGACATCGGCCAGGCTGCGATAGGCGTCCCTGATCAGCTCGGTGATCAGCTCGTCCCGGTTTGCGAAGTAGCGGTACAGCGCCGGTCCGGTCATGCCGATCTGCTTGGCGATCGCGTTGGGGGATAGTGCCGACGCCCCGGCTTCGGCGATCTGCGCCCACGCCTGCTTCTTGATCTCCTCGCGCACCTGGGTGCGGTAGCGCTCCCTGGGTGACGTCGCGTCCGACTCGGCCACTAGAACTCCTCCCCTCATCCAGCCACAGTTAAAGGCTATCACGAAGGTGATTTGCTATCGCGTTCAATGCGAGTTATAACTTCTCACGAACGCAATGGCCCCTATCAAAGAAGGGCCCGGCCACCTCCTGACACCCGGCAATCCGATTCGGCACACCCCGCAACTGCCGCGCCCGCCCCGGACAGCCCGAGCGCCGCTCCGACCGGCGCCACCGGCCACGAACCATCAAAAGCCCTGATCAGAAAAGGAACACCACACCATGAAGATCCGTATGATCGTCGCAGCCGCGGTTGCGGCCACCGCTGCCGTCATCGGCTCCACCACCGCAGTGCAGGCCGCCACCACAGTGCAGGCCGCACACCAGCCTGCCAAGCACCTGCCCAGCACTGTCAAGGCCTGGAGCGCCGCTTGGAGCGGCACCGACCCTGCCGCGCTCGGCAAGCTGTTCACCGCCAACGGCACGTACACCGATCACGCGATCGGGGCCACCATGACCGGCCGGGAGCAGATCGCCGGCTGGAAGGCCCGCACCGACTCCATGATCGAGAACGTCCACGTGACGGTGAGGGCCGCATGGCGCGACGGCGGGCACCACATCACGATCCGGGGCGTGTACGCCGGGCACATCAAGGGCGCGCCGAAGCCCTTCGCGGTGCCGAGCGTCACCCTGCTGGACACCGATGGCCGCCGGATCACCGCCAACCAGGACTTCTACAACCTCGCCGATGTCCTGGCCCAGTCGGGACTGCCCGCCGACTGGACCCCCTCCGCCGGCTGAATCCGGCACTACTGACAGCTACCGAGGAACCGCAGGCTTCAGCAGCACCCCGGCGCTGAAAAAAGCGCGGGACTGTAAAAACAACGGCTCTGTCCCGTAATCGGTGGTGGCGCTGAGTGATCTTCATTGCAGCAGGATGCGGTGGCGCAGGAGGTCGAACCCAGCCCGGCCGTGCATCTGCCGCATGATTCTCTTCGTTCGCGTGTTGACGCCCTCGGTTCGGCCGTTGTGATGCGGCAAGGTGATGCCGGCGTTCACAGCCTCGCGGTCGAGCTCAAGGCCGTTGGCGAAGCCGTGCAGGTGGGGCAGGTTAGCGGCCCGGGCGTCGGTGATCCAGGCGGCGAGCTTGGCGTCGTTGCCTGCGGCCGGGGTGAGGAGTTCAGCGAAGGTACGGACCAGGCGAGCGAGTTCGGCCAGTTCGGGGCACGTAACCGCGAGTTCCTGCAGCAATGTGGTGTCGGCCTCACGCAGCCTGTCGGGGCGGGTGAGCAGAAGCCGAGCGAGACGGCGTGGTGTGATGACGGGCCGATCGCCCTCGGCTCGGCCTTGGGTGATGTAGCGGTAGAGCAGGTTGAGGCTGCCCGTGTAACCGAGTTGCTTGATCTCGCGGAACAGCTGGAGGACCGGGACGGCCGGCTCGGCGGCGCGCCGCTCCCGCAGGTGATCGCGGTAGGGATCGACGAGGGTGGGCCGGTAGCGTGGAGCGCGGCGCAGGGCCTCGGGCTCACGGGTGCGGGCGTAGCGCTTGACGGTGTTCAGGGACAGATTCAGACGGCGGGCGCATTCCAGCAGGCCAACGCCTTTATCCAGCAGGTTGTGGATCTGCTGCCAGCGTTCCCGGGTGGTTTGCTCTCGGACGCCGGCGGGCCGGGCCGGGTTGACCGCGGCCCAGCAGGAGCTGTGGGAGCGGACCTCGGCGAGGGTCTTGTCGCAGAGGTTTTTCCACATGTGTCACCTGTCGCTGACCTGCGTCGCGTCGGGCAACGCCCGCCGTATCGCCTCGCCGTAGGCACCCGACCCGTCCCGGCAGATGATCTCCACCCCGGGATGGGTACGCAGCCACGCATCGAGGGCATCGGCGCCACGGCCGGGGAGAACGTCGATGCGCTCGCCGGTTTCGGCGTCGGTGAGAATGGTGGCGTATCGGTGGCGGCGCTTGAGAGCGAAGTCATCGACTCCGAGCACTCGGGGGACCCGCGGTGGCGGCAGCGGCAACCGCATGAGCAGCCGCAGCGCGGTGGACCTCGACACCGCGATGTCCAGCGCCTGTGACAGACGAGCGCCCGCCCGGCCCGCGAGCTCTCTCACCACCGCTCCCAGTTGGCCGGTGAGCCTGTTGGTGCGGCGCTGGTAGCGCTCCAGCAGCCCTGGCACCTGTTCACGGAACGTCTGCTGTGGGCACCCCAGCGCCGGGCAGGCCAGGCGCCGTACTGTCACCGACACCACCACTTTTCGCCCGTCGACCGGGACGTCCGTGACTGTCCGGCCGCAGAAGCCGTGTACACGGCCGGTCAGCACCCCGCAGACCGGGCACGGCACAGGCTCATCCCGAGTGCGGGCTATGACCTTAATGAGGTCGTTCTCGTCCACCACATCCTCGATGACCAGGTCAGACAGCCCCGAGAACACCACGCCCATCAGATCGTTGATCTTCAGCACGCCTCAGGCTGGCAGGTGATCACTCAGCGTCACCACCGATTACGGGACAGAGCCGTTGATATTGGACAGACCCATCCGAAATCATGACGAGCGGGCCGCTGTACCGCTGGAGGGACGGATCGAGCATCGGAAGGTGCTCGGCGGGCTGATCAACGAGTACCACCGAGCCGCGTAACCACTGCGGAGAAGTTCCAGCTCAAGCCCTGCGCGATGGGGTTCGAAGCGGTACAGGCTGTCGGCGATCATACGGGCGAACTCCCGGCCGGAGAATCCGGGACTTCAAGAGTTCATGGCACCCGATCAGGGCAGCGCTTGCAAGGCGGCGATGATCCGGCCGATCAGGCTAGGTTCGGCGATGGCGACATTCGCACCGAAGCTTCGAGTGCCTCTCGCTGCGTGCTCGCCGAAGTGATGAGGGTCCTGGTCGTTGGATGGGATGGCGAGTCAAAGAGGCGCGGGGTGGGCCCGTGCTCGATGACCCGGCCGCGCTCCAGCACGATCGTGGTGTCAGTGTGCGCGGCGATTACCGACAGGTCGTGGCTGATCAGGACCAGGGTGACGCCGTGTTCGCCTCGAAGGCGGGACAGCAGGTCCATGATGCTCGCGGAGGTGTCGGCGTCGAGCGCGGAGGTCACTTCGTCGCATAGCAGCACGTCGGGACGCACCGCCAGGGCGCGGGCGATGGAGACGCGCTGGCGCTGGCCGCCGGAGAGCTGGTGCGGGTACCTTCCGGCGAAGTCCGCGGGCAGGTCAACCGCTTCGAGGAGTTCCGCGACGCGCGCGAAGACCTGTCCGGCGGGCGCCACACCATGCAATGTCAGGGGCCGGGCGAGCGTGGCGCCCACGGTCCGCGCGGGGTTGAGCGCGCCCAGGGGGTTCTGCGGAACGAGTTGCAGCGCGCGGCGCTGCTCGCGGGTGCGGCGCCGGTAGGAGCGGTGCAGCGGGGCTCCGTCGAGGGCGAGCGTGCCCGTGCTGGGCGGGTGCAGTCCGGCGAGAACGCGGACGAGGGCGGTTTTTCCCGACCCTGAGACGCCGATGACCCCGGTCGCGCTGCCGGGAGCGAGGTCGAGATTCAGGTTGTCGAGGACGGTTCGCCGTGCGCCCCGGCTGCCCACCTCGGCGCTGAGGTTCCGTACTGTGATCTCGCTGGCCTTGGATGACAGGGAGGATGGCGCGCGTGCGGCAACGGGGACCGACGCAGATGCGTGGCCCGATTCAGGCGTGATTGAGACGGCTGCTACCGGAGTCGCGGAGGCCGTTTCGTGCGCGGTTGAGGAGGCGGGGACGAGGCGCCGCGCCGCTCCCGCTGGAGGCTGGAGCGTCACCACGTCGTGGGCGCACCGGGCGACCAGGTCGGGGTCGTGGCATGCTACCGCGACGGCGACGCCGGTGCGGCCGGCCAGCTCGCACAGCAGGTCGGCGATCTCGTCGCGCAGCTCCGGATCCAGTCCGGCCGTCGGCTCGTCGAGGAGCAGGACGTCGGGACGCCGCGCGAGGGCGCGGGCGAGTGCGACCCTGCGCTGCTGCCCGCCCGACAGGGCACCAGGACGGCGGCGCTCCAGGCGCTCCTCGGCGGGCAGCCGTACCTGGGTGAGCAGGTCGAGCATGGCCCGGCGGCTTCGGTCCACGGCGGTCTCGGTGATGAGGCGATGGACCTTCATCCGGGGGTTGAGGCCGGAGCCGGGATCCTGGCCCACGTAGGCCAGCCTCCGGCGGCGGAGCAGCCGCAGGTCCCGTTCCTCAAGGGCCAGGACGTCGTGGCCGAGGACGGTGACCCGCCCCCCGGTATGGCATGCACCAGCGGGGAGCGCACCCGCGACGGCGCGCAGGAGGGTGGTCTTGCCCGCGCCCGACGGGCCGGTGAGCGCGACCACGCGGCCTGGGGACAGCGTCAGCGTGGCTCCGGAGAGGAGGGGAAGGCCGTCGGGCAGGCGGATCTCCAGATCGGTGACTTCGACAGAGGGCGGCTCGGCGAGTGTCACAGGGGAACCTCCGTGGTCGTGCCGGTTCTGGGTATGAGGGCGTCGGCGGCGAGGTTGACGCTGAGCGCGAGCACGCCGATGGCGAGGGCGGGGGCGGCGACGGCCAGCGGGTTGAGCATGATGCCGGGCGAGTTCTCCCTGATCATCAGGGCCCAGTCGGCGGTCGGCGGTTGCGGGCCGAGCTGGAGGAAGGCGGCGACGGACACCACGTAGACGGCCTCGACGAAGCGCAGGCCGAATAGCGCGAGCAGGGTTGCCCGCAGGTTGGGCAGGACCTCGCGGACGATCAGGTACCAGAGGCGCTCGCCGGAGGCGGCGGCGGTTTCAATGTAGCCCGCCGTGGCGACGGGTGTGGCGGCCGCGGCGACCACCCGGGTGGCGTACGGGATACCGAGGACGATGGCGGCGGCGGCGACCGCGAGGCGTCCGCCGTCCTGCCAGGCGAGGGCGATGAGCATGATGCCGAGGACGGCGGGCACCAGGATGGCGAGGTCGGCGGTGCGTTCCACCCAGCGGCCGAGCCCAGGGCGCAGGGCTGCGAGGACGCCGAGCAGCGCGGCGGCGGCGGTGACGAGCGCGGCGATCGCCAGCGCGTTGAGGACGAGGGGCCCTCCTCCCGCCAGGAACCTGCTGAGAACGTCGCGTCCGAGCAGGTCGCCGCCGAGCATGGCGGTGGCGTCCGGGGCCGCGAACGGCGCGACGAGGGGCCGGTCGATCGGGTGCGGCGCGAGCAGCGGGCCGGCCAGGGCGAGTAGGACGAGAGCCAGGGCGGGCGCCGCGCGCAGTGCGCGCCTGCGGCGGGATCGGCCGGATGCGATCTGGTCAAGCGCGCCGTGAAGCTCCCGTTGATCAGGGCTGCGGTGAGGGAAGGCGGTCGTCACAGGCGCACTCCTACTGTTCGGGCGCGGACGAGGTCGGCGAGCAGCAGGACGACGCTGATCGCGCCGCCGGTCGCCGCGACCACCCCGGCGACGACCGGGGTGTCCCGGTCGGCGATGGCGCCCGCCAGGACGGCGCCGACGCCGGGGTAGTTGAACAGGGTCTCCACCACGACCGCGCCGCCGAGCAGCATTCCGGCCGAGGTCGCGACGCCGACGGCGATCGCGGGCAACGCGCCGGGAAGGAGATGGTGCGTCAGGATGCGGTGGCGAGGCAGCCCGTCGATGATCGCGGCGCTCACGTGCGGCAGCGCGGCCTGGTCGGCGAGCGCGGCGCGCACGATGCGGGTGTTCCAGCCGATCTGCGGGACGGCCAGGGCCAGCAGCGGGAGCAGCAGCATGCTCCACGAGGCCGGAGCGCCGTCGGAACCGATGAGGGTGACGGCGGGCAGCCAGCCGAGCCGCAGGGACAGGACGAGCAGCAGCGCGATGGCCACCACGAACTCCGGGAGCGCGAACGCCATGGTGGCCACGACGGCGATGCCCCGGTCGGTGCGGCCGCCCGGGCGCAGCGCGGCCCAGCTTCCCAGTGCCAGGGCGCCCGCCAGGCTCACGGCGAGCGCCAGGCCCCCGAGCAGCAGGGTGTTGGGAAACGGCCCGGCGAGCAGCCGGGTGACCGGCTCCCCTCGGGCGGAGGTGCCCAGGTCACCGGTCGGCAGGGCGGTCATCCAGTCCCAGAAACGCTCGGCGAGTGGGCGGTCGAGGCCCAACGCCGTACGGCGTGCGGCCAAATCCGCGGCGCTCTCGCCGCGTTCGGACGTGCTGGAGGCGGCGTCGCCGGGCAGCAGCTCGACGGCGGCGAAGACGACCCCGAGCAGGACCGCGAGGACGGCGAGGCGCCGTAGCGCCGACCAGACGACGTGGCCCGCGATCAGGACGAACCGTGGCTTCTCCGCAGACCGCGCCTCTCCGTCAGCCCGTGGTTTTCCATCGACCCGGGTTTCCGCTCCGCTCCACATCTCCGGTCTGGCCCCGGTCTCCGCTCCGGGCCGCGGCTCCGCTCCGGAGCGGCCCCGGCGCGGGGCCGGGGGCTCGCGACGGCTCAACGGGCCAGCCACGCCTTCTCAAGCTGCACCCGGCCGTAGCCGGGGAGCTTGGGAAGGCCGCGTACGGCGCTGCCGGCCAGGTCGATGCCGTCGGCCATGCCCCACAGCAGGTAGCCGGACTTCTCGTACTCGATCTGCTGCAGCTTGCGCAGCGCCTCGGACCGCTTCGCGGCGTCGGCGGTGGCCATGGCCTCGCGGTACGCCTCGTCGAAGGAGGGTTCCTTCCAACCCGACTCGTTCTGGCCCGCGTCGGACAGCATCGTCTTGCTGGCGAAGAACACGACGGAGTCGTTGGTGCCCCAGTACGTGGTGTACAGCGGCGCCTTGAGCCAGGTCTTGTCCCAGAAGACGGCCGAGTCCTGCTTGACCACGTTGATCTTCACACCGGCCTCGCCGACCTGCGTCGCGAACAGGGTCGCGGACTCGGCGAGGCCGGAGATGTCCTCGGTGGTGACCAGGTCGTAGGTCTTGGACAGGTCGAAGCCGGCCTCGGCGAGCAGGCTCTTCGCCTTGGCGAGGTCGCGGGTGCGCTGCGGGAGGTCCTTGGCGTACGCGGGGTCGCCCGTGCCCAGGACGTCGTTGGCGACGGTGCCGTACCCGGACAGGACCTGCTTGACCATGGCCTCACGGTCCACCGCCAGGCGCAGGGCCTCGCGGATCCGGGGATCGGCGAACGGCCCGTCGGCGGTACGCATGACGATGGGCATCGCCATGTCGTTGGGCCGGCGCAGGATCTGGATGTCCGGGCGGGACTCCGCCGTGCGGGCGGCGACGGCGCCGACATTGGACGCCACGTCGATCTGCCCGGCCAGCAGGGCGTTGGCCATCGCCTGCGGGCTCTCGAAGATCCGCACCTCGATCGCGTCCAGGAACACCTTCCCCCCGTACCAGTTCTCGTTGCGCACCAGGCGGGCGTTGCCGTCGCGGAACCAGTCCAGCTTGAACGGGCCAGTGCCGGGGGCGGTGGCCAGCGCGTCGTCCTTGGTGTCCTTCTTCAGCACGAACGTGGTCAGGCGGGTGAGCAGCGGCAGGTCCGCGTTGGGATAGTCCGAGACCAGCACCACGGTCTTCGCGTCTTCCGCGGTGATGCCGGAGGGCTGGATGCCGGGCAGCCGGCTCGCGCCGGCCGGGGTGGCGCGCAGCCGTTTGAGCGACCAGACCACGTCCTCGGCGGTGACGGGCGTGCCGTCGTGGAAGGAGGCCCCGTCGGCGATCGTGAAACGCCAGGTCTTCAGGTCCTCGGACGCCTTCCACGCGCCGGCCAGGCGCGGCGCGGTGTTGGTCGTCTCGCCGGGGACGGTCAGCGTGTCGTAGAGCAGGCTGATGATCAGGTAGTCGCTCTCGTTTGTCTGCGTGCCGTGCGGGTCCCGGGTGACGGCCGAAACGCGGCCGAGGGCGCCGACCCGCAACGTGCCACCCGTACGCGGCTGCTCCGCGGCCGAGCCGGACGCCGAGACCGCCGCCGGACCGGTCTGCCCGCCGTTTCCGCAGGCGGCGAGCACACCGGCCAGCCCGATCCCCGCGCCGGTCCACAGCAGCTGTCGTCTGGTGAGCACGTCGCCCTCGTTCCTCAAATGATGCGATCCGATTTAGGTTTGCCTATCCTAAACACATGCTTTACCTGAGGCGAGAGGTGGGAGACGGCCGCGTCCACGACCGACCTGACCGGGCGGAAGCGTGCACACCGGGCCGGAGGCCGCCCTCCATGGGTTCTCCGTGCGCGGCACCGCTAGGGTCACTCAGGCGGACGACACCGGCGTGACCGGTTCCCCCCGGAGTACCGATCCCGCGGGACGGCCGGGCATCCGGCCGACGTGACCCTGCCCCGCACTATGTGAGGAGCCATGCCCCTTTCCCGACTCCGCCAGGACGCCAAGCCCCTGGCCGCCCTCGCCGTGCCGCTCGCGCTCACCCAGCTCGCGCAGGTCGCCCTCACGACCACCGACACCGTCATGATGGGCCTGATCGGCATCGAGGCCCTGGCCGCCGGAGGGCTCGCGCTGGTCCTGTTCAACCAGCTGCGCACCATGGGCGTCGGCCTGGTGACCGCCGTCGGGAACCAGGTCGCCGCCGCGGCGGCCCGCGCCGAGACCGCCGAGGCCGGGTCGGTCGAGGGGCATGGTCAGGATATGGATCGGGCCGGAGACGACGTCCGCGACCTGCTGCGCGCGGCACTGGCCGTCGCCACCCTCGCCGGCGCCGTCGGCGCCGTCCTGCTCGTCCTTTCCGGGCACGCGCTCACCTGGCTCGGCCAGGACGCCGCCGTGGTGCGGCGCATGCAGCCCATGCTGGTCGCGCTCGCCCCCGGGCTGCTGCCGTGCCTGTGGTTCCAGGCCGTGCGCCAATTCACCGTCGGCATGCGCCGCCCGCAGGCGCTCCTGCGCATCACGCTCGCGTCGGTGGCGGTCAACGCCGGCCTCAACTGGGTTCTCATCCACGGGTGGTGGGGGCTGCCCAAGGTCGGTCTGGCCGGCATCGGCGTCGCCACCTCTCTGGTGTACCTGCTCTCGTTCATCGCGCTGTACGCCTCCGCGCGGCGGGACCCCGTCCTCGCCCCCATGCTGTCCCTGCGGATCTGGCGGGTCAGGCCCGCGACCCTGCGCCGGCTGCTCGGACTCGGGACGCCCATCGCGGCGACGTACGGTTCCGAGGCCGGGTTCTTCTCCGTCGTCGCCCTGCTGATCGGGAGCTTCGGCAGCTCCGCGCTGGCCGCGCATACCGCCGTCAACCAGCTCATCTACATCGTCTTCCAAGTTTCGGTCGGGCTCTCGCACGCGGCCTCCATCGGGGTCAGCCGCGAGGTCGCCCTCGGCCGGGCCGGGGCCGCGGCGCGCATCGCCCGCACCGCCCTCGTGTGCGGGGCCGCCGTCATGACCGTAGTCGGGCTGGTGTACCTGGCCGTGCCCGAGCTCGTGTTGCGCCCGTTTCTCGACCCGTCCGGCGGCCAGTATCGGCAGACGCTCGACATCGCCACCTCGCTGCTCCTGGTCGCCGCGGTTCTCCAGTACGTCGACTGCGCGCAGAACATCGGCGTGGGCCTGCTGCGCGGCCTCGATGACACCAGGAGCGGTTTCCGCATCACCCTCGTCGGCTACTGGGCGATCGGGCTGCCTGCGGCTTGGCTGATCGGCGCCGTCGCGGGTGCGCACACCGTGGGCGCCTGGCTGGGGCTGCTGACGGGACTGGCCGCCACGGGCGGTCTTCTGCTCCGGCGCTTCCACCGTTCCCTGGCGGCGCACGGCACACGGGCGCAAGCCGTGGAGTCACCCGCCTGACCCCGGACGACGCCCGAGCGCGGGTCGACAACCAGTGGTCCATGGGCGAGTACGGCTCCCGGGCGGTGGTGTGGCAGACCGCCGTCAACCCGGTCGTGGCCCTGGAACTGATCGCCGAGGGTACCTGGTCCGGCGCCGGGGTCCTGGGTCCGGAAGCCCTTCCGCCCCGGTCCTCGACCTGCTGACCGAGTACGGCACCCCGTGGGGTATGCGCGAACAGTGACCGCACGGGTTCTTTGTCGGGACGCCCAAAGTTCCCTGTGGGGCCTTGGTGGCTTCCACGCTGACAGAGGATGTGTAACACCTGTTTCATCATTCGTATGCTGGAACAGGAGATATACACGCTCGACGATCCGGAGGCGCTGCGCGGGCTGATCCGCGACCACGGCTGGGCGACGCTCGTGACCGTCTCGGCGGAGGGCGAGCCCGTCGTCACGCATCTGCCTGTGATCCCCGATCCGGAGACGCCCGGGCCCGCCGTCGTGGGGCATCTCGCCCGTACGGACCCGGCCGCGCGCGGGCTGGGGGAGCGGCCGGTCGTGCTGGTGGTCCAGGGCCCGCATGGGTATGTCTCGCCCACGTTCTACGAGGCGGGGCCGTACGTCCCGACCTGGAACCACGTCACCCTTCATCTGCATGGAACACCGGGTCTGCTCGGTCCCGGGGAGACGTACGAGGTGCTCTCGGCCACCGTCGACCATTTCGAGTCCGCGCGGCCCGAACCGTTCCGGATGGCCGACGTGGAGGGGTACGCCCGGCGGATCGCCCCCGGCACCACAGGCTTCCGCCTGGTGCCGTCGAGGGTCGTGGGCAAGGCCAAGCTGAGCCAGGACAAGCCGGCGGAGATCGTCGAGCGGGTGATCCACGCCTTGGACGCCGACGACGTCCACCGAAACCCGGCGCTCGCCGACGCGATGCGCGCCGTGACCAGCGCGCCGTGAACGGGCGTCGCGGCCGGCTGACCGTGTGCCCGCGCCCGTGAGGACGGCGGCCCCCGAGAAGGGGCTCGCGAGGAGGCGTCCGCGAGGAGATGCCGGCGAGGACGGGCGCAGGGTGTCGTGCACGGTGCCGTAGGGTGATTTACTCCCCCGTGTTGAGGAAGGGGCGCTTATGTCCCAAACCGACCTGATCCCCGACGGCACCATGGCCCGCCCGTACCGGCCCCCGCTGGGCCAGGTGCTGGAGACGCTCGGCTCGCACGTGCTCTCCGCCGTCCACGTCCCCGACGCCGGCCTGCCGATCGGCGAGCCCGTCGTGCACGACCCGGACGATCAGCTCGACGACCGTCCCGCGGGTGTGCTGCTCGCCGTCGGCGCGCGGCCGTCCGCGCCGGAGACCCGCGATCTCGTACGGCTGGCGGGGGCCCACGACTACCACGCGGTCGTCATCAAGGACCGGGGCGCCGAACTCGGCGAGCTCATCGACGCCGCCCGCGAGGCGGGGGTGGCGCTTCTCGTGGCGTCGGCGCGGATCCCGTGGCGCCAGCTCGACGCGCTGCTGACCGCCGCGATCTCGGGCCCGGGAGCGGCCACCGCGACGTTCTCCTCCGGCGGCATCGGGGACCTGTTCGCCCTGGCCAACGCGATTGCCACCACGATCGGCGGGGCGACCTGCATCGAGGACGCCGAGGGCAACGTGCTCGCGTACTCCAACGTGCCGGGGCAGGAGATCGACGAGATACGCAAGCTGGGAATCTTGGGGCGCAAGACGCCGCAGCGGCCGACCAACCGGCTCGAGTACAGCCGGGTGTTCCGCGCCGACGGGCCGGTACGCTTCCCGAGCCTCGGGCCGGGGCACATGCGGCGGCTGGCCACGGCGGTGCGTGCCGGAGCCCGGCTCCTGGGCTTCATCTGGGTGCTGGACGGCACGCCGCCCGTCGCCCCCGGGGCGATGCGGCTGCTCGGGGACGCGGGCCGGATCGCGGCGGCGCACATGCTGCGCTCGCGCGACCCTGGCGACCCGTGGCGCTGGCAACGGGCGGAGACGCTGCGCCTCCTGCTCGACGGCGACGTCTCCGAGTCCGTCGCGGCGGCGCGGCTGGGGCTGCCCGCGGACTCATCCGTGGCGATCATGGCGTTCGCCCCCGCGTGGCCGGCCCCCGAACCTGTAGCCGCCGAGGCCGCCGTCACGACCGTCGTCGACCTGGTCAGCCTCGCGTGCGAGGCGTGGCACCACGAGGCCGTCTGC
Source organism: Microtetraspora malaysiensis (assembly GCF_001528665.1). GTDB lineage: Bacteria > Actinomycetota > Actinomycetes > Streptosporangiales > Streptosporangiaceae > Microtetraspora_A > Microtetraspora_A malaysiensis. Next base: position 15,587 of record NZ_BBYJ01000037.1, read on the forward strand.
ACCACGAGCCGGAGCGTGCTCTACGCCCTGGTGCCCGTGCCGGAGGGCACGCCACCCGACCGGCTGGTCCGGTTCGCCACCGACACCGCGGCCTCCGTACGCAAGGCCGCCGGAATGGACCTGCACGTCGGCATCGGCCCCCTCGCGGCGAGGCTGGAGCAGGTCCCGGAGTCCCGCCGGCTCGCCGACCGCGTCGTCCGCGTACTGGCCGAGACCGCGGGTGGCGCCACACGCGTCGCCACCGACGAGCAGGTGCGCAGCCGGATCGCCCTGCTCGACCTCGTCGACAGAGGCGACACCGCAGCCGAGCGGCTGCTCGAACCGGTCCGGCGGATGCTGGAGTACGACGCCGCGCACTCCAGCGTGCACGCGGTGACGCTGCTGGCCTACCTGGACGCGTTCGGCGAGGCGGCCAGGACCGCGGCCGAACTGTCGATCCACGAGAACACGCTGCGCTACCGCATCCGCCGCCTGCAGGAGCTGTTCGGAGTGGACCTCGCCGATCCGACCGAACGGCTGGTCATCTGGCTCCAGCTCCGTCTGCTCCACATGCGTGCGGAGTTCTCGTCGATGCCCACAAGAGTCCCGGGACGGAACGTCCGTTCTCAACGATGAGTGATCGCGGGGACACCGCCTAGCGTCTGCCGTATGTCCTCACCTTCGGCGCCGTCGACGCCTCCCGTTCCCCCGTCCCTTTCCTCAGCCGTCTCCCCGCCCGCGCCTTCGGCGTCCGAGGAGCGTCCCGGCCTGGTGCTGCGCAACGCCAGGGTCGGGCTCCGCGGCCCGCTCCGGCACATCCTGATCACCGGTGGACGGGTGGCCGCCGTGCTCGACGAGCCGCCCGGCTCCACCGAGATCGGCGACCAGACGGCCGGTCACACGCGGGCCGGAGCGGTCGAGGACGTCGATCTGGAAGGCGCGACCGTCCTGCCGGGGCTGTGGGACGCGCACGTGCACTCCGTGCAGTGGGCGCAGGCCCGCCGCCGGATCGACCTCGGAGGCGCACGCTCAGCGCGGGAGGCCGCCGAGCTGGTCCTGCCGCACCTGCGGCCGTCCGGGCCGGCCTCCGAATTGATCATGGGGTATGGCTTCCGCGACGCACTCTGGGCGGACGTGCCGGACAGGTCGCTGCTCCCCGAGGCCCACCCGGTCGTGCTGATCAGCAATGACCTCCACACGGCCTGGCTCAGCGGCGCCGCGCTCGCCCTCATCGGCAGGGGCGACCACCCGACCGGGGTCCTACGCGAATCGGAGTGCTACAACGCGCTGGTCGCGCTGCCGCCGCCCCCTCGCGAGCTGCTGGACAGGTGGGTGGCCGAGTCGACCGTCGCCGCCGCCCGGATCGGGGTGACCGGCATGCTGGACTTCGAGCTGGCCGACAACGTCACGGACTGGCTGCGGCGGTTCCGTGAGCAGGAGGTCGCCGTACGCGTCGCCTGCTCCATCCCGCGCAGCGGCCTCGACGAGGCGATCGCCCATGGGCTGCGCACCGGCGACGCGGTGGCGGGCTCGGGGGGATGGCTCGAGGTCGGTCCGGTGAAGATGTTCGTCGACGGCTCGCTCAACACCCGCACCGCCTACTGCGACGACCCGTATCCCGGCTCCGGCGACCGCGGGCGGCTGGAGACGCCGCCGGACGAGCTGGCCGCGATCATGGGGCACGCCGCCCGCCACGGCCTGCACCCCGCTGTGCACGCGATCGGGGACCTCGCCTCCTCCATCGCGCTTGACGCCTTCGAACGGGTCGGCTGCCCCGGGCGGATCGAGCACGCGCAGCTCGTCCGCGCGGGCGACTTCGCCAGATTCGCCCGGCCGGGACTGGTCGCCGGAGTGCAGCCCGCGCACGCCCCGGACGACCGCGAGGTCGCCGACACCCACTGGTGCGGCCGGACCGCAAGAGCCTTCGCATACGCCGACCTGCTCGCGGCGGGCGCGACCCTCGAACTCGGCTCCGACGCGCCCGTCGCGACGCTCGACCCCTGGGACGGCATCGCCTCGGCGGTGACCAGGACCGACGACGAGCGTCCGCCATGGCATCCCGAGCAGGTCATCTCGCTCCAGGACGCGCTCGCCGCCGCCTCCAGGGGACGCTCCGCCGTACGGGAAGGGGAGCCGGCCGACCTGATGATCCTGGAGCGCGACCCGTCGCTCCTCGCGCCCGGGGAGCTGCGCCGCCCGAGCGTGCTCGGCACGCTCGTGGGCGGCCGGTGGACCCACCGGACAGTGGGCTGATCAGTGGGCTGATCAGCGGGATTTGACGCCCGGCTCGCCGGGAGGCGCCCACCCGCCCGGCGAGCATTTACAAAACGTCCAAGTCATTGACCAACAGTCTAAATCTTGGGTAGCCTCGGCCTTCACGGCTCGCGAGGCGAGCCCCGTGAAGTGCCCAGGAGGTCGGCATGGAAACCGGATTTCTCGCACTGCCCGAGCCGTTGGTGCCCTTCGCGCGCTACGTGCCGTGCCGGTGGAGCGGTGACGAGTTGCACGTTTCAGGGCAGGTCGCGGCGCGCGAGGGGGAGTTCCCGCTGCGTGGCCGCGTCGGCGCGGAACTCACGCTGGAGCAGGGACGGGCGGCCGCGCGGCAATGCGCGCTCAACGTCCTCGCCGCGTTGCAGCGCGAGGTGAACGATCTGTCCAGGATCCGCGCGCTCGTCAAGGTGACGGTGTTCGTCGCTACCGGGCCGGACTTCCTGGAACACCATCTGGTGGCTGACGGTGCCTCGGAGGCGTTCATCGAGGCGCTCGGCGACGTGGGCGAGCACGCGCGCTCCGCGGTGGGCGTCGCTCGGCTGCCGATGGACTCCCCGGTGGAGATCGAGGCCACCGCCCTGGTCGGCTGACCGCTCGGCGCCGTTTAGGAGGAATGATGGACGCCACCCCCAAGCATCTGACCATCATCAACGGCCGCCTGTTCCTACCCGGCGCATCGATGGGACCCCGGTCCGGCGACGCGCCCACCGCCCTGGTGATCGAGGACGGCAGGATCTCCGCCGTCGTCTCCGACGACGAGGCGCTGCGTCTGCGCCACCCCCGCGCCGAGGTGATCGACGCCGCGGGCGGGTCGGTCCTCCCGGGGTTCGACGACGCCCACATCCACGTGATCCCCGGCGGCCAGTGGGACGGCCTGCTCGCGCTGAGAGGCGCCGCCACGGTCCCGGAGCTGCAGGCGCGCATCGCGGAGTACGGTGCGGCGCACCCGGAGCTGCCGTGGATCTGGGGCGGAGGGTGGCACTATGCCGCCTGGGGGGACGCCAAGCCCGCCAAGGAACTGCTCGACGCGGTCCTGCCTGACCGCCCGGCCATGATGACCTGCATGGACGGTCACAGCTACTGGGTGAACTCCGCCGCCCTGCGCGCCGCGGGCATCGACCGCCACACCCCGGATCCCGTCAACGGCACGATCGTGCGCGATCCGGCGACCGGTGAGCCCACCGGCTGGTTGAAGGAGAAGGCGGGCCAGCTCATCTACCGGGTGATGCCCGAGCCGACCCACCATGACCTGAAGCTCGCCCTACGCCGGGCCGTACAGGCGTTGAACGCGTCCGGGTTCACCGCCGTGCAGGACGCCCGGACCGATCCGCGCGAGGTGCCGGTATGGCGGGAGGTGCTGGCCGAGGGCGGGCTGACGCTGCGTTCGAGGATCGCCCTGCCCATGGCGCCCGAGCAATCGCTCGCGGACTGGCGGACGACTCTGGACGAGCATGAGGAACTGGTGGCGCCGCTCCGCGGCGGCGACTGGCTGACGAGCGGGATCGTCAAGGGTTTCGTCGACGGCGTGATCGAGAGCCGGACGGCCGCGATGCTGGCGCCGTACGAAGGCGAGGAGAGCAGCGGCGTGCCCGCTTTCGAGCCGGAACAGCTCACGGCGTTCACCGTGGAGGCGCACCGGCGGGGATGGCAGGTCCAGCTGCACGCCATCGGCGACCGCGCCGTCCGCATGGCCCTGGACGCATTCGAGGCGGCGGGGCGGCGCCGGCACCGCGTCGAGCACGTCGAGGTCATCCATCCGGAGGACGTCAAGCGCTTCGCGGCACTGGACGTCGTGGCGAGCATGCAACCCGCGCACGCCTTCTCCGCTCCGGACCGGGCGCACGACTGGCACGGCGTGATCGGGCCGGAGCGCGCGGCCGCGAACTGGCCGATGTCCGCGATCCACGCGTCGGGAGGGGTCATCGCCCTCGGGTCCGACTGGCCCGTGGTGGACTTCGACCCCTTTATGACACTGCACGCGGCGATGTCCGCGGACCACGCGCTCACCCTGCCACAGGCGCTCACCGCGTACGGGCGCGGGTCGGCCTACGCGGCGCACGCCGAACACCGACGGGGCGACGTCGCCGTGGGAATGGACGCCGACCTCGTCGTGCTCGACCGGGACCTGCTCGACGCCGGGGACGTCCGGGGGGCCGGAGTCATGGCGACGATCGTCGACGGCGTCGTGGTCCATCGCGCCGCCTGTTGAGGGGCGGATCCGAACGCAGGCGTCTCTCGCCGAGGCGTTCTGCCACATCAGTCTCAGGAGTTGGCATGGAGTACGACATTCTGCTGCGCGGTGGTCGGGTGATCGACCCCGCCGCGGGCATCGACCGGGTCGCCGACGTGGCGGTCGCCGGGGGAAAGGTGGAGGCGGTCGGCCCCGATCTGGCCGGGCACGCCGCCACGGTCATCGACGTCGCCGGCCGATACGTCATCCCGGGTCTGGTCGACCTGCATGTCCACATCCCCGACCATGCCGGCGGTGGTGCCGGGCACGCCATGCTGGCCCGCGCGGGTGTGACGACCGCCCTCGACCTGTCGGGCCCGGTCACGGGCGTCCTGACCGCCGCCGCCAAGTCGGGCGTCGGGCTGCACATCGCGGCGGTCGAGGCGTTCCGTCCGGGACAGCAGCTGCCCGCGCGACCGACCAGAACCGAGATCCGGCGGGCCGTCGAGCGGGTGCTCGCCGCGGGCGGCATCGGAGTGAAGCTGCACGTCGACAAGGGCTGGGAACCCGAACCGACCGGGATGATCATCGACGAGTGCAACCGCGCCGGCGTGTGGATCGCCAGCCACTGCGGCACCACCGCGACCGGGAGCGACATCATCGGCCTGCGCGAGACCCTGGAACTCGCCGGGGACAACCGGCTGCACGTCGCCCACGTCAACAGCTACTGCCGGGGTGACGTCGAGGACGCGGGTGCCGAGGCGTACGCCGCTGTCGAGCTGCTTCGCAAGTCACCGCACGTCTTCGCCGAGTCATACCTGGCGGAGATCAACGGGTCCAACGGCACCTGCGTCGACGGCCTGCCCAAGAACAGGCGCGTCCGCTCCTGGCTGGAGGGAGCCGGCTATCCCGGAACCGAGGACGGCCTGCGCCGCGCGATCCGCGAGGGCTGGGCCCACGTCACCCGGATGGAGCCGGACGACGTGCTCCTGCTCTCCGGAGACGAGGGCGTCGCCCTCTGGGAGGAGGCGGAGACGCGGACGCCCATCTGCCTGCCCGTCAACCCGGCCATCTCCCGGCTGGTGCTCGGCTCGTCCAGGAAGGCCGACGGCGGCTTCGACGTCCACGCGCTGGCCACCGACGGCGGCGCCTACCCCCGCAACGTCACGGTGTCCGCCGGCCTGTCGATGGTCGAGTGGGGCCTGCTCACCCTTCGGGAGCTCGTCACCAAGGCGTCCTGGACGCCGGCGCGGATCCTCGGGCTGCCCGGCAAGGGACGCCTCGTGGACGCCGACATCGCGGTGATCGACCCGGTGAGCCGTACGGTCACGAGCACGATCAGCGCCGGGCGGCTCATCTGGCACCGGGGCGCCGTCCTCGGTCGCGGTACCCGATTCCTCAGCACCGAACGCGGCGCGCCCGCCGCGCGTGAGGCCTGCGGCGTCCATGAGCTTCTCGAACCGGCGGGCAGCGGCTTCTACACCGGCGACGGCCTCGCCGCCTGAGCCGGCCGGAGAGCAAGACAGCCAAGGCTTGAGACAGACAGAAAGGGAAACGCAGCGCATGACGACCGCCTCCGAACTGCTCGCCTCGCTCACCGAGACCACCGAGAAGCACCGCCTCGACATCGGGGTGCCGGGCGTCGCGCTCGGCGTGGCCGCCGGTGGTGAGGTCGCCTCGACCGGGCTCGGGGTCACCAGCGTGGCCGATCCGCTCCCGGTCACGACGAACACGCTGTTCCGCCTGTGCTCCATCACCAAGATCTTCGCCGCCACGCTCGCCATGACCCTGGTCGAGGAGGGCGTGCTGGATCTCGACGTGCCGGTGGTCGCCTACTATCCGGAGCTGTCCCTCGCCGACGCGGACGCTCGGGCGTCGGTCACCATGCGCCACCTGCTCACGCATGCCAGCGGCCTCGAAAGCGAGTTGCGCGGAGACCTGGAGACGTTCGGACGCAACGCCGACGCTCTCGACCGCGTCGTGTCGGCGTACGGCTCGCTCCGACAGTTCGCCCCGGCCGGTGAGATCTGGGGGTACTGCAACACCGGTTACTGGCTCGCCGGCGCCGCGCTCGGGCGGCTCGCGGGGACGTCGTTCGAAGACGCGGTGTCGCGGCGCGTACTCGAACCGCTCGGCATGGCAGGGAGCTGTTTCCTGGCCGAGGACGCCGTGCTCGGCCGGGTCGCGCTGCCCCACCGCCGCGCCTCGGCGGGTTCTCCGGAGCACGTCCTGATCCCGTCCTTCGCCTTCCCGCGAGCGCGCGTGCCCTCCGGGGGCGTGATCGCGGGCGTGGACGACCTGCTCAAGTTCGCCGGTCTCCATCTCGGGAACGGCCCCGCCGTCATCTCCGAGGCCGGCCGCGCGATGATGCGGGAACCCCTGATCCCGGGTGACTCCGCGGGTGACCACCAGGGCCTCGGCTGGATGACCTCCGCCCCGGGCGGCACGCCGGTGGTCGAGCACAGCGGGTCGTACAAGGGGTACTGCACCAGGCTGACCCTCCTGCCGGACCTGGGGGTCGCCGTCGCGGTGCTGACCAACAGCGACGACGGCGGCCGCCTGTGCCGCGCGGTCAAGGAGGCCGCCCTGGAGCTCCTGACCGGGTGGCGGACCGCCGAGGTGGAGTACGCCGACCTCGGCCCCGACGTGCTCGCCGCGTACGCGGGCGACTACGCGATCCCGGGCGTGGACAGGATCCGGGTGTCTCCGCACGAAGGCGGTCTCCGCCTCGAGCTGGTCAAGAACGCGGCGCCGGCCGGGGAGTCGCTGTGCCGGGCCACGTCCGAGACCGAATTCGAGATCGTCCACGGGCCGAGCCTCGGATCACGGCTGGTCTTCTTCCCCGGGTCCCCTGTGATCAGGCTGGGCCTCCGGCTCGGGGCCAGGCTGTCGTGACGCCCCCGGTCTCCCGGGGCGGGCCGGGCTTCGGCGCCCGACCGGCTCCCGAACTCGCGGCCGCGTTCGCCGCCATGTTCGCCGACGTCAGGACACCAGCGCTCGTTGTCGACGAGGCGGCGGTGGAGCTGAATCTCCGGCTGATGACGAAGCTCGCCCGATCCCCGGAGAGGTGGCGGGCCCACGTGAAGACGGCCAAGGCACGCTGGGTCATGGAGCGGCTGATCGCGCACGGGGTGACCAGGTTCAAGGCGTCCACCACCGCCGAGCTCGCCACCCTGCTCTCCCTCGACGTGGCCGACGTGCTTCTCGCCTACCCGGTGGTCGGGCCGACACAGTGGCGGGCGGCCGAGCTCGCCTCCGCCCATCCAGGCGCGGCGGTCTCCGTGCTGGCCGACAGCGTGGCGGGGATCCGCACCTGGCGGCCGGGCCGGGTCGGGGCGTTCATCGACGTCGACACCGGAATGGGCCGTACCGGCGTGCCCGTGGACGATCACGCTACCGTTTTCGCCGTGGCCGACGAGCTGGCGCGACGGGGGATCCTGCTGCGCGGCCTGCATGGATATGACGGGCACCTGGCCGACCTGCCCACACCCGAGCGGGCGCGGACGGCGGCCGACGGCCTGGCCGCGATGACGGATCTGGCCGAGGCGCTCCAGGCCGCCGGGCACGTGATCGGAGAGCTGGTCGTGGGCGGGAGCCACACGTTCCGGGAGATCCTGGCCACGCCCACGCCGTGGAGCGACCGGGTGACCGTGGGCGCCGGCACGGTGGTCTACAACGACGCCCGCAGCCTGGCGAGGTTCGGCGACATCGGGTTCACGGCCGCGGCGGCCGTGCTCACACGTGTGGTGAGCCGTCCCGCGGCGGGACGGGTGACCGTGGACGCGGGGCTCACGTCGATCCAGGTGGACGCCGGCCGGCCGCACGCGGAAAGCGCGGGACTGGTGGCGGTCTCGGCGGCGCAGGAACACCTCGTGCTGTCCTGCGCGCCGGGGGCCGAACCCGAGATCGGCGAGCTGGTCACCCTGGTGCCGCGCCACGTGGACACGGCCGTCAGCCAGTTCGGCGAGATGCATGTGATAGGCCCGGACGGCCGGGTCAGGGTGGAGCCGGTCACCGCACGCCACCACGAGTCCGCGACCGTCCGATGAGCGTGAGGCCGCGCCCCCGATCTCGCGCGCCGTGCCCGTCCGCCGACTCCGTGATCAAGATCCAGCGGACTCCTCCTTGAGACGGGTGATGTAGTTGTAGACCGACTGGCGTGACATCCCGAGCCGCTCCGCGACCATGGGGACGGCCCGGCGCAGCTGGAACAGACCTCGCTGGTCGAGCTGGCGGAACACCTCCGTCCGCTCCGCCACGGTGAGCCGGGTGAGCGGGTGGCCCAGGGCGTCCTCCACCTCGGCGAGCACCCCATCGACGACGGACTCGATGTCGGTGCCGAACGTGGTGGAAGGGGACTCCAGCGGGTCGAGGTCGCCGGCCATCTCGATGAGGAGCCGGCCGGCCACGCGCATCTCGGTCACGTCCAGATTTATGCAGACGGCGCCCACCACGTGGCCGTCGGACGTGCGCAGCAGGATGGTCGACGATTTGATCACGCGGCCGTCGGGAAGCCGCGTCACATAGTTGAGGTCGTCCTTGGCGTCGTCGCCCTGCCGCAGCATGCTGAGGCCGATCTGGCTCATGGCCGACCCCACGCGGCGGCCGGTGACATCGCCGGCGACGGCGATGACCGAGTGCTCCACGCGCCGGTAGTCGTGGAGAACCACCTCGCACTTGCGGCCGAACGTCGCCTGGATCCCGTCGACGACCGGACGCATGGCGGCGAACAGCGCCTCGGCTTCCACCGACGGGTCGACGGCCGAAGATTTCTGGCTGATCGGATTGTCCTTTCTCGCTGGAACCTCACTGGAATCTTGTGGGAATCTCGCTGGTCTATCACCGGAATCGCACTGGAATCAGTGGAATGCACCCGGACGGGCCGTGCGGGTCCGGCAACGAGAATTTTACGATTAGTCGAACCCATTGACAACAGGTCCAAATTCGGCCTAATTTGCGGGCTACCAACCGAATCCCCCCACCTCGCGCGAGCTGTCTTACCTTGTCAGCCCCCTGACGGCGGCCGGCGATGAGAAAGGCGGAACAATGTCGGGTCCCTTGGTCGCCGAACGACTGAGCGTCGGTCACGACGGCCGCACCATCTTGGCCGATGTCGACTTCACCCTCCCCGCGAGCGCGGTCACCGTACTCGTCGGCCCCAACGGCTGCGGAAAATCCACCATGCTGCGTACGCTCGCCGGCCTCCAGCGGCCGACCGGCGGGCAGGTACGCGTCCTGGGCGACCCCCTGGACAAGCTGAGCAGAAGGGAGCTGTCACGCCGGCTGGCCTTCCTGCCACAGACCCCCCTCGTCCCCGCCGGGATCACCGTACGCGAGCTGGCCAGGAACGGCCGCTACGCGCATCGCGGCGCGTTCTCACGGCACACCACCGAGGACCTGGAAGCCGTCGAGTGGGCGCTGCGCGTCACCAACGCGCTTCCGCTCGCGGAGAAGAGGATGAACGAACTGTCGGGCGGCGAGCGGCAACGCGCCTGGCTCGCCGCCGTTCTCGCGCAGAAGGCGGACATCCTCCTGCTCGACGAACCCACCACCTATCTCGACCTGCGCTATCAGGTCGAGGTGCTGGAGGTGGTACGGGCACTCGCCCATGAGTACGGCATGGCCTGCGGCCTCGTCCTCCACGATCTGGGGCAGGCCTCGTCCTACGGGGACCGGGTGATGCTGACCGCCGGGGGCGAGATCCTCGGCTACGGCGAGCCGGCCGAGGTGCTGACCTCCGAGAGCATCGCCCGCGCCTTCGGCCTCGACGTCAAGGTCGTCCACGACCCCGAGACGGGTGGGATCGCCTGCTTCCCCCGCACCTCACCCAACTGATCCGCAGGACCCACCGGCACGGCCGACCCCACGACCGACCGCACGGAATTACCCCCCACCAGCTAAGGCAGACGACGATGCGCAAATCCGCCATCCTTCTCAGCACCGTGGTCGCGGTGCTCGCCCTCGCCTCGTGTGGCTCCACACCCGCCACCACCGGCCAGTCCGGCGCCGCCCCTGCCCCGGGCGCGGCGAAGATCACCATACAGGACGGCTTCGGCCCCGTGGAGCTCGCCGCCCCCGCCACCCGCGTCGTCTCCCTCGAATGGACCTTCACCGAAGAGCTGCTCGCGCTCGGTGTGGTCCCGGTCGGCGTCGCCGACAAGGCCCTCTACAACGACTGGGTGACCGCGGGCACGCGAGTGGCCGAGTCCACGGTGGACGTCGGCACCCGCCAGGAGCCGAACCTGGAGACCATCGCCTCCCTCAAGCCCGACCTGATCGTGGGCAACGCCGACCGGCTCGCCAACAACATCGAGAGCCTCAAGGCCATCGCTCCGGTCGTCGCCTTCCGCTGGAACGATCCGGCCAAGGCGCAGCTCGCGGCCATGAAAGAGTCCTTCACGTCGCTGGGCACGGCCGTCGGGAAGGACGCCGAGGCCGCCAAGACGCTCGCCGGGCTCGACGCGACCACGGCGTCGGCGAAGGAGAAGCTCTCCGCCGTGGGCGGGACGTTCGCCCTGGCCTACCCCGCGGGAGGTGCCGGCGCCGCGACCGTGACGATCTTCGCCAAGACCTCCCTGGCCTCCCAGATCCTGGAGGAGGCCGGTATGACCAACGCGTGGACCGGCAACGCCGACTCGGACGGGCTCAGCACGGTTGGCGTCGAGGCGCTGACCAGCCTGCCCGCCGACGTGAACTTCCTCTACGTCTCGCCGTCCTCCGACGACACCTTCCTCAAGCTGGCGGACAACAAGGTGTGGACGGGACTGCCCTTCGTCAAGGCGACCCACACCTACAAGCTCGACCCGACCCCCTGGTTCTACGGCGGTCCCACCTCGGCCGAGCAGCTGCTCACCCAGACCGTGGCGACGCTGGTCAAATGAGCGCCGTCCTCGCATCCTCCGCCCCCGCCCCGATGCGACCCACCCGGCGGCCGGCCGCCCCGGTCGCCTGCGGTCTCGCCCTCGTCCTGCTGGCCCTCGTCTTCCTCTGGCACCTGGGCCAGGGCGCCTCCCACCTCGGTGTCGGCGACGTGCTCAGGGTGCTCACCGGCGGCGGTGACCAGCTGGCGGACGACATCGTCTTCAGCGGACGACTGCCCCGGACGCTCGCGGGACTGGTGGCGGGACTCGCCCTGGGACTCGCGGGAGGCCTGGTCCAGGGCGGGACACGTAACCCGCTCGCGGCTCCCGACACGCTGGGCGTGAACGCGGGCGCCTATCTGGCGGTCACGGCCGCCAGCGCGACCGGACTGAGCGTCGGCGTGCTCGGCACCGGCGCCGCCGCACTGGCCGGAGCCGTCGGCGCCGCGGCCCTCGTGTACGCGCTGGCGGGGCGGTCACTGTACGCTCCCGGGCGGGTGCTCCTGGCCGGTACGGCCGTCGCGCTCGCGGCCACATCCCTCGCGCTGATGCTGCAGATGCTCGACGAGCAGACCGCACGGGGCACGTTCTTCTGGGGCAACGGATCGCTGATCCAGACCGGGCTGACCGTCCCTCTCTGGACCGGTGCGGCGACCCTCGTCCTCGCCATGGCCGTACCCGCGCTGGTCCGCCCGCTCGACCTGCTCTCCCTGGGCGACGACACAGCGGAGGCCATGGGGATCAACGCGGGACGCATGCGCCTTTACGTCCTGCTGCTCTCCGTCGCCTTCGCCGCCGTCGCGGTGACCGTCGCGGGACCGATCGGTTTCGTCGGCCTGGTGGCCCCGATCGCGGTCCGGATGGTGGGCGTCCACAGGCACGCCTGGTTGCTCCCCCTCTCCGGCTCGGTGGGCGCGCTGCTCGTGCTGCTCGCCGACGGCGCGGGACAGGCCCTCCAGACCGCCGCGGGCGGCGAGATCCCGGTGGGCGTCGTCACCGCGCTGGTGGGCGGCCCCGTCTTCCTGGTGCTGGTCCGCCGACTGACCACGGGCGACGCCGAGACCGGGGCCTCGGTCACCGAGTCCAGGCCGCTGACCGGCAGGCGCTACACCACGGTCGTGGCGGTGGCGGCCGTCCTGCTCGTCGCCGCGATGCTCGTCGGACTCTCCGTCGGCACACTGAGCATCGACCTGTCGCAGATGCTCAACCCCGATCCGCTGATTCAGAGCGTCCTGTCCCAGAGGTTCACGCGGGTGCTCGCCGCGACCGGCGGCGGAGCCTGCCTCGCGGTGGCGGGCGGCACCGTACAGGCCGTCATCCGCAACCCACTCGCCGAGCCGTCCCTGCTGGGGGTCACCGGTGGAGCTGCCATCGGCGCCGTCACAGTGATCACGATGGCGTCCACCGCCCCGCACTGGATGATCCCGGCGGCGGCGTCGCTCGGCGGCTTCCTCGCTCTCCTGCTGGTGATGGCCGTGGCACGACGGAAGGGCACCCTGGATCCGACCCGTGTGGTGCTCGTCGGCATCGGCCTGGCCGCGGCGACCTCGGCTGTCGTCCAGGTACTGGCCCTGCGCTCCACCATGACCATCGGCGCGGTGCTGACCTGGCTGGCGGGTTCCACCTACGGCCGCGCGGGCGAGGATCTGCTCTGGTTGGTCGTCCCGCTGGTCGTCACGGTGTTTCTCATCATCGGCACCCGGCCGCTGGACATGCTGGCGCTGGGGGAGGACCTGCCGCGCGCGTTCGGGCTCGGCCTCGGCCGGGTCCGCCTCCTCGTCCTGATGGGCGCGGTGGCCCTCGCCGCTGGGACCGCCGCGACGATCGGCGCGGTCGGCTTCGTCGGGCTGATCGCGCCGCACCTCGCGCGGGGGTTCGTCGGCTCCTCACACCGGAGGATGCTGCCCGTGGCCGCGCTCCTGGGGGCCGCCCTGGTGGTCGTCGCCGACACGATCGGCCGTCTCGTCATCGACCCGCGGCAGGTCCCCGTGGGTGTGATGACGGCGCTGGTCGGGACCCCGTACATGATCTGGCTGCTCCGCTCGAACCGGAAGGTGAACCGTTGAGCCTCGACCCCGGCGAGTTCCTCGCCGTCGCCTGTCAGATGGACACCGTGGACGGCGCCGTCGGCCAGAACCTCAAGCAGATGGTCACGATGATCGACTGGGCCATGGAGGGCTACTCGGCCCTCGGCGTCCCGGTCCGGCTGATCGTCTTTCCCGAGCTGGCGATCCACGGTTCGGTCGGCGCGACCTACGCGGACAAGCGGCGTCACGCGATCGAGCTCCCCGGGCCGGAGATCGAGGAACTCGCCGAGAAGGCCAGGTCCCACGGCGTCTATCTCGTGGCGGGCACGGTCTTCGAGTATGAGCCGGAGTACGACGCGGTATTCAACACGCTGGTGATGCTTGCGCCGTCCGGGGAGATCGCGCTCCGCTACCGCAAGGTCAACGTCTGGTATCCGCTGGAGACGACCCAGTCGCCGATCGACCTGCTCGGCGAGGGGTACGACACCGCCAGGTTCCCGTTGTTCCCGGTCGCCCACACCGAGATCGGCACCATCGGCGGGCTCATCTGCTACGACGGATTCTTTCCCGAGGTCACGCGGCAACTGGCGGCCGAAGGCGCGGAGATCTTCGTGCGCGCCTCGGCGATCATGGACCCCTGGGGCTCCGGGCCGACCGGCGCGAGCGTCATGACCGACCGGATGCGTTCCCTGGAGAACCTCGCCTACACGGTGAGCGCGCAGCGCGGGTCCAGCCCGCGGACGGGTCCGCCGTTCTCGTGGCCGGGCCGCAGTTCGATCGTGGACTTCGAGGGCCGCGTGCTCAGCGAGGCGGAGCGCGGCGAGGAGATCATCATGGCCAGGATCGACGCCAACCGGGTGCGCGCGTACCGCGAGTCCGTACTCGGCGGCAACATGCTGGCACACAACCGCACCGAAGCCTACGACTACCTGACGAGGCCCGGTCCCGGGCCGCGCCCGCGGCTCTCCACGGGCCGGACGGTGTCCGAGACGGAGCACTTCGCCACCGCCCGCGAGCAGAACGACGCCTACTGGGCCGGCTACTACGAGCGGGACCCCTTCTGGAGACGCCGGCGCGATCTGGCGGCCCGCGAGAGGGACGCCTAGCAACCGCGTTGTCTCACCCGAAATGGACAAAGGAGTGCGATGGAGCCACACGGCACGCCGACGGGCGCGATGCGGGAGATCACGGATCGAGCGCTCGACACCGCCGTGAGCGCGGGCGCCGACTACGCGGACGTTCGCGTCGTACGGCGGGTGGAGGAGTCGGTGACGGTGCGCACCGGCCGGGTGGAGTCCATCGCCTCGGACGAGAGCGAGGGCGTCGGCGTCCGGGTGTTCGCGTACGGAGCATGGGGCTTCGCGGCGACACACCGGTATGACGCGGACGCGATCGACCGGGCCGCGGCCGAGGCGGTACGGCTCGCGAAGGGCGCGGCGCCCTCACTCAGGCGCCGCGTCAGCCTGGCGGAGCGCCCCCGCGCCTACGGCACGTACGCCACGCCCGTGCGTGAGGATCCCTTCGCGCTCCCGCTGGAGGTCAAGGTCGCCGACCTGCTCGACGCCGACGCCGCGCTGGCCGTCCCCGGAGTCGTGTCGACCGCGTCGACGTACGCCGCCCAGCGGGAGTGGAAGACCTTCGCGGCGACGGACGGCAGCCTCACCGAGCAGGTGTTCACGCACGTGGGCGCGGGCATCGAGGCGCACGCGGTGAAGGGAAGCGAGCACCAGCGGCGCAGCTACCCCGAGGCGCGGGGCGGCCGCTGGCAGCAGGCGGGATACGAGTTCATCCGCGAGCTCGACCTGAAGGGGAACGCGGCCCGATGCGGAGGCGAGGCCGTCGCTCTGCTGACGGCCCCGCCGTGCCCCGAGGGCCCCGCCACGGTCGTCATCGACCCCAGCCAGCTCTACCTGCAGATCCACGAGTCGTGCGGGCACGCCACCGAGCTCGACCGGGTCTTCGGCGCGGAGGCGAGTTACGCGGGGACCAGCTTCCTGACCGCAGGCCTGCTGGACTCGCGTTTCAGGTACGGCTCGGACCTGGTCACCCTGGTCGCCGACGCCACGGTGCCCGGCGGCCCGGGATCGTTCGGCTGGGACGACGAGGGGGTGGCGGCGCAGCGGACCACCCTGGTGGAGAACGGGATCCTCACCGGCTATCTGACCTCGCGGGACACGGCTCCCCGCATCGGCAGGGAGTCCGGCGGCGCCGTGCGCGCCGAGAGCTGGAACCGGCTCCCGCTGGTCCGCATGACCAACGTCAACCTCGTGCCGGTGCCCGGCATGAGCCTCCAGGACATCGTGGCCGACACCGACGACGGCCTCTACCTGACCCAGAACCGCAGCTGGTCGATCGACGACCGCCGATGGAACTTCCAGTTCGGCACGGAGATCGCCTACGAGATCAAGGGCGGCAGGCTGGGGCGCATCCTGAGGAACCCCGTCTACTCGGGGATCACTCCGGAGTTCTGGCGCTCCTGCGACGCGGTCGCCGACGAGCGGAGCTACGTCATGTACGGCAACCCCAACTGCGCCAAGGGCCTTCCGCCGCAATGCGTGCAGGTCGGCCACGGCACTTCGGGCGCACGGTTCCGAGGCGTGCGGATGGGGGCGGGACGATGAACCTCGAACGATACGCCGATCGGGTGCTGGAGACGGCGCGCCGGCACGGCGCGACCGACGCCGAGGTGAGCGTGGAGGCCCGGGTCGCCGCGCTGACCCGGTTCGCCAACTCCGAGATCCACCAGAGTGTCGCCGAGGACACCGTTCGGGTCACTCTCCGCTACGTCCACGGCAGGCGGTACGGCATGGCCGCCACGGGGCGCCTGGACGACGCCGCGCTCGAATCCCTTGTCGAGCGCGCGTCGGCGAACGCGCGCAGCACGGCCGAGAGCGACGACTGGCCCGGCCTTCCGGAACCGGGTCCGATCCCGGAAGTGACAGGCGCCTACGCGGCATCGACCGGCGAGGCCACAGCCGAGCGCCGGGTCGAGACCGTGCGCGAGGTCGTCGCCGCGGCGGACGCCGCCGGCGTGGCCGCGTTCGGCTCCTTCACGACCGGCGCCGTCACCACGGCCGTGATCAGCACACGGGGTGTGCGAGCCGTCCAGACCAGGAGCGACGCCTGGCTGGTTACCGTGCACATGTCGCCCGGCGGCGGCACCGGCTACGCCGAGACCTGCGCGGTGGACGTGGCGGACGTCGACGGCGCGGCCCTCGGCCGGGAGGCGGCCGGCAAGGCGCGCGCCGACGATCACGCGGTCGACCTCGCGCCGGGGGAGTATCCCGTGGTCTTGGAGGAGTACGCCGTGGTGGACCTGCTGGCCAAGCTCGGCAGGTGCGGCTTCAACGCGCTCGCCGCGCAGGAGGGGCAGTCCTTCGCGGCCCCCGGCCTCCGCGTGGCCAGCGATCTCGTCACCGTCTGGGACGATGGCACCGACCCCGCGGGGCTTCCCACGGCCTTCGACCACGAGGGCGTCGGGAAAGAGCGCGTCAGCCTCATCGATCGCGGCAGATGCGTCGGACTGGTCCACGACACCCGCACCGCAGCCAGGGCCGGGATCAGGTCCACCGGGCATGCGCTGCCCGCGCCCAACCCGGTCGGGCCCCTTCCGACGAACATGTTCATGGCGCCGGGCGCGTCAACACGGGAAGAGCTGGTCGGGCGGCTGGACCGGGGGCTCCTCGTCACACGCTTCTACTACACCAACCCAGTGAACCCGAAGCGCGGGATCGTCACCGGGGTGACCCGGGACGGCGTCTTCCTCGTCGAGCACGGCGAGATCGTCTCCCCTGTCCGCGACCTGCGCTTCAGCGTGAGCTACCTGGACGTGCTGCGGGGCGTCGCGGCGGTCGGCAAGGAGCGCAAGACGCTGCGCGGCTGGTACGGAGGGGTGTCGGTGCTCGGCGACATCACCGTTCCCGCCGTCCTCGTGGACAGCTTCCGTTTCTCCGGCTAGCCGTGATGCCGGGCAGCGACGGCTCATCGGGCTCCCCGAGATTCCCATACGGCACGAGTCCACCGGTCGCGGCGCGCGCCGGGGTCCTCCAGCGCGCAATCGCCGCATTTGTGGCCGTCCCGCGCCCGGTAGTACAGGCAGCAGCTGTGGCGGACGAAGAACGGGTGGCCGGGCGCCGGTTCCGCCAGCTCGCCCTTGTCCCGGAGGAGGCCCAGGTCGAGCAGCTCGCGGGCCAGCGAGAGGGCCGCTCCGGTGAGCTCGGGGCGTACGCGGGCGAGGGCGCGGACGGTCCCGGCCAGCGAGGAGGCCACGTTGCCCCACAGCAGGCCCGGAGCGATCTTCACGACCCTCTGGACCGCCTCGGCGAGCGGTTCCAGCAACCCGGGCACCACGGTGTGGTACATCCGCTCGGCTGTCCGCGCCGGGTCGCGGATCTCCCAGCCGGCGAGATCGGTGGTGCGCAGCGGCGGCGGCACGCCGTCGGGCGCCGGCCGCCAGTGGACGCGCCCTGGGAGCAGCTCGATGAGCAGGCCGTGGACGA
This sequence comes from Microtetraspora malaysiensis, assembly GCF_001528665.1. Classification (GTDB taxonomy): domain Bacteria; phylum Actinomycetota; class Actinomycetes; order Streptosporangiales; family Streptosporangiaceae; genus Microtetraspora_A; species Microtetraspora_A malaysiensis. The sequence goes on from NZ_BBYJ01000037.1 coordinate 33,393, forward strand.
CCGCCGCGCCGAAGAGAGGCGAGCACAGCCGGGAGGCGAGCTTCTGGAACAAGATCGAGGCGGCTACCCGGGTCTCGGCGGTGCCCAGGCGCTCGGCGACGTCCCCGATCCGCTGTTCCAGGACGCCGGCATCGGTGAGCAGGTCGGTGAACGGGCGCCATCCGGTCTCGACCCGGCCGACGCCGAGCTCGAAGCGGTCCCCCATGGAGGAGACGTCGGCGACCGCCTGGAAGACGGCCGAGGGAGGGGCGGGCGGCGGGTCCGCGTGAAGTCGTGTCGGCCGCGAACTGCGCTGGTCCATCGTCACACCGCCGGTCTGGTCAGGGCCGCGCGTCCGCGCGGCGGTAGGGCGATCTGGGAACCCTCAGCGGCGGCCGCTATTCGCGGGGCCGCCGCTGAGGGGGCATTGGAGCCGCGGGCGGTGGAGGATCACCGGCCCGCCGGGTCAGCCGATGAACGTTCCCACCAGGCTGCCGACCCCGTACGTCACCGCCGCCGCGAGGGCGCCGAGCACGAGCTGGCGGCCCCCGCCGTACAGGGGGGACCTGGCGGTGAGCCGGGCGACCAGCGCGCCGGTGGCGAACAGCGCGACCGCCGTGAGCACGATCACCGCCGACATCGAGGACGACCCCAGCAGGAACGGCAGCACCGGGATCAGCGCCCCGATGGCGAACGCCAGGAAGGAGGATCCCGCGGCGACCCAGGGCGAGGGCAGGTCGTCGGGGTCCAGGCCGAGCTCCTCGCGGGCGTGTACCCGCCAGGCCACCTCGTCGTCGCGGTGGAGTTGCCTGGCCACTTCCTCGGCGAGTTCGGGCGTCAGGCCGCGCGACTGGTACAGCAGGGCGAGTTCCCGTTCCTCGGCCTCGGGGTTGCGGGCCAGCTCGCGGCGTTCGACGGCGATCTCGGCCTGGGTGAGTTCCCGCTGCGAGGCGACCGACGTGTACTCGCCGGTCGCCATGGAGAAGGCGCCCGCCGCGAGCCCGGCGAGCCCGGCGACCGTCACGGCGGTCCCCGTAGCCCCGCCGCCGACCACTCCGGCCAGGAGCGCGGCGTTCGAGACCAGCCCGTCCATCACGCCGAACACGGCGGGACGCAGCCAGCCGCCCGTGACGTCGCGGTGATGGGAGTGCAGTTCCACTGCCTGTGCGGTCATGGGCTAGCTCCTCACATCGATCACGACGCTGGCGATGAAGAACAGGAGCAGCAGCACGCCGCCGGCGACGGTGGCTGCCGCGGTGGACACGCCCGCGAGCACGACCACGAGCGTCACGGCGAGGGCGGCGACGACCGCCACGGCGATCTTCCAGTCGTTGCCGATGATGAAGTCGTACCAGAACTGTCCGAAACCCTTGATGAATCTCATCGGGCGACCTCCGGCTTGAGTCGGGGCAGGAACGTGACCAGGACGCGGGAGATCAGCAGCCAGCCGGCGATCAGGGCGAGGATGGCCCAGTCATGGCCCGGCCATTCGAGGCTCTCGCCGCTCTCGGTGAACACGCCCAGACCCTCGACGGCCCAGTACGCGCCGAAGCTGGCGAGCAGCAGGCCCACGCCGTACTTCAGGGCGTTCTCGGGGATCATCGCGAGCGGGCGGTGCAGGATCAGCCCGGCGATCAGCACGAGGAGGCCGGCGACGGCCGCGCCTCCGATGGCCGCGGGCATGTTCGCGGCGCTCAGCCCGAACGTGATCACGATGAAGACGACCTCGACGCCCTCGAGGAACACGCCCTTGAACGACACCACGAACGCGAAGGTGTCGATGCCGAACCGGCTCTTGGCCGCTGCCTTGCGCCCGGCCTCGGTCTGGCTGGCGAACTCCTCGTCCTCGTCGTGCATGGCCTTCAGCCCGGAGGATCGCAGGACCGCCTTGCGCAGCCACTGCAGGCCGAAGATCAGCAGCAGCGTGCCGACAACCAGCTGGAGGAGCGCCTCGGGCAGCCAGGTGCTCAGGGCGTACCCGGCGGCGGCGGTGAACGCGGTCAGCGCCACCAGCGCCACGAGGGTGCCCGCGAGGGCCGAGCGCCAGCCGCGAGTCACACCCATGGCCAGAACGATGGTCAGGGCTTCGACGAACTCGACGAACGAGGCGGCGAAGGTCGAGGCCACCAGGCCCCACGTTGCGCCTGTCACGGCGGCTCCTTCTGTGTAACAGATGCTTCAATGAATCATATGCTTCATTACTCATATCCGACATGTCAACTGGGTGGCCTCGGGTGCCATGACGATCGACGAGCGATTCCTGCAGCTCGTGTACCGCGTGCCGTCCACGACCTCGCGTGCTCGGGTGGCGGTGTGGCGGGAGCTGAAGCGCCTGGGCGCCCTCTACATCCAGCAGGCCGTATGCGTGCTGCCGGATCGCCCGGGAGTACGGGAACGCCTCGACAAGGTCCGCGAGCGCATCGACGAGCTCGGCGGCGAGAGCATTGATCTTCGTGCTGGCCGAGGTCGAGGGGCGCGAGCACCACTCGCTGGAGTCGTTCCGCGAGAACTACACGTTCGAGGAGGCCGAGGAGATCCGGCAGGACCTGGAGAAGCTACGGCGCTGGCTCCGCAAGGTGGAGGGGCGCGACTGGATGAGCGCCCCGGGCAGGGAACTCGCCAACGAGAAGGTCGCGGAGTGCGAACGGCTCCTCGACCAGTTCGAGGCCGATGTCTACGAGCGTGTCGGCGACCCGGGGAAGGTCTGACAGCGGTGCGCGCGACCGGTCCGGCGGTCGAGGGCACCCGACGCGGGTGGTGGAGTGAACCCCGCGCACACAGTCCCGGAACTCGCTCAACACCGAGAAGTCGAACCCGGCGCCTTCGAGCTCCAGGCCGAGCGCATATTTCCAGTCCCGCCGGCCGCGAACCGCATCGGCGGGGCGGCCGGCTGGTGCAATACCAGCGCGAGAGCCACCCGGGCGGGCGACTCTCGTGGTTCTCCGGCCTCGTGACGTGGACGCGGCCCTGAGCGACCCGGTGGCCCACGTCGTGCTTACCGCGGCCTCCGCGCACGATGTGGACACTGTGGTGATCGGCGGTGTCGTCCGGAAACGGGACGGGGTGCTGATCGGCGTCGACCCGGCAGAGCTCAAGCGGCGAAACGCCGCCGTTCGCAGGCGGGTGCTCGACCACCAGTTCCGCTGAAAGCGCCCTGATCTCAGGGCGGGGCGATGTGGCCTTCTGAGTGACCAACTGAGTGACAACGCACCCGGACGCGTGTGGATGCTGGTGGACTAGCAGGGACTGTTTTCCCCGCTCAGAGTAGCTTTAGTGCCGCAGGGGTGGATGGGTTAGGTTGCCTGGGGGCCAAGGGGTCGCAGGTTCAAATCCTGTCGTCCCGACCGCGTTTACGCAGGTCGGAGCCGTGATCACAAGGAATGTGATCACGGCTTTCTGTTTGTTCGTTGCTCGTTTGTTGCTCGGACGAGGCGTCAGTTGCTGACACCCTGGTGACTGTCGTTGTCGCAGGCTGCCGCCTGTTCCAGGGGGCCGAGGGCGTGTACGGCGGCGGTTGTTCAAATGGATTCGGGGCACACGTCCCATCGTCGTCGTGATCTACATCGTAAAGGTGCCGTGCCTTGCGCCCCTGAGGATGGACCATGCACGCCCTGGAGGAATCGATCGGGCTGTCCTGCGAGCCGTTCATCCAGCTCGGGGACGACGAGACCTACCGGGCTGATCCGAAGGTGATCGGCTTCGATCTTTGGGATTTCCGGGCCGCCGTCAAGCAGGCGCGTACGGCCGGGGATCCAGGCTGCCCGGATCGCGTGCCTAACACGCACCGCTGGATTGTGCGGTGGCGAGATCGGTGCGGGGATCAGCGAGGAATGGGTCCTCGACGAGCGCTACCCGCTGATCGTGGCTCAGGTCGACGCGCTCACGCAGCTCGCCGATCTGGTTGAAGGGGATGACGCGGAACGGGCTCTGGAGCTCCTCGACCAGGCCCGTCGCCTCGACCCGGACACCGAGGACACCTGGTGCCGCCTCATCCGCCTCCAAGTACAGCTTGGCCGTGCCGATCAAGCGCGCCAGACCGGGCGGCTTCTGCGCGCGCACATGCAGAGCCTCCAGGTCGAGCCGATGCCGGAAACCCAGGAGTGGCTCGCATCTCCCGCTCGCAGCCCAGCTCGTCAGGGATGGAAAGCAAGACCTTAGAGGCCGTTTCGCGGGTTGATGCCCGATTTGTTCTTTGCGTTGCCGTAGGTGACCCGATCGCAGGCCCAACGGAGAAACCACTCGAGCCCTCGCAATCCCAATCGGTGGGGCCAGCCTGGTGGAGGCGACCGCCGGGTTGCGTTCGCCCAGGTCAAGGTCGCTCCGAGCTCCGGGGTTGCCAGGCGACATGGCTGGACTCGAACCGGCAAATACTCTCAAAACGCCCTCTCGTAAGGTCACCTTTTGAGCATGCCGACCGGCCCTGCCGCCGTGGTGCGATAGAGAAGAAAGAGTGCGCCGGCTCCCCCCGTTGTTCCTGGTCGCTCTTCTCGCTCTCGGCGCCTGCGCTGAGGATCCCGCTGCGCGGGCCGCCCGCGCCCACGCCGACCAGATCGCCGAGCAACTCGGCCGCGGCCTCGGCTGGAACGCCGAGGACGTTGGCTGGGTGCTCTCCCGTGACGAAGATGTCGACGTGTACTCCGTGACAGGCACCAGGTACAGCACCACCGATCAGGGGCGTGTTCTGCTGAGGATCCGCGCCACCAGCCGGGTCGGCGCAGACGGCCAGCCGCAACCAGTGAACGAAGCCACCCGCGCCTACGAAGCGACCCATGGCCCATCCCCGAGCACCTACCCGGTGACATCCGCATGCTTCGAGATCTCGGTCTCCTATTCCGACACCGACGTGGACGAGGTCGACTGCCCGACGGGCGAGCCGCGAGCCTTCCGCGCCCCCGCGTCGATCCCGGACAACGCCTTCGAGTGGCTGAAGATGCACCTCCCCAAGACCCCCGACCTGATAGCCGCCCGTAAGGCGGTCGACCATCTAGACCTTGACGACCGCATCGGTAAGGACGTAGCCGAGATCGACGGCGTGATCGGCATCGCGCTGCGCGCGCGCCCGGGAGAATGCCTATTCGCCCGTGTCCGCCAGCAGGGCGTCGAGGTCTGGCGCCCCTCCCGCGTGCAGGCAATGCCCGGGGAGAGCAGTTGCAGTGCCGCCGAGGCCGTCCATGGCCACGCTCAGCGCCCGCCCCACTGAAGTAATCGACGGATCCGATGCTTGACCGCTAGCTCAGCCGCAGCGGGTCGGAGTCAGGGCCGAAACATTCTCGGGTGATAAGCACCTGCGAGCATGACGCGACTGAGCAGCTGAGGCGCACCACCGGCCACGAATGACAAACGCGACATACTCAGGCTGCAACTTCCGGACTATCAATCGCTGGTGGGGTCCACAGTTGGAACGAACGCCACCTACGGCATGCTCCGCGCGAATACGGGGAGTTCTACAACCAGCACATCTTTCGATGGCGGAACGTCAACCCATCGCCGCCAGGGTGTCACGCAACCGGCGCAGGTCACGCATGCGGGCCTCATACGTCGCCCCGACCACCACGAGCAGCAGCCCGCCCACGGCGATCGGCACCCAGCGCGGCACCGCGAGGAGCATCTCCGACACGTACGGGGCCAGTTCCCGCACCACAACCCCGGCGACCACGACGGCTCCGATCGCCGTGGGCGCCTGGAGCCGGAACCGGGCTCCGGCGAACAACACCGCCAACGCCAGCACGCCGAGCACCAGCGACCGCCGCCATTCGGTGTCCGAGTAGACCGCCACCAGGCTGGGCAGCATCGTGAAGGAGAGGCCCGCACCATAGGCCGCCCAGGACGAAACCGCCGCACCGCGCCGCCGCCACCAGCCGAATCCCAGCAGGACCAGCGAGCACGACACCGTGTACGCCTCGACGACGGTGACCTCGTCCGCCCCCAGCCGCAGCCACGAGGCCAGCAACAGCAGGGTGGCGCCGGTGTACCTGAGGCCGTTCACGCCGCCTCGGCTGGCCGACCCCGCCCACAGCGACATGAGCAGCACCAGCACCCCGGCCACGGCGAATCCCACGCTCGCCGCAACCAGGACGCGCAGGCCCAGTGAGAAACCCACCGCCACCGCCTCCAGCCCGAGGAACAGCGCAGCGAAGCCCACCCCCCAGAACCGGAGCTCCTTCAGCCTGGCCACCAGCGCCATTGCGGCGGCCGCCACCGCCAGGATCGGCAGCACGATCAGCGTCGCCGGCTCGCTGCCGAACGCGTACGCCGCCGCCCGTACCGAGATCGGACCGGCGACGAGCGCGCATGCCACCGCCCACCAGGGCACCCGGCCCAGTGTGGCGGCCACCGCCAGCGCGACGGCCAGCACCGCCTGCACCGCCACCGCGGCCGGGTAGGGCATCGCGAAGGCTTGGGAGGCGACCACGACCATGAGCGCCCCGGACACCAGCGCACCGGACGCCGCCACCTTCCTCGGCCGCCCGCCGGTGCCGCGCACGACCGCCGCCAGGAGGCTGGCCGCCAACACGGCCAGCACCACCACGTCCGCCGGCGACGCCGTCTCGAACGGCTGCCACTGCCGTCCGTTCCACGTGCCCGTCCACAGCACGTCCAGCCAGGCGAACGGCGCCACCAGGGTGGCCACGAGCCGAGCCAGCAGCGCCAGCGTGGTCAGCAGCGCCACCAGCCCGCCGGTGCCCATGCCCGCCAGCCGTACCCTTCGCCAGGGCAGCCAATCGGCGGCGAGCACCACCGCGAGCGCGGGAACGAGGTAGGCCAGGGGACGCCAGTCCGTGCCCGGGCCGTCCAGCGCCGGCTGCGCCAGCGCGGCCAACACGGCAATCAGTGTGAGCGCGGTTCCGACGGCGACCGCGGAGGCCCGGATCTCCCCCTCAGCCTTGCCCAGCCTGACCAGCAGCCATGTCACGATCCCGCCGAGCAGAGCCAGCGCGACCAGCGGCGCCGACCTGACCAGAGCCTGACCGACGGAAGGGGACCCCAGCGCGTAGGGCGCACCGCCCAGCAGGGCGAGGGTCGCGACCCCGCTGCCGGCCAGGGCGGCCGTCACCCTCACCGCTCCCCGGCCGTAGCGGACCAGGGCGACGTCCAGCGCCACCGCGGCCACCAGCATGGCCACCAGCCAGGTCTCCGACAAGTCACCGGCCAGCAGCGGCAGGACCGGCTGCGCCAGCACCACGGCGACCGGAGCGGGTCCGCGAAGCCGGGTGACCCGGGCATAGGCCACCAGGATGAGCGCGGTGAGCCCGAACACCCCCGCCGTGTAGTGCAGCGCGTCGAGGGAGCCCACCCCAAGGAATCCCACCCGCCTGGCCGCGTAGCCGTCGAGCAGCAGCAGCGCGACCGCGAATCCGGCCATGGTCTCGGCCGTCGCGGTGAGCCTGCGCCGGATCAGCACGACCGGCGCCAGCATGACCAGCGCGGTGAACGCGGCCAGCACGGCCGCGCGCCCGCCCATGCCCAGTTGCCCCCAGCTCACCACGGTGAACACCGCCGCCGCCACCGTCAGCAGCAGGCCGCCGAGGATGAGCAGGACGTTCTTCGCGGTGCCCGGGGAGACCTCCCGCGTCGGGGCACCGGGCCCCACAGCTCCAAGTCCGGCCGCCGTCCCCGGGGACGGCGGGAGCGCGCCCGCGTAGGGAGGCGCCGCACCCGCGCCTGCCGCCCCCTGACCCGCCGCGTCGGCGCGCAGGACGCCGAGCAGTTCCGTACGGCGGGCCTGTAGCCTGGCCTGCTGATCCCTCAGCCCGGCGAGAGCCTGGTCCACCTGCCAGAGCTCGTGCGCGGCGGGTCCCTGCAGAGGCAGCGCACACCTCGGGCATCTGGACCCCGGCTCCTGGAACCCGGTTCCGGACAACATCGCACCGCAGTCCGGACACTTCATACTTCCACGCACCGATACTCCGTTTAAGCCTGTCGAGATGACCCATATTGCACCGTGACGTCCTTGCGAGCCACTGCCACTGGGAACCAAGACGCAAGGCCGCGTAGTTAAGGATCTCGGGCGCGTGACAAGCGGTTCGTGAGTTCGGCAGGGCTTGGGCAAAAGAGGAACGGGACCCCTGAGAGGGCGTTTCGTGGGTTGATGCCCGTTTCGCTCATTGCATTACAGCAGGTGGGCGGATCACAGCCTCAACGGAGACACTGCTCGGGCAACCGTGGTCCCAGATGCTGGAGCCGCACTGGAGGAGACGCTCGCCTGGCAGGCTGTGTCCTTCCAAGTCAAGGCTGCTCCGGCCGTCCGGGTTGCCAAGCGATGCGGTTGGACACGGGTGGGCAGTAGCTCGCAAAACGTCCTCTTAGATGTATTGGACAGCTGCCAACCTGTCTGCCCGTGGCACGCACCCAGGTGCGAGGTCTCACTCCGAGACGGCGACGTAGCGCTCGTCCCGCGGCTGAGGTTCGGAGAGGTCGACGTCGACGCCGGGTAGGGCGCTCCGGATCCGCGCCGCCATGCCGTCGCTGAGAAAGTGGTGGTGCAGGTCGAGGTGGCGCAGGTGGGTGAGGGGCTGACCGTCGAGTAGCGCTTCGGCGCCGGTGTCGGACAGCATGCCCATGCTGAGGCTGAGCGCCTCGAGACGGGCGACGACCGGTGCCGTGGCCACGGCGGCGGCCATGTCGTCCTGGATCTCGCTGTCGCGCAGCCCGAGCCGCCGCAGCGCGGGCAGGCCCGCCCCGGACAGGATTCCCTCCAGGTCGGCCACGGTGGCGTCACCGCCGTAATTGGCGACGCCGAGCCACAGCTCCACGTGCTCCAGCGCGGGCAGCTCGCACGTCGAGAGGGCGCGGACGACGTGGCCGGGCAGTCCGCCGGTCTCGAACCGTAGGACGGTGAGGTGCTCGTGCCGTACGGGGCGCAGCAGCAGTCCCTCGCCCCCGCGTACGTCGAGCCGCTCCAACCTGGGGAAGGCCTCCAGGACCGGGGTGATGTCGCCTTGCTGGATCCAGGAGATCTCCCACTGCTCCGGTTCGACGAACCCGAGGAAGAGCGAGCGCAGCCGGGGCAGCCGGTGGGCGTGGGCGGCGAGCACCTCGGGCGCGTTACGCACATTCTCCCCGGCGACCACGAGGGCCCGGATCTGAGAGCCGTCGACCCGGTGGAGCAGGTCTCTCAGTTCACTCGCGAACGCGCCGCCGTCGTACAGCGGCCAGGCGAAGTCGGAGGGGTCGGGTATGCGACTGTGGTCGATCACGTCGGGGTCGGCGACGGGCAGTCCGGCGAAGGTCTCGCGGTGGGAGCCCACCGCGTCCCAGCGGTAGACGCCGTCGGCGGGGATGAACACCTGGCCCGGGTCACGCGGGTCGGCCGGCGTCTCGGCGTTTAGCGCCTCAAGATCCTCGTCATATGCCATCACGGTGGACATCCTCGGCTGGGGGTGCGGAGCTCCGTCCTACCAGGTTGGGGTGACAAATCCGGGAGCGGTCGATCTTGGCCGTGGCTCGGCCTGGCCGCCGGGCAGAAGGCGGTGCGCCGTTGGGCGTGAGATTGCGGCGCGGCCGAAAGCGTGGGTGGGGCTGGTTAGCGGAGGATTCGAACCCCCAACCCTCGGATCCGAAAGTCAGGTTGTTGACGGCTTACAGGGGCGCCCGTTCTGCCGGACCCGGGTTTCGACGTAGGCGGTACTGACAGGGGAGCTCCACTCCCAGATCTCTCCTGCAGCGTTGAGCTTGCGGGTCAGCTTGCCGATCAGCTGATCCTCCTCGGCTGTGCTGAGTCGTCCGCCTGTGAGGAGCTGGGTGTACCGCACGGTGTCGACGATGGCGGACTTCACTCGCTCATGCGCGAGGTAGGTGTCGAGATCCTGTTCCCAGCCCTGCGAATACCCGGCCGGCATGTTCTTCACCCAGCCGTCCAGTACGGCCTGCCGCTCGTCGTCGTAGTAGCTCATCTTGTGGAAGTGGACGGCGAGCTCGTAAACGGGATCGCCCCACAGGGCGAGCTCCCAGTCGAGGAACACGACGTGCCCGTCCCGGTAGATCATGTTCTTTCGATGGACGTCCGCGTGGACGAGTGCGAACGGTCGCGGTGTGAGTTCTGACCAGCGTCCGAGCACCGGGGCCAGCGGGTCTTCAGGGATGCCGAGCGCGGTGAACAGCGACTGATAAGGCTCGCGGAACGTGTCGTAGACGCGTCCGGTCACATCGGACAGTCGCCTGGCGAAGGCGGGCGTGTCGGCGTCGGCGGGCCATGACGGCGGCAACTCCGGCAGCCGATCCAATGGAACCGTGGTGAGCTGGACGAACAGCTCGACCACGTCTCCCAGTACAGCAGGTGGCACCCGGTTGCCCCGTGGGGCGATGCCGTCGAGGACGTCTCCGGCGATGAACTCGTGAACTTGGAACTGCGGTTCCTGCGACACGTGCAGCAGCCGAGGGGCATGGGCGACCTGGGGACCTAGTGCGGCGAGGACGTCCTGCTCAGGCCAGATCCGAAGGTCCATGGTGTCGGCCCCGGCGATTGGGATGCGGACGATGACGGGTCCGCTTGGGGTGTCGACTCGGATGTTGTCGTTGTAGAAGCCGCTGGCGCCGTTTCTGGCCTGGATAGCCGTGTTGTAGAGGTCGAGCATCACGTGAGCAGCCCCCGCAGGTGATCGTTCATCCGTGCCTCCAACGCCTCCAGCGAATCCAATGGCTCGATGTCGTTCCGGGCCTGCTGGGCAGCCGCGCTGATCGTCTCGTCGGTGCGCTCGAGCATTCCGAGCAGGTATTCGGCCACCATGAGCAGCGTCGGATAGACCTCGACGGCCACCAGCTCGTCCACCGCCCACCGGAGGGAGGCCATAGCCTGATCGGCCTGTCTGAGGCGAAGGTGGAGGCTGGCTCGGACGAGTTCCGCCCTGGCGCGACCGGACCGGTAGCCGGCCGTATCCAAGGTGCGGCAAGCGTGATCCAGGGATGTACGGGCGTCGTTGAAGTGCCCGATGGCCAGCTGGGCCTGGCCGAGGGCGGTGAACGCCTTGCCTGCCTCGTGCAGAGCGCCGAGGTCGGTGTTGGCCTCGACCGCTTCGCGCGCGACCGCGATGGCCGAGACCGGATCCGTCCAGGCGAGCAGTTCGGCGAGGTTGGTCTTGACCAGCGCCGCCCCGATGACCGTTCCCGCTTGGCGGTAGCGCGCTTCCGCATCGCGGAGATGCCGCTCGGCCCTCTCGAAGTCGTAACTGAAGCGGGACGCCAGGTGCAGCAGCCGGGCGAGGTCACCTCGGAGGACGTGGGCATCCGCAGGACTGCTGGCAGTCACCTCGTCAGCCAAGAGGAACGCCCGGCGGAATCTGCCCTGGGCCATGTGGAGATCCGCGCTCCACAGGCCTGCGGGGTGGCGCTCTGGTCCCTCGCGCCCATCCCAGACGCTCGAGTAGATGTGCAACGCCTCGGCCGTCTGCCCGCCGATGCGCCGTCCATGCCCTGCGGCGACGGCGAGACGCGCGCCCGCCCGGCTCGTCAGGGACCACGATCGTCCCGGCGTCAACGTGTTGATCTTCTCGGCGTCCCCGAGCAGGACGGCCGCCTCGGCGGCCAGGCACCGCGCCGTCTGGTCCAGAGCCTCGTCGGGTTCGCCCTGCTCGAGGAAATCCCTTAGATCGGCGACCAGGCCGGATACTCCTTGCGACCCGCCCAGGGCGGCGATTCGGTCGGCGTAGTCCAGCAGCCGATCGCTGGACAGCACCCCGGAACCGAGGCCGTGATAGGCCGCTTCCCGGAGCGCCGTTGGAGCGTTGCTGCCGCGAGCCCGCTCGTTCCACAGGTCATGCAGCACCCTGTGGGCCTCCTGGCTGATCGCAGCCGACAGCCGCACCCGCAGAACACTGGTCATGAGCTGATGCAGCTGGAACCGCGACTCCGGCGCGGGATACACGAAGGAGTACGACGTCAGCCTCTCCCACGCGATCTGCCCGGCAGGAAGATGGAAGGCCTGGGCCAGTCGGGTGAACAACTCGAAGTCGAAGGTGCGTGTGATGCTCAGCAGTTCCAGGTATCGGCGCTCGTCCGGATCGACGTGCTGGAGGAAGCGCTGCATGATCTCGTCCTGGGAGACCACCTGCCGTCTGCTTTCACTGTCGACGGCGAGATGCAGGTAGAACGGCACGCCGACGCTCGCCTTTGCGATCACCTGTCGCATACGGGGATCGGTGACGCCGCCGTCGGTCAGCAACTCCATCCGCGCATCCATCGGGAGCCCCTCCAACGGAAGTTGGCGGATGATCCGCCCCCACTCCGAGGCGTATTGGTGCCAGGGCAGCGGCTCCCTGCTCGCGATGACAACGAGGCCGCGGTCGAGCTGGGCCACCAGGTCGCGCAGCCACACATCCGAGGCGGCTTGCCCAGGCGGGTTGAACGTGCTGGCCTCGACCTTGTCGACGCCGCTGGCCGCTCCGGTCATCACCGGCACCCGGCTACGCGGCAGGAAAGCAGGCTCAGCCCGTGGCGCGGAATCGTTCGTGGCCGAGTCGATCACCGCTGCGCGGGCGGCGGGCGCCACCGGCATCCTCCTCGTGCGCGGAGATTCGGCGTTCTATGCAGCGGGCGTGATCGCCGCCTGCCGCCGCGCGGGCGCGCACTTCTCCATCACCGCGAAGATGGACCCCAAGATCAAAGCAGCGATCGCCGCCATCGACGATGACGCCTGGCAGGCGATCGCCTACCCGAACGCGATCTTCGATGAGCAGGCCGGCTACTGGGTGTCCGACGCTGAGATCGCCGAGACCCGCTATACGGCCTTCACCTCGAAGAAGGGCCAGGCGGTCACGGCACGACTGATCGTGCGCCGGGTCAAGCGGCTCAACCCGCAGGCTGCGGGCGGCCAGGACGAGCTGTTCAGCTCATACCGGTATCACGCGGTCTTCACCGACAGCCCGTTCCACCTGGCCCAGGCCGAGGAACAGCATCGTGACCACGCGATCGTCGAGCAGGTCTTCGCCGACCTGGTCTGCGGCCCGCTCGCGCACCTGCCCTCAGGTGACTTCGCCGCGAACGCCGCGTGGCTGACCTGCGCCACGATCACCCACAACCTGCTGCGCGCGACCGGCTGCCTGGCCGGTCCCGTCCACGCCAGGGCACGTGGTGCCACACTCCGCCGCCGGTTGGTAGCTGCCCCCGCCCGCCTGGCCCGGCACGGACGCGGTCACATCACCCTCCACCTACCGCAGCATTGGCACTGGCAGCAGGCGTGGATGAACGTCTTCGACGCCGTCCATGACCCGCCGCCCGCGCAAGCGGCCTGACCAGCCCGAATGCCCTCGGTCACTGCCCGCACCACCGCGACCCCCACGGTCACCCGTGCCACCGGCGCATGAACCTCCGCCCCGAGCCTTTGGACACGTGGACAAGCTGTGACCCGCGCGCAGCGGCTCTCTCATGCCCGGAGACAGCGCTTCACCTGGCGAAGCGGTCCTCGCGACCGAATTGGATCAGGAATCGATCACGAGAAATCACGCGGTGCATCCAGGCTCAGCCAGTTGTTTCGCGCCGTTGAGGTGTCGCCCTGCCAGTGATGTATGTCGCCGAGGTCTGAGGCGATTCGAGGTGAAATTCCGCAAAAAGCAGCATGAATCCAGCGTCTATCGGGAAGTCGCCCGGGCTGCGGCTGAGTCCACCGCCGCGCTACTCGCCACTTCGGCTCCACCGCCGTCGGCGCCGCCGCGTGGGCCAGACGGTCAACGGAACAGTCGCAGGCTGGAGAGGGGTCGGCGTACGGGTTCCCACGCGAGGCTGTCCGTCGTGCCCGGCCTCTGATCCCCAACCTCAGGCGAGACAGGCCCGCTGGAAGCGCCAGCGGGCCTGTCTCGCTCGTCATGAACCGGGCACTACGACCAACCTCTGGCCTCAGGCAGAGAGAAGTGTTTCGGGGGATTGCCGCCCCGCGCCGGGCCGTGCGGGCTCATGATGGATACGTAACTCTCCCCGCGAGTGATGAGGTCCGCGTCCCCGATGGATGACCTGATCGCGTTCGTGCAGGCTCGTATCGACGAGTCCTGGCAGATCGCCGCCACGTGCGAGCCGGGCCGCTGGTTCCCCTCGCGTACGACCGACGATCCGAAGTCCTTCTCTCGTCAGGGCGTGTACGGCCGCCAGTACGTGGAGGTGCCCGACTGCACTCAGCCGCGGATCGCGGTCACCCTGGACGCTGCGTATGAGCGGCACATCGTGCACAACGACCCGGCCTGGGTCCTGGTCGATCTGGCCGCCAAGCAGGACCGTCTGAAGTACCTGGCTCACGTGGCTGGCGGGAGCTGGGTCGATGCCGGAGAGCACGCCCAGGCCGAGCACCTGCTGCGCCTGGAGGCCATCGCCTACGACTGGCACGAGGACTACCGCCCGGAGTGGCGTCCCTGACAGCGCTCTCCGAGACGGACACGATGTCATCCATGCGGCGCTCGGCTACCGCTCGGAATCCTGACAAGTGGGGCGGCGGGCAGGTCCAGGCCAGCACGCAGGTACTACAGAGGCGAAGTTCATCGGCCCGATGTGCGCGTCTGGTTCGCGTCGCTACGTCCCTGAACCAGCAGAGTTTCCGGGTGGAGGAGTTGCGGCAACCAGCAGATTATTCGTCCGCTTGATCAATGTCATCCTGTGCCTCGGTGTGCTGCTTTCTGACTTTTCGTCCGTCTTTGTCCCCAGGTCTCCGGCATAGTTGCGGTTTGAGACCTGTTGTCCGGATCTTGCGAGGCGATCGGTTGGGAGTACATAAACAGGCACGACCTTCGCGATCATGAGGTTGTCGAAGCCTTGATCGTGAGAGAAGACCGTGCCTGCTCCCTCATCATCGCCGATCTGTGCAGTCCTTGGCGATCTGGCGGCGTTGCCGCAGGCCGAACGGGACGCCCTGGCCGGACGGATACCGCAGCCGATGGCGTACCTGGCGTGGGTTCCCGATCCGCGGGACCCGCGAGGAGTGCGACATTCGCTGACGTCGCTGCTGGGTGCCGCGGTGGCGGCGTCACTGACCGGGGCGACCTCGTTGACAACGATCGGTGAGTGGATCGCGGACGCGCCCGATCGGGTCCTTTCTGCGCTGGGGATCCGCTACGACCCACTGCGGCGCCGATATGAGGTGCCGGACGAGTCCACGATCCGGCATGCGCTGGAGGGACTGGACGCTGTGGCGTTCGCGGCTACGGCCGGCAGCTGGCTGAACGACCTGGCCACGGCCCGGATCGAGGTCGAGCAGGCCGCCGGGCGGACGGCTCTCCGCCGACGACGGCGGAGCCTGGCGGTCGATGGCAAGGCGTTGCGCGGCACTCGGCACCACACCGGCTCCGGCCGGGCCACCCATCTGCTCGCGGTGACCGACAGCCGTACGTTGGCGGTCCTTGGTCAGGTCGAGGTCGATGGCAAGAGCAACGAGCTGACGGCGTTCGCTCCGCTGCTCCAGCCGCTGGATCTGGTCGGCGCAGTGGTCACGGCCGATGCCCTGCACACCCAGCGCGAGCATGCCGTCTTCCTGGTCGAGCAGAGAAAGCGCACTACATCCTCACCGTGAAGAAGAACCAGCCCGCCCTGCACAAGCAGCTCAAGACTCTGCCCTGGCGGCAGGTCGAGGTCGGCCACACCGAGACCGTTCACGGGCATGGCCGTAGCGAGAAACGCTCGATCAAGGTCTGCTCCGTGGCCATCGGGCCCGGGCTGCTGTTTCCGCATGCCGCCCAGGCCGTCTGCATCACCCGCAAAGTCCGGACCCGCTCTGGCGGACGGTGGAAGGCCGTCACCGTCTACGCCGTCACCAGTCTCGCCGCACACCAGGCCCGACCCGGGGAGCTGGCCACATGGATCCGCGCGCACTGGCAGATCGAAGCCCTGCATCACATCCGGGACGTCACCTATCGCGAGGACTTCTCCCAGGTTCGTACCGGCTCGGGGCCCGCCGTCATGGCAGCCCTGCGCAACGTCGCCATCGGAATCTTGAAGCTCTGCGGCTGGACCAACATCGCCCAAGCCAACCGCCGCCATGCCCAAGACCCCGTCCGTTGCCTCGCAACCCTCGGCCTAGCGTGATCAAACCGGATAAACCGAGAGAACGCCGGAGCCCTGGCTAGGAGCATGCGTCTTTCTCGGCGTATTCAAGAAAGTAATTCCACGTAACGACATGTCCTGGAGTGCCGAGCCAGACCTGTCCTGTCTTAAGCTTTTCGACGTCTTTCAGTCTGAATCCTACTTGGCCAAATATTCCGTTCTTGCCGTCTCCGGGCCACGCTTCGGCCGTATAGTCGACGTCCGGATACAGTTTGGCTAGACCAGATGAGAGCTGCCATGGTGCTTCCGGAGAGTCTATATCGAGAATTTGGAAGTCGGAGACGCTATCGACCTCGGGGTTCTTGTATTCGACGACGGCTTTCCAGGGGTTTTGTTTTAAAATCCAGGCGCCCATGGTCGACGGTCTGTCGCACCAGACGACAGCTAGCGCCAGGTGCCCATTCGGAGCCCGGGTGACTCCCACAGCCCCCTCTATATTGTTCACACAACCAGCTGTTGCTGCCAACAGCAGAGCAACGAGCGCCAGGCGCGCTGCAGTCGATGTCATGGGGTGAGTCCGCACTGAGCGACAACCAGGAAGAGTTCGCTAAGGGCGAGCACAGAACCTCCCAGATGAGGGGCCAGGAACTAAGAAGGACGCCGCCTACTGCGTGACGAGCTGCGTGACAACGCCCCCGGACTACCCTGGATGCTCGCGCACGACAGTGGACGATGCAAGCAGACAGAGCAACCGGCAGGCCAACTCGAGGATCAGCGCGGCATTGCCGTAATGAAGGAGTCGAGGGCGAGGCGCCGGCGTGGAACTCGGGGATGCTGTACAGCAGTCCGTACAGCAACGCCGTCTTTCACGAGCACACTCCACCGGCCCGTATCTACCAGCCGAGCAGGGCGACAAGCGAGCAACGAGCGGCCTGCCCTTTCCTTGTAAACAGAAGGTCGGGTGAGTGATCAACTGGTGTTGCTCCGGTTTGACGAACACCGCTGATGTGGTGGATCACGCCGCGAGGGGGTCGACTGAGTCGCCGTGCAGATGAGGCCGGAAATCGGATGGGGACCACACGTCATGCACACCCCTGAACAGCTGGCACGCCACGGCATGCCATCGATGCAGTCCGAATGCCCTTGAGCTGCGAAATCGCATACTCCAAGTTCACGTCCAGGGAGATGGTGTGCGGGTGATCTAGACCTGGCGCTGGCACGGGTGAGATCCATGTGACAAGAGACGGCCACTCCGTAATCCTTCGATTCGCTCAGATGTCAATCCCCTGAAATCGTGGAGACGGTCCTATGCCACAGCGGCCCTCAGCAGGGCCGTTGAAGTGTGCCTCTTCTCGGCCATCTGATGCTCGAATGTGACGGGCGACAGTCCGTCGTTGGGGCTGTGCCTCCTCCTTGTGTTGTAGAAGTCGGTGATCCAGGTTGCGATCTTCACGCGAGCCTCGGCCCGAGTGCGGAAGCGCTGCCGGTGCACGTACTCGACCTTGAGCGTGCTCTTGACAACGCCTCGGCTGCGGCGTTGTCGAGAGCGCATCCCACCCGGCCCATCGACTGCACGACGCCGTGCTTGCGGCATTCGCCCTGGTAGCGGGCAGCGGTGTATTCCGACCCGCGGTCGGAGTGAAAAATCACCCCATCCACATTCCCGCCCCTGGTGGCCACCGCCATCTGGAGTGAAGCGACGGTCAGTGCCGCGTCGTGGTGCTCGGACATGGCGTAGCCGAGCAGTCGGCGAGAGAACAGGTCCTCAACGGTGGCCAGGTACAGCGGCCCTTCATCGGTGTCGATCATTGTGCCGTCGCCGACCCACAGCACGTCCGGCGCGACCGCGGTGAATGTGCGGCCGACCAGGTCCGGCGCTGCTCGCCGTTTGCCCTGCCGGGTCAGCGACCGGCGCTTCTTGGGCGGGCGGCCGGCCAGCCCGAGCTCAGCCATCCGGGCGGCGACCGTGTTCTCCGACACGACACCCCCAGCGCCCGGCCCGAGAAGATCATCTGTGTCGGGCACAACTACCGCAACCACATCAAGGAGATGGGTCGCGAGCTGCCCGCATACCCGACGCTCTTCGCCAAGTACGGCCGCTCGCTGATCGGCGCGTACGACGACGTCGTTCTGCCCCGCCTCCGAGGCTATGGACTGAGAGGCCGAGCTGACCCTGATCATCGGCGCCGAGGTCAGGAACGCGGACGAGGACGAGGCCAGGGCCGCCATCGCCGCTTACACCGTGCTCAACGACGTGACCGCCAGGGACTGGCAGTACCGCCCTGCAGCGGCTGCAGGGCAAGACGTTCGAGGCCACCACCCTGATCGGCCCCTGGCCGGTCACCCCGGACGAGGCGCCGGCCACCAGCAGTGAGATGAGCTGCGAGGTGGACGGCGAGGTGATGCAGAGCACCGACCTGGCCGACATCCTGTCTCACCCCGGTGGAGCTGGTCTCCTACATCTCGACGATCATCACGCTGGCGCCGGGCGCCGGGCGCCGGGCGCCGGGCGCCCGGTACCCGGCGCGGGTGCGTGGGGAGCTGGTGGAGGTCACGTCCTACCTGCTCGGACGCCCGGGCGCCAGCCAAGGCCCGCCGCTACCGGCCTGGCTCTGCCGCCGCGCGCCGACCCTCGGCGCGCGACGCCGAGGCGGGTTCTCCCTGCCACGGCGGCGCGCCCGGCACGTGCACGCCGATCAGCGACAACGCCCTGGCCACGATGTGGTCCACCACGTCGTCCAGCGATTCGGGCATGGAGTAGAACGCGGGCATCGGCGGCGCGATGATCGCGCCGATCTCGGTCGCGGTGACCATCGCCCGCAGATGCCCCAGGTGCAGCGGCGTCTCCCGTACGCACAGGACCAGCCGCCGGCGTTCCTTGAGCGTGACGTCGGCGGCCCGCACCAGCAGGTTCTCCGACACCCCCGAGGCAATGGCGCCCAGGGTCTTGACGCTGCACGGGATCACGATCATCGCGTCCACCGGGTAGGACCCGGAGGCGATGGAGGCGCCGATGTCGCGAAAGTTGTGCACCACCTCGGCGTCGAACGTGGCCTCCGGCAGTTCGTAGGCCGCGGTCCGCCGGGCGGAGGGGCTGACGATGAGATGCCGTTCCACCCCGGCCGCGCCGAGCAGTTGCAGCGTCCGTACGGCCAAGGCGGTGCCGGTCGCGCCGGAGACGCCGACGACGACGCGGCGCGGTGCCCCGGCGATCGGCGTGTTCACCGCGCACCTCCCGCGATCGACCGGTTCCACGGGGCCAGCCAACGCTCGATCAGTCCGACCAGACTGGTCAGCGCGACGGCGGCGAGCATCAGCACGACGACCGCGGCGAACATGCGGTCTGGCTGGAAGCTGTGCCCGGCGTCCACGATGACCCCGCCGACCCCACCGATCGCGGTGAAGAACTCGGCGATCACGATGCCGACCACGGCCTTGCCGATGCCGATCCGCAACCCCGTCATGATCGACGGGATGACGGAGGGGATGACGATCTGGCTCAGGATGCGCGGCTGCGAGGTGCAGAAGGCGGTGCCGACCTCGATGAGAGTGCGGGGCACGTTCTGCACGCCGTTCCAGGTGTTGATGGAGATCGCGAAGACCGTCATGGTCATCACCATCGCGGCCTTGACCGCGAAGCCCAGCCCGAACCACAACATGAAGACCGGCGTCAGCGCGATCATCGGCATGGCGTACCCGGCGATGACCAGCCAGCCGATCGCCGCCTCGACCAGCCGGAACCGGCCGATGAGCAGTCCCACCGGCACGCCGACCACGATGGCCAGCACGTACCCGACCAGGAAGGGCTGGGCGCTCTCCCACACCGCGGTCGGCAGAGAGCCGTCGCCGACCATGCCGATCAGCGCCGTGAAGACGGCGCTGGGCGGCGCGGCCAGGATCGGGTCGACCTGCCGCGCGGCGATCTCCCAGATGATCAGCAGGACGACCACGCCGGCGGTGGTGACCAGCCGGTCGCGCCCGCCGCGGCGCTGGGACCGGATCTTCCTCGACAGCGTGGTCTCGTCTTCGACGGGTGCCGCCTGGTCTGCCAGAGCGGTCATACGGACACTCCATCCTGCTGCTGGATCTCCCGGCCGTGCACGAGTTGCAGCAGCTCGTGGCGGCGTTGGGCGAACTGCGCCGAGCCGCGGCGCTCCTCCAGGGAAGTGGAGGCGCCGAAGGCGGTGTCGAGCACGCCGTGCACCCGGCCGGGGTCGGGTACGAGGGTGACCACGCGGTCGGCGAGCAGCACGGATTCGTCGATGTCATGGGAGACGAAGATGATGGTCTTGCCGGTCCGCTCGTGGATCTCCAGCAGCTCGGCCTGCATCTTCTCCCTGGTCTGCGCGTCGAGCGCGGAGAAGGGCTCGTCCATGAGCAGCACGGCGGGGTCGATGGCGAGGGCGCGGGCGATGCCGACGCGCTGGCGCATGCCGCCGGACAGCTCGTGCGGGCGGCGGTGGGCCGCGTCTTTCAGCCCGACCAGTTCGATCGCCCGCTCGGCGGTCTCGCGCCGCTGCGCCTTGGGCAGTCGGCGGGCTTCCAGGCCGAACTCGACGTTGCCGAGCGCGGTGCGCCAGGGCAGCAGTTCGGCGTTCTGGAAGACGATGCCGCGGTTGACCCCGGGGCCGTGCACGGGTTCGCCGTCCACGTCGACCGTGCCGGAGGTCGGGTGTTCCAGACCCATGATGATGCGCAGCAGCGTGGTCTTGCCGCATCCGCTGCGCCCGGTCAGCGCCACGATCTGCGAGCGGCGGACCTGGAACGACACCTCCCGCAGCGCTTGGACGTCGCGGCCCTTGTCGTCCCGGAAGACCTTCGACACGGCGCGGACGTCCACCGCGAGGTCGCCGCTCACTGGGCGTCCCCGTAGTAGTGGGAGGCGACCTGTCCGATCTTGGCGACGGCCTTCTGCCGGTAGGTGTCGTCCACCATCGGGTCCACCGGGATCGCACTCTTGGTGATGCCGATCTTGACCTGCAGGTCGGCCAGGTATTTGATCTGCTTGACCGGGATCTCGCCGTTCAGCGCCAGGTAGCCGCCGTCGCGGAATTCCTTGTACGTCTCCGCGACCATCGGGTCGGTGGCCGCTACCTTCAGCGTCTTGGCGGCCAGCGCCTGGGCCTCGTCGGGGTGGTCGTTGGCGTAGCGGATACCTTCGACCAGACCGGTGATGAGACCGGTGACCCCCTGGCCCTTGGCCTGCAGCACGTCGTCTCGGGTGATGAGCGCGTACCTGGGGAAGTCGGGCACCACGTCCTTGGCCCGGCCGAGCAGTTTGACGCCGTCCTTGGCGGCCTGCGCGGTGTAGTCCAGCGGCGCGGAGGCGACCTGGATCTGCCCGGCGACCACCGCCTTGTACCGGTCGGAGGAGCCGCCGGAGTTGACCAGCTTCACCGAGGAGGGATCGACGGAGGACTGGAGCATCATCGCCTTGGCCACCACGGCCGGCAGGCCGGTCGGGGTGGAGACGCCGAGCGTGGTGCCGGCCATGGCGGACAGGGAGGCGACGTCGCTCTTGGCGTAGAGCGCGTAGTTCTGGCCGGGCATGGTGGAGCCGACGAACTTCAGCTTCGCGCCCTTCTGCACGGCGAGCAGCGCCTCGCTCGGGTTGCCCTGGATCACGTCGACCTGCTTGGCCAGCAGCGCGGGGAACGCCTGCTGAGCGCTCTTCAGCTGCACGATGTTGACCTTGACGCCGTGCTTGGCGAAGAAGTTCTTCTCCTGGCCCATCAGCAGGTAGCCGGAGTCGGCCCCGGGCTCGTAGATGCCGTAGGTGATGGTGGCGCCGTCATCGTCGGACGCGCCGGACGCGTCGGCGGAGGTGGTGTCGCTGCCGCACGCGGTGAGGCCGAGGGCCAGGGTGGCGGTCACTGCGGCGACCGCGGCCGGACGGAGCCTGCTCATTCTGCTTCCTTTGATACGTGGGGGGATGGGGAGCCGAGCCCGGCCAGAACGTCGGCGAACTTGCGCGCGACCTCGTCACGCAGTTCCGGACTCGCCTCGGCGACGGGCGGGAAGTCGGCGAACCGGTCGTAAGGGCGGACGGCCATGATGACGGCCCGCGAGTTGTGCGTCTGCCCGTGCGGGATGCGGGGGTCGAGCGGCCCGCTCCATGCCCGACGGATGATCTCGATGTCGTCCACCGGGTCGCACCGGGTGGACATGGCCCACAACACGTCGAAGGTGTTGGTCGGGTCGATGTCCTCGTCCACCACGACCACGAACCGCCCCAGGTAGGAGCCCGACTGGCAGGACGCGGCGAGCAGCCCTGCCTGCTTGGCATGGCCGTCGTACGCCTGCTTGATCGAGATGACGTTGAAGAGCCGGGCGGCGCCCGCCTCGTGGCACCACACGCCCTGCACGCCGGACAACCCGGCCCGCTCCACCTCGTCCCAGATCATCCCGGCCTTCATCACGCACTTGCTGTAGGAGAAGTTCGAGGGGGGCCTGATCGGGGAGGCGACCGTCACGATGGGGTCGTTGCGGTGGTAGACCCGGCGGACACGCACCACCGGCTGATCCGAGCGGCCGCCGGCGTAGTAGCCGGTGAACTCACCGAACGGCCCCTCGGGCGCGACCTCACCCGGGTACATCTCGCCCTCCAGCACCAGCTCCGCCCGTGCCGGCATGGGCAGCCCGTAAAGCTCCGAGGCCACCACCTCGAACGGCTGCCCGCGGTGGCCGCCCGCGTAGTCGTACTCCGACAGGCCGTAGCGCAGCTCGTTGCCCGAGGCCAGGAAGAGCAGCGGGTCGTGGCCGCAGGAGATCAGGACCGGGCAGGGCTCGCCGCGGGAGAAGTACTTCTCCCTGATCTGCCTGCCCTGCTTGCCGGGGGAGATCCACAGCCCCACCCGGTCGGGGCCGTGCACCATGCTGCGGTAGGTGCCGATGTTGACCCAGCCGTCGTCCGGGTCGCGCATGATGACCAGGTCGTCGGTGCCGATGTAGCGGCCGCCGTCCCGCTCGTGCAGGAAGGGCGCGACCAGCGCGGTCACGTCCACCTCGTCGTCGCGCAGGACGTTGTCCAGTACGGGGCCATGGTCCACGGTGACCGGCGGGATGGGCGTGTGGGTCTTCATCCGGTCCCGGTAGGCGCGCACGACGTCGAGCGGATGGCGGGGGGCCGGCAGGCCGAGGGTGAGCGCCAGCCGCGCGGCGGAGTTGGTGGCGCCGGAGAAGGCGCGGTGGCCGGGCTTGGCGCCGGCTAGCTCGTCGAACAGGACGGCCGGGCCGCCCTCGCCGCCGCGGTGCGCGATGAGCTCGATCAGGGTGCCGAGCTCGAGGTGCGGGTCGACGCCGGCGACCCGCATCAGTTGCCCGGAGCGGTCAATACGCTCGATCAGCTCGCGCAGGTCGGCGTGGGGGGCGTCGTAGTCGTTGTAGCTCACCGGCGCCACCCGCGCGTAAGCTCGCGGACTCTATCGTTTTCATGCTGAATCATGACATCTACCCGTTTCGTGGCACAGCGCCCGGATCTGCTGGTTCGTTGCCAGAAGCTACGGCGGGTTTGCGTAAAAGGGAATCGAACGGTCAGAGATTCTGTATGACGGAACAACTCCGTCGGACAACCCCGTCGCCGGCTGTGGCCATCGCGTCACAGATCCTGGCTGATGGCCTCGGCCGCCGCCCGCAGCAAGGGCAACATCATGTGCAGATTGCCCTGCGTCATGCGCTGGTGAGGCAGGCTCACCGCGAGCGCCGCCAGCGCCCGCCCCAGATGGTCGCGCACGCACACCGCCACCGCGTCCAGCCCGGCCGCGCTCTCCTCATGGTTCACCCCGTAGCCAAGGTCGCGCACACTGCGCAACTCCGCCCGCAACGCGTCGGGATCGGTGATGGTGCGGTCGGTGACCCGCGTAAGACCGTCCGGGAACAACGCCAGCACCTCCTCGTCAGGCAGCTCCGCGAGCAGGACCTTCCCGCCCGAGGTGCTGTGCGCCGGCAACAACGCCCCGGTACGCGAGGACACCCGCAGCGGCCGGTCACCCTCCGCCCCGTCGATGAACCGGACGCCGTTGCCCTCTAGCACGAGCAGGTTGACCGTCTCGTGCAACTCGGCTGCCAGCCACTCCATGTGCCGCCTGGCCTTACGCCGCACGTCGAGCCCGCCCACCGCGGACAGCCCGATCTCCACCACCACCCGACCCGCGCGGTAGGCCCGGCTGACCCGGTCCTGGGCGACGAAACCGCGGTGGGCCAGGGTGAGCAGCAGCCGATGGGCCGTCGAACGGGCCACCCCCAGCTCGTCGCTGACGTCGGTGACCCGCACCTCCCCTCGGTCCCGGATCATGAGGAGGATGAGTAGCGCCTTGTCCACTGATCCGATGGTGTACGGAGGGAGGGTGTCAAACATGCTGTTCTGTATAGCAGAAATAACACCCCGAATCCGTGCACAATAGACAACACGATGGCACCATGTGCTCGGCGCCCGACCCGGCGCCGACGCCGGCCCCTCATTCCCGCCCGGCCGGCGCACCCCGCACAGGAGCCAGGAGTCTTCATGCCGCGATGGTCCCCCGATCCCGCGAGCCCTTCCACCGAAATCCTCATCGTCGGCGCCGGCATCGCCGGCCTGGTGCTCGCGCTCGAACTGCACGACGCCGGAATCGGCTGCCGTGTCTACGAGGCCGTGCCCGAGGTCGGTGCGGTGGGTGTGGGCATCAACCTGCTGCCGCACGCCACCCGCGTCCTGCACCGGCTCGGCCTCGGCGAGCAACTGGGCCAGGTCGCCGTCGTCACCAGGGAATCGGTCTTCTTCAACCGCTTCGGCCAGCTCATCTACCGCGAGCCCGCCGGCCGGCACGCCGGATACGACCACCCGCAGTACTCCATCCACCGCGGCGACCTGCAGGCCCTCCTCCTGGCCGCGGTACGCGAGCGCCTCGGCCACGACGCGGTCGTGCTCGGCCACCGCTGCGTCCGCGCCGAACAGGACGAACACGGCGTCACCGCCCACTTCACCGGCCCCGGCGGCGACGACCTGCCCTCCGTACGGGCCCGCGCCCTGGTCGCCTGCGACGGCATCCACTCGGCACTGCGCAAGCAACTCCACCCCGACGAGGGCGAGCCGCGCTACTCCGGCATCAACATGTGGCGGGGCGTGACCAAGGGCAGGCCGTTCCTGTCCGGGGCCAGCATGGTGCGGGCCGGCTGGATCGACCGTGGCAAACTCGTCGCCTACCCGATCAGGAACCTGCCGGACGGCGACCAGCTCCTCAACTGGGTCGTCGAGATCCAGACCCCCCGCCACCTGCAACGCGACTGGAACCGGCGAGGCCACCTGGAAGACTTCATCGGCGCCTTCGAGGACTGGCACTTCGACTGGCTCGACGTGCCGGCGATGATGCGCGGCTCGCAGACCGTCCTGGAGTACCCGATGGTCGACCAGGACCCGCTCGACCACTGGAGCGTGGGCCGCATCACCCTGCTCGGCGACGCCGCCCACCCGATGGTGCCGCGCGGCTCCAACGGGGCCGGCCAGGCGATCCTCGACGCCCGCGCGCTGCGCAATCATCTGAGCACCGCGCCGGACCCGATGAGCGCCCTGCGGGCCTACGAGGCCGAGCGGCTGCCCGCGACCGCCCAGGTGGTGCTGGCCAACCGCAGCATGCCACCGGACGTGATCATCCATGAGGTGTGGCAGCGGACGGGGGACCGGCCGTTCGACTCCATCGACGACGTGATCAAGGTGGAGGAGCTGGCGGAGATCTCGCAGCGGTACAAGGAGATTGCGGGCTTCTCCGCCGAGGCCCTGCGCACCGACCACTGACGGGCGGCGATCCCGCCCTCGGGCTCGCCCTGCCGACCCCGAGAACTCCTGCCGGCGGCGAGGGCGGGCCGGCGGGCGGCCCGACCCGGAGGCGGTCGTCACCCCCGTCATCTACGTGGACCGTAGGTATGGCCTATGGTCCCGCCCCCACCGGTTTTGCCTGGGGGTCAAGGGGTCGCAGGTTCAAATCCTGTCGTCCCGACCGCGTTTTCGCAGGTCAGAGCCACGGAGTCCATGATCGGATTTCGTGGCTCTTCCGTTGTGTCACCCAGGTGTCACCAAGACTCGCCCTGTCGGACAGTGCCAGCCGGTGACAGATGTCTGGCCGGCGTGTCGCCGCATTCGCCCGTCCTCCAGCCAGAGGAGTGGCCCGTGTTCAAACGAACCTGGAAATCTACGCTGTAAAGGGCGCGGCCGAACGTCGCTGTCCCACCACTGGAGGCTGGAGGACGCCCGCGTGCCGTGCGTGCCCTTGGCGATAGTTCCTCGGCGGCGTGGGTGGACGCGGCCGCATCGCACACCGTGCCGATCGAGGCCTTTCGTAGGGGCGATGAGGACAGGAGGTCGGAGGCTGAGCGCATTGGAGGGTTCGAACAGCAAGACCACGGTCTCGAGCTGTCCCCCGATCAAGGGGAGGCCCCTATCGGGTTATGTTGGCGATTGTTTCCGGCATGGCCGACGTCGAGCTGGGCGTGGCGGCGGGAACGAGATCGAGAGTGGCGAGCATACGGGCGGTCTCGACGAACTGCTGCACGGGCCGCGCGTTCATGTCGTTGCGCCAGGCGATCGCCAGAGGGGACGGGGGTAGCCCGTCCACAGGGACGAACGCCAACCCGGGGCGGGAGTAGAAACGCTGGGTGGAGGCCTGCGTGAACGCCACGCCGCGGCTGGACAGAATCGCCTCGAAGCACTCGTCGACGCTGCCGACCTCGGCTCCGAGGCGGACGGTATGTGGGCCACGGCAGTCGACGGCGAGCCAGAAGTCGCGCCAGTACTCGGGGGCGCGGCGCCCGACGAAGGGCTCGTCGAGAACGTCCTCGATCGAGACGCGTTCTCGCCCGGCGAGATGGCAGTTTGCGGACGTCACCAGCACGCGGGGTTCGACGAACAGGGTCTCCACGCAAAGCCAGTCCTGCAAGAGGATGGGAGGTCGTACGAACGCCACGTCAGTGCTTCCGTTGGACAACCCGACATAGGGATCCGCGAAGTCGTGGGACCGCATTTCCACCTGAACGCGCGGATACCGAGCCTGGAAGGCGGCCAGGATCTTCGGCGTCAGCTCGGCTGCGGCATTGGCCTGGAATCCGACGATGAGGCTGCCCCCGCCGCCGTTGTCCGCGGCCTGGCGGGTGACCACGGCGAGGCGTTCGGCACTGGTCAGGAGCCGTTCGGCTTCGTCCAGCAGGACCTCGCCGGCGGGGGTGAGCATCACGTGCCGGCTGTTGCGTTCCAGGAGCTGGGCGCCGAGCTGGTGCTCAAGCTTGCGGATCTGCACACTCAGGGACGGCTGGCTGATGTGGAGCCGGGCTGCCGCGCGCCCGAAGTGCAGCTCCTGAGCGACAGCTACGAAGTAACGCAGCAGGCGCAGCTCGGGCGGTTCGACCACGCGTCGATGTTACGTCGTGTGACGTACTTCTAACCAATTCGTCCGGCCTATCGATCGGTTGATGAGCGGTATTAGACCGCTGGCCCGACAGGGGCTTTGGATTGAGAACAGGCCGCCGCGTGAGACGTCGGTAGCCGGTCAATCCCTTCCCCTGAGAGGAGCAGCCGATGACGGTGTCCACTCGTGCCCCGTCGCGACAGGCGTGGGCCGAGGCCTTCGCCGATGCCAGCGACAGTGACGCCGAGATCCAGGCGCATGGCAAGTACTTCAACTGCTCGTACTTGATCGACGCCACCGAACACACGTTCGTGGTGCGGGTCGAGTCCGGGAAGGTCACGGAGGTCGCGGTCGACCCGGGCCCGCTTGACGTGCCCTACCAGTTCGCCATCCGGGCGAGCGCGGAGACCTGGCGTGAGTTCGGCAAGCCGGTGCCGGCGCCCATGTATCACGGGATCTGGGCGGCCAGCTTCCAGCGCGACATGCGACTGGAGGGCGATCTGCTCGTTCTCATGCAGAACCTCCGCTGCATCACGCGCCAGATCGAGCTGCTCCGCGTCATCGGCTCGCCGGTCTGAGAAGGGAAGTGACATGAGCAGGATCTCCCCGGTCACCGGGCACTACGTCACTCTTGAGGTCGACGGCCTCGAGTACAAGGTCTTCTACCTCGAGAACGGCACCGGTCAGCCGCTGGTGTGCCAGCACACCGCCGGATGTCACAATCACCAGTGGCGCGGGCTGCTGGAGGACGAAGAGATCACCTCTCAGTACCGCGTCATCGCCTATGACCTGCCGCGACACGGTAAGTCGGATCCGCCGGAGAACACCGAGTGGTGGAAGGAGGAGTACAAGCTCACTGCGGACCACTACGCCAACTTCATCGTGGCTCTGTGTGACGCCCTGGAACTCGAGAACCCCTTGTTCATGGGGTCGTCCTTCGGCGGGACCATCGCCCTGCAACTGGCGCTGCGCCATCCGGACCGGTTCGCCGGTGTGCTCGCGGTCGAGGGTGCCGACTACTCGCCGGGCTTTTACCTCGACTGGTGGCAGCATCCGCAGGCCAACGCCGCGCAGGTCTGCGCCAGCGGGGTCTGGGACCTGATGGCACCGCAATCGCCCGAGTCGGATCGCTGGAAGACCTGGTTCTACTATTCCCAGGGCTCCGAGGCGTTCAAGGGCGACCTGCACTTCTACTCGGTCGACCACGATCTGAGGGGTCGACTGGGCGAGATCGACGGCGACCGGTGTCCGGTTGTCATGCTCACCGGCGAGTACGACTACCTCACCACGCCTGAGGACAGCGCACGCACCGCTGGGCAGATCAAGAACGGCAGGTTCATCACGATGCCGGAGATCGGGCACTTCCCGATGAGTGAGAACCACGAACGGTTCCGGGTTCACCTCCTCGAGGCGCTGGACATCCTGCAAGGTGCCAAGGCTTCGTCCGAGTAATGGCGACGCGGTCGGCGGGGATCCCTCCGCCGACCGCACGCGGTCGACGGAGGGGAGCCCGGCCCGTCACTGCTCCTGTTGCATGAAAGGCGGCGTTGTTTCTATGCGATCGTCACGTCCAGGCCATGACCAGTTGGGTGTGATGTTTGCGGAAGATCCGGCCATCGGCGGGTTCCGGCACGGTGGCGTCGGCGGGATAGAGAGAGAAGTCAGGGCCGGAGTGGTCGCGCCAGTCGCGGTCCCAGCTCTGCACATGGTCACAGAGTTGCCGGGAGAGCTCGGTGCGGCTGGGACCGTGCCCGTAGACGCCGAACTCCCACCTGCGCTCCCCGGCCTCCTCATCGCGAGAAACATCGCGGAGGGTGAGGTAGGCGAAGCTGTTCGGGGTGACGAGAACTGGGCAGAACCAGCGCATCGCCAGGTCGACGAGGTCACCGCCCCGGTCCGGGTTTCGCCAGATCATGCCGAACCTGTCGTCGACCGTCGCGATCCGTAGGTGCATCGAGTCGAACGGTTCCCCGCGGGCAATCGTCACGCCGGTCCATAGCTGGGCTCGTTCCCCCATCAAAGCCTGATCGAGGGCGGCGACGTCGACCGTGGGGCCGCCCTCGACGGTCAGCGTCACGGCCCCGTCCGCAAGGACGGCCTCCTGATTGAGGTGGGCGCCGGCGCCCTGGATCGCGACGAACCCGCACACGGTCGGGTCGAGGCCCCGCAACCGGTCGCCGTCATGGACGAAGGTGAACGATCGGGTGATCGTGGAGAAGCGGAGCGGGATGATCATGCGGCCGCTCTTGGCGAGCAGGTGCCGCCACGGGCAATCCCAGGCCCCCACGGTCACGATGATGGCGTCGTATCCGCCCTCCGGGGCATGCTCTTCGGCGGCGTGTTCGGCGTCTCCGAGGACGACCTTCACCTGCGGGTAGCCAGTCTCGGCCAGAAAGCGTTCTGCGCGCTCGGTGACGTACGGGTCGATGTCGACGGTGACCACCAGCCCTTCGGGGCCGACGATCTCGGCGATCAGAGCTGCGTTGTACCCGCCGCTCCCGACCTCGAGAACGCGTGCTCCGCGAAAGAGGCGGGCGGCTTCCAACATCTCGGCTTGGAGCCACGGCGCGGAGACCGAACTCGTCGCCCTCCCTGTCGTGTCCCGCTTGGTGATGACCACGTCCTGGGGCGAGTAGGCGGCGGTGAGCGATGCTTCGGGGGCGAACCGTTCCCGCGGGACTGCGGCGAACGCCGCTTGAACCTCCGGGGAACGGATGTATCCCTGCTCGGTCAGCGTCGTGACCATGGCGGCGCGCAGCCGCTCAGGGGATTCGGAGGGCAGAGTGTCGGCGGTCACCAGCTCAAAGTACTCACGCCCGGGGACAGTTTCGGGAAGCTGGTGCTGTATCCCTCGTTCAAAGCCACCCTGCTGTCTGGGCGCGCTTGATGCCGGCGTCGCCACAGGGACCAGCACAGGACATCCGCCACGTCGCGGGGAGTGCGGTTGATCAGGTGGACGAGCATGTGCCGGATCTCGCCGAGAGTCAACGATGTCAGTCCGGGGCCGGCCGGCTGTGCCGCGCGTTCGGAGACAGCCGCCGCGGCGAGGAAGGCGTGGGCCAGCATGGCCAGGGTGGTCCACCGGTACCAGGATCTCCAGCGGCGAACCTGATGCTCATCCAGGCCGGTCAGCCCCTTGCCGGTCCGGAAGCACTCCTCGATCGTCCACCTGCGGCCCGCCACCTGGACAAGAACGGGCAGTGGGACCGGGCCGGGGGCGTAGCAGCGGTAGAAGGCCAGTTCGCTGGTGCGCCGGGTGCGGCGGATCAGCAACCAGTGGCGTCCGGGCTGTTTCGGGTCGATCTTCACCAACGCCCAGTCGTAGCAGCGGTGGCCCTTGGCGCCCGGACCGGCCGTTAACCGTTGCCAGGCCCGTTCCGGCAGATCGAAGATCACCTGATCGGCGCGGTCGGCGCCGGCGCCGGTGGTTACACGATGGCTGGAGGCGACGGCGAGCACGTAGCCGACCTGGCGCTCCTGCAGTTCAGCACGCAGGTGCGGGCTCTGCCCGTACACCTCATCCCCAGCCACCCAGCACGCACCGACCCCGGCCTCCACGACATGGTCGCGCAGGTCATCGCGGACGGTGTCGGCGTCCCAGACCGCCCGGGACAGCAGATGCTGCATACCGTCCGGTGTGGTGTCCCCCAGCCGGAATGGTCCCTCGTATGTCATACCAGGCACTTTGGCTATTGGTCTGACCGGTACACCAGGTGTGGTGGGTTATTGGGTGATTCATCCGGAGGGGTTCCCTTGCGGCGAAATATTCGTTATAACAACCTAACGACCTGATGAATCAGGAGGCCCCCCTTTGGAATCGATACGGATAGCCGCGGCCGGTGCCGCGCTGATGGTGGTGGCCGCCGCGTGTGGCGGCGGCGGATCGTCATCCGGGAATACCAAGATCTCGTTCCTCACCCACTGGGGTCCTGAACAGGTCAAGGCCCTTGAGGCTGCGGCTACGGCCTTCGAGAAGGCCAACCCGGGCATCTCCGTGGACATCAGGGCGGTGCCGTTCGGTAACCTGCTCAGCACGCTGCGGACCCAGGGCGCCAGCCCGAGCGGCCCCACGATCGCCAGCATTTACGACCTGTGGCTGCCCGAGCTCGTCCGCGACGGGCTGGCCGCGCCGATGCCGCAGGACGCCGCCGGCAAGCTGACCGCCGGCTGGCCGGCCAATCTCGTCGAGGGCGTCACCAAGCAGGGCAGTCCGCGCGGCTACCCCAACGAGGTCGACCTGTACGCGCTCAACTACAACAAGAAGCTGTTCGCCCAGGCGGGCATCGCCGAGCCGCCGAAGACCTGGGATGAGCTGGAGGCCGCGGCCGCCAAGCTGAGCGGCAATGGTAAGCAGGGCTTCGGCGTGATCACGAGCTGGCCCGCCGGCTCCGTCCACCCGTGGCTGTCCCTGGTCACCTCCAACGGCGGGCAGCTCCTCGACGGCAACACTCCCAAGCTGGACGACCCCAAGACCCTCGCCGCCGCGCAGCTGTACGCCAAGCTGGTCATCTCCGGCTCCACCAAGCCGGAGATGAGTAACGCCAACGCCAACACCACCGGCCCCTACCTGGACAACTTCGTCAACGGCAAGACCGGCATGATCATCATGGCGAACTGGTGGCAGAGCGCCCTTAAGGACGCCATGGGCGACAAGTACCAGGACGTCGGTGTCGCCCCGATCCCGGTCGGTCCGCAGGGCAGCAAGAGCGCCCCGGTCTCCTACTCCTGGCTGACCATCGTCAACGGCAAGGCCGACCAGCCCAGGCAGCAGGCCGCGTGGAAGTTCCTCGACTACCTCAACGGCTCGGCCAGCGGCATGGGCGGCTCCTCGGCCATTGGCGACATCCTGTCCTCCATGGGCATCCTGCCCAGCAGCAACGCCGATCTGAAGGCGCACGCCGCGGCCGACAGTGACCCGTTCCTGGCCGGCTACATCAAGGAACTGCCCAACGCGGTCCCCTTCCCCTCCGTGCTCGGCGGTGAGGCGATGAGCCAGGCCGTACAGAAGCACCTGGAGAGCGTCGTCTTCGGCAAGGAGACTCCGGAGGCGGCGATGAGCGCGGCGCAGAAAGAGGCGTCCGACATCCTGACCAAGGCCGGCGCGTGAGCGTAGCCGGGCGCGGGAGGGGCGCGGCGGCGGTCGCGTTCCTCTCGCCCGCCATGCTGGTCATCGGCCTGTTCACGGTGGTACCGATCGGGCTGACGTTCTGGATCAGCCTGCACGACTGGTCGATGTACACCGCGCTGGGCGACATGGCCTGGCGAGGGTTGGACAACTACGCGGGCCTGCTGGCCGACTCCAGCTTCTACAACGCCCTGGCCAACACCGCGATCTACGTCGCGCTGGTCGTCGTGGTGACCGTGCCGCTGTCGATTGCGCTCGGCATGCTGCTGTACTTCCCGCGCGTGGCGGGCAAGGGCCTGGTGCGCGCCGCCCTGTTCTCAACGTACGTGATCCCGACCGTGGCCATCTCGATCGTCTGGGGCGGCCTGTACGCCCCAGAGTACGGCCCGCTGTCGCAGCTGTTCGGCGCCTGGCACCCCACCTGGCTCAGCGCCCCCGACACGGCGCTGGTCTCCCTGGTGATCTTCCACCTGTGGCAGATGACCGGCTACTACACCGTGCTGGTGATCGCCGGGCTCACCCAGATCCCCGGAGACCTGTACGAGGCCGCCCGCATCGACGGCGCCGGACTGTGGAGGCAGACGCTGCACGTGACGCTGCCGCTGCTGCGCCGTACCACGATCTTCATCGGATTGGTGGCGATCATCAACGCGATCCAGGTCTTCGACCCCGTCTACATCCTCACCCAGGGTGGACCTGCAGAGAGCACGACCGTGCTGTCGTTCGCCATCCAGCGCGCCGCCTTCCAGCACGGCCTGGCCGGCCAGGCCAGCGCGATGGCGTTCAGCCTGCTGCTCCTGTTGGTGGCGCTGGGCGGGGCGTTCCTGGCCGTGGTGCGGAGGCGATCGGCATGAGAAGACTCGCCCAGCTGGGGCTCGCGCTGGTGCTGATCCCGGCGCTGTTCCCGCTCTACTGGATGGTCGCCTCCAGCCTCAAGGGGCCGCAGGAGCTGCAGCGCATCCCGCCGACCTGGTTCCCGAGCTCGCCCTCGCTGGCCGCCTTCGGCGAGGTCTTCGAGACGGTGAAGTTCGGTCAGGCGTTCCTCAACAGCCTGCTGCTGGCCGGCGTCGCGACGCTGTCGGTGCTGGTCACCAGCGTGCTGGCGGGCTACGTGTTCGCGAAGTACACCTTCCGCGGGCGCGAGGTGCTGTTCTGGGGCGTGGTGGCGACCATGTTCCTGCCGCCGGTGGTGACGCTGGTGCCGCTGTACTGGCTCGTCTCCTCGATGGGGCTGGCCGACACCTACCTTGGCGTGCTGCTGCCGTGGCTGGCCAACGCCTTCGGCATCTTCCTCATGCG
The DNA here is from genome assembly GCF_001528665.1 of Microtetraspora malaysiensis. Lineage (GTDB taxonomy): Bacteria > Actinomycetota > Actinomycetes > Streptosporangiales > Streptosporangiaceae > Microtetraspora_A > Microtetraspora_A malaysiensis. The sequence continues at coordinate 67,125 of NZ_BBYJ01000037.1, forward strand.
GCAGTTCATCGCCGACGTGCCCGACGAGCTGCTGGAGGCCGCTCGCCTGGACGGCGCCAGCGAGCTGCGGATCCTATGGAGCGTCGTGACGCCGCTGTTGCGTCCCGCGGTGGTGAGCCTGGCGATCTTCTCCTTCGTCTTCTACTGGAACAACTTCATCTGGCCGCTATCGATCCTGCAGGACGACGCCAAGTTTCCCGTCGTGCTCGCGCTGTCGCAGCTGCTCAGCTACAGCACCTCGGTGCACTACCAGAACGTGGTCATGGCGGGGGCGCTCATCGCCTCGCTGCCGACGATCGTGGTGTTTCTGCTGGCCCAGCGGGTGTTCGTGGCCTCGCTGTCGCGGACAGGGGTGAAGGGATGAGACACGTCGGCATCGACGTCGGCGGCACGTCCGTCCGCGCGCTCGCCGAGACGGGCCGGGAACGCGGCCGGGTGGTCCGGCACGCCGTCCCCGGCGACTACGAGGACCTGCTGGCGCTGCTGGCTCGCCTCGGCCGCGACGCCGACGCGGTCATGATCGGCCTGCCCGGCACCTCCACGGCCGGGGTCCCGCGCTTCGTGCCCGCCCTGCCTTGGCTGGCCGGCCGCCCACTGGCTGACGACCTGTCCGAACTGCTCGACGCCCCCGTACGGCTCGGCCTCGACGGCCACCTCACCCTGCTGGCCGAGGCCACCGAGGGCGCGGCCAAGGGGCGGCGCTCGGCCGTACTGGTGGCCGTCGGCACGGGCATAGGCGGCGCGCTGCTGGTCGAGGGCCGGGTGTGGCGCGGCGCGCACGGCAGCGCGGGCTCCTGGGGCTGGCTGCCGATGCCAGACCATCCCGACTTCGAATCGGCCGCGTCGGGTTCCGCGCTCGGCGGCCGCGGCCCCGGGTTGGTGGCCCGCGCCAGGGCGGGGGAGAGCGCCGCGGTGGAGGAGTTGCGCGGCTACGCCGTACGGCTCTCGCGCGGGCTCGCGGCTCTGGCCAGCGTCATCGACCCGGAGATCGTGCTCATCGGCGGAGGGATGGCCGACGCCATGGACGTGCTGGGGCCGCTGTTGGACACTGCCCGGTTCGCCTCCCCCGACGGCGGCCTGGTGCCGGTGGCCGCGACAGGACTCGGCTCGGACGCCGGGGTGGTGGGCGCGCTGCTGGCCGCCCGGATCGGAGCGGAATGGTGATCGTGAAGGGGCTGGACCCCTCCTCTGGACTGCCCCTCTACCTGCAGGTGGAGCGGGCTCTACAGCAACGCATCGACGACGGCGAGTGGCTGCCGGGCGCCCAGCTGCCCACCGAGGGCGAGCTCGGAAAGGTGTACGGCGTCAGCCGCGTCACCATCCGCCAGGCGCTGGCCAGGCTGGTGGACCGCGGCATGCTCGTCCGCGAGCAGGGCAGGGGCACGTTCGTCCGCGACACCAGCCTGACGGCGGGCACGCGCGGCGTCACCTCCTTCACTGCCGAACTGGCCGGGCTCGGGCACCGCTCGGGCTCGCAGATCCTGGAGCAGCGCGTCGTCAGCGCTTCGGCCTGCGACCTGCCCAAGGAGGTGGGCCTGGGTCCCGCCGACCGGCTGCTGCTCCTGCGCAGGCTGCGCACCGACAGCGCCAAACCCGTCGGTGTGCAGACGGCGCTGCTGCCGCTCGATCGCTTCCCCGGGCTCGACGAGCTGGACCTCGGCGGCCGGTCCCTCTACGAGACTCTCAGGGAGACCTACGGCCTGGTGCCGCGCGAGGCGCTGGAGACCTTCACCGTGGGGGGAGTGCTGGCCGAAGACGCCTCGACGCTCGGGGTCGAGCCCGGCGCGCACGCCTTCTACGTCGAACGGCTCACCTTCGATGCGCACGGGCCCTTCGAATACGTCCGCAGCGTGATGCGCGGCGACCGCTACCAGGTGCGACTCGCACTAAGAAACCAGGAGGTTCTGTGACCTACACCCGGCAAATCATCGAGTTGCTCGACCGGCTTGACTCCACCCAGGGTGCGGCGCTCGACACCGTGGCTGAGCGCTGCGCCGACGCCGTCGCTAACGGCGGCCTCATCCACCTGTACGGCAGCGGCCACTCGGTCATCCCCACCATGGACGCCTTTCCCCGCTACGGCAGCTTCTCCGGTCTGCACCCGCTGACGGATCCCCGGCTGATGTGGCACAACGTGCTGGGGCCCGGCGGCGTGCGCGAGCTGCTGTGGCTTGAGCGCACCGAGGGCTACGTGAAGCAGTACCTGGACCACGAGCCGCTGAGCCCCGGCGACGTGATGGTCGTCTACTCGCACGGCGGCCGGAATGCGGCGCCGGTCGAGGCGGCCATGTACGGCGCCAAGCGCGGGCTGTTCACAGTAGCCGTGACCTCGGTGGCCAACCTGGACCGGCCCGCCGAGCACTCCAGCGGGCAGCGCATCGCCGAGGTCTGCGACGTGACCGTCGACACCGGCGTGCCCGTCGAGGACGCGATCGTCGCGGTGGAGGGCTGGGACCGGCCAGTCGGCGGCGCCTCGACCGTGGTCGCGTGCGTGGTCAGCCATGAGATCGTCACCCGCACTGCGAAGGTGCTGGCCGGGCGCGGGGTGGAGCTGCCCACGTTCGTCTCGCCGACGGTGCCCGGGGCGACGGTGGCCTCCAATGACGAGGTCTTCGCCGACCACCGGCGGCGCCTGCACGCCGCCGAAGGCCGGTCGCTGGGCTGACCCACCCTGAGTCGCGCCCGCCGTACGGGTCTCCGTACGGCGGGCACCCTCGGAACCGCGCAGCGCCCGCTTTCCGTACGGTGGGCTACTGCAGACCTCGCACCCCCGCGTGCCACAACAGTGTCAGCGGCGTGAGCCTCCACTGAAGCCGGAGCGCTTCACCGTCAGGACGCGTCTCACGTTTCAGGCCGCTCGCGCGTCTACGTTGTGGACAGGCAGCGGTTGCAGGCAGGAGATCAGAATGGACGTCCGACACGCCTATGTGGACAGCCCGGTGGGGCGGCTGCTGGTCGTCGCCGACGGTGACGCGCTGGTGGGGCTGTATTTTCCGCGCTACCGGTACACGCCCCCGCAGTCGGCGTGGGGCCGCCGCGTCGCCGCATCGGCGGATCCGGTTTTGGCGCAGGCGCAGAGCGAACTCGACGAGTACTTCGCCGGGGACCGGCAGGTGTTCGATGTCCCGGCGGTGACGAACGGCGACGAGTTCCAGGAGCGGGTCTGGGCGCTGCTGCGGGAGATCCCGTACGGTGAGCGGATCACCTACGGCGATATCGCGGTTGAGCTGGGGAGCAAGGGGCTCGCGCAGTCCGTAGGTCAGGCGGTGGGGCGTAACCCGGTGAGTATCGTCATCCCCTGCCACCGGGTGGTGGGCGCGGGCGGGAAGCTCACGGGATTCGGCGGCGGGCTCGAGCGCAAGCAGACCCTGCTGGACCTTGAGGAGCCGGCCGAGGCACGGGCCAGCCGGTTGTTCTAGCCGCAGCCTCACGTACCGGCCGAGATGGCGTGCCGATAAGGCCGTGACCAGGAGACCTCCCTTCTGTGCGGCCCGCGCCGGGACGCGGGCCGCCGATGCCGTACGCCGACGGCCTCGCGGGTACCGACTGAGCCTTCGCCGTGATAGGCGGCCCATATACGGGCCGGCGCCCGGGGCGGGCGGCTCTGGACGGACGAGCTGGGTTCGGACATGGATGCCGGACATGAAAAACCCCCGATATGAGGTCATAGCAGTGCGCATTGATCGCCGCCGTCGGGCAGTTCCAGCGCGACCCGCAAAACGAGCTGACCGCCGAGGGGATCACCGCGGCGGAAGCCGAAGGCCGCTACCGCGGCCGGCGCCGGCTGGGAAGCCATGGCGGACCAACGCCGAGATTCTCGCCCTCGAAGTGAGCTGGGCCGATGTCGAGCGGTTGAGGCGCATCACACGTCCGGGCATGACGGTAGGCAGGCCCAAGCTGCTCCTCCACGCAGTCCCTGCTCATCCGCCCTCAGCCGCCGTGTCAGGCAGGGCGGAGGAGAGCAACCAGGAAGCTCGAGTCGTCCCCGAACGGACGCAGGTCCCAGGTGGACAGCAGCAGGTCGGGTTCGAGCGCGCTGGCTGCCGCATCCGCAAAGAACTCGCTGAACTCGTAGCCGCGGCCGGCGCCGAAGCCGATCGCGGCCCGGCCCTCCGGCGCGAGGTGCGCACGGAACCGTCTCAGCACCTCACGACGGGTGCTCGGCGCGAGGAACGTCATCACGTTCCCGGCGCAGACGATGACATCGAACGGCGTGGTGATGCCCTGCGCAGGAAGGTCGAGTTCGGCCAGGTCGCCGACCATCCAGCGCGGCCCGGGGTGGTCCTGCTCGGCGGCCTCGATCAGAGCCGGGTCGACATCGACGCCGACAACGTCGTGGCCGGCCTCGGCCAACATGCCGCCGACCCGGCCGGATCCGCAGCCGGCGTCGAGGACGCGGGCGCGGCGCGGCACCATGGCGTCCACGAGGCGGGCCTCCCCGGCGAGGTCGTCACCAGCGCGAGACATGGAACGGAAGCGCTCAATGAACCACGTGGAGTGACCGGGGTCGGCCGCGACCTTCTGCATCCAGATGCTCTGTTCAACCATGCCTGCATTCTCCCGGAGCGGAGGGGGCGGTCGGCGACCGCCGAACGGATGCCACTGCCTGCTCAATACTCGGGAGCGATCGTCCATCCAGGAGATTTCGACACCTACGAGTCCGAGTTCACCACGGCTTATCGCGTTGGAAGGAGTCCGGGAAATCTCCAAGGAGGGGGCGACCCTCCGCCCTCGGTCGTAGCGAGAAGTTCCTACGGGACCAGCGAAGCGCTCACCGTGCCAGGAACCAGGCCCACGAGTGGTGGCCCGTTGGATTCGACGGACGGGGACTGTACGGGTCTTGGCCCTGGATGGACAGACCCCACGAACGAAGGGGCTGTCCAGCGCCAACGGCTCTGGGGCTCTCTTCCGGCTCTGTCACAGGTATTGGGTGGTGGCGAGGGGACCCTGCTGCGTCGCAGTGAGCCGTGCATGGTCTTTCCCAGTTCATGAGGGTGGTGTTTGCGGGATTGTCGCCGCTGCTCGTGGAGGCTGTGGCCGACGAAGGCGAGTGGGTCCGGCTACGGGCGCGGATCCAGCAGAGGTTGCGGCGGCGCGCATGGCGGTGACGAGCAGGCGTCCGGGATAGTCGGCCAGCCGGGGGAAATCCCACCGGTGGTAGCAGGACCAGTAGCTGGCCACGCGCTGGTCGATGAGGGCGAGGAGTCCGGGGTTGTCGGCGAGGAAGCGCCCGAAGGCGCGGTGGGTCGGGGAGCCCGCGGTGCTGAGGTCGCCGAGCGAGGTCTGGATGTCGGTCACGATCTCAACGACGTACTCCCCGATCAGGTACACGATGTAGGGGAGGACCCATGGCTCGAGCGAGCCGATGATCTGCCGGAGGTGGCGCCGGCGGACGTAGCCGTCGTGGTGGCGGGTGTAGATGCAGTGCAGGATCGTCCGGCGGAGCGGAGAAAGACCGCCGAGCGCCTAGGGGGCGGGTTCGGGGTTGTAGATCCGTGCCGGGATGGTGAGGCTGTCGTCGCCCACGATCGCGCGGAAGGAAGCAGAAGGGGTGTGCCTGGCGGTGGGGAGGGCGTTGACCACGGCGGTGACATCGTGTGCGAGCACGTCAGGGAAGGCGCAGGTGAGACCCTCGTTGAGCCCGGACGGCTCCACCTGCCGGGGTTCGTCGATCTCCCGCCACCGGTAGCGGGCGTCGGGCAGGTTCTCCTCGTTGCCGCTGCCGTCCCCCTCCTCCATCAGAGTGAAGCGGCGGCGCTCGTAGAAGCGGCGGGCGCCGGTGTTCGGCTGGAACACGCAAAGGCCGAGCCCACCCGGTCGAGCCTTCTTGGCCTTGTCCAGCAGTGCGGTGCCGATGGCGCTTCCCTGGGCGTCGGGCGTGACGTACAGGTGCTCCAGCAGGTCGCCGCGCAGGGCGGCGAAACCCACAACCCGTTCGTGTAGCTCGGCGACCCATACCACGGATGCCGGAAGCATGACGTCGCTGACCCAGGCCCGGGTCTGCTCGTCGGAACGCAGGTGGGGCAGGCCGGTCATCTGGGCGCGGGCGGCGAGGAAGACCTCGGCGATGTGAGCGGCATCGCCCGCCCATGCGAGGCGGATCAGCGGCAGGGCGTCATGCGCGATCAGTTCCGCCATCTTTCGCAATCGAAAGAAACCAGAGGGGACGGGGAAGCTGAGGCGAAGCCCCCGAAGGTCGGCCAGGCAGTCCCGCAGCAGGCGCCGGTGGTCGGGGTGCAGGTTCCCTTCGCGTTGTAGGTAGGTCCAGATCATGCCTGCGATGGAGGTATCCAGTTCCACCAGGCCACCCTTCGGGCCCGGCGGGACGTCGGGGAACGGCAGGCGCGTGTGCTCGTCCCACAGCGCTGTGACGGTCCGCAGCGTCGCCTCGTGCGCGTCCGGGCCCGGCCAGCGGTAGCCGTATCGGTAGCGAATCTCCTCCTCCGTTACCGTACGGCTGTGCCGTTGTTCCTTGTCCGCGCCGCGGCGGCACGCGAACTCGGCCAGCTCCGCCTGCCGGGCCTTCCGGCTGACCTCCAATACGTTCAGGGCGCGGATGAGCGCGGCCTCGTCGGTGCGGACGTTGCCGGCGCGACCGGTGATGTAGGCCCATGTGGCGTTGAACCCCAGCGGCATATACCGCTCGACCGCGCAGCGCAGCGCGGAATACCGCGCGCCGTACGGAAGATTCCGGTCACGTACGCGCCGGGCGTAGGTGCCGAAGCTCATGCCCCCGTCTCCAGCGCGCCGCGGGTCGCCATCAGCGCGAATCCGAGCAGGTTGAGGCCCTGCCAGGTGGCGGGGGAGGCGGCGCGGTCGTCGTCGGCGGCAAGGCCGATGCCCCAGATACGGTCGTTCGGGCTGGCCTCGACCAGGACCCGGTTCCTGGTGGACAGCAGGTAACGCCGTAGCTCGGGGTGCTGGCCGAACTTGGCGGTGTTGCCGCGCACGACGACGTCGAAACGGTGGGCGTTCCAGACCCGCTGATCGAAGCCGCGTATGGCCCGGCCGAGCGTCTTGGCCTCACCCGGGTGGCCGGCCGTGAGGATTCGTTCGGCGGTTGGGGCGTCGCTGAACAGCCAGGCCTTGTGCGCCATCATGTAGTGCTCGGCGGAGGCGAAGGTGCGGCCGTTCTCGGTGAAGGTGACCGGCCACCATTGCGACAGGCAGCCGGGACCGACGCCGCCGCCCCTGGGCGGGCGATGCCCCCAGAAATAGAGGTAGCGCAGGAGATGCCCGGTCCGTTCCGCGGCGATCGCCTCGTCCATGCTTTGCGGCGGGGAGAACTGCTCAGACACCCCCACACCGTGCCATAGCCGGTTCCACCCTCGCCATCGACTTATCGACGCCGTCGAGCCGGACACAGCTCGGGGATGTCGGCGAGCGTGCCGTCGCTCCTGGCGAGCGCTCGGTGTGTGGAGAAGCGTGACAGCGAGCACGTTCAGCAGCGGCCTGATCGCCGAGGTGACCAGGTCACGTTCCGGGGAGCCGGGCCGAACCGCCGGCGCCGCAGGATCCGCCGCACGGTCGCTTCGCTGACCTGGTAGCCGAGTCGGACGAGTTCACCGTGCACCCTGCGGTATCCCCAAGCCGGGTTCTCCCACGCCAACCGCGCTACCAGGTCCCGGATCTCCTTGCTCGTCCTCGGGCGGCTTGGCCGGTTCGGGTACGTCCACCACTGTCGGACCAGGCGGCGGTGAACTGCGCCGGGTTTCTTGGAGGCCGTGATGTTCCCCGGATTTCGTGCCTGAACCGGCCTGGGCGGCCATATCGGCGGCTGTGCAAGACCGCCCCCGACGCGAAGCCGGCGCACACCGGTATGAGCATCCTGCTCGTCGAGCACGGGTGGTGTCATGACCCGGAGGGTGAGTCCCGAGCAGACACCGCCCTCGCGAACCTCGGATAGGCCGTCCGATCGATCGACGCCACCCGACCCCCCGGAAACCGTTACCAACCAGCGCGAACCACCAGATACTAACGACCGGTGATCAGCCCGCGGCCCGTTTCGTTTTCCGGTGGCACCCCAGGTAGGCGCCAGGCGTCGATGTCGGCCTGGCCACGGCTTGGCAGCTCACGATCGCGCCGGCTCAGCCGGAAGTTCTCGAGATGCGGCCACGACCAGCGAACCTTCCGCGGGGACTTTGACGAAACCGCCCTGACGCGGCGGGTCTCTCCACCTGCGCGGCGCGTGGCAGCCGCATCGTGTAGGCAAGCTGTTCAACGAAGGTCGGGGATGCGTTCGCCATCCTTCGCCGGGCGCTGGGTCGGCGATGAAGCCGGCCACGCGACGTCGTCGACCGCGAGCCACGGCGCGACGGCCAGGGCCGTGGGCGTGAGCCCGGCAAACGTCGTGACCTCGCGGTGGAGGTGGGACTGGTCGACGTAGCCGCTCTCGGCGGCAACGCGGGCGGCGGCGTGACCCGCCGCGAGTAGGTGGGCGGCGTGGTCGAAGCGCACCAGCCGGGCGGCGCGTTTGGGGGTGATGCCGAGCTGGGACCGGAAGCGGGACCACAGGCGCTTGCGGCTCCAGCCGACCTCGTCCGCCAGGCCGTCGACCCGCACCCGTCCCCGGCTGGTGAGCGTCCGCCGCCAGGCGTAGGCGACCTGCGGATCGACCGGTGGGTGGGCGCCCAGCCGTCGGCCGAGGATGTCCACCGCGATCGTGAATCGTTCGTCCCACGACGCGGCGGTGCGCAGCCTGTCCTCGGCTCGCTCGGCGTCGCGGCCCCAGACCTCCTTAAGGGCTACCACCGTCCCGCTGAGCTCGGTCGATGCGCCGAACAACGCAGCCGCCGCGACCGGCTCCAGCCGGATCTGGAGGCACTGGCCGGCTCCCCAGCCAGCCGCCCGGAGATCGCCGGGGAGGAGCCCGACGACGACACTGCCGCGCTCGTGCCGGCCATGGGTTTCGTAGACGACGCCTTCTCCCTCGCTCAGATCGACGAGCAGGGTGACGGACGGGTACGCGACCATGGCGATGTCCACCAAGGCCGGGGCACGATGGCGGAACCCGGCCATGCTGACCCCCGGCAGCCGAACCGACGGGCGGGGGACTGCGACGTCCACCCACGCCTGGTCAGGTGGCGTACCGGCCGACAACACACGGCCAGTCTAGGCATCAGGGGATCACCGGTCGTCGGCGGCCCGTCGCCGTGAAGCTCAGCAGCAGTTCGCCGACCGTCTCGGGCGCTTCCAGCATGGGCAGGTGCCCGACGCCGGGCAGCAGCTCGACCCGCGCGTCCGGCACCGCGTCGTACCGGTGCGCCGACGACGGCTCCCAACGGGGGTCGGCAGCGCCGAAGATCACCTGCACGGGGACATCGAGAGCGGCCAGACGCTCGGGCACGCTCCGCTCGGCGATGTAGGCGGTGTTGCGGCGCAGCACCGCCCGCATCACCCGGTAGGTGATGCCCCGTACGTCGGCGACCACGTCGTCCGGGAGGTCCACCGGGCGAACGGCCGTCGCGCTGATCCCCTTGCGGATCATCGCATCCGAACGCCTCGGCCACAGCAGCGGGCCCAACGGCGGGGCCAGCAGGGCCCGCAGGATGAACGGCTGCCGGAGGAGCGCATCCGGACTCGGGCCGCTACTGATCAATGCAAGCGAACCCACGAGGTCGGGACGTTGCTCGGCAAGCGCGGTGGCGACATAGCCGCCGCTGGAGTGCCCGGCCGCGGCGACGTGACGAAGCCCGAGGTCGTCCAGCAGCGCCGCCACCTGGCCCGCCTGCGCGGGCACGTCATACGACGGCGCGGGCGGGGACTGACCGCAACCCGGCAGGTCAACGCGGATGACGTGATGGTGGCCGGCCAGCGCCGGGACCACCGGGCCCCAGAAGCCGCCCGAGGCCCCCGACCCGTGGATGAGCAACAACGGCGGCGCCTGCCGCGGGCCGTCATGGACCACGTGCATCCCATGCGAGTGCTCAATGTCGTATTCACTCATGCGGAGACTATGCACGGGCGGCCGAGCGTCGGTCTTGGACAAATGTTCCCGTGGAGTTGAAGACCGGCGGCCGTGGCCATAACGGCTGTACCGAGGTCCCCAAGTCCGGAACACGGGCCTGGCGGGCTCATTCCCGCGCGGCGGGAGCCATGGAGAGGTTCCAGAAGTCGGCGTAGCGGCCGCCATGGTCGAGCAGGTCGGCGTGGCTGCCTTCCTCCACGATCCGGCCGCCGTCCAGAAAGGCGATGCGGTCGGCGCGTTGGACGGTCCGCATCCGGTGCGCGACCATGACCACCGTCCGGCCGGCCATCAGGTGCTCGATCCCCTCGTGGACGGCTGCCTCGTTCATCGGGTCCAGCGCCGAGGTCACCTCGTCCAGCATGACAATGGGCGCGTTCTTCAGCAGCGCCCGCGCGATCGAGACACGCTGGCGCTCACCGCCTGACAGCAGTGTGCCGCCCTCGCCGACATTGGTTTCCCAGCCAGCGGGCAGTCGCTCGATCACCTCGTCCAGCCGCGCCGCGGTCGCCGCCGCCCGCACCTCGGCGACGTCCGCGTCGGGGCGGCCCAGACGTACGTTCTCCTCGATGGTGCCGTCGAAGAGATAGACGTCCTGGAAGACGATGGCGATCCGCGCCATCAACCCTTCGGTGCTGATCGCGCGCACGTCCACGCCTCCCACGCGTACCGCGCCGGCGTCCACGTCGTAGAAGCGTGCCAGTAGCTGCAGCAGTGTGCTCTTGCCCGCGCCGGACGGCCCGACGACCGCGAGCCGCTGTCCCTCAGGGACGGTAAGCGACATCTCGTCGAACACCGTGCGCTGGCCGTGCCGGAAGGTGACGGCGTCGAACTCCAGGCCGTGGTGCGCCGGCTGGATCGGCTCGCGCGGTTCCCGCAGCGGCTCGGTGCGCAGCACAGCCTCGAGTCTGGCCAGCTCCGAACGCGCGCCGCGGAGTTTGCCGCCGATGTCCGACAGCGACAGCAGGGGGTCGGCGCAGCGGGCGGCCAGCACCAGGATCGCCAGGATCTCCGCCGCGCCGATGTTCCCGCCGAGCGCGAGGTGGGCGCCCAGCACCAGCAACGCTGTGAAGATCGCCTGCACGGTGAGCGTCAGTCCCACGGCGCTGGGCAGCGTGGCCAGCACGGTACGGCGGGAGGCACGCTGGACATCCAGGAGCGAGTCATCGAGCAGTTGGAAGCGTTCGCCGGTCCGACCGGCGGCCCGTAGCAGCGGCTGGTCCCGGAGGAATTCGATGACGCGTCCGCCGGCCTCCTGGTCGCGTTCGTGACGCTCGGCGTCGGCGGCGGCCGTCGCGCGTGCCGTCCGGGCCTGGATCGCCGCCACCACGGGTGCGGCGAGCAACGCGGCCAGTCCCATCCGCCAGTTGAAGGCGGTCATCACGGCCACGATGGTCAGGGGCGTGACCAGGGCGGAGATGAACGGTGCCAGCAGATGCGCGGCCACGCCCATGGCTTGCAGGAGGCCGCGGCCGGCCAGGACGGACACCTCGCCGATGCGACCGGCGTTGTACCAGCCGAGAGGGAGGCGGGCCAGGTGCTCGCCAAGCCGGTGATACATGCCGCGCAACATGGTGGTCCCGACCCGCATGCCGGACAAGTCGCTGATGTAGCGCAGCACGGCGTAGAGGGCGACCGCGGCCCCGAACGCGACCAGCCAGGGCACGGCGTCCGCGGGCGTGCTGCCGAGCAGCGCCCGCAGCACCGGGACCAGCAGCGCGTAGGACAAACCTTCGACCACCGCGGTGACCGTCATCAGGATCACGGTGCGGCGCATTGCCCAGGCGTACTCGTCCCCGAGCACGCGCAGCAGCATTCGGATCATCGGGGCTCGTCTCCTCGCAGTACGCCACCATGGGTTTCGATCTCGGCGGATTGGCGGGATCGCCAGAACGCGGCGAGTCTCCCGCCTCTTTCCAGCAGGTCAGTGGGCCTGCCGCGTTCGACGATCGCTCCGTCCTCCAGCACCACGACGGTGTCGGCGTCGGCGACCGTCTCCAGCCGGTGGGCGATGACGACGATCGTGCGGTCGCCGCTCAGCGTCGCCAGAGCCCGGCGGATCGCCTGTTCGGTCTGCGGGTCGGCGAAGGAGGTCGCCTCGTCCAGCACCAGAATGGGCGCGTCGGCCAGCAGGGCGCGGGCGATCGAGATCCGCTGCGCCTCGCCTCCGGACAGCTTGGTCTCTTCACCGAGCACCGTGTCATATCCGCGCGGCAACCGGAGGACGCGGTCGTGGATGCCGGCCAACCGGGCGGCGCGGACCACGTCGTCGCGGCCGGCCTGTGGCATCGCCAGCGCGATGTTGTCGGCGACCGAGGCGTGCAGCAGACGGACGTCCTGCAAGACGAAGGACACCCGCCGATACAGCTCCCGGCTGCCGATCTCACGCAGATCGACGCCGCCGAGAAGGACCGAGCCGTGAGTGGGGTCGAAGAACCGTGGCAACAGCTGAACCAGCGTGGACTTGCCGCTTCCCGACGGCCCGACGACCGCGGTGACCGTCCCCGGCTCCAGCACCAGGTCAATGCCGCGCAGCACCTCGTGATCGGCGTCATAGGCGAAACGGACGTCACGCAGTTCCACCCGGTGCCCCTGCGGCGGGCGCGGGTGGGCAGGCTCGGGCAGCGGCGGAACGGCGAGCACGTCTTTGATCCGGCCGACCGCGCGGCCGGCGCTCTGCAGATCGTCGAAGCCGTGGCCGAGCGCCGCCACCGGAGCGGTCAGTCCCAGCCCGAGGAGTAGGAACGGCAGCAGATCCGCCGGGGCCAGGCCACCAGACGCGATCAGCGCCGAGCCACCGATCAGCACGACGAGCAGCACGAACGGCGGCGACAGCGCCAGCTGCATCCCGGCGGCGACCGCGGACATGCCGCGCACCCAGCGGGAGAAGATGCTGACGAAGTCGTCGGCGGCCGTCAGGAACGCGCGGTGGGCGCGCTCGCCGCCGCCGAACGCCTTGACCACCGAGATGCCTTGCACGAACTCGACTACGGAACTGGCGATCCGTCCCATGGCCGCGTCGTAAGCCTCCTGCTCGCGCGTCCTGGCGGGCAGCATCAGCAGCGGGACCAGCGCTATCGCCAGCACCACCGGGATCAGCGTGATCAGCGTGAGCCGCCAGTCGACGGTGAACAAGTAGATCAGCGACACCAGGGGCACCACGAACGCGGCGACGAGCTCGCCGGGGGCGTGGGCGATGAACGGGTGCACGGCACTCACGTCCTCGTTCACCACCTTGGCCAGCTCGCCGGTGCGGCGCCGGGAGAACCAGCCGAGCGGGACGTGTCCCAGCGACGCGGCCAGCTGCCGGCGGAACGTCAGTTGCACCCGGCTGTCGAGAAGATGCCCGATTCCCGCCGACGCGGCGGTGAACAGCAGCCGGACGAGCAGGCCGGCCGCACCCGCGGTCACGACGGTCCAGACGTGCGTGTGGTCGATCGGGCCGGGCGACAGCAGGGTACGGCCCAGCTCGACGACCGCCAGCAGCGGGGCCAGACCCGCGAGCGCGCCAATGACCTGCAGGAGCGCCACAGCCACGAAACTCCGCAAATGAGGGCGCAACAGCCGAGTCATGCTCGGTCCCGCCGCGGAATCGGCATCGGGTTGCTCAATCGTCTGAGCGAGGTCGGTGGTGCTGGTCATCGTTCTCCGGTTTGCGTCGATCTCGTCACGACCCGGCCCGTGGCCGAGCCGATGGTGGATGAGGGGGCGGCGGTGGATGAAGGGGCAGGGTGCGAGCGGGCCGGCCTGGGCTTCCAGGCTCCGGTCCGCATCTCCAGGCGGCTGCCTCGCGGCAGGGTGACGGCCATGATGTTGTTGGGGACGTCCAGCTCGACGTGGTGCCACAGTCCGCGCGAGACGATGGCAGCGGTGCCGGCCACCAGCCTGACCTCTTCCTCCGCGGGGTGGACTTCCCAGCGGTCGGCGTGGACGTCGGCATCGGTCTTCGCGTGGAAGGCCATCAGCTGCCAACTGT
>NZ_BBYJ01000038.1 GCF_001528665.1 Microtetraspora malaysiensis
CACACCCCCGGCGCGTCCGGCACCACCCCCACCGCCAACGCCGACGCGACCTGCCGCACCTGCGCCACCAACGGCCACGACACCCGACCCGCGTGGAAAGAGCCGTCGCCAGGAGTGAGCCCTTCCTGCTCGAGGGTTCCAGACCCGGCCATGGACGCAGACCCGGCAGAGAACGGGTCCGCGTCGGCGTCCACGGCGGACGGGTCGGGGTCGGAAGCTGCGCGGGGGGATTGGTCACCGTCGCCTGACGCAGCCGCGGAGTGAGCCTCGGACACCGGAACCGACTCACCCACCGGCGATTCCGCCTCAGCTGGCGGTTTTACCGAAGCCGCGTCCGGACCCAGATGACCAAGGAACGGCGGCACGGTTTTTGTCGAGGTCGCGCTATTCGCCGTTGAATTGCTTCCTTTCGCCGCATCAGGGAGAAAGTCGTCAATCGTAAATATGGCGGCACTACGGGGCGTTTCGCCCGTTTGGGCTGGCCCGGGGGTCGTGGCGCGCTCCCACCAGTCAGCATCACAAGGGCGGGACTCGTCGCGACCCGATAGTTCATCCGGAAAGAACCCGGCGGGCTCGAACAGCTGAGCCATGCCCACCCCCGATCGCAATTAGAACGCCTGTATGAATAATGCCAAAGGCGGCGGCGCTAATCAAGCCGAATTCGCAAAGAATTTCGAGGTGACAATCGATAGATATTTCGAGAAATATTCAGATGGCGGCATTAGTTCGTTTTGTCCGGAGGGAGCGTGGCCGGTCAGCGAGCACCAGACCATAGGCCCGTCAGGCCGGTCCGGCAGGCCCGGACCGCTGTGACCGCACGGCGCGGCGACAGCGGCGGCGACAGCGACAGCGACAGCGACAGCGACAGCGACAGCGACAGCGACAGCGACAGCGACAGCGACAGCGACGGCGACGGCGACGGCGACGGCGAGAAGGCAACATCGGCGCTGCAGGACGGATCGACACAATCCCCGTACCGGGGGTGGCCTGCTGCCCGCAGGACCGCCTCTCCGCCGACATCCGAAAGACCGGGCGAAGATCAGCACTGGTGGGCGATCAGCACCGGTGGGCGATCAGCACCGGTGAAGCGCCTTGCCCGCGCTACTCCTCCGGCAACAGAGTTCAGGTGCCGCGCAAGGTCAAGGGGGATTTCCGAGGACCGGAGAGCGTCATGGCCGGGCATAGTCGGGGCAACCACTACCTCTCGACGACACCGCTCGTACGGAACGCATCAGCGAGGTTGTGCCCTTCGTCGCTGGTCATGCTGGGGCCTCAGAGGCGGTTGCACTCCTGCCCGGCCGGGGCCTTCCACCTCGTTCTTCCGCCGTATGACTCAGCCCGGCACGGCTCGCCGCAGCGGTTGCTACCGCGCCTCAGCGTCGGCTGACCACGGCGCAGCGCCCTGCCGCTCAGCTCGACACGGCTACCCGGCCCCGGCCCGCATCGCACCGCACCGCACTGACTCGACGTCGCTCCCCCATCGCGCGTACGCCTGCGGGCTCCGGCGCGGATACGGGCAGCGGAACCAGGGCCGGCCACGTACGGCGACATACGGCGACGTCGGCCGTGGTTACTCCGTGGGCGCTGCCTCGAAAGCCTTGGCGACCACCTGCCGGGTCTCGTCCATCGATGCCTGGGCGCGCTCGCGCGCCACCGATGTCATATCGACGTCGGGCATCCCACAGGGGATGGCGAGGTCCCATGGGGTGAGATCGCCGTCCACGTTGAGCGCGAAGCCGTGGCTGGTCACAGCGCGGCTGGCACGCATGCCGATCGATACGATCTTGCGCTTGGTCTCCTTGGTCCAGACCCCCGTAAGCAGTTCCGAGCCCGGAGGGGTGTCGCGACGCTCAGCCGCGATCCCCAGCTCGCCGAGCGCCTCGACCAGCCGAAGCTCGACCTCGCGGATGTAGTCGACGACGCCCTCGTCGGCCCGAAGCTTCACGATCAGATAGCCGACCAGCTGTCCAGGGCCGTGGTAGGTGAGCTGCCCGCCACGGCCGGTCTGCATGACGGGGATTCCGTGGGAGGGGTCGGGCAGGTGCTCCGTAGGGGTGCGCTTCCCGACCGTGAACACGCTGGGGTGGCTGAGCAGCCAGAGAGTGTCCGGACGGGCGTCCTCCTGCCGCTCTTCGACCAGAGCGGCCATTCGCTCCATGGCCTTCTCATAGTCGACCAGATCATCCTGAATCAACGTCAACGGTCGTTCACGCATGGGGCACCTCCATTCGCGAGCATAGAACGGCCCTGCAAAACGAACGCACGCACCCCAGTGCGGGGCCGCCTCCCCGCACCGCGAAAACGGTCCGTGCCGGTACTGGAGCCCTGATCAGCGCGTTCGCGCCTCACCAGGGCCCACCTGAGGTTCCACTCCTCGCCCCAAAGGGGGCTCCTGCCCCCAGAAAGTTCGCGGACGGTTCGTACCGGGTGGAGTCTGGCCATGGGCGTCTCCGCATGAAGTCCGGACCCGACCGGACTGGTGATGCGGACGTCGACGGAGTGGACCGAGGCGCGATGGGAGACACCCCGGCCGGAAGGGAGGCGCGGACGCCGACGGACTCGACCGGGACGGCACGCGATGGGAGACGCCCCGAGCCGGACCTCCTCCTCTGATCATGACGCTGGTACGCGGGCGCCCTGGGTCATCGGCCGCCGGATGCGACCGCCCTGTGTCGCTATCGACCGGGCGGGTGGGCCGCGGTGACGCGATCGGCCACGCGCCCAGGGTGGCCTGGACGCGGAGGCGCGGACGGCACAGCACCGGATGCCGGGAACCAGCGCTGAGGACCGGTGCTGAGGACCGGTGCTGAGGACCGGTGCTGAGGGTCAGTAGTGCGTGCGCGAGGGCGCGACGGGGATGAAGACCCACATGATCAGGTAGATGACGAACTGCGGTCCGGGAAGCAGGCAGGACAGGAGAAAGAGCAGCCGGACTACGGTGGGCGGCATACCGAAGCGCTCCGCGATGCCTCCGCAGACCCCCGCGATCATCCTGTGTTCTCTGGATCGGTGCATGTAGCATTACCCCCTTTTCACCTGGTCCAACGAGCCTCCAGGAGGATCCGGTTCCGCCTCGAACCCTGACAAAACCCTGAGATAGTCCCGGGGTTCCCTTGCCCGCACAACGGACAGTTCTTCACGTGGCGGACAATCTGCCACATAACGGAAGGAAGTCTGACATGGGTATGGATGACAAGATTTCCAACAAGGCCAAGGAGCTCAAGGACAAGGCCAAGGAGCGCGCCGGCGAAATGACCGACGACGAGCGCCGCCAAGCCGAGAGCAAAGCCGACAAGGCCAAGAGCAACGTCAAGCAGGCCGGCGAGAAAATAAAGGACAAGTTCAAGGACTGATCAGCGTGACCGAGCGGGCGGCGGGGCTTCCTGAAGTCCCGCCGCCCGCTCGGCGTCGCCGTCGCTCCCATCCCCGTCCCCTGCGGCACCGACCGGCCCCCGGCACGTACGCGGCAGCACGCGCACGGGAAGACGACCCGCGAGGGGACCACGATGACGGGTCGTTCGGGAACGATGCGAGGGATGTGGCTGGTTCGGCCGCTTACGGCCGCCTACGCGGACGCGCCCCGCCGTCCCTCCGAGAGGGACGATCTTCTTCGACGCACCGGCGAATTGATTCCGCGTTGATGACGATCTCGCGATATAGGCTGATTAATCGGAACCCATGGAGCGTGTCATGGATATTTCGGTTCTTCAGCAGCAGACGCACCTGATCGTACGCCAGAAGATCACCATGATGGTGAACCGGTATGTCGTCCACGCGGTCCGGACGGACGGTTCGCCCGGCGAGGAGGTCGCCTTCGCGGAGCAGAAGCGGCTGGCCTTCAAGGAGCAGGTCACGCTCTACACCGACGAATCGCGACAACATGTGCTCGCGGGGTTCAAGGCCCGCAACGTGCTCGACCTCGCGGGCGAGTACGACGTGACCGACCAGGACGGCACGCCGCTCGGCGTGTTCCGCAAGGATTTCCGCCGATCGCTGCTGCGCTCGACCTGGCACGTCCGACAGCCGGGCCTGTCGACCTATACGGGCGCCGAGCGCAACACCACCGTCGCGCTCCTTCGCCGCTTCGGCGACTCGCTGTCCTGGCTGCCCTACCACTTCGATTTCAGCGTGGGGGCGTCGATCGCGTTCTCCGTCGAGCGGCGCTGGTCTCTCCGGGACAGCTATCTCGTGAGGATCCGCGACCCCCGCCTGGACCGCCGCCTGATCATCGCCACGGCCGTCGCGCTCGACGCGCTCCAATCACGCTGACCCCGAGCCCCGCCCAACGGCCCAAGCCAAAATCCTGACCGGACACCGCCGAGCCGGCTGTCCGGTGAGCGTCTCCCGGGGGCCGGCCAGCGGAAACAGTCGACCCCCGGAGAGACGCTCACCCGCTCAGACGCCGATCGGATGCCAGACGGTCTTCGTCTCCAGGAAGGCCGTCATGCGGTCCATACCCGGGTCGGCCAGCCAGTCGATCCGGTCGAGCGGGGGACGCAGGACACGCTTGAGGTTCTCCGCGGCGAGCTCCTCGCACCGCACCGCGAGGTCCGCGTCCGCGCCGGTGAGATCGATGGCGTTGACGTCCATGTGCCCGGCCAGCCAGGGGGCGATCTCCCCCGCCGAACCCGTCAGAATGTTCACCACGCCACCTGGCAGGTCCGACGTGGCCAGCACCTCGGCGAGCGTGATCGACGGCAGCGGCGCCCGCTCCGAGGCGACCACGACGCAGGTGTTCCCGGTGACGATCACCGGGGCGATCACGCTGACCAGGCCGAGCAGCGGCCCCATCGGCGGCGCGATCACCGCCACGACGCCGGTCGGCTCGACGGTGGACAGGTTGAAGTACGGCCCGGCGACCGGGTTGGCGGCGCCCCGGATCGCGCCGATCTTGTCCGACCAGCCCGCGTACCAGACGAGCCGGTCGACGGCCGCGTCCACCAGCTCGCCCGCCTTCTTGGCGGTGACGCCGTCGGCGTCGACCAACTCGGCCGCGAACTGGGCCCGGCGGCCCTCCAGCATCTCGGCGACGCGGTAGAGGATCTGCCCCCGGTTGTACGGCGTGGCCGACGACCAGCCGGGGAACGCCTTGCGGGCGGCGGCGACGGCGTCCCGCGCGTCCTTGCGGGACCCCTTGGCCGCGTTCGCCAGGAAATCACCCTTGGAGGAGGTCACGGCGTAGGACCTTCCGCTCTCCGAGCGCGGGAACGCCCCGCCGATGAACAGCTTGTACGTCTTGCGCACGGCCAGGCGCTCACTCATCGAAGGTTCCAATCTGGAGTGGACGGGCCGGCTGGTAGACCTGGCCGCACCGGCAGACGCCGCCGCGGTGCGCGAACCAGCCGTGCCGTACGGCGAAGCGACGGGAGCGGCGGCCGCGGGCGTACCCGGCCCCGGCCCCGGCGACGGCCCGCCGGGTCAGGCGGCGACGGCGGCGATGATCACACTGCAAGGTACGCCTCCAGTCCGTGTCGTCCGCCCTCCCGGCCGTAGCCGGACTCCTTGTAACCACCGAACGGCGAGGTCGGGTCGAACCGGTTGAAGGTGTTGGCCCAGACGACCCCGGCCCGCAGCCGGTCCGCCATCCACAGGATGCGGGACCCCTTCTCCGTCCAGATCCCGGCGGACAGGCCGTACGGCGTGTTGTTGGCCTTCTCGACCGCCTCGGCGGGGGTGCGGAAGGTCAGCACGGACAGCACCGGCCCGAAGATCTCCTCGCGGGCGATCCGGTGCGACTGGGCCACGCCGGTGAAGACGGTCGGCGGGAACCAGAAGCCCCGCTCGGGGATCGGGCAGGCGGGCGACCACCGCTCGGCCCCCTCGTTGACGCCGGCCTCGGCCAGCTCGCGAATCTTGGCGAGCTGCGCGGCGGAGTTGATCGCGCCGATGTCGGTGTTCTTGTCCATCGGGTCGCCGAGCCGCAGGGTGGACAGCCGCCGCTTGAGGGCGTCGAGCACCTCGTCGGCGACGGACTCCTGCACCAGCAGCCGCGAGCCGGCGCAGCACACGTGGCCCTGGTTGAAGAAGATGCCGTTGACGATGCCCTCGACCGCCTGGTCGAGCGCGGCGTCCTCGAACACGATGTTCGCGGCCTTACCGCCCAGCTCCAGCGAGAGCTTCTTGCCGGTGCCGGCCACCGACCTGGCGATCATCCGGCCGACCTCGGTCGAACCGGTGAAGGCGACCTTGTCGACGCCGGGGTGGTTGACCAGGGCCGCGCCGGTCTCGCCCGCGCCGGTCACGATGTTCACCACGCCGGGCGGAAGGTCGGCCTGGCGGCAGATGTCGGCGAACGCGAGCGCGGTCAGCGGGGTCGTCTCGGCGGGCTTGAGGACCACCGTATTGCCGCAGGCCAGCGCGGGAGCGATCTTCCAGGCGAGCATGAGCAGGGGGAAGTTCCACGGGATGACCTGCCCGGCCACGCCCAGCGGCCGGGGGTCGGGGCCGAACCCGGCATATCCCAGCTTGTCCGCCCAGCCCGCGTAGTAGAAGAAGTGCGCGGCCACCAGCGGCAGGTCCACGTCCCGCGACTCGCGGATCGGCTTGCCGTTGTCCAGCGTCTCCAGGATGGCCAGCTCGCGCGAGCGCTCCTGGATGATCCGGGCGATCCGGAAGATGTACTTGGCCCGCTCGGAGCCGGGCAGCGCGGACCACGTGGTGAACGCGGTGCGGGCCGCCTGGACCGCGCGGTCGACGTCCGCCTCGGTCGCCCAGGCGACCTCGGCCAGGACCTCCTCCGACGCCGGGTTGATGGTCTTGTGGTGGGTGTCGCCCTGGGAGTCGACCCATTCGCCGCCGATGAACAGCCCGTACGACGGCTTGATGTCGACGATCTCCCGCGATTCGGGCGCAGGTGCGTACTCGAACATGGGGCGCCTCAGTCCAGGGTGAAGTAGTCGGGGCCGGCGTACCGGCCGGTGGCCATCTTCTGCCGTTGCATGAGCAGGTCGTTCAGCAGGGTCGAGGCGCCCAGCCGGAACAGGTCGGGGGTGAGCCAGTCGGCGCCCACCGTCTCGTTGACGAGCACGAGGTTCTTGATCGCGTCCTTGGTCGTGCGGATGCCGCCGGCGGGCTTGACCCCCACCACGCGGCCGGTGCGCAGCCGGAAGTCCCGGACCGCCTCCAGCATGATCAGTGTCACGGGGAGCGTGGCGGCGGGCTGCACCTTGCCGGTGGAGGTCTTGATGAAGTCGGCCCCGGCCAGCATCGCGAGCCAGGAGGCCCGGCGCACGTTGTCGTACGTGGCCAGCTCGCCGGTCTCCAGGATCACCTTCAGATGCGCGCTGTGCTCGCCCTGTGCGCCTCCGGCACCGCAGGCGGCCTTGACCGCCACGATCTCCTCGAACACCTTCAGGTAGTCACCCGACAGGAACGCGCCGCGGTCGATCACCATGTCGATCTCGGCGGCGCCGGCCGCCACGGCGAGCGCGGTGTCGGTGACCTTCACATCCAGGGACGACCGCCCGCTCGGGAACGCCGTCGCCACGGAGGCCACCTTCACCCCCGAACCGTCCAGGGCGCGTACGGCGGTCGCCACGAGGTCGGGGTAGACGCACACGGCGGCGACACGGGGAACGGAGGGGTCGGTGGGATCGGGGTGAACCGCCTTGGCGCACATCGCCCGGACCTTACCCGGGGTGTCGGCGCCTTCCAGAGTGGTCAGGTCCACCATCGAGATGGCCAGGTCGATCGCCTGGGCCTTGGCCGTCGTCTTGATCGAACGCGTCCCCAGCATCGCGGCCCGCGCGTCCGCACCGACCCGGTCGACACCGGGGAGCCCGTGCAGGAACGCGCGCAGCGCCGCGTTGGAAGATGCGACCTCCGCGAACGGAGCAGTCGTAGTTGACACCTCCCCAGCATCGCCGACCGGTCTCACGGTTTCCAAACCGACCAAGGGCTGATGCGTCCAGAGCTTTTTTGGCAGATGTCGCCGGTCCCCGGCCTGAGCCGCCCTATACATGGGATGACCCAGTGACCGTGCCTAAGGAGGCTTAGTACGTCCTAAGCCCAAGGGGCCGCGCACAGATAGGGCATCCGCCTGATGTGCCGGAGGGGGCCTTAGCCCGAACCTTGAGTGTGTAAGGGAATTGAGAAGGAGAAACCAAGATGACTCCCGAACTGCACTACCAGCTCATGGTCAGCCGCGTGGCTGAGCTTCACGAGGAGGCGGCCCACCAGAGGACCGTACGCGCGGCGATCGCGGCGCTGAAGAAGCGACGCGCGAGCGCGCACCAGGCGCGGGCCGCTCTCGCCAAGACCCGCGTCGCATGACCTCGCTTCAAAGGCCCGGCCGGAGCCTCCCTCCCGGCCGGGCCTTTGCTCCTTCATAGGAGCGTTCACTGACCGGAAAACCGGCGCAATCCGGACGGATGGCATGTAATGCTTGACGACATGATGGCCCGGGCGGTGAGCCCCGTTTTCGTCGGACGGGGTGCGGAACTCGAGATGCTGGCCGAGGCGTTCGACCGGGCCCGCAAGCAGGCGGCTGCCGTGGTGCTGCTCGGCGGCGAGGCCGGCGTCGGGAAGTCCCGCCTCGCTGCCCGCTTCGCTGAGCAGGCCGCGCGGGACGGTGCCCACGTGCTCGTCGGCGGGTGTGTGGAGCTCTCCGCGGAGGGCCTCGCCTACGCCCCGTTCACCGCCGCCCTGCGGCAGCTCGTACGGGAGACGAGCACCGCCGACGTGGCGCGGCTGCTGCCCGACGGCTCCGAACGCGAGCTGGCCCGGTTGCTGCCCGAGTTCGGCGAGCCCAGCGGCAACCTGGACACCGAGTCGGCGCGGGCCCGGCTCTTCGAGCTGATCCTGACCCTGCTGGAACGGCTCGCCGAGCGGCGGCCGGTGCTCCTCCTCATCGAGGACATCCACTGGGCCGACCGCTCCAGCCGCGACCTCATCGCCTTCCTGAGCCGCAACCTGCGCAGCGCGCCCGTCCTCATGGTCCTCACGTACCGGTCGGACGAGCTGCACCGGACGCACCCCCTGCGGCCGGTGCTCGCGGAGCTCGCCCGGGTGGAGGGCGTCGTCCGGATCGACCTGCCCCGGTTCACCCACGACGAGGTGGCCGCGCAGATGGCCGGCATCCTCGGCGTGGCCCCGGAGTTCGCCAAAGTCGGCCGGGTGTTCGAGCGCAGCGAGGGCATCCCGCTGTTCGTCGAGGCACTGATCGATTGCGGCGACGACTGCACCTTCCCCGAGTCGTTGCACGACCTGATCAGCGCGTCCGTGGAGCGGCTCCCCGACGACACCCAGCACGTGCTGCGCATCGCCGCCGCGAGCGGGATCCGCGTGGGCCACGCGCTGCTCGCCGCGGTCAGCGGGCTGTCCGACGACGACCTGGAGCGGGCGCTGCGCCCGGCGATCGCCGCCAACGTCGTGCAGATCGCCGACGGCGCCTACATGTTCCGGCACGCCCTGATCCGCGAGGCCGTACACGACGATCTGCTCCCCGGTGAGCACATGCGGCTGCACGCGCGGTACGCGCTCGAGATCGACCGCGACCGGGACCTCGTGCCGCCCGGGCGGGCGGCCATCGAGATCGCCCACCACTGGCACTCGGCCCGCAACGACCTCTGGGCGCTCATCTCGGCGTGGGAGGCCGCGGAGAAGGCGGCCCGCGCCTTCGCCTACACCGAGCAGATCGACCTGCTCCAACGCGTCCTCACGCTCTGGGACAAGGTGCCCGACGCGGCCGAGCGGATCGGCGTGGACCACGTCACCGTGTACGAGCGCGCCTCCGAGAGCGCGTACCTGTGCGGTGAGATCGAGCGCTCCAAGAAGTTCGTCCACGGCGCCCTCGCGGAGCTGGACGAGGAGACCGAGCCGGAGCGGGTGGCCGAGCTACTGGTCCGCCGGGCCAACATCAAGATCCAGAAGCACACGTCCGGGTTCATCGAGGACCTCCGCCACGCCGAGCGGCTGGTCCCCCATCCCACCGAGGCCAGGGCGAACACGCTGAGCCATCTCGGCCGCGTCCTCATGCTCTGCGACGAGGTGACCGAGGGGACCGCGGTCACACAGGAGGCGCTCCGGATCGTCCGCGACCTCGGCGACGAGTGCCTGGAGGCGGACCTCCTGCTGAACCTCGCCCTCGGACACTCGATCTCGGGCGACCTGGAGCAGACCCGCGCCATCAACGACCGCGCGCTCTCCATCGGGAGACGCCTCGGCTCCGCGCGCATCAAGCTGCGCGCGATCGCCAACAACGTGGACACCCTGAACAACCTCGGCAGGTCCGAGGAGGCGGTACGGCTGGCCGTCGAGGGCGAGCGGCTGGCCAAGATGTACGGCAGGATGCGCGCCCAGGGCGTGTTCATCGCGAACAACCGGGCCGAGGCGCTGGAGGCCCTCGGCCGATGGGACGAGGCCCTCGACGTCAGCGCGCACGCCCTGACCATGGAGCCGACCCGGCAGAACCGCTGGCACCTGCTGCGGGTGCGGGCCGACATCGCGATCGCCCGCGGCGAGGAGGACACCGCCAAGAAGATCCTCACCGAGGTCGGGGCGTTCAGCCCCCGGTCGGAGGACGGGACGCAGGAGTGGGCGGCCAACACCCGCATGCTGATCAGCTGGCACCTGCTCCGCGGCGAGCCGGACAAGGCGGTCGAAGCGGCCGAGGCGGCGCTCGTCAACCCACGCTGGTCCAGGAAGGCCATGCTCGGCTGGCGGCTGCTCGCCGCGATCCGGGTCGCCTGCGACCGGGCAGCCGCCGTCGCCCCCGACCTCACCGCGACCGTACGCGGCCTGACCGACGTGTTCGCGGCCGACATGGTCACCGACGGACCGGTGGGCACGGCGTTCCGCCACGTGTACGAGGGCAGGTTCGACGAGGCGGCGGCCGGGTGGAAGATCCTCGGCCGCCCGTACCCGCGGGCCAAGGCCCTCGTGTACGGGGCGACCGCGACGGCGGCGCAGGGCGACCGCGACGGCGCCGCCGCACGGCTCCGCACGGCGAGACCGCTCGCCGAGGCGCTGCGCGCGGCCCCGCTCCTGGCCGAGATCGACGCCCTGGCCCGCCGGGTCGGCGCGGCCCTCGACGACGCGTCGGCCAGGAAGGCCGCGCCCGAGGTCACGCTGACCCCACGTGAGCTGGAGGTGCTCCGGCTGGTCGCCCAGGGCCGGACCAACCGCGACATCGCCGGCGAGCTGTTCATCTCGGCCAAGACCGTCAGCGTGCACGTGTCGAACATCCTGCCCAAGCTGGGTGTCTCGACCAGGGGCGAGGCGGCGGCCGCCGCCCACCGCCTGGCCCTGCTCGACTGAGCCCTCGCTCCGGGCGCGGCGGGTCACGCGAGCAGCGGCTCCAGCAGGAGGATCACACCGAAGACGGCGAACGCGGCGGCCGCGCCGTACTTGATCCACTTCTCGGGGAGGTGCGCGCCGAGGAAGCGGCCGATGACGATCGCCAGCGCGTCGGCCGCCACCATGCCGACCGTGGATCCGATCCAGGTGCCGAGCCAGCCGTGCTGCGTGGCGAGCGTGATCGTGGCGATCATCGTCTTGTCACCCAGCTCGCTGAGGAAGAACGCCACGGTCACCGCGACCAGCACGTTGCGCGTGGTCCGGGCGGCCTTCGACGACTCCTCGTCGCTGAGCTCGTCGCCGCGCAGGGTCCACGCGGCGAAGCCGAGGAAGGCGATGCCGGCGGCGATCGATATGGCGGTGGTGGGGAGGGCGTCACCGATGACCCGGCCGAGCCCGACGCTGACGAGGTGGACGACCGCGGTCGCCGTGGTGATGCCGACGAGCACCGGCCACACCTTGAACCGGGTCGCGAAGGTGAGGGCCATGAGCTGGCTCTTGTCACCGAGTTCGGCCACGAAGATCACGGCCAGGGATATCCAGAACGCTTCCAAGGGTCGCCTCTCGCTGCACGCGCGACCGGACCGCGTTCGGCACCCGGGGAGTTTCGGGCACACGACTTCGGCCCGGCAGCACAGGAACATGACTGTCGGGCCGAAGGTCTCGTCCGCCGCATGGGCTCCGTGACCGGGCGTGAAAGATCACACCAGTATGTCGATCAACGGATTCGGGACTACTCCCCTTCGGGTGGTACCTCCCCAACCTAGCGGATCCCCGCCGATGCCCATTCCCGGCCGTCCGCGGCCCTGTTCGCCCGTCACGGGCTCCGGGGGACCCCTCGGGGCCCTTTGGGGCTCCCGGGACCCTGAGGGGCGCAGGAGGCCTCAGGAGACCTCAGGCTCAGAGGGACGCAGGAGGCTCAGAATGCTCAGGAAGACCTCGGAGCTCAGAGCGGCTCAGAGGGGCTTCAGTCGGCGAGGGACACGCCCACCATGACGGGCTCGTTCACGAGGGTGACACCGAACTTCTCCAGCACGCCGTCCCGCACCTCCCGCGCCAGCGCGAGCAGCTCGGCGGCGTCCGCCTCTCCGGTGGGGTTCGTGAGGGCGAGCGTGTGCTTCGTCGAGATGCGCACCCGCCCCTTCTCGTATCCCTTGGGGAACCCGGCGTTCTCGATCAGCCAGGCCGCCGGGACCTTCACCGCGCCGTCCGGCATGCCCCACCGGGGGAAACCCGGCGCGCGGAGTTCGAGGTCGGCCGCCGCCGCCGCGTCGAGCACGGGGTTGGTGAAGAACGAGCCCGCGCTGCGCGTGTCCGGATCCTCCGGGTCGAGCACCATGCCCTTGCCCCGGCGGAGCGCGAGCACCGCCTCCCGCGCTTCGGCGAGCGGCACCCGCTCCCCGATCTCCACGCCGAGCCGCGCCGCCAGCTCCTTGTACGCCACCGGCCCGGACAGGGGCGACCGGGCCAGCGCGTAGGTGACCGCCAGCACGATGTGCCGCCCCGGCTCCTCCTTGAAGAGGCTGTGCCGGTAGGCGAAGCCGCACTGATCCGCGCTCAGCTCGCGGATCTCGCCGGCCGTCCGGTCGTAGACACGGACCCCGGTGACGGTCTGGGACACGTCCTGTCCGTACGCGCCGACGTTCTGGATGGGGGTGGACCCCACCAGGCCGGGGATCCCGGACAGGCACTCGACGCCGGCCAGCCCCTCGGTCACGCAGCGGAAGACCAGCGCGTCCCAGTCCTCGCCCGCCCGTGCGGTCACCCGCCCGTCGCCGGCGATCTCGACGCCGGTGGAGGCCGCCCGGACGACCAGTCCGTCGAACCCATCGTCGGACACGACCAGGTTGCTGCCGCCGCCCAGGATCAGCACCGGCTCGCCGTTCCGGTCGGCCTCGGCCACGGTCTCGACGAGCTCGTCCTCGGATCGCGCCTCCACGAAGGCGCGGGCCCGGCCGCCCATCCGCAACGTCGTGTACGGCGCGAGCCGCACTCCTGCCAAACGGTCAGCCATGCGTGATCCTCAAGCAAACGGTGAAAAGCGACAAACGGCCGCGGGGGAGGTCCCGCCGCGGCACGCCCCAGCCTACGGCCGGTCGGCGTCCGGCCGAGCGTCGTCGTCCGCCTCGTCCGCCTCGTCCGCGCGCTCGCTGATCGCCTCGGCGATGGCCTGGTCGACGCGGGACGTCGCGCTGCTCCCGTCCCACAGCAATTGGGAGGCGACCATGGACGGCTCTCCCGACGGCGTGAGGGCCGTCTCGATCGTCCCTCCCGGGTAGATCTCGTGCTTCGAGGGGCGCTCGGCCCGCCGGGAGGCACCACGGGCGGTCCGCGCCCCCTCGGATCCGGGGGCGGAGTCGGAGCGGTCCGGCGCCGGCTCCGGCTCCGGCTGAGGAGAGCCGGGGCCGCAGCGCCGTGCGGACTCGGCGCCCTTCACCGGCTCCCGGTCGTTCCCCTCACCACGCTGCTCGCTCGATCGCGTCATGCGGGGACGCTTACCCCCGCGTTCTCCCGCAAACCTCGGCCGGGAAACCGGGGTCAGGAGAGCTGGACGATGGCGCGGGCCTTGGACAGGACCCTGCTGTCACCCGACTTGGCGGTGAGAACGACCACGACGCGCTTATCCTCGAGCTTCTCCTCGACGATGCCGCTGACCGTGATCACGGCGCCCTTGTCGTCGTCGGGCACGACCACCATGGACGAGAAACGGACGCCGTAGTCGACGACCGCGGCCGGGTCGCCCGCCCAGTCGGTGACGAAGCGTCCGCCCTGAGCCATCGTGAACATGCCGTGGGCGATGACGTCCGGCAGGCCCACGGACTTGGCGAAGCGCTCGTTCCAGTGGATCGGGTTGAAGTCCCCGGAGGCGCCCGCGTACTTCACCAGGTCCACCCGGTGCACGGGGAACTCGACGGCGGGGATCGCCTGCCCGACCGTGACCTCGTCGTACTTGACCGTCGCAGCCATGGTTACGCCGCCCCTCCGCGCTCGACAATGACGTTGTAGGTCCGGCAGACGAGCTCACCTTCGGGGGTCGTCACGTCGCCCTGCACGGTCAGGAACTCGTTGCGGCCCACGCTGCGGATCTCGGTGATCGTGGAGGTGCAGATGAGCTGGTCGCCGGCGTAGATGGGGCGCTGGTACTCGAAGCGCTGCTCACCGTGGACGACCATCGCATAGTTGAGACCGAGCTCGGGGTCGGCGAACGCCTCGCCGGCGCTGGCCAGGCTGAACACGATCGGGAAGGTCGGCGGCGCGACGACGTCGGGGTGTCCGGCCTCGGCGGCGGCGGCCCGGTCGACGTAGATCGGGTTGGTGTCGCCGATCGCGGTGGCGAACTCCTTGATCTTCACGCGGCTGACCTCGTAAGGGGTGGGCGCCGTATACGCCCGCCCGACGAAATCACGGTTCAAAGCCATCGGTGCCCATGCTCCTTCGCGGCTACAGAGCGGAAAGGCCGACGGTAACAGAACAACATTCGGCTGTCGTGGGTCGGGCTTTCGCCGTACGCCGGCCAGGACCAACGTTAGCCCGGCCGGCCGGTTGGATCATGTGTCGCCTCGCGCCAACGACGCCCACCATGGTTCTGTATCGAGACGACAAAGCGGGCTTCCCAATGACACGGCGTTCGCGCCCCGCGCCCGGGAGGTTCCGTGCCGGGAGAGATTCATGCCCCGGAGAGATCGGCGCCTCGGAGAGTTCCGGGCCTCGGATTTCCGGGCCCGAAGACGCGAGAAACCGGCGCTCCACTTCGGGAACGCCGGTTACGCGTTTTATGACCTGCCGGGTTTACCGCCTGCCGCGGGCACCGCATACCCTCGCCCTGGGCAGCACCTCGTCCGCTGCCAAGGGACACCCCGTGTCTCACCTCGGCGCGTTCGAACGCACGCTTCTCTCGCCCTGCTCTCGCGGGCGCTGCGGGCGACTTCTCCGGAAGCCCTACCGCCTGGGAGGCGTGGTGCGCCCTGCCCTGGTTTCCAGGAGCGCGATGGGCAGCACGTCGCGACGTTCTGCCCGGAAGACGCCGGTTAGCGCGTCTCGCGGTGCGCCTGGTGCGTCTTGCAGTTGGGGCAGTACTTCTTCAGCTCAAGCCGATCCGGGTCGTTGCGCCGGTTCTTCCGCGTGATGTAGTTGCGGTGCTTGCACTCCTGGCAGGCCAGCGTGATCTTCGGCCTAACGTCTGTGGCAGCCACGTGGGAGTGCCTTTCTACGTCTGGGACTACTGGACAACCCGAAACTCGGCTCCCTGTGTGAGAGAAACCGAGAAGGGTAGTAGCGGAGGCCGGACTTGAACCGGCGACACAGCGATTATGAGCCGCTTGCTCTGCCTGACTGAGCTACTCCGCCTTGAACCGGCAAAATCGACCGGCCACGCAAGGATACCCGACCTGTACGGCTGTTGCGCACCCGCATACAGCCCCTGATCGGGTTCAGGTATCCCCCAGTGTGCCGGAACTCACGAGAGAAACCCAAACCGTTTCTGATGGGAGGAGTGAACCCCTCCCATCACGCCAAAAGACCCGCCCGAAAGATCGAGCGGGACTTGTTAGCGAGAGCCCCCAAACGGAATCGAACCGTTGACCTTCTCCTTACCATGGAGACGCTCTGCCGACTGAGCTATAGGGGCGTGCCCGCCGCCGCTCTCGCGCTGCGGACAGGTGCAACCATACACGTCCCCAGCGGTTGATGCGAAATCAAAGTGCGGCCGCGCAACGCGCTGCGAGAAGCGGCTCCTGAATCGGCACGCCGCCGCTCCGGCCCCGGCGCGGCCGACCTGCGATCTTGTGCGTCCGGCCACCGTCCTGACCATGAAAAGGGCGGCCGCTACTCGTCCTGCGGCGCCGGCAGGGAGCCCTTCAGATCGGCCGTCTCCCTCTCGGCCGCGGGCAGGCTCGCCTTGATCGCGTACCTGGTGAAATAGCCGTCACCCCTGTACGGCACGACGTCGCTGAGGGTGACGGTCGCGCCGTAGGGGTGGTCCTGGCAGCGCGGGAGGCACCAGGTGCCGCTCAGCCGGCCGACGCCGACCGCCCGCTCGGGTCCCCAGCTCCGCCAGCTCATCCCGCTGACGGTGCTGAACTCCGACAGCACGAGGGACGGGGGACGCTGATCGTTCCTGCCGTTCTCGTCGCCGTACAGGTTGAGCACGTAGATCGGCGCCTCCTCGGCGGGAGCCGTACGGACGGCCTGGCTCGCGCAGGCGGCGAGGCTCAGGGCGGCCAGGCAGAGCACGGCCGGGCGGAGTGCGGCGGGCAGGCGCATGGTTCCCCCTCGTGAGACCGGGATTCTCCGAGGTTAGAGGGGGCGCGCCCGGCTCGTGGGGAACTACGGGAGCGCGGCCCGGCGGTCGTCGTCACGCGTCGGGAAGGGGATCACTTCACAAAGGTCGGCAAGGTCGACATGCCGGGCGACCTCCTCGACTGAACGGCAGTCGGCGATGGGCAGCCCGTGCCTCCAGACCTGGAGCACCTGGCGGCCGTCCCGGATCGCGGGCACGATCTCGTAACCGTCGGGACCCACCCATCGCCGTTCCATAATCCGACAAACTATCGCTTTGCCCCGTCAATTTCTCAGAGCATCACAAACCACGCCAGCTCCGGCGAGACGTCCGTCAGCCCGAGTAGTGATAGAAGCCGAGCAGGTCCTTCACCTCGCCGATGTCATCGATCCGCGTGGTCGTGCCGGTAGCGAAGGCATTGATCATCTTGCCGCCGCCGATGTAGACGCCGACGTGATGGGTCTTCCTCCGGCTGCCGTAGAACACGAGATCACCGGGGCTGGGCGTACGCACCCTGCGCATCCGACGGATGTGGTCGTCCGTGGTGCCCCGGCCCAGCACGTCGTCGCCGTAGGCGAGCCGGTACATCCATCGGGTGAAGCCGGAGCAGTCCAGGCCCAGGGTGCGCTCCGCCGGGCAGGGCCGTACGGACCCGCTGTAGCCGCGACAGGTCCCCTGAGACGGGCCCGGCCGCTTCCCGTGGCCGCCTCCCCAGGAGTACGGGATGCCCCGGGAGGCATAGGCGTAGCCGACGACCTTGGCGAGCTCGTCGGCGCGCGGGATCGATCCGGCGGCAAGGAAAAGCACGGCCGCCAATGCGGCGAGGCGCCCCCAACGCATGGATGCGACGATAGCTTTCCTCCCGCTTTGTCGCATCCACCTTTCCGCGGTCACCTTCTCCCTTCTCCCTGCTCCCTGTGGCCTCCGCCCGGTGACCGGCCCACCGCTCCTTACGTGTCCGGTCAGCAGCCCGCCGTGGGCTCCTGGGGCTCCGTGGCCGGCTGGGTGATCCGGATCGCGTTGCCGAAGGGGTCGCGCAGCGCGCAGTCGATGCCGTAGAAGTGCTCGGTCGGCTCCTGCGTGAACTCGACGCCCTTGGCGCGCAGCGACTCGTATGTCGTGCGGCAGTCGTCCGTGCTGAAGATGGTCAGGCCGATCGCGCCCTTGGCGACCAGTTCCCGTACCTGATCGGCCGTCGCCTCGTCCAGCGCGGGCGGGCCGGGCTTCTCCAGCAGGATCTGGCGCTCCGGCTGGCCGGGCACGTTGACGGTCAGCCAGCGCATGAACCCCATATCGAAATCGGAGTGGACCTCCAGGCCCAGCGTGCCGACGTAGAAATCGAGAGCTTCGTCCTGGTCAAAGACGTAGATGTGCGAATGCGTGAGTGACGTAACCATGCAGACCACGCTAGCCATCCGCGTCCACGCGGGGCTTCTCCGAAACTGCTCGCTCGCGTCCAGGACATCGCGAAACACGACGGCGCGCCCCAGGGTCTCAGCCCTTGCTGAAGCCTCTGCGACGGCGCAGGAGCAGTCCGGTGGCGGCCGCGAGGGTGACCACCGAGCCGATCAACACGATCACTCGTCCGTCCGGGCCTGTCTCACCGCCTCCGCCGGTTGCGGCTCCGCCCCGCGGCGTCTTGAACACCTCGTTGTCTTTCTCCCTCGGTTCCTCCGGGGACTTCGTCACGGTCACCGTGACGGTATGCGTCGGCAGGCTGCTCGCGCTCGTCGTGGCGCTGGGGGTCGGCTCGGGGCTCGACGTCGGGGTGGCGGAGTGGCTCGGCTGGCCGCCTGCGGAGGCGACGGTGAGGGTATAGGTCTTGAGAGCGCCGGCGTTCCGCACCTCGCACTTGATCGACGACGGTCCGGTTTCGGTCCCGAAGTTGATGGCGCCCGGCCGTACCGTCGCCGTGCCCGTGTTTCTGGCGGTGGTGCTCAGAGAGACCGTGGTCGCCGGCAGGGGAAGGATCTGCCCAGGGCTGAGCGTGGCGAGTTCTTCCGCTCCTGTCGCCGACGACAACTGGGACAGCCCGCTGATAGCCGCGTACGCGTACAGCTTGGTGCCACTCGGCAGCCCCGTGGCGGGCACCCTCAGCTCGCTGCCGTCGGCGTACGTTCCGTGCCAGCCGATGGACATCTGCCGATCCACCGTGGCGTCGGTCGGCATCGTCAGCTCGATCTTGACCTTGACCTCCTGCTTCTCGGCCGCGCCCGAGGTGGTGCATTCGTAATCGACGATGTCGGTGACCGTGTCCCGCCGCGCTTCGGGTACGGCGGCCCGCGCGGGCGAGCAGAGAAGGATCAGGCCGCCCACCACGACGGCCGAGAGCATGGGGCGGATGCGCAAGACGCCTCCTGTTGTGACAAAGGGGATACAGGAGAGACGGCGCGCGACGCCATCCGGTTGACACCGGTCGGCCGTATTAAGTGCGTCGTGGAGACTGGGCTAATTCCGCGAATCAGGTACTTCAGCGGATGGGCAGCGTTGGATGCGGCGCGCTCGGAATGCCCGCCATGGTGTTGGTGATGGCCCACCGTTCGTGATCGCGCCAGGCTCCGTCGATGTACAGCAGATCGGGCGCGTATCCCTCACAGCGGAACCCGAGGCGCTGGACCAGCCGCAAGGAGGCGTGGTTGTCCGGCTGGATTTGCGCCTCCAGCCGGTGGAGGCGCAGTTGCTCGAACGCGTAGCGCAGCACCAGGCCGAGGCCCTCGAACATGTATCCCTGACCGGCCGTGGGAGCGAAAGCCGCGTAGCCGAGGGAGGCGGACTGGAACCGTCCGCGAATGATGCTGTTGATATTGACGTTGCCGGCTATGGCACCGGTGTCACGTACGCAGACGAGCAGCCCCTGGTTGGACAGTTGGTCGTCGAACCGCCCGACGTACGCCTCGAACTCCTCCGCCGTGGCGGGCAGGGACATCCACGGATGGTGCAGGTCGACGCTGGCGCGGGCCAGCCGGAGAAACTCGTCCTGGTCATGGCGGGTGATCCCTCGCAGGATCACACGGGAGGAATCTCCCCGCGGAGCGGTGTGGTCGGCGTCGATCACTGCCGCCCGTCGGGCCTCGGCGTCGTCATCGGAGATCACCGGCACAGGGTAGCCGACCGGCCGGCGGCCCCCCGGAGAGCGCCGCCCGGCCGACATCCGCTCGTGGTGCCCGGCGGGCCACGCCGACGACGGACGGAAAGAGCATCATCGGTCCAGGACCTCAAGGTAGTGCTGGTTGTACATGACGCCGAGGACGTTGCCGAAGGGGTCCACCACGGAAGCGGTGACGAAGCCGGGTCCGCGCTCGATCGGCTTCTCGTGCGCCGTGGCGCCCAGGGACAGCAGCCGCTCGAAGGCGGCCTCGACGTCGTCCACGTGCCAGTAGGCCACCGCGCCGCCGGCCGTATCCGGACGATGCGGGGCGAAGCGGCTGTCAATGATGCCGAGTTCGTGCTGGTAGTCGCCGACGCGGAACTCGACGTAGGCCGGCGTCCCCTCGATCGGACGCGCGAAGTACGGCTCGATGCCGAGCAGTTCGCCGTACCAGCGGGCGGCGGCGGCGACGTCGTCGGCGAAGAAGCTGATGGTGGTGAGGCCGCGCAACATGGGTGGGTCCCTTCCTCAGTGGGTGATATCTCCCATCCTCTGCTCAAAAGTGCTCACCTTCTGAGCACTTTGTTGGAGAATCTGGGGCCATGCGTGCTGACCGTCTCGTAGCCGTCCTGCTGCTGATGCAGGCCCGTGGCCGGGTGACCGCGGCGGAACTGGCCGCCGAGCTGGAGGTGTCCGTCGCCACCGCCCGCCGGGATCTGGAGGCGCTGTCGGCGGCGGGCGTCCCGGTCTATCCGCAGCCTGGACGCGGCGGCGGCTGGTCCCTCGTCGGCGGTGCCCGTACCGACCTCAGCGGCCTGACCGCCGCCGAGGCACAGGCGCTGTTCCTGCTCGTCGGCCCCGCCACGGCCGTCTCGTCCGAGGCCAAAGCGGCGCTCCGCAAGCTCGTACGGGCCCTGCCCCGGACCTTCCGGGCCGACGCCGAGGCCGCCGCCGAAGCCACGATGATCGACCCCACCCGGTGGGGCGAACGCGACCGCCCCCGGCCCGCCACGGTGGACCTGCTGCAGACCGCCGTGGTCCGCCGCCGCAAGATCCGCCTGACGTACGCCGGTCGCGCCGGAGAGCGAACGGAGCGGCTGGTCGATCCATGGGGCCTGATCGACAAGGACGACGTCTGGTACCTCCTCGCCGGAACCGACCGAGGGCGGCGAACCTTCCGCGTCGACCGGATCATCCAGGCCGAGCCGACCGATCAGGCCGCCGACCGCCCCGACGACCTCGTCCTCGCCAACGCCTGGCAGGAGGTCGTCGACGAGGTCGAACGGCGCCGCTCCCGCACCTGGGCGACCGTGCTCGTCGAGGAGCGGTTCGTGCCGATCCTGCGCGACCAGTTCGGACGGCACTGCCACGCCGACGGCGACCCCGAGCAAGGACGCGTGCGGGTCCGCCTCGCCGCCCCGACTCCCCTGGACATCGCCCGCCACCTCGCCGGCTGGGGCGCGATGATCGAGGTCGTCGAACCCCCCTCCGTCCAGGACGAACTCACCCGCATCGGCACCGAACTCGTCGCCCGCTACACCGGCGGACGATGACACCGGGCACGGCGGCGCCGACATCCTCCCCCACGCCCACGCCAAGCGCCCCTACGACCGACGCCCACACAACTGGAGGCGGGCGTTCTCAGGGGCGCCTCTCAGCCCTGTGCCAGCCTGGCGGTCTGAACCGCGGCCGGGACCTGCTGGAGATAGAGCCGGAATCCCTCCGCTTCCGGCTCGAACCCCAACGAGGTGTAGAGCCGATGCGCGCCATCGGTGGCATGGCGCTTGTGAGACAGAAGCTGGACCTTGTTGCATCCCGCAGATCGAGCGTCGTTGAGGAGCCGACGCATGATCGCGGCGGCCATGCCCTTGCGACGATGAGCTGCAGCGACCACGACCGCCTCGACGAACGCGGTGGGGGCACAACCGTAGGTCAGGTTCGGCATCACCATCAGCGTTGCCGTCCCTACCACCTGCTCGTCGACCTCGGCGAGATAGACGGTGAGTCCGCTGGATCGCATCATCTGTTCCCAGGTCTGCCGTTCCAGATCCGAAGCCTCGCGCGGAGAGCCACCATCTGGGACGTGTTCTGCGGCGTAGACCTGCAAGACGGCCACCAGATCCTCGGGGCGGGCAGTTCGAACGGCGCACGCTGCGGCAGCATTTGTCACTCGATGAGCATGTCCGTCTGAAACGGTCGTCGCCAAGACGGCACCCTCGACCTGAGGGCCGGACGCCGGCCGAAAATGCGGCCAGCTTTCCGACACCGAGCGCTCGGCTTTGGCCGTCGCGCTTCCCGCCCTCACCCGCGCCCTACGTGAGGTCACCGCCGCCTCAACGAGCTAGTGCCCCTCCCGCCAATTTGTGATCAGGCTCCCGGCGGTAGCCGTCTCACCTCCGACCGGCGACCGAACCGGCGGGTGCTTCGCGGCTGGGCCAGGCCATGTCGTCGACCGCCAGAAACGACTCGCCGGCCACGGTCACGGGGGTCACTCCGGTGAACGCCATGACGTCCCGATGCAGGTGGGATTGGTCGACGTAGCCGGCGTCGGCCGCGACTCGGGCGGCACCTTCACCCGCGACCAGGCGGTGGACGGCATGGTCGAAACGGACCAGCTTCACCGCGCGCTTGGGCGGCAGGCCGAGCTGCGAGCGGAACCGGGACCACAGGCGCTTACGGCTCCATCCGACCTCGGCCGCCAGTCCTTCGACCCGGACCCGGCCGCGGCTGCCGGCAATCCGGCGCCAGGCCCAGGCCACCTCCGGGTCTATCGGCGCCCCCGCCTCATGCCGGCGGGCGAGCAGCGCGTCCGTCAACGCGAAGCGTTCCTGCCACGACGAGGCATCGCTCAGTTGCTCACGGATTCGTGCCGCCTCCCGGCCCCACAGATCGTCCAGGACCACCACAGCGCCGTCGAAGTCGGTTGGGGAGGCGCCCAGAACCGCGCGTGCGATCATCGGGGACAGGCGGACCTGCACGCACTCGACGTTCTCGCCCCGCGCCCAGACCGCGCCTCCGGACCCGAACCCGGGCCCGGCGAC
The DNA here is from genome assembly GCF_001528665.1 of Microtetraspora malaysiensis. Taxonomy (GTDB): domain Bacteria; phylum Actinomycetota; class Actinomycetes; order Streptosporangiales; family Streptosporangiaceae; genus Microtetraspora_A; species Microtetraspora_A malaysiensis. The sequence goes on from NZ_BBYJ01000038.1 coordinate 22,703, forward strand.
GACGCATCCCAACTGCTGCCGCCCGGCGGCATGGTCCAGGACGGACGAACCGGCGCCGAACTCCAGAAGCAGCGTCACGGCCGGGTGCGGGACCATCCGGAGCGCGTCCAGGGAACGGACGCCGAACCCGGCCATGGTGACACCGGCCACCCGACTGGGCCGCTGCGGACATGCGACGTCCCACACAGCCGCGCCGTGCACGAAGGTCCGCACCGCCCCATGCTATGCGGGCCGATTGAAGGGAACATATGTCCAATCCGCCAGCGCGTACTGGCGGCGACAGTGGCCTCATGACTACTCCTGACGGGCAACCGCACGTGAACGGCGACGCCGAGGCCGAGGCCGAGGCCACCGAGAGTTCGCCCCTGTCCCCGGACGACGGCGACATCTACCTGTGCCAGGACGGTCCCCGCGACGCCCCCGCACTGCTGCTCATCCACGGGACCGCGTCCTCGGCCCGCTCATGGGACATGCTGGTTCCGATGCTGACCGGATCCCATCGCGTCATCCGGGTCGACCTGCTCGGGCACGGCCGGTCAGCCAAACCGGCCGCCGATCGCGGCTACGAGACCCCCGAGCAGGGACGCCGGGTCGGCGTGGAACTGGACCGGCTCGGCGTCAAACACGCCATAGTCGTCGGCCATTCCAGCGGCGGCGCGGTCGCCACCGCCCTCGCCGAACAACGCCCCGACCTGGTGACCGCGCTCGCTCTCGTGAACACCGGACCCAGCATGGACGCGTACATCGCACCGGAGTCCGCCGCGAGCGGCTCCTCGCAGTGGCCGCCGACCGACGAGCAGATCCGCCAGCTCGCGAGCACCGGTTTCGGCCGCGCGGACTACCAGATCCCACAAGAGTTCGTGGACGATCTGCGCGGTATGACCTACCACGCGTTCACCGCGGTAATGCGGGCGGGCCGCGCCTACCTGGAGCAGCGGGCGCTCCCGGATCGGCTGATGGTCCTCGGCATGCCGCTGCTGGTGATCTTCGGCGAGGAAGACCGGAGATGGCGATCCTCATCCGCCGCCGACTACCGTGTCGTTCCGGGCGCGAAAATCGAGTTGCTGCCCGGTGTCGGGCACTCGCCCATTCTGGAAGATCCGCCGCGTACCGCCGCACTCCTCCTTGCCTTCACCGCGGCCCACGCCGCGCGGGCGGACTGAACGAGACGATCGCGATGGTCACGCCGGCGACGACGCCACTGGTGATCGCCCCGTAGACGGCCGGACCCGACACGAGAGGCCCGTCACCGCGTTTCCGTCGGTGACGGTCCTCTGCCCGCCCTGTCGGCTGGGGAATTGCCTGGACACGCCTCGTAAGGGCGGTGACCTGCGGCTTGAGAAGGTCATGAGTGGCCGTGGCTGCCCCCTCGTCGCCCTGCTTAATGGCCCGGCGGTTGGAGTCCACTGCTTATGGTCCGGCGGGATCCAACTCCAACCGGTAGACCGTCGAGTCCCGCCGCTGGAACCCTGCACGCTCGTACAGGCGATTTGCCGCCTCTCGCGACGGCCGAGACGTCAGATCGACAGTGCGTGCGCCCATTTCTCCGGCCAGTTGTAGAGCCTTGTCCGTCAGTGCCGCCGCTACACCCCGCCCGCGCGCGCCCTCATCCACCACAACGTCCTCGATGCGCGCACGGACCCCGGAAGGCAGGGGAAAGGTGACCAAGGTCAACGTGCCTACCAACCGACCTTGAAGGCGAGCGCCCAGTACCGTGTTCGCTTCGAAGGCCAGTAGCCGAGCGACGGTCTCGCGATCAAGGGCCTTCGCGGTCGTGGACAGTTGCGGCAGAAGCCGGCCGAGCGCGGTCACGAGGTCATCGCTCGCCTCCCGGAGGATCTCAATCTCGACGCCCACAAACCGACTCCTCGCCTGAAGATCGTTATTCACGTCCGCACAATCTACTCGGGTGGGGTCGTGTCCCCGGTGAACCATGCGCGGCGCGCACACCCGCCGCCTCACTGTGCACGTGGGCCGATCGGCGTTCCCCGGCAATTGGCCGCCAAAGAACGCAGACAGGCTTAAGCCGAAAGAATCGGTTCCGCTGGGCTTGCCTAGTGCCGTAGCAGCTTGGGGTCGCCCTGTTGCACGATGATCAACATAGTGTGGTCGAGCACCTCGATCGTGACCCTGACCTGCGGCCACCGCATCTGGCGCGTGTCCCCTGTTACTCTCTCGCCCTGGCTGGCGGCACGGTCACCCTGCCTTTCGATCGGCTAACCGGCCAGAAGATCGATCTGTTCCGCTTCCTCGTCTCCCACGGAGATGGTGAACCGAACGCCAATCGCTCTGCTGATCCGCTCAAGCATCTCCAGCGTGGGCACTCCCCCGCCCAGCTCAATACGCGATAGAGCTGGCTGGGAGATCCCTGCTCGCCTGGCGACTTCGGCCTGGGTCAGGTTTCTCGCCACACGAACCTCACGAAGCCTTTCCCCCAGGTCCATGTCCCGGACGGCTCGGGTGTACTCGGGGTGCTCTTCAGCCTCTCCTTCCAGAAGCCGCTTGGACTTCAGCGTCTTCCAGGTACTGTGTCCAGCCATCACGACCTCCTGTCGAACACGTGGGTAACGGTCATGTCATGTTCGAGCTGGCAAGTCTTCTTGGCCTTGACCGCACGCTCCACGTCATCATGCTGCGGTCCGTTGCGGGTCTTGGCAAACACCGTGAGCAGAATGATCGCCCTGCCCCCGGGCCTCCAGAACGTGACCCGCCAGGACCGGTCCCCGAGGGGGAACCTCAACTCACTGACACCATCACGCAAGCCCTTGACGTGATCATCGTCCGGCAGACCACCTCTCTCCGCGAGATACCGGTCCACCTTCGCCATCACACGCTGGAACTGCCCGAACGGCAATTCCGCCAACCATGTCTCCACCTCGGGCTCCAACGCGATCTCGAGCATACCTTTGATGATATATACCTTCGATGGTAAGGGGAGGTGAACCGGAGAGCCAGCCTCAGACTCGAACGATTTCACCCACCGCGGGCGAGACCGAGCAGCTTGCCATGCCAAGGAACACCCCACTGCTGGCCGTGTTCGGCGCGGTCCGCGACGCCTCTGGTCTGGTGCCCCGCTGGTCGTGGTGGAGATCCTGCTCCCGGCCGACCGGCACGAGCTGGATGACACCTACCCGATCATGTAGGGGCACGTTAGGTGCCTGCCGGGCTCAGCCATCCGGGCTGCGACTTCTCCGACACCTTCCAGCCCTCGGCGTGCAGGTGGTGTGCGCGGGCCCGCTCGGGCGCGCATTCCCCGCGTACGCCTCGGTTCAGATCGGATCGGACGTCGTCCCGCCGATCTCGACCCCGAGCCGGGGCCGGTGGAGCGCGCCCGGCGGTGTTTTACAGTCCCGCGCCGAGAGCGCCCCTTTGCACCTTGCACGGCCCTGCCGAGAACGCATTGGGACTGATCACCAGCTCAAGGACTGACGACCAGCCAGGCGTTTCCGCATGTCAAGCCCCAGATCCGTGTCCTGGGCGGCATCGTGATCTGTTGAACCCAGGGCCCGGGGCGGTAGGTCACAGATCTGGTGATGCCGCTCCATAGAGGGCCTGAGTGACCAGGCGCTCGGTGATCGATTCGTCGAAGGGGACCTTGAGCACGAGCAGCCGGTGGTAGCAGGCGCCCCAGAGTTGGTCGACTATGACGTCGAGGTCGGCGTCTTGGCGCAGCTGGCCCTGTTGTTGGGCGATGCGCAAGCGTTGCCGGGCGAGTTCGCGGCGGGGCAGCGCGTAACTCTCCGACCATGCGTGTGCGACGTCCGGGTCCGTCTGCGCGATGCCGATGAGCTCGGACACGGGCTGCTCTGCTCCTTCGTCCTTCAGCCAGCGGACGAACGCGCCGAGCTGGGTGATCAGGTCGGCACGCAGGTCGCCGGTGTCGGGAAAGTCCAGCACCCGTTGGCTGTGGGCGAAGTACGCCTCGGCCGCGAGCGCACCCGGCGACGGCCACCACTTGTAGAGGGTTGTCTTACTCGCTCCCGCCTCGGTCGCCACGCGCTCGAAGGTGACCGCCTGCATGCCGTCTCGCAGCAGCATGCGTCCGGCTGCTGTGAGCACTTCAGCGCGCACCTCTGCGGCCGGCCGACGACCTCGGCCCCGTCGTACGTCAGTGCTCTCGGACACTTGCCACCTCACTTATGGACAGATCGTTCATTTTTGCGTATCGTCATATGTGAACACTTCGTCCATATCCTATCGAAGGCAGAGCCATGAACAACACCAGCGCACAGCGGGTCGCACTCGTCACCGGCGGTTCGGGCGGCATCGGCCGCGCCGTGGTCGAGCGGCTGGCAGCCGCCGACTTCGCCGTGGCCGTGCACTACGCGGGCAGCAAGGACCGTGCCGAGGAGACCGTCGGCCAGATCATTGGGTCCGGTGGCCAGGCGATCGCCGTCGGCGGCGACGTTGCCGACGAGCAGGCCATGTCCGTGGCGTTCGACGCCATCGAGGCCGCCTTCGGCGGGATCGACGTGGTCGTCAACACCGCCGGGATCATGCTGCTGTCGCCCATCGCGACACTGGACCTGGCAGACCTGGACCGCATGCACCGCACCAACATCCGCGGCACGTTCGTCGTCTCTCAGCTCGCGGCCAACCGGCTGCGTGCCGGGGGTGCGATCATCAACTTCTCCACGTCGGTCACGCGCACGCAGCTGCCCACCTACGGCGCCTATGTCGCGTCGAAGGCGGCCATCGAGGGCATCACGCTGATCCTGGCGCGCGAGCTGCGTGGCCGTGACATCACGGTCAACGCCGTCGCCCCCGGCCCCACCGCCACCCCTCTGTTCCTTGAGGGCAAAAGCCGGGAGCTGATCGACCAGATCGCCTCGATGAATCCGATGGGACGGCTCGGCACCCCGCAGGACATCACCGAGACCGTCGCGTTCCTGGCCGGACCGGCCCGCTGGGTCAACGGCCAGGTCCTGTTCACCAACGGCGGCATGGCCTGACCTCCGACCATTCCCCTTCAGAAGGACAAATCGTCATGCCTGAGTCGGACAAGAACGTCGTCCTGGTCACCGGTGCTGCCACCGGGATCGGAAACCTGACCGCCCGCACGCTGGCGGCGGCGGGTCACACCGTGTACGCGAGCATGCGCGACGTCGCCGGGCGCAATGCCGGCCACGCTGCCGAACTCGTCGAGCTCGGCCGCCGTGAGGGGCAGGACCTGCGGGTCGTCGAGCTCGACATCACTGCCGAAGAGTCGGCCCAGGCAGCGGTGGCAAGCATTCTCGACGATGCCGGTCACCTCGACACCGTCGTGCACAACGCCGGACACCTGTTCATCGGATATGTCGAGGCGTTCACCGACGACGACATCGCTCACCTGCTGGACGTCAACGCGATCGGCGCGCACCGGGTGAACCGTGCGGTGCTGCCGCACATGCGGCAGCACCGTTCCGGGACCCTCCTCTACGTCGGCAGCACCATCGTCGTGACCACTCCGCCTTTCCTCGGCCCTTACGTGGCCTCGAAGGCGGCGTTCGACGCGCTCGCCGTGGTGACCTCCTACGAGGTGTCGCAGTTCGGCATCGAGACGTCGATCGTGATGCCTGGGGCGATCACTCAGGGCACGCAGCACTTCCCGAACGCTTCGAGGGCCACCGACGAGCACGTGGCCGCCCAGTACGCCGAGCTCGACCCGCTCGTCGCAAGGACCCACACCGCGCACGAGCAGCTCTTCGTACCGGGGACGACCGCCGACCCGCAGGACGTGGCCGACGAGATTCGGCGCATCCTCGCCCTTCCGGTCGGCGCCAAGCCGTTCCGGTCCGTGGTGGATGCCGCCCGAGCAGGGGTCGATCACGTCATGGCCTTCAGCGACCTGACGCGCGAGGCCTTCGTACGGCGCCTGGGCTTCACCGAAACGCTGGAGCTCAAACGATAATCGCCCGGCGCGACGACGACCGATGGCCGGCGGCGACGCAGGTGACTTACTCCTACCGACGCGAACGTGTCGCCGCCTACGCGAGCTGACCGCATGACATGCCGAGTGGTGCGACTGAAAGTGGCGGTGCGGTGCGCTCCGGCTCCGCGGCTACACCGATCTACCCGACCCTCGCAGACACCCTCCCGGTGCGCTGACCGATCCCGATCACCGGTTCGCCCGAAAGAAGGACCAGATGTCCACCACACTCACTCCCGACCAGACCGACGACCACGCCACCGGAAGGGTCGTCGTCATCACCGGCGCCGCCGGCGGCATGGGCGCCGCACTCGTCGAGCGATTCCTCGGCAACGGCGACCGCGTCATCGCCACCGACCTGTCGGCGGACGCACTCGACAAGCTCGCCACCCGCCTGGGCGCCGGCGACAGTCTGGTGACCGTCGCCGGCAGCATCGCCGACGAGGACGACGTACGCCGGATCGCCGAAGCCGCATGTGTGGCCGGTGGGGTCGATGTGCTCCTCAACGTCGCCGGCTTCTTCCCCTTCGACCTGTTCGCCGAGACCACCCCTGAGCGTTGGCGGGCCGTGATCGACACCAACCTGACGGGCTACTACCTGGTCACCCACGCGCTGCTTCCGCTGATGACCGGCCGCGGGTGGGGACGCATCGTCAACGTCGGCTCGGCCTCGATGTACCCCGGGGTGGCCGGACAGGTCCACTACGTCACCGCCAAGGCCGGACTGGTCGGATTCACCCGCAGCCTCGCCCGCGAGGTCGGCAACGCCGGCATCACCGTGAATCTCCTGACGCCGGGCCTGACCCTGACCGGCCCGGTGCTCGAGCACTTCCCGCCTGAGCTCATCACGTCCCAGCGCGAAGGCCGGGCGATCCCCCGCGACCAGCACGCCGGAGACCTTGTCGGCCCGATCTTCTTCCTCGCCTCACCCGACGCCGATTTCGTCACCGGCCAGACCCTGAACGTCGACGGCGGCATGTTCATGAACTGACCCCTCGCCGGCCGCCCCGGAACTCCGGCCCGGCCGACACCAAGAACGGAAGGGACCGACCATGACCGAGTTCAACGACCAGGTGATCACCGAGTTCCGAGCCAACCAGGGCCGGGTCGGCGCCTGGGGCACCCATCTCGTCCTCATCCACCACCGAGGCGTACGCACCAACACCGAGCGCATCAATCCCGCCATGTCTCTGCGCGAGGGCGACGCATGGCTCGTCGTCGGCTCGGCCATGGGTGCACCACGCGACCCAGCCTGGGTCGTCAACCTACGCGCACACCCCGACATCGAGATCGAGGCAGTGGTCGGCGGCCACATCGCCACCGTCCCCGTCCGGGCAACCGAGCTCACCGGCGACGAACGCGGCACCGCCTTCGGACGCTTCGTAAAGATCGCGCCCGCCTTCGCGTCGTACCAGGCCAAGGCAGGGCGGCCGTTGCCCGTGATCCGCTTCGACCCTGCCACGTCCTGAGCCCGTCGACGGGCACGTGTTTCTGGGGCCCCGTTACCCCGAAGAGGGCTCCCTTCCACGAACGCCGCAGCAGGCGCACTGTCAAACCACATTGCTCCACCATCCACATCACGGAGAAGACATGAAGATCACCGGAAACACCGTTCTCATCACCGGCGCCACCTCCGGAATCGGCCTGGGGCTGGCCCGCCGCCTCAAGGACGAAGGCAACGAGGTGGTCATCGCCGGCCGCCGCAAGGACGCCATCGACGAGGTCAGCGCACGATTCGGCTTCGACGGCGTCGTCATCGACGTCAGCGACGCCGAGTCGATCAAGAACGGCGTGCGCACCGTCATCGAGCGGCACCCTGAGCTCAACGTCGTCGTCAACAACGCCGGCATCATGCTGCCGGAGAACGTTCTCGAGCCGGGTTGGTTACCGGTCGCCGAGGAGTCGGTCGCGACCAACCTGCTCGGACCGATCCGCATCGTCGCGGAGGTGCTTCCGCACCTGCTCGGCCGCGCCGAGGCCTGGATCGTGAACGTCAGCTCGGGCCTTGCGTTCGTTCCCCTGCCGCTCACGCCGACGTACTCCGCCACCAAGTCCGGCATCCATGCCTTCTCCGAGGCGGTGCGCGTCCAGCTCGCCGGAACCAGCGTGGGGATCGTCGAGATCGCCCCGCCGCCGGTGCGCACCAAGCTGATGAACCAGGAGGAGCGGGAAGAGGCCATGCCGCTCGAGGGCTTCCTCGACGAGGTGATGAGCATCCTGCGAGCCGACCCGGACGGGCACGAGGTGCTCGTGGACGCGGTCAAGCCGTTCCGCAACGCCCAGGCCGAGGGCACCTACGACACGTTTCTCGAAGCACTCTCCCAGAGGCGATAACCCATCGTCCCTGGAAGATCGGAGAAGCACGTGTCCGTCGTACTGATCACGGGGGCTCGACAGGAATCGGGCATCTCACGGCGCGATCGTCTCCGGCGAGTGTCTGCGCCCGTCCCCACCGGCCCGCGCAAACCATCAACTCCTCGGCCCAGAAACCGCTGACCCCGTTGCGTTCCGTTGTTCTGCCCACTCGAAGCGAGTGGTTGACCATGCGAATTACTGGTGCGGTGACTGCCGTACCGGACAAGAGAAAAGGAAAAGGTCGATGATCTATCACAGCACGCGGATTACCGTCAAGCCGGGCGTGGCTCCTGAGAAGCTGGAGGAGGCGCTGGAGAGCATGCGTAACCAGGGGCGGGTGATCCCGTCAGTGAAGTCGTTCATCGTCGGCCGTGACTTCGGCGGCGAGTACGAGATCGCCGCGATCTACGCGATCGAAGACCTGGAGGGGTACTGGGAGTACCTGATCCACCCGGCTCACCACCACACGGACATGATCGGGCTGCCACTGGTCGACAAATTTGTGTCCTACGACGTGGTCGACGACGACGACCCGGACCTGGCCGCGAAGATCGCCGCACTGCACCAGCGCCGCTACGACAACGACCCCGAACTCACCCAACTGGTGTCGGACCTTGCCAGTTACGAGGGCAGCGCTGCCCCCGGCCCGCACGGCGACCGCTGACCAGAGGGCAGCTCGGGCTCGGGTCCGCGCTCGTCCCCGCCCTGCAAGCTCGGGGTGTCAACGTACGGGCCATGATCCGCGACCCCGAGCGACCCGTTCCCGGCGTGGTGAACGTCGTGGCCGACCTCACCGACGCCGACTCAATCACCGCCGCACTCGCCGGTGTCGACGCCGCCCACGACAACGCGTGGCCCGGGGAGAGGAAGAGCACATGGAGATCAAGGACCAGATTGCCCTGGTCACCGGGGCGAACCGCGGACTCGGCCGGCACTTCGTCACCGAACTGCTGGAGCGGGGAGCGGCGAAGGTCTACGCGGCCGCCCGGAAACCCGAGTCGGTCGACGTACCGGGCGCAGTGCCGCTGCGCCTGGACGTGACCGACGACGCCTCCGTCGAGGCGGCTGCTGCGGTGGCGGGTGACGTGACCCTGTTGATCAACAACGCCGGGGTCGCGACGCTCAGCTCGTTCATCGGCAGCGACCTCGCGAACGCGCGGCAGGAGATGGAGGTGAACTTCTGGGGCAGCCTGCGCATGGTGCGGGCCTTCGCGCCCATCCTCAACGTCAACGGCGGCGGAGCCATCCTCAATGTCCTCTCGCAGAGCTCGTTTCGGGCGTTCGGGTTCGCCGATACCTACGGAGCGTCGAAGGCAGCCGCGTGGCAGCTGACCAACGGAGTCCGGCTGGAGCTGGCCGGGCAGGGCACGCAGGTCACCGCCCTGGCCATGGCGCTGGTGGACACGGACATGTCCGCATGGGCGAAGAACGAGGAGGGCTGGTCGCTGGCCGACCCTGCCGACGTGGTCCGGGCGGCGCTCGACGGTGTCGAGGCCGGTGCTCTGGAGGTGTACGGAGACGAGATGACCCGCGAGTGGCGCGCCCGCCTCGGCGAGCCGACCGAGTCGCTCTACCCGGACGCGGCCCGCGCTACAACCGAACAGAGTTCGAGCAGTCCGGGTTCAAGGCCAGCGGCTACGGCGTGCTCTGCGGGCTCCGGGCGCCAGCTGCTCTCATGACCGCGTCGGCATCAGAGCGACTCGGACGCTCTGAGATTCCGGAAGAGGAGTCATGACCACACTCGAAGTTGCCGACTTCGCCATCGAGGTACCGGAGCACGACCTCACAGACCTGCGACATCGCCTGTCGTCGACGCGGTGGCCTCGAGACTGGCCCGAACCCTCCTGGTCGGCAGGAACCGACCGGGACGTCCTTACACGCCTCGTCGGCTACTGGGCCGACGGGTTCGACTGGCGCAGGCACGAACGCCGCCTGAATGCCGAGCCGCAGCGCATCGCGACCGTCAGCGGCCAGAGCGTGCACTTCCTCCACCTGCGCACGAAAACGCCAGCAGGTCTCCCGATCATCCTGACCAACGGGTGGCCGAGCACCTTCGCCGAGATGGTCCCCCTGGCGCACCGGCTCGCCGATCTAGGACACGATGTCGTCGTACCGTCCCTGCCCGGATTCACCTTCTCCGATCAGCCTGCTGCGGCTCCGGCCGAGGTTCCGACGTACGAGGTCTGGCACCGCCTCATGTCAGGTCTTGGCTACCACCGCTACGTCGCGCACGGGGGCGACCTCGGCGCTGGGATCACCTCGCGTCTCGGAGCCGCCCATCCCGAAGCGGTCGCAGGCATCCATCTGATGGCTGTCATGGCGGCCGCCGACCATAGCGACCTCACTGCAGCCGAGGAGGCATACCTGTCAGGGATCGAATCCTGGACAAACGACGGCGGGGCCTACCAGCACCAGCAGCAGACCAGGCCCCTGACGCTGGCATACGGCCTGACAGATTCTCCGGTCGGCCTGTTGGCCTGGATCCTTGAGAAGTATCGCGCCTGGAGCGACTGCGGTGGAGACGTCACCGCCCGCTGGAGCGACGACGAGATCCTGGTGCATGCATCGCTCTATTGGTTCACCAACACGATCGGCACATCGTTCCGGCCCTACTTCGACTACGTCGCGCACCCTCTTCCACGCCCGGTGATGGGCGACGTGCCGACCGCTGTCGCCGCATTCCCGTACGACATCTCCGTGCCGCCGCGCGAGTACGCCGAGCGGACCTACCACGTCGTGCGCTACACCCGCTTCGACCGCGGCGGGCACTTCGCCCCGCATGAGGAGCCGGATTCGCTCGCCTGCGACATCCACGAGTTCGCTGCCGTGCTCCCTGCCTGAGGAAGGCTCACCGTCGGGGATATCACTTGCCCCTCCGTCGCCGGCCCGCTGCCGCTTCGCGGTGGGTCGAGGCGAACGGGATGATCGGGAGGGCGAGGCGTGCGCGTCCGTGCTGGGTTCGGGCTTGATCACGTGCCACACCCGTGCCATATCTCACGGGGAACAGTGGGAAATCAGGGGCACTCACGGATCAAGAAACGAAGAAGCCCCCAACCGGCATCTCTGCTGGTCAGGGGCTCTTTTTCCTGCTGGTGGCAGGTCCAGGGTTCGAACCTGGGTAGGCTGAGCCGACGGTTTTACAGCACGCGACCTTTCCCAGCCGGCCATTACCTCTGACCTGCGGCGATCCTTGCCGTACGGCTCTCGCCGGCAAGATCATTGCATGCATATTGCACGGCGTGGTGATCAAGCTTTGGCTCGTGCGGCTCCGCGCGCGAATACCCTTTGGTATCAGTCCAAGATGCTGGCGAGTCGCCAGCCTTCGTAGTGGTGCTCAAGCTCGACCAGTCCCTGACCCGGACACCGACGACATCCTCACGATGCGACCGCTTGTCACACAGTTGGTCACGCAGCGATTCGCCTGCTGCAACGGTGCGAGGGAATCCCGGCGCGGTTCAGACCCGCCGGCGCCGTGGGGCTGGCCCGGAGTGCCGGTTTACCGCCGCGACCCGCCGCATCAGGTTCGGCTGGCTCGGGTCGTACAGCAGCCGCAGCGCCAGGCCGAGCATCTCCGCGCCCTCCAGGACGTCCTCGATCCCCAGGGACCCTTCGTGGCTGCCGGTGTTGCCGATCCACTTGACTGCCATCAGCACCTGCTCCACCTGCGGTTTGCGCTGGGCGAACAACTCGATCCGCTGGTGGGTGGTGCGCCGCACCCGCTTGATCGGTTTGCCCGGCTTGGCCGCCATCCGGAAGCGCGGCACCCGCTGTGCGGTCAGCAACTCCTCTACGGCGACCCGTAGCCGTCCGGCCGCTCCCGCCGGGTCGATCCACACGATCTCCGCCGCGACGCGACCGGCAGCGACAACCGACTCCGGCGTGCCGACCGGGCAGTCCACCAGCGTCAGTGCCGGCCGTGCGTAAGTGAGCCGGTAGAACGCCGCCCATGGCCCATTCTTCACCGGGTCCGGGTCATCGCCCACCCGGTAGTCGCCGGCGAGCACGACCGTCTCACCACAGCCGGCGTGCGCACACACCAGGAAGCCGGTGAACACGCCGGTGCTCCAGTCCGGCTCCCAGGCGTCGGGCTCCTGGGTCTTCGCGACACTGGTGGCCGCATCATCATGGGTGATGAACTTTTGCTTCTTGACCAGGTGCCCATACTGGCATGTCGGGCAGCGCAGGTCCGGCGGCGCAATGAACTCCTGGGCGAGCGGCAGCAGCGGGTGAGCCATGCAGGGCACCGTACCGCCGGCGACCACCGTACCGCGCACCTATATCCCGTTTGGACGGTCCGCCCGGCATTCGGCGACGGCCGCTTGTTCGGAGGCGCTCAAGCGGGGGCTACGGCGTCGGCGGACGACCCTGATTACCGATCCTCACCCCGGCTAGGAATCGCGATTACATCAAGCCTCCGCCATGGGAAGCCATTTGTTTGACGCAAGATTGTGCTGCCGCAGCGGAGCGACTCGGTTGGACATAGCTAAACCTCTGCCCGTTGGCCGGCACTAAAACTAGTGACTGGATCTCACTTACGGGATCTGCGAAATTCCCGCCATCCACTCGGCACGGCTCAGTAGTTCGTCAAAAGTCACAATCTCGGGCTCAGTGATGCTCCGACGGTACAGTTCGAAGGAGACGAATTTGTCCTCGCGAACCCCGCCTCCTCCACTAAAAAGGTCCGCCAGTTGCCCAACGATAAGATAGGATCTCGGCCGTATGAGGTATGTTGCCTCTCCGGGAATAGCCGCTCCTTCTTCGTCGTGATCGTTAATTAGATTCCCTATGTGACGTACTGCGCGATGCACTGTCCCTTGTAATTGAGACACTCCTCCCGTCACATGCTTTGATGGAATCCAGCAGCCGGATCTATAAACATCCTTGTCAAGCAAGGCGGTTCTATGCGTTTTGAATTCAGCGAAGACCATCGAGCGTATGCGGCCAGCAGTGCGCAAAAGCGCGTCTGTTCGCTTACCTACACCACTGATGGAGCTTCCAGTAACTGCCTGCTCAAGACGCGACGGATCCCAAGATACAAGAAGTTGACCACCTAATGACGCACCGAGGATCCACGGGTTTTTCTCGAAGAACTGCTGCCAGACATCCTCGCCCCGCTTTCTAGCTGTCCTCGCAATCGCCCTGTCGAAGCAGTTGTCATCTTCAAGATATTTCCGAAATACCGATACCTGCTCTCGTCGATGAGCGAAGGCAATTACGTCGTCTGCTGCCTTGTCCTCTGCAATGAGACGGCGAAATGGTTTTGGATTGCTCTGATAAAGAAAAGGAAGCAGAGATGCCGCGGCCTCCTTATCAAAAGAGAGGGCTGCCATTACTATACCTTCTCGAACTACTGCGGACACGCCGTGCAGCCAAGAGAAAGCCTGCTGGAAGTCGTCTAAGTTTGGGCATGCGTCGAGTAGTCTTCTTCGCATGAACTTATACGCGTCAGCCACGCGTCCCGTTGCGCCCACATCTCCATCACCCTCTATGATCGCAGTGAAGTTCGGGCGATCAGCTTGATGTGCCACGAGTCGGTAAGTTGTTTCGGCGTTATATGACTCAGCGTGCAGATACCTGCTGGTAATCGAGTCACCGATGGGCAACCCAATCAGTGACATATGGTCACGCATGGCACACAGCACTACGAGGAGGGTCATGATCCTCTGATACCCGTCGATCAGCCGAATCCTCATCGGCGACTCGTACCGATCCACCTCTAGTACTACGGATCCCAAAAAATAGTCTTTATGCGCTGACGGACTAGAAGCTCCGGCAGAAATCGTGTCCCATAGGGGCTGTATCTGCTTCGGACCCCATAAATACGGCCTATGGTCGTCCGGTACAACCAGCTGTACCGACGGGGAGATCAGGTGATCGATCGACATCACGCGCGCTTCAATCACATCGCCTCCAGCAGTAACGCCACAGACCGGAGGACGATCGTTTCACAGAAAGGAGGTAAGTTGAATACCCACAGCCAGCGTAAGAGCGTGTTTGAGAGCGTGTTTGAGAAGGCGGTGCGGGCATCTCGCCGCCGTGACCACGGTCAGATCGCGATCATGGCTGGGTGCCCCTCGAACGCCGCTACCCCTCCGACCTGACCGACGCCCAATGGGCGCTGATCGAGCCGCTGCTTCCCGCGCCGAACACAGGCGGACGGCCCGAGAAGCACCCGCGCCGCGACATCGTGGACGCCGTCTTGTACGTAGTGCGGACCGGTTGCGCCTGGCGGCAGTTGCCGTTCGACTTCCCACCCTGGCAGACCGTGTACTGGTACTTCGTCCGCTGGGAAGAAGCCAAGGTCACCGAACAGATGATCGCCGTGCTGCGGCGCCGGGTCCGGGTGGCGCAGGGGCGGGCCGAGGAACCAAGCGCGGGCATCATCGACTCCCAGAGCGTCAAAGGCGCCGACACTGTCGGACGCGACAGCCGCGGCTACGACGCGGGAAAGAAGATCAACGGGCGCAAGCGGTTCATCGTCACCGACACCCTCGGGTTGCTGCTGGTCGTCTGCGTGATGGCCGCCTCCGTCCAAGACCGCGACGGAGCCAAGACCACCCTGCTCAGCATGTATCTGGTCACGCCGGTCCGGTACGTGTTCGCGGACGCCGGCTTCGCCGGGACGCTGGTGGACTGGACACAGAATACCTGGATACCCGGGCATCCCCCTATTGCGGGTATCGCCAGAACGTGCCATCATCGCAATACCTCAATGAGAGGGTTCTCCCGTGTATGGAGGTATGCGATGATCCACATCACGATGGGTGGCTGCAAGCCATGCCCCGCTGGCGACCCGCTCAACCGCAGCCAGCACGGCTACGCGCCAGAGATGACGCCGCATGAGATCTACGAGGCCAACCGCGGTTACTACGCCATTGGCGCCGAGGCAGAGACCCGCGAGCGGTACGCGATCTTCTCGGGCATTAGCGCCGCCGGCGAGCGGGCCGTCGTCCTCGCCGTCGAGATCGACAAGATCGTTCCGGTCCAGGTCCCCGGCAAGCCCGGCCGCAAGGCCATCGAAGGCCGCGTACTGGAGCCCGGACACCCCGTCTATGACGCCTACGTCGGTAAGCCGATAGAGGGCGCCCGCAACCCCGTCGTCTACCTCGAATCCCCATTCGACCTGCGGAAATGCGCGTGCAGGTGCGGTGAGATTTCACGCAGCACCTTCGTTCCGGGTCACGATCAGCGGGCGCTCCACGAGCGCATCGCCCAGATCGGGAACGTGGCCGAGTTCATCACCTGGTTCGACAAGATCTTCAGCACCGGCGGAGAGACGATCGGGCAGCATGCCGACCTGCAACACGGCCGGCCGCAGGCTACCCGCAACGACCAATGGGGCCACGACAAGTACGACTGGCCCAACGGGCTTGGACTGTTCCTGTACGACGACGGTCGCATCAAGGTGGAACTCAAGGACGGTACCGTTACCGTGACTGACGTCTCGAACTATGCGTCGGACGACAACCGCGGCGGCGCGCACATCATCGCGCAGTTCGTCCGGGCCTGACGCCGCGACGTGGGCATTTCCGAGTGGCAAATGGAATGCAGCAGTGGTCGCCGGCCGACTCGGCGACGGAGGACCTCGAGTACTCGGACCCCTGTTATGCCAGTTCCTGGCCTAGCGGTTTTCAAGAGGGCTGCGTTCCGAGTGGCAACAGGGCCTCTCGCCAGGCAGAAGCACTCTTTTGGGCCCCAACCGTACAAGATCATCCCGCGTGTATCCCGCAAGGCCTATTGATCGGTCTCGGCGTGCTTGGCGTGCTCTTGTAGTCGACGTAGGCGGCGGTCGTACTGACCCGCGTATGACCTCTCGGCCTTGTCGCTCAACCCGTTTGCGGATCTGATGAATGCTCATAAAGCGTGGTCTCGAATGGATCACGGTCGTACTCGATCAGTTGGGCCAGCATCTTGCGGTCCTGTTCAGTCGCACATCGACCCCGAACCTGTGCGCACCACCTTTCCGAGCTCGCCATAGCCTCGTCCATACCTCGACCTTAGCCGCATCATGACGAGTGTTTGGGAGGCGTGAAATCGCTTAGGTCGACCAAAGTCTGCGCTGCCCGTGCGAGAAGGTCTTTGACAAACTCACTCTTTGTACGACCATCGAGCTGCTGGGCAATGAATTTATCGTATGATGATCCCTTTGAATGTGCGCTAGCCTGGGATCTAATCGTTTGAATCTGGCGAAGTAAGGACACATCCCGATCCATGTGAGGATATTGCCAAAATGTCAACAATCGCTCAAGCTTACTGATCCCCTTCTCGCCTTCTGGACCCTTTCCGGTGACCGCTGTTATCCCCTTCTCATTGAGGAAGTCAACTAGCAATTTAGCAAGCGACAGAATCTGGTCTTCGAATTCTCGCTGTGATTCACTTAAGGGGGCGTGGAGACGCTCTATGAGCACTTTATCAACACTGTGAGGTTCTCTATAGAGCGGCCAATTGTTGCGTCTCTGCCACTCCTCGTTTAGGCGTTGATAAGCGCGCTTGAACTGATGCTCTGGCCCTTGCGCATCCACCCACTGACCTAAGAACGATCTGCGCATATTAGTATCGCTCATCGGCCCTTCAGGTGGAATGTTGAAACCCAGCCAGTAATTTCGCTCAGCTTCGGGCAGGTCTCGTCCGAGATCTCCAAGAAAGACCATGACATAGTCTGGATGATCATTATCAACTCTGATTCCCCAGAGGCCTGCACACCGTAAGTAGCCATCCTGAACCTGGTACAGTTCAGGGTTTTCATAGTACTTTTGGAGGACCTCTCGTCGAAAGAAGACGGGGGTAAGATAATGCGGCGCATCCGGGTTCTTCCCGAAGTAGTTGCCGAGAGCCTCATAGTCGGATGTATAATTTCGAACAGAGCCGTCGTCGTTTTCGCCAATAATGAATTCCGGATAATTCTCAACGCGATTCCCGTATCCCAACACATTTGAAGCCTCAATGGAGGGGGGAGCGAAGAATTTCTTTGCCCGGAAAAGCGAAATCACTTTGCCGAGACCGCCTTCATCTCGGACGTGAACGAATCCCATTTCGCCTTGTTTGCGCCATTGAGTGTTGTGAGTAGTGTAGTCAGCATTCAAGTCTAGGTTTGCGTAGAGGTCAACCACCTCCACGTACAACCACATATCGAGCTGCTTGAGCGCCCGGTATCGGGCTAAATAGGACGTGCGAATGCGAACCGAATCATCGGTGACTTCGGCGACAAGCGTCTCACTGCCATCCTTCTCGGTGGCAATGAAATGTCCGCTAGCTTTATCTTCCCACAAATTGAAAACGAGGCGAAACTCTTCGCATAGCAGTGTTTGACCGAGGCGCTTGCCGTACTGCTCCGTAATAATGACGAGCGGCTCCCAGCCCTCATTATTTCCATACCGGAAATAATGAGTCTCTTGTCCCTTCTCGTAAGAAGTGATAGTCCCCGGTTGTCCGTCACCGATACGGACGTCCCAGCTTTCGTCACCGAGGTACTGCTCACGCAGAGCTGGTGGAGCAAGGACAGAGAAGTATGCGCCGGAGTGATCCGTCCCGTACCCCCATGCCTTATAGACAAGAGTCCAAGCCTCTTTGCCGTGGGTCTCGAAAGCCGTCCGTGCATCGACTTGCTCTAGAGCTTTGATCTGCTCGTCCTTGAGATCTCTTGGAGGATTGTTCAATTGTTACTCCCGATGCCTGATGTCACGGATTACACGAGTGAGAGACTCCCTCAGTCTGCCAGGAGTGACCGACGCCGAGACGCCGTACCGTATCCAGGGCCCGCGCAGTCGATCGTGTGCGACGCCGAGGGTCCGCTGATATCCGCCCGCGCCGGATCTGGGCATGGCCGCGGTGGTCCGGAGTGGCCCGATCCCGTGCAGCCTATGCGAGGCGGAGGTCGCCGAGGCTGCCTGACCTCTCGTTGCTCGCGCTTTGTGTCGGCCCCCTCCGCTACGGTGCGGGCGGGCCTGAAATTCCCCCTGATTTCCCGAGTACGCAGGAGGCCGAGGTGCGCGAAGATGGGCTTCATGACGCCCCGTCAGCGGACGTGCGTTGCCTTGCGAGGCGCGACTACCTCAGTGTCGGCGCAGCCATGCACGTTGAGTGATTCCTGTAAGGAGCCTTGTGAGCACGCTCGGTAGTTTCATCTGGTCGATCGCCGACCAGCTTCGGGGTCCCTACCGCCCCAACCAGTACGGGAACGTGATCCTCCCGTTCACGATCCTTCGGCGCCTCGACTGCATCCTGGAGCCGGACCGCGAGACCGTCCGAGACCTGGCCGCGGCATACGAGAACCCGAACAGGCTCCGGATCGAGGTCAAGAAGGCCACCGGCCAGCCGTTCTACAACACCTCGAAGTACAGCTTCGCGAACCTTCTGAAGGACGCGGACGGGCTCGAGGACAACCTCGTCGACTACATCGACCGGTTCTCCGCCGACATCGACGTGTTCGAGTACTTCGACTTCAAGAAGCAGATCATCGCCCTGGAGAAGGCCGGTCTCCTGCGCGAGATCGTGAAATCCTTCGGCGCCGTCGACCTGCACCCCAATGTCGTGTCCAACGCCGACATGGGGGACGCGTTCGAGTACATCATCCGCAAGTTCAACGAGGCCGCGAACGAGACCTCCGGTGACCACTACACGCCGCGTGACGCGATCCGGCTGCTGGTCGACCTACTCTTCGCCGAGAAAGACGCCGACCTGACCGAGTCGGGCATCGTCCGAACGCTCTACGACCCCACCGCCGGCACCGGCGGCATGCTCGCTCTGTCCGAGGAGCACCTGCTCGCACAGAACCCGGACGCCCGGCTGAGCCTGTACGGCCAGGAGTACAACCCGCAGTCGTACGCGATCTGCAAGTCCGACCTGCTCGCCAAGGGCCACGACGCGTCTAACATCGCCTTCGGCAACACGCTCACCGACGACGCCTTCAAGGGCCGCCAGTTCGACTTCTGCATGTCCAACCCGCCGTACGGCGTCGACTGGAAGCAGTACGCCAAGGCCGTCACCAAGGAGCGCGCCGAGGCCGGCCCATACGGCCGCTTCGCGCCGGGCCTGCCAGCCATTTCGGACGGGCAGATGCTGTTCCTGCTGCACCTGGTGCATAAGATGCGCGCCCCCGAGGACGGCGGCGGCCGGGCCGGGATCATCATGAACGGCTCGCCGCTCTTCAACGGCGCCGCCGAGTCCGGCCCCTCCAACATCCGCAAGTGGCTGCTGGAGAACGACCTGGTCGACGCGATCGTCGCGCTGCCGACCAACATGTTCTTCAACACCGGCATCGCCACCTACATCTGGATCCTCGACAACACCAAGCACCCCGACCGCAAGGGCCTGGTCCAGCTCATCGACGGCACCTCGTTCTGGACCAAGATGCGCAAAAACCTCGGCAACAAGAACCGTGAACTCAGCGACGCCGACCGCGCCAAGATCCTCCGTCTGTACGCCGACTTCACCGACGCCGACCCCGACTACTCCAAGGTGCTGCGCAACGACGAGTTCGGCTACTGGACCATCACTGTCGAGCGGCCGCTGCTGGACGAGGACCGCAAGCCCGTCGTCGACCGCAAGGGCAAGCCGAAACCCGACTCCAAGAAGCGCGACACCGAGAACGTGCCCTTCACCTACGGTGGCTCGACCGCCGGCCCTGCGGGCAAGGCCGAGGTCATCCAGGCGTACTTCGACACCGAAGTGAATCCGCACGTACCCGACGCCTGGATCGACTGGGCTAAGGTCAAGGTCGGCTACGAGATCCCCTTCCCCCGCCACTTCTACAAGTACGTCCCGCCCCGCCCCCTCGCCGAGATCGACGCCGACCTGGAGAAGCAGGTCGCCAAGATCCTCAACCTGCTGAGAGAGGTGGAAGGGTGACAGTTGTCCGGCAGATGGGTCCGACAAGGATCGACTGGTTGCAAGGGCTCTCACTTCCGCTCGACTGGTCCGAGTCGAAACTGAAGTATGTCGCGCCCGGAATGCAGGCCGGCGAGGCGATCACCGCCGATTCGATCGAACCAACGGGGACCTATCCCGTCTATGGCGGCAACGGTCTTCGCGGCTACACCGAAGCGAAGACCCACCAAGGAACACACATCCTGATCGGGCGGCAGGGTGCGTTGTGCGGCAACGTGCATCTTGTATCGGGTGAGTTCTGGGCATCGGAGCACGCGATCGTTGCGCGGCCCGCGGCCACGGTCGAAGCTCGCTGGCTTGCTTATCTCCTGCAGGTGATGAACCTCGGGCAGTACTCCCAGACAGCTGCGCAGCCTGGCATCGGAACAGCGCAGATCAACGCCCTGGCTGTCCCTGTTCCGCCTTTCCAAGAGCAGCACGCCATCGCCGACTACCTCGACCGCGAGACCGCCCGCATCGACACGCTCATTGAGGAGCAGCAGCGTCTTATCGAGATGCTCCGCGAGCGGCGGGACTCGGCGTGGGCGGTAGCTGTTGACCAGGCTTATCAGTCTGGCCGAGAGGTGGAAGTGCGGAGAGTCATCACGTCAATCGTCGATGGTCCTTTCGGATCTTCGCTCACCTCGGAGCACTACTCGGACGAAGGCGCTCGTGTGATCCGGCTTGGCAACATCGGGATCAACGAGTTCAGGGATGCCGATGAAGCGTTCATTCCGCTTGAGTACGCCGACGAGCTCGGCGCCCACGAGGTGGAACGGAATGACGTAGTTGTTGCCGGGCTGGGCGATGACAAAATGCCGCTCGGCCGTGCCGCAGTGGTGCCCGACATCGGGCGTGCCATCGTGAAGGCCGACTGCTATCGCCTCCGCCCCAACCGGTTGGTCAGTTCGGAGTACCTCGCTTGGGTCATGTCAGCTCCACAGACGCGTTCGCAGATCATGCTGCTCGCACGGGGTGCCACTCGCTTGCGACTAAACACCAAAGTTGTGCAGCAGGTGAAGGTTCCGGTTCCGGATCGGGAGGAGCAGGACGCACTGGTAGCTCAGTCCGTTGCCGAGACCTCGAAGATCGACGCGCTCATTGCGGAGACGAAGCGCTTTATCGAGCTCGCCCATGAGCGCCGCTCCGCACTGATCACGGCAGCTGTGACGGGGCAGATCGACGTACACGAGGTCGCGTGATGGCCGATCACAATGAGGTCGTCTTCGAGACAGAGATCTGTGAGTACCTCGCGGCCCATGGCTGGCTGTACTCGGCGAACGACACCGGGTATGACCGTGAGCGGGCGCTGTTTCCCGAGGATTTGTTCGCGTGGCTGGAGGCGACGCAGAAGCTGGCGTACGAGAAGGCGTTGAAGGCGGCTGGGTCGCAGGCGAAGTTCCTCGATGTACTGACCACGGCGCTGGACAAGCCGCTGGAGCATGGCGGTGGGATGCTGAACGTCCTGCGCAGTGGGGTGCAGTACATCGGCGGTGGCCGGTTGAAGATGGCGCAGTTTCGTCCCGAGACATCGTTGAACGAGACGACGAACGCGCACTATGCGGCGATGCGGGTGCGGGTCATGCGTCAGGTGCATTTCTCGACGGCTGACCAGCGCAGCATCGACCTGGTGTTCTTCGTCAACGGGCTCCCGGTTGCGACGGTGGAGCTGAAGACCGACTTCACCCAGTCGCTGGACGAGGCAATCCAGCAGTACCAGAAGTACCGCAACCCGCTGACCAATGGTCGGCGCGAGCCGCTGCTGTCGTTCGGGCACCGGGCGCTGGTGCACTTCGCGGTCTCCAACGACCTGGCTGCGATGACCACCCGGCTGGAGGGGGAGAATACGCACTTTCTGCCGTTCAACACCGGCTTCGAGGACGGTGCCGGGAACCCGCCTGGTGCGGACGGGAGGTCGGCGACGGCGTACCTGTGGGAGCGGGTCTGGGAGAAGCACGCCTGGCTCAACATCATCGGCCGGCTGATGATCGTGGAGACCAAGGAGGAGTGGGACGTCGCGACCGGCACGTCGGTGCGCCGTACGAACATGCTGTTCCCCCGGTTCCACCAATGGGAGGCGGTCACGAAAATCGTGGCCGCCGTGGCTGAGGAGGGTGTCGGCCAGCGTTACTTGATCGAGCACTCCGCGGGATCGGGAAAGACGAACACGATCGCCTGGACGGCGCACCGTCTCGCGCGGCTCCACGTCGATGATGAGAAGGTCTTCGACTCGGTCATTGTGGTCGTCGACCGCACGGTGCTCGACGGGCAGCTTCAGGACGCGATCCGGCAGATCGACGGTAGCGGGAAGATCGTCGCGACGATCAGCCCCGAGGACGTGCGCAAGGCCGGTGCGAAGTCGAAGTCCGGTCTGCTGGCGCAGGCGCTGAAGAATGGCGAGTTAATCATCGCGGTGACGGTGCAGACCTTCCCGTTCGCACTCGATGAGATCCGGGCCGACTCCAGCCTGAAGGGCAAGCGGTTCGCCGTCATCGCAGACGAGGCGCACTCCTCGCAGTCGGGGAAGATCTCCTCGAAGCTGAAGCAGGTCCTGACCGCAGAGGAGATCAAAGAGATCGAGGACGGCGGCTCGGTCGACGTCGAGGCGATCCTGGCCGCGGAGATGACCGAGCGGGCCGAGTCAAAGAACATCTCCTACTTCGCGTTCACCGCGACGCCGAAGAACAAGACCATGGAACTGTTCGGCCGCAAGGGGCCGGACGGCAAGCCGCGCGAGTTCCACCTGTACTCGATGAAGC
Organism: Microtetraspora malaysiensis; assembly: GCF_001528665.1. Taxonomy (GTDB): domain Bacteria; phylum Actinomycetota; class Actinomycetes; order Streptosporangiales; family Streptosporangiaceae; genus Microtetraspora_A; species Microtetraspora_A malaysiensis. The sequence continues at coordinate 45,590 of NZ_BBYJ01000038.1, forward strand.
AGGCGATCGAGGAGGGCTACATCCTCGACGTGCTCAAGGGCTACCAGTCCTACGAAACCGCGTTGAAGATCGCCGGCAAGGCCGAGAGCGGCGACGGTGGCGAGGTCGAGGAGTCGGCTGCGCGCAAGGGGCTGATGCGGTGGGTGCAGCTGCACCCGACCAACATCAGCCAGAAGGTGCAGATCATCGTCGAGCACTTCCACGCCAACGTCGCCCACCTCCTGGAGGGCAAGGCGAAGGCGATGGTCGTCACCGACTCGCGCAAAGCCGCGGTGAAGTACAAGAAGGCGATCGACGCCTACATCGCCAAGCGGGCCGCCGAGGACGCGTCGTACAACTACCGGACCCTGGTCGCATTCTCCGGGTCGCTGTCAATGACCGAAAACGAGACGTGGAGCCAGGACTGGGGGCCGACGCCGTCGAAGGACGACGAGTTCACCGAGGCCAAGATGAACCCCGGAGCGGGCGCCGACCTGGCCGCCGCGTTCAAGGGCGAGACGTACAAGATCATGCTGGTCGCCAACAAATTCCAGACCGGCTTCGACCAGCCGCTGCTCTCGGCAATGTATGTCGACAAGAAGCTCTCCGGGGCCACCGCCGTGCAGACGCTCTCCCGACTCAACCGAACCCACCGCACCGCCGGCGGAGAGCAGAAGGCCAAGACGTTCGTCATCGACTTCCTCAACAAGCCCGACGACATCAGGACCGCCTTCGAGCCGTACTTCACCAACGCCACCCTGGAGACCGAGACCGACCCGTACGTCGTCGTCCACCTTGCGAACAAGCTCGCCCAGGCAGGGATCTACACCGAGGACCAGGTCCGCCAGGTCGCCGAGCTGTGGGTCGCCCGCAAGGGCAACAACGCGCTCTCGGCGGCAATCAGCCCGGCCCAGCACGACTTCCGGCGTCGCTACGCGGCAGCGATCGAGGCCGAGGACAAGGTCACGCTCAACACCCTCGACCTCTTCCGCAAGGACGTCTCCACCTACGTGCGGCTCTATGACTTCATGAGCCAGATCGTTGACTACGGCGACCCGTACATGGAGATGCTCTCGATCTTCCTCCGGCTTCTGGAGAAGGTCATCGCCGAGTCCTCGTGGAGCGCCGACGTCGACCTTTCGGACGTGGTCCTGGTCGGTGTGAAGCACAACAAGGCAATCGCAGTTGACATCTCGCTGACCGGAGACGGCGAGCTGAAGGGGATCAGCGCAGCAGGCACCGGCACCAAGAAGGAGCCGAAGTACGTCGCGCTCCAGGTCGTCATCGACAAGATGAACGACCTCTTCGGTGCCGAGTCGTTCGCCGAGTCCCAGATCCGGGAGTTCGTGCAGGGGCTCGTGCAGCGACTGCTCGCCGACCCGGACTTGGTCCAGCAGACCCGGGTGAATTCGAAGAAGCAGTTCATGGAGTCGCAGGACTTCCAGTCCGCCGTCACCGAGGTCGTCGCCGACAACCAGGAGGCGCACAACACCATGGCTGACTACTTCTTCACCGACGGGCCTGCGATCAAAGGGATCATCGTGGCGCTCGCCGACGCGTTCTACGAGGCCGCGATCGACAAGGGGGCAGGGGGCCTTGCTCAGGATCTTGAGGTATCCCCTCACTGAAGCGCCCCGCCTTCTGGGCATGGGAGGAGCGTAGTTCGTCAACTGTCCCACTTTGAAGATCAGCCACGTTACTTGGTGAGCCAGGGTGAGGAACGAACCCTGGATCGTCGATCGCCCCCAAGTACGTACGGCGTCTAGCCATGCAGTGGCGATCGTAGGGCTGCATCTGTGCGGCGGCGTAGCAACCCCGGTCGGGGCGTTCGGTGGGTACGGCGGGGCCGGCGTGTGGTGCCCGGTCCGATGTCCTGCCGCCGTGCGAGACCGGCCCCCAGGTCGTACGTCCGGGCGGAGGGCCGGGGATACGGCGGCACGCCGCGCCGCCGCTTGATCCCCTACAAGCGCAACTCGGCAATGTTTTGGGCATGTATCCCCTCAACGGCCTGGTGTTTGGGCAACTGTCATCCGGCCGCCGCCTCAGCATGCCTTCGGGTTCCAGTTGCTCGCCATGGCGCTGACAGCGCGTGGGTGGTGCTGGTCGCGACCGGCCGAAGAGCCGCAGCGCGGCCAGCGACCGCCCGACGCGCGGCAGGCCGCCGCAGGCGGGCTGCCCTTGAAGACGTAGAGAAAGTTCTCATCCGCCACTCCTGAACCGTCCTGAACCGCCGTTGTCCTGAACCGCCGATCACGGGCACCGCCGGCTCGATCTGGCCAGTCGTGGGACGGCTGATCCGCGGGAGTCGTGACGTCGGAACGCTGACGACGGATGGGCTGTAGTCCTGCGCGGATTACTGGGGAGATGCGGCCTGCTCGTCTACTGGCGGTTCCCAGTGGGACGGATCGGAGACGTAGGAGCCGAGGCCGGGTTCGGTGTGGATCAGTCCAGCTTGCCGGAGAGCGCGCATGACCTTCTGGCCGGTGGCGTTGGCGATCCCGAACTCTTCGACCAGGTTGATCAACGAGGGGATGCGCTCTCCGACCTTGTAGTGACCGGATCGGATGCGGTCACTGATGATCTTGTATACCTGGCGCCATCTGGGCTGACTCGTCTGCAACTCCACCACGCTGTGCACGCTAGGTGGATCATGACGTGACAGGCGATGGAGGCGCACCTAGCGCACCTAGCGCGCTACTGTTATTGTCGATCCGTTGGTACTCAGGCATTGGAGGCCGCATGCCACACCAGATGCCCCTACCCCCGACCTTCACGACAGCCCCCAACGTCGCCCGGATGTACGACTACTTCCTTGGCGGCAAGGAGAACTTCGCCGCGGACCGTGCTATGGCGGAGAAGGTCTTGCGGCTCGTCCCGCAGGTCCGGACCTACGCGCGGCTGAACCGGGAGTTCCTCGTGCGGGCGACGCTGTTCCTCGCTGGTGAGGCCGGGATCACTCAGTTTGTCGACATCGGGTCTGGCTTGCCGACCCAACGGAACGTGCATGAGGTCGCCCAACAGATCGCCCCAGGCGCTCGGGTCGTCTACGTCGACAATGACCCGATGGTGCTCGTGCACGCGCGGGCGCTGCTGGCTACCGACGCCCAGACGAGGGTGGCGGACGCCGATCTACGCAAGCCGTCCAGCATTGTCGGGCATCGCGAGGTGCTCAACCTGATCGACTGGTCCAAGCCGGTCGCGGTCCTGCTGGTGGCCGTACTGCACTCGATCACCGACACTGACGACCCTCGCCGGATCATCGGCGAACTATGCGCGGCGATGGCGCCCGGCTCTTACCTGGTGATCTCCCACGTTGAGCAGCGCCCCGAGTTGGTCAGGGCGGCTGACCTTTACCGGAATGCCAACGCACCGGTCGTGCCGCGTACGGCGGAGGAGATCGCCGCATTGCTCAGCGGCTTAGACCTGGTGGAGCCGGGATTGGTCCGGCTGCCGCTGTGGCGCCCGCGGGAGCTTGAGATGTGGCCCGAGGAGCTGGACGCTCCGCTGCTCGGGGCCGTTGGACGGGTGGCCTCCACGCGCACTGGGGGTGGGTGAGGAGGCCACCGCTCAACCGCGCCCGTCGACGCCGGCCTTCCCCCATCCCGTCGGCGGGTGCAGCCCCCGCAGAGCCACACGCCCCCGAGTGCCCCTCTGCGGGGGTCACCATCACCTACCCAGACGCCCCCACCGGGAAAGGAGGACTGTCGGCATGGCAACAGGCGGCCTGACCGTCGAGCACCACGGCATCCACCCGGCACCACCGAAACCCGGATGGGAGAAGCTCCCATGGCAGGAATGCCGTCCCCGAGCGAGCCGAGTCCGGGTGCTTGAGCACACCTGCGAATGCCAGGACATCGTCTACGAGCTGTGCCAGGCCGGGGGCCTGCTCTTCACCCGCCGCCACTACCGCGCCGCCGACGGCACCGTTGTCAGCGAGAGCGAATGGCTCCGATCCGTCCCCGGCCGACGGCTGTGGACCAACATCCTGCTCGGTCACTTCCGATGACCAACCGAACCCGCCCCCTTCCCCTCGGTGGCCAAAGCGCCGAAAGCGCCGGCTATCTCCCGCGCCACTGCTACGGCCTTGGCATCCTCGGTGAAAACCGTCAGATCGAATGTCGCAGTCTCGGCGTGGGCGTCAAAGTCGGCTTGGGCCTCGTCCCATGCCTGGAGGCGCTTGCCGGTGTCGGGGTCGCCGCGGCTTCGGGAGCGCTGCCCGCACACTTCGCGGGGGACCCAGAGCCGTACCGTCAACCAGTCGCCGCCGCTGCCGGTGAGCTGGTGAAGGTCGGTAATGCTGCCGACATGCACGATGGGGATCTGTCCGGCCTCGGTCATCGCGTCGACCGTGCGGGCGTCGACGGCGTAGACGTTGCCGTACCGGCGGGTCTCGACCAGCAACCGCCCGGCCTCGCGCAGTTGCTCCAGGTGCTCGGCGGTGACGAAGTCGTACTCATCGGCGCGGCCGGTGCCAACCTTGAGCTTGCGGAGCAGGGTGAACTGTGGGTCGGTGTCGGCGAGTGCGGCCGTGATGGTGCTCTTGCCGCTGGCGGGCGGGCCATAGAGCACGATGCCGCGCAGCCTCACGTCAGAATCCGCTTGAGTGCTTCGCGGGTCTGGTCGGCGAGGCTGATCGCCGCGCCGAGCCGGTTGTCGACAGTGACGTGTGCCGTGGGCGGACTGGCCTCGACTTTGAGCCCTGTGGCGTACTGGTCCCAGTTGCTGAGCTTCCAGGTGTCGCGGGCGGCGGCGCGGAACTCGATGTACTCGCGCATGGAGTCGGTGTCGCAGCGGACCCAGATCGCGGCTACGTCGATGCCCTTGGCTGCGCACCGGTTTTCCAGTCGGGCGAACCACGCCTCATCCTGTAGCTCCGCGATGAACGGCGCGGACAGGATGGTTGAGGTGCCGACGTTGAGGTTGTCCCATGCGGTCTCCATCAGGCACCGGTACTCCAACGGGCGGACCTCTTTGAGGTACAGGTCGGTGTGCCGGTCGTGAGGATCGCCGCCCAGGGAAATGAGCAGCCGTTCGACGATGGCGCGGGTCAGCGAGTCCTTGTCCAGGAACGCCCAGCCGGTGATGTCGGACAGGAAGCGGGAGAACTCGGTCTTGCCCGATCCGGCGTACCCACCGACGAGGACGAGGATCGGCTTGGGGCTACCTCCGCCGTGGCGCCTGCGCCAGGCGTCGACCACGCGGGCGCGCAAGAGAGCCTGTGGAGTCTCCTGGCTCGATGCCGCCGATGGAGACCTTGGTGAACGCTTCTTCGATGACCTGGGCAGCGGCGTTGTCGGTGGCGAGGTCTGTGGGCGCAGGCAATTCGGAAATCACAATTTCCGCTTTCTGTGATTCACCGGGCAGAGGGGGACGAAAGCCTAGTTCGGGCTCTGTTGCCTGATAAAGCAGACAGTATGCGCGGCGGTAGTGCGGGCCGGGGAAGATGGTCCCCTGCTCATGTCCCCACAGGGTTTGGAAGTTCGCCGCCGGTACGGCAAGGCCGTGGCGGCTGGCCGCGAGCCGGAGCCGTTCACCCGCCGCTTCGAGGGTGAGGCCGTGCGCTTCGCGGTGTTCCCGCAGGCGGGAAGGTGTCCAGCCGGGCCGCTGGGTCGTCTTCATTGCATACCTTCGCCTTCACGCTCGGGGTGGTGGTGCGCGGTGTGCGGTCGTGCATGTGAAAACGCTCGTGTAAATGCCCGTTGAGACGGACTGAAAAATCTTAACTAGATCGGTGTGATACCGGAAACCCGCAGCTCACGGTGAACTTGAGCCATCCCGAAAGGGCGAAAGGCGCCAGGGATGAGCGAGGAGAGACGAGCGTGAATGCGGACGAGCGGCGCATCATTCAAGAGCTGGCTGAAATGCGGGCGGAGCTGGAGGAGTTGGCCTGCAGGGTCGCGGAGATCACTTCGGCTTTGGGAACACCGCCGATTCCAGAGCGGCAAGCCGATCCCCCAACTCCTTGACCGATGCGCGCATCTGCGTGAGCTGGTCCAGGATCTCGGCGTTGATGCCGGACGGCTCGGGCTCGACGGTCGATGCCGGGGCTTCGCGGACGAACACGCCCTTGCCCTGCTGGCCGACCACGAGTCCCTCGGTGCGCAGGACACTGATCGCGGACTTGACCACGCTGGCCGAGACCTCGAACCGCTCGCAGAGCTGCGCGATGGACGGCAGGGCCGTACCGGGCGGCAGTGAGCCGGCGCGGATCTGGGCGCGCAGCTCGTCAACGATCTGCAAGTAGGCCGGTCGGCCGGTCTTTTCCACCATCGGTGCTCTCCTCGTCTCCGCCCTCCAGTTGAGCACACCCAGGTAAAGAAACCAACCAAGTCCTCGAAGCACTCCTTGACAACTTAGAATTCCAAGCGTTCCATGTACTCCAAGTAGTCTCACTCTGATCAAAGGAACGATCATGCGCAACATCCCGATCCCCGTCGACGTCAGCCGGCTGTCCGTCTCCGTCGCCAAGGGTGCCCGGCCGCGCCTGGTGAGCAAGGAAACCGGAGAGGTCAAGCGGGACCGCGACGGCAACGTCATGTACGAGGTCACCCTCATGGTTGAGGACGAGTTCGGCCGGATGGAGCTCGTCAAGGTCAGCATCACCCCGGAACCGCAGGTCTCGGCAGGGGACGAGGTGATCCCGGTCGGCCTGGTCGGCTACGTCTGGGAGCAGGCGGGCCGGTGGGGCATCTCCTACCGCGCCCAGTCCTTCACCCCGGTCACGGCCGCGGCCGGTGCGGGGGTGAACTGATGCCCGACATCTCCCGGCCGATCCTGCTCGCCGTCGCCGCCCTGGTCATCCTGCTGGCCTGGCGGCGGTGGGCGCCGGTCTCGTACTGGTACCTGCTGGTCTTCCCACGCAAAGCGGTCTGGCTGCGCTGGTCCTGGCGGCACGTCGCCTCCGGCTGCGGGCTCACCAAAAAGCGGCACCGCTGGTGGTTCACCACCGTCCCCGGCCTGGTCGCCTCGACCGGCATCATCCGGGTCAAGCGCCGCTTCCAGCGGGTCGCCGTCGATACCAAGCCGTGGATGGGCCTGCCCCGCCCCGTACGGCACGGCTTCCGCATCACCTTCCACCTCCTCGACGGGCAGATCCCCGACGACTACGCCAAGATCTGCGACCGGCTGGCGCACGCCTGGCGGATCGAAGCGGTCCGCGTGGTCGGCTCCCGGCCTGGACGGGTCACCGTGCAGGGGATCAACCGCGACCCTTTAGCGCACGTCGCCCCCGCGCTGGCTCCCGCTGAGCCTGCGGACGGCTGGCGGGCCGAGGACCTGCTACGGCCGGTGGTCGGGGTGCTGGAGACCGGCGCGGCCTGGCGGATGGATCTGCGGCTGATCCCGCACTGGATGAACGCCGGCGCGACCCAGTCCGGCAAGTCCAACCTGATCAACGCGCTCATCGTCGGCCTCGCGCCGCAACCGGTTGCCCTGGTCGGGTTCGACCTCAAAGGCGGGGTGGAGCTGTCGCCGTACGCACAACGGTTGACCGCCCTGGCGACGACGCGCGGGGAGTGCCTGGAATTACTGGCCGACCTGATCGCGGTCATGGGCGCCCGAATGCTCGCCTGCCGCCGCTACAGGGTGCGTGACATCTGGCAGCTCCCCGACGGTGCGCGGCCGATCCCGGTCGTGCTCCTGGTGGACGAGGTGGCCGAGCTGTTCCTGACCGCCGACAGGGCCGAGAAGGACCAGGTCACCCAGACGGCTACCGCGTTGCTGCGGATCGCTCAGCTCGGGCGGGCGTTCGGCATCCATCTCGTGCTGTCGGGTCAGCGGATCGGCTCCGACCTCGGCCCTGGCGTGACCGCGCTGCGGGCGCAGATCGGCGGCCGGGTCTGCCACCGGGTCAACGATCCGGAAACCGCGGTGATGACGCTCGGGGACCTCGACCCCGACGCGCTGGTTGCCGCCCGCTCGATCCCACCGGAGCTGCCCGGGGTCGCCGTGGTCACCGGGAGCGATGGCCGCTGGTGCCGGGCCCGTTCCGGCTACGTCTCGACCTCGGCGGCGGAGCAGGCCGCTGAGACCTACACGGCCGTGACGCCGTCGTGGTCACAGGTCGCCGCCTCCGGCCTCGGCCACGAGCTTCCGGCGAACGGCAGTCCCGAACTCGCCGCCTGACCACCTGCGACGACTCGAAGGGAGTGAGCAGCATGAGCATGACCGTGTCCCGCCTGGCGCTGCGGCTGGCCGACTCCGGGCCGGTCATCGTCCTGGCTGCCATCGCCGGGGCCGGCAGCTTCACCCACATCCGCGACACTGCCGCCGCGAGCGGACAGAGCGGCTGGATGGCCTGGGCGGTGGCGGTCTGCGTCGACCTCACCTGTGTCATGGCCGCTCGGGAACGCCATCGGGACAAGAAGACCGGACGCGTCCGGCGGGGCTGGGTGTCGTGGCCGACGCTCATCCTCGTCGCCGGGATCGTCCTGTCCCTGGCCGCCAACCTCCACCAGGCCGACCCGACTGTGTGGGGCTGGCTGACCGCCGCAACCCCCGCCGGGGCGTTCCTGGTCGCGGTCTCGATGCTGGAGCGCCGGGCCATAGTGCCAACACGGTCAGACGCAAGCGGGCCGTGCTGCATGCGGTGCTCGAGTACGCCGTGGAGCTGGAAGAGCTTCCAGCCAATCCGCTACACCGGATCAAGTGGAAGCCGCCGAAGACGACCGAGACGGTAGACCCCCGTGTCGTGATCAACCCGCGGCAAGCTCACGAACTGCTGACCGCAGTGACCTACGTGGGCAAGCGCGGCCGTGGCCGGCGACTCATGGCGCTGTTCGCCTGCATGTACTACGCGGCACTGCGTCCAGCCGAAGCAATCGCCCTGCGCAAGGAAGACTGCGACCTCCCAGCGACCGGCTGGGGGCGCCTCCTGATCGACGTCTCCCGTCCCGAGGCCACTAGGCAATGGACGGACACCGGCGATGCACATGAGCAACGCGGGCTCAAGCATCGAGGTCGTGACGATGTCCGGCCTGTGCCCATCCCACCGGCTCTGGTCGAGATCCTTCGGCAACACATCAATCAATTCGGCCTTGGCCCCGACGGGCGGCTCTTTCAAAGTGAGCGCGGCGGGGTAGTCGCCTCGACGGCCTACACGGAGGTGTGGCAGGAAGCACGCAAGCTCGCCCTCACGCCTGCCCAGGTCGTCTCACCACTTGCGCGCCGACCGTACGACCTCCGTCACGCGGCCGTTTCGCTCTGGCTCAACGCGGGCGTCCCGGCCCCTGAGGTGGCCGAGCGGGCGGGCCACAGTGTGGACGTCCTCCTACGCGTGTATGCCAAGTGCCTCGACGGCCATCAGAAGGTCGCCAACCGGCGAATCACCGACGCCCTAACTGCCTGACGTACCACTCGCATTCGTAGGGTCCCGGCAGCGATCCGGGGCCCTTTTGCGTTCGCCATTCACCTCCTAAAGTGCCGGATCGCTGAACCGTATTGTGAGCTGCGGAAACTCGCTTCTGGCCGCATGATCGCGCCATGCGAGCCTCCCGCCAGGAGTCCGTGATGGCTTACAGGAGCACCACGTACGTGACGCTTCGCGCGAACCATCTCTTCGCATTTCATGCAAGTTGAAGTAGCATTCGTCTACAATCTACCCAGACAGGTGAATGTTCGACAGCACTGACAGCGAGTCTCATGAGTACCCTATTTGAACGACTCATTCATATAGCATGCAATCACTTCACGGCACGATCACCTTTATTCCTCATCGCAACATCAGACGATGAGAGGAATTACACCGCATCCATCCCTTGGGAAAATCAAATTTCAATCGATCGGACAGATCTCGTTGCGAAAGTAAATGAACATCTGCGAGGCGCGCCGGTTGTACTGCTACCCCTATGGGAAAGAGTAAACACTCAACGCCTTTCGTGCACCGAGGAGGCGCTAATTAACTGCAAACCCACTTCTCTCGATGATCTACTTGTGGTTCTATTGCCCTCCGGACATATGCTTAACCAACGCTACCGTGTATTCCGCGAGAGGCTGTTTGCAGATTGGCGTCCTGTAGTACTACTGTTTGCCGTCGGAGTCATACCTGGCGCACATTCTAGCTTCCACGTTGTTGCCTTATTCCTACGAAGCAGGACAAGCGGGGAAGCAACCAAACTCTTCAAAATGCCCGAATCTTTCAATACTGGCGAAGTCGAAAAGGACTTCAGTCGCCTACTTAACAGAAAGAGTGGGCGAGGGAGCTATGGATACGTGCTGGCGGAAGAGCCGACAGTAGGAGAAAGCCTCTCGTTCGACCGCTACGATCCTGAATTACTTACCCAGAGAGACGGACTGAACGATTTCGGTGCGACTAGGCCGCTCAGCGAACTTTTTACTATCAATGTAGGACCATTTTTCCGCGCCAATTCTAAAGAGCTAGTAACCGATATCGACGACCCCTTGGCAGTCAGGGTCGTTCTTGGACGCGATGTGTCTCACGGCGGACTGATCACGCCTGCAGACGAGGACTCTGAATATGCCCATGTCCCACAGGATCAACAACTAGCAGCAGGAGATATCCTGCTTCGCGGCATTACACGCCTAACCGATTCTGGCGGTCTGGTGGTAGCAGAGGCGACCGAAGCGGATCTCCCTGCTGTGGCTAGCTCGAACGTCCTTGTCCTGCGACCCACAGCAGCGATGCCTAGTTCCCAGCTATCGATAGTTATTCAATTCCTACGCACACCACTAGCCAAGAAACTAGTTCTTGCCGGCACAGACGGACTCCGTATCTCGGTACGTGCGCTGGGTGAGCTACCCGTTCCACAACTTGATGATGATTTGCTCGCTGCCTGGGATAGCTTAGAGTCCGCCCGAACACGTTTCGAGACCTGGCGAGAGGAAGCAGATTCAGTGCTAAATAGCGTGTTTAGCAGCGATAGTGCTGAAGCCGCGCGAATTCGCCTCATTAAATCCGGCCGCAACCTACGACTGCGTAGTAACGCGGCAGCATCGCTAGACGATCCATCTTATATTTTTCGCACTAGATTCCCATATCCTATCGCTTATCGCTGGCGCCTAATGGAGGCCGCGTACAGTGCAGATGCATACAGGGATGCTTACGTCGCAGCACTAGACACTGCTGAGATCCTCGCCTGTTACACGGCTTTGCTGGGCCTCTCCCTTGCACGGGAAGCTGGCATAGAGATCGGCTATGTCCGCAACATACGAGAAAAGCTGAGGAAAGGAAAGAGCGGACCAAGTTTCGGTGACTGGGTCGCAATTCTCCGTGAAATATCTACCTCACGCCATATACAACCAGCATCGGATGCAAAAAAGCTTCAAGATCTTAGATATATGCTAGGAGACAAGGAAGCTGACGCTGCGCTAAGCATGCTGGCGAGCAAGCGCAATGACGAGTCACATCTGCGACGTGTCGACCCGGGAGACCTGCCTCGAGCCTGCAAAGAAGCTCTCGCCGAGCTGACCACGCTGATGAACTCGGCTTTGGTTCTCGCCGACCTTCCGCTTGTCCAACTTACATCCGTTCGATGGGACAGCTTCCGCCGGGTTTCGACGGTACAATTTCGGGAACTCATGGGAGATCATCCCGTAGTACCCAGTCAATATCTAGAGTATGCGTCTAGCGAATTAGAAGTAGACAGCCTCTACGTATTAGATGAACAACATCGACTGCATCTTCTTCGCCCATATTTGATAGGGTCCGATTGCCCTAAGTGTCACATGTGGTCCACTTTTCATATTGAAGGCGTCCATCAAGATCGGGTCAAATTGAAGAGCCTGGAGAATGGCCATACTCTTGACAGAGAAGGTGTGGCCCATGTATTCAGATCCGTGGATTTCATCTGAAATCGATACAGGCTTCACCTCTCGAGACGTCCGCTAAGCAACCTCTTTATCGACTTTCCAGCCCACAAGTCATCAGCCAATGTATGGCAGGCCGGTACCGCTGAGATAATGGTTTATCCTCAGGGCCATTGAGCGGTCCATCGGCAGGGCCTCGACCTGGTTGCGGGGCACCCATCGAACCTCGGTCGACTCGGTGCTCGGGGTCGGTTCGCCACTGACGACTCGGGCGGCGAGGACGATGGAGAACTCTTGGCGGACCTCGCCGTTCGACGTGTAGAGGATCACGTGGCGAGGGTCGGTGTAGGTGCCGACGAGGCCGATGATCTCGCAAGTGATGCCGGTCTCTTCGAGGGTCTCGCGTACGGCGGCCTGCGGGAGGGACTCGCCCAGGTCAAGGGCGCCGCCGGGAACGGCCCAGTTGCCGTTGTCGGAGCGCCGGATCATGAGGATGTCACCGGCGTCGTTGGTGACGACGACGTTGACCGATGGAACGAGACTGTTTGGCGCCGGGGCATGTGGGTCGTCGTAGAAGTCAATCCTGCCAACCACGGTCACGACCTTACCGGCGGGCGTGCTGCCACATCTTCCTGCTGGCAAGGGGAGGTGGTGGCCAACGTCGCCGCATCACACGCTCAGCTGTCGGGAAGTGCCCTACGTAGCACTATCGCGGGTCGGATGTGCTCACAGAGCAGCGCTTTTCGACGAGCATGAGGCATTAGAAAGGACCGAGCCATGACCTCCCCCTCGCCCAGCGCAAGCCCTAGTCCAACGCCTGTCGTCTTGCCGTCCCCACCCCAGATCGCTGAGACCAATCCCATCGTGGTCGTGGTCCCCAGCCCGACCGTGCTGCCCAACCAGGGCGATTCCGGATGGGCCATCGCAACGTCAATCGCAACGGTTGTCGCAGTCGTGGTCGCATTGGGCACGACCGTGGCCACCCTCCGCAGGGGAACAGCCGACCGCCAAGACGCGGAGAAGCGGCGGCGTAACGACTTCCTCATTCAGCAACTCCAGGGGGCAGCGGACCTGTACGCGGAGTACAAGGCCTCCGGGCGGGAGTTCCGGTTCACCGCGCAAGACCCTTCGAGCCGGCATGCCGAACGGATCGCAGCGCACAGGCTTCGGGCCTACATCGCGCCCATTCCGAGCCCGTACGCCTCGCTGCTCAAGACCGAGATGTTCGGGACCTCCATGACCAACAAGGCAACGCTCATCCTCGACGAGGCGACGCTGCAGGAGGCACGCCGACGTGCCCCCGACCCTGATGGTGACGGTGTCGGCCCAATCGATGACGAGCAGATTTACCGTGAGATCGCGGACAACATCGACGAGCTCCTCGGACGGGAGGGAACGCCTGATGGATGACCTGATCGCGTTCCTCAAGGAAAAGGATCTCGGCACGCCTCGCGATGGCGAAGGCCGCGTCCGGCGACGGCACCTGGTACGAGGTCGACGGCTGGCTCAACAACTGGGCGGGCTGCAACATGGGCCAGGCGGAGGAGGTGCACATCGTGGCCAACCCGCCCGCCCTCGTGATCGGCCAGTGCGAGGACCGCCGCCGATGACCCTAGCGGGTTGGTCAGCGTTCTGTCTCGTTCCCCCGCGCCATCGCGGCACAGGCGCTTATGGTGGCTGTGGCTGCCTCGTCGGGAGGTGGCGTCACAAAGGTCCTATTCGGAGGGACACCATGGCTCTCAGCCGTCTGGCGCGTGAGTTCGCCGCCGCCATCAAGTATCAGGACTGGTCAGACTCCCCCTGGCGCCTCGACCGCGCTGGACACCGCCGGGAGCTCGACTCCAAGGCCCGTCCTACTGACGACTTCCTCAAGCCCGAAGAAGCGCGCCGAGTGCGCGTCAATGTGATGTGGGTGACCGCCCAGGTGCTCGGCCACGCTGACCCGAACTTCGACGTCCACGAATACGCCAAGGCGTGCGGTGTTACTGGGCATTCGGTGGGCACCATCGAGGCCGGGATCATGCGGGATCACACGGGCGCATACCTCGCCGTAGGCGAGTAGCGGGAAGGCCGCGACGGGCATCAAGGCGGTGCCGACACCGGGCCGCCCTTCTCTCTTGCCCTTCGCCCGTCGTCGCTCCTCGTCGTCAGGCTCGAACTCGACTACGTGGCCGCGAATCTGACCGTGCCCGCCGGCCAGGTCTACGCGTTCCCAGAATCCGAGAAGTGGCGGCCGTGAAGCACGCCGTCACGGCGTACAGCTACAACCGGGCAGGTGCCTGGGCTGCGAGCATCGACACCGCAACCGGCCCCAGTTCCGGATCGGTCACGTCGCGCACCAGCCCCGCGACAGCTGCCGCCTGCACCGCCGGCGCCCACCGCGCGAACAGATACATCAACCCCGGCAGACTCTCCACCAGCATGAACGGCGAGCCTCCCGACAGATACCGCACTTCAGCAGATACTCCTCCCCGCCCGCGGCGGGCCGCCGCCACGACTGGAGGCACATGTCGCTGTCGGGGTCGCCGATGATGATGAAGGGCTCCCAGCCCTGGCTGATCAGGTAGCTGTCGTCGCCGTCGGGGTAGTCGGCGAGCACGTCCGTCGGCTGCCAGCCGTCAGGGGTGAGGCGCAGATCATGGCTGCTCTGGCTGCTCATGGCGTCATCCCGAGGGGAATCGTGCGTATCCGTCACCAGTGACCATAACCGCCGTGACCTCGGCGAGCGGCAAGATTCACAAGGAAGACGTGGCAAGAAAGCGGGAAGATCGAACCATGAGCACGTGGGAAGTGCACATGTCGACGCGGGCCAAAGCCCGTGCGCTAAGCGCCGAAGCCAAGCAGATCGCCGCTGACCGCAGCGCACGCGAGAGAAAGCGGTGACCATGGACATCCAAGGCCAGATGCTCAACGTCCGACGCGCCCTCGACGCCGCAGGCCACACCCGCAACGACGGCCAGGGCGGCTACGAGCTGAGCGTCTCAGACGGCAAGGTCATGATCCGCCACGTCCTCCGCCCTGGCGAACCCCGCCAACTCAGAAAGCAGTCGATCCGCCGGTACGCGTGGGCGCTCGATGACGCCGGATACGGGGTGGAACTCGTCGGTCTCGCGGACGGCGCATCCCGGGTCATCGTCCATCGCGGACCATCGGTCGCCTCAGGCGGCTGAACCCATAGCTCTGCCCCGCGCAAGCCCCAACCATCCTGGTTACGTCCACGGCGTAAAGCCCAACAAGAAGATCTCCTCCGCCGGAAGCTATGACCTAAAACGACCAGCGGAAATAGGCCATGCCCGAACTTGCCCACCTCGCCCATACCCTTACCGCAGCCACCACCGCGGAAGTGGATCCACTCCTCCTCGCTCTGCTCCCCGTCGGCGCGGGTGTCCTCGGCTCACTACTCACCATGGCTGGCCAAGCACTCAGCGACCGCCGGACACACAAACGCGAAACAAAGGCCCGCCACGACCAACTCTGGATCCAGCTCTACCAAGAGGACCGCGACAACCTCCACGCGCTCCAAAAGTCCCTTGTAGACATCGCTGAGCTCTATGCCATGGCCATGAGTGAGCACACGGTGCACCTCCGCGACAACGGCGACGCCAAGATCAAGCACCTGCTCAAGGGGGATCAGGTATTGAGGAGTAATAAACTCCTCGCCCAGCAGATGGCCTGGCACCAGCGGTGCCGCTCCGGTGCGGTTCGGGAGGCCGTGGAGGCACACATGACCGCCATCCACGATCTGCAGACATGCGAAACGCTGAAGGAACTCCACGACTGCTGGGAGAAGCACAACGAGGCATTTGGCGACGCTCAGAAGGCGATCGGCGAGGAACTGCGGCGTTCCCCGCTGGACGCTCTGTGACGTCAGATTTCAGCGCATGTTGGTCGCTGCTCGTCGCCGCCCTGACAGGCTGACGACGGTATCGGGGCGACAGGTTCCCACGTTCCGTGCAAGAGCCCAGACCAGGCTCGCGCCGCCTACATGCCGGACGCCATCTGGGCAGTCAGCAGGCTCCCCAAGACTCGTCCCGGAGCCCAGCTCATGCCCCGGTTTCGACGCCACTGAAGTTTCTTACGACACGTCATCAGCGGTTCGCTTCCGCTCGCCTTCCTGATCCACACCTGACGCGATCACGTCGCGCCTTTTCCCGCAGCGCTCACCACGAACGGCCGTTAACCGACGCAGCCTGCGGTGGTTTGGGACCTCCCCCTGCAGGGCGACCCCGGAGGACCTACCTCCATCTCCTGCACAGCACCGCTTCCAGAAGCTCCTACATCAACGCCTCCTTCAGCGTTCGTGGCACACGACCTGCGGAAACGCCATCAAGATCATTGCGCGTATATTGCGCGATCATCGACATACGGCCGATCAGAGCGGCACATGGCTGCATGATCCGGAAAAGCAAAAGAGCCCCCGGAGGGGCTCTGAGCTGCCGTTATGGCTGGTGGCAGGTCCAGGGTTCGAACCTGGGTAGGCTGAGCCGACGGTTTTACAGACCGCTCCCTTTGGCCGCTCGGGCAACCTGCCTTGTCTTCCGCTCTCGCGGCGACAGGTAGAAGAATAGCGGACTTCGGGCGTGGACGTGACACCGGTTTGTCCCGGCCCCAGACCGTACGGCCGGGGGCATCAGGCTCGCGAGATGATGGACAAATGATCAGATGGGCTGACAAGGAAGATCTCGCCGGGCTGGTCCAGGTTGAGCTCGCGGCCGACCGGACGTTCGTCCCCTTGGGCATCGTCTTCCCTCCCGGCACGACCATGATCGAGGAATGCGACGACCCGGGACGGGTGATCGTCGCGGACCGGCCGCCGGTGGGGTTCGCCCTCCTCGGCCAGGTGGACGGCCTGACGCATCTCGACCAGCTCGCCGTAGATCCGGATCATCAGGGCCAGGGCGTCGGGACGCGGCTGATCGAGGCCGTCTGTGACGCGGCCGCGGCCACGAGTGACGCGATCACTCTTACGACATTCCGTGATGTGCCGTGGAACGCCCCGTGGTACGCCCGGCGCGGCTTCGAGGTGCTGCCGCCGGAGAACTGGGGACCGGAGCTGCGGGCCCTGGTGGAGCATGAGCGGGCGCTCGGTTTGGAGATCGCCCCCCGTGTCGTCATGCGCAAGGTCCTCTGAATCTGTGGCCCGCCAGGGTACGAGCGAAGCCGGCAGCGGCCTGAGGATCGGCCCCTGACGCACCACACGTGATCGCTTGCCTCTCAGTGCTCCGAGCTTCCACGGCTCGGGGCACTACGTATTTCCGGGATCGGATCTCCGCGGCGTCGGCCGACGCAGGCCCAAGCGGCGCACCCGGCCTTCTCGGCCGCGCTCCGGCATCCCGAGCGCGACAGCGCCGCCTACCAGCAGGTGGGCTGGACCGACGAGGAGCCGTCCCTGCCCGCCAAGCGCGATTGACGGCGCAGGGGGCGAATAGTGCCTGCACCCCAGTACCGGATGATGCTCGATAGGCTGATCCATACGTGAAGCTGTCACGGGTCGGTCCCGTGGAAAGCCGCGCGCATCGTGGTGACACCTCTGTGGGCGCCTCCCGACGATGAGCCGGACCAACAGTGAGAGAGGTTTGTGCTTTGGCAGATTCGTCATTCGACGTGGTCAGCAAGATCGACCGCCAGGAGGTGGACAACGCGCTGAACCAGACGGTCAAGGAGATCGGGCACCGGTTCGACTTCAAGGGCACCGGGGCGAGCATCTCCTGGTCCGGCCAGGACAATATCGAGGTCAAGGCGAACAGCGAGGAGCGCGCGAACGCCGTTCTCGACGTGTTCAGGGACAAGATCGTCAAGCGCGGCCTTTCCCTCAAGGTCCTGGACGCGGGTGAGCCGAAGCTGTCCGGCAAGGAGTACCGCCTGATGATCGCCCTCAAGGAGGGCATCGACCAGGAGAACGCCAAGAAGATCTCCAAGCTCATCCGGGACGAGGGCCCGAAGGGCATCAAGGCGCAGATCCAGGGTGACGAGCTCCGGGTCACCTCGAAGAAGAAGGACGATCTCCAGGAGGTCATCTCCCTGCTCAAGGGCAAGGACCTCGACATCGCCCTGCAGTTCACGAACTACCGTTGACCGAGCGGTGATCCGGACGGGTCACCGCTCCCCTATCGCGGTGCTCCGTCCGGGTCGCCGGTCCGGCCCCGGCGTCCCCACGCTCCGGTTTCCGTTGCCTCTGCGGCTGTCGCTACCGCCAGGGCTCAATCGGCGTTGATTCGGGACCAAGCGCTCAACCCCGCCATGTCCCGCCAAATCACCAAGATTGGCATAATCTCGCTGGAGGACTCCACCGCAGGGCACATCGAGGGCACGTGAGACCACGAGAACGGCGAGAACCACGGCCACCGGCGACCGCGCTCACGGCTCGCCGCGCACGAATGGCGGCGGTGTGGCGATGACCGCCCTGTCGGAGCAGGTCCGGGCGGCGATCGCCGGAAACGTCCGGCACGCCCGCCGCACGCGAGGGCTCAGCATCCGCGATCTGGCCGACCGGTGCGGGTTCAGCAAGGCTCTGCTGTCGCAGATCGAACGCGGCGTGGCCAACCCCACGGTAGAGGTCCTCTCCGGCATCGCCGAGGCGCTGGATCTCTCGTTCGCCGACATCACCAGGACCCCGCTGTACGAGCCGCAGGTGATGCGACGGACGGCGGCCGACGCGGCGGCGCGCACGCTGCTGAGTTCGATGGATCGGCGCCGCTTCGAGATCTACGAGTCCCTGCTGCCGCCCGAGCACACCCATGAAAGCGCGCCGCACGGCCGGGGATCGGAGGAGTTCGTCTACGTGGTCTCCGGCGCGGTGACCCTGGAGATCGCGACCTGGACGGTCCGGCTGCGCGCCGGAGACGCGGTCCGGTTCTCGTCGGAGGCCGAGCACAGCTACCAGACCGGGGCGCGGGCCGCCCGCCTGCTGACCCTGGTCTCCATGCCCGCCGACTGATCCGCCGCCGAGCCTCGTCGAACCGCGCACAAGCGATCTCCCGCACCCTGTAAGTGACGCCGATTCAATGAGCCACGTCCGGCGCCGAAGCCCCGCCACCCGCCGGGCGCTCCAGCCTCCTCCTGACCTCCGTACGAAAGAGCCCAAGACCGGGCACCGGCCCGAGCCACCGACGGTCGGGTGAAACGCCGTGGGGTCGGGCCGTGGTCAATACGGCTAGCGGGCCCGGCCAGGCCGTGACAGCTGCTGGCCGGGCACGACCTCAGGCCGCGCGCAGCACAACCATGCTGCGATAGCTCGGCGTGCCGTACCAGGCCAGCCGGTCCAGCGTCGCGGAGGGCAGCGGCAGGTCCAGGGCGTCGAGGTAGGTCTCGCCCAGGTCCGCGTCCGTCCACGGGTCGTTGGCGTAGAAGATGTCGCCGTCCACGCTGTGCACGGTGATCCAGTGCGGCGAGGGCTCGGCGTGCATGCCGAGCTGCTCGATCAGCACCAGGGCGATGGCGCCGTCGGCCAGCACGGCGCGCAGCCGGTCGAGATCGAACGCCGTCGTCTCGACCGTGATCCCGCGCTCCGCCAGGTCCGCGCGGAAGCCCGACTGGATGAACCCCCGCAGGTCGCGCTCCTCGTCCGTGGTACACAGCTCCAGCAGGGTGGGCTGGTCGGTCGAGAGCAGCACCTCGGGCACCGCGCCCCGGTCCGCCGCCGCGAGGGCCAGCCCGAGCGGGTCGCAGCCGGCCACGGTCGTGGCCTGGCGCCACATGCGCATCTCCTCGCCCCGGTCCGGCTGATCCTGCAGCCCCAGCCCGCACAGCGCGAGCTGCAGCGCCACCGGCCCGCAGGTGAAGTCCGTGGTCTGCCGCATGTACGGCAAGGCCCGGTCGGGAGCCGCCCCCCGCCATCGCACCTGTCCGTACCCGGTGTCCGCGGGGTCGGTGGTGACCGGCGCCGCCCATGTCGGAACCGGTACCTCCCGATAGCCGCGTTCCAGGGATCGTCGCCACGCGGATTTCCCGGCGGCGGCGGATGTCCCGGCCGTGTTCGCAGCGGGGTCCTTCACAGCCGGGTCCGCGGGGCCTCCAGCTCGATGGCCGGCGGAGTCATCGTGGTCGTCGGCGGCGAACCACCGCTTGACGGCGACCGCGCCCTCGCGCCAGGCCCGCTCCTCGATCGTCTCGACCAGGAGGTCGGCGACGCGCTCGTCCGGGGCCCACACGTCGACGATCTTCCGATAGTCGGTCAACGGCCGGTGCACCTCGAAGGCCGCCCCGACCAGCACTCCGTTGGCGCGCGCCGTGACCAGGGTGCGTACCTGGATGCCTCCGGCGAGCCGCCAGCGGCGCAGCGTCTTCTCGGGCACGTGGTCGAGCAGGCCCTCCGCGACCTGCCCCACGTCCCCGTGCACGGGCAGAACGGCGATGTCGAGCCCGTCGACGGCCAACCCGGCGGCTCCGGTATCGCCCTGCCCGGGATCGCCCGAGTGAGTACCGGTAGGGGTTGGGTGGACAACACGTTCAGACATGTACGCGCAACCTCTTCAGTCCGCTTGGTCCGCCGCCGGGATCGAGGCCAGCAGCCGTTGGGTGTATTCGTGTGCCGGAGCGCCCAGCACGGAGTCGACGGGTCCGCTCTCCACCACGCGCCCGTGGTGCATCACGTAGACGCGATCGGCAATCTGCCGGGCCACCGCCAGGTCGTGGGTGATGAACAGCAGGGTCAGCCCGAGCCTGCGCCGCAGGTCGGCGAGCAGGTTCAGGACCTGCGCCTGGACCGACACGTCGAGCGCGGAGACCGACTCGTCGCAGACGAGCAGGTCGGCGCGGGGCGCGAGGGCGCGGGCGATGGCGACCCGCTGGCGTTCGCCGCCCGACAGTGCCCGCGGCCTGCGCCGGGCGTACGCCGCGGGAAGCCCTACGAGCTCCAGCAGCTCGCCCACCTCGGACTTCGGCCGGCCCGCGGCCCGCAGCGCCTCGGCCAGCGAGGTGCCGATGGTGAGCCCGGGGTTGAGCGCGGAGTACGGGTCCTGGAAGACGATCTGCACCCGCCTGGCGCCGGTGGCGCTGCCGTGGAAGGTGATGCGCCCGGCGTCCGCCTGCTCCAGGCCGACGACGCACCGGGCGAGGGTGGTCTTGCCCGACCCCGACTCCCCGACCACCGCGACCGCCTCTCCGGCGGCGATCTCCAGATCGACACCGTCCAGCGCCGGCACGGCGGAGCCGGGGAAGCGCTTGGCCGCCCCTTCCACGCTGAGCAGCAACGGCGACGCCGTCGCCGCGTCCCCATCCCGCGTCTCCCCGGGCGACGGCGTGGGAGAAACGGATGCCGTGGGCACCGGCGGGACGGCCGTTCCGGCGCGCAGGCAGGCGGCCCGGTGATCGTCGGCCACCTCGGCCAGCAACGGCTCGGCGGTACGGCAGGCGTCGGTCACGAACGCGCACCGCTCCGCGAAGGCGCACTCCGCGCCGACCGACCACGGCCGGGGGACCGAGCCCGGGATCGTCGGCAGCACCGCGAGCCGATGGGTGAGCGGCGGGTCGCAGGCCGCGAGCCGGGCGGTGTACGGGTGCGCGGGCGCGTCGAGCACACGCGCCGTCGGCCCTTCCTCGACCAGCCGCCCCGCGTACATCACCATGACGCGGTCGGCCCGGCTGCGGGCGAGGCGCAGGTCGTGGGTGATCAGGATCAGCCCCATGTCGCGTTCGCGCTGGAGGCGGGCGATCAGCTCCAGAACCTCGTGCTGCGTGGTGACGTCGAGTGCCGTGGTCGGCTCGTCGGCGATCAGCAGGTCCGGGTCGGCGGCCAGCCCGGCGGCGATCGCCACCCGCTGGCGCATCCCGCCGGAGAGCTGGAACGGGTACTTGCCGGCGACCTCGGCGGGCAGCCCGACCTCGGCCAGCAACCGCGCGACGCGCTCGCCCCGGCCCGCCCCGGAGATCGCCCAGCCGATCTGCTCGCCGCAGCGATGCACGGGGGACAGCGAGGTGAAGGGGTCCTGGAGCAGCAGCGCGATGCGCGACCCGCGCACCTCGCGCCACGCGCCCCCCGGAGCGGCCAAATCGATCTCCAGGCCGGCCGGCCCTCGCTCCGGATCGGCACGTCCGGGGTCGCGGGCGGGAAGGTTCATCCTCCCGGTGGCGCGTACCCCCTCGGGCAGCAGTCCGGTCAGCGCCTTGACCGTCATCGACTTGCCGGACCCGGACTCCCCCACGATCGCGACCGTCTCGCCCGGGGCCACGGTGAGATCGAGCCCGGCGACGACGGCGCCGGCGGCCGACGTCACGCGCAGATCGCGTACGGCAAGCAACGGAGCACGTCCCGTCGCCGTCGATGTCGTCATCGGGCCACCACCCGTCGGTCCAGCAGGTCGGAGAGCCAGTCGCCGAGCAGGTTGACCGCCGTGGCGGTCAGGATGATCAGCACGCCGGGGACGACGGCGGCGAGCGGGTTGTCCCCGAGGAGCTGCCTGCCGTCCGCGAGCTGCCGCCCCCAGTCGGGCGCTCCCGGCGGGACACCGAGGCCCAGGTACGACAGCGAGGACAGCGCGACCAGCGCGAACGCGACGTTCAGCAGCAGGTTCGCCACGACGATCGGCACGATGTTGGGCGCGATGTGCCGGAACATGATCCGCGACGGGCGGATGCCGAGCACCCGGGCCGACTCGATGTACGGCCGTGGGGCCTGCTCGATGACCGCGCCGCGTACCAGCCGCACGTCCGACGGCGAGAACAGCACGATCAGCACGGCGACGGTGACCCAGTAGCCCCGGCCGACCAGTCCAGCGACGACGATGGCCAGCAGCACCGCGGGCAGCGCGAGCAGCAGATCGGCGTAGCGACCGGCCAGCATGTCGACGACGCCGCCCCGATAGCCGGCGTACGTGCCGAGGAAGAACCCGATCAGCATCGACCCGGCCGCGACCACCAGCGGGCCGAGCAGGGCGGACCGCGCGCCGGCCAGCGAGAGCTGCAGGATGTCGCGCCCGAGCTGGTCGGTCCCGAACAGGTGACCCTCGACGCCGCCGCCGACCACGCCGAGATAGATGTCCTGTTCCAGCGCGTTCGGCGCGATGATCTCCTGCGCGATGGCGCAGATCGCGACGAAGGCCAGCAGCGCGGCGGACAGGATCGCGACGACCGGGATGCGCCTCCGTCCGGCGTTCGACGTCCGGCTCATCGTCCCACCGCCCCGGCCCGCACCGATGAATCCCGCGTCATCGCCGCACCGTCCGGGCCCGTACGCGCGGATCGATGATCAGGTACGACAGGTCCACCAGGAACGCGGCCACGGAGACCACGAGGGCGACGGCGAGCGTCAGCGCCTGCACCACGGGGATGTCCTTGAACAGCACCGACTCCTCCATGAGCGACCCGAGACCGGGCAGGGCGAAGGTGACTTCGATGAGCACGGTGCCGCCGAACAGGTAGGCGACCATCAGGCCCAGGCTGGTGACGATCGGGATCGCCGCGTTGCGCAGGACGATGCGCAGCGTGGCGGCCTCCGGCAGTCCGCGCCCCCGGGCGAAGGTCACGTAGTCCTGGTCGAGTTCGCGGATGACGGCGGCGCGGGTCAGCTTGACGACGAAGGCCCCGAGCCCCAGGGCCAGCGCCACTGCGGGCAGCGCGAGGTGCCAGAGGGCGTCGAAGAATCCCTCGCCGGTCCCGTAGATCGGGAACCAGCCCAGGCCGAGCGCGAAGACGTACAGCAGCAGGAGGCCGACCGCGAACCCGGGCGCGCTGACCCCGATGACGGAGGCGGTGACCAGGACGCGGTCGAGCCAGCGGCCGCGGCGGACGGCGGTGAGGACGCCCGCCGGGATGCCGGCGAGGACCGACAGCAGGAACGCCAGCCCGGCGGTGGCCGCGGTGATCCCGGTCTTCTCCAGCATCAGCGGTCCGATCGGCCGTCCGGTGCGGATGGAGGTGCCGAAGTCGCCGGTGACGGCGTGGGTGAGCCACCTCCAGTACTGCTGCAGGAACGGCTCGTCCAGGTGGTGCCGGGCGCGGATCTCGGCCAGGGCCTCCGGGGTGACGTTGCGGGTGCCGAGCAGGTTGCGGGCGACGTCCCCGGGGGCGAGGTACAGCAGCGCGAACACCAGCAGGGAGAGGGCGAGCAGCAGCAGCACCGTCGCCCCGGCCCTGCGCAGCACGAAGGCCGGCACCGGGCCGGTCACCAGCCGCTTCACGGTCTTCTCACCGGCCCGCCCATCCGCCCGCCCATCCGTTCGTACGCCGACCCGGAGTCATGCCGGTCACTTGGCCGCGTAGAGGTGGTCCGGCCAGTTGGCCAGCAGCGTGTAGGAGGTGTAGTCCCGCACGCCGACGGCGCTGCTCAGGGCGATCGCCGACTGCCCCCACCACAGCGGCAGGTACGCAAGGTCCGCCGCCTGGGCGCTCTGCGCCTCGACCAGCAGGGCGGCGCGCCGGGCCGGGTCCGACTCGGCGCCCGACTTGGCCATGGTGGCCGCGATGCCGTCGTTCGCGTACTTCGCCGGGTTGCCCTCGCCGAGGAACCAGCTCGCGAGCTCGGCCGGGTCGCCGGTCGTGTTGAAGTACCACATGAAGCTCAGCGGCGGGAAGGTGTTCAGCTCGGCGAGCCACTGCTCGATCGGCAGCTCCTTAACGTCGAGCGTGATGCCGATCTTCTTCAGGTCCGCGGCGAAGGCGAGCGCGGCGGTGCCGAGGTGCGGGCCGGTGTTGGGGTACGACAGCGACACGGTGAAGCCGTTCGGCACCGACGACTGGGCGAGTTCCTTCTTCGCCTGCTCCAGGTCGTAGGCGTACTGCGGGATCGCGGCCAGCTCCTTCGTCGCCTGCTCGGGCGTCCACAGGCCGCCGAACTGCTCCGGAGTGGACAGCGCGGTCGCGACCTGGCCGCGGCCGCGCAGGATCTTCTGCACGATCGCGTCGCGGTTGATCGCGTGGGCGACGGCCTTGCGCACGTGGACGTCGTCGAACGGCTTGGCCGTCACGTTGAAGGTGAGCCCCGCGTACGAGCGGTCGGCCGCGTACACGACGCGGGTGCCGGGGGCGGCCTCCCACTGCCGTGCCTGGGCGAGCGGCACGTTGAGCGACATGTCGGCCTTGTTCGCCTGCCACGCCAGCAGCCGGGTGTTGTCGTCGGCGATGAACTCGAAGCGGATCTTGGCGACCTTGGGCCGGGGACCGTGCCAGGTGTCCACGCGGGTGAGCTCGACGTGCGAGTCCGGGGCGAACTCCGTCACCTTGTACGGCCCGGAGCCGACCAGCGGGGACTGCGCGGTGCCGAGCTGGTTCTTCGCCTTCTCCCAGGCGGTCTTGGGCGCGACCCACAGCGCGTCGACGTTGGACGGGATCCAGCCGAACGCCTCGTCGGCGGTCTTGCTGGTCAGCGTGATCTCGTTCGCGCCCGACTTGGTGGCCTTGTCGAGGTTGGCCCAGTAGCTCGCCGTGCTCGGCGACGCCTTCGCGTCCCTGGCCATCTCGATCGAGTGAAGGATGTCGTCGGCGGTGACGGGGCTGCCGTCGTGGAACTTCGCGTCGTCGCGGATCGTGTAGACGTACGTCGTCGGCGACGT
The DNA here is from genome assembly GCF_001528665.1 of Microtetraspora malaysiensis. Taxonomy (GTDB): domain Bacteria; phylum Actinomycetota; class Actinomycetes; order Streptosporangiales; family Streptosporangiaceae; genus Microtetraspora_A; species Microtetraspora_A malaysiensis. The sequence continues at coordinate 70,819 of NZ_BBYJ01000038.1, forward strand.
GCGCTCGACCTTGGAGGCGAGCGCGGGGACGATCGCGCCGGAGGTGTCGACGCCGACCAGACCCTCCATGCAGATCCCGGCGACGTAGTAGTTCAGGATGCCGGACTCCTGGCCGGGATAGAGGTTCGACAGCGACCCGGGCAGCGCGACCCGGAGCAGCTCGATCTCCTTGCCGGTGTCCGTGCCCGCGGCGGCGCTCCCGCCCGATCCGGACGTCCCGGACTCGCGCGCCGGCGCCGCTCCGCACGCCTCAAGCAGCGCGGCCGCGGACAGGATGGTCACACCGGTGACGGCCGCCTTGAGCAGCCCGCGGCGGCTGAACGCGCCGCGCTCGTCGATACCCGCCATGCCACACCTTTCCCGGCATCAGGTCGTGCCTGACAAATCAAGCCCTGCTGCGCGCGGCCCAGACGGCGCCTCGCTGCGTTGTCGTCGTCGGCCGTAGGCTCCGCTACGGCCTCCTCCTCCGCCTTGCGATGCATCCATCTGGATCCGCGCTCGCTACGGGCAGCATTTGTCAGACACTCTCTAATGATCTGTCTACTCAAACGCCCCAAATGGCTAGATGCAGTAAACACCATCCATATGCGAATCTTCCACCGCTTTTCCTACTTGAACAGTAGGAAAAGCGGTGACCTTCGACACATCGTGGCCGATTCGTAACGCAACCTTTCGCCCACCCTCCGCATCTATCAGGTGACGAAAGGAGCAAGCGATGACAAGGAAAACGGCAATCCTCGCCGCCGCGGTCGCCGCGACGATCTCCGCTCTGGCCGCCCCCACCGCCGCCCAGGCGCGTACGGGCACCGCCGCAGCCGTGGAGACGAGAACGGGAGCCTCGTCCGCCGCGAAGGGCGAGGTCCGCTACGCCTGGGCGAAGTTGTGCGCGAAGAAGGGCGAGGAATACAACATCCCCTGCGGGCCGTGGACGGCCGTCATGCGCGACGGCACGGCCCGTACGGTCACCGACGCCCGGGTCAACCCCGTCACCGCCGCCGGCAAGGTCGACAAGGAGATGATGTCCGAGTTCGCCCTCAGTGGCGACGGCCGATACGCGGCCTACTTCCGCAAGTCGGACAACAAGCTGGTGATCCGCGACTTCGCCGCGAACCGGGTTCGGGTACTGCCCGGCACGACGGGCCGCCTGCCCAAGGGCGTCGGCATGGACGACGTCAACGCCAAGCTGTCGTACGACGGCGAGCGCATCCTGCTCGACTACTCGTCCGGGGATGCCAAGCTCTCCACGCTGCTCGTCGACCTCACGACGGGCAAGGTCAGCACGATCTCGCCGAAGCTCTCCGTCCAGGACTTCAGCCCCGATGGCCGCCACCTCCTGGCGACCCGCTCCACCAGCGAGAACACCACCGAGCTCCTCGTCCTCGACGAGAACGGCGCCACGACCGCCCGCCGCATCGTGCCGCAGGTCATCGCCAACAACATGCCGCAGGCCGTGGCAGACGATGGCAACAGCGTCGCCGTCACGATCACCACGCCGTCGGGCAAGACGCGCCTGCGCGTCTACGACCTGGAGGCCGACAACGTCGGCGCGGCGGTGGACGTGAAGGTGCCGAAGAACGAGTCACCCTACCGACTCAGCTGGGACGCCTCCGGATCCCTGACGCTGTGGGATCTGCGCAGCAACAAGGACGGTGACACGACGGGCCTCGTGCGTCGCTCTCTCGACCCCGACTCGGGCGCCACGAGCACGATCGACACGATCAAGCTCGGCTCCAAGGTCTACATGTGGTGGCTGCCGGGCGAATGACCCCACGCCTCACGGACCCTCGTACGGACGGCAGACCGGTCACGCACCCTCGCCTCGACGTGACCGGTCTGGCTCACGCGCCCCTCCGAGGAGAAGGTCAGCGACGGTAGCCGGCCATCCGCTCCAGCCGGGCGACCCGCTCGGCGGTCGGCGGATGGGTCGAGAACAGCTTGCCGACGCCCGCGCCGCGGAACGGGTTCGCGATCATCATGTGGCTCGCGGAGGCCAGCCGGCCGTTCTCCGGCAGCGGCAGCCGCCGGGCGCCCATCTCGATCTTGCGGAGCGCCGAGGCCAGCGCCAGCGGGTCGCCGGTGATCCGGGCGCTCGACTCGTCGGCGGCGAACTCGCGCGAGCGGGAGATCGCCATCTGGATCATGGACGCGGCCACCGGGCCAAGGATCATCATGAGCAGCGCGCCGAGGAAGCCCGGGCCGTCGTCGTCGTCCGACCCGAAGAACATCCCGATGTATCCGAAGTACGTGATCATCGTGGCCAGCGCCCCGGCGACCGACGAGATCAGGATGTCCCGGTTGTAGACGTGGGACAGCTCGTGCCCGATCACTCCCCTGAGCTCCCGCGCATCCAGCACCGTGAGGAGGCCGTGGGTGACGCAGACGGCCGCGTTGCGCGGGTTCCGTCCCGTGGCGAACGCGTTCGGCTGCATGGTCGGGGAGACGTAGATCCGCGGCATCGGCTGGCGCGCGTCATAGGACAGGTCGCGGACGATGCGGTAGAGGACCGGCTGCTCCACCTCGCTGACGGGGCGCGCCCGCATCGCGGAGAGGGCGATCCGGTCGGAGAAGAAGTAGGCGATCCCGTTGGTCAGCAGCGCGATCACGAGGGCCAGCCGCACGCCGGAGCCGCCTCCGAGCCAGGCTCCCACAACCAGGATCAGCGCGGAGAGAGCCCCCAGAAGGATCGCGGTACGCAGGCCGTTGTGGTGCACGCCACCCTCCTCACGAGCTCACGATTTGGTGCGTTCACCGGTACCAACGTGCGTGGCCAGGCAGAACGTTCCCACCGGGAAACGATCAGCCGACGACGGCGAGCACCAGTTGCGGAGCGACCGAGAAGGCCAGAGTGACCAGGACCGCGATCCCCACGGCGAGCGCGGCCGGCACCGGCGCGGACACCCGCGCGGGCGGGGCCGGGGCGGGCGTGAACAGCCGGGCCGTCCAGGCGATGTAGTAGTAGAGCCCGATCACCGTGTTCACCGCCATGACGACGGCGAGCCACCCGAGCCCGCCCTCCACGATCTGGCGGAACACCACGACCTTGGCGAACAACCCGGCGAGCCCCGGCGGGAGGCCGGCCAGGCAGAGGAGGAAGAAGGCGAGCGCGACCGCCGCCCCGGGCCGCCCGAAGGCGAGCCCGCGGTAGTCGTCCAGCTCGCCCCGCGCCGCCGTACGGGAGACCGTCATGACCACCGCGAACGCTCCGAGGTTCATCACGGCGTAGATGACGAGGTACGCCACCGAGGCGTCGCGGGCGCTGCCGCCGATCACGGCGAGCGGGGCGAGGATGTAGCCGGACTGGGCGACCGACGACCAGGCGAGCAGCCGCAGCGCGGCGCGCTGGCGCAGGGCGAGGACGTTCCCGGCGGTCATGGTCAGCGCGGCCACGACCGCGACGACGGGCGCCCACAGCGCCGCCTGCCCGGGCAGGCCGACGGTCAGGATGAGGATCAGCCCGGCGAACCCGGCGGCCTTGGAGACGACCGAGAGCAGCGCCGCGACCGGGACGGGCGCGCCCTGGTAGACGTCACCCGCCCAGAAGTGGAACGGCACCGCCGCCACCTTGAACGCGAACCCGGCCAGGACCAGCACGACGGCCACGGACGCCGCGCCGGAAGCGGCAGCGCCGGAGAGGGCCGCCGAGAGCGGCTCCAGATAGAGCGTCCCGGTCAGCCCGTACAGCAGCGAGACGCCGAACAGCGTGACGGCGGTCGAGATCACCGACACGAGGAAGAGCTTGAGCGCCGCCTCGGAGGCCCGGCCGTCGTACCGCTTCAGCGCGGTCAGCGCGAACACGGGCAGGGAGACCAGTTCGAGCGCCACGACGAGCGTGGCCAGGTCGCGCGCGGCGGGCAGCAGGACCGCGCCGGTCAGGGCACACAGCAGCAGGAAGTACCACTCGCCCGGCGGGATGCGCCGCTCCGCCAGCTCGGTCATCGACAGCAGCACGACCACGACCCCGGCGCCGAGCACCAGCCCGGACAGCACGAGCGTGAACCCGTCCACGACGAAGGAGCACCCGGCGCCGCCGGTGCAGAACGTGCGCCGCTCCCCACCGCCGAGGGCCTGCGCCGCGACGAAGCCGCCCGCGACCACGACCCCGGCCAGCGTGACCAGCCCGAGCGGCCCCGGTGTACGGCGGGGCCGGAAGACGTCGAGCAGCAGCACCAGCCCGGCCGCCAGCGCGAGCGCCAGCGGCGCGCCGATCGCGACGTAGTCGATGGACTGGATCACGCGCCCACCCCCCGGAGGATGGCCTGCACGGCCGGCGTGGTGATGGCCAGCAGCGCCTTCGGCCAGAGGCCGAAGATCAGGATCAGCACGACCAGCGGCACCCAGGCGGCCAGCTCGTACGCGGTCACGTCACGCCGTTCAGGCGGCTCCCCGAGCCCGCCGAGACCCGGAACGCCCGGAGCTCCCGGAGCCGCGACGGCGGCGACGGCGGCGACGACCGTTCCCGTGGCGACCGGCTCCACCGGCCCCTCGCCGCCCAGGACCTCGCGCACCTCCTCCGCCGACGTGACCGGCGGCCCCTCCGGCACCACCGGGCTTCCGTGCGTCACCCGGGACAGCATCCGCAGGAAGTACGCGGCGGTCAGGACGGTGCCGACACCGCCGATCACCATGAAGACCAGGAACAGCGGCCGGGACAGCTCGGCGGCGGGCCGGAACGCCCCGAACAGCGCGAGCATCTCCCCCCAGAACCCGGCCAGGCCGGGCAGCCCCAGCGACGCGACGCAGGCGAAGGTCAGCAACGACCCGATGTACGGCAGGCGGCTCAGCATCCCGCCGCCCAGCCGTGTCATGTCGGCCGTGCCGTACCGGTCCTTGACCGCGCCGGCGATGAAGAAGAGCAGCCCGGTGATCAGGCCGTGCGCGACGTTGCCGAAGAGGGCGGCGTTGACGCCGACCGGGGTCAGCGTCGCGAAGCCGAGCAGCACGAACCCCATGTGCCCGACCGACGAGTACGCGATCATCCGCTTGAGGTCGCGCTGCGCGAGGCAGGCCAGGGAGCCGTAGACGATGCCGATCACCCCGAACGCGCCGAGCCAGGGGGCGAGCGCGGCGGCGCCCTCCGGCAGGATCGGGATCGCGATGCGGGCGAAGCCGTACGTGCCCATCTTGAGCAGCACTCCGGCGAGCAGCACCGAGCCCACGGTCGGCGCCTCGGTGTGCGCGTCGGGCAGCCAGGTGTGCAGCGGCCACATCGGCGCCTTGACCGCCAGGCCGAGGCCGATCGCCAGGAACGCCACGATCTGCGCCGAACGCGCGATGGTGTGGCCGTGGGCGAGCGCCACCATGTCCAGCGTCCCCGCCTGGGCCCAGACGACCAGCAGTCCCAGCAGCATGACGGCGGAGCCGAGCAGCGTGTACAGGATGAACTTGACCGCCGCCGCCCGCCGTCCCGGCCCGCCCCAGACGGCGATCACGAAGTACATCGGGACGAGGACGACCTCGAAGAACACGAAGAACAGCAGCAGATCGAGCGCGAGGAACGTGCCGATCATGCCCGTTTCGAGGACCAGCAGCGTGAACACGAGCGCCCGGGGCCGGCGCGGCGGTCGACCGGCCAGGAGGACGAAGCACAGGAACGTCAGCAGCGCGGTCAGCACGATCAGCGGCAGCGAGACGCCGTCCACGCCCAGATGGAACCGCAGGGCCAGCCCCGGGATCCAGGACAGGTCGGTCTCGAACTGGATCCGGGCCGCGTGGCCGTAGTCGAAGGTCGCCGCCAGCCCGACCGCGAGGACCAGCGTCACTCCGGAGACGGCCAGGCCGTACCGGCGGGGCGTCCGCCCGGCGAACCCGGGAAGGAGCAGCACGGCCGCGCCGACCAGGGGAACGGCGAGCATCGCGATCGGGAGCCAGCTCATACGCGGGGCACCTCCGTCATCCCAGCACCACCACCGCCACCGCGATCAGCAGCACCCCGGCGAGCACGCCGGTGACATAGAGCTGGGCGTTGCCGTTCTGCGCGCGGCGCAGCAGCCCGGACAGGCCGACCGCCGCCCGCCCCGACCCGCGTACGGCGCCGTCGACCACCCGGTCGTCGGCGCGCACCACGCCGCGCGCGAGCCGCAGGACCGGCCGGGCGACCAGCCGGTCGTAGACGGCGTCCAGGTAGAAGGCGCGCTCGCACGGCGTGCGGAAGGGGCCGAGCATCCGCGCCGGATCCAGCTCCGGAGCGCCGCGCCACAGCGCGTAGACGACGCCGGCGCCGAGCAGCGCGATCACCACGCTGGTCGCCGCCGACCCCGCGTCGAGGTCGCGGACCCCGGCGAAGCCGAGCCCCAGGGCGGGTACGGCGAGCAGCACGACCGGCCACAGCATGGAGCGGGGCACCCGGCGGTGCCCCCCACCGTGATCACCTGCGTGTGGCAGCACGACCGTCCGCGGCGAGCCGAAGAACGTGCGCAGCCAGGCGCGGGCCGCGTAGGCGCCGGTCACACCCACGGTGACGAGCGCGCAGCCGTACAGGAAGGGCTGCGCGGGGCCGTGGGCGCGCTCGATGGCCGCGATCACGGCGTCCTTGCTGAAGAAACCGCTGGCCGGCGGCAGCCCGGCGAGCGCGGCGAACCCGATCGTCATCGTCCAGAACGTCACCGGCAGGGTCGAGCGGAGCCCGCCCATGTGGCTCATCAGGTTCGACTCGACGTGGTGGATGACCACGCCCGCGCACAGGAACAGCAGCGCCTTGAACGCGCCGTGCGTCACCAGGTGGAAGATCGCCGCGTGCTCCGACCCGGCCGCCAGCGCCCCCGCCATGAGCGCGAGCTGGCTGATCGTCGAGTACGCCAGCACCCGCTTGAGGTCGTCCTGCGCCAGTGCGGCGAGCGCCGCGCCCAGCATCCCCACCGCGGCGATCACGCCGAGCACGTCCAGCGTCGGCTGGGCCGCCAGGAAGGCCGGATAGAGCCGGGCGACCACGAAGATGCCCGCGGCCACCATGGTGGCCGCGTGGATGAGCGCGCTGATCGGGGTCGGGCCGGCCATGGCGTCCGGCAGCCACGTGTGCAGCGGCACCTGGGCGCTCTTGCCCGCGACCCCGGCGAGGAGCAGCATCGTCGCGGCGACGAGCGTGCCCTTCGGCAGGTCGGCGGCGAGGATGTCGTCGATGCGGAAGCTGCCCGCCGACAGCCCGAGGGTGAATATCCCGAACAGGAATCCGACGTCACCGAGCCGGGTGACCAGGAACGCCTTGACCGCCGCCCGCGAGTTGGCCCGGTCCTCCCACCAGTGCCCGATCAGCAGGTAGGAGCACAGGCCCATGATCTCCCAGCCGACGTACAGGACGATCAGGTCGCCCGCGTAGACCACGAGCAGCATGGCGCTGGTGAACAGGCTGATGAACGAGCTGTACGACGGATAACGCGGGTCGTCCCGCATGTATCCGACGGAGTACACCTGGACCGCCAGCGCCACGACGGTGACGAGGACGCCGACGAGGGCGGCGAGCCCGCCCGCCTGGAGCCCCACGGAGATGGGCACGGAGCCGGTCTCGATGCGGACCGGCCACGCCGCCGCCTCGCCGCCGCCGGTCGCCTGCCACCCGGCCAGCCACGCCGCCGCCACCGCCGCGCCCGCGACGGGTACGACCGCGAACCACGCCGCCCGCCGCCGTGCCGTACGGGCGGGGGTGCGGCGGCGCGGGAACCGCGAGCCGAGCAGCCCGGCGGCGGCTCCCGTGAACGGCAGCAGGACGGCGAGAGCGGCCAGGACGATCATCCGGCCTCCGAGGGGTCGAGCGCTCCGGCGGAACCCGAGCCTGAGGGGGCCGGCCGCGGTCCCGGCGCGGCCGGTCCGGCGTCGGGTGGGGTGGGAGGGCCGGACGGGCCGGATCCGGGCGGCCCGGCGGTCGTGGGACTCATGAGGTCGCGCTCGCTCAGGTCCCGGAGCCGATCGACGTCGATGGTGCGGCGGTTCCTGAAGACCGAGAGCACGATCGCGAGGCCCAGCCCCACCTCGGCCGCCGCGATCACGATGACGAACAGCGTGAGCACCTGACCGCCGTGCAGCCGGTCGCGTAACCACACGTCGAATACGACGAGATTGAGGTTGACCGCGTTGAGCATCAACTCGACCGACATCAGCACGAGGATCGCGTTGCGCCGGGCGAGCACGCCGTAGACGCCGATGGAGAACAACAACGCGGAGACGACCAGGGGATAGACGACGTGCACGTCAACCGCCGTCCCGGGAGACCCGGCCGGAGCCGGTCTCACCCGCGGTCGCGCCGGAACCGTCCGCGGGGGGCGGGGCCGGATCCGGAGGGTGTGGCGGTGTCGTCGGGGCGGCCGGACCTCCGGCGTCGGCGGCGGGATTCGCCGGGCGGATGTCCGTGCGGGAGAGGACGATGGCGCCGATCAGGGCGGCCAGCAGGAGCACGGACAGCGCCTCGAAGGGAAGGACCCACGACCGGAAGATGCTCGCCCCCAGCGTGGCCGCCGCGCCGCCGCCGGGCTCCAGCGGCGTGTACGCGGTGGCGAACCCCTGGACGACCACGGTCACCAGGACGGCCGCCGTCCCCACCGCCACCGTGGCGGCCGTGACGCGGTTGCCCGAGTCGAGGCCGGCGCTGCGGCCGATGGGCGCGCGGGTCAGCATGATGCCGAACAGCAGCAGGACGACGATCGCGCCCACGTAGATGAGCACCTGGACCCACGCGACGAACTCGGCGGTCAGCACCAGGTAGCCGCCGGCGAGCGCGCCGAAGCAGACCACCAGCCAGAGCGCGGCATGGACGAGTTGTCTGGTCGTCACCACCAGCAGGGCGGACCCGAGAGCGACGACGCCGAGCAGCAGGAAGACGACTTCCTGCGCGCTCGGCGGCCATAGGTCCGGCACCTGCGATGTCACGCGTCGCCTCCCTGATCGGGTGGCGCGTCCTTCTTGGGCAGGGATCCGGGCGGCCGGATCGAGCGGACGTTCCGCAGGGCGCGCGGTGACTCGCGGCGAGCCGGAGCCTCCCGCCCGGCGGGGCCGCCCTCTGTGGAGTCGGCGGAGTCGGCGCCCGGAGATTCGGCCGGCTCTCTCTCCGCTTCGCCCGACGGCCCGGCGGTCCCGGAAGCCTCCGGTGGCCGGGAAGGTTCGGACGGCCGGGACGGCTCAGGCGGCCGGGGCGGCTCGGGAGCGCCCGGTGGGCCGGACGCCTCCGGAGACTCGGGTGTCTCGGAAGGGCCGGGTGGACGGGATGTCTCAGGTGTCTCGGAAGGGCCGGGGCCGCCGGGCGCGGACGGCCGCTGCGGCAGCGCTCCCGGCGGGCGGATCGCGCGGATCGCGGCCGGGCCGCGTGGCGCCTCGCGCCGTGCCCGCGTGCCCCTGTCGGCACCGGCCCTGCCCGCGGCTGCCCGCGTCCCTCCCTCGGCGCCGGGCTGATCCGTACCGGCCGCGGCCTCCGAGGTCTCCGTGGGGGCTCCTGCCTCGGCGGCTCCCGGGACGGCCGCGGCCTCGGCGGGACCGGAGCCGGCGGCGGCGCCCGGGCGGGCCGTCTCGCTCGAACGCCCGGCACCGCCCGCGCCCTCGGCGCGCGAACGCCCAGGTCCGGCGGGCTCCGCACCCGCGGGCTCCCCGCCGGTATGGCCGGCCGGCCCACGAGCCGGGCGGGACGCGGCGGCGGCCGCCTCCTTGGGCGGCTCCGCGCCGACCTCGTGCGGGGGCGGAGGCGGCACGCTCTCCACCCACTCGCCCAGCCGGTCCTTTTCATGAAGCAGATCGCGAATGTCGTATTCCGCGTACTCGAACTCCGGAGCCCAGAACAGGGCGTCGAAGGGGCACACCTCGACACAGATGCCGCAGTACATGCAGAGCGAGAAGTCGATCGCGAACCGGTCGAGCACGTTCCGCGCGCGGGGCCGCCCGCCCTCCGGGGCCGGCAGCGTCTCCTTGTGGGAATCGATATAGATGCACCAGTCGGGGCACTCACGGGCGCAGAGCATGCAGACCGTACAGTTCTCCTCGACCAGGGCGATGACGCCCCGGCTGCGCGGAGGCAGGTCAGGGTGCACCTCGGGGTACTGCTGGGTCACCGATTTGCGCACCATGTGCTTGAGCGTGACCGCCAGCCCCTTGGCCAGCCCTTCTCCTGGTATACGTGCCACAATTCCCCATCATCGCGCAGGATGGACGACACGTGAATGCGGCGACCCATCCCTCTGTGTTTTCCACAGTTTCCACAGGCTCCTCCACTGGTTGTCCACAAGTGGAGCGGTAAAAAAGGACTTATTCTGCCACTATGCGGCCCCCACATCCCGGTCCTCCGCCACAGCCGCCGTACGGGCAGGCGCCGTACGGACCCACACCGCACGGGCAGGCGCCCGGTTCTGCACAGCCGTCGCCCCACGGCGCGATGAGGCAGAAGCCGTACGCGCCCGGGCCCCAAGGCCAGGCCGCCCCGCACGGGCCGGCGCCGGACGCGCAACGGCCCGGTGGGGACGTGGATCAGGCGCCGACGGCCCCGGTCCGGCGGCCGGGAGTCCAGACGCCGCCGCAGGGGCACGCCCCCGTGACGCCCGCCGCGCCTCCCCGGCACCCCGCCTACAGCCGGGGACCGTACGGGCCGATGCCGTACCGCCCGGTGCCCGGCATGCCGCCCCCGATGCCGCGCCCGCCGAGCGGCGGCCGGACGTTCCTCAGCGTCCTGTGGTCGCTGGTCCCGCTGGGGACAATGGGGCTTCTCACCCCGGTCTCCTTCCTCTACGCCGCACTCAAGCTGCGCACGCAGACGGCGTGGGCCGCCCTGGCGCTCTATATGGTCGGCACGGTCACCATGGTCGCCAGCGGTCCCAGCGGCGCGCTGGGCGAAGCGCTGTTCGTCGCGAGCGTGCTGCTGAACACCCTCGGCGGCACCGCCCACTCCTTCGCCGTCCGCCGCCGCGTCTTCCCCCGCCCCGACCCGGTGGCGTACGGGAACGACCAGGCGATCCAGTTCGCGCAACACCGCCGCGAGCTGCGTCAGGAGGCGCGCGAGCGGGCCGAGCAGGACCCCGGGCTCGCCTTGGAGCTGCGCATCGGCCGTCCCGACCTTCCGCGACGATATGACGACGGCGGTCTGGTGGACATGAACCACGCACCGGCCGCGGTGATCGCCACGCTTCCCGGGATGACCCCGGAGCTGGTCGAGCAGATCCTCCAGGCCCGGCAGACGGTCGGCACCTTCAGCTCGGCCCTGGAGTTGTGCGTGACGGCGGACCTCCCGGCCGACCTGACCAGCACACTCACGGAGTACACCGTCTACCTGCCCTGAGGGAGCGTGGCCGCCCGAACGGGCTCTCGGCCACGCTCCTCAGATTCTGATCACCTCGAGGCCAGTCAGAGGGCCAGCTTGACGACGCCGGTCAGGGCGAGCTGGAGCAGGGCGAGCGGCACCAGGCCGACCCAGGCGAGCTTCTGGAGCTGGTCCTCACGCAGGCGCGGATAGCTCACCCGCACCCAGATCACCACGAACGCCAGCGCGAGCACCTTCAGGAGCGTCCACACCGGGCCGGGCAGCAGCGGCCCGTGCCAGCCGCCCAGGAACAGCACGGTGGTCAGCGCCGACAGCACCACGATGCCGGCGTACTCGGCGAGCATGAACAGGGCGAACCGGAGGCCGGTGTACTCCGTCATCGGTCCCATGATGATCTCGGACTCGGCGATCGGCATGTCGAACGGCGGACGGCGCAGCTCGGCCAGCCCGGCGACGAAGAACACCACGCCGCCGATCGCCTGCCAGGGCAGCCACCACCAGCGCCACTGCTCGACGATGCCGTTCAGCGACAGCGTGCCGGCCGCCATCGCCACGCTGGACGCCGCCAGCACCAGCGGCAGCTCGTACGACACGAGCTGGGCCGCCGCTCGCATGCCGCCCAGCATGCTGTACTTGTTGGCCGACGCCCACCCGGCCATGATCGCGCCGAGCACTCCGACGCCCATGACGGCGAGGACGAAGAACAGCCCGGCGTCGAGGTCCACCCCGAACAGCCCCGGCCCCACCGGGATCACGACCAGCACGACGAGGTACGGCACGAGCGCCACGGCCGGGGCGAGGGCGAAGACCCGCCGGTCGGCCGCCGCCGGGATGACGTCCTCCTTCTGGACGAACTTGACGCCGTCGGCGATGAGCTGGGCCCAGCCGTGGAACCGCCCGGCGTACATGGGGCCGAGGCGCGACTGCATGTGCGCCATCGCCTTGTGCTCCATCTGCCCGACGACCAGCGGCAACGCGAGGAACACGACCACGATCACGACCAGGCGGACCGCGATGTCGAGCACCTCACTCACCACGCCGTTCCTCCTGGTCGGGTGCGGCGCCCCAGCCGGACGGGACGCCCGGCGGGAGCATCTTGCGGCGGCTCGGCGACCCGTGACCGGACTCGCCGGGTTCCTTGGCCCCGGGCCACGCCTTGGCGACCCGGGCGGCCAGGACGAAGTCCTTGCGCAGCGGATGCCCCTCGAAGCCGTCCGGGAGCAGGAGCGGCCGCAGGTCGGGGTGCCCGTCGAAGACGACGCCGAACATCTCGAACGTCTCCCGCTCGTGCCAGTCGGCGCCGCGGAAGACGCCGGTGGCGGTGGGCAGCCGCGGGTCCTCCCTCGGCACCCGGGTGCGCGCGAGCAGGTGGGTCATCGCCACCGGGTCGAAGACGTGCGCGACGACGGCGAAGGCGTCGGGGGGCTCGTCCACGCCGGTCAGCCAGTCGAAGAACACGAACCCCTCGGCCCTGGCGAAGGCCAGCAGGTCGGCCCAGTCCTCCGGCGCCACGTCGGCGACCGGCTCGCCGAAGGAGTCGGACAGCCGGACCCGCGAGCCGTACCTGGTTTCGAGGGCGGCCAGGATGCCGGCGCCGGCCTGAGTGGAGTCGGTCACGCCTCACCACCCTGGTAACGGTCGCCGAGCGACTCGGCGGCGATCTTCTCCTGGAGCTTCATGATCCCGTGGAGCAGCGCCTCGGGACGGGGCGGGCAGCCGGGGACGTAGACGTCGACCGGGATGATCTGGTCCACGCCCTTGGTCACGCAGTAGGAGTCCCAGTACGGCCCGCCGCAGTTGGAGCAGGCGCCGAACGAGATGACGTACTTGGGGTCGGGCATCTGCTCGTAGAGCCGCTTGACGGCGGGGGCCATCTTGTCGGTGACGGTGCCCGAGACGATCATGAGGTCGGCCTGGCGGGGGCCGTTGGCGAACGGGATGACTCCGAACCTGATGAAGTCGTGCCGGCTCATCGACGTCGAGATGAACTCGATCGCGCAGCAGGCCAGCCCGAAGTTGAACACCCACAGCGAGTATCGCCGGCCCCAGTTGAGCACGAACTTCATCGGCTTGGGGGCCAGCCGGGAGACCGGGCCGACCGTCGGCATCGGAAGGTTCACCGCCATACCGGCCATTCTCCCCCCGTCTTGGCCACCGGTACAGCCGTCACCGGCCCGGCAACCGTCCGTACGGCCCGAACCGGCGGCCGAAACACGGGCCGCCGCCGGCCAGGCGTCCCTACGGGTCACTCGTAGAGCGCCGCCCGCGCCCGGTCGGCGATCTCGCGGGCGATCCGGCCCGCCGCCGCGTCCAGCTCGGCCTGCACGCGCTCCATCTCGTCGTCCGTCACGACGATGGTGGCCGCGCCGTACGCCCGGGAGACGGCGAACGCCGCGCGCAGGTGGGTCGGCGGATGGGTGGCGTCCACGCGCGCCCGCTCCAGCCGGGCCAGCCGGCGCAGCCGTTCCTCCTCCGCCTCCGGGAATCCGGCCATGTACTCGCGCATCCCCTCCCACAGGTCCCCACCGCGGTGCGCCGCCGACTCCAGGTGCCTGTCGGCCGCAGGTGCCTTCGTGATCAGCTTGTCCATCACCCCGGCGACCGCGACCGGGGACGCGATCCGGGCAGCCCTGTCGTCGGCCGCATACTCGGCGAGCTGCGACTCCCGGTACGTCAGCGACTCCAGGATCATGATCAGCCCGAGGACGAGCAGCCGGATTAGCCCCGTAAGGATGTTGACTACGATCGCAAGAGCGATGGCGCCCAAGCTGCCGCGGACGCGCTGGCGGGCGGCGGCCCCGTGGATCTCGTACAGCGTGGCGATCGCGCTGCCGACGTACCGCATCCGGCGGGCGTCGCCGTTGCTGAAGTGGCCCATCTCGTGGGCCAGCAGCGCGATCCGCTCCTGCGACTCCAGGATCTGCCACAGCGGCAGCCCGATCGTCAGCACGTGTGTGCCGCGCAGCCCGACGGTCCGGGCGGAGGCGTTGACCTCGCCGTCCACGAGGACGACGTCCACGGGCGGTGCCCCCGCCTCGCGTGCCACGCGGTCCAGCAGGTCGTACAGGACCGGGGCCTCCTGCCGGGTGAGGGCCGGCGCGTCACCGTCGAGGCGTCCGAAGCGGGGGCGGGCCAGGTAGGCGAAGCCGACGCCCGCGATCCCGAAGACGGCGCCGAAGGGGCTCGGCCATGTCGCGACCAGCAGCCACACCCCGCCCACCAGCATGGACAGGGCGAGCAGGTGGACGGCCGAGGCGAGCACGTACGCCGCGATCCTGCCGGGGTCACGGGACGGCGTGCCCACCCCGGAGCCGAGCACCTGCCGGTGAAGGTCGGCGGCGAACCGCGCGTCGAGGCGGTTCCTCAGCCGCGCCAGCGGGCCGGGGCGGGTGGACGGCGTGTCCCGGTCCGGGCGGCTCAGGTTCCACTCGCACTCCGGGCACCACATGACGAACCGGCTGTCGCCGGTGATGGACGCCGCACACTGCGGGCATTCCTGAATGATCGCTGAGGGGGTCATGAAGCGAGGAGCGTGCCACAGCGGGACGATCATGTCCAGGTCAGCACGCGCTTGCGCCAGGCGTACAGGATGCCGAGGGCGATGAAGGCCAGGAAGACGAACATCTCGACCAGCGTGGCGACCCCGAACCCCGGAGCGGCGAAGATCGTGGCCCACGGGAAGAGGAAGACCGCGTCCACCGCGAAGACGACGTACAGGTAGGTGAAGACGTAGTAGCGGACCTGGGACTGGGCCCAGCCCTCGCCGACCGGATCGACGCCGCACTCGTACGTCAGCAGTTTCTCGGGGGTGGGCCGGTGGGGGCGCAGCAGCCGGTTGACGAGCAGCGCCCCGGACACGACGGCCAGGCCGATCGCGAGGAGGACGGCGACGGTGAGATAGGAGCTGAAATATCCGTTCATGCTCGCCTCCGAGCCCGTACAGCTACTGCCACGATCATAACCGTGTCACCACTTTGTCACCGTTCGCAGCCAAAAGATGCGCGGTGATCACACAAAGAGCCAGTAAAGCCGACATATCCGCCCATACTCTCCAGGCATGCCCCCACTTGGTTTCGCCGGCGTCGTCATGCTCCTGGTCCTGGCCCTGGCGAGCTGCGGCCTTCCACTGTTCGGCGGCCACGAGGACAGGAACGTCGACGTCGCGTCGGAGCCGACGGTCCTCGTCTTCGCCGACCCGGCCAAGGTCGCGGGGCTCTCCGTCGCCACGATCTCCAGCGGCACGGCCAAGCCGCACGTCCACGTCAGCTACCCCACCCTCGCGGACGCGCCCGCGCTCAACCGGCGGCTCAAGGACGAGCTGGCGGCCAAGGCACGGCGGTTCACCGAGAAGACGCAGATCCGGGAGGGGCAGCCCATCCTGGAGTACAACGTGGACTGGGATCTCACCGCCGCCACCCGGGACGCCGTCGCCGTCAGACTGCGAGAGAGCCGGTTCACCGGCCGCACCTGGGTCGACTCCTACCGCACCCTCTGGTACGACCGGAAAAGCCGGAAGGTGGTGGACTCCACGAGCCTGATCGGCGACATCAAGCAGCTCTCGGCGACGGTGCGCGGGCACCTGCCCGAGAGCTCGCCGGTCCACGCCCAGAACGTCGTGGTGAACCCCGAGCTCTACGACTCGCTCAACTTCAACGCCAAGGGCGACCTCGTCGTGGAGTTCGACGGACAGGAGTCCAGCCCGGGATCGGTCGGCCGGGTGGCCGTGGCGATCCCGCGCAAGGAGGCCGACGGGCTGCTGACGCCGTTCGGACGCGTGGCCCGCGCGGCGGTCGCCGCCACGATCACCCGTCCCCTGTCCAAGACCATGGACGACAACCCCCTCGCCGTCAGCACCATGAACGGCTCGGTGAACTGCGCCGTGGCCAACTGCGTGGCCCTGACGTTCCAGGGCGGGCCGGGGCCGTACACCGAGCGGCTGCTGAAGACGCTGTCCGCGCGGGGCGCGCGGGCGACGTTCTTCATGGTCGGCACGAACGCGACGGCGACGCCCGGGGTGCTGCGCCGGATGCGCGAGCAGGGCGACCTCGTCGCCAACCAGACGTGGACCCACCGCGACCTCACCCTGCTGTCCGGCAGCGCGATGTACGACCAGCTCCGGCGCTCCCAGCACGCGATCGGCGTGGCGAGCGGCCAGACCGCGTCGCTGCTCATGGCGCCGTACGGAGCGGCGGACGCCAGGGTGGCCGACGCCGCGCGCGAGTTCGGCCTGTCGATCGTGCGCGGCGATGTGGACGCGGGCGACGTGACCGGCGCGGACCCGAAGGAGGTCGCCAAGCGCGTCGTCGCCGGCACCCGGCGCGGCTCCGTCATCGTGATGCGCGACATCGACCAGGTGACCGCGGACGCGCTCCCCCAGGTGCTCGACGAGCTCGGCGGACGCGGCTTCGTCTTCGTGACCGTGCCCGAGCTGTACGGCACCGCCCAGATGACGCCGGGCCGTACCTATTCCGCTCCGATCGTGCCGACGACCGCCGGGTCCACCGCCGGGTCCACTGCCGGGTCGCCGAGCTCGCAGGCCGCGCCTTCCGTCGGGTCGACGAGTCCGCAGGTACCGTGAAAGGCCCGGGGACATATAGTTGGACCTCGTGACCCGCAACATCCTCTTCGCCCGCTTGCACGTGGATCTGTGCCGGCTCGCTGCGGGGTTGTGTCGAACGAAGCGTCACCCACGTTCGTGACAGCGCCGTCGACCCGACGGCCATGGAATTTCCGAGCGACACGCGCAGCGGCGGGCACCCCCGTGGGCGGGCCCCTCCCCGCCGCCCGATGCGACGCAGGTCACACCTTGGGGACGAGCGGTTCGCGCGACAATCGACGCGTGTGCCAGGTGACTTCTTTGCTCCCCGCAGAGATCGTCCTCTCGCTTCCCTCGGTGGAGGTGGGTGGCGACCGACCCCTGACCGCTTCGAGACACGCACCATGACAGGGAAGCGATTCGCCAGCCGGTGAAGCCGGCGGCACCGTCGCTGGAGATGATGGATCTAGCATGGACAGAACAACGTGCCACGAGCTAAGACGGCCTGGCGCGGCGAGGAGGACTGAGCAGCTGTGACCAAGCAGGTTCAGCAACTCGATCGCGTGATCATCCGGTTCGCCGGCGACTCCGGTGACGGCATGCAGCTGACCGGTGACCGGTTCACCGCGGAGACGGCGAAGTTCGGCAACGACCTCTCGACGCTCCCCAACTTCCCGGCGGAGATCCGCGCCCCCGCGGGAACCCTGCCCGGCGTGTCGAGCTTCCAGCTCCACTTCGCCGACCACGACATCCTCACCCCCGGCGACGCCCCGAACGTGCTTGTGGCGATGAACCCGGCGGCGCTCAAGGCGAACCTCGGCGACCTGCCGCGCGGCGCCGACATCATCGCGAACACCGACGAGTTCACCAAGCGCAACCTGCAGAAGGTCGGATACGCCGCCAACCCGCTTGAGGACGACTCGCTCGCGGAGTGGCGGGTCCACTCGCTGCCGCTCACGTCGCTGACCGTCAAGGCGCTCGAAGGCTTCTCGATCTCCAAGAAGGACGCCGAGCGGGCCAAGAACATGTTCGCGCTCGGCCTGCTCTCCTGGCTGTACCACCGGCCGACCGAGGCGACGATCAAGTTCCTTGAGGCCAAGTTCGCCAAGAAGCCCGACATCGCGAAGGCCAACGTCGCCGCCTTCCAGGCCGGGTGGAACTACGGCGAGACCACCGAGTCGTTCTCCGTCTCCTACGAGATCAAGCCCGCCACGCTTGCCCCCGGCGTCTACCGGAACATCTCCGGCAACCAGGCGCTCGCGTACGGTCTGATCGCGGCGTCGGTGCAGTCGGGGCTGCCGCTGTTCCTCGGCACCTACCCGATCACCCCGGCCTCCGACATCCTGCACGAGCTGTCCAAGCACAAGCGGTTCGGGATCAGAACGTTCCAGGCCGAGGACGAGATCGCCGGGGTGGGCGCCGCTCTCGGCGCCGCGTTCGGCGGGGCGCTCGGCGTGACGACCACGTCCGGTCCCGGCGTCGCGCTGAAGGCCGAGACGGTCGGCCTCGCCGTGGCGACCGAGCTGCCGCTGATCGTGGTGGACGTGCAGCGCGCCGGCCCCTCGACCGGCATGCCGACCAAGACCGAGCAGACCGACCTGCTGATGGCGATGTTCGGCCGCAACGGCGAGTCGCCGGTCCCGGTCGTGGCCCCCTCGACGCCGTCGGACTGCTTCGACGCGGCCATCGAGGCGGCGCGGATCGCGCTGAAGTACCGCACGCCGGTCATGCTGCTGTCGGACGGCTACCTGGCCAACGGCTCCGAGCCGTGGCAGGTGCCGGAGGTCTCCGAGCTGCCGGACATCTCGGTCGAGTTCACCACCGAGCCCAACGGCGAGGACGGCACGACCTACCTGCCGTTCAAACGCGACACGGAGACGCTGGCCCGCCCGTGGGCCGTCCCCGGCACCCCCGGGCTGGAGCACCGCATCGGCGGCATCGAGAAGGCCGACGGCAGCGGCAACATCTCCTACGACCCGGACAACCACGACCGCATGGTCCGGCTCCGCCAGGCCAAGATCGACGGCATCGACGTCCCGCCGCTGGAGGTGGACGACCCCGACGGCGACGCCCGGGTCCTCGTCCTCGGCTGGGGATCGACGTACGGACCGATCGCGGCGGCGGTGCGGCGGGTTCGCCGGGAGGGCGGCAAGGTCGCGCAGGCCCACCTGCGGCACCTCAACCCGCTGCCGGCCAACACCGGCGACGTGCTGCGCGCCTACGACAAGGTGCTGCTCCCGGAGATCAACCTCGGTCAGCTCGCGCTGCTCCTGCGGGCGCGCTTCCTCATCGATGTGATCAGCTACAACCGCGTGCGCGGGCTTCCGTTCAAGGCCGAGGAACTGGCCGGTGTCATCCAGGACGTGATCAACAGTGACTGAGAGCCTCAACGGCAAGGGCCTGGCGCTGGTGCCCAAGACCGACGGCAAGCAGACCCTCAAGGACTTCAAGTCCGACCAGGAGGTCCGCTGGTGCCCCGGTTGCGGTGACTACGCGATCCTCGCGGCCGTCCAGAGCTTCCTGCCCGAGCTGGGCCTGCGCCGGGAGAACATCGTCTTCGTCTCCGGCATCGGCTGCTCATCCCGGTTCCCGTACTACATGAACACCTACGGGTTCCACTCGATCCACGGGCGGGCTCCGGCGATCGCGACCGGGCTGGCGACGTCCCGCCCCGACCTGTCGGTGTGGGTGATCACCGGTGACGGCGACGCCCTGTCCATCGGCGGCAACCACCTGATCCACGCGCTGCGCCGCAACGTCAACCTGAACATCCTGCTGTTCAACAACAGGATCTACGGCCTGACCAAGGGGCAGTACTCCCCCACCTCCGAGGTCGGGAAGATCACCAAGTCGACGCCGATGGGGTCGCTGGACAAGCCGTTCAACCCGATCTCGCTGGCGATCGGGGCCGAGGCCGGGTTCGTCGCCCGGACCATCGACTCCGACCGCAAGCACCTGCAGAGCGTGCTGCGTGAGGCCGCCGCGCACCGGGGCACGTCGCTGGTCGAGATCTACCAGAACTGCAACATCTTCAACGACGGCGCCTTCGAGGCCATGAAGGAGCCGGAGACCCGGGACGAGATCACGATCCGGCTGGAGCACGGGCAGCCGATCGTCTTCGGCACCGGCGACAACGCCAAGGCCGTACGGCTCGCGCCGTACGGCGGCGTCGAGGTCGTCAACCGGTCGGAGGTGGCCGAGAGCGAGATCCTCGTCCACGACGCGCACCGGCCCGACCCGTCCCTGGCGTTCGCGCTGTCGCGGCTGGACGAGCCGGCCTTCCAGCATGTGCCGATCGGGATCTTCCGCTCGGTGGACCGTCCGGCGTACGACACGCTGATGAGCGAGCAGCTTGAGCAGGCCACCGCCGACAAGGGCAAGGGGCAGCTCGCCGACCTGCTTCTGGGCGGCGACACCTGGCGCATCAACTGACGCCGACCGGCGTCCACGGGAAACGGGCCTCGGAAACGGGGCCCGTTTGTCGTTGGCGCAACGGCGGATACGGCGAATACGGCGGATCCGAGGACCCGCGATCGGGTGTCAGTCGTAGTCGAAATCGGGCAGCGGGGACGGGGGCACGGGGCTGCGCCAGACCACGACGTAGTCGCCGGCCGCCGCCTCGACCGCCGAGCTGAGCCGGTCGAGGTCGAAGTCGGGCAGGTAGCGCAGCCGAGCCAGGAAGGATGCGTCCGTCGCCGATTTGGGGACGACGCACTCCTCACCGTCACGGGACAGCAGGACGATCAGGACGTCGTCCTCATCGTCCCCCCGCCGTTCCTCCCGCCCGTCACCGAAGCCCGCGCGCGGGTCGGCGAGACCTCCCACGCGCACCTCGACGACGTCCTCCCATGCGAGGGCCTCGACGCTGCCGTCGGCGTAGTGACGGGTTACGCCCTCTTCCGTGACGTACACGTAGGACTCCGGCACTGCGTTGGCGTGCATGGGCGGATTGTGACTACATCCGCCCGCTCCGTGCAAGAGCGCGGTCAGCCGCTCCGCCAGTGGAGATGCTCCCTGACGGCCCGCCGCGCCGCCTCCCGAGGCCCCCGCGCGATCGTCTCCAGCAGCTCGCGGTGCTCGGCCACCAGCTCCTCCCGGTCCGGGTAGACGTCGCGGAGCCGCACCAGGCCGAGGCGGGTCTCGGTGGCGAGCGCGCCGTAGAGACGCTCCAGGCGGGGGCTGCCCGCCGCCACGACCAGCGCCTCGTGCAGCGCCATGTGCTCGCTGACGACCGCCGCCCACGGCGCGTCGGCCGGGAGGGCGGCCAACCGCTCCAGCGCGGCCTCGGCCGCCGCCACCCGGCGGCCCGCGACGGCGTCGGCCATCAGGTCCTCAAGGGGCCGCCGCACGTACATGAGGTCGGCGAGGTCCGCAGGCGTGATCTCGGGCACGTACGCGCTGCGATTGGGCTCGCGCCGCAGCAGCCCCTCGTGGACGAGCGCGGCGAGGGCCTCGCGCACGGTCGGCCGGGCCACGCCGTACCGGGCGGAGATCTCCTGCTCGGGCAGGGACGCGCCGGGGTGGATGTCGCCGGAGAGCACGCGCTCACGGAGCGCCGCCGCCAGGGCCTGCACCGTGGAGACGGGTCGGAGGGACGTCATGCTGACGAGCTTAGGGAGTGTCTGACAAATGCTGCCCAGGGCTTGATGTGGTCAGCCACGACCCAGGCCGGTCGCCTGTTCCAGGGCCGCCGGGTGGGGCGCGCTCCGGTCGGGCAGCGCCACGACGACCAGGCTCGCGGCCAGCAGCGCGAGCCCTCCCCAGGAGATCGCCGACAGGTGCTCGTGCAGCACGACCAGGCCGAGGATCGCGGCCACCGCGGGCTCGGCCAGGGCGAGCGTGGCGGCGGTCGCGACGGGGGTCGTGCGCAGGCCCCTGCCGTACAGGACGTAGGCGAGGGCGGTGGTGGCGACGCCCAGGTAGAGGGCGGCGAGCAGCCCGCGCGGCTCGGCCAGCCAGCCGGGGCCGCTGCCGGCGAGCACGGGCAGCATGATCAGGCCGGCGGCCCCGAAGAGCACGCCCATCACCGTGTCGGACCCCATGCCCGCGCCGATCGCCCGCGCCGCCGTGACGGCGTAGAACGCGTAGAGCAGGCCGCCCAGCAGGGCGAGCGCGATGCCGCCCGCGTCCGCGCCGCCGGCCCCTCCTCCGGTGACCAGTACGGCACAGCCCGCGATGGCGGCGGCCGTGGCGACCGCCCACCGCCGGCTCGGCCGGTTCCGGTCGAGGAGCCAGGACAGCAGTCCGGTGAACACCGGGCCGCTGCCGATGGCGACGACGGTGCCGATCGCGACCCCGGTCCTGGCGACGGCGGCGAAGAAGCAGAGCTGGTACGCCGCGACCGCCAGCCCGCCGGCCGCGAGCAGCGCCCCGGGGACGCGCCGGGTGGTCTTTCCCGGGGCGCGCGGCGTCGCCCGCCCGGCGGCGGCACGCGCGGCGCGCGCCGCGACGGCGGCCAGCACGGCGCCGCCGATCACGAGTCGGGCCGCGGCGAGCGAGATGGATCCGGCGGGGGCGAGCGCTCCCACTGTGCCCGCCGTCCCCCACAGGACGGCCGCGGCGACGACGGTCAGCGGGCCCGAGCGCGAAGTCATAGCACGATTGTCTGACAATCAGACAAAGTTTGTCCACCGGCGCGGTTCCGTGCCCCTGACCTGGGCGATCGCTAGCCTGGCCGGCATGACGCAGTCAAGGGTCGCGGGACAGTTCATCAAGGCGCCGACGGGGATGGGGGTCGCGGCGGCGATCCGGCAAGCCAGACTCCGCGGCGCGACACCGCACGTTCTGGACGGCTCGGGCGCGCAGAGCCCGGCCGCGATCCTGGAGCTGATCGCCCGCGCCCTCGACTTCCCCGAAGACTTCGGGCACAACTTCGACGCCCTCTACGACTGCCTCACCGACCTGTCCTGGCTGCCCACCGGCGAGCACGTGCTCATCTGGGCCAAGCCCTCGGCGCTGCGGCGGGCCGACCCCACCGCCTACGACGCGCTCGGGAGTGTCCTGTCGGACGCCGTCAGCGACGGAGCGTCGGGCAAGGTCACGTTCTCGGTGACGATGCTCGCCAACTGACCGCGACTTCCGGCGTCCGCGCGGGTCAGCCGGCGATCACGGACACGCACAACCAGGAATGCCGCTCTTTCGTTAGATATCGCCGCTGGTATCCACATTGCAGTCATTGCTAATGTTTCGCCGCAATTAACACAGCGGTTCGTGGTGGGCGAGGTCACATGGCAAGACGCAGGCGTTCCGTTCGCGCCAAGATCTTCGCCATCATCGTGGTCCCCGTCACCGCGCTGGTGGTGGTCTGGGCGTACGGCTCGGTGATCACCGTACAGAACGGCATGGAGCTCCTCAAGATCCGCGCCGTGTACGACAACGTGGTGGTTCCGACCCAGGACGTCATCGACGCGCTCCAGGCCGAGCGCACCCTGTCCGCCGAGTACCTCGGCGCCAGGATGACGACGGCCTACCCGGAGCTGCGGAGCCAGCGGCAGAAGACCGACGAGGCGGTCGCGCACCTGGAGCAGGCGTCCGCGCAGGCCAGGGACGCCACCCCGGACGAGATGTGGGGACGGCTCCGCGAGCTGGTCACCTACGCCCGCGGCCTGAACGCGATGCGCAGTCAGGTGGACCAGCGCCTGCTGACGGCGATGGAGGCCGTGGAGCACTACGACTCCGTCACCGAGGTGGGCTTCCAGGTCTACGACCGGCTGATGATCGCGGACGACCTCGACATCATCCAGCAGGTCAAGGCGGTCATCCTGATCAGCCGCGCCCGCGAGGTGATGAGCCAGCAGTCCGCCGTGCTGGCCGGGACGCTCGCGGCCTCCCACATGACCAAGGCCGAGTACGACGCGTTCGGGAAGATGACCGGCAAGCGCAAGCTCCTCTACGAGCTGGGCGTCGGCCAGCTCGACGCCGAGCTGGCCGCGCCGTTCCTGACGTTGAACGCGTCGGCCACCTACCGGGCGTTCAGCGCGATGGAGACCGAGGTCACCGACAGCGTCACGCCCGGCCGGGCCCTGGGCCCCGGCACGCTCACCTGGCGTACCGCGAGCGAGGCCATGACCGTCACCCTCGGCGAGCTGATCGGCGAGGCGAGCCAGACGATCGCGGACCGGACGGTCCCGCTCGCCGAGAAGGCGCTCTGGCGCATGGGGATCGCCGCGGGCGTGGGCCTGCTCATCGTGGCGTTCAGCGTCCTCTACTCGATCAGGTTCGGACGGCGGCTGACCGCCGAGATGGTCGGGCTGGAGCAGGCCGCGATCGAGCTGGCCGACCGGCGGCTGCCCGCCGTCGTCGGCCGCCTGCGGCGCGGCGAGGACGTGGACGTGGCCGCCGAGACGCCGCCGGTCACGATCTCGGGAACCACGGCGGAGGTGGACCACGTCGCCAACGCGTTCACCTCCGTGCAGCGCACCGCGATCGAGGCCGCGGTGGACCAGGCGCGGATGCGCGACGGCGTCAGCAAGGTCTTCCGCAACCTGGCCCGCCGCAACCAGTCGCTGCTGCACCGGCAGCTCGCCATGCTGGACCGGTTGGAGCGGCAGGTCACCGATCCGGACGTGCTGGACAAGCTGTTCGGCGTCGACCATCTGACGACGCGCATGCGCCGCCACGCCGAGGGCCTGATCATCCTGTCCGGCGCCGCTCCCGGGCGCGGGTGGCGCACCCCGGTCTCCCTGTACGACGTCGTACGCGCCGCGACCGAGCAGGTGGAGGACTATCTCCGGGTCGAGATCGGGGTGCCGCACGGCCCGGCGCTGGCCGGCCCGGCCGTGACCGACATGATCCACTTGGTGGCCGAGCTGGTGGAGAACGCGACGATCTTCTCGCCGCCGCACACCCAGGTGATCGTCCACGGCGAGGTGGCGGCCAGGGGGTTCGCCCTGGAGATCGAAGACCGCGGCCTCGGCATCGGCGCCGAGGAGATGGTGCAGATCAACGCCAGGCTGGCCGAACCGCCCGAGTTCGACCTCGCCGACAGCGAGCGGCTGGGCCTGTTCGTCGTCGGCCTGCTCGCGCGGCGGCACGGCGTGCGGGTCTCCCTGCGCGCCTCGGTGTACGGAGGGACGTCCGCGATCGTGCTCATCCCCGCGAACCTGATGGCCGACGACGCCACGCCCGAGTACGCCGTCGGCGCCGGGGCGGCCGCGGACGAGGGCAGGACCGGCCGGGAGCGCTCGCAGGAGGAGTCGTGACAGAGCAGGAGTACGGCCCGCTGCTGCGGCCCTACACCATCACGCGCGGCCGGACCCGGCCCACCGGCCCGGAGTTCGACCTGATGACGACCATCAGGACGGCGCTGCCCGAGTCCGGGCGGACGGGTGGGTTGTCGCCCGAGCACCTGCGCATCCTCGACGTCTGCCGCTCCGCGACCACGCTGGTGGACCTGGCGTCCGAGACCGGACTCTCGGTCAACGTCCTGCGGATCCTGCTCGGGGACCTGCGGGACCGCGGCATGATCACCGTGCACGCGCCGGCCACGGCGGGCCGGTTGCCGGAGGAGCGCATCCTGCTTGAGGTGATCCAGGGGCTCCAGGCGCTCTGACCCAGGCGGATCGGGTCAGTTCCGGCCTCTCCCGTAGAAGGCGTAGCACTCCACCTCCGACCGCCGGAAGGTGAGACCGCTCCGCACCGACTCCCGTACGCACGCCTTCTGGCGGGGGCTGAGCTTCAGCTTTCCGCACACGGTGACGCTGGAGTACGTCCGGCAGTCGAGGTTGGGGTTGGCCGCCCCGACGGTGTAGGTCCGCCGGACCTTGGCGCGGCATTCCCGCCGGGCGGTCTTCGTGTCGGCGTACCTGCACTGCCTGATGAGGATCCGGTATTGAGCCCGGCTGACCTGTTGCTTGCCGCCGGTCACGCAGTCCATCGCGTACCCGGCCCCGGTCGTCCCGAACACCGTCGCGGCGAGCGCCGCAACGCAGATGATCTTATGCATAGCGTCCCCCCAGTGCTACATAACGTTACATTCCGCCCATATGGTGCGACCAGGTGGGATGCCAGATGTGCCCCGGCCATGTCAGGTGAAACCAGAGGCCCATGATGCCGCTCAGCGCGTCGCGTGCCGTGCCGTACGGACCGCGAGGGCGGCGCCGACCAGCACCAGGGCGACGGCGGCGACCACGAGCGGCGACGGACCGGCCGGCAGGCCGCCGGAACGGACCACGCCCATGTAGTCCACCGCCGCCACCCCGTTGACGGCCAGATACCACACGCCCAGGTAGACAACCTGGAACACCCGGTGCGTACGGCACGCCACGCCGAGCGCCAGGGCCAGCGACGGGACCAGGAGCGCCCCGCCCGCCCAGGCCCCGGCGCCGGGCCAGTCGGCGGTGACCACCATCCGGACCAGCGGCGCGACCCCGGTCACGGCCGTGAGCACGACCCCGGCCGCCCACTCCGCGAGCAGCCCCTTCGACGGCGTGGGGTAGGCACCGAGGAGCCCGTCCAGACCGTGCTCGACCCGCTGGGTGCCGAGCCGGGACCAGATCAGGACCGGCCAGACCCAGGCGAGCGGGAGCAGCATCGTCGGCTCCGGCGCGACGAACCCGGCCACCGTCACCCCCGCCGCGGCGAGCCACCACCAGCGCGAGAGCCCCTGGGCGAGGATGCGCAGCTCGCCCGCGAGGAGCCGCCAGAACGAGAACACCCGGCCCAGGCGCGCGACGCTCGCCGGGACGGCGCCGAACACGGCGGGCGCCTGCGGCTCGGCGATCGGCCGCCCCGCTGCTTCCTGGGCGCTCCCCGCCGCGTGCGCGCCCTCGGCCGCGGCCGGGGCACCGAGCAGCCGGCGCGCCGGGTCGAACCTGCCGAACCACAGGACGGGCAGCAGCGCGACGGCGAGCGCCAGCACGAAGAAGAGCAACCGGCCGCCCAGGAAGGCGCCGTCCAGGGCGAACCCGTCCCAGCGGAAGGTGCGCAGCGGCTCCTTCGCCTCGGTCAGACCGAGGCTGAACTCCCGGGCGCGCACACCGATCCCCTGCTCGGCCATGGCGACGCGCATGGACTCGGCCGCCTGCCGCACCCCGAAGCCGCCGAGAGGGGCGTTGCGCCCCTGCCCGGCCAGCAAGAACGCCATGGAGACGCCGAACCAGACGACGTTCCCCACACCGCTCCGCAGCAGCGGTACGGTCTCGAACAGCATCGCGGCCGCCGCCGTCAGCGCCAGCGGAGGCAGCGTCATCACCGCGAACGGCAGCAGCAGCGCCACCGGGTCGACGGCGAAGGACTCACCCCGCGCGAGCTGCATGAGCGGGGCCGTCACCGCGAGGACGACCACCATCGAGGCGAGCACCAGGAAGTTGCTGAGGAACTTCCCCAGCAGGTACGTCGGCGTGCGCAGCGACGTGGCGGCGAGGAGCGGGCCCACACCGGTGCGCTCGTCCCGGCCGATCGCGTCGCGTACCACGTAGAACCCGCCGGTCGTGAGCCACAGGGCTCCGGCGAGGGCGGTGGCCGTCCCGACCCAGGCGCTGGTGTAGACGCCGCGGTAACCCCCGACGTCGAGGATCACCCACCGGGACGCGGCGCTCGGGACGGCCAGGCACGCCAGGCCGACCGCCGCGAGCAGGGTCACCGCGTACGCGGGGCGCCGTACCCGCTCGCGGAAGTCGGCGACGGCCAGCGCGATCAGGGCCCGCGCGATCATCGGCCCGCTCCGGCGCCGGCCTGCCGCAGGGACCGCCCGGCGGACCCGTTGATGACGGCCAGATACACGTCCTCCAGGTCGGGCGTCACCCGTACGGCGTCGCCGCCCGGCGGCGCGGCGGACAGGAGCCGGAGGCGGACGCCGTCCGCGGTCCGGAGCGTCCGGCTGATCACGTGGCGCTCCCGCAGGGCGGCGGCCTCGGCCGGTCCGGCGACCGTCTCCCAGACCTGGCCGTCCACCTCGCGGAGGAGCTCCTCCGGGGCGCCGCGCCGCAGAAGCCGCCCCCGGGCCACGATCGCGATGTCGGACGCCACCGACTCGATGTCGGACACGATGTGCGTGGACAGCAGCACCACCCGGTCCTCCGCCAGATCGCTCAGCATGGTGCGGAACCGCACCCGCTCCTCGGGGTCCAGCCCGGCCGTCGGCTCGTCCACGATCAGCACCTTCGGGTCGGCCAGCAGGGCCTGCGCGATGCCGACCCGGCGCAGCATGCCGCCGGAGTACTTGCCCAGCGGTCTGCGTCCCGCCTCGGTGAGGTTGACGAGTTCGAGCAGCTCCTCGATGCGGCGGCGCGCCGAGCGGGCCGACAGCCCCTTCACGGCGGCGAGGTAGGAGAGGAACTCCCGGGCGGACAGGTGGGGATAGACGCCGAAGTCCTGCGGCAGGTAGCCCAGAACCGCACGAAGCGCGTTCGGCCGGGACACCACGTCGGTCCCGTCGAAGAGGATCTTTCCGCTGGTCGGGCGGGTGACCGTCGCCGCGATGCGCATCAGCGACGACTTCCCGGCTCCGTTCGGCCCGAGGAGGCCGAGCAGTCCCGCGCCGAGACGCAGCGACACCGCGTCCACGGCCCGTTTCCCGCCCTTGTAGACCTTGGTGACGTGCTCCAGTTCGAGCGTCGGCGTCCCCTGAAGTGGTGTTTTGTTCATCATGTTCTGGCGCGCGGCCCACGGCGTCGGTCTCTGCCTGGGGGGAGACGCGCTTCCATGCCTTCCGCAGATCGTTCGTGGAATGGTGGTCTCGGTGCGCTCAGCCCGCCGCGGGCGTGCCGTCCGTGTCCGGGGACGGCGTGGCGCTCCCGACGAGCTTCGTCTTCCGCCCGTCGCGCAGGACCTTGACGTGGCGCGGCACCTCCACCCGGAACCGGGCCGCGCAGTTCGCCCACCCGTTGCACCCCGCCCGCAGGTTGAGCTTGTTCCCGTCGAGGGACCAGCTCGACTTCGGGTTGGTTCCCTTCACGTCGAACCACATGGTGACCTTGACGTCGTCCCGGTCCGCCGCGACCAGGTCCGTCGCGTTCTCGTGCGCCCGCACGTCCAGCGTCGTGCCACTGAACGGGAAGGTCGTGGACCGGGGCGTGGCGTTCGACGCGTCCGCGCAGCCGCTGAGGGCCGCCGCGGCCGCGAAAAGCATCAGAACGGACATCGCCGTCTTCCGCGTCATCATCGGGTCCTCCGGATCAAATGGGCGTCCGGAGCAGGATCGGCCTTCTCAGGCGGCCGCGGCATCTGCCGTTCGGCAGATATCGGCCGACCTCTTGCTCGCCCACGGTCCCGGGGACGACGGCGGCCGTCCGGAGGGGCGCGACCGCGGTTGTCGCGGGCCGCGCCCAGGGCGCGGGGGCACGGCTCAGGACCGCGCCGCGGCCCCGTCCAACGCGCCCTCCGGGACCGGCAGAAGCGCCGTGACCTTCCACCCTTGCTCGTGGCGGCCGGTACGCAGGACGCCCCCGAGCGCCTCGACCCGCTCGGCCAGGCCGATCAGCCCGGTGCCCCCGCCCCGCCGCTCGCTCCCCGACAGCCCGGACGGCCGGGCCTCCCCGCCGTCCGGCCTCTTCCGGCCGGTACCACGGCCCCGGCCGCCGTCGTCCACGACGGACACCTCCAGAGCGGGACCGGCGGCGCGGACGACCTCGACCACCACCCGGCCCGCCGCGGACGCGTGCCGCCGCACGTTGGTCAGCGCCTCAAGGACGACGGCGTACGCGGTGCTCTCGATCTCGCGCGGCAGCGGATCAGCCGGGACGCCGTCCGTGCCCTCGGACATGTGGATCTCGGCGGGGATCCCGCCGGTGGCGGAGAAGCGGCCGACGAGGTCCGGCAGGTCGGCCAGGCCGTACAGGCGGGTCGGCGGCGGCTCCGCGGCCGCGCGCTCGTCCGGATCGCGCAGCGCGCCGACCATGTGGTCCATCGACGCGAGCGCCCGCAGCCCGGCCTCCTCGACGCGGAGGGCGAAGTCCCGCGCCTGCTCCGGGTCGAGGTCGCCGAACTGCGCGGCCTGGGCCTCCAGAACGATGCCAGTGACCTCGTGCGCGACGAAATCATGCAGGTCACGGGCCACTTCGAGCCGCTGGGCGCGCTTCGCCCGCGCCACCGCGCGTACCCTCCGGTCGTCCTGGATCCTGAGGTACAGCGCGACACCGGCCACGCAGGCCATGGAGAAGAACGCCAGGAGGCACCCGGCGACCGACGCGTCCAGCGAGGGGCGGGGCATCCGGAGCGTGAGCCGCAGGGGCAGCTCCACCGCCGCCGCGACGGCCAGCGACGTCCCGATCACCGCGGCCTGCGCGCCCGGCAGCCGCCGGATCACCCGTCCGAGGAGGACCAGCACCCCGCCCATCTCGACCGGCAGCCACACCCCGACGAGCTGATGCCGTCCCTGGTAGAAGAAGGCGACGGCGAAGGAGACCCCCGCGACGACGCTCGCCGCCGTGGCGAGGCTGACCCGCCGGTACGGCCAGCGCGTCAGCGCGACCGCCGCGGCCAAGGTGGCCGAGAACGCGACGACGAGCCCGCTCGGAGGAGCGAAAACGGCCGGGAGCGGCACCATGGCGACGACCACGGCGCACAACACGTCGCGGAACCAGATCTTTCTCGCACGTCCCGCGCCGCCCCGCGGGAGCGGCTCCGTGCTCTGCCCCTTTCGCCCCAGCCCGTCTCGCGCCGGCCTCTTTCGCGCCGGCCCCCTTCGCACCATGGCCACGAGCGTACGCAGCCTCGCCGCTCCCCCGGTTCGCGCGACGAACGGAGGTCACAGAGGGCGGGCGTACCCCATCTCCCAGGCCCGTACGGCGATGCCGACCCGGTTCCGCACGCCGAGCTTGCGCTGAATGCTCGCGACGTGGGTCTTGACCGTGCCGGGCGAGATGAACAGCTCGGCGGCGATGTCGGCGTTGGTCTTGCCCTCGGCCACCTGGCCGGCGATCTCGATCTCGCGCTCGGTCAGCGGCTCGGGCAGCGGCGCGTGCCGGGGGCCTGAGTCGGTGACGTGCTTCAGCAACCGCACGGTGACGGAGGGGCTGATCAGGCTGTCCCCGGCCACCGCCGCCCGGACCGCCTCGATGAGAAGCGTCGGCCCCGACCGCTTGAGCAGGAAGCCGGACGCGCCGTGCCGCAGCGCCGGGTAGACGTACTCGTCCAGGTCGAACGTCGTCACCACCACCACCTTGACCGGCGACGCGACGTCGGGACCGGCGAGCAGGCGGGTCACCTCCAGCCCGTCCATCCGCGGCATCCGGATGTCGACCAGCGCCACGTCCGGCTGGAACCGCCGGGCCATCTCCACCGCGGTCACGCCGTCGGCGGCCTCGCAGACGACCTCGATGTCCGGCTGGCTCTCCAGGATGCGGCGCAGGCCGCGCCGCACCATCTCCTGGTCGTCGGCGATCAAGACTCGTATGGCCATCCGCTCATTCTGGCCGGTCCCGCCACCGCGCGCGGCGGCCGAGCCGCACGGGGACACGCGGGGGGAACGTCCGGCACCGCCGCGACCGCAGGTGGGAGCATCGGACGGGTCTGTGATCATCGCTCGGGGGATGCGCTATGGGGAGGCTCCGGCCCGGAACGGGCGTGCTGCGCCGCAAGCCGATCGAGCTCGTCGACGAGACGCCGGGCGAGGAGTCGGTCCAGCTCACCAAGGTGCTCGGCCTGTGGCAGCTCACCGCGATCGGCGTGGGCGGCATCATCGGCGCGGGCATCTTCACGCTCGCGGGCACCGTCGCCAACAGGACGGCCGGGCCCGCCGTCGTGGTGTCCTTCCTGATCGCCGGGATCGCGAGCGCGGCCGCCGCCTTCTCCTACGCCGAGTTCGCCGGGCTGGTGCCGAAGGCCGGGTCGGCCTACACATACGGATATGTCGCCCTCGGCGAGCTTCCGGGCTGGTTCATCGGCTGGGACCTGCTGCTGGAGTACACGGCGATCGTCTCGGTCGTGGCGATCGGGATCTCGGGCTACCTGTCGTTCCTGCTCGGCGACGTGGGCCTGCACCTGCCCGCGTGGATGCTGGGCGCCCCGGGGACGGGCGAGGGGCACCGGGTGGACCTGTTCGCCGCCGCCCTCTGCCTGCTGATCGCCTACCTGCTGACCCTCGGGATCAAGAACGCGGCGCGGTTCGAGACCGTCGTCGTGGTGGTGAAGGTCGCGGTGGTGCTGCTCGTCGTCATCGTCGGCTTCTTCCACGTGGACGCCGCCAATTACACGCCGTTCTTCCCGTACGGCGTGGGCGGGGCGGTGACGGGCGCGGCGACGGTCTTCTTCGCCGTCTTCGGCTACGACGCGATGAGCACGGCCGCGGAGGAGTCCAAGGACGCCGCGCGGCACATGCCCCGGGCGATCATCTACTCGCTCGGCATCGCGATGGTGCTGTACGTCCTGGCCTGCCTGGTGTTGACCGGGATGCAGCATTACACGCAGATCGATCCGAGAAGCGGCTTCTCCTCGGCGTTCCTGTCGGCGGGCCTGCGCCGGCTCGCCGACGTCATCGCGGCCGGGGCGATCATCGGCATTCTGACCGTGATGTTCACGTTCATGCTCGGCGTCACCCGGGTGTGGTTCGCGATGAGCCGGGACGGCCTGCTGCCCCGCTGGTTCGCCAGGACGCACCCGACCCGGCACGTGCCCACCCGGGTGACCTGGCTGGTCGGCGCCGGCTCCGCCGTCATCGCGGGGCTCGTGCCGATCGGCGAGGCCGCCGAGCTCACCAACATCGGGATCCTGCTGGCCTTCGTGGTCGTGTGCGTCGCGGTGATCGTCCTGCGCTACCGGCGGCCCGACCTGCCGCGCACCTTCCGCTGTCCGGGGATGCCCGTGGTACCGGCGCTCGGCGCCCTCTTCTCCCTCTGGTTGATCACGTATCTGCACTGGGAGACGTGGGCCCGGTTCGTGGTCTGGTTCCTGATCGGGCTGGTCGTCTATTTCGGCTATTCGTACCGGCATTCGACCCTGGCCGGCCCCGCCGAGGCCGGCCGGCCCTGACCCCCGCCCGGCGAAGCGGGCTTCGCGAGGACCGGAGCTTCCGGACTGCGCGGCGAGTCTCCCGACCCGCCCGCCACCGTCAGCCCTGCTCGACACCCAGGTGCGTACGGCTGTGCGTCGGGGTGTCGATCTCGTCGAGCAGCGCGATCGCGAAGTCGGCGTAGGAGATGCGGCTGTCCATGTCCGCCGGGGCGATGCGGTAGCGCCCGGTGCGCCCGCCGCCGTGGTCGAAGTCACCGGACGGGCTGATCACCAGCCAGTCCACGGGCGTGTCCGCGGAGCGCAGGGCGTCCGTCCCCGCGCCGTGCCCCAGGCAGAAGTCGCGGTACTCCTGCGGATAGCCGGGCATGTCCATCAACCGCACGCCGGAGGAGTTCTCCAGGACGGAGGCGAGGCCGACCGACAGCAGCCGCGCCACGCCCGCCCGGGCCAGGCCGTCGAGCAGGGCGCGCGTCGCGGCGGGGAAGTGGACGTTCGGCGGCGCGGCCAGATCGGCGGCGGCGTTGACGACGGCGTCGTGTCCCGCGGCGAGCCGTGCGACGCCGTCCGCGTCGGTGACGTCGCCCGCGACGAGTGTCACGCCGTCCCACAGCCCGTCGTTCCCCTGGTCGCGGTACTTGGCCGGGTCGCGGACGACGGCGGTGACCTCGTGACCGCGTCGGCGGGCCTCGTGGACCGTCGCCCGGCCGGCCCTTCCGCCTGCACCGAAAATGATGATTTTGCTCATCCGAATTACCTCGTCCGTGGAAGGCCGGATCTGATCTCCAGCCGCTGCGCGGACGCTATCCGGTGACGTGGTTACCATCGGGATACCGGTTAGCGTGGGGCCGTGCGAGAGCCCCTCGATCCGGACATGTTCGACCCGGTCTGCCCCTCCGACCTCACACCGATCCGCTTCGGCGACAAGTGGTACGGCATGATCGTCCGGTGCCTCGAACACGGGCCGCGGCGCTTCTCCGAGCTGCGGGTCCCTCTGCGTGGCATCTCCGCGAAAGTGCTCACGCGGTCGCTCCGCGCCCTCGAACGGGACGGCATGGTGGTCCGCACCGAACATCCCGGGCCGGTGCGGCAGGTCGAGTACGAGCTGACCCCGCTCGGCCGCAGCCTCCTCGAACCGATCGCCGCCGCCCACACCTGGGCCGAGGAGCACTGGGAGAAGCTGCTCGACGCCCGCGAGGCCGCCGCCGGCCGTCCTCGGTGACGCCGATCGCGACAGCCAGGCACCCTGGCACCAAGGCGGCCGCCCCCGGCTCAGCCGGGGAGCAGACCCGATCGGACGAGCAGCGGGACGACCTGGTTGCGGATCGCCGGGGCGAGCAGCGGCGCGTACCGGTCGGAACCGCTCGTCCAGCCGAGCGCGGCCAGTTCGGCGGCGATCCGGGGAGCCCGGTCGATCGCGGCGGTGAAGACGGTCAGGCGCATGGGCACGCCCTCAAGCGCGGCCACGTCCCGCACCCGGGCCAGCGGCGCGACCTCGGTGGGCGTGACGCCGATCTCCTCGTCGAGTTCTCGGATCAGCGCCTCCTCCGCGCTTTCGCCCGGCTCCGGCTTGCCGCCGGGCAGGTAGAAGACCTCCGGGGCGGCCTTCTTGCTGACGATGAGGAGGCGCCCCTCTTCGATGATCGCCGCCGCCGACACGTCGATGCCCGGCGCCGGGTTTCCGGCGATGCTGTCCGTTTCCTGCCACACGACCCGCCATCTTCTCAGACGGCGCCGATGGAGGCCGATGGGGACAGAACGGCTGGATCCGGTCGGCACGGGCGGCATGGAGGCCCCGGAGGACGCACACGGAAATCCGGTTGCCCGGGCGTACGGGGAGCGGATAGAACTACTCCCGATTCTCCGGCCGGCGACGACCGGCCCCGCTGACGGAAGGAGGGGTGAGCCGATGCGTGCCATGACCATCGTGCCGGTCCCCTCCCTGGAAACGGCCGCGCGCTGACCCAGGGGCGACCTGGCACACCTCATCGAAGGAACGTGCCGTGATTCACAACGACCTGACAATGCGCCCGATCACCGGGCGCGAAGAACTCGACCTCTTCACCCGGCTGTCGTACAAGTTCGACCACGAGCTGGCCGACGACCTGGACGCCGGCCGCCGCAGACCGGAGTGGATGTGGATGGCCCTGCGGGGCGATCGCCTTCTCGCCAGGCTCGCCTGGTGGTCCCGGGGCGCGGGTGAGCCGCCGTTCATGCTCGACATCTTCGACCTCGACGCCACGCTGCCCGAATCCGAGCGCCTCGACCTCGGGGTCCGGCTGGTGGAGACCGCCACGGCCGCGGTCATACCGCCGGACACCCCACGGACGGAGTACGCCCGGTTCGTCCCACCCGCGTGGCGCGACGACGAGACGACCCGCCGCGCCGTCGAGGGTCCCATGACCGCCCTCGAGCGGACCGGCGCCCGGCTGCTCGTCGAACGGCTGCGCATCGAATGGCGACCGGGGACCCCGATCCCCGAACCGAGCGGGCGGCTCAGGTTCCGGCCGGTGCGCGGCCGGGACGAGCTCGTCGAGCTGATGGCCCTCGTCCTGGAGGGCACGCTCGACGCGCACAGTCATGCCGACCTGGCGCAGATGACCCCCGCCCAGGCGGCGTCCGCGCAGTACGACGACGAGATGGTGCGGTACAAGAGCCCGCGGGAGTGGTGGCAGACGGCGACCACGCCCGACGGCGATCCCGTGGGCTTCGTCATCCCGGCTCTGAACAACTACAACGCGATCATCGCCTACATCGGCGTGCTGCCCGCGTACCGGGGCAACGGCCACATCGACGATCTGCTCGCCGAGGGCACGCGGATCCTCTCCGCGCAGGACGTCCCGCGGATCCGCGCGTCCACGGACGTCGGGAACGTCCCGATGGCACGGGCCTTCGAGCGGGCCGGGTACGTCAACTTCGAGCGTGAGCTCAACATGGTCTGGAGCTGACGCGCGTCCGGGCCGGGACAGACCAACGCGTTCGTCCCGGCCCGGACGACCTGTCCGCAGGCCGCCGAACCCGGCCGTGTCCAGCGCCGCCGACCGGCTGGATCAGAGGCGGAAATCCCAGTCGATCCGGCCCGCGCGCAGATCGTCGGTGAGGCCGCGTATGTACTCCAGCTCGGCCGTGAGCACGCAGCGCTGGTATTCGGTCTCCACGAGGAAGACCCGCTTCAGGAACTTCCCGACCTCCTCCATCTCGGCGTCCGCCGCGGCGAGCCGTCGCTCAAGGGCGGTGACACGCTCCCGCAGCGCGGCCTCGACCTCGTCGGGCGTGAGGACGGGCAGGAAGGCGAGCGCGGCGGGGAACTCGGGGAACTCCCTGGCGGGGGTGGAGAGCATGGTCCGCATCCACTCGC
Organism: Microtetraspora malaysiensis; assembly: GCF_001528665.1. Classification (GTDB taxonomy): domain Bacteria; phylum Actinomycetota; class Actinomycetes; order Streptosporangiales; family Streptosporangiaceae; genus Microtetraspora_A; species Microtetraspora_A malaysiensis. The sequence continues at coordinate 106,825 of NZ_BBYJ01000038.1, forward strand.
GCAGGGTCTCCCGTCCCGCCTCCGTGGGCTCGTAGACCGTGCGCTCCGGGCGGTTCTCCTCCCGCGAGGTCTCCCGTACCGCGATGAGTCCGGCCCGGAGCAGCCGGTCGATGGTCTGGTAGACGCTGTTGCGCTGCGCGACGTTGACCACGTCGTCCTTGTGCCGATCTTTGATCATCTGCTGCATGCGGTAGGCGTGCATCGGCTCTTCACAGACCAGGGAGAGCAGCGCCATGGCCAGGGGAGACCGCCTCGTCGACATGCCGGACATCGTATCGGCCTGGCGCCTCTTAGTCATGGTATGTATATTCAAATTATGACTAACGCACTCATCATCGGCGGCGGCATCGCGGGCCCGGTCACGGCCATGGCCCTACGGCGGGCGGGCATCGACAGCGACGTCTTCGAGGCGTACGACCACGGCTCCGACGGCGTCGGCGCCTTCCTCACCCTCGCGGTCAACGGGCTGGAGGCCCTCCGCGTCCTCGACCTGCGCGACCTCGTCTGCGACCTCGGCATGGACTCACCGCGGATGCGGATGAGCAACGGCCGCGGCAAGGAGCTGGCCGCCGTCCGGCAGCCCGGCCGCACGGTCAGGCGCGCCGACCTCTACCAGGCGCTGCGCGACGAGGCCTTACGGCGCGACGTGCGCATCCACTACGGCAAGCGGCTCGTCGACGCGCAGATCACTCAGGACGGCGTGCGCGCCGTCTTCTCCGACGGGAGCACCGCCGAGGGCGATCTGCTGATCGGCGCCGACGGCCTGCGATCGCGCACCCGCGCGATCATCGATCCCGGCGCTCCGCGCGCCCGGCACGTCGGGCTGCTGAACACGGGCGGCTTCGCGCGCGGCGTCACGGTGCCCGGCGAGCCGGGAACGTACTACTTCGTCTTCGGGAAGAAGTGCTTCTTCGGCTACCTGATCCACCCCGACGGAGAGGTGTGGTGGTTCGCCAACCCGCCGAGCCGCGAGGAGCCGACCCGGGAGGAGCTCGCCGCGATCACCCCGGCGCAGTGGCGGGCCCGGCTGAAGTCGCTGCTCTCCGGCGACGCCGGGCCGATGCTCGACATCATCGACGCCACCGAGCACATCATCAGCGGCTGGAACACCTACGACTTCCCGACCGTGCCGAAGTGGTTCAACGACCGCATGGTGATCGTCGGCGACGCCGCGCACGCGACCTCGCCGTCGTCCGGTCAGGGCGCCTCCATGGCGATCGAGGACGCGGTGGTGCTGGCCAAGTGCCTGCGCGACGTCCCCGAGCTCCCCGCCGCGTTCGCCGCCTTCGAGGGACTGCGGCGGGAGCGGGTCGAGCGCATCGTGGCCCACGGCAAGCGCAGCGGGGACGGCAAGGCGCCCGGAGCGTTCGCCGCGCTCCTCCGCGACCTCGTCCTTCCGACGATCATGCGGCAGGTGGACAAGAAGAACGCACTGGCCTGGATGTACGACCACCGGATCACCTGGGACGACCGCGTCCCCGCCCCGTCCCGGTGACGACGGCCAAATCGAGAGCGGCGGAGCAAATAGAGAGCACTGCTCTTGACGAGATCGGGCAATTGAGAGAGCATTGCTCTCACAACGAAGCACTGATCCGAAAGGGAGCCCGCCATGGCGAGCACGCTGTTCTACTCGGGCCCGGCGCTGACGGTCCTGCACGACGAATACGCCCGCCACGGCCGCGTCGACCCGAACGCCCAGCTCGTCTCCTCGTCCGGCATCGTCGTGGACGCCCCGGTGGAGCGGGTGTGGGCGGTGATGGCCGATCTCGCCACCTGGCCGCGCTGGGCCTCGAATCTGGAGATCGTCGAACTCTCCGACGTCCGGCCCGGGGCTCCCTTCCGGTGGAAGCTCAACGGCGTCGCGCTCCGGTCGCGCTTCGCCGTCGTGGCCCCGGAACGAGAGCTGACCTGGACCGGCGTGTTCTTCGGCTACAAGGCGGTGGACCGGCACGTCCTGGAGCCGCTGGACGGCGGGCGGACCAGGATCACGGTCGAGGAGTCGCTCGCCGGCCCGCTCCTGCCGCTCTTCTACAGCGAGCGCAAGCTCCGGGCCAACCACGAACGCTGGCTGGCCGAACTGAAGGCCGCCGTCGAGAAGGCGTAGGACCCGAACCGGGCGCGCGGCGCACGCGGGGCCGCGCGCCCGGGAGGCGGCGTCAGCCGCAGTGCCCGAACGGGCTGTCGTACCGGGCGGACTCGATGGAGCCGCCCCACTTCACACAGGTGCGGGCGGCCGCGGCGCTCACCGGTCCGGCGTAGTACTGGAAGCTCCCGGAGTCGGTCTGCCGGCTCTTGCCCTTGACCTCCAGGTAGGCGCTGACCTTGGCCTTGCCCGTGCCGCTGGCGCGCAGGGTGACGACGCAGTTCTTTCCGGTCGCCGCGGAGTACATCAGGACGACACGGCCGTACGTGGCCAGCGGCGCCGAGTCGATCGCCTTGTAGCCCGCGCCGCACACCTGCTCCGCGCTGTACGGGTTCGAGCCGGTGGCCGGCTTGGAGGGGGTCGGCTGTGGCTTGGCGGGGGCCTTGGACGGCTGCGGCTTGGAGGGGGCGGAGCCGCCGCCGCAGTTGTTGGACGTCACCTTCTGGCCGGGGTACTTGAAGGTGGCGCCGTCGAAGACGGCCGGGACGATTTTCCCGGACGACGAACGCTGCTCGTAGTGCAGGTGGGCCGCGACCTTGTACTTGGCCGAGCTCTTGCCCACCTCGCCGATCTGCTGCCCCTGGGCCACGGTCGCCCCCGCTGCGACCATGCGCTTGTTCAGGTGGGCGTAGAGGGTCGTGCTGCCGTCCGAGTGCCGGATCTTGATCAGGTTCCCGTAGCCGTTGCCGGTCTGGTACGCGGAGATCACGACGGTGCCGGCCGCCGCGGCCACGACGGTCCGTCCGAGGTCGCCGTCGCCGTCGTTCGCTCTGCCGTTGAAATCGATCTCGTTTCCGGTGTGCGCGTAGCTGCCGCTGCTTCCCACCCAGGTCTCTTTGCAGGGGAAGGGCAACTGGAAGCCGGGAGCGGCGGCGCGAGCCGTCGCACTTGCCACCCCGGAACTCCCCAACGCCACCACGGCACCACAAATGCCAATCGTAACGATCTTCATTCGCATAACGGGTAAGGCTGCCATTTCACCGCCAACGCGTCTAGATCGTTTGACGAATATTCAGCCGTTCCACAGCCCTCCGTCGTTCCGAGGCGCCTGACCGGCGGTCATCGGCGGACAAGCGCGCGATAGTCCTTGAGCGTGATGTCGGTGGCGTATTTGTCGGTCATCTTCATCATCAGCGAGAACAGGAAGCCGGCCTTGAAGATCCAGTTGCGCGCCCGGATCCCGCGCCGGGTGCGCGGTGCGAGAAAACGGCCCGCGTTGCCATTCTTGGCGATCTTCGCGTAGTCGCGGAACCCCTCCTCGTAGCGCCGGAAGGCGACCTGGTGATTTCCGCCCGCCTCGGCCAACTCGCCGGCCAGCACGTACGCGCCGACCATGGCGAGCCCGGTGCCGAAGCCGCCCAGCGTGTTGCCGTACGCGGAGTCTCCGAGCAGCACCACGCGGCCCTTGGAGTAGTGGTCGATCCGGACCTGGCTGATCGAGTCGAGGTAGACGTCGTCCGCGTGCCGGACCGCTTCCATGATCTCAGGCGTCCGCCACCCCATCCCGGCGTAGGCGTCCCGCAGGATCCGCTTCATCTGCTCGGCGTCGTAGCGGTCGTAGTCCAGGCGCGGCGAGGCGAAGGCGAAGAAGGCGGCCGCCGCGGGACCGCCGGTGGAGACCAGCCGGCCGGGCTCGTTGTACATCGTCGCCCTCGCCCCGAAATCCCCCTGTACGTCGACGAGGCCGTAGTAATAGCCGAGGAAGTGGACGTAGTCCGGCTCGGGGCCGAACACCAGGCGGCGGACGTTGGAGTGGATGCCGTCCGCGCCCACGACCAGGTCGAAAGTACGCGGCGCGCCGCGCTCGAACGTCACGTGCGCCCCGCCCGGCGTCTCGGTGATCGAGGTGATGGAGTCGCCGAAGACGTACTCGCAGCCGGCGGCGACCGTCCTTTCGTACAGCAGCCGGGACAGCTCGCCGCGCCGGATCTCCAGCTCGCCGCCGGTGAACTCGCCGGGAATCACCGTCAGCCTGCGGCCGTTCGCGTCGACGATGTCCTGGTCGGTGCCGCCGGTCTGCAGCCGCCGTACGTCCTCCAGGATGCCCATCCGCTCCAGCACGGTCAGGTGGGTCTCGCCCTTGAAGTCGACGGCCTGGCCGCCGAGACGCAGCGCGGGGGCCTTCTCGACCACGGTCACGGTGAAGCCGTAACGGATGAGCCAGTGGGCCAGCGCCGGACCGGCGATGCTCGCGCCGGAGATCAGGATGTGGGTGTTCGTCAGGCCGTTCGTCCCGGCCACGCGGTTCGTGAAGTTCATGCGTTCAGCGTCGCCGGGAGCGCTGACAGGCCATGGACACTCCGCTGACAGCCCGGAACCGCGGCTGACAGCCTTGGACCGCCGCCGTCAGCGCTCCGCGCGTACGGCGGGCCGGGTCAGCCGAGAGCCGCCCACACCCCGGCGCGGTCGAGCGCCGCCCCCCGCGCGTACACCGCCGCGAACGCCTCCGCGCCGATCGCCTCCGTGGCCCGCGCCGCGATCCCGGCCACGTCGGGGTCGCCCGTGACGGCCGTGCCGCGCAGCGCCGTACCGGCTCCGAGCAGGAACGCGGCGCGCTCCGCCGCGCCCTCGATCAGGGCGAGTCCGGCCTGCCCCTCCACGACGTCCGCGAGGTCCGTCGCCGGAACCGCGGACGCGAGAGCGAGCGCCTCGCCGTGCCGGACCCGCGCCTCGGCGAGGTCTCCCTCGGCCTGGGCCAGCCATCCCAGCGCGGTGAGCGTGCATATCCGGGTGGTGTCGCCCACGTAGGTGCCGGGAATGACGCCGTCCAGCGCCTCCATGTAGCGGGCGCGCGCCTCGGCGTGATCGCCGTGCAGCCGGGCCAGGTCGCCCCAGCCCAGCGCGACCAGCGCCGGCCGGTGGGAGCGGCCCGCCCGGCGGGCCAGCTCGGCGGCCCGCCGCAGGTCGGCGGCCGCTCCGTCCGCGTCACCCTCGCGAAGCACGGTGCCCGCCCGCCGGCAGAGCACGTCCACCATCTCCTCCAGCGCGCCGAGCTGCTCGTGCAGATCGAGGGCGCCGGCCCACATCTCCCGGGCTCGCGCCCGGTCGCCTCTCCAACTGGTGATCGTCCCCAGCCACTCGAACCCCTGCGCCATCCCCCAGCGCTCGCCGGCGGCCTGAAAGCCCACCAGGCTCGCCGCGAGCAGCCGCTCGGCCTCGGCCACCTCGCCTCCGAGCAGGCTCATCGTCCCCTGTCCCAGCAGCACGACCGCCCGGCCCCACGGGTCGGAGCCGAACTGCCGCGTCCGGACCGACCCCGGCTCCGGCGGCCCGGCCACCATCCCCCACATGACCGCCGCGAACGGATACCGCAGTTCGTGCCCGAGCGACCCCATGATCTCGGCGGCCCGCGTCCACTGCTCGGGCAACACGTCCGGCACGGCGGCGAGCACGCAGAGGACGTACTCCTCCTCCAGGCCCGGCGGTGGTTCCGCCGCCGGGCCGCCGAGCCGTACCAGCAGGTCGAGGGCGGACGCCGTCGCCTGCCCGCGCCGCCCGCTCAGCCACCGGTACGCCGACAGGGCGGCGATCAGCCGCAGCGCCGTCTCCGGATCCGCCGGTACGGCATGGCGCAACGCGGCGTCGAAGTTGCTGTGCTCGGCGGAGAGCCGGGCCAGCCAGTCGAGCTGCTCGGCCCGCCGCAGCCAGGGGTCGGCGCGCCGCGCCAGGTCGAGGAAGTACGCGGCGTGGGCGTCGCGCAGCCGCCGCTCCTCCCCCGCCTCCGCCAGCCGTTCCGCGCAGAACAGCCGGATCGTGTCGAGCATCCGATAGCGGCCGCCGCTCGCCTCGACGAGGGACTTGTCCACCAGGTCGGCCAGCACCTCGGCGGGCCCACAGATCCGCTCCACCGCCTCCAGCGACGCGCCACCCGAGAACACGGAGAAACGCCGGGCCATCGCCCGCTCGTCGGCGCTGAGCAGGCTCCAGCTCCACTCCACCACCGCGTGCAGCGTCCGGTGGCGTTCGGACGCGGTGCGGTCGCCGCGCGACAGCAGCGCGAACCTGCCGTGCTCGCCCAGCCGCGCGGCGATCTCCGCCACCGTGAACGAGCGGACCCGCGCCGCCGCCAGCTCGATGGCGAGCGGCAGCCCCTCCAGAGCCGCGCAGATCTCGACGACCTCGGGCGTCATCGTGAAGCCCGGCCGTACGGCGGCGGCCCGGTCGGCGAACAGCCGTACGGCGGGGTAGACCGCGGCGCGGTCGAGGTCCGCCTCCGGCGGAGCCACGGCCAACGGCGTCACCGGAACGAGCATCTCGCCGGTGAGCCCGAGCGGCTCGCGGCTGGTGGCCAGGACGGCGAGCCCCGGGCAGTCGTCGAGCAGGCGACGGACCAGGACGGCGGCCGCGGCGATCACGTGCTCGCAGTTGTCCAGGACGATCAGGAGCTCACGGTCCGCGAGCGCGGCGGCGATCCGGTCGGCGGCGTCGAGGCGCCCGGCGTCCGGCGACCGCAACCCCGTCTCCCGCAGGCCGAGGGCGCCCAGGACGGCCTGCGGGACCTGGCCGCCGCCGTCGAGCGGCGACAGATCGACGAAGCGGACGTCCCCGCCCCGGCGGCGGGCCGTCTCGATCGCCAGCCTGGTCTTGCCCGCGCCTCCGGGACCGGTCAGCGTAATCAGCCGGGCGTCCCGGAGCGCGCCGAGCCGCTCCAGCTCCGCCGCCCGGCCGACGAAGCTGGTGAGCTGCGCGGGCAGCCCGCGGCCCGCCACCCGCTCCGGGCGCTGCTCGGCTCCCCGCAGGATCGCCAGGTGGATCTCGGCCAGTTCGGGCGAGGGGTCGGCCCCGAGCTCGTCGGCGAGCAGCCGCCTGGCCTCCTCGTACACGGCGAGCGCCGCCGCCTGCTGGCCCGACGCGTGCAGCGCCCGCATGAGCTGTCCGCGCAGCCGCTCACGCAGCGGGTACGCGGCCACAAGCTCCCGCAGCTCGGCTGTCGAGGCGCCCTCGGGAAGGGCCAGCTCGGCCTCGACGAGATCTTCCCGCGCCTCCAGCCGCGCCTCTTCAAGGCGGGCCGTCCGCGGTGGCGCGAAGGGGGCGTCGCCGACGTCGGCCAGCACGGGACCCCGCCACAGCGCCAGCGCGTCCCGGAGCGACCTCGCCGCGTGTTCGTGGTGACCGGCGGCCAGCAGCCGACGTCCCTCGCGGGCGAGCCGCTCGAAGCGGTGGGCGTCCACGTCCTCGGGATCGACGGCGAGCCGGTAGCCGCCGCCGTGGAACTCGATCAGGCCGGGCGGCAGGGCGCGCCGGAGCCGGGAGACGTGCGCCTGGATCGCGTTGGCCGCGCCCGCGGGCGGGTCGTCACCGTACTGGCCGTCGATCAGCCGGTCGATCCCGACCGGCCGCCCGGCGTCGAGCAGCAGCATCGCCAGAAGCGCGCGCGGCCGGGCCCCGCCGACGGAGACCGGTTCCCCCTCGGGCGTCCGCACCCGTAGCGGCCCAAGGATGCCGAACTGCACGACGCCGATTCTGCCGCATTCCACTTGTTTCCGGGCGAGCGGCTTTCCCCCGGCCCAGCTAATCGGCCGCCCTCACCTCCTCCCTGCGGCCCGGCCACTCGGCCGCCTTCACCTTTCCCGCGGGCCGCCGGAGGACCGCGTCGGCGGCTGCCGATCTACGTCCCCGCATCTGCCGATATGTCAGGACGGGGCGGAAGCGGGCGGACTACGCTCCCGTCCATGAGCGCTACATGGGACCCCGCGGCGGCAGGTGTACTACGGCTTCCCTCGGGGCGACTCGTTCGCGGCCGGGGGCTCAGCCGCCCGCTTCCGGAGGGTCCGACACCCGACTTCGCCCTCTACTTGCTGGGCGAGGAGCCGCCTCAGGTGACCTGGGAGGCCCGCTGGCTGCGCTGGCCGGACTTCTGGCTGCCGTCCGACCGTACGGAGACCGCCAAGGCGCTGCGCGAGGCATGGGAGCGGGCCGAGACCGAGCGCGTCGAGATCGCCTGCCTGGGCGGCAGGGGGCGCACCGGCACGGCGCTGGCGTGCCTCGCCGTACTCGACGGCGTGCCGGGCGGCGAGGCGGTCGCCTACGTGCGGGAGCACTACGCGCCAAGCGCCGTGGAGACTCCGTGGCAACGCCGCTTCGTCACCCGCTTCCGCGCCGAGCCCGGCGGGGCTTGATCCCCAAGCCCCGCTCCCATGTCAGAGCGCACGCAGGCGGCGGGCCAGGTCGGGATGTCGTCCAGCTCGCCTTTGGCCAGCGCTATGACCAGGTCCTCCGCCACATCCACATCGTGGTACTCAAGGATCTCCCCGTTGTCCTCCAGAGGCTCAATCTGATCTCAGCCATGCGGGAATGGTACGAGCCGCGCGGTATCCCTTTCCGCCCGTTTAATCGGCCCCGGCACGCGGATTTCCCCACATATCGCCGACCTGGCGGCACGAGGGTTTCACCTCCGAGAAGTGGACAGGATGTGGCCGCTTCTCCGGGTACATTGCGGCTTATGCCGAAGACGTCCGCGCGACTGCTGGCGCTGCTCTCCCTGCTCCAGACGCGCCGGGACTGGCCGGGGCAGGAACTGGCCGGGCGACTGGAGGTCAGCCCGCGCACCGTGCGCCGCGATGTCGACCGCTTGCGAGAGCTCGGCTACCCGATCGTGACCACCAAGGGCCCGGACGGGGGCTACCGGCTCGGCGCCGGCACGCAACTGCCGCCACTGCTGTTCGACGACGACCAGGCCGTCGCCCTCGCTGTCGCCCTCCAGACCGCCGCCGTCACCGGCGCGGGAATCGAGGAAGCCGCGACACGCGCGCTGAGCACCGTTCGGCAGGTCATGCCGGCACGGCTGCGCCATCGCGTCGACTCCCTCCAGGTCACCGCCGTCGAACGCCCGGGGACCCGGCCGAACCCGCAGGCCGACCCGCAGGTTCTCGTGGCCGTCAGCGCCGCCGTCCGCGCCCGCGAAGTACTGCGCTTCGACTACACCCTCGTATCCCCGGCGGAAGCCGACACCGATCCCGCCGGGCCCCCGCCCCGCCGGGTGCAGCCGCACCACCTCATCACCTGGGGCGGACGCTGGTACCTCGTCGCCTGGGATCTCGACCGGGACGACTGGCGCACCTTCCGCGTCGACCGGATCACCCCGCGCACTCCCACGGGGCCCCGCTTCACCCCGCGCGAACTGCCCGGAGGAGACGTGGCCGCCTTCGTCACCGCCAGGTTCCACGGCTCCGACCGCCCCGGGGACTGGCCCTGCCGTGGCGAGGTGGTCCTCGATCTTCCCGCCCACGTCGTATCCGCCTACACCCGCGACGGAGTCGTCGAAGAACTCGGCCCCGACCGCTGCCGCCTCGTCATGGGCGCGTGGTCATGGCCCGCGCTGGCCGCCACCATCGGCAGATTCGACGCCGGCATCCAGGTCGTCGGGCCGGCCGAACTCAAAGACGCCTTCGCGTACCTCGCCCGCCGCTTCGCCGACGCCGCGACTGACCTACCGGGCTGACGGCGCGGGCCGCGGACTCGTCTGTACGTCGACGTCGTTGACGTTTCCGCCGGCCCTCGATGCGGCGGTCGATCGCGCGGGTGCGGCCGGGGCGTTCAGCAGGGAGAGGCGGTGATCTGTACGCGGTCGCTGTCGTGGTCGGAGAGGAACGCCGCCAGGGCCCGCCCCTGCTCGGTCACCGCGGCGCGGTCGGCGTGGGAGAAGCGGCGCAGCGGGGTGATGACCACGGTCCCGGCCTGGACGGTCCAGGTCCCGGCGACCCGGCCGTCGAGGAGGACGACACGTTCGCCGGCGACCGACAGGCCGCGGTGGGCGTCGTCGATGATGCGGGTGCGGTCGTGGTAGCCGAGGATCGCGTTGTCGAAGGCCGGCAGGAAGCGGACCGGCGCAGGGGTGTCGGGGTCGGGGCGGGGCGCGTCGGGGAGATCGAGGAGTTCGCGGCCGCGTTCGTCCCGGAAGGAGATCAGTTCGTCGCGGATCGCGGCGACCGCGGCCGGGAGCCCGGTGAGGCCGGACCAGGCGCGTAGGTCGGCGGTGGCCGCGGGGCCGTAGGCGGCCAGATAGCGGCGGACCAGTTCCTGGCCGACCGGGTCGGAGCCGTCGGGGGCGGGCGGGTCGACCGCGCGGCCCAGCCAGAAGGAGATCGGGACGTTGCGCACGCCCGCCTTGGTGCGCCACAACCCGCGGGGTGGCAGCTGCACCATCGGGATGAGGGCGGCGACCAGCATCTCGCCCAGCGCCCGCGGGCCCGGCCCCGGCCAGCGCTCGGCGAGCGCCCGCGCGAGCTCGCCCATCGAGCGGGGCTCGTCGTCGCCCATCACCTCCAGGCCCGCCGCGGCGAGCTCGTCGAGGTCCACCCCGTCGAGCTCGCGGCGATAGGTCCCGAGGACCCGCCCGCGCAGCATGCCGTCGTGGCGGGCGCGCCAGGCCAGAACGTCGTCGGCGGCCAGCAGGTGGACGGTGCGGCGCATGAGGTGGGTCCGCACGACGCTTCGACCGATCAGCAGCTTCGAGAGGTCCGCCGGATCGAAGGCACCCAGCCGCGACCAGAGCCCGACGAACGGCTCCTGCGGCTCCTGGGCCTGCAGGCCGCAGAGGTGCGTGACCGCGTCGAGGACCTGCATGTCGGCGTGGTCGAGCAGCAGCTGGCGGGCGAGCGTGGCGCGGTTGAGCGCCCGGGTGTCCAGGACGTTCATCGGCTCACGCCGCCGCGCGATCGCCGGCCGGCCGTCGGCGTGGTGTCGTCGTGGTCGAGGTTCCCGGCCTGGCCGGACATCATGGTGTCCTGGATTCCGGTCCGGCCCAGTGCGCGCGTCTTCACTACTACGTCCTTGCCTTCGAGTCGCATGGTGGTCTGGCGGGAGCCGGCGGCGTCATGACGGAACGCGTGATGGCGGCTCCACGGAACACGCTCCTGGCCGCACCGGCCACCGGTCGGCGTTGAACGCCGTCGTCGGAGCGTCGCCCGGGCGGCGGACGCCCGCCGCCCGGGTTCTGATCGTCAGGACGCCTGGTACTCGCTGACGACGTCCACGACCCAGGTGACGCCGAACCGGTCCTTCAGCATCCCGTACAGGGGCGCCCACTGCGCAGGTCCCAGCGGATGCAGGACGGTCGCGCCGTCGGAGAGCTTCTCCCAGTACGCGGTGACCTCCTCGGCCGCTTCGCCCCGGACCGAAACGAAGAACGCGTTCTCTCCCTGGTTCCACGGCATGCGCGAGGGCACGTCGTAGGCCATCACGCGGAAGCCGCCGGCAGCGGCCACCTGGCCCCACATCACATGGTCGGCCTCGGACGGATCCTGGACGTTTCCGGCGTCCTTGTAGGTGACCATGACCACGTCCCCGCCGAACACGGACTGGTAGAACGTGAGTGCCGCGCGGGCGTCACCTCGGAAGTTCAGGTGGGTCACGGCGTTGACGGACATGATGGCTCCTTGTTTTTCGGTTCACCGTGTCTGGGCGATCGGACGGATCCTGGTCCGACGGCCCGCACGGCATGTCGACCGCAGCAGCCGGCTCGCTGCGACGGCGGGAGCGTGGCCCCCGGCCACCGACGACGATCACGAGGATCGGCTCGCCTGGCCCTGCTCAGGGAGCACATTGTCAGGAGAAGCGGCCAGGTAGTGGCCGCTTCTCCGGGCGATATCGCATTGCGTGCCGGGGCCAGGTGCTTCCGCCCCCGGCCGCCTCGTGCTTGAGCGGCTTACGGAACGCCGTCAGCGGCACTGACGCAGGTCGAGGACATAGGTGATCCCGGGTCGGCCGTCCAGCAGGGTCTCACCCGTCGGCACGAACCCCGTACGCTCCAGGACCGCCCGCGACCCCGCGTTGTCCAGCGCCGCGGCGGCGCGCAGGCCTGTCAGACCGTACGTCGTGACCGCCAGATCACACACCTGACGAACTCCTGTCGTCGCCAGGCCGCGACCGGTCACCTTCTCCGCGATCCGGTATCCCAGTTCAGCGGTTCCGTCCGAAACATCGACGAGATTCACTCGTCCCAGCACTTCACCGTCATCTCCGACCAGCACGTGAAAGAGGATCAGCCCCGCTTCCTGCTCGGCGAGCAGAGCCTCGTGCCTCGCCGCGAAATTCGCGAAATAGTCGTCGCCCCGATCGGGCACCGACGCCGCGAAATACGCACGGTTCTCGATCTCGAACGCGAGCAGGGCCGAGGCGTGGTCAGGTCGCAGGAGCTGGAGTTCGGGCATAGAGGGACCTTATTGGCGCGGTCGGGCGAGCGGTGCCGCCGCTGCCGGGGGCTGTGCTGCGCTCAGCTGTTCGCGCGGATGGTCTTGTTGATCCAGTCACTGTAGGCGGCCACGTTGGTGTAGAGGCCGGGACCCTGCTCGCAGGAGGGGCTCTTGGCGCCCGGGCCGGAGGTGACGCCGATCAGCTCCCACCTGTTGTTGCGGCCGCGCTGGATCTGGGGGCCGCCGGAGTCGCCGTTGCAGGCCATGGCCTTGGGCTTCTGGCTGACGGTGCACAGGCGGGTGTCATCGGCGAAGCCGGGGCCGCACTCGGAGACTGCGCCACGCCGGGTGTCGAGCTGGCGCAGCTTCTTGGCCATCTTCCACTCAGCCGGGTTGGTGCTGAACTTGGTGATGCCGAAGCCGAGGATCCGGGTCGGCGTGCCGGGCTTGCCCGCCTGCTCGGCAATCTTGATGGGCTTGATGCTGACCGGGCGGTCCAGGCGGACCAGCGCGATGTCGTTCTTGTTGGGTGAGTTCTGGGCGTAGTCCGGGTGCAGGAACGCCTGCGCGATCTTGCGGACGGTTCCGCCGGACTTGCGCTTGTCACTGCCGATGCGCACCGTCCCCTTCGGGATCGAGCCGATCTCCATGTCGAGGCAGTGCGCGGCGGTCACGACCCACTGCGAGTTGATCAGAGCCGCGCCGCAGTTACCGTCCGTCAGGCCCATGAGCGGGGCCGTGGTCGGGATGGTCGCCATGAAGGGGTAGGACTCGGTGGGCTTGGAGCCGTTGATGATCGCTCCGGCGCTCCCGGCGGTGACCGCGAGGCAGGCAGCGCCGGCCAGCGCGACGACGGCGGAGCGGGAGACGATACGGCGGAACGAGGTGGTGCCGGACACGAGCGAAGCCCTTCATTGGTTGTTTGTGACGTTATGAAGCTATATGTCCGGCTTCGCCGAGGTGATCAGGCCAGCAGGCCAACACGCGGTAGGGATGACCCCACCAGACCAGGGCAGAACCACGGGTCGGCCCCGAACCCCGGCTCGCCCTCGGTGCGGTCTATCGCTTCGAGGCGATCCGCGCACCACAGGGATGGCGCCACTCCTCCGCCCATGCCGAGCCGGCCGACTGACCGGGGCCACCTCCCCAGCCCCCGTTATGCTCACGCAATGGAAAGGATCTTTCCCACCAAGCTCGGCAAGGGCGACACGATACGAGTGGTGGCGCCCGCCAGATCCCGCGCGATGGCGACCGAGCACGACCACACCGACATCATCGAACGTCGGTTCGCGAAGCTCGGCCTGAACGTGTCCTATGGCCGTCACGTCGACGAGCGGGACCCCCTCGACTCCTCCAGCGTCGCCTCACGAGTCGCCGACCTCCATGACGCCTTCGCGGACCCGTCCGTATCGGCGATCCTGACGGTTATCGGCGGCTACAACTGCAACGAACTCCTGCCCTTCCTGGACTGGGAGCTCATCCGCGACAACCCGAAGATCCTGTGCGGCTACTCCGACATCACCGCCCTGCAGAACGCCATCCTGGCCCGAACCGGTCTCGTCACCTACTCAGGGCCGCACTGGTCGACATTCGGAATGCGCGACCACTTCGACCAGACCCTGCGATGGTTCACCGCCGTCATGTTCGACAGCGCCCCGGTCGCCCTTGCCCCCTCGGCGGCCTGGAGCGATGATCTCTGGTTCCTCGACCAGGACAAGCGCGAACCGATCCCGAACGAAGGATGGTGGCCCATCCGCCCCGGCACAGCCGAAGGGCGGATCGTAGGCGGGAATCTCTGCACGCTCAACCTGCTGCAAGGCACCCCTTACATGCCGTCTCTCGACGACGCGATCCTGATCGTGGAGGACGATTTCGAATCCCACCCCGAGACCTTCGCGCGAGACCTGACATCTCTGCTCCAACTTCCCGACGCCGTCAACATCCGGGGATTGGCGATCGGACGCTTCCAGAAGGAGAGCCACATGACTCGCTCGCTGCTGGAGCAGATCATCGGTACTCAGCCGCCGCTGGCGGGCATCCCGGTACTCGCCAACATCGACATCGGGCACACCCACCCCTTGGCCACCTTCCCCATCGGGGGCGAAGCCCAGTTGACCGTCACCGGCGAAGAGGCGAGCCTCACGCTGCGACGCCACTGATCACGCCGGCCAGCTCGCATACCGGTCGCCCGGCCTGTCGTCGGCTCGACTGCGCCGGATTGACCGGTCCGGGAAGCGCGCTGCCAACTCTTCAGACTCCGTCCCGCACCGCACGCATGACCCCGGGGCGGCGCTCGGGATGTTCAGGCAGCGACCCTGGTCACAGCAGGTCGCTGCCCGACTTGTAGATCTTGGCCAGCGCGATCATCAGCTGGCGGCGCTCAGCCTCGGTCAGGTCGGCGGTGACCTCTTCTTCCAGGCTGCGGCGCTCGGCCTCGACCGGCTCCCGAAGCGCCCGGCCCTCGTCGGTCAGCCAGAGTCGGACCAGCCTGCTGTCGCGCTCGTCGCGGCGACGGGTCAGCAGGCCCACGGCGCTCATCCGAGTGGCCATTTTGACGACGGTAGGCGTGGTGACATGCAGCGCGGCGGCGATCTCGCCGGGCGTACTGCCATCGCGTTCCCACAGCACCGCCAGCAGGCGATCCTGCCCCTGGTGCAGGCCGTGGCGGCGCATGGCGGTCTCGGCCAGCGCACGCAGCACCTTCGTCGTTTTGCCGTGCAAGTCAAGGAACTCGGGCACCGCCACCTCCGGACAGCAGGTCGATTGACGGCTAATCATTAACCGGCTAGCCTTCCGTGACGACAGATCATTAGACGGCAAATGACTAGGGGTCTCGATGATACTGGTGACCGGAGCCACCGGCAGAATCGGCCGCGAGCTGGTCAGGGAGCTAGCCGCGAGGAATGCGGAGTTCCGCATCCTCATCCGCGACCCGACCCGCGCGGCCGACCTCCCCGCACGCGCCGAACGCGTGGTCGGCGACCTGGACAAACCCGCGACGCTTACCCCCGCTTTCGACGGCGTCGACCGGCTGTTCCTGCTCACCCCGGGCATCGGCATCGACCAGGCCGCCAACGCCATCACGGCCGCCCGCGCCGCCGGAGTGCGCCACATTGTGCTGTTGTCGTCCATCTGGGTCTTCGGCGATTCGGTGCCCGCCATGGGCCGTTGGCACTACGAGCGCGAGCAACTCCTCCACATGTCCGGCATACCGGCCACGATCCTGCGTCCCGGCGGCTTCACGACCAACGCCCTGGAGTGGGTGCCGTCCGTCCGAAAGGAGGGGTTCGTCCTCGACGCGATCGGGCCGGGCCGGTCCGCGCCGATCGATCCGGCCGACATCGCCGCCGTCGCCCGCCTCGTACTGACCGAAGACGGCCATGACGGGCAGACCTATATCCTCACCGGCGACGAGACGCTCACCATCGCCGAACAGGTCGAGATCATCGCCACCACCATCGGCCGCGACATCGAAGTCCGCGCGGCGGCCTCCCCTGAAGAGATCGTCCGGTCGCGCTACCCCGACGGCGCGCCGAAGCCCCTTGCCGACGCGATCCTCGAAGGCGCCGCGATCATGCGCGCGGACACGACCGGAGTCCGCACCGACACCGTGCGACGCCTGCTCGGCCGCCGCCCCCGCACCTTCGCCGAATGGTGCGCCCGAAACGCCGACGCCCTGCGGCTCGACAACGAAACCGAGTAGCACAAGCGGCTGACGGCCCGAAAGCGTAAGGCGACGTCACGGGACACACCTTCCTGATCTCGGTGTTCATCGCCGCACTGTCCCTCAAGCCGATCAAGCCGTACGAGAGCGTCGACCCGGGCGCGCCCGCCACGGCGAAGAAGGAGCATGCCGGTCTACAGTGACCGCATGCCCGCTGATCCATTCGGTTCCCCCCGGCGTTGGTTCGAGAGGTTCGCTGCGGCATGAGCATCATCACCGCCGAGACCATCCGTACCGACCGGCTGCTACTTCTGCCGCTGCGCGTCGACCACGCCGAGGAGATGGCCGTGGTGCTGTCCGATCCGGACCTGCACACGTTCATCGGCGGGTCACCGGTCGGCGTGGACGCGCTGCGCTCCCGCTACCAGCGCATGCTCGCCGGCTCGCCCGACCCCGCGGTCTCCTGGTGCAACTGGGTCATCCTGCTCCAGGAGCGGGAATGCCTGACGGGAACCGTCCAGGCGACCATCGCCCCCTCTGCCGACGGCCTCGTCGCGGAGATCGCATGGGTAGTGGGAACCCGCTGGCAGCGCCGAGGCATCGCCGGTGAGGCGGCCAGGGGGCTCGTCGCCTGGCTCGTCGGGAAGCCGGTGCGAAGCGTCATCGCCCACATCCATCCGGACCATGAGGCGTCCGCCGCCGTCGCCACCACCGCCGGGCTCACGCCCACCGACCAGTGGCAGGACGGCGAGATCCGATGGCGCCTGGATCTCGAACGCTGACTCCGCGTTCATCGGATTCGCCCGCATGACCGCGGTGCCGTGCCAGATGGGACAGGGTCGCGGCAGCGTTCGAGGCACGGGCCACGGTGGGTGCCCCCGAGCAGCGCGCCGCAGCCGGGCTCGACACGGCCGGGGACATCGCCGACACGAGGGAGACCTTCTCCCTCACACGGGGGAGCGCCGAGATCGCTCTCCTCGGCGATTACTCCGACGCCCGGAAAATCCAGGATTGGAGGCAACCGATCCGAAGGAGCCCCCTGATGAACCCCCGTATCACGTTCGTCGCAGCACCGCTTCTCGTCCTGGCGTACGGAGTGATCCGGATTCTGGACGGACTGGACGGTGTCCGCGGTCCCGGCCTCGCCTGGACTTCCGGCCACCTCGCCTTCATCGGGGCCCTGGCCCTGTTCGTCCCTGTCTCCTGGCACATGCGCCGTCTGGCGGGACGGGGCACCCTGTCGACCGTGAGCACCGTGATCGGGTACGTCGGATCGCTGGCACTCCTCGCGCAGTTCGTCATCGACATCGCGGTCAGCTTCATCGCCACCGACCGCGCCGGCATGGACGCCATCTTCACCCAGATCCAGTCCGTCCCCGGCGTCCTCTTCGCGGTCTACAACGTGGTGCCGATTCTCTTCTACGTCGGTCAGCTCGCGCTCATCGTGCAGCTCACCGTCCAGCGTCACGTCAAGATCTGGGTCCCGTTCGTGTACGTGCTCAACATCCTCATGCCGCTTGTGGGCAAGGACCTCATCCCGGTCGGGGCGATCCTGACGCTCGTGTCCCTCATCCCGATCATCGGTCAGGTCTCCCGTACCGCTGAGCCTGCCCCCGCCGTCCCCGCCGCCGCCTGACGCGCGCCGTGCGGTCGCTTCCCCTGGCGCCTCGACGCTCCGGCCGGAGCGTCGAGGCGCCAGTGTCGCTGCGCCGGCGACGATCGTTCTCGGCATGGAAGACCGCGAAAAGCCCCGTCTCTCCCCTCGCCGTGGCGATCGATCGGCACGGCGGGCAGCTCAAAACCCTCGTGGCACGACGCTCGCACTCTCCGCGTTCGGTAGTGCTCGCCGCGGGAGGCGTGGGTCTGCACTCCGATGCCCGGGGCCCACAGCTCTTCGTGATCACCCGCGCCGACGTCCCCTGCGGTCAACTCGTCTGGGCACGTTGCCCCACGCGCCCGAGTATCCGCCGCGAGCGCTACCCCCGGCCGGTTCGTTGCCGGGCGACCGCCTCGTTAACGTCGCCGAGGAAGCGCTCGACGGTCGCCTGATCCGCGGCGTCGAACCGTCCCATGACGGCGACGATCTCATGGATGAGCGGACCGAAGAAGCTCCATCCGAGCGCGACGGCGCTCTCATCCACTTTCAGCAGCACGCGCCGACGGTCTTGGGTGTCGCGTTCCCGGCGCACATGACCGAGCCTTTCCAGACGGTCGATCACCGCCGTGGTGCCCGCGGAGTTGAGGCCAAGGTGCGCCCCCAGGATTCCCGGGGTGGCGGGCGCGCCCGTGCGGGCGGCATCCAGGAGGCAGATGAGCGCACGCACATCGGTCGGATGGAGGGCGTGCCGGGCGGCGAATCCCTCCCCGATCCGGTCGAGTTCCACGGTGATCGCGCGCAGCAGGTGCACCACTCGCATCCCGGCGTCCTGTTCGTGCACGTCGTTCGCCACCTTGCCTCCGTCCCGGCAACCGCCACGTTGACAATATCTCGCTCAGCGAGATTATTGATGGGCGAGCTATTTGCCGAGGTGAGGCATGCCCGATGACCGTCACGGTGCGAACGCGGCCTTCCTCGCCGCCTATGACGCGGTTCTGGCGCGTTGGCCGGTCCAGGTCGAACCGATCGACCTGCCGTCGGCGTACGGCACGACGCGGGTGAACGCGTGCGGACCTGCGGACGGCCCGCCGCTGATCCTCTTACACGGCGGTGGCACCACCGCGGCGACGTGGTTCGCCAACGTCGCCGAGCTCGCCCGCCGACATCGGGTGTACGCCGTGGACCGCATCGGCGAGCCGGGACGGAGCATCCGGGGCGAACAGCCCCCTCGCAACATCCCCGACCTGCTCGACTGGCTGGACGGGGTGCTCGACGGGCTCGGGATCGAGAGCGCCGCCGTGTGCGGGCACTCCTACGGCGGATGGATCGCCCTGACGTACGGCCTCCACGCGCCCCAGCGGGTCCGGCGGCTTGTTCTCCTCGATCCGACGCAGTGTTTTGGAGGATTCCGGGTTGGATACCTTTTGCGCGCGCTGCCGTCCCTCATCCAGCCGACGGCTTCGCGCGCGCGTGCCTTCCTGGCGTGGGAGACCGACGACGCGGAAGCCGACCCTGCCTGGCTGCGGCTGTACGGCCTGGCCGCGGAGTTCCCCGATGTGAAAGTCGTGACCGGGAAGCGGCCCAAGCCCGGACTGCTGCGCGCACTCACGACGCCGACCCTGGTTCTCCTCGCCGGACGCAGCAGGGCCCACATTCCTCGCCGCGTCGCATCCGCTGTGGCGCGTCTCCTGCCCCACGCGGAGGCCGCGGTGCTGCCGGATCTCTCCCACCACGCGATGCCATGGCACGAGGCCGCCGACCTCAACACCCGCGTCGTCGATTTTCTCGACAGGACAGCGACGTGAAGGACCCCGAACAGTCCTGAGGCCGCGTCCAGCCATGAGCTTCCCGCATTCGCCGCACCGTCCGGCCGCGCCACTCGCGGACGTGACCAGAGGCAGGGCGGCGTCCGGAACTCGGTGCAAATGAGCGGGCATGACGTGTCATGTTGGCGCCGGGCCGGGGAAGTACGGGTTCTCGATCAGCCCGATCAGGGCTTGGCCTGGTGCTTCCTCAGGCAGCCTCAGGAGCCAAGGTCCTGGACGAGCGTCGGGATGAACTCGCGGGCCCGCTCGTTGAGGCGGAGCACGAACCCGGTGATCAGTTCGAGCTGGTCGTCGTCGTATGCGTCCGCCACCGACGCGAACGCGGCCGCGACCCGCCCGAAGATCTCCCCGAGCGCCGCCTCGTGCCGACCGGTCGAGCGTACGAGGACCTTGCGGCGGTCGGCCGTGTCCCTGTGCCGCTCGATGAAGCCGCCGCGCTCCAGCCGGTCGAGGAGCGCGGTCACGGCCGAAGTGCTGAGGCCCGTCAGCTCGGCCAACCGTCCCGCCGTGAGCTCCTCTTCGTGTCTGGCCAGGTTGAGGCACTTCAGGTCGGTGGGCCCGAGACCGAAGTGGGCGGCGATGGCCTGATGCATGATCACGCCATGCGCGGCGTTGTCCTGCGTCGCCTCGGCTAGCGTCCGCAGAACCTCGGATCGACGACCCGTTGACATCCGTACTCCAACGCGTACTATCTCGAATTATCTCGATGAATCGAAATTTCCTACCCTTCGAACAAAATTAGCACGGAGGAGACGAGCATGAGAGGCGAGATCCCAGTGCTGATCGTGGGAGCGGGCCTCGCGGGGCTGTCCACGGCCGTGTTCCTCGGCGTCCACGGCGTGCCGTCGGTCGTCGTGGAGCGGCATCCGGGGCTGTCCACCCAACCCAAGGCCAGGGGTCAGATGCCGACGACCATGGAGGCCCTGGCCACCGCCGGGATCGCCGAGCGGTTCACACACGCCGCTCCGCCGGGCGGGGACAGGAGCGTCATAGTCATCGCGGAGACCGTCACCGGCCCCGTCCTGAAGGACTTCGTGCGCGAGATGCCCGACTTCTCCCGGCTGTCTCCCGCGTCGTTCGCCGCCGCGAGCCAGGAACGGGCCGAGCGAATCCTGACCGACAAGGCGGCCGAGCTGGGCTCCGACATCAGGTTCTCGACCGAGCTGGTGTCGTTCCGCCAAGACGATGAGGCAGTGATCGCCGAGCTTCGCGACACCGCGACGGGGAAGCGGCGGACGATCACGGCGCGGTACCTGGTCGGCGCCGACGGCCACAAGGGCGCAATCCGCGATATGGCCGCCATACCGGTCCACGGGCGCCGGTCGTCACGGCCGGCGCGAACGATGTTCCTGCAGTTCGAAGCCGACCTCGACGTGGCGCTGAGAGGCGAGGCGTTCGGGCTCTTCTACATTCAGAATCCGGCGCTGCCCGCCCGGGCGGCGACGGTCGTGACCACCGACTACCCGGGCCGCTACGTCCTGGCCGCCCCGTTCGAGTCCGGTGACGATCCGGACGCCGAGCAGCTCGTGGACGTCATCCGCACCGCCTGCGGCGTACCCGACCTGGACGTGAAGATCCTGGAGATCGCCTGGTCGTCCTCGGGAGAGCACGTCACCCGGGTCGCGGACTCCTTCCAGGCCGGGCGGGTCCTGCTGACCGGCGACGCTGCGCACCTCATGCCCCCGACCGGAGGGCAGGGCGGGAACGCCGCCGTGATGGACGGTTACCACCTCGCCTGGAAACTTGCCGCCGTCCTGTCCGGCACCGCCGGGCCCGGCCTGCTCGCGAGCCACGATGCCGAGCGCCGGCCGTACGCCGACGCGCTGGCCGAGCAGCAATACGCCAACCTGATCCAGCGTCAGTCTCCCCACCTGCGCGACGGGACGGAGACCGAGATCCTGGATCCGGCGGTGGGGCTGTTCGGCTACATCTGCCCATCCGGAGCCTTCGTGCCCGAGGACGGCGACCGGCCCCCGCTGTTCGAGAACCCGGTCACGCCGTCCGGCCGTCCCGGGTCGCGTGCCCCGCATGTACGGCTGGCCCGCGGCGGAAGTTCAATCTCGACGCGCGACCTGTTCGGGAGCGCGTTCGTCCTCCTGTCTGCCGGAGGACGGCACTGGACCGGCGCCGTTGAGCAGACCGTACGCCGGCTCGGCGTGGCCCTGGACCTCCACGTGATCGGAGACGCCGCCGGCCTGGCCGACGTGGACGGGCTGTTTCTCGCGGCGTACGGCATCACGGAGGCTGGCGCCGTCCTCGTACGGCCGGACGGGGTCATCGCGTGGCGGTCGCGCGGCGCGAGCGACCCCGGGAGCCTCGAATGTGCACTGCGACACGTCCTGGACCGCCCCTGATCCGGCTCCTCTCGACCGGTCAGACTCCAGGGCTCCACGGGCAGGGCAGCAATGACGTCTGGCACTTAGGTTCGGGCGTGACCGCGGTCTTGCGCCAATACTGCGACGCCGACGAGCACACCCCAGCAGCCGACCGCGCCGGCAACCAGGAGATTCAGCCACATCGGTAGCAGCCACGGGTACGAACCCACGACGAACAGCATGCCAAGCGTGATTCCGACGGCCATGACGGTTCGACGTGCCCCCGCTGACCTCATCGGCACAGGTAGAGCGAACGCAACAACCGCGAGGGCGAGCAGTGCCAGATGAACGGTGCCGATGACCACACTCGCGAGAAGGACGATCGTGTCTGCCGTGAGGTCCATATCGACGACCGGATAGACCAAACGGCCCAGTGCAAGCAGAACGATCACGAATGCGATGAGTGTGACGCTGAGAGCGACGAGCGCGATCGTGCGGCGCAGCGGCGCGTCGGTGCCGCGTGCGCTGAACGCGCCTGCGGCACCGGTTCCCCACGCGATGGTCGCGAAGAACAGAAACTCCCCCGCCCACGTGAGCTGGAACGTGCCATCATCGACCCACTCAACGACGGCATCAGCATTTGTCTGCAATGGTGGCAGTGTCGCCAGCAGGGCCAGCGCCACGCTCGCGAGGAGCGCCCCCGCGATCCACAGCCACGCGAACGCAACTGCACCACGATCCGCCCCCGCCTCGTGGTCGCAGGGCACGGGGACGGCAGATCCCGTGGCGTCGATCATGGAACTCACCCTAATGCTTACTCGAGCACCCCACCGATCTATATGTCAGACATGCCCTGGGTGGAGTAGCTGGGCGACCACCTTCCAGGCGCTGACGTGCAGTTTTAGCTCATCGGACTCGACACCCTGGAACAGTCGATCAAGGAAGCGTGGTGCACCAATGGGCACTCAGCTCAGGCGTTCTCCCGTACCGGGCTGTGATCGCTCATTCCAGGCCCACATAGTCATGCCAGAACGGAACCACAACATCTGACCTCGCCTACCTACAGTTGGCGAGTGATCGACTACGACCCGACCAGGCCCAAGTGGGTGCAGATCTACGAGGTCGTACGCGCACGCATCGAGTCGGGCGAGTACCCGCCCCACCACCTCATCTCAGAGGTTCAGATGGAGGGTGAGTTCGGCGTCGCCCGGGTGACCATCCGCAAGGTGACCGCCAAACTCCGCGAAGACGGCCTCATCGTCACCACTCCGGGCATGGGCTCCTTCGTCGCTCAGGGAAAGAAGAAGACCTCCGAACAGGCGTGAAGCCACCCGGAGGTCTCAACAATCCCGGCTACTCCTCGGAAGAAGTCAGCCCTGTCGGGCACCACGCCGAAGGGTCACCTGCGTTGACACCGGTGCCGCCAATGCCGCAGTAGCTGCTCGACCCCTTGAACAGATATCGCTGACAGTAGCGGTGCGCTTCAGGCAACGGATGGCGATCGTGCGTCGACCTTCACTCACGAAGTTTGCGGAGTCGCCGTGCCAGGTCGGGGATGTCTTCCAACTCGCCCATTGCTACGGCGATGACGAGCCTTTCGGCTTCGTCCACGTCCCGGTACTCCAGGATCTCCCCGTTGTCCTCCAGAAAGGCGACGGCCGTCGCCCAAGCGAGCCGCTTGTTGCCGTCCACCAGCGGGTGCCCGATCAGAATGCTCTGCATCAGAGCCGCCGCTTTCTCCCACAGGTCCGGATAGGCGTCATCGCCGAAGACAGATGTCTGCGGGCGCAACACCGCCGCATGCAGTTGGCCACCATCGCGGAGTAGGACCTCCGGCAGCACCACCTCGGCCAAGGCAAGAAGGTCCGAGGTGGTCGGATAAAGCGTCATCGAGCGAGCCGCTCAAGCAGCTCCCGGTCCCGCTCAGCGACCTTCCGGCCCATCGCCTGGTAGCGTTCCCGCCTCCGTCGGGCGATGTATTCCTCGATGGCCACCACCATCGCCGAGTTGACGCTCTGCGCGTCGCCGCTGGCGATCCGCTTGATCTGCTCGTACGTCTCATCCGGCAGCCGAAGCCGTGTCTCAGCCATACGATCGACGGTACCACTTTTTGGTACCACCTCTCGGTGACATAAGGCCTTCAAGCCCCGTTCCTGTGAACCGGTCTCGCTTCAGCGAGGAGTACCCATGGTGCAACGCGGCGGACGGGGCCGCCTCAGGCTGAGCATGAGCCCCGGCGAGCACAAGCCGAACGGAGCGCCTTCGTCTGGATCACCCGAGGGCGACGACAAAGTTGCCCAGGCAGATATCGTTCACGCCCCAAGGCGCGCGAGTCGCGCTGGGAAGATCAGCGCTACTCCTCGGTCAGGAGCAGGCCCGTCTGGCAGGCGCCCCACCGAGACGGGTCACCTAGCTTGACGTTGGTGCCTGAGCTTCCCCTCTTAGCGTGGAGACCGAACCGAGAGAGGTTTGGTCGTGGCAGGTACCACGAGGCGCCGCTTTGATCCGGAGTTTCGGGCTGGAGCGGTGCGCATCGTCAAGGAGACCGGCAAACCCGTCTCGCACGTCGCGCGGGACCTTGGTATCAACGAGTACACGCTGCACAACTGGGTGCAGATGGACCGGCACGCCAACGGGCAGGCCGGCGGTAACAGCGGCGGAGGCGGGACGCTGAAGGAGTCCGAAAGCGAGGAGCTGGCGCGGCTGCGGCGGGAGAAGGCCGAGCTGGTCAAGGAGCACGCTCGAGAGAAGGCGGCGTGGGAGAAGGAACGCGCTGAGCTGGAAGACGAGCGTGATGTTCTCAAGCGCTCCGTGGTCTTGTGGGTGAAAGAGGCGATGGGCCGGTGAGCGTGGCGGCCTTCATCTGCTCCCAGAAGACCGACCATGACATCGACCATGCCACCTCCTGCCGGGCGCTGGGGGTGTCGCAGTCGTGGTTCTACAAGTGGAAGAACCGCATCGGCCAGACCGCCTCGACGGCGCGTGAGCAGCGGCGGGCGCGCCTGGAT
>NZ_BBYJ01000039.1 GCF_001528665.1 Microtetraspora malaysiensis
AAGGTCCCGCGCGACGTGCGAGACGGGTTTGCCGGTCTCCTTGACGATGCGCACCGCTCCAGCCCGAAACTCCGGATCAAAGCGGCGCCTCGTGGTACCTGCCACGACCAAACCTCTCTCGGTTCGGTCTCCACGCTAAGAGGGGAAGCTCAGGGGTCATCCCCTCCTGGATCTCCCATGGTCGAGAACGCGCTGTCAGCTTGGGAACTGCATGGATCAAGGACCGTACGGACGCTGACCTGCGCGTGGAGCCGGTCATGAGTGACCGTGGTTGCCCCCTCGTCACCCTGCCTAATGGCACGTTAATGGCACGGTGATCGCGGCGGGATTGGAGGTGGGACGCTTCTTGGATGGATCCCTCGGAGTTTGCCGCTGTGAAGCAGCAGGTGATGGGCGAGTCGTTCCCCAGCTCTGGGGCCGACCTCGACGGCATGGCGATGGACTTTGATGCTTATCTCTGGCAGTCGCCATTGATCACGGAGGTGTCGGTTCGCCGTACCGGCGATACGAACAACCTGATCGCGGCTACGTGCTGGACCGTGCCAGAGGTTTCGACTGTGGAGATCGCGGCAGAGCTCGAACGGATCTGGTTGCGGGATCTCAGCTACTGGCACTTCGAGGTTCACATGATTACTGCGGACGAGCGGGGAGTCCGCCTTGATGCGGTGACGCAGGT
This sequence comes from Microtetraspora malaysiensis, assembly GCF_001528665.1. Classification (GTDB taxonomy): domain Bacteria; phylum Actinomycetota; class Actinomycetes; order Streptosporangiales; family Streptosporangiaceae; genus Microtetraspora_A; species Microtetraspora_A malaysiensis. Next base: position 677 of record NZ_BBYJ01000039.1, read on the forward strand.
CGCTCCGGACGGTTTTTACGTCACGGCCGACATTGTCACCGAGGTCGCGGGGCCGACTGCGGGAGGCGTAACAGGGTGATCATTTTCGACGGAACGCTGGGATCAGCCCTGGCTTCTGAGCCGGGCGTAGGCCGCGGGAGGCATGCCAACTGCGGCGGTGAAGTCGCGGGTCAGGTGGGCTTGATCGGTGTAGCCAAGCTCGGCGGCCAGCGTGGCGAGGTCGAGGCCCTGGTAAACCCGCTCCGCGGCCTCGTGCAGGCGGAAGCGGCGGATCACCCACTTGGGGCCGATGCCGACATAGTCCCGGAACAGCCGCTGCAACGAGCGCACCGACCGCCCCGATCTGGCGGCCAGCTCGTCGACCCTGGTCACGGACACGTCGTTCTCCACCATCGCCGCCAATGCCGCAACCTCTTCCGTTAGCGGATCCTGATGTGGCCCCAGACTCAGTAGGAACGTCTCGGTGAGCGCGATGGCGGCCTGGGCGTCGGGCTCGGCCAGGACTTGCTCGACCAGGGTCGCGCCGGCTGCGCCGTACATCTCGCTGATCTCCACGAACCGGCCGGTCAGCTGGGATACCGGACCGCCGAGGAACGGCCGGAAGCCACCCGGGCGGAAGCGTGTGCCGAGCACGCGGCCGTTGCCCCGCATCGTGTAGGAGAACCCGCCCTTGATCACTCCCGCGATCCGGCGGAAGTTCTGGGTGATCGTCATGTTCACGGTGGGGTGCGAGACGATGCGCTGTTCGTACGGCTCGGCGAGATCGGTCCACGTGACGACCCAGAAATGCTCCACGTACGCCGCAATCTCGGGCGCTGGCGCCTGCCGGACGAAATTGAACGCGTTGAGCCCCGCGTACGGGTTGACCCAGCCGCGCTGTCGCGTTTCTACAAGCCGCCCTTCGGGCAGGCGAGGCACGCTGGTCGCCATGGAAGACATGATGCCGCTGATGACGCGCGCCACCGAACGGACCGCGAGATTGGTGCGTGCGGTGCGGCAGGAGCAGCTCGGGTTCTCGACGCCATGCGCGAAGTTCGACGTCAAGGACCTGATCAACCATCTCGAATGGGTGGCGGAGATGTTCGAGTCGTTGGCTCGCAAGGGGCCGAGCGTTGAGCAGGGGCCTTACGCGGGCGACTTTCCCGAGCGAGCGGAGGGCATGCTGGCCGCCTGGTCGCGACCCGAGGCATGGGAGGGAACCAGCCCCGCCATGGGACTGCCGATGACCGCGCTGGGCCACATGTACCTCGTCGATATGGTCGTGCATGGTTGGGACCTGGCCAGAGCCACCGGTCAGGAGTACGAGCCGGACCCCGATGCCGTCTCGCGGGTGCTGCACTTCACTGACCAGATGGTGGAGATGGGCAGGCAACGCGGTGTCTTCGGGCCGCCCGTGGCAGTGCCGGACGACGCCCCACTGTTCGACCGCCTGCTCGGCGTCATCGGTCGGGATCCAGCCTGGACAGCGTGATCTGCTCCAGCCCTATTAAGACGTCGTCCAGTGGGGCGGGGTTGGTGTGTGCCGTCCTTGATCGACGAGCGGCCGGGGTTGCGTCCCAAGACGGCGGGTGACGGGAATCGAACCCGCACTGTCAGCTTGGGAATCGCATGGATCACGGCCCGTACGGGCACTGACCTGGGCGTGGGGCCGGTCAGGAGTGACCGTAGCTGACCCTTCCTCACTCTGGTTAATGGCCCTCTAATGGTCCGGCGATCAGGGTCACGGGTTACCGGCGGAGGCGCGCGCGATCCGTCCCCTGGTCCACCGAGAGATGACCTATGTCGCGTGCGGGGCAGCGATGCCCGCCGTAGAAAGGCACTCGCTCGTCCTTCTCGTTGTCAATCTTCTCTATCAGGAACGAGTCGCGTCGCCACGGCTTGTGGGTGATGTTGACGGTCCATTTCTCGTAGTACCACTCGGTGTCGTGTCCGGTAGCGTGGCGCCGCCGAGGTGATCATCCATTGATCCCGATGGTGCGGAAAGATTGGCGATACGTAGGTTCCGGCTACAGGATGATCTACTTATGCGATGGATGGCAGTGCCTCTCGCGGCAATGATCGCAGCTCTGTGCTGGGGTGTCTGGGTGATGCTGGCCGACTCGTGCCCGCCCGAGGCCTGTGACAGCGGTGAAACGGTTCCGCTCAGTGTTCCCCTTCCCGTGGACTTCGCTCGCTGGACTATCTCCCACCACCGTCCCGTCGAGCTTCCCAAGGGTGCGCCCGACTCACCCGACATCGTGAAGAGGTTTGCCCGCGATGATATTTGGGTGTTCAGCGTGAGCCACGGCGGCCTGAAAGCGGCGCGCTGGGATGGGAAGCGCTGGCTGAAATCGACCCCGCCGCTTCCAGAAGATCTCCAAATCGAGGACGTCGCCGGCACGGACTCTGATGACATCTGGATCTCGGGGTGGAGCACGCGGCTCGGGGCTCCGGGCGATCAAACCAGTCCGGACGGGACGCTTGTGCACTGGGACGGCGACCGATGGGAGCGCATCCCGGTCGCTGCGAATACGATCAACCTCGCCGCGGTAGCGAGAAACGACGTTTGGGCGCTGTTCGACGGAGAGATCATGCACTGGGACGGGCGTACGTGGACCCCAGCCTCCACGCCTGAAGTTCCGATGCCCGACTCCCTCGACGGCGAAGGCCCTGGAAGCCTGCTGACCGACATCACCGCGCTTGCCGCGGACGACGTGTGGGCTGTCGGAGCTGTCGCCACCTACTTCTGCTGCGACCAGCGGGTCTATCACCGTGATGTCGTGATGCACTGGAACGGTCACGTCTGGAATCTTTTCGACCTCGGGCTTCGCGGCCTCGACCTCCGTCAAGCGATCCCGGACGGACATGGCGGCGTATGGATAGCCACATGGCATGACGGCGAACCCTGGGCACCTATCATGATCCATTACCGCGGTGGGCGCTGGAGCAAGAGCACGCTCCCACGGCCGAACAACTCCCAGAGAGTGCAAGCCACCGAGATCAAGCTCACGGACACAGGAAAGGTCCTGGTAACCGGCATCGCCTACACCGACACCGACACCGATCTTCCAACGACCGTGGAATACAGCCTTTCCACATAGCCTCGGGGCGCTTCCTTCACAAGGACATTCGCTGCTCAGGTGGGAGCAAATTTCTCGAGCAGCCTGCGGATTAAAGAAATCGATTCGATCGAGGTCCGAGACTCTGACCTGCGGGTGCGGTGTCCGTAGACGTTCGCCGAGTTCCGTCCTCGTCCGCTCACTTGGCTGTACTCGCGGCTGCACAGCCAAGGCACTATCAGCTTGGGAATTGCATGGATCACGACTCGTAGGACCACTGACCTGCGGTTGGCGCCGGTCATGAGTGACCGTGGGTGCCCCGTCGTTACCCTCCTTAATGGCGCGCTAATGGCACGACGATCAATCTGTGACCTGGCCTTACCGCGCGGCGCCTTCCCCAACCGGTGTGACCTTCAGCATGAGCTCAGGTGGATCACGGGCCGCGCGCTGGTCGGTCAGTACCGACAAGCGCGGCGATCACGAGGAACAGGACGACCCCCCTCGAAGGATCCGTTCGTCTCGCGAGACTGCATCACGTGCGCGCCGAGAATTCATCCGTGTGAAGGACCAGCGTCCGCGTCCGGCAGTCGGACTACTACCAGGTGGGCGCCGACATCGCCCTCACCCTCGCCAGTCGAAACGGGTGTATCGTGGCAGATGTGACTATATGCAACATCAGATGTGCTGAGCGTTACATCGCCTGGTGTGTCGGCATGACAGCAGCGGATACTCCTGTTCGTCGCCAAATCACATGATCAACCGGCGAGCCCTCCTGCGCGCCGGCATCGTCGCCGGAGGCCTCCTGACCGGTGCGGTATCCGCGGGCACCGCCGTATTCGCCCGCACCGCTCAGCCGTCGAACGGGACCGCGCCGGACCAGCGTCCCGCCACCCCCGACCAGGCGTGGGCGACCCTGCGCGAGGGCAACCGCCGCTGGGTGGACGGCACCGCCACCCACCCGCACCAGGACGCCGATCGCCGCAGGGAGGTGGCGCAGAAGCAGAACCCGTTCGCGGTCGTATTCTCGTGCATCGACTCGCGGGTCCCCCCCGAGCTAGTCTTCGACACCGGGCTGGGCGACCTGTTCGTGATACGGACCGCCGCGCAGACCATTGACCCGCTGGTGACAGGTGCCGCCGAGTACGGCCCAGCCGAAATCGGCACCCCGCTCGTCGTCGTGCTCGGCCATCAGCGCTGCGGGGCTGTCACGGCCGCCGCAGAATCGCTGCACGAGCACAAGAAGCTGCCTGGCGAGCTGAGCACGATCGCTATCGTCCTGCGTTCGGCCTTCACGCGTTCGGGCGGCGACGTCGACAAGATGATCCGCATCAACACCGTCGACGTGGTGAACCAGCTCAAGAAGGACAAGCTCTTCGCTCCTCGCATCGCCAAGGGCGAGCTCAACGTCATCGGCGCGTACTACTCGATCGACACCGGTACAGTCACCCGCCTTGTCTGACCCGGCGGAAATAGAACCTTGCTCGGCGAAAGGAGGGTGCTCGCCGCGACCTTCGTCACACCGGCAACATGCTGGCCGCCACGTCCGGCGCGGGGCTCAAGGACTTGATGGCCCGGATGGGGCAGGTCCGGGCGGCCATGATCTACCAGCACGCCGTAAGCGGGGCGGACAAGGCGATCACGGATGCGATCGACAAGAACATCGGCCGCGCAAGGGACGAGGGCGAGGACGGCTCGGCGGGCGGGCTCGTCCCGTGGGCCAATTGCACGCCAATTGCACGGAAGATCGAGAAGGCTGCCAGAAATGACCTCCGAGCACTTCTCGCCGAGGGAAAATCAATATGGGCGGTCACCGACACCCGCGACGCCTTGATACTCCGCCAGGATCGGACCGTAACGGAGGCAGCTCACAGTGCTTCTGTGGCAGCCCGTACCGCCCTGCGAGACACGGCAGCTTCGCGCCTTGAAAGTGCATGGCACGCCGCCTACGCACTTAACTCCGCTCGTGCGTGGTACTGGTGCGCACCCACTTCGTCCTGACTAGCAGAAATGTGGAGCGTAGCGTCGATCCAATCCAGGAGTATGTTTTCCGGCAGCAGACTGACCGTTTCTAAGTAGCCCATGCCCCACATGCCGTCGTCGAATTCGACATGCTGGAAGCGTGCGAAAAGGCGGCCACGTACTGTCTCTGACTTCAACAGGCGTTGTAGCCACATCCTTAGAGGATCCTTCAGCCATGGTGGAACGCCTTCATGCAGATCAAGGTCTGCAGGAATTCCTGCTGCACGATCGCTGAGCGGTCGCCAGGGTTCGGAAGTCTGCTCCGTCATAGCCGTTACGCTATACCCCGCCTGGGTCCGGAGTTCAGCCCATTTAGCTGCCACCTTGGTACCCAGATGGCACAAGGGGAGACAGTACGGCCATCACGCCATCTGCGTTGGTCTACAAAGAGCGATCCACATCAGCATAAGCGCTGGCATGGCCGGTCACTCGAGTCAGCGAGTTCGTTGCGGTACGGCATGGCGGGCGTGCGGCGGGCGGCCCGAGTCGCCGTCGGCCGGGACCGGCCCCCAGGCCGCATGCCCGGCCGGCGAGCGGGCGTAGGGCCGCGAGGCGGCGCGGAGCGCCGCCCTTGATCTCTATGAGGACAATTCGGCAGACAACATGTACGGTCCATTGTCCTGTCCCGGGACATGCTTGACACATCAGTCCCATCAGTCCCAGGACATGTTTGACAGGTGTCCGGTGTCGGCCGATCTTTCGTGCGTCGTTTGCGGGTGGCGCGCTGTAGCGATGCTGGTCAGGTGGATCTGATGGGCCGACCGGTCGCGGTGAGGCACTCGTTCATTGGGTTGTTGCGGTTCGCTGAGGGCTTGCCGTTGCTGGTAGGCCCACTTGGCCTCCTGGCCTAATCCAGGCAAGTCCGCCTACAGCACGCGCAAAGCCTGGTCGACGTCACGCTCACGCCTGGCGAGCGCATGTAGCACAGCCTGATCGCCGTGCCGGTCACGGGCAGCTGCGACAAGGACATCGACCGCGATGGCGAGCGTGGCCTCGGGTGTCTGGCAGTGAACGCCCACGCTCAGGGCCAAGTCGTCGAGGTGCACTGCCAATTCGACGCATCGGGTTTGGAGGTAGCCGTCGAGCAGCATTTCCTCTCCCGGTCGGTGGAGGATGGCCACTCGCCGACCGGCTGGCTCCTGGCCCAGCCGTTGTGCCAGCCTTTGCCATGCAGCGCGCGCCTGCGCAGCCACGACGGCGGGGCCGGCGGCTGCCGTCTCCTCGCTCCGCGCGCGTACGCCGACGTTGAGTGCGGAGTCCGGCAAAGACGTGTCGACGAGCCGCGCGTAGTAGCGCACCGGTGAGACTGGCTCCGCGCCGAGTATCGCGCCGTCGATAAACCATTCGACCTGCAGGACGCTGCGCGCAAGGTGACCAGCCAGTCCACCTACCGTCATCCCCGGCAGCACTGATTCCTTCTCCCAGCAACGCGCCACCTCTGCCGTGGCCAGCAGGTGCACAGCCTGCTCGGCGCCCAGCAGATATGCCTTTCGTATCTCCTTGGTCATACGAGGCATCTTGCTCACACCAAGATAGCCACGACCGAGACGTCCGCATGGTGGAACGGTTCACGCCCGACCTGGCACACGCCTGCTACTCTCCCCGAAACTGGCCTCTCGCCAGCGGACATACCAAGCCCTGCTGGAGTACTTATGGGTTGCCGCCCAGGGGTGCAATGTGGTGGGGTCATGATTTTGGATTCATCGCCGCAGCCCGATCGATTCGATGGAAGGATTCCTGCATGCCAACCGCCCTCGTCGAGGTACGCCGCCAATACTCCGAGGCGGAAGAAGTGGCCATTATCGACGCGATTCATGGCGCACTTGTGGCCGCGTTCCTCATCCCGGCCGAGGACAAGAGTGTGCGCCTCATGGTGCACGAGCCGCACAGGTTCGCCTGTTCGCCTAGCCGGACGAAGCCCGAATTCTCGACGCTCGTGTCCATTGACTGCTTCACAGGTCGGTCTGTGCAGGCCAAGCGGAAACTGTACGGGGAGATCGTCGATCGGCTGGCGGCACTCGGCATTCCACGGGACCACGTCACGATCACCCTCCGGGAGTTCCCCACGGAGAACTGGGGGATTGGGGGAGGGCAAGCAGCCTGTGACATCGACTTGGGCTTCAACGTGAACGTGTGACGAGTCAACGCGCACCCGGAAGGTATCCACGCCGTCAAGGCAAAAACAACGCCGATCGACACTAGCCTTGGGACTGTAAGAACAACGGTGTAACTCCTGATTAAGGAGACACCTGTGACGAGTACGGTGACCCAGGCATCCGAAACGACGGACCTGGAGGACGCCGCGGTGACGCGGAAAGAGCACAAAGCGTCGGATCGCGAGCTGGTGGCCAAGCTGGTCGACCAGGCCCGCACCGAAGGGCTCGAACTGGTCGGTGAGAACGGACTGCTGGGCCGGCTGACCAAGCTGGTGCTGGAGTCGGCGCTGGAAGGCGAGATCACCGACCACCTCGGCTACGACAAGCACGATCCGGCCGGTCACGGCAGCGGCAACACCCGCAACGGCACCCGCACCAAGACGGTCATCACCGATGTCGGGCCGGTTGAGATCGCGGTTCCCCGAGACCGAGACGCCAGCTTTGAACCGAAGATCGTGCGCAAGCGGCAGCGGCGCCTGTCCGGTGTCGATGAGATGGTCATCTCGCTTGCCGCCAAGGGCCTGACCACCGGTGAGATCTCCGCTCACCTGGCCGAGGTCTACGGCGCCGAGGTCTCCAGGCAGACGATCTCCACCATCACCGACAAGGTGATCGAGGGCATGGCCGAGTGGCAGAACCGGCCGCTGGACCCCGTCTACCCGGTCGTGTTCATCGACGCCATCCACGTGAAGATCCGCGATGGGCAGGTCGCCAACCGGCCCATCTACGTCGCCTTGGCGGTCACGGTGGACGGCGAGCGCGACATTCTCGGGCTGTGGGCCGGCGACGGCGGCGAGGGCGCCAAGTTCTGGCTGCATGTGCTGACCGAGATCAAGAACCGGGGCGTCGGGGATGCGCTCATGCTGGTCTGCGACGGCCTCAAAGGGCTGCCGCAGGCCATTGAGCAGGTCTGGCCTCAGGCTGTGGTGCAGACCTGTGTGGTGCACCTGCTGCGCGCATCCTTCCGCTACGCCGGCCGCCAGCACTGGGACGCGATCGCCAAGGCGCTGCGGCCGGTCTACACCGCGCCGACGGAGGCCGCCGCGCGGGAGCGGTTCGACGAGTTCACCGAGGCCTGGGGCGAGAAGTATCCGGCGATCGTCAAGCTGTGGGAGGACGCCTGGGCCGAGTTCGTGCCCTTCCTCAACTTCGATGTCGAGATCCGGCGGGTGATCTGCTCGACGAACGCGATCGAGTCGGTCAACGCCCGCATCCGCCGGGCGGTCAAGGCCCGCGGCCACTTCCCCAACGAGCAGGGGGCGCTCAAGTGCGTCTACATGGCGATCATGAGCCTGGACCCGACCGGTAAGGGCCGCAAACGCTGGGTAACCCGCTGGAAGGCCGCCCTCAACGCCTTCGCCATCGCCTTCGAAGGCCGCCTGACCCCAACCGCCCAGTAGAGCCAATCAAAACCGAGTTACGCCGTTGATTGGACAGACCCATGATCCGTCAGTGGCGGGCCGACCTGCTCGGCAATGGCGTCTCGGTGTCGATGGCGGCCAAGGCATACCGGCTGCTGCGGGCGGTGTTGATGACGGCGGCTGAGGATGATCACATCATCCCGGCCAACCCGTGTCGGATCCGCGGGGCCGGCGACGAGCACCCAGAGGAACGCCCGGTGCTCACCGTGGCCCAGGTCTTCGAGCTGGCCGACCGCGTGGGCCGTCGTCCTGTCGGCAACGTCCGCAAGCTCAGGGATGGTGCCTACCGGTTGCGCTTCCAGCGGAACGGCGAGATGCGCACCCATCCCGAGCATTTCCACAGCCGTGCTGATGCCGAGCGAGCGCTATGGAAGATGGGCACGGACGGCCGGGCCGACTCCACCCAGGACCGGCGGTTCCGCGCCCTGGTCCTGCTGGCGACCTTCGCGAGCCTGAGATGGGGTGAGGTGAGCGCGCTACGCCGTAGTGACATCGACCTCGACGCGGGGACCGTGCGCGTCCGAGCCGCCTTCGTCGAGCGCTCCACGGGGGAGCTGGTCCTTGGCCCGCCCAAGTCCAAGGCGGGACGGCGGATCGTCGGCCTCCCACAGCCCATCGTCCAGGCGCTCAAGGAGCACATCGCGACCTACGTCCAGGACGAGCCGGGCGCGCTGCTCTTCCCAGGCGCGAAGGGCGGGGCGCTGCGGCGGAGCGGCTTCAACACCCGTACGCGGTGGGTGGACGTGGTCAAGGAGATGGGGATGCCGGGACTTCACTTTCATGACCTTCGTCACACCGGCAACATGCTGGCCGCTGAGTCAGGCGCGGGCCTCAAGGACCTGATGGCCCGGATGGGGCACGACAACGTGCGCGCGGCCATGATCTATCAGCACGCGGTACGCGGGGCGGACAAGGCGATCACGGATGCGATCGAGCGGCAGATCACCGGGCGCGATGGCGACGAGGACGGTCGCTCCGGTGAGGTCCTGGTTCCGGTGGGCTGATCAGAGCTAATGGCACGTTAATGGCACGCGAAGATCGATCAGCTCAGAAAACAATCAAGGCCCGGGTCGGGAATGTGTCCCTGACCTGGGCCTTCGCTCATGGAGCGGGTGACGGGAATCGAACCCGCGCTGTCAGCTTGGGAAGCTGATGTTCTGCCATTGAACTACACCCGCATCGGCTGTTCTGAGGAGCAACCGCGACCAACACTCTAGCGGAAACTCGGCATGGTGATGCCGTCGAGGGTGAGAAGTTTTGACGGCCTCCCCTTCCTGGGCCGGACGCCGCGACCTCGAAGGCGGTCGACCGGTCCTGGGGTTCGAGTGGCCGGAGGTGCTTCCTGTGGATGTCCGCGACCGGGGCTGAGTGGGGGCGGTTACCCTTGCACGCGTGTTGCTTTCCGACCGTGACATCCGTGCCGAAATCGAGACCGGACGGGTCAAGATCGACCCGTACGAACCGGAGATGATCCAGCCGTCCAGTGTGGACGTGCGGCTGGACCGGTTCTTCCGGGTGTTCGAGAACCACCGGTACCCGCACATCGATCCGGCCATGGAGCAGCCCGACCTCACCCGCCTGGTCGAGCCGGAGGGCGACGAGCCGTTCATCCTGCATCCGGGCGAGTTCGTGCTGGCCAGCACGTACGAGGTGATCAGCCTTCCCGACGACATCGCGTCCCGGCTTGAGGGCAAGTCGAGCCTGGGCCGCCTCGGCCTGCTCACCCACTCGACGGCCGGTTTCATCGACCCGGGCTTCGAGGGGCATGTCACTCTGGAGTTGTCCAACGTGGCCACCTTGCCGATCAAGCTGTGGCCGGGCATGAAGATCGGTCAGCTCTGCATGTTCCGGCTCAGCTCGCCCGCGGAGTTCCCGTACGGCTCCCATCGGTACGGCTCCCGCTACCAGGGGCAGCGCGGGCCGACGCCGAGCCGGTCGTTCCTGAACTTCCACCGCACGAAGGTGTGAGTCGCCGGTTCACCGGCGGCACCGTGCTTCACCAGCGTCTATGTATTAACAGATGACTACGGGGCAGCGATGAGCTTGTTACGAGCAGGCATGCATACCCTTAAGTTCGCATCCCATCCGGTTACCCGTACTCTTCTCTGCGGACTATCCCCGCACCTCACCTCTGGAGAATGACGTGCGCATGCGTCTCACGCCCCGTGAGGACAGCTATTACGACTTGTTCGCCGACTCCGCGAACAACCTCGTCACCGCATCCCGGTTCCTGGTAGAGATCATCAGCGACGGGTCGGACCGGGAGGCCCTGGCCGACAAGATGCGGGCCTGCGAACACGCGGGTGACGAGCGCACTCACGCGATCATGAAGCGGCTCAACGAGAGCTTCATCACGCCGTTCGACCGCGAGGACATCTACCGCCTCGCCTCGAACCTCGACGACGTGATGGACTACATGGAGGCCGCCGCCGACCTGATCGTCCTGTACCAGATCGACCACCTGCCCAAAGAGGTCGTCCGCCAGGTGGAGGTGTTGGAGAGGGCCGCCGAGCTGACCGCCGACGCCATGCCGCGGCTGCGCTCGATGCAGAACCTCAACGAGTACTGGATCGAGATCAACCGTCTTGAGAACCAGGCCGACCAGGTCTATCGCCGGCTGCTCGCCAAGCTTTTCAGCGGTGAGTACGAGGCGCTCATGGTCATGAAGATGCGCGAGATCATCGAGCAGCTCGAGCTCGCCGCCGACGCGTTCGAGCACGTGGCGAACACGATCGAGTCGATCGCGGTCAAGGAAAGCTAAGTGGAGCTCGCACTTATCATCGGCGTCATCGCCATCGCCCTGGTGTTCGACTACACCAACGGCTTTCATGACGCCGCGAACGCGATCGCGACCTCGGTCTCCACGCGGGCGCTGACCCCGCGGATCGCGTTGCTCCTCGCCGCCGTGATGAATTTCATCGGCGCGCACCTCGGCACCGCGGTCGCGCAGACCGTCGGCAAGGGGATCATCGACGCGCCCAACGGCGCGCACGGCCTGGTGGTCGTGGCCGGCGCCCTCATCGGGGCGATCGTCTGGAATCTCATCACCTGGTACTTCGGCCTGCCGTCGTCCAGCAGCCACGCCCTGATCGGTGGCCTGGTCGGCTCCGCCCTCGCCGCCAGCGCGACCGTGCACTGGTCCGGCGTGGTGCAGAAGGTCGTCATCCCCATGGTCGTGTCGCCCATCCTCGGGTTCGGGCTGGGCGGCCTCGTCATGATCGCCATTTTGTGGATCTTCCGTAAGTCCAACCCGCATCGCACCAGCCGGGGCTTCCGCTTCGTCCAGCCGGTGTCCGCGGCCGCCATCGCGCTCGGCCACGGTCTCCAGGACGCGCAGAAGACGATGGGCGTCATCTTCCTCTCGCTCGTCGTCGGCGGCTACGTCTCCCCGGACGCCGACATCCCCGAGTGGGTCATCACGGCCTCGGCCGCCGCCATCTCCCTCGGCACGTACGCCGGAGGCTGGCGCATCATGCGGACCATGGGACGGCGGATCATCCACCTCGACCCGCCGCGCGGGTTCGCGGCGGAGGCCGCGGCCTCGTCGGTCCTCTACACGGCCGCGATCGGATTCGGCGCGCCGATCTCGACCACCCACACCATGACCACCGCGATCATGGGTGTGGGCGCGACCAAGCGCCTCTCGGCCGTGCGATGGGGGATCGCCGGCAACATCGTGACCGCCTGGGTGCTCACGATCCCCGCCGCCGCGCTGGTGTCCGCGCTCGCCTATCTCGGCCTGCACTGGATCGTGGAGTAGCGGCCCCGACGGGGGACCGGCCCTTCGGCGGGCCGGTCCGGGACGTCGCGGGCGACTCAGCGGCGATACATCACGTCCGTGTTCCATCGGGTGAACCCGAGCGACTCGTACAGCCTGATCGCCGGCCGGTTCTCCTCGTCCACGTACAGCATCACCTGGGCGAGGCCGCGCGAACGCAGGTGCTCGATACCGGTGAGCGTCAGCGCGCGGCCGAGCCCCGATCCCTGCTCGGCGGGGTCCACGCCGACCACGTAGACCTCGCCGACGGGCTCGGCGTCCTGCCCCTCGCCGCCGTGGACCTTGGTCCAGTGGAAACCGGCGAGGGAGTCGTCCCGTACGGCGAGGAAGAAGCCGTCCGGGTCGAACCACGACTCTCCCTCGCGGAGCTCCAGGTCCTCGATCGTCCACGCGCCCTGCTCGGGGTGCGCGGCGAAGGCACGGGCGTTGAGCGCGAGCCACGCGTGCTCGTCCTTCCCCGGGACGAACGCGCGCAGCCGTACGCCGTCGGGCACGGTCACGGCGGGGAGCGGCGCGTCCAGCGGGCGGCGCATCTGCCACAGCGACCTGGCGCGGGTGAGCCCGGCGGAGGCGGCGAGCGCGGCGGCGCCGGGGTGGTCGCCGTGCGCCCAGACGCGGACCCGTCCGCCGGTCTCCGCGAGCACCGCGTCGAGCAACTGCCGCCCGAGGCCGCGGCGGCGGAGCGCCGGGCGGACGACCAGCTCCCCGCCGGATCCCTCGACGGGGTCGGCGGGATCCAGATGCGCGAACCCGGCGAGCGTGTCACCGTCGTACAGGAGTACGGCCCGGGCCCCCGGCTCGGCGCCGTGGTGTACTTGCAACATCGTGTGCTCGTTCAGCGGGCGAACCCCGTCGGCCTCCGTGGCCTCCCGAACCAGGTCCAGGATGTCGGAGACCTGCCGGTCATCGAGTCGTCCTCCGGTCACCACACGCACGTCCACGTCGCGTACCTCAGTTCCCTCTAGTGGCAAAAGCCGCCATCATGACGCGTGGCGAATCGTTGTTTCTTCGCCATCTCATGTAAAGGTCGCGGCCCTAGTGTCGTGTTCCATGACCTCTCGCACCCTTCTTCGCTTTGCGGTGGCGGGCGTCGCCGCGGCGACGGGCCTGGCGATCGCCGTGTACCCCGCGGCCGCCTCGCAGACCGCGCAGACTCCCCCTCCCAAGCAGATCCGCCTGCTCACGATCAACGACTTCCACGGCAACCTGGAGACCCCGACCGGGTCCAGCGGCCGCATCGTCAACGAGACGGGCGTGACGGTCCAGGCCGCGGGCGGCGCGGCCTACCTCGCCACCGCGATCAAGCAGAGCCGCCTCCCGGGCCGGACCGACGTCGTCGCGGCCGGCGACCTGATCGGCGCGTCGCCGCTGGTCTCGGCGGCGTTCCACGACGAGCCCACTGTGCAGGTGCTCGGTGAGCTGGGGCTTGACGTCTCCTCCGTCGGCAACCACGAGTTCGACGAGGGGCTGAGCGAGCTGCAGCGCCTGCAGAAGGGCGGCTGCCACCCCACGGACGGCTGCTCGCCCGCGGGTAAGTGGAAGGGCGCCGATTACGAGTACATCGGGGCCAACGTGGTCGACGACGCCGGCAAGAACGCGCTGCCGCCCATCGCGATCCGCGTCGTGAACGGCGTCAAGATCGGCTACATCGGCCTGGTGACCAAGACCACTCCGTCCATCGTGACGCCCGCCAGTATCGCGGGTCTCACCTTCCAGGACGAGGTCGAGGCCGGCAACCGGGCGGCCGCCTGGCTGAAGAAGCGTGGCGTCAACGTCATGGTGGCGCTGGTCCACGAGGGTGACTCGGTCGCCGCCAACCAGAGCCCGAACGCCTGCCCGCTGACCACGGGCGTGGGTAGGGCGATCGCCACCAAGCTCAGCGCGGACGTCGACCTCGTGGTCATGGGCCACTCGCACCAGGCCTACGTCTGCACGACCAAGGACCCGGCCGGCAACACCCGGTACTTCACCCAGGGGTCGTCCTTCGGCCGGGTGATGACCCAGATCGACTTCCGGGTGGACGCGAAGACCGGGGACGTCATCCGTTCCTCGGTGACGGCGGACAACAAGGTCGTCGCCGTGGACGGCGAGGCCAACAAGGGTCTCGACATCCCCAAGTACGCGGCCGACCGGAAGGTCGAGAAGCTCGTCTCGTACTGGACGTCGGCCGTCTCGACCAAGGCCAACGCGCCGGTCGGGAAGATCACGGCGGACATCTCCAACGCCGTCCCGGCGGGCGGCAGCGGCGAGACCACGCTCGGTGACGTGATCGCGGACGCCCAGCTCGCGGCGGCCAAGAAGGACGGCGGCAACGCCGACATCGCCCTGATGAACCCGGGCGGCGTCCGGACGCTCCTCACCTACGCCTCCTCCGAGGCGGGCGAGGGCGACGGGGTCGTCACGTACGGCGAGGCGTTCGCGGTGCAGCCGTTCAACAACCTGCTGCAGGCCGTCACGCTGACCGGCGCCCAGCTCAAGACCGTGCTGGAGCAGCAGTTCACGGGTGGCCCGAACGCGCAGGCGTTCACCAAGATCCTGCAGCCGTCGTCCAACCTCAGCTACAGCTACAACGAGAGCGCGGCCTGGGGCTCCCGGATCTCCGAACTGAAGATCGACGGCGTGGCGGTGGCCGACGGCCAGTCGGTCCGGGTCGCGGCCAACAACTTCCTGGTCTCGGGCGGTGACGCCTTCGCCGAGTTCACCAAGGGCACCGACCTGTGGACGTGGGACGGCGGCTTCGACGTGGACGCCTTCACCGCCTATCTCACGGCCAACTCTCCGCTGGCGCCGCCCGCGCTGACCCGCATCACCAAGATCGGCTGAGCCGTACGCCGATGAGGAGGCCCGTCCCGGCCCGGGGCGGGTCTCGTCCGGTGGGCCTGCGAAAGGCTCAATTCCGGGCGGGTTCCGGGTTGTCGTTCTCGGCCTGTTCGCCCCCGCGGTCGGGGACGAAGCGGTAGCCGACGTTCCGGACCGTTCCGATGAGTGACTCGTACTCGGCCCCGAGCTTGGCGCGCAGTCGCCGGACGTGGACGTCCACCGTGCGGGTGCCGCCGAAGTAGTCGTAACCCCACACCTCCTGCAGCAGCTGGGCCCGGGTGAACACCCGGCCCGGGTGCTGCGCGAGGTATTTGAGCAGCTCGAACTCTTTGAAGGTCAGGTCGAGCGCGCGCCCGCGCAGCCGCGCGGTGTAGGTCGCCTCGTCGATCGCCAGGTCGCCGCTGCAGATCTCGTCCGGGACCTCGTCCGCGGCGGCCAGCGACAGCCGGCCGACGGCCATGCGCAGCCGGGCCTCGACCTCGGCCGGGCCGGCGCTGTCGAGCAGCACGTCGTCCACGCCCCACTCGGCCGTCATCGCGGCCAGTCCGCCCTCGGTGACGATCACCAGCAGCGGGCAGGTGAGCCCCGT
Source organism: Microtetraspora malaysiensis (assembly GCF_001528665.1). Classification (GTDB taxonomy): domain Bacteria; phylum Actinomycetota; class Actinomycetes; order Streptosporangiales; family Streptosporangiaceae; genus Microtetraspora_A; species Microtetraspora_A malaysiensis. Next base: position 16,498 of record NZ_BBYJ01000039.1, read on the forward strand.
GGTGCGCAGTAGCCGGCACAGCCCCTTCGCGTGAGCCAGTTCGCGGCGGGCGTCGACCAGGATGGCGTCGGCGGGCGGGGCGTCGATCAGGGCGGAGGCCTCCGCGGGCGCGACGCGTATGGAGTGCAGCAGCAGGCCGAGTGCGGGCAGCACCTCGGCGGAGGGTTCCAGCGCGTTCGTCAGCAGGAGCAGATTGCTCACTTCGACCTCCTGGCCCCGCCCCCGCCGTGGCGGGATTGTCGAGATCGCTCGCTCACATGCCCTCCTCTTCACAAGTGAAACGGCAGGGCGCGCCGGGAGAGCACCGCGCTGTGCACGATCACAGGCTCGCCTCCTCCGCGTCATCACGGCGTGAGCCGTACAAACACGTAGGGACCCGGGGGCAACGTCGCCCAGGTCCCGTCTTTCATAGGCTAGCCCACAGGAATATTGCGTCCAATGTGAGTCGGGCGTGTAAAAAGTTCTGTACGCGACCCGTCCGCGTAACCGATCGGTCACGCACGGGTCGCCGCCGGAGCCCCGGCGAACGCGGGAGACCGGGCGCACGGCCGGCAAGTGAAGGGGAGGGACATGGCGACGGGCACCGTCCGTTACTGGGCGGCGGCGAAGGCCGCGGCGGGGGTAGCCGAGGAGCCGTTCGACGCATCCACGCTCGGGGATCTGCTGGCGGGGATCTCCGCCAACCCGGACCTGGCCCGGGTGCTGCCGCGCTGCTCCTTTCTGGTGAACGGCGCGCCGGCGGGCACACGGGAGCCGCGCTCGATCGATCTGCCCGAGGGAGCGGTCGTGGAAGTTTTACCTCCCTTTGCAGGGGGATGAGGCGCTAGGGTGAGCCGACCCGCCTTGCCCCCCGTCAGACCACGCCCCCGGAGGAAAGACGGATGCGCAAGCTCGTCGTGTTCCTGATCCTGCTCGTCGTCGCGCTCGCCATCCTGGACCGGGTGGCGGTCGCCGGTGTGCAGCGTGAGATCGCCAGGCAGATCGAGGCCAAGTACGACCTCTCGTCGACCCCGACCGTCCACATCGAGGGCATCCCGTTCCTGACCCAGGCGGTCGCGGGGAACTATCAGGAGATCACCATCGCCACCGGCCCGCTGACCCGCGAAGGGATCACGATCTCGAAGATCGACGCCACCCTGTTCGGCGTGTCCGCCCCGCTGGCCGACCTGATCCAGGACGCCTCGAAAGCCGATCTCCGTGCTGAGCGGGTGGCCGGCACCATCGTGATCTCCCGAAAGACCCTCGAAGAGCGAGCGCCCCGCGGCGTGAAGATCGAGGGCGGCGGCGACGACAAGCTGCGCGTGTCGGGGAAGATCACCGTGCTGGGCCGGGACATCCCCGTCACCGCCGACCTGAAGATCGACGCGGTCAAGGGCGGCATCCGGCTCATTCCGGCCAACGTCGAGATCGCGGGAGGCATCTCCGTGCCCAACGTGGAGCGGCTCGTCGGCTTCACCGTCCCGGTGAAGAACCTGCCGCTCAATCTCAAGGTCACCAAGGTGCGGTCCGTATCCGAGGGGCTCGCGGTCGAAGGCTCGGCGACGAATGTCCCCCTCCACTGAACCCGACGACCCGTCCCTACGTCAGGAGGGCGTGAGCTCAGCAGGAACCGCCGATGAGGAGCTCGTGCGCGTCCTCTTCGACGATCATGCCGGGCCCCTGTACGGATTCGTGCTGCGGCTGACGGGCGACCCCGGCCGCGCGGAGGACGTCGTCCAGGAGACGCTGCTGCGCGCCTGGAGGAACCCCTCGGCCATGGCCGGGCGGCCGGTGCGCGCCTGGCTGTTCACCGTGGCGCGTAACCTCGTCGTCGACCAGCACCGGGCGCGCCGGTCGCGGCCGAAGGAGACCGGCGACGAGGCGCTGGCGGTGCTGCCGGCCGCCGACGAGCTGGACAAGGCCGTCGAGTCGTGGGCCGTGGCCGAGGCGCTGGCCTCGCTCAGGGCCGAACACCGCGAGGTGCTCCTGCAGACGTACTACCGGGGGAGATCGGTGAAGGAGGCGGCGGAGATTCTCGGCATCCCGCCGGGAACGGTCAAATCGCGCACCTTCTATGCGCTCCGGGCGCTCAAGCTGGCTCTGGAGGAACGGGGGCTGGCACCATGACCTGCGACGACGACGTCCGCATCTCGCTCGGCGCGTATGTCCTGGGCGCGCTCGACGACGAGGAGACGGCCGCGGTCGAGGCGCACCTGGACGAGTGTCCGGACTGCATGGCCGAGCTCGCGGAGCTGTCCGGGCTGCCGCCGCTCCTCGCTCAGGTGACCGAGGAGGACATCCGGAACGCGGCGGAGCCGCCGCGCCAGGTGCTCGACCGCCTCCTCGCCGCCACCGTACGGCGCAGGCGCCGCTCGCGGATCACGCTCGCGCTCGCCGCGTCCGTCGCGGTCGTGGCGCTGGGCGGGACGACGTGGATGGCGTTCGCGCAGCAGGCGGCGGACACCTCGGCCGGGTCGCCGTCGATCGCGTCGGCGCAGGCGGCGCCCGAGGCGTCCGCCGCCGCACGGACTGACGCGGCCGCGGACAGCTCTGACAGGCAGCAGAAGAAGCTGAACGCGGGCGGGCAGGAGCTGTACGCCTCGATCGCCCCCACAACGGCGTCCGCGCGGCAAGGGGGCGTCGAGGTGGCGGTGCGGCTCACGCCGGACGTGGGCGGCACCCGGGTGGAGGCGACCGTCACGGGCCTGCGCGCCGGAGCGGTGGTCCGCCTCACCGCCGTGGGCGCGGACCGCAGGAGGTCCGCGGTGGCGAGCTGGTCGGCGGACGCCCAGGGGGTCGGCGCGACCCCGGTCGACTTCGGCGGGTCGACCGAGCTCCCGCTCGATGGCATCACTCAATTCGAGCTGACCACCGCTGACGGGCGGACGCTGGTGACCGTCCCGGTGAAGCACGGGGAATGACCCGTGCCGCGCGCGGGTTGTCCCTCGCGATGGTAGGGATCGTCGTCCTGCTCGCGACGCTCGCCGCCGGCCTGGTCATCGGGCTGCTGATGCGGTGGCGCGACGGCAGGCTGCGCGCCGTACGGCCGCGCGCCGGGGCGGGGACGGCGGCGAGCGGGGGCACGGCCCCGGGGGCGAGCGAGAGGGCGGGTGGCGTGACCGGTGAGGAGATCGGCGCCGAGCTGGGGGAGCGCGCCACGCTGGTGCAGTTCTCCACCGCGTTCTGCCAGCCGTGCCGGGCGACCCGCAGGATCCTGGACGAGGTCGCCGCGATGGTGCCCGGGGTCCGGCACGTCGAGATCGACGCTGAGAACCGCCTCGATCTGGTCCGCCGGTACGGCGTCATGCGCACGCCGACGGTGTTGATCCTCGACGGTTCAGGAAATGTCGTGAAAAGGGCATCAGGGCAGCCCAGGAAAGTCGATGTGATCGCGGCGCTCGGCGCGGCGGTCGCGGCTGACGGGGGCTCCGACGGGCGCCGGTGATCAGAACTCGGGCAGGCCGACGGTCGGAGCTCGGACAAATCGGTGATCAGGGCTGGGACAATTCGTCTCACCAATCGGACACGGTGTGACAGATGGCGAGACGCCGGGTACTGTCGAGGCCATGACTCCCACGACAGAGCTGCTGACGAAGCGGCGCGCGGTTGATTTCTGCCGCGTCGCGACCGCGCTCTGTCGCATGGCCTGAGGGTGATTCCGCGCGGCTGACCAGCCGCATTCCGAATCCTTCAGGAGCATCTCACGATGCAAGCCGATCCCCGAAGCCCGCGCTTCAGCGCGGCGATCACGACTGTGGTTCTCGCGCTCGTCCTCGTGACGGGCAGTGCATGGCTCCTCGCCCTTCAGGCGATCGTGTTCGTGCTCGGCGCCCTTGACTCCTCTCCGTACGGCTACCTCTTCCGTAGGTTCGTGCGTCCGAGGCTGGGGCCGCCGCGAGAGTTGGAAGACGTGGCGCCGCTCCGGTTCGCGCAGGGTGTGGGCATCGTCTTCGCGGTTGTCGGCCTGATCGGGTTCACCGCCGGGATCACCCCCCTGGCTTTGGGTGCGACAGCAGCGGCACTGCTGGCCGCCTTTCTCAACGCCGCCTTCGGCTTCTGCCTGGGCTGCGAAATGTACTTGATCATCCGCCGTCTACAACCTGGGAGAACCACATGAGCCGCTCCGCCGTCCTGGTGGATGCCGATTGGGTCGAGGCCAATCTCGACACGCCGGGTGTCGTGCTCGTCGAGGTCGACGAGGACGTCAGCGCCTACGACAAGGGTCACATCCGTGGCGCCGTGAAGATCGACTGGAGGAAGGACCTCCAGGACCCCGTACGCCGCGACTTCGTCGACCGGGCCGGTTTCGACGCCCTGCTCTCGTCCCGCGGCATCACCAACGACGACACGGTCGTGCTTTACGGCGGCAACAACAACTGGTTCGCGTCCTACGCGTACTGGTACTTCAAGCTGTACGGCCACGAGAACGTCAAGCTGCTCGACGGCGGCCGCAAGAAGTGGGAGCTCGACTCCCGCGAGCTGGTCACCGAGGTGCCGCAGCGTCCGGCCACCACCTACACGGCCAAGGAGCAGGACCTCGCGCTGCGCGCCTTCCGCGACGAGGTCGTGGCGGCGATCGGCAAGCAGAACCTGGTCGACGTGCGCTCCCCTGACGAGTTCACCGGCAAGCTGCTCGCTCCGGCGCACCTCCCGCAGGAGCAGTCGCAGGTCGCGGGCCACGTGCCCACCGCCCGCAACATCCCGTGGTCGAAGGCGGCCAACGACGACGGCACCTTCAAGTCGGACGACGAGCTGACGAAGCTCTACGCCGCCGCGGGAGTCGAATTCGGCAAGGACACCATCGCCTACTGCCGCATCGGGGAGCGTTCGGCGCACACCTGGTTCGTGCTGCACGAGCTCCTCGACCAGCCCAATGTGAAGAACTACGACGGTTCCTGGACCGAATACGGCTCGCTCGTGGGCGTGCCTGTGGAGCTTGGGGAGGCTCGCTGATGACCACCACTCAGGGTTGCGCTGCTCCGGAGCAGACCGTGGCGCTGCCGGCAGGTGTCGACCTGTCGAATCAGGCTGTGATCCAGGGCGTCGTCTCCGGCGCCGGTACGGCCTACGCCCGCCTGCTCGACCACTCCGGCGAGTTCACCGGCGAGGTCGTCGTCTCCGACGAGGGCATCTTCCGGTTCTTCGCCGCTCCCGGCCAGTGGACCGTCCGCATCATCGCGGGCGGCGGCGTCACCAAGGATGTCGCGGTCGAGGCCAAGCTCGGCGAGGTCGCCCAGCTCGCCGTCGCTGTCTGACCTGCGTTCTCCCAGAAGGGCCGGTGCGTCTCCCGACGCACCGGCCCTTTCGGCTTCTTGTTCCGTTCCGCCGACCCCGCTTAGTGTTACGTGGTAGGTGTAATACGTGTCTGGAGTGAGCTCCATGCGGCTGAACAGCAAGGGGCAGGTCACCATCCCCGCCGAGATTCGCGAGAAGTACGGCCTGCACGAAGGTGACGAGGTCGACGTGATAGAAGTCGGCAACACGCTGCAGATCGTCCGTCGTGAGGCGAGCGCCACTCGGGGACAGCGTGCGACGCGGCGGCTTCGCGGGACCGCGACGACGACCATGAGCACTGACGAGATCATGGGGCTGCTGCGTGGCGACTAGCCTACGTGTCGTCGGCGATCGGGTCACCATGGTCGACTCCTGTGTGCTTCTTGATATCGCCACCGACGACCCGAAATGGGGCGACTGGTCGGACCAAGCCGTCGCCTGGGCGCGGGACAAGGGACGCGTGGTCATCAACCCGGTGATCTACGCGGAGGTGTCGGTCGGTTTCCCGGGCATCGAGGCCGTCGACGCGGCGCTGCCGTCCGACGATTTCGAGCGTGAAGACATTCCATACGAAGCCGCGTTTCTGGCCGGCAGGGCGGACCTCGCCTATCGAAAGCGTGGCGGTGAGCGGAGATCTCCCCTGCCGGACTTCTTCATCGGCGCGCACGCGGCCGTACGGAACTACACGTTGCTGACAAGGGACGGGGCGCGCTACCGGACCTATTTCCCGACCTTGGACCTCGTCACGCCGTGAGCGCCCGGATTCTCGGCACTTCGGGGCGCACATCGGGGTCCATATGCCCGTACGCCGCTGCCGTGCAGGGGGACAGGTGGAGGAACCGCCGCGATTCACATCGAAAGGCGTTCCCGTCAGTGAGGAGCGCATCGAGCGGCTCGCCGCCGAGGCGGAGGAGGGATACGACGCGTCGGTGATCCGCTCCAGGGCGGTGAGCGCCGGGCGCGATCGCTCGTAAGGTCGGACCGTCGCGCACATCCCGGGCGCATGTTGCCTATGGGGCACGACTGGACCCGATACCATGCACCAGATGTCCGGAACGTCCGCGCTTGCCGCACCCCGCCAGGCCGCCGAACCGCGTACGCGGCCGTGGAAGCTGTCGCCGTACTCGCTGCCGTGGCACATGCTGCGGATCGCCGGGTCGTGCGCGCTGCCGTTGATCATGTGGTTCGCGCTCGGGCGGGTGGTGCGCTGGGGCCTCCTCCTGCTCGCCGCGACCGTCTCGCACGGCTCCTGGTACCAGGCGCGCCTCGTCCTGACCGTGTTCCTGTTCACGCTCGTCGTGATGACGTCCCTGGCCACCACGGTGGGCATGCTGTACGTGATCCGCGGCGCGCTCATGGAGACCCGGGCGCGCCGGGCGGCGGGAGAGGGCCACGAGAGCATCTTCGGCGCGTTCAACCGGACCGCGCTCCTGTTCTCCGGCATCTACATGACGTGGGGCTTCGTCCTGCAGGACGTGCGGGACTTCATGGACATCGACTATGCCCGCACGCCGGACATCATGATCCTCGACGCGTTCACCGGTGAGGACAGCCACGTCATGCAGGGGCTGACCAACCTCGGCCTCGTCCCCTCGGTGGTCGGGATGGTCCTCGCGTACGCCCTGAAGACGGTGGCGGGGCGCAAGCACGAGGCGAACGAGGGGCGCTTCTCCGGGATCGTGGCAGCGTTCGGCGAGCTCACGTTCGTGTTCTACGGCATCAACGTGATCGCCGCCGCCGTGGAGACGCGCACGGGATGGATGGGGAGCCGCACCGCCCTCGTCGCCCTGAACGAGTGGGTGACCGACGCGCAGGCGAACGTCCCGGGATTCGCGGCGGTCTCCGAGTTCGTGGGCGAGGTGTGGCCGCACGTCGTGGCGGCGCTGATCCTCCCGCTGACCTGGCTCACGGTCGGCGTCCTGGCGTACGGCGCGTACGTGGAGGACACCGAGAGCACGCTCAAGGGGACGCGGCTGGAGGCGGTCGCGGAGCACGGGAAGCGGCGGACTCACACGATGACCCGCCGCGTGGCCGCGCGGCTGACGGCCGGCTGGTCGGAGCGGTGGATCCCGCTCATCAACGCGTTCCGGCTGACGGCGCGTGGAGGCGCCCCGCTCTTCGGGCTGTTCGCCCTCTGCTACGTCGGCCTCCAGGTCGGGTCGGACTATCTCGGCCGGGCGGGCCGCTACCTCCTGGCGAGCGACAAGCCGTACTTCTGGATCGTCACGGACGTCCCCGTGGACTTCGTCGCCGACCTGGTGACCACGACGCTGACGATGTGCCTGATCGCCGCCACCTTCGACCTGGCGGCGACCCGGAAACGGCTCGACGGCTGACGCGGCTCACGACGCCGCGTCAGCGGAGGAACCTGAGCACCCGGTCCCGCTTCTCGGTCGACGCCCCGGCCTCCTTCATGAAGTCCTCGACGGACTGCCCCGGCACGCTGCGGTAGGTGCTCGGGCGCAGGTCGACCATCACCTCGTCCGCGGCCGCCGGGGGCACCACCCCGACGAACTCGACCCGGTACGGCGTGCCGATCTTGTTGTCGAGGGTGTCCGGAGGGGTGTCGTCGTTCAGGAGCCGGGCCTGCCAGGTGCGCCCGGCCCGGTCGGTGAACTCCACGTCGGGGGCGCCGTGCCGGATGGCCCCCTCGTCGTCCAGGGCCGTCCTGGTAGCGACGATCTTCAACCACTGGCGGTCCGGGGCGCCGGGCTTGCCTGTGGGGTCGGAGATCCGCTGCACCGCGACCCGCCACGAGACGTGCTGCCAGGTGGCGGTCGCTCCCGGCCGCACCGTCTGGATGTGGTCGGACGGTTGGCCGTATTCGTAGACGCCGTACGAGAACCAGCCGGGGGCGGCGACGGCGACCACGATGGACATCAGCGCGCCGGTGCCCTGGAGGGCGAGCCGCTTGCCGCGCGGCATCGGGGCACGCCGCCGGGACGCACCGGGTTCGGGCGGAGGCGGTACGGCCTCCTGATCGGTGGGGCGGCGACTCTGCGCGCCGGGTCCGGGCGCCTCCGGTGCGGGGGCCGGAGAGGCCGCGCGGGGTGTGGCTTCCTCGTCGCCCGTGACGGCCGGGAAGGGCTGGGTGGACCTGTCCTCGTTCTCCGGCAGCGGCGGCCACACGCGCAGGTCGGGGAGGTTCCTGCGGAGCGTCCCGGGGATCGGGATCTGCGGCGCCGGGGCGGGGCGGGGGCGCTGCCGGGGTGGGGGCGAGAACCAGTCCCGCGCCCTGTTCCGCTCGCGCTGGCGGCGGCGCCGCCCCTCCATCGGGGACTCACTCATCTCTCCACCTCGCCTGACGAGACAGCCGGTAGGTCTGCCGAGCCCTGCGCCTCGTGGGCCGGGCTCCGCCCGTTGGTCGGGTCGTCTGACGCGCGCATCAGCTCTTGCCCACCAGGGAGTGCACCCGCTCCGCCTGGGACGCCAGGCGGGCGGCGGCGGCCTCCGACAGACCGAGGTCGATCTCCGCTTCGGGAATGAAGGTGTCGACGACGAGGCCTCCCTGTGGCGGGGTCAGGACCAACCGCAGACCGGGCAGCGCGTCCTCCGGGACCTCGAAGACCAGCACACCCCTCGACCAGAGACCCGGCTGGATCACCTTGTTGAACAGGGTGAGGCTCTCGTCGACCTTGTCCGTGGCCTTGTAGCGCCGGCCGTCCGCGGTCAGGAGGACGGGCGGCTGCACCCGGTTGAACTGCATCGGCCGCTTGGGCGTGGTGGCCGTGACGTCGGCCACGAGGAACAGATTGCTCGTCTCGACCTCGGTGTCCTGGCCGGTGGTGCCCTTGGTTTCCACGGCGTGCGCGGCGACCACCGAGGTGACCTTCGCGCTGAACAATTTCGTCTCGACCAGCTCGCCCGCCGCCCCCTTGATCGTGAGGGCCGATCCGCGCTGCTCGTACGGCAGGGTGAAGGTGTGGGCGTAGACGGCGGCGGCCGCGACGGCGATGCCGGCCACGACCCCGGCGATCCGCCGGGCCGCGCCGCCGCGGCGCGTCCGCTTCTGGCCGCCCGCGGTCGCCTCGCGACTTTCGGTTTCGGACGACGTCACGGCCATCACGCCTCCTCCTGGCGTACGGGGAGGGTGACCCGGGCGGCCACGACGGGGACGGCGGGTTCCGCGTCCTCCTCCAACTCGAGCTTCCACGTCCGGGTCTGGTCCCGCATACCGAGCTTTTCGTAGACGAAACGCCCCATGGCCAGCGTGACCGACTCGGGCGCCTTGGCCGAGGGATCGAGCTCGTACTGCACGACTACCGTCGCGGTGATCCCGGGGTGGAGCTGCTGGCTCTTCACGCCGTAGCTGAGGACGTGGACGCGCGGGCCGTACTCCTGCTTGATCTCGGGGGTCATGGAGACGAAGGAACTCGCGAAGCCGGCGTCAGGGGACCACGGCCGGCCGGGGTCGTGCAGCACGCCGATGCCCGCGGTCGTGTCGCCCATGTTGGTGACCTTGAGCACGAGGTTCAGGTAGCGCTTGGTCTTGCCGAACTCGGATCGCTCGACGGTGTCGACGGCCTTGAGGAACTGGGTGTGGAACTCGCCCTGGTCGATGACCTCACCCGGCTGCACCTTCGGCGGGGGCTCATCCGGAGCCTCTTTCAGGCCGCCGAGGGCGGCGGTGGCCCCGATCCCCACCGCGACTACCGCGAGGGCGACCGGGACGAGTACCGGGCGTCGGCGGCGTGCGCCACGGGGGGAGGACGTCATGGCAATGGATGCTAGTACGACCACACTTGCACCATTAGCCGCAAACATCCCACCGGCGAGGTCGCAAATGTGTCCGAATGGCGAGAACGCCACCCTGATCGGCTTTCCAACTCCTACGCTGTGATCCAGGCGGACATGGAGGGTCAGTGGGCGACCTGCACCCCGAGCATGGCCGGCTTCAGGCGGATCGGATCTACCTGGGCTGGCAGTACGCCCTGTTGCATCCCGACCCGGGGCCGCCACCGAAACGTCCGGCGCGCGAGGACCTCGCCGAGCCGGCGCACGACGACCCGGGCCCGGAGTGGGCCGCGCGGCAGCGGCTCCAGGAGGACCTGCTCAACCGCCCCGTCCGGATCTTCCGGATGTTCATGGTCGTGCTGGCCGCGGTCATCCTCATCCTCGGCGTCGCCGGTCCCGTGACCTGGTCGTTCGTCCTCATCGGCCTGGTCGCGACCGGCGGCGTCGCCGGCATCTGCACGTACGCGATCCGGCAGGGCGACCGGGCGGTCAGGCAGCGCGCGGACGAGCGCGCGGCGCGGGCGCGGCGCGAGCGGGAGCGCCGGGAACGCGAGCGCGCCGCCGCGCAGGAGGAGCACGCCGCGAAATACCGCGAGTGGGCGGAGCGGAAGAACGCCTTCGACCGGCAGCTCACCTGGTACGGCGTCGCCGTGCCGGACGAGATCGACCGCGTGGACGTGGCCGGGGGCACGCTCCCCGGCTGGTCGGCCCTGGTCACCCTGATCGGCGCCACCCGGCTGTACAGCGGCGGCCACCTGACCGTGCTCGACCTGTCCGAGGGCGCGATCGCCAAGGACCTCGTCGAGCTGGCCAAGAGAGGCAGCGACGACCCGCTCGTCTGGGTGCTCCCCGTCGACCTGCCCCGGCTCGACCTGGGGGCGACGCTGCCGCCCGACGCGTTCGCCGACGTCCTCGCCCACGTGGTCAGCGTCAGCGAGGAGACCCACAGGGACGTCGGCTTCGACAACGCGATCCTGGAGCGGGTGCTGGAGGTCCTCGGCGAGAACGCCACGATCAACCAGGTCACCGCGGCGCTGCGGGCGCTCGCCCAGGTGGGCGACCCGCGCGACGACATGCGGTACGGCCTGCTCACCGCCGGCCAGCTCGAACGCATCGGCACCCTGTTCGGCCGGGGCGTCGCCGACCGCGTGGTGATCGAGCGCGCCTGGGCGCTGGAGTCCCAGTTGCGCAAGCTGGAGTCCCTCGGCTCCGAGGCCGTACGGCTGCCGCCCGCCCGGCTGCGCGTGGTCAGCATGGACCGCCAGGCCGGGGTGTTCGGCAACCGGATCCTCGGCACGTACGTCGCGACCGCGCTGACGCACATCCTGCGCCAGTCGCCCGCCTCCGAGCGGCCCTGGTACCACACGATCATCGTCGCGGGGGCGGACAAGCTGCGCGGCGACGTGCTCGACCGGCTGATGGACGCCTGCGAGACCTCCCGTACCGGGCTGGTCCTGACCTACCGCAGCCTCACCCCCACGGTCAGGGAGCGCCTCGGGCGCGGCCACGCCGCCGTCGCCTTCATGCGGCTGGGGAACGCCGAGGACGCCCGCGTGGCCAGCGAGCACGTCGGCACCGAGCACCGGCTGGAGCTGGCCCAGCTCACCGAGACGTTCAGCTCGGCGGTCAGCGGCGCGGGCGGCCACTACACCTCGACCGTCGGCGAGGGCCACATCGGCCCGGAGCCGAAGGGCGAGGGGGACCTCAAGGAGGACATCACGGCGTCCACCCAGTGGGGGCGCAGCGCGTCGAGCGCGGCCACGGGCATGGCGGAGGGCGTCCTGCAGCGCTCCCGCGAGTTCCTGGTCGAGCCGCACCAGCTCCAGCAGCTCCCGACGACCTCGGTCATCGTCACGCACGCCACCGCGGAGGGGCGGCAGGTCCGCCTCGCCGACGCCAACCCCGCGATCCTCGCGTTCCCCAAGACGACGCTGGGCGACTTCGAGGAGGTACGGCGGGCGGCGCTCGCCCCGCCCGAGGAGGCCGACCATCCGCCGGACGGGGAGCCGGGGGCCGAACCCGAGCCCGAGGACGCCCCGCCGCCGAACCTCGGGCCGCCGCCGCCGTGTCTTGACTGGCGCAAATCACGGTAAGCACATCGTCAAGACGACGGTGCGAACGTGATCGGCGAAAGAGTCTCTCCCCTGATAACCGTCAACCGAGGGGTCTCATGCATCCGTTCCCCCTGAGCGGGCCCTGGTACCGGATCCAGGCCATCGCCGCGCCTTCACGGAGCTCGTCGGCGGAGTGGGACTTCGTCACGGTCCTGCCGGCCGTGCTGTCCGCCGCGCAGCGCAACCGGCCGTTCGTGATCGGCTGGCTGTCGCGAGGGGCGGGCGCGCCACTCGAACTCATCACCAACGCCGGCCCGCTCACGCCGCCGCGCCCGCCGAAACGCGCCGTCACCTCGATCGACGTCACGCCCACCGGGCCGCAGCCGCTGCTGTTCCCCGGCGGCGCCCGGGGCGTTGAGATCGGGGACGAGTGGCTCGCCGACCTCGCCGACCTGGTCTGGACGCCCTGCCCCGGCCGCCAGGCGCCCCCGCTCAGCGGCCGCAGAGAGCCCGAGCCGGACGAGCCCAAGCAGCCGACGCTGTTCGAGTCCACGCTGGTGACGCTGATGTCCCGGCCGTTCGGCTGGGTGGTCGTCGCCGAGCCCACCAACCTGCTCGACGCCGAGGTCGCCCACCTGCGCACCCAGCTCAACGTGCTCCGCCAGTATGGCGACGCCTCGGAGCGGTCGCGGTTCGACGCCGAGCGGGCCGAGCGCCGGATGCAGGAGCTGGACGCTTTCCGCGAGGCCGGGCTGTGGAACGTCCGGGTCCTCGCCGGCGCCGCCGGTCCGGACGAACTGCGGCAGATCGCCCCCGTCCTGGTCGGCTCCGTCGAGATGAGCCACCACCCGTACCGGCTGCGCAGCGCCATGTCCGGGCCGCTGCTGTCCGATCCGGTCCGCTCCGGCTCGCCGCACGGCTCCTCGCCCGAGTCCGGGTACGGCTTCACCGAGGCGCTCCACGTCACCCTGCAGGACCCCGCCGACGGGGCCGCCGCGCCGTTCGCGGCCACGGCGGGCGCGCTGGCGGCGCTGGCCGGGCTGCCGCGCCGCGAGGTCCCCGGCGTACGCGTGCTCGACGCCGGCTTCTTCGACGTGACCAGCGAGGCGGACAGCACGAGCGGCGAGACGATCGACCTCGGCGCGATCGTGGACGGGCAGGACCGGGCGGTCGGCACGTTCCGGGTCCCGCTCGCCACGCTCAACCGGCACGCCTTCGTCACCGGCGCCACCGGATCGGGCAAGTCGCAGACCGTGCGGCACCTCCTTGAGGAGCTCACCAAGGCCGGCATCCCGTGGCTCGCCATCGAGCCGGCCAAGTCCGAGTACGCCGCCATGGCCGGCCGGGTCGAGCACCTGGCCCCGCTCACAGTCATCAACCCCTCGGCGCCGGACAACGTGCCGTTCAGCGTGAACCCGCTCGCGCCCGAGCCCGGCTATCCCGTGCAGGCGCACATCGACATGGTGCGCGCCCTGTTCATGGCCGCGTTCGACGCCGAGGAGCCGTTCCCGCAGATCATGTCCCTGGCCCTGCAGCGGGTCTACGAGGCCAACGGGTGGGACGTGGTCACCGGCGGCGGCATCCCCGGAGCCGCGGTCCAGCCCGCCGTACCGACCCTGGAGCAGCTCCAGCAGCACGCCCTGGAGGTGATCCAGGAGATCGGGTACGGCAACGAGGTGCAGGCCGACGTCGAGGGGTTCATCAGCCTCCGGCTGCGCAGCCTCCGGGTCGGCAGCGCCGGCCGGTTCTTCGAGGGCGGCCACCCGGCGGACATCGGCGGCCTGCTCCAGCGGAACGTCGTGCTCGCGATCGAGGACGTGGCCAACGATGAGGACAAGGCGTTCCTCATGGGCACGCTGATCATCCGCATCGTCGAGCACCTGCGGATGCGCGCCCGGCAGGAGCTGTCCCAGGAGGAGAGCGGCGGCGGCCTCAGGCACGTCATCGTGATCGAGGAGGCGCACCGGCTGCTCCGCGACCGGGGCGCGCAGCGCGCCTCCACCCACGCCGTCGAGTTGCTCGCCGGGATGCTCGCCGAGATCCGCGCGTACGGCGAGGGCATCATCGTGGCGGAGCAGATCCCCACCAAGCTGGTCTCGGACGTGGTCAAGAACACGGCGCTGAAGGTCGTGCACCGGCTGCCCGCCGAGGACGACCGGCAGCTCGTCGGGGCCGCCATGAACCTCAGCGAGGACCAGTCCCGCCAGGTCGTCTCGCTCCAGCCCGGGTACGCCGCCGTGTTCGCCGACGGCATGGACCGCCCGCTGCGCGTCCAGGTCCCGCTGGGCGAGGGCCGCGAGCGCGCCATGCTCAGCCCCATCCCGCCCATCTGCGGCCGCCGCTCGGCCGCCTGCGGACGCGAGTGCCGTACGGGCAAGGCGTGCACGCTCTTCGAGCTCCGGGAGGCGGACCTGCTCGCGGTCGCGCCCGAATGGGCGTGGCTGCGCATCTGGACCGACACGGTCGTGCTGGCGTTCGTGGCGAACCGGCCGTTGCCGGGCGTGCCGCGCATTCTCGCCGACATCTGGGCGGAGCTGCCTCCCAAGCGCCGCGAGTGCCTTCTCGCCACGTTGGTGGAGCGGTGCGTGGCGCGTCGTTCCTGGTCCCTGCGGACCTGGTTCGACCCCGCGCTCCTCACCGAGAAGGCGGCCGAGGTCGCCGCCGCGCTGCTCGACTCCGCCGCCGCGGTGTCGCAGTCCGCATTGCCGTCCGCGGTGTCGCAGTCCGCCGCCGACTCTGTCCCCGCCTGCCCGGCCGCGCACGCCGTACGGGCCGAGGCGGAACACGTGGCCTCGGCGGTGCCCGTGCCCGTGCCCGCGGCGGTCGCGGCGGGGGCCGAGAGCGCGGCCGCCGGACCGGACCGCACGACCGAGCCTTCGGCGGGAATCGACGATGAGCCGGGCGACGATGAGCCGGGCGACGATGAGCCGGGCGATGAGGAGGGCGACGAGGTGGAGGCGGCCGAGAGCCCGTCCGAGAGCCCGGCCGAGAGCGCTGTAGAGAGCGCTGCCGGGGGAGCGGAGGACTTCGCCCGGCGACCGGAGCCGGTGGCCCCCACGCGCCCCTCGGGCCGGACCGGGCCCACACAGGCGGGGGAGCGGCCGGGAGCCGCCTGGGTGGTCCCCCAGGTGCGCTGGCTGCACGAGGTCGAGCGGCTGTTCCCCTTCGGGCACCCGGCGCCCAATCTGCGCAGCCCGGCCCCCGTCATGGAGTACGCGCTGTTCGGCACCGACCCGTCCGGGCGGCCGTACCCGCACCAGGGGGTCAACGGGGCGTACGGCGGGCACGCCGACCAGGACGAGGGCGACGAGAACGGGACCGGCCGTGCGGACCGCGACGGGACGGGCGACGCGGCAACGGGCCGGACGCCCACAGGCGCCGCGGCCCGGACGGAGCTGCTCGGCCACCGTGCCAAGGCGCTGCGCCACCACCCGCTGTCCATGGAGGTGGACCGCAACCGCGCGCTCGCCTGGCGGGTCATCCTGGGCGACGACGAGCACGAGGGCATCCAGCGGGACATCACGACCGTCGCCATCGCCGTGGAGCCGCGTGAGCGCCTCCGGTACGTCGCCCAGACGATGGGGGCGGGCTGGCTGGAGACGGTGCTGTCCTGGCCGCGCCGGTTCGTGCTCCCCTTCGACGGCGACGCCCCGGCCGAGCTCTCGTTCCCCGACTAGCCGGTGGGGGTCCAGGGCGATGACCTGGACGAATCCGAATAGGATCGATCGGCGCATTATGGTGAGCGGCATGAGGAGGAGCGCATGAGTCAGCTTCCGTTGCGGGCGCAGCTCGCCAGTGCTCTGGGCCGTACGGCCGCGACTCTGTCCCGGGCGACCGGGCGCGGCGACGGCTCGGTGATCGGCGGACGGGTCGGATTGATGCTGGAGCCGGACCTGCTCCGCCAGCTCGCGGCGGATCGCAGGCTCGCCCTGGTGAGCGCGACCAACGGCAAGACCACGACCACCCGTCTGATCACCTCGGCTCTGCGGCAACTGGGCGAGGTGGCCACCAACGCGTTCGGCGCGAACATGCCCGCCGGTCACGTCTCGGCGCTCTCCTCGGCGAAGGAGGCGCCGTACGCGGTGCTGGAGGTCGACGAGAAGTACCTCCCCGAGGTGCTCGACACCACGCAGGCCGGCGTCGTCTGCCTGATGAACCTCAGCCGCGACCAGATGGACCGCGCCGGGGAGATCTGGCTGCTCGCCCAGAAGTGGCGCCGCGCCCTCGCCGCGCAGTCCACGCTGGTGATCGCCAACTGCGACGATCCGCTGGTCGCCTGGGCGGCGACCGGCTCGGCCCGGGTCACGTGGGTGTCCGCGGGCCAGCGCTGGCGCGAGGACTCCTGGTGCTGCCCCGAGTGCGGAGGCCCGCTCGACCGTAAGGGCGTCGACTGGGCCTGCCGGGAGTGCGCGTTCCGCCGTCCCACGCCGTCCTGGGTGCTCGACGGCGAGGACGTGATCGACCCGCGCGGTCAGCGGTGGCGGCTGGACCTGCAGCTTCCCGGCCAGGCGAACCGGGCGAACGCCGCGATCGCCCTCGCCACCGTGGCGGCGTTCGGGCTCGAACCCGGCCACGCCCTCCTGGGGCTGCGCGAGGTGACCTCGGTCGCCGGGCGCTACACCACGGTCGAGCGCGACGGCCGGTCGCTGCGGCTGCTGCTCGCCAAGAACCCGGCCGGCTGGCTGGAGGCGTTCGACGTCGCCGACCCCTCGCTGCCGATCATCCTGTCGGTCAACGCGCAGGGACCCGACGGACGTGACACGTCCTGGCTCTGGGACATCGACTACCGGATCCTGCGCGGGCGTCCCGTCCTGGTGACCGGGGAGCGCCGCCGCGACCTCGCCCTCCGGCTGTACGTCGCCGGGGTGCCGTTCCAGCTCTGCGAGTCGTTCGGACAGGCGGTCGCCGTGCTGCCGCCCGGCCGCATCGACGTGATCGCCAACTACACCGCCTTCCAGCAGATCCGTACGGAGTTCGGCCGTGCGGAGTGACCACGGCCGCCGCCCGACGAGTGGAGTCCCGGCATGACCTCTCACGTTCGCCTCGTCTGGATCTATCCGGACCTGCTCAGCACGTACGGTGACCAGGGCAACGTCCTGATCCTGGAGCAGCGGGCCCGCGCGCGCGGCCTGTCGGTCGAGACGGTCCACGTGCGCTCGTCCGACCCGGTGCCCGAGCAGGGGGACATCTACCTGATCGGCGGCGGCGAGGACCGGCCGCAGATCCTGGGCGCCGAGCGGCTGCGCAAGGACGGCGGCCTCCACCGTGCCGTCGCCCACGGGGCCGCGCTCCTGGCCGTCTGCGCGGGCTACCAGATCATGGGCTCGGTCTTCGGCGGCGAGGAGGGCCAGCCGGTGCCCGGCCTCGGCCTCCTGGACATCAGCTCAGGCCGCGGAGAGCGCCGAGCGGTCGGCGAGCTGGCCGCGGAGGTCGATCCGGCGCTGGGCGTGCCCACGCTGACCGGCTTCGAGAACCACATGGGCGTCACCCGGCTGGGGCCGGGCGTGCGGCCGCTGTCCCGGACGATCGTCGGCACGGGCAACGGCGACGGCACCGAGGGCTGCTACGCGGGCAAGGTGATCGGCACCTACCTGCACGGCCCCGCGCTGGCCCGCAACCCGGCTCTCGCCGACCTGCTGCTCGCCTGGACGGTCGGGCCGCTCGCGCCGATCGACGACACCTGGTACCAGCGGCTGCGTGAGGAGCGGCTGGCGACCGTCCTGCCCGCCTGAACCCGCCCGGCGGGCGGTCGGCCTCGCGTTCCCGCGGCCGATCGCCTCGGAGCCGCCGCGGGAGCGGCGCGGGTCAGTAGACCAGGGCCTGGACGTCGTCGGCGAGGATCTCCTCGACGAACGTGGGCGCGCCCGCGATCCGGACGCCGTCGATCACGTCGTCGACGGTGATGCCGCGCCGTGCCGCGCACTGGGTGCAGAGCGTGACCTTGCCTCCGGCGAGCACCGCGTCGAGGAGGTCGGCCAGCGGGGCGGCCTCCTCCAGGTTGAACTCCTTGGCCCGGCCCGGCAGGGCGAACCAGGAGGACTCGCCGGTCAGCCACAGGGAGACCGGTACGCCGCTGACCAGAGCCGCGGTCGCGACCGTGAAGGCCTGGTTGCACCGCTCCGGCGCGTCCGCCCCGGCCGTGACCTTGATGACCAGAGATCGTGCCATGCCCGCAGCCTACATCCGCCGCAAAGCCGTACAAGGTGGGACATGAGGGGCGAGGGGTAGCGACCGGGTCGGACACCTGGACCACGCCCTAAGCTCGTGTCTTATGGACGTACACCCTGACCTTGAGCCGATCGCCTTCCTGCTCGGCCGCTGGGAGGGAGCCGGCGTCGTCGGCTACCCCACGATGGAGAGCGCGAACTTCGGGCAGGAGATCGTTTTCGGGCACAACGGCAAGCCCTTCCTGACGTACACCAGCCGGACCTGGCTGCTCGACGACGAGGGCGCCAAGGTGCGGCCGCTGGCGACCGAGTCGGGCTTCTGGCGGATCCAGCCGGAGCGGCAGCTCGAAGTCTGCATCGCGCACCCGACCGGCATCGTGGAGATCTACCTGGGTGAGGTCGTCTTCCACAAGATCGAGCTGCGCACCGACCTGGTCGCCCGCACCGACACCGCGAAGGACTACGCGGCCGGCCACCGGATGTACGGGCTGGTCAACGGCAACCTGATGTACGCGTACGACATGGCGGCCATGGGGCACCCGCTGCAGTCGCACACGTCGGCCGAGCTGAAGAAGGTCGCCGACTTCACCCCGGACGAGTAGGCCCGCGCCCTCCTCGCCGCACGGCCTGTCGCGCCGCGCGGAGTCCGGCTGTCACGCCGCGCCGCTTCCGCCCGATATCTACGCACCAACCTATTTGGGCCGACATATACGGACCGATGGCGGTGGGCGGATACCGACGGGCGGACGAGGAGATGCGATGAGGCCACGGGCGTTGGTGCGGGCGCCGATGCGGGGTCCCGCGTGGGCCCGGCTGTGCGAACTGGCCGAGGTGATCTACGAGCCGGTCTCGGTACGGCGTCCGCCGCGCGGCTATGCGGCGGCGGAGCTGGCCGCCCGGCTGGAGGAGGAGCACGCCCGCATCCTCATTACCGACGGAGACGAGGTCGGCGGGCCGGTGCTCGACCTGCCCCTGATCGCGGTCGCCTGCACGCGCGCGGAGCCGGTCAACGTGGACGTCGCGGCGGCCACGGCCCGGGGGATCCCCGTGCTGTGCGCCCCCGGACGCGACGCCGACGGCGTCGCCGAGCTCACCCTCGCCCTGCTGCTGGCGGTGAACCGCCGGCTGCTGGTGGCCGACCGTGACCTCCGGGCGGGCCATACGCGTGATGAGCGCGAGCGGCACCGGTCCTGGGAGCTGGCCGGCCGGACCTTCGGCATCGTCGGAGGCGGCCCGTCGGCGCGGGCGGTCACCTGGCGCATGAAGGGGCTCGGGATGCGGGTGATCGTCCACGGCCCCGAGGCGCCCCGGGCCCGGCCCGGCATCGACCGGCTGATCGCCGAGGCCGACGTGGTCTCCGTCCATGGCGTTCCGGTTCGCGACGGCGGCCCGATCGGCACCCGAGGCGCGTTCGGCATCCCCGGAACGGGCGCCGTGATCGGCGCGGCCGAGTTCGCCGCCATGAAGCCGGGAGCGATCTTCATCAACACCGCCGGCCCCGAGTTCCACGACGCCGAGGCACTGGTCGGCGCTCTGAAGACTGGGCATCTCGGCGGTGCGGCGCTCGACCACGTCCCCCCGGATCCGCACCACCCTCTGCTGGGCATGGACAACGTCGTGCTGACCCCGGGCATCGGCGACGGGACGTACGACACCGAGGTGAACCACAGCCGGATGATCTGCGGGGACATTGTGCGCCTGCTCGGCGGAGAGCCGCCGCTGCACTGCGCGAACCCGGAGGCGCTGGGCGTCTGACCCCGATCCCGGCCCTTGGAGAAAAGAAAGAACCCCGGGCGCGCTCCGCCTCTGGGTGAGGCGGGCCGGCTGGACCAAGGCGGGGAACGGGTCCCACACCGCCGGCTGCCCGGGGTTCCGGTGTCTGTCGAGGATTCGCCGGACGTCGTACGACATCCGGACGGAGGTCCGAATGGACGGCGTCCTAGCGGACAGCCACCTCGCTAGCCCAATTATGGATAACCATTGTCTGGACCACCTCCTTTCTGCGTGCCTGTACGTTATGCGACGCCCGGAGGGGGTGGCAACCGATTATTCGGCGATCTTTTCCGCGGCCCTGACCAGGCCTGATGGGAACAAAAGGGAACAGTGCGCCGGTGATCACGACGAAACGGCGCGGGGCCGGACGAAGTCGTCCGGCCCCGCGCTTTCGTTTCTCCGGGTCAAATCGGATCAGGCCGTCAGTTGACGCTGATCACGGTTCCGGCCCCGTTGGGGTACTCGATGTAACCGGTGTGCGGCCGCCCGTCGGGGAGCCCCGACCAGCTGGCGGTGAGCGTCTCGGCGACCCCCGGGATGCCCTTGAGCTTGCGCGGCGACACGGCCAGACCGCCCGTGCCCGGGGTGCCGGTCACCACGTTGGCCTGCGCGTGGAACGGAGTCGACGTGGTACCCGGCGCGGTCAGGAAGCTGACGAGCACGAAGGTGTACGTGCCGGCCTTCGGCCGCGGGAGGACCAGCCGGTAGTCGTCGCCGTCGCGATCCACCCAACCCGCCATCTCGGTGCCCTGGTAGATGACCAGTCCGCCGAAGCCCAGCTCCAGGTCGTTGTCGGGGCGGGCCCGGAACTCCACGGCCTTGGCCCCCTCAGGGACGTCGATCGTGTACTGCTTGCCCATGACCTCCTCGGGGCCGACCGAGCCGACGATCTCCGGGCCGGAGACCAGCCCGTAGGTCGTGATGTCGGTCTTCTTCGCGACCGGGGTCACCTCGAAGGACACCGACCCGTCCGTGCCCGTGCCCCGCACGTCGGCGGGAGCGATCATGCCCTGGACGGTCACCGCGATGGCGCTGCGAACGGTGTGGCCCTCGCCCGTCCAGGTCAGCGAGCCGGTGACGCCGGTCGCGTCCTCGTCCTTCACCTCCATGGTGACGGTGAACGACTTGGTCTCCCCCGCCCGGTCGAAGCGGAGCATGGACGGGCTCACCTTGGCCTTGACGCCGGGCAGGTCGATGTCGGCCTTGTACTTGCCGGGCGTGACGGCCGTCAGCGTACGGGTGATGGTACGGGTGCCGGCTAGCGAACCGACGGCGATCGAGGGGTAGTTCAGGTCGCTCGTGGCGATCGGCGCCACCCCGCTGCCCGTCCGGACGCCCAGACCCTCCAGGTAGCCGAGCCAGTCCTGCTCCGCGGAGTCGTAGACCAGGCCGGGCTCGAGCATCCGGGCCGGGTCGACGTTGCCCGCGCCCTGCGCGTAGACGTCGGTGCTGCTCGTGCCGTCGGCGTTCTTGGTCGGCGCGGCGGTCGTCATCATCGCGGACTTGATCGCCATCGGCGACAGGTCAGGGTACTTGCCCAGGTAGAGCGCGGCCAGACCCGCGATGTGCGGCGCGGCCATCGAGGTGCCGTCGTAGAAGCCGAACGTGTTGCCGTTGTTCGCCGGAGGGGCCACGGCCGCCAGGACCGAGACACCGGGGGCGGCGATGTCGGGCTTGATCAGGTCGCCGTGGTTGGTCAGCGACGGGCCGCGCGAGGAGAACCCCGCCACCTGCGGGTAGACGGCCCCCTCGGCGCTCGCGGCCCGCAGGGTCGCGGTCGCCCCGTCCGTCGCCGCGTACGCCGGCACGGCCCGCGCGTCGGACCCGGTGATGTGCACGGTCGGCACGGCGTGCGAGTCGGCGACGGTGTCCTCGTCGGCCATGTTGACCATGATCATCCCGATGCCGCCGGCCCGCTTCACCTCACCGGACTTCTCCAGGCGCGGGACGATGCCCCGCTCGCAAACGATGATCTTCCCGGCGGTCTTGGCCGGGTCGAGGCTGTTCTTGGCGCAGATCTGCGCGTCCGAGTCCGTGGCGGAGTCGTTCTTCACCAGCAGGCCCGTGGCCAGCGGCTTGGGCCCCAGCGGGTCGGTGACCGTGGTGCTCGAACCGCGGTACCTGGTGCCGTCGCCCAGCTCGACCTCGCCCAGGTACGGCGCGGTCGTGCTCGCGGCCACGGTGGTCGTCCACGGCATGGTGTTGTCCAGCGTCGAGGCGCCCGGCCCGCTGTTGCCTCCGGCGGTGGAGACGAAGATGCCGCTCGCGGCGGCCGCGCGGAAGGCGAGCCCGATCGGGTCCGACGCCCGGGATTCCGATTCGCTGCCCACCGAGTAGTTGATCACATCGACGCCGTCGGCCACCGCCTGGTCGATGGCGGCCAGGATGTCGGAGCCCGCGCCGCCGGACTGCTGGCCGTCGGCGCTCTCCCAGAGTGCCTTGTAGACGGCGATCGCCGCGCCGGGCGCGACACCGGAGATCCGGCCGAAGTCGACGCCGTTCACGCTCGCCGGCACGTCCGCGTTGCCCGCGGCGGTGGAGGCGGTGTGCGAGCCGTGTCCTCCCCCGTCACGCGGAGAGACGTAGTCGGCCCGATTGGCCGGCGGAACACTCCGCAGCCAGGCGTCGCCGTAGTAACGGGCGCTGATCACCTTCTGGTTGCACAGGTCCGCGGTGAACTGCTCGCCGGTCTGGCAGACGCCGGTGAAGGTGCCGCCGTCGGCCTTCTTCATGACCGTGGTCGAGCCCTGCAGATAGGGCCGGTACGGGTCGGCGTCCGTGGGCGCCTCGGTGCCGAGGGCCGGGGCCGCGAACAACGGGTTCTCCGGCCAGATGCCGGTGTCGATCACGCCGACCACGACGCCCTTGCCCGCGTTCGCGGTGCCGCCGAGCCTGGACCACAGGCCGGACTCGCCGGACAGGCCGAGGAAGTCGGTCGACCTGCGGTCGTCGAGGGCCTTGTGCAGGCGGTCGGGGACGACGGAGAGCACATCCTGCGTGGCGTTCAGTTGGGCCGCCTGGGCCATGGTGAGCTTGGCGACGAACGCGTTGGAGGCCACGGAGAACTGCTTGGCCGGCGTGGCGCCGACACTGCGGGAGACCTGGTTCTGCTTGCCCCTGAGGTGGTCGCGGTAGCGCTTGGCGTTCGCGCCGGCGGTGTCCACCTTCTTGCCCTTGCCGGGCTTGGTGGCGGGGATGCCGGCGACGCCGCCGTCATAGGTGGCGAGCGGCTGGTCGGCCAGCGTGACGATGTAGGTGTCGGTCTGCTCGGCGGACGGAGGTGTCTCGGCCAATGCGGGGTTCGCCGTGAACGCCAGGGCGGCGGCCAGCAGGGCGGCGCCGTACGCACTGACGCGTTGGGTCGTGCTGTGCATAGTTCCTCTTGGGGGGAGGGGGAGGGCGTCGTCCACCGGGGCGAGATCACCCGGGATGGACAGCAAGAAGTGAACGCTGCGGCGGATGCGCTTGTCGAGACACGGCGCTGTCAGCTTTGGTCACGTGACGGATTTCGTCACCGACGACCATGATCCGAAGCCGCACGATCACGTGACCTGACCCGGCGGGAACAGCCGGCCCGCGGCGTTCCGCGCGCCGGGGCGACGGCTTCGTCATACGCGTGAGCTGCCGGGAGGTAATCGGCGACGGATTTGTACAAATCGGTGGCGCGGAGACTCGTACACTCTGTGCATGACCGACACTTGGCACGAGGAGTTGCGGGCACGCGGCTACCGGGTCACACCTCAGCGTCAACTGGTGCTGGAGGCGGTCTCCTCGCTCGGTCACGCGACGCCGGAGGACATCTGCTCGCGGGTGCAGGAGACGGCGCGCGGCGTCAACATCTCGACCGTCTACCGCACGCTGGAGCTCCTCGAAGAGCTCGGCATGGTCACCCACACCCATCTCGGGCACGGCGCGCCGACCTACCATCTGGCGTCCGAGGCCGACCACGTGCACCTCGTGTGCCGGGGCTGCGGCGAGGTGACCGAGGTCCGGCCCGAGATGGTCCAGGGGCTCGTCGGCACCCTGGAGGACGAGCTGGGGTTCGCGACGGACGTCCGCCACCTGACCGTCTTCGGCCGTTGCCGCGACTGCCGCTGATCTCGGGGCGCTCCCGCTGCGCCGCGTCGCTGCGGGCGGCAATAGCCTTGAGCCATGCGCAGCCCTTTGCTGGACACACCCGGAGCCGTCGCCGCCGAAGGCCCTGACGCGACAGTCGCCGCTCACTACGGAGAGCCCTTCGCCGAGCAGCGGGCCCTCGCGAACGGCGAGGCCCTCGTGGACCGGAGCCACCGCGAGGTCATCCGTGTCTCCGGCCCGGACCGGCTCAGCTGGCTCAACAGCCTGAGCTCCCAGAAGCTCGACGATCTCGCGTCCGGCACGCCCACCCAGACGCTGTTCCTCGATCCGCAGGGGCGGGTCGAGCACCACCTCGTCCTGGTGGACGACGGAGCGGCCGTCTGGGCGCACGTCGAGCCCGGCACTGCCGCCGGTCTGGTCGCCTTCCTGGAGAAGATGCGCTTCATGCTCCAGGTGGAGGTCGCCGACGTCACCGCCGAGTACGCCGTCGTCTCCGTCGCCGCCCCCGGCGGTGCCGTACGCGTGCCGGACGGCCTGCCCGAGGGGAGCGTTGTGATCGGCGGAGACCTGCTGATCCCCCGCGCCCGGCTGGCGACCGCGGCGGAGGACCTCGGGCTGCGCCCGGCCGGGCTGTGGGCCTACGAGGCGCTGCGCATCGAGGCGCACGAGCCGCGTCTCGGGTTCGACACCGACCACAAGACGATCCCGCACGAGGTCGGCTGGATCGGCGCGGCGGTGCACCTGACCAAGGGCTGCTACCGCGGGCAGGAGACGGTCGCCCGGGTCCACAACCTCGGCCATCCGCCGCGCCGGCTGGTCTTCCTGCACCTGGACGGCAGCGTGGACACGCTGCCCCCGCACGGCGCCCCGGTGACGCTCCAGGGGCAGGGAGCGGAGGCCCGGGAGGACGGCGAGGCGCCGCAGATCGGCTTCGTCGGCTCGTCCGCCCGCCACCACGAGCTCGGGCCTGTCGCGCTGGCCGTGGTGAAGCGGACCGTCCCGGTGGACGCCGTCCTGCTCGCGGGCGGCGTGGCGGCGTCGCAGGAGGTCGTCGTCCCGCCGGACGCGGGGCGCAACGTGCAGATCGATCCCGGCCTACGCCGCCGCATCCGGTAAGGGGTGGCGTGAAGGGCGTGATCAGGAATGATCACGCCCTTTTCTTGCCTCTCGACTTTCCTCAACTACCCGTGCGAGCACCGTCAATCATTACGGCGCGGAACCATCACGCGAGGGGCGCGGCGGTGTCTGGACTGAGGAACGAGTGAGGAGCGACTCCGAGTGACGAGGGAAGACATCGACTGAGGGCGCCCCGAGCCCGCGCGAGCGGGCGAGCGCAATCAATTCGTCCAGATGGCGGCGTACTTGCCGTCCTCGCTGTTCACCTGGGCGGGGTAGTAGCCCTTGGCCATGAGCTCGTTGAACCGGCTCTGGTAGCCGGAGCTCGACATCCCGGTGTACTCGAACCAGCTGCCGGCCTTGTCCTGGCGCCAGACGGTCGTGAAGGTGCCGCCGGGGGCCACCGCGACGTACGCGGGGCGGTAGCCGTTGGCGACGCGTAGTTTGAACGCCTCGCTGTCATCCGCGGTCGACAGGCTGTAGTTGACGTGCCACTTGACGCCGGAGCGGTTAGGCGTCCAGATCGCCGCGTACGTCGGGGCGGCGGCGGTGCCGTACACGTCGATCGACGTCAGCATGAGCCCCTTGGCCTTGGCCTCGAGGTTCGCCGAGGTGAGCTGGTCCATGGTCATGTTGTGCCGGGCGAGGAAGTCGCTGGACTTCTTCACGAAGACGGCCGCGAAGCGGGCGGCGTCGCCGCTGCCGGTGGCCGTGACGACCGTGGGCTGGTAGCCCTTCGCGGAGTACTCGTTGAACCGCTGCTGGTAGCCCTGGGCGGACATGTCCTGGAACATGGCCCAGGCGGGGCCGGACGACTTGACCCACACGCCGGCGTAGCTGGGGCCGGAGGAGATGCTCAGGCTGACGGGGGTGTAGCCCTTGCCGCTCAGCTCCTGGAACTTCTGCGTCTGCTGTGCGGAGGTGAGGCCGTGGTAGGCGACGGGCGCGGTGGGCGCCTGGGCGTGCGCCGCGGCCGGCGTCGCCGCCACGGCGAGCGTGACGGCTGCGACGGCGAGCGTTCGGATGGTACGCATGACCCTCCCCGGGGGTTATGGGCGTTCATGATCTTGGGCGGGGAACGACCCTAACAGAGGAAGATCCGCTTCAAACCTCGATCAGTAAAGTGATCGGCCCGTCATTTGTCAGTGACACCTTCATGTCGGCGCCGAAGACTCCGGTCTCCACCCGTGCGCCCAGCGACCTGAGTTCGGACACGACCGCCTCGACCAGCGGCTCGGCCACCGGGCCGGGCGCGGCCGCCTGCCACGTGGGCCGCCGCCCCTTGCGGGCGTCGCCGTACAGTGTGAACTGGCTCACCACGAGCAGCGGGGCGTCGACGTCGGAGCAGGACTTCTCGCCGTGCAGGACGCGCAGCCCCCAGAGCTTGCCGGCCAGCCGGGCCGCCTCGGCCGGGCCGTCGGTGTGGGTGGCCCCGACCAGGACGAGCAGGCCGGGCTCGTCGATCGCTCCCACGACTTCGCCGTCCACCACTACTGACGCGGAGCTGACCCGCTGCACGACCGCACGCATGGCCCCGAATTCTGCCACGTCCGGACGGAAGCGACCGGATCGGGCGGAAGAAAACCGGGCGGCCCGCGGCGGGTCGGGTGTGTCCCTGTTCATGCGTACACTCGCCGTATGTCCGAACTGATCGTCGAGGTGGTCCGCTCCGGGTTCGTGGAGTCCGTTCACAGGGCGCGGGTGCTCGCCGTGGACGCGTCCGGGGCTCCGGTCATGCGCCACGGGGAGACGGCCACCCTGGTGTCGCCGCGATCCTCGATGAAGCCGCTGCAGGCGCTCGGCATGGTGCGTTCGGGGCTCCCGCTTGAGCACGAGCTGCTCGCGCTCGCCTGCGCCAGCCACGCGGGCGAGGACTTCCACGTCGATGGGGCGCGCAAGATCCTGGCCGAGGCCGGGCTGGACGAGAGCGCCCTCGGCTGCCCCGAGGCCCTGCCCCAGGACGCGGAGGCGCGGAACCGGGCGATCCAGGCGCACGCCGAGCCCGCCCGGATCTTCATGAACTGCTCGGGCAAGCATTCGGCCATGCTGGCGACCTGTGCGGTGAACGGCTGGCCGGTCGAGACGTACCTCGACCCGGCCCATCCGCTGCAGAAGGCGATCCGGGCCACCGTCGAGGAGCTCACCGGGGAACGGGTCGCCGCCACCGGTGTGGACGGGTGCGGCGCCCCGCTGTTCTTCGTCTCCATGGCCGGCGTGGTGCGGGCCTTCCGGAGCTTCACGCTCGCCGACGAGGGGACCCCCGAGCGCCGGATCGCCGACGCCATGCGCGCCCACCCCGAATGGACCAGCGGTACGGCACGGGCCGAGGCGGCGCTGATGCGGGCGCTGCCCGGCCTCATGGTCAAGGCGGGCGCCGAGGCGTTCGACGCGTTCGCGTTCACCGACGGGCGGGCCGCCGCCGTCAAGATCGAGGACGGCGGCGACCGGGCGCGGGTGCCGGTGACCGTGGCCGCGCTGCGCGCGCTCGGGCTGGACGCCCCGGAACTCGACGAGCTGGCCACCCCGCCCCTGCTGGGCGGCGGCGGGCGGGTCGGCGAGATCCGGGTCCGCCGACCCTGATCGCTCGCCGGACCGGCTTAAAGCACGCCTAGAAGGAGCGGAACAGGCGCGCAGCCGAGATCGCGCCCGACGTCGTCATGGTGAAGGTCCGCATCGAGTCGGCGAACTTCGACAGGTCCCACTCCGCCGGCCCCTGGTACCAGTAAAGGTTGTCCGCCGGTCTGCCGTCGCCGTGGATGGAGGCCACCACGCGGGCCCAGCGGTCCACGCTGTCGAAGACCACCGCGTACGGCAGATAGCGGGAGAACAGCTCGATCCGCTGTGCCGTGGGGATGTCGCCGATCTCCCCGGCCATGAGGTGCTCTCGGAAGCCGAGCGTCTGGGCGAGCACCGCCGCACCCTTGGAGGTCTTCGCGGGCATGTAGTGGCCGCCCACCGCGAGTGCGGCGCCCGCGATGATCAGTGCCAGGCCGAGCAGCGCGTACGTGGTGAACCAGGCGAGCGCCACGGTCGTCACGACACCCAGGACGGCCGCGATCACGCCGATGGTCGTCCAGTGAGTACGGACCGAGTCGGGGCGCCGGGCGAACCAGCCCTGGGTCACCATGTCCCGATAGAGCTCGTCGCGGACCTTGCTGAGCCCGGCGGTGAACGACCCGCGCAGCTGCGACAGCAGTACGGCGTCCCGCCCCTCGAAGAGGGCGTCGTAGAGCGCGCGCTCGTACGGGAGCAGGGAGGCGATCGGCGCGGACGGCATCCTGACCAGGAGCCAGTCCGGCGCGTCGTACGCCTGCCGGGGCTGCTCGTCGATCCGGAGGTAGCCGCGTACGGCGAGGTCGACGACGGTCGCGGTCACGTCGATCACGTCGGCCTGCTCGTCGATCAGCGTGCCGATCTGCCCGGGCCGCACGTCGTTCGGGGGCGTGAACTGGCCGTTCTGGTGGCCGACGACCACGCCGGACCGGGCGCCGACCACCCGGGCGTCCCGGCCGCGGGTCCAGTAGAGCAGTCCGACGCCGCCGCAGAGCACGAGCAGCAGCAGCGCCAGCGCGCCCCCGGTCACCATGTTCAGCGTGAACGCGTTGGCGAGCTCGAAGCGGCGCTCCAGGATCGGCGCGGCGCCGGTCGCCCCCTTGGGGTAGCCGACGACGATCGTCAGCATCTCGCCGTCCCGGAGCCCCTGCTGCTCGAACATGGAGGTCGCCCCGGTCTCGTCGATCGAGGCGCCGGTGCAGCCGATCGCGGAGGCGGGCTCCCCGGCGAAGCAGGAGATGTTCTCGGCCCGCCCGGGGCCGCTCACCGTCACGGTCACGTGCTCGGCCGGCCCCGCCACCGCGTACCAGCGCAGTTCCTCGCCGCCGCTGAGGGGTGTGACCGCGCCCCGCACGTCGTACTCGACGGTGCCGCTGCCGCTGATGGTCATGGTCGTGCCGTCGAAGGTGGCCCCGCGGACGTTCTCTACGCGGTAGACGCGGTCGTTGCCGTTGTCGTAACGCGTCCGGGTGAGCAGCGTGCGGCGCAGCGGGCCGCCGGACAGTTTGATCTTCTCCACGACATGGAGTGCGCCGTCCTTGCGCAGCTCCATGGTCACGTCGTCCTGCGTCGCCGTCACCCGGTCCGCGTGTGCCGGGCCGCCGACGGCGCCGGCGGTGAGGAGCGTGAGCGCTGTCAGCAGGATGGACAGGCCGAGCCGGCGAGCGAGATTTGCCATGAGCCAGCACCCTATCGGTCCATGTTTGTCCCGTTGTAGCTGTCGCTAGTCTGTGACGTCATGGCTCGTACGCGCGTGTATCGGGATGGGGTGCTGGCGGCTGAGGGCTTCCCGGTCGCGGAGGTCTCCGACCACCTGCGCGACCCCTCGGCGGTCATCTGGCTCGACATGTGCGCGCCGTCCGAGGAGGACCTGGCCGAGATCAGCCTCGAACTGGGCCTGCACGAGCTGGCCGTCGAGGGCGCGCTCGGGCATCGGCAGCGGCCCAAGCTCGACGTCTACGACAGCCACATGTTCCTCACCGTCTACGCCGGGGCCTTCGACCAGGAGACGGGACGCCTCGACGTGGCCGAGGCGGCGGCCTTCGTCACCGGGAACGTCCTCGTCACCGTGCGCAAGTCGGAGGACTTCGCGATCGACGAGGTGGTCCGGCGCTGGGACTCCTCGGCCCGCCTGGCCCGGTACGGCGTGGCCTTCCTGCTCCACGGGCTGCTCGACTACGTGGTGGACAGCCACTTCGAGGCGGTCGAGGCCATGGACGAGCAGGTCGAGGCGCTGGAGGAGACGCTGTTCGACGAGCGCCCGATCGGCCCGGCCGAGCAGCGCCGCACCTTCGAGATGCGCAAGGGCCTCGCGGTGCTGCGCCGGATCGCCATGCCGATGCGCGAAGTCGTGAACACGCTGCTGCGGCGCGACGGCGACTTCGTCGACGGGGCGATCACGCCCTACTACCAGGACGTGTACGACCACGTGCTGCGGGTCACCGAGTGGGTGGACTCGCTGCGCGACCTCATCGCGAACATCCGCGAGGCGCATCTGACCATGCAGGGCAACCGGCTCAACCTGATCATGAAGCGGGTGACCGGCTGGGCCGCCATCATCGCGGTCCCCACCATGATCACCGGCTTCTACGGTCAGAACCTTCCGTTCCCCGGGTTCGAGCGGCCGTGGGGGTTCTGGGTGTCCACGTTCCTCATCGTGCTGGTGTCGGCGCTGCTGTACCGGGCGTTCCGCCGGCGCGACTGGATCTGACGCGCCCCGAAAAGGGGCAGCCGAAACACCCGGTACGTCTCGACCGAAACGCCCATGCGCTTTCACCGCATTACCGGAGGAACCCTCCCGATTCACTACGTCGCGCGCGCGGGGGCTGCGACGGAGTCCCTCGATCCCCGGAGTCGGCCCCACCTCGCTGGATAAACTGCGGGCCCGGCCGCCGCCCCGGCACGGGCATGTGCCGTACTCGCGGGACCGGGGGTTCCAGCCGCGGCAGGACGTCACGAGACCCACCCGAGGTGCCATGCGCGAGCACAGGAAAGCCCGGCGTTCCCTGACGGTCTGCGCCGCCGCCCTGCTGGCCGCCGGCCCCCTGCTCACGGGATGCGCCGAAGCGGTGAGCCAGGCCGCGCAGAGTACTTCCGTGCCGGAGGGAAGGCCGCCGGTGGTGATGTTCCTCGGCGACAGCTTCACGGTCGGCTCGGGACCGGTCGCCGAGTGGGATACCTACGCGGCCGACACGGCGAAGACCCTGGGCTGGCAGCTCGTCACGGCCGGCGGCTCGGGCACCGGCTACGTCGCGACGGGACGGGTGGGCCGCACATTCGAGCGGTCCTTCGACCGGCAGCTCTCCTGGCGGCCGGCGCCGGATCTGGTCGTGGTCTCCGGAGGGCACAACGACCGGCGGGTACGGCCCTCGACGGTCCGCGCGGCGGTGCTCCGCCTGGTGGCGCGGGTCAGGGAGCGGTGGCCGGTGACGAGGATCGTGCTGGTCGGGCCCATCTGGATCGACACCGCGCCCCAGTCGGCGTACCCGACCAGGGACGCCGTCGCGAGCGCGGCCTGGCTGGCCGGGGTGCCCTTCCTCGACCCGCTCACTCAGCGGTGGATCGCGGATGACCGGGCCAGGGTGCTGCTGCCCGACGGCGTCCACCCCACCCTGTACGGCCATCTGAGGCTGGCGCGCTGGCTGGCGGAGACCCTGCGGGCGCGCGGCCTCGCCGGTGACGAGGCGGCTCCCGCGGCCCTCCCCGGCTGAGCGGACGGATCGGCGCGGTCAGATCACCAGGGGCCGTACGGGCCCTGGTTGCCGCCGCCGCGGTACTGGCTGACCGCGGGCTTCACATCGGCCAGATAGACGCCGGACGCGATGACGGCGAGGATGGTGAGCAGACCCGGCATCCCCATCCCCATGCCCATGTAGTTGACCGCGGGCGCGAAGGTGAACAGCGTCGCCAGCCCCAGGATGACCAGCCACAGCTGCTTGGTCAGCTTGCCCGCCGCGGCGAACGCGCGCGCCGGCATCCGGACCGCGTGGACCAGCGCCCAGAGCGACAGGATGAAGGCCCCGACGGAGAGCAGCCAGAAGATGAGGGTGAGGAAGTTGTTGACGGGGCCGAACATGGACTCTCCCAAGCGGTCACGGTCTCTGTCGCCTCCAGACTAGTGCGGCGCGGGGCCACCCGGTCTCGCCGTCCCGGTGCGGATGCCGCACACGGCGCGGGCCCGCACCGGACGAACCGGTGCGGGCCCGCATGGCGGCGTGTCAGGCCTTGGACGTGGTGCGCGCACGGCTCGGCTTGCGCCCGGCCGTCTGGTCCGCCGTCTTGGAGACTTCCTCCAGCTCCAGCGCGGCCTCGCCGCTCACCTTGCTGATGATCCGGCGGCCGCGCCCGGCCAGCTCGTTGTACAGCTCGTTGAACCGGGTGGTGGCGGTGTCGGCGTACTCGCGGGCCTTGTTCGGGAAGTCCTTGGCGACGGCCTCGGCCTTGCCCTGGACGGTCGTGGCGTACTCGCGGGCGCGGACCGGGATGTCCTTCGCGGTCTCGCGCAGCTCGCCCCGGCGGGCCTGCAGCTTCTGGATCTGCTCGGGCAGCTCACGCAGCTTCTCGACGGCGTAGTCGCCGGCGCCCGCGACCGCGTAGAACGGCTTGGACTCGGTGATCTTCTTGACCTCGGCGGTAAGGGTCATCGGTTAACCTTCCTTGGAATCCGGTGTGGCGGTGTTCTCCGTTAGAACCGCGTCACCAGTCGGGGGCTCAGCCGGTCGCGACGGCTGGGCCTCCGGATTTCCGGCGCGGTTCTCCTTGCGGAACGACTCGTAAATGTCGATCAACACCTGGCGCTGCCGCTCGGTGACGGTGACATCGGCCCGGATCGCGGCCAGCACGTCGCTGTCCGGCTCGCGGTCCTCGATCAGGCCGGCCTGCACGTACAGCACCTTCGCGGAGATATGCAGACCCTTGGCGATCTGGTTGAGGATCTCCGCGCTCGGCTTGCGCAGCCCGCGCTCGACCTGGCTCAGATAGGGATTCGAGACCCCCGCCTGCGCGGCGAGCTGGCGCAAAGAGATCTTCGCCTGCTGCCGCTGCTGGCGGATGTACTCGCCGATCGAGCCGACCTTGGGTAGTTCCATACCCCCAAGTCTGCCCTCAAAGTGCTTGCAATTGCAAACTCGGCGGCAAACACCAGCAAGCGCCAGGGGTTCAGGCGGGGAGCAGCCAGAGCAGCGGAGCCGAGACGGCCAGGGCCGCGGACGCGGCCAGGATGCCGTACCTGACGTGCGCCGGAAGGTCGATGTCGGGCTTGATGAGCCGGTTGACGCGGGCCATCACGTTCTGGCCCGACGTGGCGCCCAGCGCGCCGTGCGGCGTTGGGACGGCGGTGGCGGCGCCGAACCGCAGCAGGGCGGTGGCGAGCCGCTTCGGCGAGCAGAAGCGGCGGGCGCGGTCGTCCGCGGCCATCTCGATCAACAGCGCTACGGCCGCCTGCGCGTCCCGCACCACGGCCGACCAGGGCAGCGCCCGGAGCAGCGCGCCGAACGGCAGCAGCACCAGATCGTGCCGCTCGCGCGCGTGCGCGATCTCGTGCGCGAGCATCGCGTCCAGCTCGTCCTGCGAGAGCAGGTCGAGCGTGCCCGCGCTGATCACGACCTCGGACTTCAGCCCCGGCAGGCAGTACGCCGCCGCGCCCGGGTGGTCGACTACGCGGACGCCGGGGACGGCGGGCTCGTCCCGTGCGATCAGCTTGAGCAGCATGCGGTGGCGGCGCCGGGCACGCAGCGTCTGGGCGCCGGCCGCGAAGAGCACGACCACGAGCACCGTGAGGAGGGTGAAGCCGCTGAGCAGCGCGCACAGCCTGATCACGTCGTGCGGCTCGCGCACGTCGAACTCGGCGCTGGTCAGCAGAATGGAGAGCCCGTGCACGACCCCGGCGCCGTAAGGGGCCAGCGCGTACGCGAAGAGGGCCCCGGTGGTGGCGAGCCCCCACGTGACGCCGAGGGACTGCCACAGAAGGATGGCCGTGCGAGGGGCACGCCAGGGCCAGCGCGCGGAGGTCAGACGCCAGGCGCCGACCGCGCATGCCAGGGCGAGGACCGCCAGGACAGCCGCCGCGATCACTACTCCTCCAGCTCCAGGAGGGCTCTTCGCAGGATCTCGGCCTCGGACCCGGAGACGGCCTGGGCGAAGCGCGTCAGCGCCGCGCTGCGGTCTCCCGTCAGGTCCAGGGCTTCGAGCATGAGCTCGGTGACGTAGGCGTCGCGGCTCTCGGCGGGCTCGTAGCGCCAGGCGCGCCCGTCCCGGGTGCGGTTGAGGAACCCCTTGCGGGAAAGACGGTCCAGTACGGTCATCACGGTTGTGGGCGCGAGATCGCGGTCCTGGATCAGGCGGCCGACCTCGCGTGCTGTCAGGGGAGCGCTCTGCGCCCAGAGGATGTCCATGATGCTACGTTCAAGATCGCCAAGTCCTTTCACGCCAACAAGCCTACCCGGGGTAGTACTACGTGTCGTAGAGGGGCGCATGTCATGAAGCTCACGCTGGTGCAGGGCGACATCACCGAGCAGCCGGTGGACGCCATCGTGAACGCGGCCAACTCCTCGCTGCTGGGCGGCGGCGGGGTGGACGGCGCGATCCACCGGAAGGGCGGCCCCGAGATCCTGGCGGAGTGCCGGGCGCTGCGCGCCTCGCGGTACGGCGGCGGCCTCCCGGTGGGCGAGGCCGTCGCGACCACGGCGGGACTGCTGCCCGCCCGATGGGTGATCCACACTGTGGGCCCCGTGTTCTCGCGAAGCGAGGACCGGTCTCATCTGCTGGCCTCCTGCTACCGCGAGTCGCTCAAGGTCGCCGACGCGCTCGGCGCGGCGACGGTCGCGTTCCCCGCCGTCTCGACCGGTGTCTACCGCTGGCCGATGGACGACGCCGCCCGGATCTCCGTCACCACCGTGCTGCGATCTGAGTCGAACGTCCGCGAGGCGCGATTTGTGCTGTTTGACTCCGCAGCATACGAGATCTTCGACCGGGTGCTGCGAGAATTCGGGTGATTCGACGGCATCCTGCCGACCTGTTTGCCGTGCCATGCGGAAAGCTTGGCGTCGAGCCGCTCAGGCGACGGCGGACCAGGACATCGTCAGCTCACCGAGACGCCAGCGGGACGGCCCGCCGAGCGGAGGCGCGACAGTCACCGGCCAGTCCCGCGCCAGCAGCTCCGCCGTCCTGATCCAGCGCTGGCGGGCGCCGTACGGCGCGAAGGGCGCGCAGCTCGCCCACGCGCGGTCCCAGTCGCGCAGGAAGTCGTGGACCGGCTCGCCGGGGACGTTCCGGTGGATCAGCGTCTTGGGCAGCCGCTCGGCCAGATCCGAAGGGCGCTCGAACCCGGCGAACCGCGCGGCGAACGTCAGCGTGCGCGGCCCCTCGGCCCCGAGCGCCGCCCACACCGCGCGGTGGCCGACCTCCGAGCAGGTGCCCTCGACGATCACGCCGTCCGGGGCGATCCGCGAGCGCAGCAGGTCCCAGTACGCCCAGGCGTCGGCCTCGCCGTACTGCCTGAGCACGTTGAAGGCCCGCACGAGCAGCGGGGGACGCGGCACCGGCAGCTCGAAGCCGCCCCTGACGAAGGCGAGCCCCTCCCGCTCGTACGGCAGGGCTGCCGCCACCCGCGCCGGATCGATCTCGACGCCCACGACCTCGACCCGCGGGGACACCGCGCGCAGCCGCAGGAACAGCTCCAGGGTGGTGACGTGCGAGGCGCCGTAGCCGAGGTCGACGGCGAGCGGCGCCCCGGCGGCCCCGCGCAGCAGCGGAGCGTGGACGGCGGCGATCCACCGGTCGGACCGGCGCAACCGGTTGTGCCCGGTTGTGCCACGGGTGATCTCGCCGACGGGTTTGCGCACACCAGACCGTACATCGGGCCGCGCACCCGTCCGCGTCTCAGCCGCCATGCGGGCGCTCTCCGGACCGCGCGTCAGACCCGGTGGACCTTGTGCTGGGCGGCCTGGGCGCGCGGCCGGATCACCAGGCGGTCGATGTTCACGTGCGCGGGGCGGGTGACCGCGAAGGAGATCACGTCGGCCACGTCGTCGGCGGTGAGCGGGCCGGGCACGCCCTCGTAGACCTTGGCGGCCTTCTCCGCGTCGCCGCGGAACCGCGTGAGCGAGAACTCCTCGGTCTGCACCATGCCGGGCGCGATCTCGACGACGCGGACCGGCTCGCCGCACAGCTCCAGCCGCAGCGTCTCGGTCATCGACGTCTGGGCGTGCTTGGCCGCGCAGTATCCACCGCCGCCCTCGTACGAGACCAGGCCGGCGACCGACGTGAGCATGACCAGCACGCCGTCCCCGGACGCGATCAGCTTGGGCAGCAGGGCGCGCGTCATGCGCAGCGAGCCGAGCACGTTGACGTCGTACATGCGCTGCCAGTCGTCCACCCGGGACGAGGCCACCGGTTCGAGGCCGAGCGCGCCGCCCGCGTTGTTGACCAGGACGTCGCACCGCTCCAGCTCGGCGGCGAACGCGTCGACGGATTCCTGCGAGGTTACGTCGAGCATCGCCGGTCGGATGCCGGGAACCTCGGCGGCCAGTGCGTCGAGCCGCTCGCGCCGCCGGGCCGCGGCCACGACGTCGAAGCCCTCCGCCGCGAGCCGCCGGGCCGTCGCCGCCCCGATGCCGCTGCTGGCCCCGGTCACCACCGCCGTCTTCGCCATTACTTCGCTCCCAACAGGTTTCCAACCTCGGCTGCTCGCCCCGGTCTCTGGACCACGGGCCGGGTTCATATCTTTCCAGGAGCTCTGCAAGGCTGCGGAACCGCATGATTCGGGAATCTTGCCGGGTTTCTTGCGGTTACTAGCCT
The DNA here is from genome assembly GCF_001528665.1 of Microtetraspora malaysiensis. Lineage (GTDB taxonomy): Bacteria > Actinomycetota > Actinomycetes > Streptosporangiales > Streptosporangiaceae > Microtetraspora_A > Microtetraspora_A malaysiensis. The sequence continues at coordinate 53,021 of NZ_BBYJ01000039.1, forward strand.
TCTGGAGGTGGTTCGGGTGGCGCTGAGTCGGCGTCGGGTCAACCGGGTGGCGACCATCAGCATGCACACGTCGCCGCTGGACCAGCCCGGCACGGGCGACGCCGGCGGCATGAACGTGTATGTCGTCGAGGCGGCCAAACGGCTGGCCGCCCTCGGCGTCGAGGTCGAGATCTTCACCCGGCAGACGGCCCGGGATCTGCCGCCGACCGCCGAGATCGCCCCCGGCGTCTCCGTACGGCACGTCACCGCCGGGCCGTACGAGGAGCTGGACCGGGGCGACCTGCCCGCCCAGCTCTGTGGCTTCCTGTCCGGCGTCCTGCGCACCGAGGCGATGTACGAGCCCGGCCGCTATGACGTCATCCATTCGCATTACTGGCTTTCCGGTCAGGTGGGCTGGCTCGCCAAGGAGCGCTGGGGCATCCCGCTCGTCCACACCATGCACACCATGGCCAAGGTGAAGAACCTGCTGCTCGCCGAGGGCGACCGGCCCGAGCCCACCGTGCGCGTGCTCGGGGAGGAGCAGGTCGTCGACGTGGCCGACAGCCTGGTCGCCAACACCGCCGACGAGGCGCGCGAGCTGATCGAGCTCTACGACGCGCCCGAGGAGCGGGTGGCCGTCGTCAACCCCGGCGTGAACCTGACCGTCTTCCAGCCCGCGTCCAAGGGGGCGGCCCGGCGGCGCCTCGGCCTCCCGCAGGACGCCCACATGCTGCTCTTCGTGGGCCGGATCCAGCCGCTGAAGGGGCCCGACGTCCTCATGAAGGCGGTCGCCCGGATGCTGGAGCGGGATCCGTCCCTGCGCTCCCGGCTCGTCGTGGCCTTCGTGGGCGGCCCCAGCGGCAACGGCCTGGCCCGCCCGTCCCTGCTCACGGAGCTGTCCGCGGAGCTCGGCATCACCGACGTCGTACGGCTTGCGCCGCCCGCGCCGCAGCACGAGCTGGCCGACTGGTACCGGGCGGCGGACGTGACCGTCGTCCCCTCCCACAACGAGTCCTTCGGGCTGGTCGCGCTGGAGTCCCAGGCGTGCGGCACCCCCGTCGTCGCCGCCTCCGTCGGCGGCCTGCGCACCGCCGTCAGGGACGGCGTCTCCGGCGTCCTCGTGGACGGGCACGACCCCCGCGAGTGGGAGGTGGCGCTGCGCGGCCTCCTCGGCCGGCCCGACTGGCTCGACTACCTCTCCGGCAACGCCGTACGGCACGCGGCGGCCTTCGGCTGGTCGGCCACGGCCGCCCGGCTCGTGGACGTGTACACGGGAGCGATGGCCCGGCTGCCCGGCGTCCCGGTCGCCGTCAACTCCTGAGCCCCGGCGGGCTCGGCCTAATCTGGGAAAAACCGGCGGCGCCGGGGTTCGCGCCCCGGACGGCGGGGCAGGGGAGCACGGCCCCGCCCGGCGAGGAGGAGACATGAGTGATCTGGAAGGCGTGATCGAGGACGCGCTGAAGGCCGCCGACCTCGCCTACGAGCGGCCGCGCCCCGGGGCGTTCCTGGTCAGGCTGCCCGGACAGCACAAGCTCGCCACCATGACCTGGCTCGCCCTCGGCGACCAGGCGCTCAACGTGGAGGCGTTCTTCTGCCGGCAGCCGGACGAGAACCACGCTGAGTTCTACCGGTGGCTGCTGACCAAGAACGGCTCCATGTACGGCGTCCACTTCGCGCTCGACGCCGAGGGCGACGTCTACCTCGTCGGCCGGGTGCCCTTCGACGCGGTGACCGAGGCCGAGATCGACCGGGTGCTCGGCTGCGTGCTCACCTACTCCGACGAGTCCTTCGACCGGGCGCTCGAACTCGGGTTCGCCTCCTCCATCCGCAGGGAGTGGGAGTGGCGGGTCAAGAGGGGCGAATCCCTCGCCAACCTGCAGGCCTTCGCCCGGTTCGCCGATCCGGCGAGGAACCCCGCATAAGCCGTACGGACTAAGCTTTCTGCCTATGGCGACTTTGGTGCTGCTTCGGCATGGCGAGAGTGAGTGGAACGTCAAGGGCCTGTTCACCGGGTGGGTGGATGTCACGCTCTCCCCGGCGGGCGAGGAGGAGGCGCGGCGCGGCGGGCAGCTCCTGCTCGACGCCGGCGTCCGCCCCGACGTGGTCCACACTTCGCTCCTGACCCGGGCGATCAGGACGGCCAACCTGGCGCAGGAGGTGGCCGACCTGCTGTGGCTGCCCGTTCACCGCTCCTGGCGGCTGAACGAGCGTCACTACGGCGCGCTCCAGGGCAAGGACAAGGCCCAGACCCGCGCGGAGTTCGGCGACGAGCAGTTCATGCTGTGGCGCCGCTCCTACGACACCCCGCCGCCGCCGATCGCCGACGGCGACGAGTACTCGCAGGCCGGAGACCCGCGGTACGCCCTGCTCCCGCCGGAGCTCATGCCGAAGACCGAGTGCCTCAAGGACGTCGTCGACCGGATGCTGCCGTACTGGTACGACCACATCGTGCCCGACCTCGCCGCGGACCGGACCGTCCTGGTCGTCGCGCACGGCAACTCGCTGCGCGCCCTGGTCAAGCACCTCGACGGCATCGACGACGCGTCGATCGCCAAGCTCAACATCCCGACCGGCATCCCGCTGCGCTACGAGCTGGACGAGAACTTCCGCCCGCTGAACCCGGGCGGCGACTACCTCGACCCGAACGCCGCCGCGGCCGCCATCGAGGCCGTGGCCAACCAGGGCCGCTGACACCCCTACGAGGGACGGACGCGAGACGGCGCGGCAGGGGAGGCTCCCGCCGCGCCGTCGGCATTTCCACGGGTCACTCGGCGTCGGGGTACCGCGAGCCGGTGACGAGGTAGACGACGTCCCGCGCCACGCTGACGGCGTGGTCGGCGTACCGCTCGTAGTAGCGGCCGACGAGGGTGATGTCGATCGCCGACTCGATGCCGTGCGACCATCCCTTGTTCAGCAGCACGCGGAAGAGCCGGCGGTGCAGCCGGTCCATGGCGTCGTCGTCGCTCTCCAGCTCCTTGGCCATCTCGACGTCACGCGAGACGATGCAGCTGCCGGTCTTGACGATCAGTCGTTCGGCGATCGCGCCCATCTCCACGAAGGTGTCGCGCAGCTCGGCCGGGATCGCCGACTCGGGGTGACGCATCCGGGCCACCTTCGCGATGTGCTCGGCGTGGTCGCCCATGCGTTCCAGGTTGGAGGCCATGCGCAGCGCGGTGATCACGGTGCGCAGGTCGACGGCCACCGGCTGCTGGGTGGCCATCACCTCGTAGATGGAGGTCTCGATCTCGGCGTAGAGGCGGTTGACCTCTTCGTCCCGGGAGATCACGCTCTCCGCGAGCTGGAGATCGGCGTCCAGCAGTGCGGTGGTGCTCCGCGAAACGGCGGAGCGGACGAGCCGGGTCATCTCCACCAAGCGGTCGGTAAGGGCTTCCAGCTCATCGTGGTAGGCGTCGCGCATGCCGATCACGCTACGCGGCGTTTCGTGAACGAACTTCGACCGTCAGGTGAACTTTTCCGGAAAAGCCATGGTCACGGCCCAAGAGGGAGGATATCCCCTTGGAACCGCCACCTACATTGGGAACCGTGAACGAGTTGCTGGCCAGCCTGGCGGCGATGGCGGGGTTCATCCTGGGTGCCGTCGTCATGCTGGCGATCAGCCGCCAGTCCGAGCACGAGCAGCGCGCCGACGTCCCCGACGACATGTTGTCGTCCGGCGTGGCCTCGGTCCTCGCGGTGCTCCCTTCGTCGGCGGTCGTACTGGACCGGGACGACAGGGTGCTGCGCGCGAGCTCCGCGGCGCGCGCCTTCGGCCTGGTGCGCGGTGAATCCCTCATGGCCGCCGAACTGCTCGCCCTGGCGCGGAAGGTCCGCAGGGACGGCGAGATCCGCGAGAGCGAGATCGAGACCGCGGGGCGCAGATTCGGCCAGGAGTCGACCACCTTCGCGGTACGGGTGGCCCCGCTCGGCTCGCACGGGCAGGTGCTCGTCCTGGCCGAGGACCAGACCGAGAGCCGCCGGGTCGAGGCGGTCAGGCGCGACTTCGTGGCCAACGTCAGCCACGAGCTCAAGACGCCGGTCGGCGCGCTGAGCCTGCTCGCCGAGACCATCCAGGACGCGGCCGACGACCCCGAGGCGGTGACCCGCTTCGCGGGCCGCATGCAGCACGAGGCGGCGCGGCTGACCTACCTGGTGCAGGACCTGATCACCCTCTCCCGGATCCAGGGCGCCGACCCCATCCCGACGCCGGACGCGGTGGCCGTCGACGACGTCGTCCACGAGGCGATCGACCGCTGCAACACCAAGGCGTCGGCCAAGAACATCACGCTCGTCGCGGGCGGCCGCGAGGGCCTGCGCACCTGGGGTGACGAGGACCTGCTGGTCACCGCCCTGCACAACCTCATCGACAACGCCGTGGCCTACAGCCCCGAGCACACCCGGGTCGTGGTCAGCGTCCGGCCCGTGGGCGACTCGGTCGAGGTGAGCGTCAGCGACCAGGGCATCGGCATCCCCGAGTTCGCCCAGGAGCGCATCTTCGAGCGCTTCTTCCGCGTGGACACCGCCCGGTCGCGGGCGACGGGGGGCACCGGCCTCGGGCTCGCCATCGTCAAGCACGTCGCCGCCGCCCACAGCGGCGAGGTCACGGTCTGGAGCAAGGAAGGCTCCGGATCCACCTTCACCCTCCGCCTTCCCGCGTTCGGCGGCACGGCGGGGGTGCCAGCAAGCACAACGACCCCCATGGAGGCCGCGAAGTGACCCGAGTACTCGTCGTGGAGGACGAGGAGTCGTTCTCGGACGCCCTCTCCTACATGCTCCGCAAGGAAGGCTTCGAGGTGGCCGTGGCGGCCACCGGGCCCGAGGCGCTGGACGCCTTCGACCGCAACGGCGCCGACCTCGTCCTGCTCGACCTGATGCTTCCCGGCCTGCCGGGCACGGAAGTGTGCCGTACGCTCCGGCAGCGCTCCAAGGTCCCCGTCATCATGCTGACCGCCAAGGACAGCGAGATCGACAAGGTGGTGGGCCTCGAACTGGGCGCGGACGACTACGTCACCAAGCCGTTCTCCTCGCGGGAGCTGGTGGCCCGCATCCGCGCCGTGCTCCGCCGGCAGGGCGACGTGGAGGAGCTGGAGTCCGCCGTGCTCGCGGTCGGCCCGGTCCGGATGGACGTCGACCGGCACGTCGTCGCCGTGCGCGGGGAGCACGTGCAGCTCCCGCTCAAGGAGTTCGAGCTGCTCGAGGTGCTGCTGCGCAACGCCGGGCGGGTCCTCACCCGGGGCCAGCTCATCGACCGGGTCTGGGGCGCGGACTACGTGGGCGACACCAAGACGCTGGACGTCCACGTCAAGCGGCTGCGGGCCAAGGTCGAGTCCGACCCCTCCAACCCGCGCTGCATCCTCACCGTGCGCGGCCTGGGCTACAAGTTCGACCCGGCGGAAGCCTGACCCGCGGCCGAAAGGCCGGAAAACCCCTTGTCCCCGCACGGCCGTGCGGGGACAAGGGGTTTTCCGTCTGTCCGGTCTGTCCGTGAGCGCTGTGCGCGCCGGGACAGGGGCGTGGGATCAGCCCGTGGTGGTCGTCTCGGTGTCGGTGGCGCCGGTGTCGGTGCCCGTGGTCCCGGTGTCCGCGCCGGTCGTGGTGTCGGTGGTGCCGCCCGCGGTGGTGTCCGTCGCCGGCGGCTGCGAGTTGTCCGAGGCCGGCGGCAGCGTGGCGAACTCACGGCTGCGCGGGATGACCGGGACGTTCATCGTGACGTCGCCCGCGTTCTTGAACTTGAGCGTCAGCTTCACGGTCTCGCCGCCGAGCAGCTTCTGCTTGAGCCCCTCGACGGTGGTGTTCGAGGACTTCGCCAGCGTGTCGGGCGAGAGCTGGAACGCGTTGGGGATCCGCACGGACGTCGCCTGCCCGTCGTCGGGGACGATCGCGGTGAGGGCGTCGGCGGCGGGGTTGGTGTTCACCATGGTGAGGTACAGCGGCGCGGAGCCGCCCGCCGCGATCTGAGCGCCGGACTCGGGGCCCAGGATGAACGCCTGGCTGATCTTGACGCCGTTGTGGCCGTACTCACTGTCCACGCCGGTGCCGCTGATGTGGACGCCCGCCTCGGTCGGTGCGTACGGAACGTTGACGTTGGCGTCGAACCCGGCGCCGCACGCGGCCAACGCAGGAGCGACGGCGAGAAGCGCGGCAACGGCGATCGCCCTGCGGCGGCTGGTGCTGCTCACGGTTCGAATCTCCTTGATATGCACGTATTTGAGCAGGAAACACCATATCCGCGTCCCGCCGTGGTCGCGGACGCGGCCTCCTGGCAGCGGGCCCGGTTTTGCAGGTCATCCGGTATGTCCGGCTTTGCCATTCACAGAGTCGACTGCTTGTCAAGTCCTAAAATGAGGGCTTGACCTGCAGTTATGTTGATTTCACTGTTCCGGGAGCATGGCGGCGCGTGGTACTCTGGAGTACAGCGGAAGGGGTACTTGTCACATGACTTTCCAGGTCGGCGACACTGTCGTCTACCCCCACCATGGGGCTGCTCGGATCGAGGCCATCACGACCCGAACCATCAAGGGTGAGGAAAAGACCTACCTGGTGCTGAAGGTCGACAAAGGCGACCTCACCGTCCAGGTGCCAGCCGAAAACGCCGAGCTTGTCGGTGTGCGTGATGTCGTCGGCCAGGAAGGCCTTGAGCGCGTCTTCGACGTGCTGCGCATGCCGCACACGGAGGAGCCCACGAACTGGTCCCGCCGCTACAAGGCCAACCTGGAGAAGCTGGCGTCCGGTGACGTCAACAAGGTGGCCGAGGTCGTTCGCGACCTGTGGCGACGCGACAAGGAGCGCGGGCTCTCCGCTGGAGAGAAGCGGATGCTCGCGAAGGCTCGGCAGATCCTGGTCAGCGAGCTGGCGCTGGCGGAGAAGACCAACGAGGACAAGGCCGAGGCACTGCTGGACGAGGTGCTGAACTCCTGAACGCGATATCTCCAAGGGTGGGCATCGGTGTCGATGTCCACCCTTTCGCATCCGGTCGTTCCCTCCACCTCGCCGGGCTGCACTGGCCGGGTGAGACCGGCCTCGCCGGGCACTCCGACGGGGACGCCGCGGCGCACGCGTGCTGTGACGCCCTCCTCTCGGCCGCCGGCCTCGGCGATCTCGGCGGCCTCTTCGGCACCGCCGACCCCCGTTGGGCCGGAGCCTCCGGCGCCGTCCTGCTGGAGGAGGCGGCCCGCCAGGTGAGGGCCGCCGGCTTCCAGATCGGCAACGTGGCGGTCCAGGTCATCGGCAACCGGCCCAAGCTCGCGCCGCGCCGTACGGAGGCGGAGAAGGCCCTGGGGGCCGCTCTGGGGGCTCCGGTGAGTGTGAGCGCCACCACGACGGACGGGCTGGGGCTCACCGGGCGCGGTGAGGGCGTCGCGGCCATCGCGACCGCGATCGTCTTCGGCTGAGACGCACCGGCCGGCCCTGCTGCCGGCCCGGCCCTGTGTCGGCCTTGTCCCGACAGAAGGGGCAACCCCGATCCAAGGGGACATGCAAACCTATACGGGGGCGAGAGCGTCCTATTCAGCGCGAGGGCGGTGACCCGGAATCCAGGCGCGGAATGGGTCGCCGCCCCATTTTTGATGATTTGTCGGCTAGCCGGGTAAAACCCCGTCGAACGTGAAAAACGTCACTTCGACGGGGGGCCGACAATGATCGGAGCGATTCTCGGTGCCATCATCATCGGCATCATCATCGGGGCACTCGCACGGCTGATACTTCCGGGCCGCCAGAACATCAGCATCGGACTCACGATCATCGTCGGCGTCGTGGCCGCGCTGATCGGCTCGCTGATCGCGAGCGTCCTCGGCGTGGCGGACACCCGGGGCATCGACTGGGTGGAGCACCTCATCCAGTTGCTCCTCGCCATCGTCGGCGTGTACGCGGTCACCCGGCTTAGGGGGCGTAGCGAGTAATGGCGCCAAGGTAAAGGAATATCTCGGAGACGATGGGTAGTGATCTCCCTTGACGGTGTTCACCCTCAAGGGAGGTCGATCATGACCATCGAATCCATTCTCGGGGCGATCGTGATCGGAGCGGTGATCGGCGCCCTGGGGCGCCTGCTCCTCCCCGGCAGGCAGCCGATCGGCTGGATCCTCACCATCGTCGTCGGCATCGTCGCGGCCCTCGTCGGCACCGCCATCGCCCAGGTCCTCGGCGTCGCGACCACACCGGGCATCGACTGGATCGAACTGATCATGCAGGTCGTGCTCGCGGTCATCGGTGTGGGCGTCGTCGCCGGCATCCGCGGTCGAAGCGGCGGCTGAGTCGCCTCTGTGCCTGAGCCGCCTCCGTGCCTGAGCCGTCGGCGTCTGAGTTTTGTCCGCGTCTGAGACGTCTTTGTGTCTGAGCCGACCCGGGGGAGGCGCCTTGCCATGCCCGGCCACCGACGCCCTTCACCCGCGGCCGTCCCCGAGTAGCGGTACGCCCGCTCGGCCTCGTACGAAGAGCCGGGCGGGCCTACTCATGTCTTCAGGCGCCGGTCACTCCGGCGGGAGCGGGGTGCTGCGCATGTGGCGGGAGGGCGGATCCGACGGCATCGGCTCGTCCCCGGCCTCCCCTGCCGTGCCGTACGAGCGTCCGGCCTGCCGGTTCTCCTCGTCGTCGGCGGCGTCGGACTCGTGGGCCGGGTCGGGGACGTCGGAGAATACGCGGAGCGGCTGGGTGTCGACATCCGCCTCCGTGTCCCGCGCCTCGTCGGGAGCGTCCTGAGCCGCCTGCTCGGGCTGCTCGGGCTGCTCGGGGGTTTCCTCCGGGGGTTCGGGGGTGTCCTCCGGAGTGGTGAGCGGGAGCGGATGGACGAGGACGTCGCCGGCGTGCGGCCGGACGAGATCGCCCCAACGAAGGGGCCGGTTGGGCCGGTCGCCCGCCGGCTCCGCCTCCGTGGCGTCCGCGGCCTGGGGGGCCGGCTCGTCATCCTGAGAGGCTCCGGCGGCCTCCTGCCGCACGGGTGCGTCCGTCTCGGGCGTCTGGCCGGTCGCCGGGGCGGCCGGCGGCTCGGCGGGCTCCTGCCGTACGGGCTCGGGCTCGGGGGCGGTCGGCTCCGGCCGCGGTGCGGGAGGTTCCGGGGCGGGCGCGACCACCTCGACCGGACGCGGCCGATCGTCGCCCGCGAAGGGGACGATCTCGGCGGCGTCCGTCGCCGGGTCGCGCTCGGACCAGTACGCCTGAGCCTGCTTGGCGAGGAGCAGCAGCAGCCAGAGCCCGATGCTCAACATGACCCAGGGGAGCAGCGCCACGACGATGGCGGCCGGTCTCGGGTCGGGGGTCGCGCCGGTGGCGGTCGCCGCGGTCGCCGTCGCGGCGGCGGCCATCAGCAGGACCAGGATGACCCCGGCCTGCACGCGCAGGATCAGCCGGCCGGTGCGGACCAGCGGGACGCTGATCAGCGCGACGGCCAGCAGCGCGTCGAAGGCGGCCGGATAGAAGTACGCGAAACGTGGCTCCGCCTGACCGGCCAGCGCCAGAGCGCGCATGTCGTCGAAGGAGAGCACGCAGGCCGCCGTGGCCAGCAGGGCGACAGCGAGCGCCGCGATGACGACGGCCACGCGGCGGAGCGCGAGCGGAAGCCCGGGGGAAGGGGACCCGGGCGGGCGGGAGGCCGCGCCTGCCGCCGAGGGGGGAGAGGCATCCATGGCGTTTCGAGCCTACAGAATGGGAGCACGCGCGCCGATCTCGGACGACAAGTAACGTGATCGGCATATCCCGCATAAGGATGACCGGAGGATGCGATGTTGCCTGACGGCGTGCGCGAGCTTTTCGACGGAAAGAACTTCGCGACGGTCGTGAGTCTCAACCCCGATGGGGCGCCGCAGGCGTCGGTCGTGTGGGTCAGGACCGACGGCGACGACATCCTCTTCTCCACAGTCAAGGGGCGTCGCAAGCACCGGAACTTCGAGCGCGACCCCCGGGTCACTATCGTGGTGATCGACCCGGCGAACCCGTACAGGTACGTCGAGGTCAGAGGCGTGGCGGAGATGGAGGACGACCGGTCGGGGGCGTTGATCGAGGAGCTGTCCCTCAAGTACGCCGGAAGGCCTTGGGAGGAGCCGCACCCGGAAAGCGAACGGGTGATCGTCCACATAAAGCCACAAAAGGTATATCTCCGCTGAGTGTTTTCCGGGGTCATGTCCGGTGCCGTGTGTTGCGAGGGAGACGCCGGTTCCCTCTGGTAGGCCACACCGTCCCGTAAGTAGGCCTGTGGTGCGGCGTGAGGCATTAGCCTTGCCTTCGTGAGCCTGAACCTCTACGACACCAGCACGCGTACGGTCCGCGATTTCGTACCGGTCGAGCCCGGCCGGGTCTCGATGTATCTGTGTGGTGCGACCGTCCAGGCTCCGCCGCACATCGGTCACATCCGGTCGGGCCTCAACTTCGACGTGCTCCGGCGGTGGCTGACCCGTCTGGGCTACGACGTCACGTTCTGCCGCAACGTCACGGACCTCGACGACAAGATCATCCGAGTGTCCGCCGAGGAAGGCGTCCCCTGGTTCGTCGTGGCCGAGCGCAACCAGCGCGCCTTCACCTGGGCGTACGACCAGCTCGGATGCCTGCCGCCGACCGTCGAGCCGCGGGCCATGGGCCACGTTCCCGAGATGGTCGAGCTGATGCGCCGGCTCATCGACAAGGGGCACGCCTACGCCGCGGGCGGCGACGTCTACTTCGACGTGGTGTCCTACGCCGACCGATACGGCAAGCTCTCCAACCAGAAGCTGGAGAACATGCGGGCGGCGGGGGACACCGACACCGAATCGCTCAAGCGTGACCCGCGCGACTTCGCCCTGTGGAAAGGCGCCAAGCCGGGCGAGCCGACGTGGCCCACACCGTGGGGGCGGGGGCGGCCGGGCTGGCACCTGGAGTGCTCGGCCATGGCGACGAAGTACCTCGGTGGCACGTTCGACATCCACGGCGGCGGGGTAGACCTGATCTTCCCGCACCACGAGAACGAGATCGCGCAGTCGCAGGCCGCGGGCGACGGCTTCGCCCGCTACTGGCTGCACAACGGCATGCTCAAGCTCGGCGGCGAGAAGATGAGCAAGTCGCTGGGCAACTCGCTGCTCATCCCGGACATGCTGCGCAAGGTTCGGGCGGTCGAGCTGCGGTACTACCTGGTCGCGGCGCACTACCGCTCGGAGATGGACTACTCCGAGGAGGCGTTGCTGGAGGCGGCCGCCGGATATCGGCGCATCGAAGGCTTCGTCACCCGGGCCGCCGAGGTGATCCACGATGTGGACGCCGTGGCCCCGCTGCCCGAGGCGTTCGCGGACGCGATGAGCGACGACCTCAACGTGCCGCAGGCGCTCGCCGTGATCCACGAGGTCGTCCGCGAGGGCAACGTCGCGCTGGCCCAGGGCAACAAGGAGCAGGTCGCGCGGCTGCTGGCCGAGACGCAGAACATGCTCGACGTGCTCGGCCTCGACCCGCGTTCGGAGCAGTGGCGCGGCACCGGGGACTCCGGGCTGCGCGAGGTGGTGGACGCCCTGGTCGCGGTCGCCCTGGAGCAGCGCCAGGCGGCGCGGGCCCGCAAGGACTACGCCGCGGCCGACGCCATCCGCGAGCAGCTCGCCGCCGCCGGCGTGGTGGTCGAGGACACTCCCCAGGGGCCACGCTGGGAGTTGGCACGCTAGCGGTGCCCCTACCCTAGAGACCATGGCGGGAAAGGCTTCAGGGAAGCCCTCACGGAGGCAGGGGTCCACCAGGGGGACCGGCGGCAAGGGCCGCAGTTCGCTTGCGGGCAGGGGCGCGACGCCCCCGGCCCACATGCGCCACTGGTTCAAGGACAAGGCGCGTACCGAGCGGATAGAGCGCGAGGCCGCCGGCGTGGCGCGGCCCGCTCGCGCGCAGTCCAAGGCGCGCCGCGAGGATGCGCCGGAGGTCATCGGCGGCCGTAACCCGGTCGTCGAGGCGCTGCGGGCAGGTGTGCCCGCGAACGCCCTCTACGTCGCCCAGCGCATCGAGAGCGACGACCGCGTCCGCGAGGCCATCAAGATCGCCGCCGGCCGCGGCATCGCGCTGCTGGAGGTCTCGCGCGAGAAGCTCGACCGGCTGACCGAGGGCAACGTCCACCAGGGGATCGGGCTGCAGATCCCGCCGTACGAATACGCCCACCCGTCCGACCTGGTGGAGCGGGCGCAGGACGCCGCCGAGGTGCCGCTGATCGTCGCCCTCGACGGGGTGACCGACCCGCGTAACCTCGGCGCCATCGCTCGGTCCGCCACCGCGTTCGGGGCGCACGGCCTGCTCGTGCCATCACGCCGTTCCGCCGGCGTCACGGCCGGGGCGTGGAAGACGTCGGCGGGCACGCTGGCCAACCTGCCCGTCGCCCGCGCGGCCAACCTCACCCAGACGCTCCAGGCGTACCGTGAGAGCGGCCTGTTCGTCATCGGCCTGGACGGCGGGGCGACCGTCGACGTCGGAGACGTCGAGCTGGCGACCGAACCGCTCGTCGTGGTCGTCGGCTCCGAGGGCAAGGGGCTGTCCCGCCTGGTCCGCGAGTCGTGTGACCAGGTCGTACGCATCCCCATGAACGCCGCCGCCGAGTCGCTCAACGCGGGCGTCGCGGCCGGCATCGCCCTCTACGAGGTCGCCCGCCTTCGTCGTCGGTGAAACGTCGGTGACGGTACGGCCTCCGGCCCACTAAACTCGTGGGCGGCACGCCGCCTTAGCTCAATCGGCAGAGCATCTGTCTTGTAAACAGAAGGTCTGGGGTTCGATTCCCCAAGGCGGCTCGGATGTGGAAGGCCCCTGGCCAGCGGGTTCGCGGTCAGGGGCCTTGTCTTTGTCCGGACAAATCTGGGATCTTGCTAACACCCTTGTTAACAGGAGACCAGATGACCTTGGAAGAGCACCCCGGCACGTGGACGTACGATCCTCAAGTCGGAGCGGCCTACGTTTCCCTGCACGGCCCGATTCCGGACGGTGGCGTGGCCAAGATGGTGACCGTGGACAGTCCGATGGTGAACCTGGACCTGGACGAGAACGGCAGGGTGATCGGTATCGAGATCCTCGCCACGTGGCCCGGCGAAAGGGGAAATGAGGAAGGCGCTCCCGAGTAGGGGGGCGCCTCTGACAGGGCACGGTCTCAGGCGGAATTCCTGATCGAGGCGGCGAAGACATCGGCCGCGCTCGCCATTCGCTCGCTGATCACGTGGGCGTAGACCCGGAGCATGATCGCAGGGTCGGAGTGGCCCAGGCGGGCCTTGATCAGGGCGGGCATTACAGAGCTGACCATGTCGGGCTCCCTATCCGGTGGTGACACGAATTCGTCCGATGCGCCCGCCGGTCACGGGCCAGGCACTTACGGCAGCGGATCTGCCCCTGCTCCAGGAGCGCGCCGCAGTCGCAGCCGGGGGTCTCCTCGGGCGGGTTGATCGTGGTGTTTGTCATGATCACGTCTCCTTTCGTCGCGGTCGGTGCTGCGTTGTGACACCGAGATTGCGGCGAAAGGGCAGGACGAGATCACTACACGACGGGACATGTTCAAGACGTCCCGTCTACGATTGCCAGGTCCCTGGACGTCCTCGAACGTGGCAGGTGAGATGGCGAACGAGCGGTTGCGCGCGGCACTTCTGGAACTCGGGGTGAGCATCGCCGATCTGGCGACCGCCATCGAAGTGGACCCCAAGACAGCCCAACGGTGGATCACCAAAGGCCGCGCACCGTATCGAAAGCACCGATACGCAGTGGCGACGCACCTGGGGATGGACGAGAGTTACCTGTGGCCGGAAGCTCTGACCCGGGAACAGGTCGCGTCGGCGTCGGAGAGCGAGATCGTCACCGTCTACCCGCACCGCTGGGCCGTACCCAGGGACGCATGGGGACGTCTGTTCGCCCAGGCGCAAAGTGAGATCGGCGTGCTCGTCTACAGCGGCCTGTTCCTCGCTGACGACGCGGGCATTGTGCAGATGTTCGGGGAAAAGGCCGGCGCCGGGGTACGGGTGCGGATCCTGCTCGGTGACCCCGACAGCCCCAAGGTCGCGCAGCGCGGTGCGGACGAGGGCATAGACGGTGGCATGGCCGCCAGGATCCGCAACGCCCTCGTGCTCTACCGGCTGCTCCGCGGGCTCGCCGGGGTGGAGATCCGGCTGCACCGGACCGTGCTGTACAACTCGATCTATCGCGGGGACGATCAGCTTCTCGTCAACATCCACGCCTACGGCACCCCAGCGGCTCAGGCCCCGGTCATCCATCTACGAGCCACCGAGGACGAGGGCGCCGCGGCGGTCTACCTCACCAGCCTCGAACGCGTCTGGGCAACTGCGGAACCGGCAAAGAGCAGTGAGCGGATCCGACCATGATCGAAAGCAACTTTTCTTCTCGCTATTAAAGCGGCCCGCCTGCGGCGGCCCGCGTCGCGCGCCGGTCGGCCAGCCGGCCGGGCTGCGGCTCTCCGGCCGGTCGCGGCCAGCACCACCCACGCGCGACTCCCAGCGGTCGTTGCCGACTTCGTGGAAGGCCAGGTCGAGGCGCATCCGTTGGTGGGTGCCGGTGGCGTGGATGCGGCGCATGAACTCATCTGGCGTGCGGCAGTAGGAGCCGATCTCGTCGCTGTTGGCCCAGGTGTAGTCGGATGTGATGGCTGCGGTCACCTTGACGACCCTGCGCGTCGTGCCTGCACCACTGAGCTTCCCCTCTTAGCGTGGAGACCGAACCGAGAGAGGTTTGGTCGTGGCAGGTACCACGAGGCGCCGCTTTGATCCGGAGTTTCGGGCTGGAGCGGTGCGCATCGTCAAGGAGACCGGCAAACCCGTCTCGCACGTCGCGCGGGACCTTGGTATCAACGAGTACACGCTGCACAACTGGGTGCAGATGGACCGGCACGCCAACGGGCAGGCCGGCGGTAACAGCGGCGGAGGCGGGACGCTGAAGGAGTCCGAAAGCGAGGAGCTGGCGCGGCTGCGGCGGGAGAAGGCCGAGCTGGTCAAGGAGCACGCTCGAGAGAAGGCGGCGTGGGAGAAGGAACGCGCTGAGCTGGAAGACGAGCGTGATGTTCTCAAGCGCTCCGTGGTCTTGTGGGTGAAAGAGGCGATGGGCCGGTGAGCGTGGCGGCCTTCATCTGCTCCCAGAAGACCGACCATGACATCGACCATGCCACCTCCTGCCGGGCGCTGGGGGTGTCGCAGTCGTGGTTCTACAAGTGGAAGAACCGCATCGGCCAGACCGCCTCGACGGCGCGTGAG
>NZ_BBYJ01000040.1 GCF_001528665.1 Microtetraspora malaysiensis
CAGGCGCGGAAGTTGCCGGGAGAGTGTGACGCGTTCTCCGGCGCGGGCGGTGCGGGACCCGGTGGCGGATGCCAGCCATGCTCCGATCGACCGCCGCCCGAACAGGTGGTGGCCTTTACCCGCTTCGGCTATCGGGAGGCGAGCGGCGATCGCGGCTTCGGCCAGATCGATCGCCCGGGCCAGGGCGACGATCTCCGCCATCGCCACCTCAACCTCGGCACCGGCCTCAACCCCGGCACCGGAACCGACCCCTGCACCAGTCTCGGTCCCAGCCCCTGCCCCAGCACCGGCGTTAACACCGGCCCCAGCGCCAGCCCCGGTCTCAGCCTCGACTCCAACCCCGGTCTCGGTTCGGCCCGGCACCTTCCCCGCAGCCGCGGCCAGCCGCTCGGCACGTGCGAGCAACTCGATGACATCGCGTCCAGCCAGGTTCAGGTCGGGCCACTCCGCTACCCGGCTATCACCACCAGCAGCATCCGGGCCTGTGGCGTTCTGGCCGTCACTGACAGCACTGCCTGCACCAGTGTCTCGGCGGTCGGTGGCAGCGTCCCGGCCAGCTGTGTCCTGGCCACCCTGACCAGCGCTCCGGCGGTCACGACCAGCGGCCGGGCCATCACCTTCGAAGCTCTGGCCAGCGCCCCGGTCATCAGTGCCCCGGCCATCGGCGGCGGCCCACCGGTCACCGCCACGCCGACCCACGTTCTGCTGCCGATCGTCCCGACCGGCACGCTGGGATCCGTTCGACGATGGCTCGTGGAGGGTGGAGTGGCGGCCTTGCCAGATCCCATCCCAGGCCGACAGGTCACCACGGTCAAACCCGGACTGCGGCTCGTCTCGACCGGAAAGAGCACCGCCATCGCTCCCGAGGCGCTGCGGCTTGCCCCCGCCGTCGGACTCTTCCCTTGGGGCGGCAGGCTTCGCGCGGGACCGGGTGGGTTCAGCGGGAGCGGGCGCGATCGGCGATCGCGCCGGACCCAAAGATTGGCCTCCGCCGTCAGGCTTCTGGTCTACTGACGCGTCCGGGAGGCCGAGCAGCCGACGGGCCCAGGAGTGCGTCGTCTCCGGCTCGCTTCCTCGCCCGCCTCGCCCGTCAGAGCGCGCCGTGGCGGCCGGCTGACCGCGTCGCACGGCTCGCCCCTCGAGGCGCGCCGGGTCGTGCGGGGCGGGAGGAGCGGCGCCTTCTCGGCCGCCGGAGCTGCGACCGTCATCGAGGAGCCCAACACTGCGAGCACGGTCGAGAAGCACCGCCCCATAAGAGTCACCGGAGAAACGGTCCGATCCGATGAACGGCGTATGCCGCCTGGACCCGCGCCGCCGGGGGGACGTGGAAGGCGCGTCGGATGAGCGGGACGGAGATGCGTCCTCCGGTCGGTGCGACAGCAGCACACCACCCGAAAGCATCATCTCTTCGCACCTCCCCTCCCGGTCTGACGGTCGACCCTCTGCGAGGATATCGCTCACGCGTTCGATAGGCAACTCTAAGTAGTCACGCTTGCACTATTTGTGAGCACTGCGGACGGCATTCCGATTGGTGGGCATTCGTGAGCCGCAAGATCACAGTGGATCGTCACCGGAGGCCGGCTTCCCTGTCGTCGACGCCATCACTGGCGTCCCGGAACCAGGCGACCTACAGCTACGGCCGGCAACGTTGATGCCGCCCAGTTTGCCCGGCTTGCGCCCACGCGCCAGCCCGCCGCCCGCGTGGCGCACTGGGCGGGGCGCTCGGGCGGGACGGACTGAGATCACCAAGCCCTGTTCATCCTGAGTAGCGGTCGCCTCCGATGGCGTGCCGGACGAGCATGGCCTGCGTGATCGCATCAGCGCGCCAGCGGACGGGGCGCCGTCCTGGCGGGCATGGCGCGCCACGACGCCCCGCGAACCGCGCACCACGCACCGCGCACCGGCAGCCGGAACGCGGCCTCCGCGCATCAGCACGGCCCACCGCCGCCCCACGAACGCACTGCGGCATGGCGCGCCACGAAGCGCCACGATCCGCGCATCGGCATGGCGTACCTCTCGCGCCACGAACCGCGCACCGGCACGGCCCACCGCGCGCCACCGAACCGACTCCGTTCCGCCGACACGCGACATCGAGCACTCCGGCGCGGCTGGTCAGGGTTTGCCGGGCTTCCGGTAGACGACGGGACGGTCTCCCCGACCCGGATACGACACGATGAGCAGCCGTTGCCGGACGGCCCCGCCGTCCTTCGACGTGTCCCATGAGTAGTGGACCCGGATGCGGTAGTGGCCCTTGCCCCGGACCGCGAGGTCGGGTAGCGAGTCGTCGCCCAACGGGTGGGCGAACCTGATCTCGCCGCTGACGCTGACGTAGCCGACCTCGACCACGCGCTGCCATCCCCTGGTCTCCACGGGCGGGCGCCGGTCGTACGTCTCGGTCGTGACGCAGAGCGGGACATCCTGGTGGACGGCGAGGTCGAGGAACCCCGGCCCGACGGCAAGCAGGTCGTCCGAGTAGGACGGATCGTTCGCCTCGAAGTCCTCCCCGGCGATGTCAGGTTCGTACGCCGCCAGGGCACCGTAGTCCACCATCATCACCGGGTCCCGCTGGACGACCCTGGCCACCGGTCTGATCCGGGGCCGGTGGCGGCGCCCGGTGGCGCAGACGCGCCGCCGCTCCTCCTCCCACTCCCGGAACTCACGCTCCTCCTGCTCGGCGTCCGCCGCGACGTCGGCGGCGGCGCTCGGGCAGATGTCCGCGAGGACATGGCTGAGATCCCTGACCTGGACGCCGTCCGTACGATGAACGCGGGCGAGCTCCGCCGGGTCGTTTCGAGTATGGACGGCACACAGCCGGCGGCCGTAGGAGACCAGGAACCGGTCCGGGAGGTCCGGCGCGACCTTCAGCATGCCGGAGGAGCCCCGCACGGAGGAGCCCCGCACCGCGCAGACGAAGGCCTTCTCACCGGTCGGGGCGGACCGCTCGGCACCGCTCTCCCACCGTCCCGCGCACTCCTGGGCGGCGGTGACCGGGCCGCTTCCGTGGTCGGCCGCCGGAAGGAAGCCCAGCAGGGCGGCCGCCGCTGCGCCCGTCGCCGCGATCCGGAACCGCGAGTGCGGCCGGCCGACGGAACCCGGCACCGCCACCACGAGCAGGAGAGCCGCCACGGCGAAGGCGCCGCCGCACCACAGCCGCAAGTCGCCGGAGGGATAGCCGCCCGGCATGGAATCTGCCAGTTCGGAGTCGCCCCAGACCTGGAGGCCAGACCCGAGGCCGTCGCCCGGGACGGCGGCGGTGAGCGCGATGACGACCTCGGCCGCGGCGGCGGCGAGCAGGACGAGCACCGTCGCCCGCACCAGGCCGAGCGTCCTCCGCAGGACCGAGGCGAGGACCAGCACGGACAGGACGCCCACCCCGGCGACGGCGTCGACCAGCGACACGAGCACGGCCGGCATGAGGTCGGGGAAGCCGTCCGGCGCGTAGGAGGTCCAGCCGAACGAGATCTCCGCCCCAGGCCACGGCGGCGCGCCACCGAGGAGGCCGACTGCCAGTGGGAGCAGGGGCAGCGCGACCGCCACCACGGCGAGTGTCCGCGAGCGGAGTGACGCCGGCCCCGGCCGGGCCGCCCGCGCATCGGGCTCCGCCTGAGGGCCGGCGAGCTCGTGGGCGGAACGCGCCTGCCACACCGCCGCCAGCAGGGCGGTCGCGGTGGCCAGGCCTGACATCACAGGCCCGACGCCGCCGTCCGCCCAGGCGAAGGCGAACCTGATGGAGAACGGGAACAGCAGGTACGGCACCGCCACGGAGCAGAACCCCGCCCACACGGTGGCCCGCCTCCACCTGCCGTCCGCCGCCTGGGCGATCAGAAGCAGCGCCGTACCCAGGATCCAGGGCAGCCCGTACAGCCGGGCGATGCCGAAGATCCGCTCGGCGACCGGGATGTCGAGAAGCTCGGCCACCTCCGCGCCGATCCGGCTCACCTCGCCCAGCGCCACGGCCGCAGCGGCGAAGGCCGCCGTCACCCGCGCGGTCCCGCGCATCACGACGAGGAACAGCACAACGAGGACGAGCCACCCAAGGACGGCGGCGGATTCGGCCCACCACGGGATGTCCACCGGTGCCAATTCGAGCAGGCCGAAGGCCACGTGGACGTACAGCGCCACCCGAAGCAGGCGCACGGCGCGGCCGGCCGCCGGAACCGGCCCGGCCTGGCGCCCACGCAGGATCTGCCATAGCGCCCACCCGTGGAACGCGGCGATCAGGACGAGGAGCGGCACCGGCCATCCGGCGGATGCCCCTCCCGCCTGCCCGAACGTGAGCAGCCGGGCGAGGAGACCGCCGTCACCGGTGACCAGCGCGATGACACCGAACAGGACGGCCGCGGCCGTGTAGGCGGCGGCGACCGAGGCGGCGAACCACCCGAAACGATAACGACGCACGTGCTGTTTCCCGGGGGGTGAAGGGCTGGAGACGCCCTGCGGAGGGTGCTCGACAAACTAGCCGCTCCCACCGACAAACTCCGTACGCGCGTACGACGCGCCGCTCGGCGGGGACCCGGCGGAGAGAGTGGCCCGCCGCGGCCGCCCCCCTGTCACCGACGTCCGTGGCCAGTACGACTAGGCGGGCGTGATCGTGAGGGTGACCCGGCCGGAGGTTTTGGTCCGGACGGTCAGGACCCGCCGCGCCGCGTCCCAGGTCGCCTCGCCTTCCGAGGCACGACCGCCGTCCGGGAAGCCGGCGGCGGGCAGGTAGATCTCCGTCGGGCCCGTCCCGTTGGCGTCGAAGGTCACCGTCAGCGAGCGCGCCTCGGAGCGGATGTCCACGGGGACGCCGCCGATCGCCCTCGGGTACGGCCTGGCATAGGCGGCGACCAGTGGGGTGGCCTTGCCCTTCTCGTCGTACGGCCCCCATGAGCCCGGGTCCCGGGACCAGTACGCCATGCCCGCGCCCATCCCCTCCCCGAGCCGTACGACCCGGTCCACGAGGTCGGCGGCGCCCGGCCTGGTCATGTCGAGGCCGAACTCGCCGAGCAGGACCGGGGCGCCGAGCCGGTCCGCGGTGCGCAGCACGTTGTCACGCCACCAGCCGATCGTGCGGTCGGTCCACTCCTTGGAGCCCGCCGTGTAGTCGTCGCCCAGGTCGAGCGGCAGCGGGTAGAGGTGCGGGGCGTAGGCGATGCGCGGCGCGCCGTCCCGGGGGTCGTCGAAGTGCGGGAGCGCCGAGGGCAGCCCCCAGTTCACGCCCACCGCCTGCGGCTCCAGGAAGATCCAGCCATCCGGATCCACGGACCGGATCTCCGCGATGGTCGCCCGGTAGAGCGCGGCGAGGGGTCCGGCCTCGAAGCGCGGGCCCTGAACGGAGCCGCCCCAGGGCTCGTTCATCAGGTCGTAGCCGAGGACCGCGGGGTCGTCCTTGAATCTGGCGGCGACCGCCTTCCACGCCTTGGCGTAGTGGTCCATCAGCTCCGGGTGTTCGCCGGTGGTGTCCCAGAAATGGTCGAAGGCCCGGATGACGCCCGGCTCCAGGTAGTACGTCTCCCAGGTGGGCTGGTCGGTGTCGACGGGAAGCCCGTCGAGGTGGGTCGCCCACGCGGGGGCGCCGTTGCCCGCGACGCCGGTCGGGGTGATGGCGTTGCCCCACAGGTCCTGGTGCATGTCGAGCATGACGTGGTAGCCGCGCTCGCCGTACCAGCGGACCCACTCCGCCACCTTGTCCAGATATTTCGTGTCATAGATGCCGGGCTGGGGCTCCACCGCACGCCACATGATGAGGAACCGGACGAAGTTTGTCCCCATATCGCGGTATTCGCGGTCGATGTCCGCCTTGGTGAGCTCGGGCAGGGTGTCCGGGGCGCCCTTGGTACTGCCCGCCGTGTTGAAGCCGCGCAGGATGAGCGTCCTGCCTTGCTCATCCGTGATGACGCGGCCGCCCGGCTCGGGGGCACCCCTGGTCGCCGCGGCCACTCCCCCGGCGAGTACGACCAGCGCGGCGAGGGACATGATCCACCGGGCTCTCTTCATCCGATCTCCGAGGGCTTCCGTGAGAAACGTGGACGCCGCTAGCATGCCGAACATGAGCATTGCTCGCAACAGTCTTCCGACGGCCGTCACGCTGGTACTCGTCATCGCGTCCGGCCTCTTCGGCGGCGCGCTGGTCACCCGGGTGGGCTATCTGGCGGTGCCCGCCGCGCTCGGCCTCCCCCTCGGGCCGCCCGGGCTGCGGCTCGTCCCGATCGGGGAGACGACCTGGACGGTGACGCTCGCCGACAGCGTGGCGGCTCTGGTGCTCGTCGCCGTGGTCGGGCTCGCGCGCGGCGGCTTCTGGCGCGCATGGGGCGCCTTCCTCGCGGGCGCCGTGCTCGCCGACCTGCTGCGGGCCGTCGTGCTCGCGCAGACGGCGTCCGCTGGCCTCGGCGCGTACGCCGGATATCTGGCGGGCGCGCTCGTGACCGGGCTGATATGGGGCGTCGCGCTCGGCTGGCTCCCCGGCCTGGCCGCCCTGCCACGCGGGAAGGAGCGCGCGCGGACCGCCCGGCACACCGCCCGGTCCTCTCGCGAGGCCGCCCAGGAAGGCGTTTGAGCGGCCCTCGTCACTCGGAGACGGTGCCGCGGGCGGCATCCGGCGATCACCACCGCGGCGCGCCGCCGCGAGCGCGACGGCCGCCCGCGTTCACGTCTTGTTCAGGGTCTTGTTCAGGTAGGTGAGGACGGCGAGGACACGGCGGTTGCTGCTCTCGTCATCGCTGATCCCGAGCTTGCCGAACATGGAGGTCGTGTACTTGCTGATGGCGCTCTCACTGAGGAAGAGCCGCTGGCCGATGGCCTGGTTGGACAGTCCTTCGGCCATGAGGCCGAGCACGGCGTGTTCGCGTTCGGTGAGCTGTTCAAGCCGTCGGCTGGAGGATCCACTGGACAGCAATTTGGTGATGACGGCCGGGTCCATGGCGGTCCCGCCGCCGGCGACGCGTTCCAGGGCATCGATGAACTGATCGGCGTCGAACACGCTGTCTTTGAGGAAGTACCCGACGCCGCCGGCGCCGTCGGCCAGGAGTTCGCGGGCATACAGCTGTTCGACGTGCTGGGAAAGGATCAGGACCGGCAGTCCGGGCAGTTCCCGGCGGGCGGCAAGGGCCGCCTGCAGGCCCTCATCCGACTGGGTCGGCGGCATGCGGACGTCGACGACGGACACGTCCGGCCGCCATGTCCGCAGCGCGTCGAGCGTCTCGGGTCCGGTGGTCGCCGTCGCCACCACCTGGTGTCCGTACGCCTCCAGGAGGCGGACCATCCCGTCGCGCAGGAGGTAGAGGTCTTCGGCTACAACGATTCGCATGGCAGCATCATCCTCACTCGGGTCGGGCCGCCCGCCGGGCTGGTGACCTCCACGGTGCCGTCGAAGACCGCGAGGCGGCGGCGTAGCCCATCGAGTCCACCCCCGGGTCGCACGTCGGCCCCGCCCCGGCCGTCGTCCTCCACATCGACGACGATGCCGGTGCCGTCCCGGGCGATGGAGATCCGCGCCCGGGACGCGTGGGCGTGCTTGACCGCGTTGGTCAGCAGTTCGGCGACTCCGAAGTACAGGGCGGCCTCGATCGGCGGGTCGAGGCGGAGCTGAACGTCGGCGCTGACCGCCGCTTCGAGCGGGCTGTCCAAGGCGAGGGCGCGGACGGCGTCGACGAGCCCTCGCTCGTTCAGCACCGGCGGGCTGATGCCCCTGACCAGGTCGCGAAGCTCGGTCAGCGACGTGGCGGCGCCGGCCCGCGCGTCCCGCAGCAGCGCCCTGGCCTGGTCGAGGTCGGTTTCCATCAGCTTCTCCGCGGTCGCCAAGGAGAGCCCGAGCGCGACCAGGCGTGCCTGCGCTCCGTCGTGCAGGTCCCGCTCGATCCGGCGGATCTCGGCGGCCTGCGCGACCGTGGCGTCCGCGCGCTGGGCCGTCAGCTCGGCCACCCGGTCCTGCAGTGCCATCGCGGGCGACGCGCGCAGGAAGCGAACGGCTACCGGCTCGATGGACCGCCAGGCGTACGGCGCGCCGGCGATGGCCACCACCGCGCCGAGCGCCCCGGCAAGGACCGCGGGGAACCCCGGGTGGCCGAACCCGAGGACCGCCGCCACGACTCCGGCCGGCGGGATCGCGCAGATCACTCCCATGGTGATCGGTGCGATCGCCGTGAACCGCAGGTCACGCCAGGTGGCGGGATCGCGCCACCGGGTCCGCCACTGCTGATCCATGCGGGCGTCCCGGCTGGTGCGCTCGTAGGAGTATCCGTTCCACCAGTACCCGGTCGCCATCTGCGTCACCGGCCCGGGCTGCCGATATCCGCCGGGGATGACGGTGCCCGTCCACTTCGCGACGAGGGAGCGGACCATTCGGCACACGGGGCGGGACAGGGCGAGCGTGCCGATACACGCCCACAGGAACGGCACTATCCCGGACCACGGGTCTCCATCCCACCACCAGATCCACAGCACCGCGGCAGCGGCCCACACGGCGGGGACCAGCATGCTGACGACCACCACGGCGCACGCTCGCACGAACCCCGCGCAAGCGCTCGCCGACCACGACACCAGCTGCCTCATGAACCGTCCTTCTCATTCCATGACCCCGACCGTGGCATCCGCGCGTCCTGAAATGCGGCGATCTGACCGATACGGCGTGGTGTCTACTGTGCACCGTGCCGGAGCATGATCCGCCCGAGTGGGCCCGGAAGTGGGTCTGGCCCCACCCAGCCGTACGTCCAGGCCGATCCGCGCCATCCACGCACTCCCTGACGTCGGCACCACGCCAGGCAACACGAGGGAAGATTCCCCAGGTCAGACCGATGCGGTGACCGTGCTTCGCACGCTGATTCGGGAACCGTGAACCCGCCCCGCCTCTCCCCCGACTGTCCTCATTGACGGGAGGACGACATGACCGATGAGCTGCTGGTGGTCCGCGCTCAATTGGGCGAGCGGGCGGCACTGGCCGAGTTGCTGGCTCGGTGGCGGGTGCCGGTGTGGACATACGTACGGCGCATGCTGGACGCCGAGCGGGCCGACGACGTGACCCAGGAGATCTGGCTGGCCGTGGTCCGCGGCCTTCCCCGGCTGCGAGAACCCGGCCGGTTCGCGCCGTGGCTGTTCACGATCGCCCGGCGGTCGGTGACCGATCGTCTGCGCGGCGAGTACGCCTGGGCCAAGGAAGCTCCCGTGGTGGACGACGTGGTCGCCGAAGATCCGGCAGAGGCCATGGTGGATCGCGCCGCGCTGGTGAGCTTCCTGGCGGACCTCCCGGTGCTGGAGCGGGAGATTCTCGTCCTGTTCTATCTGGAGGATCTGCCGGTGGAGGAATGTGCGGACATCTGCCGGATCCCGATCGGAACGGTTAAGTCGCGGCTCAACCGCGCCCGTCGTCTGCTGCGTGAGCACCTGGAAGAGAAGGGATACAGGCCATGACCGAAGAGCCGCGCCTTTCGGAGCAGGAGATCATCGAGCGGCTGGCGCCGACGCTGTCGCGCACAACGCGGATCAGGGCGGTGGCGGCGCTGCTGGCCGGGATGACCGGCACGGTGTTGGTGAGCACGTTGTGGTGGTCGGAGCCCGGCCCGCTGCCCGGCCACACTCACCTGGCGTTCGCGTTGTTCACCGTGTTCTGCCTGCTCTGGACCGGGTACGGCGGGTGGCTGCTGACCCGCAGGGCTCCGCTGTTCGCCACCGATCAAGTGATCGCCGCCTGGATCAGCCTGGCCGCCGCGCTCGCCACCACGGGCGTCGTCGCCGTGGTGGCCGTTCAGCGCGGCACCGGGACAGGGCCTGCCCTTGCGGTCGGGGGCCTGTTCATCGCGGGGACGCTGGCGCTGACCGTACGCGCCCACGCCCGGCGGGCCGCGCTGCTGCGCCGCATGCGCGAACTGACCGGCCGGGAGCACCGGTGAACGCGCGACGACGCCACGCCCCGGCCGCGACGCGCGAGCGCCGGGTCAGGTGATCGGAACGGGTCAGCCGAGCGCCAGCTCGGCGACCCGGCGGGCCAGCAGGCGGGCGGGATCGACGACCGGGACGGGGACGCGGGCGGCGTCCAGGGCCAGGACGATCTCGGTGCACGCGGCGACGACCCGCTCGGCGCCGCGATCCACGAGGGAGCGGGAGACCTCCTCAAGCGCCCGCCGGTGGTCCGGGCCGGCGGCGCCGCTCTTGACCGCGCCGATGGCCGCCATGACCCGCCGCTGGCCGGGCTCGTCCGGCTCGATCACCGCGACGCCGCGACGCCGCAGCGCCTCGGCGTACAGGCCGGCGCGCAGGGTGCCTGTTGTGGCGAGCACGCCCGCGGCGCGCACGCCGTCGGCGGCGAGGGCGTCGGCGGTGACCTCGATGATGCTGGCCAGCTCCAGCCCGGCCTCGTCGGCGAGGCGGGGGACGAACGCGTGGGCGGTGTTGCACGGCACCGCGAGCACCTGGCACCCGGCCTGCTTCAGGCCCTCGATGCCGCGTCGCAGGTACGGGGTCGGGTCCTCGCCGTCGCCGATCAGGCTCTTGGAGCGGTCGGGGACGCGGGGGTCTCCCCAGATGACGACGGGCACGTGCCCCTGGTCGCTGGTCGCCGGCGTCTCCTCCACGAGCTTGCCGTAGAAGTCGACCGTGGCCGCCGGTCCCATGCCGCCCAGGACGCCGACCAGACGGGGTCCGCTCACCGGCCGCCTCCGGCCAGGCCGCGGACCCGCCGGGTGCCGCCGAACCGAGTCATCGAGATTCGTCCTCTCCCTGGGGGATCACCGGTTCCCCGCGTGGTCCCGGAAGTTTCCGCACCGTGCCGGGGGCTCGCCGTGTGGTCCCTCGCGCCGTCGTGAGCCGTCGTGAAAGGTCCGCCCGGACCCGGAAGCCCCTCCGCGTGATGCCGTAAGTCACGTGCCGGAGGCACGACGGCGTACGGCGGGGCCGGGGCAGGCCGGACAGGCGCCCGCACAAGGATCACCGGATAAGGTGATTCCGGCCGCCAAACGCAGCAAAGCGTCACTGAAGGGATGATCGTGCAGGATTCCGGCATCAAGCCGCCGCGGCTGCTGTCGGAGGCCGACCTCGAACTCATCGACGCCCTCCAGATCAACCCCCGCGCGAGCTGGGTGGACGTCGGGGCGGCGATCGGCGCGGATCCGGTGACGGCGGCGCGGCGCTGGCAGCGGCTGAACACGTCCGGCGAGGCGTGGACGACCGTCGCCCTGGGACGGCGGCAGATGCACGCGATGAGCGTGGCGTTCCTGGAGATCGACTGCGCGGCCGGAGCGGCGGTCGAGGTGGCCGACCGGCTGTCCGCGGCCGGGCACCTCATCACCGTGCAGCACGTCGCCGCGGACCACGACCTGTTCGTGATCGCCGTGGCGGCCTCGATGCCCGCGCTGGCGGACTACCTGCTCGCGGACCTGCCGCGGGTGCCCGGGGTGGCGAAGGTGCGCACCCATGTGGCCACGCGGGTCTTCGACGCCTCGCGCCGCTGGCGGCTGCGCATGCTGTCCCCTGGCGCCGCGCGCGCCCTGGCCCGGCGGCACGCCGCGCCGGAGCCGACCGGGCGGATGGACGCGCTCGACCGCCGGCTGTTCGCCGCCCTGCTCGCCGACGGGCGCGCGGGATACTCCGAGCTGGCCCGCGCGGTCGGCGCGTCCGAGCGCACGGTGCAGCGCCGGTTGTCCCGCCTGGTCGGGTCCGGCGACGTCGACTTCCGCTGCGACCTCGCCCGCGCGCACGCGGGCTGGCACTCCTCGGCCGTGCTGTGGCTGCGGATGCCGGACGCCCTGCTGGAGGAGACGGGCCGGGCGCTGCTCGACTGGCCGGAGACCCGGACGTGCGCGGCGCTCGCCGGCGCCCGCAACATGCTCCTCACCGTGGGCCTGCACGCCGCGGGTGACCTGCACCCGCTGGTGGTACGGCTGGAGGAGCGCTTCCCCCACGTCGTCATCGCCGACCGCCAGATCGTCCTGCGGCAGGCCAAGCTCTACGGCCGGCGCCTCGACCGGTTCGGCCGCTGCACCGGCGTCGTCCCGGTGGACCCGTGGAGCCTGGAAGGCTAGCTAGTCGGCGGGCAGGCCGCTGCGTTCGGCCATCGTGCCGAGAACGCCGCGCAGCGCCTTCACCTCTTCGGGCTTGAGACCGTCGGTCAGCTCCGCGTCGAGTTCGGCCGCCGCGGCGGTGCACGCGGCCAGCAGCTCCCGGCCCTCCGCCGTGAGTGCGAGCGTCTGCCTGCGCCGGTCGGCGGGATCGCGTTCTCGCCGCACGGCGCCGAGCTCCTCGAGTCGGTCGGCGAGCGAGACCACGAGGCTGGGCGCCACGTTCATGAGTTTGGCGATGTCGAGCTGAGAGGTCGCCGTTCCGGCCTCCAGGATCGCCAGCAGCCCCACGTGTTTGGGCTTGAGGCCGTCGGCCGCCAGTCGCGCCGAGAAGCGCTCCGTCACCACGGCCCCCAGCGTGCCGAGCCGGAAGGCGAGCGTGGAAGTCAGCTTGACATCGTTCACACCCAGAATGCTACCGTCTCAATATCGTTCACGACTCGAATGATTGAGAGAGAGAACAAATGTTGAACCCCGCCTCCGTTCAGCTGGTGTTCGCCGACCTGCAGGACAGCATCGTCGAAGCCTCCGCCACCAACCCGGCCTCTTCCATCCGCCGCTCGGTCAAGGTCCTGAACGGACTCGTCGCGGCCCTCGACCTACCGTTCACCGTCTCGGCCGCGCCCCGCCCGGGCGGTCCCGGGACGATCGAGGAGGTGCCCGAGGGCGAGCCGTACGTGCGCACCGGCCCGTCCTGCTGGGACGACACCGCCTGGCGCGCGGCCGTCCTGTCCATGTCCCGCCCCACCCTGGTGATCTGTGGGGTCACCACGGAGATGGTGGTGCTTCGCACCGCCCTCGACGCGCTCGAGGGCGGCATGGCTGTCCAGGTCCTGGTGGACGCCTGCGGCGGCATCACCCGTCGCACCGAAGAGGCCGCCCTACGGCAGATCGAGGCGGCGGGCGGCGCGGTGACCTCCGTGGCGGGCTTCGCCACCGACATGGTGCGCGACTTCACCACGCCCACCGGCCGTCAGGTCATCGCCGCCCTGCACCAGTTGATCTGACTCGAGCACCCGGTTTCCGAAGCTCTAGTGATCACCCGCCAGTGCCCGGCGTATGCCGACCAGGCCGTACTCGAAGGCACGGTCGACATCGCCCCCGAGCCGGAAGGCGCCGGCGAGTTCCATCTTGATGAAGCCGGCGGCCCAAGCCGTCACCAGGCGGGCGGCTTCAAGCGCGTCTCGTTCGCCCACGAGTTGCCTTGAGGCGTGCAGCACCGGGGCGGCCACACGGGCGAGGGCCTCGGGCGGTGCGCCCGCGGAGAACATCAGCCGGAACCCCTCTGGCCAGGCCTGGGCGAACTGCCGGTAGCCGCGCGCCAACCCCTCGATCGACCCGTCGGTCGACTCCAGCCGGGCGACCAGGTCGTCGACGGTGGCCTCGGCGACGGCGGCCAGCAGGGCCGCGCGGTTGCCGACGTGCTTGTACAGGGACGGGGCGCGCACTCCCACCCGTTCGGCGACGTTCTGCATCGTCAGTCCCTGCTGGCCGCCCGCCTCCAGCAAATCGCGTCCCGCGGCGACGATCCTGCTGAACGAGGTCTTCTCAGGCGTCGGCATCGGTCGTCCTCCCGGAATGAAAGCTATTGACGTTAGCCATCGTAGCTAATTATGTTAGCTATCGACGGTCTCCGTCCAGCCCACGAAGGAAGCCCAATGAAACTCGCACCCCATCTGCACCGGCTCGGTAACGATCTCGTGGCGTGCTACCTCGTCGACACCGCCGAGGGCATCACGCTCATCGACGCGGGGCTGCCCGGCCACTGGCGGGATCTGCAGCGCGAACTCCACTCCCTGGGCAAGTCCGTCGACGACATCCGCGGACTCGTGCTGACCCACGGCGACTCCGACCACATCGGCTTCGCCGAACGCCTACGAAGCGCACACGGCGTACCGGTGTTCGTGCACGCCGCCGACGCCGTCCGCACCCGCACGGGAGAAAAGCCCAAGGTCGCGTTCGGCCCCATGCGTCTCGGCCCGACGCTCGGATTCTTCGGTTACTCCATCCGCAAGAACGGCCTGCGCACCCGCTATGTCGGCGAAGTAACCGAGATCGGTGACGGCGACGTCCTGGACCTGCCCGGGAATCCGGTGATCGTGGGCATGCCGGGGCACTCTCCGGGAAGCGTGGCGGTGCACGTCCCGCTCGCCGACGCCGTCTTCGTCGGCGACGCCCTGACCACGCGGCACGTCCTCACCGGGCGCGGAGGCCCGCAGCCCGCGCCCTTCACCGACGACCCGGCCGAAGCACTCTCCTCCCTCGACCGGATCGCCGGACTGTCGGCGTCCTGGGTGCTCCCCGGTCACGGCGCCCCCTGGCGGACCTCACCGGCCCAGGTGAGCGAGGCGGTCAGGAAGGGCTGAGACGCCCCTGAGCCAGGTACGGGCCTGACGGCCGGAGGTCAGCGGGGCTCGGGGATCCCGCCGCCGCACGCCTCCCGGCACAGGCCGGCCCGCAGGACGTCCGCCTCGCGGCGGCCCACCATCTGCAGGTCGCCGACGGCCAGCGCGGGCAGGCCGAGCGCGGACACGACCGACGTGAAGCGGCCGACCTCTCCGCGTACGGCGGCCTCGTCGCACCCAACCCGGGGCGCGGGTCCGCCGAGCGTCGGCGTGATCAGGAGGTCGACGCCGGACATCTCCTCCGCGAACCGGGCCCGGACGGCCGCGAGTTCCTCGACGGCCCGGCGGTACTCCCGGTGGCCGATCCCGCCGGCGGCGTCCAGCTTGCGCCGCACGCCCTCGCTGTAACTCGCCGCGGCCCTCGGGTACGTGGCCTCGTGGGTGCGCCGGGCCTGCGCGCCGACGATCGTCCAGTACGGGGTGAGAATGTCGTACGGCAGGGCGATCTCGCGGATCTCGGCGCCCAGCTCGGCGAACTCCTCGGCCTGCGCGCACCCCTCGGCGACCCCGACGACCCGTCCCGACAGGGAGGGCGGCGGCTCGACCGCCTCGCCGGTGAGCGCCCGCCACACCTGCGCGCAGTCGGCCACCGACGTGGCCATCGGCCCCACGACGTCGAACATCGGGGCGAGCGGCGCGACGCCTTCGGCGGATACGGCGCCGGCCCGCGGGCGCAGCCCCACCACGCCGCAGCAGGAGGCCGGGATCCGGACCGAGCCTCCGGTGTCGGTGCCGAGGCCGACCCGGGCGATGCCGGCGGCGAGCGCCGCCGCGGTGCCGCCGCTTGACCCGCCGGGCGACAGGTGCGGGTGCCGCGGGTTGCGCACGTCGCCCCAGTGCGGGTTCTCACTCGTGATGCCCCAGGCGAACTCGTGCTGGTTCGCCTTGCCGACCAGCAGTCCTCCCGCGCGTTCGAGCAACTCGACGCAGGGCGCGGTGGTCAGCGCTTCCTCGCCGCCGTACAGGGCGGAGCCGCGGGTCGTGGGGAGCCCGGCGACGTCGATCATGTCCTTCGCCACGAACGTCCAGGCCCACAGTTCGGCCGGGGCGGCGGGCGCCGGGACGGCGTGACGGGCGAGCCGGTCGATCAACGGCTCGGAGCCGGTCTCGATGAGGATGTTGTGCCCGTCATGGAGGCGTATCGCCTCGGCGGACTGCGCGATCGCCGCCTCGCGCTCCGCCATCACCTGGGCGGACCCGGCCTGCGCCGTCTCGCGTTCCATGGTCGGGGACCTCCTCGCACCGCCGGACGGCGCGGCCGGTGCGACGGGGTCGCCCGTCCGGCCGCGCTCATGAACCGGCAAATGGTGACATATCCCCCGGTTCGCGTCGAGCCCTCCGCGCACCGCCGTACGCGGTCAGACCGCGAGCGCGTCGAGCAACGCGCGCAGGCGGGCGGTCTCGCGCTCGGGGCGGGCGAGGGCGAAGATGCTGCGGCTGGTGTTCAGCCACGGCACGTCGGCGACCACGACCTCGGGGCCGTGCCCGCGCAGCGCGAGGTCGGGGACGAGCGCCGCGCCCACCCCGGCCCCGATCATCGCCATCGTGATCTTGAAGTCGTCGGAGTGGCCCGCGACACGGGGGCGCAGGCCCCACCGGGCGAACACGCTGTCGAAGAACAAGGCGTCGCTGCTACCCGGGTGGTGCATGATCCACGACAGGTCCGCGAGCTGCTCGGCCCGATGGGGCGCCAGGTCGGGCCAGCATCTCGGGAGCACGACCTTGTAGCGGTCCTCCGCGATCCAGCGGCGACCGAGCGCCGACGGCCACGACAGGCCGGAGTTCCCCACCTGGTAGACGATCGCGGCGTCCATCTCGCCGCCGGCGTTCAGGCGCGGGATGAGCTGGGACGACTCGGCCACGGTGACCCTGATGCCGGCCCGGTCGCGCGGCTCCATCCTCCGCAGGACGCCGGTCAGCACGTCGGCGAAGCTGGGGAAGATGCCGAGGTGGAGCTGCCGCTCGCTGTTCCGGTGCACCGCCCGGACGGTCGCGACCATCCGCTCCAGGTCGGCGAGGACGGTCTGCGCGTGCCTGGCCAGCACCTCCGCGGCGCTGGTGGGCAGCACGCTGTGCGCGGAGCGCTCGAACAGCTTCACGCCGATCTGCCGCTCCAGCGCGGCCATCTGCTGCGAGACGGCCGACGGGGTGTACCCGAGCCGGTTCGCCGCCGCGGCGAACGAACCGAGCTGGACCACTTCACGGAGAGTGCGCAGGTGCTCCGGCTTGAGCATTAGCACTCCTTACTCTCAGGGCTGCCAAATGTCGTGTTTATAGCGCTTCCGCCTTCTTTTCGCCACTCCTAAGGTGATGGCCACCGTTCCTCGAACCCGTTTGAGAGTCACATGAGCATTCGCGTGTACCGCAACGCCGCCATCCGCACCGGAGAGGCCGGCGCCCCGCCGGCCCAGGCAATGGCCGTGGACGGCGAAATGCTGATCGCCGTCGGCACCGAGGCGGAGGTGCGCGCGGCCGCGGGCCCGAGCGCGGAGCTGATCGACCTGGACGGCGCCGCGGTGCTCCCCGGCCTGTACGACGCGCACATCCACACCGCGCAGTACGCCCAGAGCCTCGGTGCGGTGGACCTGCGCGACGTGCGCTCGCTGGACGAGGCCCTCGCCATGGTGGCCGCGCACGCGGCCCGGCTGCGGCCGGGCGCCTGGCTGTTCGGCGGCCGGTGGAACAGCAACACGTGGAACCCCCCGGCCCAGCCGGACCGGTACGCGCTGGACTCGGTCTGCCCGGACCTGCCGGTCGCGCTGCCCAGCGTGGACGGCCACACGGTGTGGGCCAACTCGGCCGCGCTGCGGCTGGCCGGCATCGACGTGAGCACGCCCGACCCGGTGGGCGGCGAGATCGTCAGGGATGCCAACGGGGAGCCCACCGGCATCCTGCGCGAGTCGGCCTCGTACCCGCTGCGCAACCTGATGGTCTCCGCCGACCTGCGCGACCTGCTGCGCACCGCGCAGGACGAGCTGCTCGGACTCGGCCTGACCAGCGTCCACGACATCGACGGCGAGGACTGCCGGGACGCCTACCTGGCACTGCGCGACGCCGGCGAGCTGAAGCTGCGCGTCCACAAGGCGATCCCGATGATCCACCTGGAGAAGGCCATCGCCGAGGGCCGCCGCACCGGGCAGGGTGACGACTGGGTCCGCACCGGACCGGTGAAGATCTTCAGCGACGGTGCCCTCGGCTCGCACTCCTGCCACATGAGCGAGTCCTTCGCCGACGATCACGGCAACACCGGCATCGCGGTCACGCCGTACGAGGAACTGGTCGCGCTGTTCTCCCGGGCGGCGGGGGCCGGCATCGCGGTGGCCACGCACGCCATCGGCGACCAGGCCAACCACCTGGTCCTCGATGCCTACGAGGCGCTGGGCGCCACACCGGGGCTGCGGCACCGCATCGAGCACGCCCAGCACCTGCGGCCGGACGACCTGTCCAGGATGGCGCGGCTGGGCGTCGTCGCCTCGATGCAGCCGGTCCACTGCACCAGCGACATCGACCTGGTCGACTCACTGCTGGCCGGCCACGAGCTGGCCTCCTACGCCTGGCGCGGGATGCTGAACGTCGGCGTCGCGCTGGCCTTCGGCTCCGACGCGCCCGTCGAGCACCCCAACCCCTTCGCCGCGCTGTACGCCGCGGTGACCCGCACCCGGACCGACGGCACCCCCGTCGGCGGGTGGCAGCCGGAACAGCGGCTGAGCATGGCCGAGGCCGTCACCGCCCACACCCTGGGCGCGGCCTACGCCGCGGGCGAGGAGGACCGCAAGGGCCTCCTCACACCCGGCAGACTCGCCGATTTCATCGCGGTGGACACCGACCCTTACCTGGAGTCGCCCGAGGCGGTGCTGCGCACCAAGGTCCTGACCACCGTCGTCGGCGGCGATGTCCGCTGGCAGCTCATCTGAAGGAGCACTTCCCTTTTGAACACCCGGATCCTCACCACGCTCGCCGTCGGCGGGCTGCTGGCCGCGACCGCCGCCTGTGGCGCTCAGTCCCTCGACGGCGGAGACTCCGACGCGGCGGCCTCGGCGCCGGCCGTCGTCCTCGACCAGGCCCCCGCCGAGGAGAAGGCGGCCGATGTCATCAACGCCATCAACCCGGACGAGGAACTCGCGGCGAAGGCGCCGGCGAGCCTGAAGTCCGGCGGCCTGAAGGTCGTCTCCTCGATCGGCTACCCGCCGATGGAGCTGTACGCGAGCGACGGCAAGACGGCGATCGGCTTCGACCCCGCCCTGGCGCGCGCCATCGCGAGGAAGCTCGGCGTCAAGGTGACCATCACCGACGAGGAGTTCAACTCGCAGATCCCCGGCGTCCTCACCGGCCGGTACGACTTCGTCATCTCGTCCATGAGCGACACCCCCGAGCGGCAGGGCCAGGTCACGTTCGTCGACTACGTGCAGGCCGGCGCCGCGCTGCTGGTCAAGAAGGGCAACCCGGCGGGCATCAACGGGCCGAAGGATCTGTGCGGCAAGACGGTCTCCGTCGTCGACAACGGCTCCTCGATGGAGTTGGCCGAGAGCTACGACGCCGACTGCAAGAAGGACGGCAAGCCCGCCGTGGACATCCTGAAGTTCCCCGGCGACACGGAGGCCATGCTCCAGGTGGGCAACGGCCGCGCCCAGGCCACCGTCACCGACTACGTGGTCGCCGCGTACAAGACGGCCGATCCCCAGCTCGGAATGGAGGCGATCGCCCTCGACGGCACCGCGGCCCCCTGGGGGATCGGGATGAAGCCGGACAACACCCAGCTCATCGACTCCGTCAAGGGCGCGCTCGACTCCCTCATCAAGAGCGGCGAGTACGGCAACCTGCTCAAGGCGTGGAACCTGGACGCGCTGGCCGTCGAGTCGGCCGTGGTCAACGGCGGTAAGTGACGTGCGCACCGAACCGATCGCCGGCCCGTCCGGCCCTCCGGTGCCCGTCGCCCGTACCTTGCACTGGGGCCGCTGGGTGTCCGCGGCGGTCGCTCTGGCCGTCGCGGGCTGGCTGGTCTACCTGGTCGTGGTCAATCCGCACCTCGACTGGGGCAAGGTCGCCGAGTATCTGTTCAACGACCGGATCCTGGCCGGAGTCTGGGTCACCATCGAGATCTCCGTGCTGGCGACGGCCCTCGGGCTGGTGCTCGGCGTCCTGGTCGCGGTCATGCGGCTGGCGCACAACCCCGTGCTGAGCGCGCTGGCCTCGGGCTACATCTGGTTCTTCCGCGGCACGCCGGTGCTGGTGCAGCTCATCTTCTGGTACAACCTGGCGTTCCTCTTCCCCGAGCTGGTGCTCAAGATCCCGTTCACCATGATCGGCCTCAAGTGGGACACCAACCAGGTGATGACCGGCTTCACCTCGGCGATGCTGGGGCTGGGGCTGAACCTGGCGGCCTACTTCGCCGAGACCGTACGCGCCGGGATCCAGGCGGTGGACCGCGGCCAGACCGAGGCGGCGTACGCGCTGGGCATGACACCGGCCAAGCGGATGCGGGTCATCGTGCTGCCGCAGGCGCTGCGCATCATCATCCCGCCGACCGGAAACGAGTTCATCTCGATGCTGAAGACCACGTCGCTGGTCTACGTGGTCGCCGGGCACGACCTGATGACCAACGCCAGCCAGATCTACAAGGCGAACAACCGGATCATGGAGCTGCTGATCGTGGCGAGCGTCTGGTACATGCTCATGACGGCCGTGGCGACCTTCCTTCAGGGGCGGCTGGAGCGCCGTTTCGGCTCTGACGCCGTACGGCTGGTGCGCGGCGGCGGCGCGGCGGCCCGGGTCCTGCCGAAGGTGGCCGCGTGAACCCCGGCGTGAAGTCCGCAGAGTCCGCGGAGTCCGGCGTGGAATCCGGGGTGGAGCCGGTCGTGCTGGCCTCGGGTGTCCGGATGGGCTACGGCGGCGTGCAGGTGCTCAACGGGGTGGACTTCGCCGTCGCCCCCGGCGAGGTGAGCTGCATCATCGGCCCGTCGGGGTCCGGCAAGTCCACGTTCCTGCGGTGCCTCAACGGGCTGGAGCCGGTGCTCGGCGGCAGCCTGCGGGTCCTCGGGGAGGAGGTCGGCCACACGCTGCGTGACGGCAGATACCACCCTTGGACGCCCAAGGAGTTCGCCGCCTTCCGCAAGAACATCGGCATGGTGTTCCAGCGCTTCAACCTCTTCGCGCACCAGAGCGCGCTGGAGAACGTCGCCTGCGGCCCGGTCCACGTGCTGGACACGCCGCAGGACCGGGCGCGGACGCTGGCGATGGAGCACCTGGACCGGGTCGGCCTGGCCGACCACGCGCACAAGCGGCCGCACCAGCTCTCCGGCGGGCAGCAGCAGCGGGTCGCCATCGCCAGGGCGCTCGCGATGAGCCCGACGCTGATGCTGTTCGACGAGCCGACCTCCGCGCTCGACCCGGAGCTGGTCGACGAGGTCCTCGAGGTCATGAAGGGCCTGGCCGCCGAGGGCATGACGATGGTCGTGGTGACCCACGAGATCGCCTTCGCCCGGGAGGTCGGCGACCGGCTGACCTTCTTCGCCGACGGCGTAGTGGTCGAGCAGGGCGGGCCGCGCGAGCTCCTCGCCGCCCCGGCCCACGAGCGCACCCGGGCGTTCCTGTCCAGCGTGCTCGGCTCCGAGGACGGGCGTTCGTAGTCGATCGAGGATGGCCGGGGGTGGTCACGCCGCCCCCGGCCTTTCTCATGCCGGACAGTTTTACAAACCTGCCTACTACTCGTGCCGCCTCCGGCAGCCTGCCGGAGGCGGCACGGTCGCGTCACGCGACGGCGGTCCCCTCAAGCTCGACCATCAGGTCGGGGATCGCCAGCCGTGTCACCCCGAGCATCGTGGTGGACGGTGCCACCCCGGCGGCGCCCAACCGCGACACCAGCACGCCGTAGTGCTCGAAGACCCGATCGACGTCGGTGGTGTAGACGTTGATCCGGACGAGGTTCGCGAGGGACATGCCGGCCTCGCCGAGCACGGCCTCCAGGTTGTCGAGGCTGAGCGCCAACTGCGCCGCCATGTCACCGGCATGCTGGGGCTTGCCTTCGCCGCTCATCGCGGTCTGCCCGGAGATGTACAGGGTCCGGGTCTGCCCGGAGACGATCTCACCCTGGTTGTACCCCAGCTCCGTCGACCACGCCCACGGGTTGACCGCCGTTCGCTCCATAGCCACATCAGCTCCATTCGATTCATCGTGAGTACGTACGTCCATCGGCTCGGCAGCCGACATCTGCTTGGTTGCGTTGATGAGCCTCCCAACAAATCACGACATCTTTTGTCACGTATTTCGATAGTGTTTTCGTGTGCGTGCCGACCGGTTGGTCTCGCTGGTGCTGCTGCTGCGGCAGCAGGGCCGGCTGTCCGCGACCGCGCTGGCCCGCGAGCTGGAGGTATCCACCCGCACCGTGCTGCGCGACATCGAGGCGCTGTCCGCAGCCGGCGTCCCGGTCTACGCCGAACGCGGCCGGCACGGCGGTTTCGAGTTGCTGCCGGGTTTCCGGACCGAGCTCACCGGACTGAACCCCGACGAGGCCCTTGCCCTGCTGGTCGCCGGATCGCGGCGCGGCGCGCAGGCATTCGGCCTCGGCTCAGCGCTCGCTTCGGCGATGCTCAAAGTGGTCGACGCGCTACCCGAGAGCTATCGGGACACCGCGGCCGGCGCGGCCGAGCGATTGCTCATCGACCCGGAGACCGACCTCCTCTCGCGTCGGCTGGTCGATGAGGAGGTGCCTGACGCCATAGCGGCCGAGGTCCTGCGCGCGGTGTTCGCCGGACACAAGCTGCGGATCCACTACGCGGCTGTGGACCAGACCCCGATGTGGCGCACGGTGGACCCGATCGGCCTGGTCACCATTCGCGACCGGGGCTACTTGCTGGCCACGAAGTCCGGCGCGGACCGCACCTACCGGCTGTCCCGGATCTTGGCCGCCAAGGAGCTCCCCGAACCCGCACAGCGTCCGGACCGGGTCGATCTGGACCGGGCCTGGCAGGAACGCAGCACGCGGTTTCGGACCGGCGGCGACCAAGTCACCGTGCTGGTACGGGTGAACCCGGGGCGGCGGGAGGACCTGCTGGGCACCGCGCTGGCGGTCCGCGCCGAGGAACCCGACGCGGACGGCTGGCTGCGGATGGAGGTGTCCTTCCAAGATTCACGACACGCCAAATGGGCACTGTGGCAGCTCAGCATGGACGCGGAAGCCCTGGCCCCGCAGTGGTTGCGCGACTTCCTGCGCGACCGCGCCACCGCGATCGCCACCCGCTACGGAGTGTCGTCCTGAGAGCTGTCGCCTGCTGCGGGCCGAAGGGGACTTGCTCGATCACCTCGAACGGCCGCACCGGCTTCCCGGCCGCGGGCTCCTCGGTCGCCGGCGGAGGTACGTCGCGCGGACAAGCGCGCCCTTCTAAAGTGAAACAGGTTCTATTACGCTCTGTTTCCATGCGGTTCACCTACGCCGAGGCCATGACCGACCCGTCGTACTATCTCCCGCTCGCCCAGGCCGCCGAAGCGGCGGGCTACGCGAGCTTCACCGTGGCGGACTCCCTCGTCTATCCGAAGGAGTCCACCACGAGCTATCCCTACACCTCCGACGGCGACCGGCAGTTCCTGGAGGACAAGAGCTTCATCGAGACGTTCATCCTGGTGGCGACACTGGGAGCGGCGACCTCGACGATCCGGTTCACCCCGTTCGTACTCAAGCTGCCGGTCCGCCCGCCGGTGCTGGTCGCCAAGCAGGCGAGCTCGATCGCGTACCTGACCGGCAACCGGCTGACCCTCGGCGTCGGGCTCAGCCCGTGGCCGGAGGACTTCGCGGTGATGGGCGTGCCGTGGGCGCGCCGCGGCAAGCGGATGGACGAGGCCATCGAGGTGGTACGCGGCCTGACGAGCGGCGACTACTTCGAGTACCACGGCGAGTTCTACGACCTGCCGCCGGTGAAGATGTCCCCGGCCCCCACCGAACCGATCCCGATCCTGGTCGGCGGGCACAGCGACGCGGCGCTGCGCCGGGCCGCCCGCCTCGGCGACGGCTGGATGCACGGCGGAGGCGACGCCGAGGAGCTGGACGCGCTGCTGGCCAGGCTGGCCGCGCTGCGCGCCGAGGAGGGCACGGCCGACCGCCCCTTCGAGATCCATGCGATCTCCTACGACGCGTACCACGCGGACGGGGTGAAGCGGCTGGCCGACAAGGGCGTCACCGACCTGATCGTCGGCTTCCGGTCGCCGTACATCAAGGGGCCGGACACCGAACCCCTGGCCAGGAAGATCGAGCACCTTGAGCGCTTCGCGGAGTCGGTGATCGCCAAAGTCACCCCTTAACCCGGAAACGAGAACACGTTACAGTCGCGGATATGACCGATTCCACGGCAGTCACCTGGGAAGCGCCGGACCCTGACCACGCCGACCACCCCGCGCGCCGGGCCGCGCGGTCGTCCATGGCCGCGGTCACCGCGGGACACAGGGGCGAATGGCTGGGACTGTTCGCCCCCGACGCCCTCGTGGAGGATCCCGTCGGCCCCTCGCCGCTCGATCCCGAAGGCAGGGGCCACCGCGGCCACGACGAGATCGGGAGGTTCTGGGACGCCTATGTCGGCTCGGTGCGCGAATACCGCTTCCATGTCAGGGACTCCTTCGCCAACGGGCCCTGCTGCGCCAACGTCGCCTCCATCGTCATGACGCTGGACGGCGGCGCGACCATGACGGTCGACTGCGTGATCATCTATACCGTCGACGAATCCGGGGCGATCACGTCGCTCCGCGCCCACTGGGAACCGGACCGCGCGATGGCCACCCTGACCACCCCCTGAAACACCGCCCCGGCCGCCGGGAAGCGGTGGCGGCGGGACGCGGGGCGAGGTAACACCGCCGGAGAACGGCCGGGTCGGAGGGCGGGCACACCATGCCCTTTTCCCGGCCTGACCACGGGATTCACCGTCCGAACATCGGGGCGCGGGGGCCCTATGCACTAAACCAAGCGCTTGCTACGCTCCGCCCATGGTGTCCACAATCGTCTGGGGTACCGGCAATGTGGGCCGAGCGGCCATCCGCGCCGTCGAGGCCCATCCGGCACTGGAACTCACGGCAGTGCTCGTCCACACTCCCGGCAAGGTCGGCCGCGACGCGGGTGAACTCGGCGGGCTCGACCACCGGCTCGGTGTCACGGCGACCGACGACGTCGACGCGGTGCTGGCCGCCCGGCCCCGCGTCGTCGTGTACGCGGCCTCCGGGGACATCCGCCGCGACGACGCCCTCGCCGACATCGTCCGGGCGATCCGGGCCGGGGCCGTGGTCGTCACGCCCTCGCTGTACGCGCTCTACGACCAGCGCAACGCCCCGCCCGAGCTGCGGGAACCGATCCTGGCCGCGGTCGCCGAGGGCGGCGGCTCCCTGTTCGTCTCCGGCGTCGACCCCGGCTGGGGCAACGACGTGCTCCCCCTGCTGATCAGCGGTCTCGGCTCGACGGTGGACGTGATCCGCTGCCAGGAGATCTTCGACTACACCACCTACGACCAGCCCGACTCGGTCCGCTACATCGTCGGCATGGGCCAGCCGATGGACTACGAGCCGCCGATGATCGCGCCGACGGTCCCGACCATGGTGTGGGGCGGGCAGGTGCGGCTGATGGCCCGCGCCCTCGGCGTCGAACTCGACGAGATCCGCGAGACCCTGGAGCGGCGCCCGCTCGACTCCACGGTCAGCACCAGGTCGATGGGCGACTTCGAGGCCGGCACCCAGGGCGCGGTCCGGTTCGAGGTGCAGGGCATCGTCGAGGGCGAGCCCCGCATCGTGATCGAGCACATCACCCGCATCCACCCGTCCTGCGCGCCGGACTGGCCGTCACCGCCCGACGGCGAAGGAGCGCACCGGGTGATCATCGAGGGCCGCCCGCGCATCGAGGTCACGATCGAGGCCTCCGACGAGGGCGGCAACCGGTCCGCGGGCGGGAACGCCACCGCGGTCGGCAGGCTGGTGAACGCCGTCGAATGGCTCGTGGAGGCGGAGCCGGGACTCTACGACGCGCTCGACGTCCCGCTGCGCCCCGCGGTCGGCAGGCTCGGAAGGAAGCGATCATGAGAGTCGACGTCCCGGACGGGAAGGACCCGATCCAGTACGTGTGGGGCGAGATGGTCCCCGGCATCGGACCCGCCGCCTCGAACTTCTCCCTCGCGGTGTACGCGCACACGACCCTCGGGCTGCGCGAGTTCGAGGCCGCGCGGCTGCGGATCGCGCAGATCAACGGGTGCCTCTTCTGCCTCGACTGGCGGACGGAACGCGACGGGCGGAAGGTCGAGGAGGAGTTCGCCGACGCGGTGACCCACTGGCGCACCACCGACGCCTTCGACGACCGCACCCGGCTGGCCGCCGAATACGCCGAGCGGTACGCGCTCGATCACCACGGCCTCGACGACGAGTTCTGGAACCGGATGTCCGCGCACTACAGCCAGCCCGAGATCGTGGAACTCACCATGTGCATCGGCTCCTGGCTGACGTTCGGCCGGCTCAACCGGGTGCTGGGCCTCGACGCCGTATGCGTGCTGCCCGGCGGCGGCCACTCCCCCTCCGGCACGCCGTAGCCGGCCCCATGACACTGCGGACACCCGCCTGGACACCCACCCCCGTCTCGCACGACGCGAACCCCCCATCGGTCGAAAGTGAGGACCACACATGAGTGACAGCACGCCGGTCGGTTCGGCTTCCTCGGGCTTCTCCCGACGCGGATTCATCGCCGGGGCCGGTTCCCTCCTGGGAGTCATGGCCCTCGGTGGCCGCACCCCCGCCTGGGCGCAGACCGTCGCCGCGACCACTCCGATCGCCAGTGGGGCTCACGTGCCGGCCCTGGTGATCGGCACCGGATACGGCGGCTCGGTCGCCGCGCTGCGCCTCGCCCAGGCGGGCGTCGACGTCCACATGGTCGAGATGGGCATGGCCTGGGACACCCCCGGCTCCGACGGCAAGATCTTCTGCAACACGCTCTCGCCGGACAACCGGTCGTACTGGCTGCGCACCCGGACGAAGGCGCCGCTCAACTACTTCCTCGGCTTCCCGATCGACCGGGACATCTCCCGTTACACCGGGATCCTGGACGCCGAGGAGTTCAGCGGCATCACGGTCTACCAGGGCCGCGGCGTCGGCGGCGGCTCCCTCGTCAACGGCGGCATGGCGGTCACGCCCAAGCGGGAGAACTTCGGCGCCATCCTCCCGACGGTCAACCCCGACGAGATGTACAACACCTACTACCCGCGCGCCAACGCCGGGCTCGGGGTCGGCACCGTCGACCCGGCCTGGTTCGACTCCACCGACTGCTACCAGTACGCCCGGGTCGGCCGGAAGCACGCCCAGCGCTCCGGGTTCCCGTTCGTCTTCGTGCCCGACGTGTACGACTGGGACTACATGAAGCAGGAGGCGGCCGGCACCGTCACCAAGTCGGCGCTGGCCGGCGAGATCCTCTACGGCAACAACAACGGCAAGAAGTCGCTGCAGAAGACGTACCTCGCCCAGGCCGCGGCCACCGGGCGGGTCACCGTCTCGGCGCTGCACAAGGTCGTCTCGGTCGCCCCGGCGTCCGGCGGCGGCTACACGGTCGTCATCGACCAGATCAACACCAGCGGCGAGACCACGACCACCAAGACCGTGACCGCGGACCGGGTGTTCTTCGCCGCCGGCAGCGTCGGCACCAGCAAGCTGCTGGTCAAGCTGAAGGCCACCGGCATGCTGCCCAACCTGAACAACGAGGTCGGCAAGGGCTGGGGCGACAACGGCAACGTCATGTGCGGCCGCGCCAACCACCTGTGGGACCCGACCGGGGCCCTGCAGTCGTCCATCCCCTGCGGCGGCATCGACAACTGGGCCGCGGGCGGCGCGTTCGCCGAGGTGGCGCCGCTGCCCACCGGGATCGAGACCTTCGCCTCGTTCTATCTGTCGATCACCAAGAACCCGAACCGCGCCGAGTTCTCCTGGAACCCGGCCACGGGCAAGGTCGACCTGAACTGGCAGCAGTCCTGGAAGCAGCCCGCCATCGACATGGCCAAGACGATCTTCGACAAGATCAACTCCAAGGAGGGGACGATCTACCGGACCGACCTCTTCGGCATCTACAAGATCTGGGGCGACCACCTCACGTACCACCCGCTGGGCGGCGCGGTCCTGGGCAAGGCCACCGACAACTACGGCCGCCTCGCCGGCTACCCCGGTCTGTACGTCATCGACGGCGCGCTGATCCCCGGCAACACCAGCGTCAACCCGTTCGTCACCATCACGGCGCTCGCCGAGCGCAACATCGAGAAGATCATCGCCACCGACCTCTAGGTCGTGTCTGACAAATCAAGCCCCGCTGCGCGCGCAGCATTTGTCAGACACTCCCTAGGGCCGTCCGCGGCGGGCCGGCCACGCATGACCGGCCCGCCGCCCGGTCACTCCGCTCTCCGACGCCGGAGGACCGCCGACGCGGGAAGCAGAACGGCCAGAGCCAGGCACAGCCAGGCGAGCCAGTCGCCGGCCCAGGTGTAGAGCGTGCGGGC
Organism: Microtetraspora malaysiensis; assembly: GCF_001528665.1. Taxonomy (GTDB): domain Bacteria; phylum Actinomycetota; class Actinomycetes; order Streptosporangiales; family Streptosporangiaceae; genus Microtetraspora_A; species Microtetraspora_A malaysiensis. The sequence goes on from NZ_BBYJ01000040.1 coordinate 27,925, forward strand.
GGCGCCCGTGCCGACGGTCGCGGTGAGCACCGTCGGCGCGAGACCCGTGGTCGCGGTCTCGGCGCGGACCCGGCCGTACGGATCGCTCACCGTCAGGTTCCCGTTCGCCGCGCTGCGCACGGCCCAGAACCCGTTCTCGACGCCGCGCAACACGGTCGTCCGCGCGTGCTGCCATCCGTCGAGGTCGAAGTCCCAGGCGGGCAGCAGCATGACCCGCGCGCCCGCGCGGCGGTACGCGCGGGCCAGCTCGGGGAAGTCCAGATCCTTGCAGATCGCCACGCCGGTCCCGGAGCGGAGGAACATCCGGTCGCCGGGCACGTACGGCTCCACCCCGGGCACCATGTGCTGCTTGCGGTAGACGCCCGGCTCACCTCCCCCGGCCGGGAAGAACATCGCGGTATTGCGGTTGGTGTCGGTCACGATCACGCCCGCGACCACGTCCATACGCCGCTCGCGGGCCAGCGCCGCGAGCGGGCGGGAGATCAGGGGAAGGTCCGCCGCCGTCGTCACGAACCCGCCTTCCGGCAGGACCACGGCGTCGGTCCCCGGCGGCAGCGCCCGCACCCGTGCCAGCACTTCCCGGAGACGTTCCCGGCCGCGCGGCGTGTCGATGGGCGCCCAGTCGTCCTGCTGCCGGGAGGCCAGCAGCGCGACCTTCCTTTCCGGGCCGTCCGGCTCGGCCAGGGCGAGCCGGACGGCTCCCCCGGCCGCGGTGAGGAGCGCCAGCGTCAATGCGGTCGCCGCGACCCGCCAGGGCCGCTCCCCCGCCCGCCGCCGGGGCGCGGCGGAGACGGCCAGCGCCGCCGGGACGGCCGTCAGCAGGAACGAGATCCCCCACCCGCCGGTCAGCGCGGCGAGCTGGACCACCGGCGGGACCCCGGCCTGCGTGTGCGCCAGGCTCCAGATCGCGCCGTACGGCGTGAAGGTCGCGACGAGGTACTCGGCGCTCACCCAGACGGCGGGCACGACCGCCGCCGCCGACCACAGGCGGCCGCGCCGTACCAGTGCCCGGAAGAGCAGGACGGCCACGGCCGCGACCAGCGCGGGCAGGACGACGGTGAGCAGCGCGACCGGAATCGGCACCTCCATCCGGTCGCGCTGGAGCTCCCACATGTTCGCCCCGCCCACCGCCCATGCCGCCATCGCCGCGAGGCACGCGCGGACGGCGGTCGTCCGCGGCGCGATCACCAGCACCGGCAGAGGAGCCGCCCAGGTGAGCCACGCGACCGGATGCAGACCCGTGCCGAAGTAGAGCAGCCCCGCCGAGAGCGCCGCGCACGCGACGAGCACGCCCAGCTCGCCGGCCCGGCCCATGCCGCGCGGCCCGCGCGGACGGCTGATATCTGGGCGGGTGGCATCTGGACGGGTGGAATCTGGATACATGCGACGACCTCCTCGCGATCGCCGTCGATGTTGCCCGCGAAGGGGTGCCGCGCGGATCGCCGCCGCGAGTGAATCCCGGTTCACTCCTGCGATGGAGACCCCGGGACGGCCAGCCCCGACTCGTACGCGAAGACGACGGCCTGGGCGCGGTCGCGCAGGCCGAGTTTGGTCAGCAGGTTGCTCACGTGGGTCTTCACCGTGTGCTCGCTGACCACCAGCTCGGCGGCGATCTCGGCGTTCGACAGGCCGCGCGCGACCTGCGTCAGCGTCTCGCGCTCGCGGACGGTCAGCTCGTCGAGCCTGGCCTTCAGGCGGGGTACGGCGTGGCCACCCTGCGCCAGCGTCTCGATCAGCCGCCGGGTCACCGTCGGCGCGAGCAACCCCTCCCCCGCGGCGACCACCCGGACCGCGCGGACCAGCTCGTCGCGATGCGCGTCCTTGAGCAGGAACCCGCTCGCGCCCGCGCCCAGCGCCGCGTACACGTACTCGTCCAGGTCGAACATGGTCAGCACGAGCACCCGGGCGGACGTGGCGGCGCGGATCCGCCGCGTCGCCTCGACGCCGTCCATGGTGGGCATCCGGATGTCCATCAGCACGACGTCCGGCTGGAGTTCGGCCGCCGCGCGAACCGCTTCGACGCCGTCGGACGCCTCGCCGACCACGGTGATGTCCGGCTGCGCGTCAAGGATCATGGAGAAGCCGCCGCGGAACAGGTCCTGGTCGTCGGCGACGAGGACGCGCAGCATCAGCCGGCCGCCTCTCCGGACGGCTTCCGGACCGGGAGCGCCGCCTCGACGGTGAACCCGCCGGCCCGCCCCGGCCCCGCCCGGAAGGTGCCGCCGCACGCGGCGACCCGCTCCCGCATCCCGATCAGCCCGTGCCCTCCGCCCGGATCGGGTCCGTCCCCGCGGTCGCCGGGGCCGCGGCCGTCGTCGGCCACCTCGATCCGCAGCGCGTCCGGCGACCAGTCGAGCACGACCTCGGCCGTGGAAGCCTCCGCGTGGCGCAGCGTGTTGGTGAGCGCCTCCTGCACCAGCCGGTACGCCGCCACCTCGGCCTCCGGGGGAAGCGGGCGCGGCGTGCCGCGCGTCTCGACGGTCACCGCCGGACCCACCCGCCCGACCCGCTCCGCGAGATGTCCCAGCGCGTCGAGTCCGGGCGGCGGTTCGGTGGAGTCGGGAACGGTGGCGCGGAGCACGCCGAAGATGTGCCGGAGCTGGCCGATCGCCTCCCGGCCGGTCCGGCCGATCGCCTCGAACGCCGTCTCGGCCCGCTCCGGCCGGGTGCGGACCATCAGCGCACCCGCCTCCGCCTGGACGACCATCATGCCGACGGAGTGGGTCAGGATGTCGTGCATGTCGCGAACGATCCGGGTCCGCTCCCGTGCGGCGGCGGCCACGCTCTCCTCCTCCAGCCTGCGGGCCCGTTCGCGCAGCGCGGTGATCTCGGCCGAGCGGGCCCGCGTCCCCATGCCCAGCGCGTACGCGGTGGCGAACGCCATCCCGAGGTAACCGAAGGACTCCGGCGGCTCTCCGGGGACGATCAGGGACACCACCAGGGATCCGGCCCAGCAGGCGACGGCCGGGAGCTGCCAGCGCAGCGGGCTGCGCGCCGCGACCGTGTACGTCGCCACCAGCGCTCCGTACGGCAGCGGCGGCATGGCCTGTTCCAGCGACAGCGCGGTCGTCGCCACACCCACCAGGAAAGCGACGGACACCGGCGCGCGCCGCCTCCACAGCAGCGGCGCGGAGGCGGCGACGGCCGACACCGTGCCGAGCCACCCGGCGGACGCCCAGGTCAACTGGGGCCACAGCGTGGCGGCCAGCACCAGCGCGGCGATCCCGGCGTCGATCGCGTGCGGTCCCGGGCGGCGCGGTCCGGTCCGCCCGTGCGGAAGCGGAAAAATCAGTGACACGTGCCTCCCTGAACGTTCTCGCTCCCGAGTATCGATCACCGCCCACCGTCCGGGAACGCCGATCCGGCCCGAAGGGCGGGTGTTCAGGACCTCAGCCTGTTGAGGGCGAGCATGCGCGCGTTCAGGGGGCGAACGCGCGGAGGGTGATCTCCACCAGCGCGTCGGCGTACTGCGGGGTGAGCGGCCCGGAGCGGTGCACCCAACGCTGGTAGAGCGGGGCGTACAGCACCTCGAGCACCAGGTCGAGGTCGGCGTCCGCGGCGAGCTGGCCGGCCCGCTGGGCGCTGCGCAGCCGCTCCTTCTTGGCCTCGTCGACGGGGCCGGCCAGCTTCTCGCGGTACTGGGCGGCGAGGGCGGGATCGCCGATGATCTCCGTGTTGAGCGCCCTGATGGGCGCCTCGAACGCCGGGTCGGCGAACTCGGCGACGGTCGCCCGCATGACGATCTTGAGGTCGGCCTCGAGGTCGCCGGTGTCGGGGAGGCTCATGCCTTCCTCGCTCTCGCTGAGCGCGAGGAAGGAGTCGAAGATCACCGCACCCTTTGACGGCCACCAGCGGTAGATGGTCTGCTTGCCCACTCCCGCCCGGGCGGCGATGGCCTCGATCGAGACCTTGGCGTATCCGAGCTCGGAGACCAGATCGCGCGCGGCGTCGAGGACGGCCTGCCGGGACCGTTCGCTGCGGCGGGCTGGGTTCGGTTTTCTGGGTTGGGACATGCCCGGAGCATACCATTCGGCGAGACGAGACGGTCCGTCTTGACATGAAGCCGGCACACCTTCACACTGTGATGCGGCGAGACGATCCGTATCGTCTCGAATTCGACCATCGCGTCCAGAATTCGTCCGCGCCGAGAAGAGGAGGTGGGCCGTTGCGTACCGCTGCCCAACTGGCACTCACCGAGGCCACCAAGCGTTACGGCACCCGCGTCGTCCTGGACCGGGTGTCACTCACCGTCAAACCCGGCGAGCGGATCGGGGTGATCGGCGACAACGGGTCCGGCAAGTCCACGCTGCTCAGGCTCATGGCGGAGACCGAGCGGCCGGACAACGGCGAACTCGTGGTCGTGGCACCCGGCGGCGTCGGATATCTGCCGCAGTCGCTCGCACTGCCTCCGCACGCGACGGTGGCCGACGCGATCGACCTGGCGCTCGCCGATCTGCGCGAGCTCGAAGCCCGGATGCGGGCGGCCGAACGGTCGCTCGTCGAGACCGGCGCGGAGGCTCGCGCCGGGCTCGACGTCTACGTCCGGCTGGCGGCGGAGTTCGAAGCACGAGACGGCTACACGGCCGACACTCGGGTGGAGGTCGCGCTGCACGCGCTCGGGCTGCCCGGACTCGACCGGAACCGTCCGCTCGGCACGCTCTCCGGCGGCGCGCGCTCCAGGCTCGCCCTGGCCGCCACGCTGGCGTCCGCCCCCGAGCTGCTGCTGCTCGACGAGCCGACCAACGACCTGGACGACCAGGCCGTGGCCTGGCTCGAACAGCGCCTGCGCGCCCACCGGGGCACCGTCGTGGCGATCACCCACGACCGGGCGTTCCTGGAGCGGGTGACCACCGCCATCCTGGAGGTCTCCGACGGGCAGGTGCGCCGCTACGGCGACGGGTACGCCGGATACCTCGCGGCCAAGGCCGCCGAACGCGCCGCCCAAGCGCGGGCCCACGAGGAATGGAAGGCCGAGCTGGACCGGCATGCCACGCTGGTGGCGGCCAACGCGGGCCGACTGGCCGTGATCCCCCGCAAGATGGCCAAGGCGGGCATGGGCACCGGAGCCTGGCGGGCACGCTCGCGCACGCACGGGGCCGCCGGACGCATCCGGCAGTCCCAGCAGCGGCTGCGGTGGCTCACCGGCCACCCGGCGCCGCCGCCGCCCGAGCCGCTGCGCTTCACCGCCGCCCTCGCCACCGCGGAGACCGCCGCCGGGGCCGAGGTGGCCGCGCTCGACAGCGTGGTGGTGGCCGGGCGGCTCCGCCTCGACTCCCTGGCCATCCGCGCCGGTGAACGGCTGCTCGTCACCGGCCCGAACGGCGCGGGCAAGACCACACTGATGCGGGTGCTCAGCGGGGAGCTGAAGCCGGACGCGGGCGCGGTACGGCGGGCCGGCCGGGTCGGGTTCTTCCGCCAGGACGAGCTGGACACCGGCGACGCCCGGCGGGCCGGACCGGCCGGGGCAGCGGACCGGACCGTGCTGCGGGCCTACGCGCAGGGGCGTCCCGGGTCCCTGGACGAGCACGCGGACGCGCTGCTGGCCCTGGGGCTGTTCCGGCCGTCCGACCTGGGGCTGCGCCTGGACGAGCTCTCCTACGGACAACGGCGGCGGATCGAGCTGGCGCGGCTGGTGAGCGAGCCCGTGGACCTGCTCCTGCTCGACGAGCCGACCAACCACCTGTCGCCGATGCTCGTGGAACAGCTGGAGGAGGCGCTGGCCTCCTACCAGGGCGCACTGGTGGTCGTGACGCACGACCGGCGCCTGCGGGCCGCGTTCACCGGCTCCCACCTGGAGCTGACGGCTGACCACGTCGCGTGAGTCCGTCGCAGCGGCGAACCGCCGGTCATGACGGGGCCGGGTGACGGCATGCCCGGCCGTACCCCGACGAGGAGCGCCGCCGGTTTGACCTTGACGCTGCGTCAACTTCTAGCATCGGGGCCATGTCGATCACTGTTCTTGACACCTACGCCGCCATGCGGCAAATCCTGCTGGCCCCGGTCGCGGACCGCGTTGACCTGCTGCGTTCGATGCTGGAGGCCAACAAGGGTATGTACCGCTACCACCCAGGCGAGCTCGACCTGGTAGCCGTACACCTCCAATCGTCCGGGTTCCCCATCGACCGCGACGAGGAACGTTGCCTGGCGGCGCTCGAAACCCTGGCAACGGCCGGGGCCTGGGAGCGGATGCAACGCGCGCTCGACCACGCTCTCGCCGTACTGCTGGAGGCGACACCGGGGCTGGAGGCCCCGGACATCACCGTGCTGTTCGTCCTCGGCGATCCGGGTGACGAACACTTCATGGGTCCCTGCAAAGGATTGACCGGGTTCGGCGGCATCTCGGGCAACATCGCCATCACGTTCTGGCCCTTCCCCGAGAACGTGGAGCGGCTGGAGGCCACCGCCGTGCACGAACTCCACCACAACCTGCGGTGGAGCCCGGGCGGGGTGGTGTGGGACCCGATGACCGTCACGGTCGGCGAGCACATCGTCGGCGAAGGCCTGGCCGACGCCTTCGCCCGCCAGCTCTACGGCGACGAACTCGGCCCCGCCCGCATCGGCGTGCCGCACCTGCACGACGACGAGGTCTTCGCCAAGGTACTCACCGGGCTCGACGTGACCGGCATGCAGAACTTCACCGCCTGGGTGCACGGCGACCCCGGCGCGGAGCACCTCGGCGTCGCCCCGGTGGGACTGCCGATGGGCGCAGGGTACGCCGCGGGAAACCGGCTGGTCGACACCTACCTGGCGGCGACCGGGCAGACGGCGGCGCAGGCCCTGCACGCCGACAGCTCGGAGATCATCGCAACCACGCTCCGCCGCGGGTGACACTGGAGCAATGGAGTGGACGATCCAGGAGCTCGCGGCGAGGGCCGGCATCACCAGTCGCACCCTGCGTCACTACGACCGCGTCGGGCTCCTGGCCCCGTCCCGGGTCGGCCCGAACGGGTACCGCTACTACGACCCCACCGCGGTCGCCCGGCTACAGCGGATCCTGCTCATGCGCCGCCTCGGCATGGGTTTGTCGGCCATCGCCGAGGTCCTGGCCGACGAGGTGGACACGTGCGACGGGCTCCGCGCTCACATCGGCGAACTGGAAGAGGAACGGGACCGCATCGAACGGCAGATCCGGTCTGTACGTCACACGCTCGAGGCCCTGCGGTCGGGGGCGGAACCGCGGATGGACGTCATGTTGGCGGGGTTCAACGACCGCTACAAGGACGAGGTGGTCTCACGCTGGGGCGAGCGCGCGTTCCAAGTGAGCAACGACTGGTGGCACGGCAAGACCCTTGACCAGCAGCAGGCCTGGAAGCAGGCCGCCGAAGACCTCGTCGCCGCCTGGGTCACCGCAGCGAAGGCCGAGGTCTCCCCGACATCGGAACACGCTCAGTCCCTGGCGGCCCGGCACGTCCGGTGGCTGAGCCAGATCCCGGGTACTCCCACGGCCGAGGGCGACCGGGAGCGCTCGATCGAGATGGTGAAATGCCTGGGGGACATGTATGTCGACGACCCCCGCTTCGCCGGCATGTACGACGACGCCGCGGGGGCGACGTTCGTCCGGGACGCACTGCACGTGTACGCGCGGACCCGGATGTAGCTCTCCCAGGAAGCGGGCGGCGCGGGCAGGTCGGGCACGACGAGTTGTGCGGTCTGGTCGAAGGCGCGAATGCGGGCGGTCTCGCGGGTGCCCGCCTTGCCGATGCGCTCATGGCGTGCCACGGCCGGGAAGTAGCGCAGCGACAGCAGATCCTTTATACCTCTACAGCTATGAATATATGTAAGAAATGGTCTTGGACGGCATATAGCGGTCCTTCCTATGATCCTCCGCGAGGATGCGATCTTTGGAGGTTCCGTGCCCTTCGGGTATCTGTTCACGGTGGCGCTCGTCGCGATCGGCACGCTGTTCGCGCTACGGCCGCTGCCGTTCTGGGGCCCGTTCGGCCGTCAGAGCTACTACTTCGGCCTGGCCGCCAACGAGCTGCCGTTCGCGGCCTTCTTCTGGTTTCTGCTGCTCCCGACGGCGCTGGCGTTCGCCGAAGGCGACATCCACTCGGCGGGCGGCTGGGCGGTCGTCGCCCTGGCCGCCGTGACCGTACCCGGGCTCGCGGTCATCGCCTACCGCGCGCTGGGCGAGCGGGCCAGGATCGAGCGCGCCATGGACTTGGGGCTGGGCGCGGGGTGGCGCGCCGCCATCGACGCCGACCTCAGCGCCGGACTGCGGCGCCGCCCCCCATGGGCCCGCATCCTGTTCCTGCCCATCTTCAAGCGCCGCCGGGACGTCCGGCGCGTGGCCAACCTCGCCTACGGCGACGCGGGCCTCCGCAACCTGCTCGACCTCTACCACCACCGCTCGCGCCCCTCCGGCGCGCCCGTCATGATCCACCTGCACGGCGGCACCTACTCCGGCGGCCACAAGAACAGCCAGTCGCTTCCCCTGCTCTACCACCTCGCCGGCCAGGGATGGGTGTGCATCAGCGCCAACTACCGGCTACGGCCGCAGGCCCAGCACCCGGACCACCTGATCGACCTCAAGAAGATCATCGCCTGGGTACGGGAACACGCCCACGAGTACGGCGCCGACCCGTCGACGCTGTTCGTCGCGGGCAGTTCGGCGGGCGGGCACATGGCGGCGCTGGCCGCGCTCACCCAGAACGACCGCGCCTTCCAGCCGGGCTTCGAGGACGCCGACACCTCCGTGACCGGCGCCATCTACCTGAACGGCTGGTACGGCACCTACTTCGGCCAGGGCCCCGAGTCCTCGCCGCTGGCCCACATCGCACCGGACGCACCGCCGTTCCTCGTGGCCCACGGCGATCTGGACCCGCAGGTGCCCGCGGCCGAGGCCCGGCACTTCGCCGAACGCCTACGCCAGACCTCGGCCGCTCCCGTCGTCTACGCCGAGCTGCGCGGCGGGAACCACGCCTTCGACCTGTACCACTCGGTCCGCTTCGAGGCGGTCGTCGACGCGATCGAGGGCTTCACCGCCTGGGTGAGATCACGGGAGAGGGTGCCTCGGCCCTAGGGATCCCGCCGGCCCCGCCGGTCACCGGTGCAGCCCGGCCTTCAGCCTGGATACACCGAGCGGGATCTGACGTGATTGCCGTGAAATGAGGGGGTGCCCTCACGAGCGAGATGTCAGTAGACGATCGGGCATGATGACCACCCAACCCGGCCCCCGGATGGCGGGGTTGGCCGGTTCACAGCTCGATGCCCTTGATGATCTTCGCCAGCTCCGGTACGAGGGGCCGGCTGGCCATCACGGTGACGACGACGCCCTTACGCTCTACCCAGCCCGCGTACCGGCCATGGCCCAGCGCGCCGTCACCCGCCTGGGTGAGCACCTGACGGCGGCCGATCTTCACGGTCTTGGTGTCACCGGAGAACGTCCCGATGTCGAACGGCGCGTTCTTGAGCTGCGTCAGCTCACTCGCTTTCGGCCAGCACACCACCCTGACCCACAGCGACCGCTGCCTGGGGTTCACGTCGGAGCGGTCATCACTCCACTGGTAGCCGTACTCGGTGATGCCATCGTGCTCGTTGACGCCGACCTGGCCGTAGGTGAAACCCTTCGGGATGTGGTTGACGCGGACTCCCTTGATGGCGGCGGCGCCCCTGGGCGGCTTGTCGGTCTTGGTATCGGACGACCGCTTCGCCTCTGCCTTGGTCGGGACGGGGCAGGCCGGGCGCTCCGCCGCCTGAGCGGGGGGCGCCATCAGAGCCGCGGCGACGGGCAGTGCGGACAGGATGGAAAGCTTTTGAATCTTGTTCATGCTTGGCTTCGATGCGACAGATGTGAGGAAAGTTCAGTAGTTTCTGAACGCGATGTTGATCGCGACGGCATGCGCAGGTGCCCGGTACCGATGTGCATTCAGGCTCAGAACACGGCCGGCTCGGACGGGGTCTACGGGTAGGCGGTGCGCTCGATCGCCCCTGGGCTTATTTGGTCTGGCTCCCCTGAACCGTTGCCGACGGGCGCGGCTCGCTCGCGCCCGGCAGGTCACGCCGGGAACGCATCGGACTGAGCGCGAGGATCAGCGAGCACGGCGCCAGCAGTCCGGCCATGATCCACATGGTGGGGCGGAGGCCGAGTAGGTCGCCGAGGAACCCGCCAAGCAGCGACCCGATCGGGATGGTGCTGTGGTTGAGCATCATCGTCGTCGCGACGACCCGCCCCAGCAGGTGGGGCGGACAGTAGCTCTGCCGGAAGCCGCCCAGCACGATATTGCAGGCGACGATCCCCGCCCCCACCGTGAACGAGCCGACGGCGAAGAGCAGCAGACCGGGGCCCGGCGTGGTCAGCGGCAGCAGGAGCGCGAAGGGTCCGGTGACCAGCTGCAGGATCAGCATTCCGCGGGCGGTCCCGAAGCGCCGGCCGACCGCGGTGGCGATCAAGGCGCCGGCGATGCCGCCGAGGCTGCCGGCCATGATCAGGCCGCCGACCGTCGCCGCGTTCGCCCCCACAGTGCGTACCAGAAAGACGATCTGGATCCCCTGGTAGCCCATCAGCGCCAGGTTGACCAGGGCGCCGTACATGACCATCGGCCGCAGGTAGCGATCGTGCATGACGAAGCGCAGGCCCGCGCCGATCTGGCGGCGCAGTGTGTCCCCCCGCGCCGGGGCGGCCGGGACCGGCTCGCGGACGCGGAGCGAGAGCAGGCACGCGGTCGAGACGACGAAGGTCACCGCGTCGATCAGCAGCCCGGAGACCGCGCCGAAGGCGTCGGCGACCAGGCCCGCCGCGCCGCGACCGATCACGCCCGTCGCCGCCTCGCTGCCCTGAAGTCTCGCGTTGCCCTCAAGCAGGTCGCGGCCGTCGAGCACCGCGGGGACGTACGCGTGGTACGCCGTGCTGAAGAACACCGTCGCGACACCGCAGACGATCGCGACGGCGAGCAGGTGGGCGAACGTGAGCGCCCCCAGCCACGCGGCGACCGGGACGCTCGCGTACATGGCGGCCGAGACGAGGTTGCCGGCGACCAGGACGGGCCGCTTCCGGAGCCGGTCCACCCACGCGCCGGCCGGCAGCCCGATGACCAGCCACGGCAGCCAGACGACGGCGGCGAGCAGGCCGACGGCGAAGGTGTCGACCCGCAGGACCACCACCGCGATCAGGGGCAACGCCACGCCGGTGATGCTGGTTCCCAGGCCGCTGGCGGTCTCACCGAGCCATAGCAGCCGGAAGTCCCGCTGTCTCAGCACGCCGAAGCGGCGGCGTCCGGTCGGCGCGGTGTCGCCCGTCGATGTCATCAGAACCTCCGAGGGGACCTCCGCCTTCTGGGCAGAGGGGGAATCGGACCTCATGCGGAGCAGTGCAGGAGCAGGGCAGGGCACGGGCGGGGCAGGAACAGGCCGGTCGCCGAAAGGCGGCCGGGCCGTGGTCACGAGTGCGGTAGGCGCCCGGCGCGCGCGGTGACCCCGCCGGGGACGGCCGTCGGCGACGGTGAACGGCCCATGGGGAGCGTTCAGCGCGTTCAGCGCGTTCAGCGCGTTCAGCGCGAGAAGGTCACCGCGGACCACATCGAACGGTCGCGACCGGCACCTCGGGTGCCGCGGCACGCGAGCCGGTGAGTGATTTCCGTGTGCGAAAGACCGCGCCACGGCGTTGTGGCCCTACGGAGCCGAGCCGTACCCGAGGCTCGGACGCCCTGGGCCCGCCTGTGTGCCGGTCAGCGAGAGAAGCCGGCTAGTCCTAGGGAGGCCACGGCCCGGCGAACGCGGGTACGCGTGATCCGGCCAACCACGAGACGGGGGAGCCGGACGAGGCCATGCGGCGGCACAACGGACATAGCGTCGAACACTAGGGCCCGCCCCGATCGAAGGCAACCGGTTCGCACCGATCTCCGGCCGGCGAGCCGCGATGACAGGCTCCTCTCGGCGGCGGCTCGCGGATCTCACGGGGTAGGGTCCAGGCCGGTGACGCGATCATGCGCGGACGAACGCATCACGAGGGAGGTGGCGCGGTGAGCGCCCTTGACATACGACTGCGGCCGGTGGCCGAGGACGACCTCGTCATGTTCCGGCGTTTCGCCACGGAGCCGGGGTTGATCGGCCTGGACTGGACGGGGTTCCGCGACGCGCAGGCTCCGGTCCGGCGCTACGCCGCCGACGGGTACCTGGGCGAGGACGACAGCCGGATCATCGTCGAGGTCGACGGCGCGGCCGCGGGCTTCATGAGCTGGTCGGCGCAGGGGTTCGGGGTCTCCCGATACTGGGAGATCGGGATCGCCCTGCTCCCCGACTGGCGGGGGCGCGGCATCGGCTGGCGCGCTCAGGCGATGCTGTGCGACTACCTGTTCGCCCACACTCCGGTCGAGCGCATCCAGGCGGCCACCCACCCCGAGAACATCGCCGAACAGAAGTCGCTGGTGAAGGCGGGTTTCACGTTGGAGGGCGTCCTGCGCGCGGTGGAGTTCCGTGCCGGACGGTGGCGCGACGGCTGGATGTACAGCAGGCTGCGCAGCGATCCGCCTCCCCCCGGCCTGTGACCGACGCGAGCTCTGCCGCGCCGCGCGAGCCCGGTGATCGGCGTCTCCCGGCGCGGTGAACGGGCCGGGAGACGCCGGGAGGCTCAGCGGGCAGGCCGGGCGAGATCCTCGACGCGCAGGTCCGCGGGCAGGCCGGTCACCTCGGCCCGGCCCGCGGCGTCCACTTCGACGCCGACCTCGTGCCCGGCGACGCGCAGGCCGTGCGCGGACACCGCGCCGAGCGGGGCGCCGGCGAGGGGACGCAGCGTGACCCGGCCCTCCGGCACGTCGGGGTACAGGCCGGTGGCCGCGTGCACGATCGTCACCGCCGCCGCGGCCGACCACGCCTGCGGCCGGCACGCGGCCGGGTACGGCAGGGGCCGCCCCACGTCGTCCCGCGCGTCTCCGCCGTACAGCTCGGGCAGGCGGTAGCCGAACGCCTCGCCGACGGCGAGCAGCCCCTCGGCGAGCCCGGCGGCCTGCCCGCCGAACCCGGCGCGGGCCAGCCCGGCGAGCACGATCGCGGTGTCGTGCGCCCAGATCGAGCCGCAGTGGTAGGACAGCGGGCTGAACCCGCCGTCGTCGGCCGACATCGTGCGCAGGCCGAAGCCGCCCGACATCGCGGGTGAGGCGAGCAGCCGGGCCACCTCCGCCTCCTCTCCCGCCGACAGCAGGCCGGTGCCGAGGAGGTGCCCGATGTTGCTGGTGAGTGAGTCGACCGGCCGCTTTGCGGCGTCGAGGGCGAGCGCCGGGTAGCGGCCCGCGGGGCCCTCCACCCAGAACCGGTCGCGGAACCGCGCGGCGAGCGCCGCCGCGTGCTCGCGCCAGCGCTCCGCGCCGGGACGGCCGAACGCCTCCAGCAGCGCGGCGGCCCCGGTCGCCGCCTGGTAGGCGTAGCCCTGCACCTCGGCGAGTGCGATCGGCGCGGTCGCCTGGCTGCCGTCCCTGAACCGGACGGCGTCGCCCGAGTCCTTCCAGCCCTGGTTGGCCAGGCCGCGGGAGCTCGTGTCGATGTACTCGACGAAGCCGTCGCCGTCCGGGTCGGCGTACTCGCCCAGCCAGCCGAGCGCGGCCTCCAGGTGGGGCAGCAGCGGGGCCACCACGCGCTCGGGCATCCCCCATCGCCAGGCGTCGTGCAGGAGGGCGATCCACAGCGGGGTGGCGTCGATGGTGCCGTAGTAGGTCGCGGGGAGGCGCAGCCCGTTGCCCTCGACGGTGAACTCGTGGCGGCGCAGCTCGTGCATGATCTTTCCGGGCGCCTCCCCGGAGGCGGGGTCGGTCCGTACGCCCTGGCGGCGGGCGAGCACCCGCAGCGTGCCCGCGGCGAGTTCGGTGCCGAGCGGGAGGAGCATCCGCGCGGCCCAGATGCTGTCCCGGCCGAACAGCGTCAGGAACCACGGCACGCCCGCGCCGAGGAAGGTGTCGCCGGGGGCGTCCGGCTCGATGAGCCGGAGCGACCGCAGGTCGTCCAGGGACCGGTCGAGCAGCCGCTCCAGCCGCCGGTCGGCCGCGGCGACCCGGGGGCGGTTCCACTCGACGGGGCCGGACGGCGAGATCACGACCGCGTCCGGGTCGGTGACGGCGGCCTCCCAGCGCAGCGTGACGCGCTCGCGCGGCCGCACCGTGACCGGCCAGGCCAGCCGCGCCGGGGCGACCTGTCCGGGGGCGTCCGCGATCTCGGCCCGCGCGTCGATCCCGGTCACGACGACCCGGGAGCGCCGCGACCGCCAGACCAGCGTGCCGGGCTCGTCGACCGTGGCCGCGACGGGCGTGGTGTCGCCGCCCGACTTCACGACCTCGATCGGGGCGAAGTCGCCGGCCAGCTCGATCGTGACGGTGGCGGTGACGGGCGCCGACGCCGTGGAGACGATCTCCACCTGCTCGCTCATGCCGTACGGCGTCACCTGGCGGGTGCGCTCGATCCGCACGGTGGGATCGGGGTGGGGATCGCCGAGCTGGCGGGCGAGGGAGACGAACCGGTCGTGCCCGGGGCCGACCGGCAGGTAGGCGATGGCCTCCGGCTCGTGTCCGTCGATCAGCAGCCTGGCCAGCGAGAGCGCGCGGGTGTCGGCGTGGAACAGCCCCTGGACGCCGGAGGCGCGGATCTGCCCGTCGGCTCCGCTCAACGCGCTGGTGGGGGCCAGGACGGTGCTGACGAGGTCGTGCAGCAGCGGCTGCAGGCGATATCCCGCCGGGGGGCCGGTCTCCTGGGCCGCGAGAGCGGCTCCCGGTTCCGGCGTGGCTCCGACCAGCACGTAACGACTCCTTGGTTCGGATCAGGCGGGGCGCGACCTTGACAGATCCGCTCCGTGGGTGCACATTGCCAACACTTCCTTTACTTGAACGATCCAATGATGCCTTACTTCTCTTTGAACGTTCAAACCCACGGAAAGGGACTCTATGCCTGAAAAGGTGACGATCGCCGACGTCGCTCGTCACGCCGGCGTCTCCCGCCAGACGGTTTCGAACGTGCTCAACACACCTGAGGTCGTCCGCGAGGAGACCCGGCGGCGGGTGCTCGACGCGGTGGAGGAGCTCGGCTACCGCGTCAACCAGGCCGCCCGCCAGATGCGTACCGGCAGGTCGCGGCTCATCGCCACCCGCATCGAGCCGGACCGCGACGGCATCAACGGCTCGGTCCTCGACCGCTTCCTGCACGGCCTCACCGAGAGCGCCGCGCGCGCGGGCTACCGGGTGCTGCTCTACACCGCCGACGACGACACCGCCGAGATCGCGACCTTCGCGGACCTGCTCGGCGCGTACGAGCCGGACGCCTTCGTGCTGACCGGCACCCACCACGGCGACATCCGCACCTCGTGGCTGCTCGACCGGAGCATGCCGTTCGTCACCTTCGGCCGCCCGTGGGGCGTGCCGGACGGTACGCCGCACGCGTGGGTGGACGTGGACGGCGCCGCCGGCACCGCCGCCGCCACCCGCCACCTGCTCGACGCCGGCCACCGCCGGATCGGCTTCCTCGGCTGGCCCGCCGGGTCGGGCGTCGGCGACGACCGGCGGGAGGGCTGGGCCCGCACGCTGCGCGCCGCCGGCGTGGACCCGGCGGGGCTCGACCGGGCGACCAGCGACGGCGTCGACGACGGTGAGGCGGCCGCCCGCGAGCTGCTCGAATCCGGCGACCCGGCGACCGCGCTCGTCTGCGTGAGCGACTCGCTCGCGCTCGGCGCGCTGCACACCGTGCGCTCCCCCGGCGCCGCCACGCCGGCCGAGCACCGGGCGGGACCGCCGGTCGCCGTGATCGGGTTCGACGACACACCGGTGGCGAAAGCCGTCGGCATCACCAGTCTCAGCCAGCCGCTCGCGGAGGCGGCGGCGAGCTGCGTCACGCTGCTCACCCGCCTCCTCGACGGCGACAGCCGCCCATCCGGGTCCTCGGGGGACCCGCACCCGCACGTGCTGCTCCAGCCCTCGCTGGTCGTTCGGCGTTCGGGTTGACCCGTGGCAGTTCCCCACTCCCCAGAGAACCAAGAAGATCAGGAACGCCCATGAATCGCGCAACTCTCAGGAATGCGGCGCTCGGCTCGCTGGCCTGCGCCGGCCTCCTCACCTCGGCGGCCTGCGGCAGCGGGTTCGACGACAAGCCGGCCGCACCGGCCCAGCAGAGTGCCGGCCCGGCCTCCCTGCAGATCCTCATCGGCTCCTCGGGTGACGCCGAGACGACCGCCGTACGGCAGGCCGCCGACGCCTGGGCCAAGGCCAGTGGATCGACGGCGACGGTCACCCCGGCGCAGGACCTCTCCCAGCAGCTCGGCCAGGCGTTCGCCGGCGACAACCCGCCGGACGTCTTCTACGTGGACGCGTCGCGCTTCGCCGACTACGCGAGCGTCGGGGCGCTGGAGCCGTACGGGGACCGGATCGCCAACTCCGAGGACTTCTACGAGAGCTTGCGCGCGACCTTCACCCGCGACGGCAAGCTCTACTGCGCGCCGAAGGACTTCTCCACGCTGGCGCTGATCGTGAACGACGGCCTGTGGAAGAAGGCCGGGCTGACCGACGCGGACGTGCCGACCACGTGGGAGCAGCTCACCTCGGTGAGCGAGAAGCTGTCGGCCAAGGGGATCACGCCGCTGGCCGTGGGCGACACCCGCGACCGGATCGGCGCGTTCATGGTGCAGGCGGGCGGCTGGATCACCAGCCCGGACGGCAAGCAGGCGACGGCCGACTCGCCGGAGAACGCCAAGGCGCTCGAATACGTGCAGTCCCTCCTCAAGAAGAAGTACGCGCAGTTCCCCAAGCAGCTCGACGCGGGCTGGGGCGGCGAGGCCTTCGGCAAGGAGAAGGCCGCCATGACGATCGAGGGCAACTGGATCAAGGGCGCGCTCACGGCCGACTTCCCCGACGTGAAGTACTCGGTGCACGAGCTGCCCGCCGGGCCGAAGGGCAAGGGCACTCTCTCCTTCACCACCTGCTGGGGCGTCTCCGCCAAGAGCAAGTACAAGGAGCAGGCGATCGACTTCGTCCAGGCGATGACCACGGCCGACCAGCAGATGGCCTTCGCCCGGGCGTTCGGCGTGATGCCGTCGCGCCAGTCCGCCAAGGACGCCTACACCACGGAGTTCCCGGGCGACACCCCGTTCGTCAACGGCGCCGAGTACGCCCAGGGCCCCGTCAACGCGCCGAAGATGGAGAGCGTGCTGGCCGACTTCGACACCGGCATCCAGAAGCTCACGTCCACCTCCCCCGCCTCCGTCCTGGAGCGGCTGCAGAAGAACACGCAGGCGGCCCTCGGGAACTGACCCCCGGACATCCGTCCCGGGGCGCCCGCCCCGGGACCCGGCCCCCGGCCCCGCCACACCGCGACGGCCGGGGCCGGCGAGTGACCTGCGAGACGGTGGAAGGAGGTCGGCGTGGCCGACATGACCGCCCCGGCCGGCGGACCTGTGCCGGAAGCGCGGAGGCCCCGGCGCTCCGCCGCCGCCCGGGAGGGCATCGCGGGCTGGCTCTTCGTGGCCCCGGTCGTGGTGATCCTGGGCCTGTTCATGCTGCTGCCGATCCTGATGGCCCTGTGGGTGAGCCTCACCGAGTGGAACGGCCAGGGCAGCCCGTTCCGGGCGGGCGTGCCGTTCGTCGGGCTGGACAACTACACGCGGCTGTTCACGGAGGAGGGCCTGGCCCGCCAGGACTTCATGACGAGCATCCGCAACAACTTCTACTTCGTGCTGATCGTGGTGCCGGCGCAGACCGTGCTGGCGCTCGGGCTGGCTGTGATCGTCAACAGCCGGCTGCTCAAGGGCCGGACGTTCTTCCGCGTGGCGTTCTTCTTCCCGTCGGTGACCAGCTCGGTGGCGATCAGCGTCGTCTTCCTCTTCATCTTCGCCAACTCGGGAGCGGTGAGCCGCCTGCTGGAGCTGGTCGGCATCAACGGGCCGCAGTGGTTCTCCGACCCGCGCGGCACGCTGCACCTGCTGCTCGGCGCGCTCGGCCTGGTCGATCCGGACGCGCCGCCGGCCGCGCTCACCGGTGGCGGGCCGTTCGGCCTGTCCTGGTGGGAGTGGCTGTCCGGGCCGAGCGTGGCGATGGTCACCATCATCGTGCTGGTCGTCTGGACGACCTCGGGGACGTTCATGCTGATGTTCCTGGCCGCGTTGCAGGACATCCCGGTGACGCTGGAGGAGGCGAGCCGGCTGGACGGCGCCGGACGCCGGCAGACGTTCCGGTACGTGACCCTGCCGCTGCTGAAGCCGACGCTCTTCCTGGTGCTGACGCTCGGCACGATCGCCACCTGGCAGGTCTTCGACCAGGTCTACGTGATGAGCCAGGGCGACCCGGCGAAGACCACGCTCACCCCGGCGTACCTGTCGTACAAGACGGCGTTCCGCAACTTCGACTACGGCCCCGGCACGGCGATCTCGTTCGTGCTCTTCGTGATCATCGTGGTGCTGGCGCTGGTCCAGCGCTGGGTCCTGCGGGACCGGGACGCCGTACCGCGCCCCGGCCGCCGGGCCAGGAAGGGGAAGGCGTGACATGGCGGTGAGCACCGACGCCGCCCGGCGCTCGACGCGGGAGGGACGGCGGACCGGCGACTCGGAGGGCGCGCGGAGGCTCGCCTCCACGTTCGCGGGTTACTTCATCCTGATCTTCTTCGCGCTCGTCTTCCTCTATCCGTTCGTGATCCAGATCGCGAACTCGTTCAAGACCGAGCCGGACGCGGCCGCAAACCCACTGTCGCCCATCCCCGACCCCGTCACGCTCAACGCGTACGAGAAGGTCTTCCTGAACACCGACCTGCCGCTGTGGCTCGGCAACTCGCTGCTGGTGACGATCATCATCACCGTGGGGCGGGTCTTCCTGGACTCGCTCGCCGGGTACGCCCTGGCCCGGCTGCGCTTCCCCGGGCGCGGCGCGCTGTTCTCCGCGATCGTCGCCGTGATCGCCGTGCCCGGCGTGGTGCTGTTCATCCCGAAGTTCCTGGTGCTCAACCAGCTCGGCCTGTACAACAGCTACACCGCGCTGATCCTCCCGGTGATCGCCGACGCCGCCGGCGTCTTCATCATGAAGCAGTTCTTCGAGTCGATCCCGGTCAGCGTCGAGGAGGCCGCGCGGATCGACGGCGCGGGAGTGTTCCGCACGTTCTGGTCGGTGGTGCTCCCGATGGCCAGACCGGCGCTGCTCACGCTGACCATCATCTCGTTCCAGGGCACCTGGAACGAGTTCGCGCACACCCTGGTGGCGGTGCAGAGCCCCGAGCTCTTCACGCTCCCCCGCGGTCTCGCGGACCTGGTGAGCGGCTCGCTCGGCAAGGGCAACCAATATCCGCTCAAGCTCGGCGCGGCCGTACTCGCCACGATCCCGGTCGCGGTCATCTTCGTCGTCTTCCAGCGCTACTTCGTCCGCGGCGCCAACGAGGGAGCCGAGAAGGGCTGACGCTAGAAGAAGACGACGGTCCCCGCGTCCACCCGCCGCCGGAAGGCCCACCACATCCACGCCTGCGCCGCGGCGAGCAGCGGCAGCGCGACGAGGGCGAAACCGCCGAGCGTGCTCAGAGTGGCGTCGTCCGCCGCCGCGTCCGGCAGGTCCCAGGCGAGCCGGATGAGCAGCACGGCGACGGGGGACGCGGCGGCGAGGGAGGTGAGCGTGAGCGCCCGGCCGTGCCTCCCTCGCCGCACCGCCGCGCTCGCGGCCCACAGGGCGGCCGCGCCCAGGCCACCGATCAGGACGGCGGGGAGCAGGACCTCCCACCGCTTCGGCAGCACGAGGACGGCCCCGGCCGACACAGCGAGCGCGAGCAGGCCCGCGGCCGGGCGCAGCAGCCGCACCGCCGTCGCCTCGGCCCGCTTCACCAGATCTCCCGACAGCCGGGCCGCGAGGAAGACGGCCCCGTGCGCGGCGAACAGCGCGACCAGCGCCACCGCCCACAGCAGCGGGTACGGCCCGGCCAACCGCGCCGCCCCCGCCGTCGTGCCCGCCGGGGGGAGGCCGGCGAGCGCGGCCCCGGTGAACAGGCCCCAGAAGGCGGCGAACGCGGCGCTGGTCACGACGAGCATCCGGTCCCAGCCCGCCCGCCAGCCGAGCGACGCGCGCCGGCTGCGGAACCAGACGGACACGTCGCGCAGCACCCAGGCGAGCAGACCCACCACGACCAGCGGGTACATTCCGCCCTGCGCCCGGTCCTCGACCAGTGGGAACGCGCCGGCGAGCACGCCGCCGACGGCCACCAGCCACACCTCGTTGCCGAGGAAGAACGGGCCGATCGCGGTGAGGAGCGCCCGCCGCTCCCCCTCCGTGCGGCCGACCCGGCGCAGCAGCAGACCGGTGCCGATGTCGAAGCCGTCCACCATGAAGTAGCCGCAGAACAGCAGCCCCAGCAGGACCGCCCATACGAGATCCACCGTTTCCTCCTGTGTTCAGTAGGCCGTCAGACGGTCCCTGGCGGGTTCGGCGAGTGTCGTCCCGAACAGCGTGTGGCGGGGTCCCCTGCGGGCGTAGGTGGCGATCAGCCAGTAGTCGAGGACCACGAGCAGCCCGAGTACCAGGGTGAAGCCGACGTAGGAGGCGAGCACGAGTCCGGGAGGGACGTCCGACACCGCCTGCTCGGTGGTCAGCAGGCCGTACACCGCCCAGGGCTGCCGGCCCACCTCCCGCACCAGCCAGCCCGTGATCATCAATATGAACGGCACCGGCAGCATCACGACCAGCGCGTAGAGCGGCACGCGCAGCCGTATCAGCCAGTTCCGGAACAGCAGCACGAGGCAGGCCAGGGTGGCGAGGGCGAGGACGAAGGCGCCGTTCATCATGATCTGGTAGAGAATCGCGATCCACGAGGGCGGCGCGAAGTCGCCGGGGCCGAACCGCTGCAGCATCAGCTGCCGGGCGGCCTCCAGCCGGGCCGGCTCCTGGTATATGACGGCGAGCTTCATCGGCTGGTACCGCTCGATCGCGACCTCCTGCAGGAAGCCGAAGTGGATGATCGAGAACGCGCCGACGGGGGCGGCGACGACGCCCCACCGCAGCGAGCGGCGGAAGACCTCCACCTCGTCCGTCCGCCGGATGAAGTGCCAGGCGCTGATCCCGGCCACGAACAGCCCTCCGGCCAGCAGCGCCGCCGACACCACGTGCGGCAGCGAGTCGGTCAGGCTGTCGTTCCGCAGCAGCGCGCCGAAGTCGGTCAGGTACGCCCGGCCGTCACGCATCTCATGGCCGACGGGGTTCTGCAGGAAGGCGTTGGCCGCCAGGACCCACAGCGCCGAGGCGTACGCGGCGACCGCGACCAGCCAGATCAGCGCCAGGTGGATCCACTTGGGCAGCCGGTTCCAGCCGAAGATCCACATGCCGAGGAACGTCGCCTCGACGAAGAAAGCGATCAGCGTCTCCAGCGCCAGCGGCGCCCCGAAGACGTTGCCGGCGACCTCCGACAACCCGCCCCAGTTCAGCCCGAACTGGAACTCCATCACCAGGCCCGTGACGATGCCCAGGGCGTAGTTGATGACGTACAGCGTGCCCCAGAACTTCGTCATGCGGGCGTAGACGGCCTTGCCGGAGACCGCGTAGGCGGTCTGCATGCCGGCGACGAACACGACCAGCCCGAGCGAGAGGGTCACGAAGAGGAAGTGGAAGGAGGTCGTGGTCGCGAACTGCAGCCGTGCCAGGAGAAGGGTGTCCATATCGCTCCGAGTGCTTCCGTCACCGGACAGGCCTGATCACGGTGATCAAGCCTGTCACGGCGTGGCGGAGGAGGTCATCGGACCGAGGGCGGCTTGCCCGGCTGCTCCCGGCGGAGCAGTCCCCGAGGCCGGCTACTCCTGGCGGAGTACCGAAGCCGGCATCCCGGTGGCCGCGGCCGCGGACGCGGCCGGTTGCGCCGGGACGCTCAGGGGTCACGGAACCCGCGGTCAGGGACGCGGGCGCGGGTGCACCAGGCCGGAGTCGAAAGCGAACACCACGAGCTGGGCGCGGTCGCGCGCCGACAGCTTCGTCATGGCCCGGCTGACGTGCGTCTTGGCCGTCGCCGGGCTGACGACCATGCGCTCGGCGATCTCCTGGTTGGACAGCCCGGCGGCGACGAGCGCCACGACCTCGCGCTCCCGCTCGGTGAGCACGTCCAGCTCCGGCGTCGCGGGCGCGTCCACGACACGGCCGGCGTACTCGGCGATCAGACGCCGGGTCACGCCGGGGCTGAGCAGCGCGTCCCCGGCCGCGACCACCCGGACGGCCTGCAGGAGCTGGGCGGGGTCGCTGTCCTTGACGAGGAAGCCGCTGGCCCCGGCCCGCAGCCCCTGGAACACGTACTCGTCCAGCTCGAACATGGTGAGGATGACGACCCGTACCGTGGCGAGGCGGGGGTCGCCGACGATCCGCCGGGTGGCCTCGATGCCGTCGAGGACCGGCATCCTGACGTCCATCATCACGACGTCGGGGAGGAGGTCGGCGGCCATCTCGACGGCCTCGCCGCCGTCGGCCGCCTCGCCAACGACCTCGATGTCCGGTTCCGAGCCGAGCAGGGCACGCAGCCCCATCCTGATCAGCGGCTGATCGTCGGCCAGCAGCACCCTGATCATGCCGCCGCGCTCCGCACCGGTAGCCTCGCCCGCACCAGGAACCCCTTCCCCTCCACCGGTCCGGCGGTGAACTCGCCGCCGACGGCCATGACCCGCTCCCGCATCCCCACCAGTCCGTTGCCCTCGTAGAGCGGCCCGCCGCCCGGCACCCCTACACCGTCGTCCGCGACCTCGACGAACACGTCCCGGCCGGTGAGGCGGACGGTCACCTCCGCGTGGCCCGCCCCCGAGTGGCGGATGACGTTCGTGAGCGACTCCTGAACGATGCGGTAGACGGCCAAATCCACCATGCCGGGCAGCTCGGACCTCGCCTCAGGCAGCGTGACGGACACCTTCAACCGCGCCTCTCGCGCGCGTTCGACCAGTTCGCGCAGGCGGTCCATCCCGGGGGCCGGGGCGAGGGGACGCCCGTCGTCGTCCACGGCGCGCAGGACGCCGAGCATACTGCGCAGCTCGACGAGTGCGTCCTTGCTCGCCTGGCGGATGGCGCCGAGAGCGGCGCGGGCCTGCCTCGGGTCGCGGTCGATCAGATGCTCCGAGACACCGGCCTGGAGGTTGATCACCGAGATGCTGTGCGCGAGGACATCGTGCAGCTCCCTGGCGATGCGCAGCCGCTCCTCGGTGACCCGGTGCCTGGCCTCCTCCTCGCGGGCCCGTTCGGCCTGCGCCGCCTTCTCCCGCTCAGCGCGCAGGCGCTCGCGGCGGCCGCGCGCGACCTCGCCCGCTACAAGGATGACCGCGAGCCAGGTCGCCAACCACACCACGCCCTGCGTATCGGGGGCGTGGTCCCACATCGCGCCGAGCAGGTACGTGGCGAGGGCCCACACCGGCGTCGCGACGACGGCGACGATCCGGCGTCCGGCACCTGCGGCGTTGAAGATCGCGACGGCGGGCGCGATGGTGAACGCCCCGCCCGGGAGGTCGAAAGCCTGGTAGCACAGCGCGCCGGCCATCACCGCGACCAGCGTGCGCGCGGGAGCCGTCCGCCGGGCGGCGAGCGGCGCCGCCGTCCCGGCCAGGATCAGATATCCGGCCCACTCGGGCAGCAGGCCGGGCTCGGACGTCCGGGCGATGACGGCCGTCGCGCCCATCGTGACGACGGCGACCACCACCGCCGCCAGGAGGTCGCTCGCGGTCTGGCCCCCATCACGTCTCACGTCCCCGGCCTCCTGTCGGATCTCCCGCCTCCGGCCCCCGGCGCGACCTGTGTCTTCGGGCCCGCCCGCCCGGCGGTCACACCGGGCTTTCCCGCCCGATTTCCGCGATTTCCATCGGCCCCGCCCGATTCGACGACACATTGTTTTCGACGAATTGATATCTCACCTCGGGAATCGACGGAACAGGAACCGATATTTCATCGCCGATCCGCGACGCCGTCGGCCGAGTATGGTGGCGTCCAGATCCGTCTCGCGACCATGGTGAGGGAGCGAATGCACGCCGCCAGTTCCTGATCATCGCCGTCCCCGGACACCTTCCGCCCACGGGTGACGGCACTCGGCCTTGTGCGCGCGCCGCGCGTCCGCCCCGGCTGCCGGCGCGCTGCCGGGGTGCTCCGGCTCGCGACGCTCGCCGTCGGCATGGTCTGATAGCGGACATAACGTCAGATCGCGCGCGGGCCCGAGTCCCTGGGCCGGACCCGGCACGCGGCACGGCAACAGGAGGTGCGATGCCGTACCAGATGCCGACCTCACGGCAGGTCAGGAGAGATCTCGGCCGGGGCGGTCGCCGACCGGTGCGGAGGTCGTCGTGACCGGACTGCTGGACGCCCTGGTCGACGACGCCGGGCTCTTCCCGCCGACGTCCCTCGACATGCCCTCGGCCGTACGGCGGCACCGGGCGGACCTCGCCGCCGCCGAGCCGATGCTGGCGCACCGGTTCCTCTGCCCCGCCGCGCGGATCGGCGAGTTCCTCGCCGAGCTCGCCCCCGAGGACCGGGTACGGATCATCCTCATCGGCGGCGCCGACCCCGCGCAGACGCGGGAGGCGATCCGCACGGTGATCGACGCCCCGGCGCTCACACTCGCCGGGATCGAGTGGGCGCTCGCGCCGCTCGCCCCCGCCACGTCCGGCACCGAGCCGATGGCCGCCGCTCTCGACGTCGCGCTGCGGGCGCTCGCCGAGGGAGGCGCGGGCCCGGACGTCATCCTGTTCGCCGAACCCGCGGACGTCACCGGGGCGGCGGCCCTGACGGCCGCGCTCGCCGCGCGCCGGGAGTCGGCCGGGCGGCCGCTCGGGTTGAAGCTGCGGTGCGGCGGCGTCCAGCCGGAGCTGTTCCCGCCCGCCGCCGACCTGGCCACGGCGCTCGTCGCCGCCGCGGGCACCGGAATCCCGGTGAAGGCCACCGCCGGCCTGCACCACGCGGTACGCCACACCGACCCGGCCACGGGGTTCACCCACTTCGGGTACCTCAACGTGCTGCTCGCCTCGGCGCAGGCCGTACGCGGCCGGAGCGCGGACGAGGTCGCCTCCGTCCTGCTGGACACGGACGCGGGACGGCTCGCGGACCTGGCCCGTTCGCTCACCCCGGAGGAGGTGCGCCGGGTCCGGGCAGGCTTCGCCTCCTACGGCTCGTGCAGCACGTCCGTCCCGGTGCGCGAGGCCGCCGACCTGGGGCTGTCCGAGCGCGCCGCCTCCCCCGCCGGGGGCCGTTCGCCCAGGTGATCAGGGGATTCGGCTGGGGCCGGCCCGCATGATCTCCGATAACCGCCGCGGGGTGGGGCGTCAGGGGCGTGCGGCGAGCCTCAGGGGGCCGATCAGGGAAATGCCGGATGGGTGAGGCACACGCCTTCCGGTACGTTGCTGATCATGGTTGATCATGCGGTCCTCCTTGAGGAAGTGACCAGGACATATGGAAAGGGCGCAACCGAAGTAGCCGCGCTCCGGCGGGTCAGCATCGGATTCCCGCGCGGCAGTTTCACCGCGGTGATGGGCCCGTCGGGGTCAGGCAAGAGCACGCTGCTGCAGTGCGCGTCGGGGTTGGACCGGCCGGACTCGGGGGCGGTTCGCATCGCCGGGCAGGACATCACCCGGTTCGGGGAGAACGAACTGGCGGTGCTGCGCCGCGACCAAGTCGGCGTCATCTTCCAGGCGTTCAACCTGGTGCCGTCGCTGACCGCCTGGCAGAACGTGATCCTGCCCAGCAGCCTGGCCAGGCGGCGGCCCGACCCCTCACGCGTGCGCGAACTGCTGCACCGGGTCGGTCTCGCCGGTCGGGAAGGGCATCGACCGGCGCAACTGTCCGGCGGCCAGCAGCAGCGCGTGGCGATCGCCCGCGCCCTGCTCGGCAGGCCGGAGGTGCTGTTCGCCGACGAGCCGACGGGGGCGCTGGACCGCCGCACCGGGCACGAGGTGCTGGCGCTGCTGCGGGAGGCGGTCGACGCGTTCGGCCAGACGGTGGTCATGGTCACGCACGATCCGGAGGCGGCGGCCCAGGCGGACAGAGTGCTGTTGCTGACCGACGGGCGGATCGTCGAGGTTTTGGACAGGCCCTCGGCCGACCAGATCGGCATGCGGTTGGGCGGCCGCCGGTGACGCTCGTACTGGCCTGGAACAACGTACGAACCAATCGGATGGGCTTCGCCGCTTCGTTCGCGGCGGTGGTCTTGGCTGTGATGCTGGTCGGCGGTAGCGGTCTGGTGGTCGTCGGCGCGGCCACACGTGCCGAGTTGAACGGCATCATGGGGTTGCTGGTGCTGTCGGCCGTGGTGTCGGGGTTCGTGTCGATCTTCGTGGTCGCGGGCATTCTGAGCCTGCACGTGCTGCGGCAACGCAGGACATGGGCGCTGCTGCGGTCGGTCGGCATGACGCCGCGGCAGGTGAGCAGGCTCATCACGGCGGAGGCGCTGGTGGTGGCCGTGCTGGCGAACGTGGCAGGCTGCGTGCTGGCCGTCCCGTACGCCGCACTGATGGCGGCGTTCATGCAAATGACCGGGCTGGCGCCAGGCGGCGTCCCGGTCAAGGTCACGACGGGGCCGTTCATCGTGGCGCTGGTGGTCGGGCTGGCGGTGACGCTGTTGGCGGCCCGGGTCGCGGCGCGCAAGGCGGTAGGCGTGGGCCCGCTGGAGGTGCTGCGGGACAGCGCGGTGCAGCGGCGACTGCTGCCCTGGCCCAGGGCGGTAGCCGGAGGGGCGGCGCTGGCCGGCGGTGCCGTGCTGTTGTGGCTGGTGCCGCAGGTCAAGCTGAAGAGCGCGGCGCCGACCGCGCTGGGGGCGACGATGGTGCTCTGCGTGGGCGCGTCCGCGCTGGGCCCCGTCGCGGTGCGTGGGATGGGATGGCTGCTCGGAGCCGTGGCGGCCCGGCTCGATCCGGGTGCTGGGATGCTGGCCAGGTCCTCGCTGGTCGCTCAGCCGCGCCGGGCGATGTCGGCGGCGTCTCCGGTGATGTTGACCGTGGCGCTGGCGTGCACCTTCTTGTTCGCCGTGGAGACCACCGACGCGGCGGCGGGTGTCACCCGTACCGGGCCGTCGGTGTGGGTAGCCCCGATGTTGGTGGGGTCTGCGGTGGTCTACACCGTGATCTCGGTGCTGAACTCGACGGCCATGACGATGGCCGAGCGGGCCGGGGAGATCCGGTTACTGCGCACGGTGGGGACCAAGCCACAGCAGCTCGCAAGAGCGGTGTGCTGGGAGACGTTGATCGTGACCTGCGCCGGGACCCTGCTCGGAACGGGCATCGCCGCCGCCTCACTCGCCATGCTCGGCAAGGCCGAAACCGGCGAGCTGCGGTTCGCCTACTCACTGCCGCAGTACGCCGGGCTGGTGCTGATCTGCACGCTGAGCGGCCTGGCCGGAGGACTGGCCGCCACGCGGCGGGCACGGCACGGGGCGCTTCTGCCCGATTGAGCTTGAAGGCGCGCCGATGCACCCTGCCCGCTCACGGCAACCTGGGGGCCGCGGTCGCCAAGCTCCCATCGGCCCTTCCCCGAGCCGAGCGGCCCATCGGGCCGCGCTCGGGGTCCGGTCACTTCCCCTTGGGAGAGGCCGACGCGCTGGGAGACGATGCGCTGGCGGAGGTGATGAGCTTGGGCGCGATCAGCTTCATCAACGCCAGCACATCCGCGGCGTTGTCCCGCCCCTTCACCCCGTACACCAACTGGACACTGAGCTCCGCCTTGCCACGGGCGAGCACTGCCTGCGCGGCGTACTTGTCCTCGTGTGGATCTTTGAAGTAGTACCCGATGGAGCCGGGGACGATCTCCGGCAACAGCGTGGCTCCTTCGAGCTCCTCCTCCACCTCGCCCGGAACTCTGGCCGGCGTGAGGATGACCTGCAAGACCTTAGGCCGATCACCGTCTCGCCGATAGACCGCACAGCTCCCATCCCCAAAGTCCGCCGAAAGATCGAAGAAGCCGCGTACCAAGGGATTGCGCACCCCGGTCATCAGCTCCACCGCCTTCAGCGGGATCTGGTCACAGATGTAGGGCGGGGCCGCCACCGTCGGCAGCGGAGTGAGGTCTGCCGTCGTCTGTTCGTTCTCGCATGCCGTCGACAAGGCCAGGACACAGGCGAGCGCGGCCGTTATGGCGATTCGTGTCCTCATCATGAGTACTGGGCGAAACCGTCGGAGAAACTCTGGTTAAGGCGAAGCTCGACGTCGCGCCAGAGATCTCCCGAGGGCCCCTCGTATAGCCATCGATCGTAGGCGTCCAGTCGGCGGGTCTTCTCGGTGCTGTTGTTCGTCGTCTTGTCGATCATCTCCTCCTTTGTCATGAGGGTCCGGCCGTCATCTTTCAGGAAGTTGTTGGGATTGTCTCTGGGATCGCCTCCGTCGCGCAGGCCTTCAAGAGAGGCCCACGGATGTGTGGGGGCGGGAGGATCAGCCGACCCGAACAGCCCGTGGTTGAGCATCGCCTGGGCGGTGAGGTCGTGCACGAGGGTCCGCGTCTGCTCGACGGCGGCGTTGGCCTGGCGGCGGGCCTTGGTCTCCGCGCCGCCGTCACTCTTGAAGGCGTCCTCGATCAGGCCGGTCCAGGCTCCGGCGCTTCCAGCGATGATCGGCCACTTTCCTGACTGTGGGATGGCCAGCGCGGTGTTGACCACTCCGGTGAACACCTTCATCTTCAACTGCTGCACTTCATCCAGCGCCTTGCCTTCATCGATCTTGGCCAGGCCGGCCGCATCGGTGATCAGGCCGAAGCCGGCGCCCACTCGTTGCGCATTGGTTTTGAGCATGCCGTCGCCCTGCCCTGCGGCTATTTGGGTAGCTGCGTGGTCGAGCAGCCGTCCGGTGAAGACGGTCTGCGCCATGAGGACAGGTGTGAAGGCGTCGACATCCGCGAACGCTTCACGCGCCACCCACCGGACCTCCTGCTGGTCGAACTTCGCCCCCCACGGATCAGGCCCCGGTGCGCCGGGATTATCTGCGCCCGCGGCACCGGGCACGGCCCGGTCGGATTTCTGAGCAGCACGGTCGATGTCGGCGATGTAGCCGGCAAGGATGCGGCCGGTGCTGGGTGGGTGGATGAATGACGCGGGCGGATAGCCCTTCTCGATCCGGCCGGCCTCGATGTGGACGAGCTCCGACGCCAGCTTGGCCGACAGGTAGCCGCGCGAGGGGTTCTGCGGCGAACCGTCGTGGTCGCGGAAGGTGAGGGTGGCGGCCTCCAGCGCCTTGCCCAGCGCCACTCCCTTGTCCGCCATGCCGCGCTCGGTCAGCAGCCGCTTCAACGTGGTCGGGTCGCCGGCGAAGAAGTCCTGGGCCGCCACCGGATCACGGCTGAGCGCCTCCATGAGCGCGGTCATGACGCCCGGATCCTGTCCGGTCGGCGCCTTGGAGACGTTCCGATCCCATGCGTCGAGCTTCCTGGCGGCGGCGAGAAGGAAACCGGTGGCGAAGGTGCCCTGCTTGAGCGCCAGCGCTACCGCGTGTCCCTCGCGCCATCCGACGCCGAGATCGGTGGTGAGCTCGTCCCGCCAGGTGTCGCTCAGCCGCGAGCTCGCCGTCCCCAGCATCTTGGCGAGGGCGGTCTGCAGCCGCTTGGCCTCCTTGTCGTCCCGCCGCTCCGCGGTGTCGGCCATCAGCTTCCGGTACGCCGTCGCGCCCATGGCGTTCATCAGCGCGGTGGCGAACGCCGAATCGCCGGTGCGCTTCTCGAGCGCGGCCAGCGCCTCCTTGTCCACCTCGCCCGTGTCGCGGCCCCGGGCGAGCGCGCCGAGCGCCGCGTACACGTCCGGGTCGCCGCCCGCCTTGCCGTACTGGGACTCGTTGAAGGCGGCGAGGGCGATAGGTCCGGCGGACGCGCCCCACTCGGAGCGTTCGGACCGGATGGTGTCGCCGCGCCGCCGCAGGTCGGGGCGGCTCGATTCGATCCAGCTCCGCGCCTCGCGCAGCGCGCTCAACCCCGAGGTGTCCAGGTCGAGCCGTTGCAGCACGCCGCGGATCACCTGCTCGTTGCGGCCCAGCGCGTCCTCCGCCCTCCCCAGCGCCCGCTCGAAGGCGTCCATCCGCGCGGGGTCGATGCCCGAATATCCCTCGGTCGCGCTCGTGCCGCCCGGCGGGGCGGGGACGCGGGACGGCCCGCCGCCGGAGGCTCCCGTGGCGCCGGCGCCGCCCGCCTTGAGGGGCGCCGACGGCTCCGGCGTGGGCTGCGGCGTCGGCGACGGCTGCTCGTGTGGCTGGGACGGCGGCGGGGACGGGTCGGTCGAGGGCCGCGGGCTCGGCGACGGCTGGGGTAAGGGGTGGGCCATGAGGGCGATGGACTCCAGCGCGGTCGGCGGGACGCGACGACTCCAGCGAGAGTAATTTCGATTTTCCGCCGCGTAAAGATATCCGTCAGATCGGATATGTCCCATACTCGGAGCGCGCCCGCCCCGGGCGGAATCGGAGGTCACGGTGACGACCGCACTGCCCGCGAACACCCCGGCGGCGGCGCTCGCCGCCGAGGGCCTGCCCGCGTTCGTCTACGACCTGGCCGAGCTGGACGCGCACCTGCGGTCGGTACGCGCGGCGCTCGGAGACATCGAGCTCTACTACGCGGTCAAGGCGAACCCCGACCCGGAGCTCCTCCGGGTCCTCGCCCGGCACGTCGACGGGTTCGAGGTCGCCTCGGGCGGGGAGCTGGCGCACGTACGGGAACTGCACCCCGGCCTGCCGGTCGCCCTCGGCGGACCGGGCAAGACCGACGCGGAGCTGTGCGGTGAGGTCACCCGGCTCCATGTGGAGAGCCCCGGCGAGCTGCTGCGGCTGCTCGCGTCCGGGCGCTCCGCCGACGTGCTGCTCCGGGTCAACCTGGACGTCCCCGTCGAGGGCGCGTCCCTGGCCATGGGAGGCGGGGCGACGCCGTTCGGCATGGACCCGGCCGCGATCGACGAATGCCTGCAACTGCTCCGCGCGCAGGACACGGTCCGGCTGCGCGGGATCCACGCCCACCTGGCCAGCGGGCTCGAGGCACGGCCTCTGCTGGAGCTGGCCGCGGCCGTCCTGGACTACGCGCGGGGGCTCGGGGTCACCGAGGTCAACCTCGGCGGCGGCATGGCGGTCTCCTACGCCGAGCCGGAGCGGCGTTTCGACTGGGACGCCTACGGACGGGGCCTGGCGGCGCTGCGCCGGCCGGGTGAGACGCTGCGGATCGAGCCGGGACGGTCGCTGACCGTCTACTGCGGGCGGTACGTGACGCGGGTGATCGACGTCAAGCGGGTGCACGGGGAGCTGTTCGCCGTCGTGGCGGGCGGCACCCACCACATCCGCACGCCGGCGACCAAGGGCCACAGCCAGCCGGTGGTCGTCGGCGAGCCGGGCGAGCCCGTCACGATCGTGGGGCAGCTCTGCACCCCCAAGGACGTGCTCGCCCGGCGCGTGCCGATGCGCCTGGAGCGAGGCGACGTGGTGGAGTTCACCATGGCCGGCGCGTACGCGTGGAACATCTCCCACCACGACTTCCTGATGCATCCGAAGCCGGGCTTCCACTACGTCGGGGGGTGAGGGGGCGCCGCCGGGAGGCGGGGAGTGAGGAAGGCAGGGAGTCAGGGAGGCGGGAAGTCAGGGGAGCGTGACGAACTTGCCGAGGAACGCGCGAGCGGTGGCGCTGTCGAGGCGGTAGTCGAGGTTCGTCGCCTTGCACGCCTCGTCGTCTCCGCTGATCGTCGTCGCCACGAGCAGGTGGGAGGTACGGTCGCCGAGGAAGTTGGGGCCGCCCGAGTCGCCGAAGCAGGTGCCGCCGTCCTTCTTCGCCGGGTCCAGGGAGAGCTTGAGCCACCTGGGGGTGAGGGCCTCGAAGGAGATGGACGTCTGGCTGCGCGCGTCCGTGTAGATGTACCGGCGCCCGTGCGCGCCCTTCTTGGGGTTGAGCGAGCCGTACCCGACAGGGGTGAACTGGGACGTCTGCAGGGTCTTGTCGGCCTTGAGCTCGTCGAGCAGGCCCTTGGTGGGGAGCGTCGCGGGGGTGATGTCCGTGATCGGGGTGTCGAAGATGACGACGGCCATGTCATGGAGCTCGGAGTTCTTGCCGAAGCGGGAGTCGGCCACGTAACGGCCGGTGTAGAGCTTGTCGCCCTTTTTGTACTTGCTGACGAAGGACACGCGGGCGGTCTTCTTGCCGTCCTTCCCCTTGTGGACGTCCTCGCCGCAGTGGGCGGCGGTGAGGAAGACGGTCGAAGAGATCAGCGTGCCGGTGCAGAACGACCAGGTCCCGTCGCTGTGCGGCTTGTCGGCGATGAGGGCGCCGACCTCAGGATGGTCGGTTCCGTCGGCGGTGCCGTTCGTGATGGCCTCCGCGGGACCGGCGATGACGACACCGAGCAGCAATGCGGCAGGAAGCATGACAAAAGGGACAAAACGCATTCCCGCACTGTAATCGGACATGGGTGTTGCGTGACACGCTTGTGGCGAAAGATCACCAAAAGATCTACGTGCGGCAGGGTTCGTCGCAGAAGGTCGGCAAATGACATCGGCCGACCGGCACAGAGCCCGGTCGGCCGATGACGAGAGAGGCGAGGGTCAGGACACCTGCGACGGCGCGCTGTTCGAGCAGCACCGCTGGAAGCTGCAGACCACCGGCATGACATTCATGAACCTCGACTGGGCCAACCGCGACGCGGCCTGCTTCGTCTGCGTGGCGTGCCGCCGGATTCACTGGTTCCACCTCTGACGGGAGGCGGTGACGCCGGGCCCGGGGTCAGGAGTGGATCTGAAGCCCTTCGGAGGACTCCAACCCCGCGCCGTCCGGGTGGAGGACGAACAGCCGGGCCAGGTCGTCGACGCGGTAATGGAAGCGCCCCGCCTGGCCGGTGTCGACCACCGAGACGAACCGGGCCTCGACCAGGATGCCCAGATGGTCCACGGCGGAGCCGTGGTCCAGGCCGCAGACGGCGGCGACGGTGCCGGTGGTGAACTCGCTCCGCCCGAGCCGCGCCAGCCGGGCCAGGGTCGGCCGGACCTCCTTCCTCATCCGGGCGTAGCTCTGCCGCAGGCCGTCCCGTACGGCGAGGTCGGCGACGCTCAGCTCGTCGAGCCGGCGGTGCTCGTCGCGGAGCAGCGCGACGAGACCCTCCAGCGGCCAGTGCGGCCGCGCGGCGAGCCGGGCGGCGCAGACACGCACCGCGAGAGGGAGCCGGTCGCACAGCGCGACCAGCTCCGCGGCGGCGGCGGGCTCCGCCGTCACTCGCTCGTGCCCGACGACCGCCGAGAGCAGCTGGATGGCGTGGTCGGCGTCGAAGCGGTCGATCTCGACGATCCGCGCGCCGCCGACGCCGACCAGCCGCGACCTGCTCGTCATCAGGACGCCGCACGTCGGCGCGCCGGGCAGCAGCGGCCGCACCTGCGCCTCGTCCGCCGCGTCGTCCAGGACGACCAGCATCCGGCGGCCGCTCACCAGGCTCCGATACAGCGCGGTGCGCTCGGCCGGGTCGTCCGGGACGGCGTTCTTGGCCACCCCGAGCGCCCGGAGGAAGCGCCCGAGCACGCGGGCCGGGGACTCCGGGATGCCCGCGCCGCGCAGGTCGGCGTATAACTGCCCGTCCGCGTACGCGCCCTCGAGCCGGTGGGCGATGTGCACCGCGAGGGTGGTCTTGCCCGCCCCGGCCGGGCCCGTGACGCCCGCGACGACCGCGGTCGTCCGGGACGCGTCGTCGAGCAGCCCGCTGAGGTGGTCGAGGAGCACCGCGACGGCCTTGCTGCGCCCGGTGAAGTCGGCGATGTCGGGCGGCGTCTGGCGCGGGACGACGAGGTGGTCCCGGCTCACCACGTGGGATCGGTCCAAACCGCCGGACGGCGGAAGGTCCTGGTTGAGCACCGTCAGGTAGGCGTGCTGGGCGTCCGCGCTCGGCGCGATGCCCAGTTCCTCGGCCAGCCGGCTGCGCAGCCGCTCGTACTCCATGAGGGCCTCGGCGGGCCGGCCGCAGGCGGCGTGCAGTTCGATCAGCCGGGTGTGCAGCGGCTCGTCGAACGGTCGTGTCCGGGCGAGGGCGCGAGCGCGGGGCAGGACCAGCTCGGGCATCTGGACCGAGATGGCGAGCACGGCCAGCCGCTGCAGGCACAGGGCGTGCTCGTCCTCCAGGGCGCGCACCTCCGACTCCTCCCGCACCCCCTCGGGGGCGCCGTCCAGCACGGGGCCGTGCCAGAGTTCGAGCGCGCCCATCAGCGCGGCCAGCCGCTGGTGCGGATCGGTCCCGGGGGCGTCGAAGTCGGCCGCGAGCGCGGCGCGGAACCGGGCCGCGTCGAGGAATCGGCCCGGCAGCCGCAGCCGGTAGCCCCCGCCGACGTGCTCGACCTCGGCGACCCCGCCCACCTTGTCGCGCAGCCAGGAGCGCAGCCGCGACACGGCCGTGCGCAGGGCGATGGTGCTGCCCACGCCGTGCCCCCACACCTGCTCCAGGAGCCGCCCCTCGGGGATGATCTCGCCGTTGTGCAGCAGAAGCACCGCGAGGAGCATCCGCGGATGGCGCGCGGGCAACGCCAGCGCGGTGCCGTCCACCCGGACCTGGAGCGGCCCGAGAATCTGGAAGTCGTACGCGGGACCGATTCTGTCAATGATCACTGCCGGTTCCCCCGCCTGAGCCACTCGTGGATCGCCGCGAAAGGTCAAATCAAAGCCGCATTAGCCGCAATTGCGGACGTAGCAATCATACGGCTAATGATCGGCAACGGCTGGCCTTTAACGTCCGTCTGTCAGTAAGTCGCCAGTCATCACCGATGGCGTAACAGGGCGGCGGAAGATCCGAAATGGTGAGCAACGTGCGGGAAATCCGGTGATGCGACACACCGTAGTCGATCGATTCTTGGACGTCGTCAGGAGCTCCCCCGATCGCGTCGCGGTGCTCTCCCCCGGTTCCCCGGTCACGTACGCGGAGCTGGCGGCGGCGGCCGGCGGGATCCAGCACCTCATCGCGGCGGCGGGAGGCCGTCCCGGCTCCCGCGTCGGCCTGCTCACCGGACACGACGCCCAGGTCATCGCCACGATCATGGGGGCGCTGCTCGCCGGCTGCGTCTACGTGCCGCTGGACCCGGCGTACCCGGCGCCGCGGCTGGCGTACATGCTCGACGACGCCGACGTGAGCGTGCTGGTCACCACCCGGAGGCACGAGGCGTTGGCCCGGACCCTGCTCGGGGACCGGCCGGGCCCGATCGTCTTCATCGAGGACGCGACCCCGACGCCGCCGTCGGCCTGCGCGGCCGTCGAGCCGGACGGGCTGGCGTACCTGCGCTACACCTCCGGATCGACCGGCATGCCGAAGGGGGTCGCGCAGAGCCACCGCAACCTGCTGCACTGCGTCGGCAACCAGATCGACAGCCTCTCGATCACCCCCGAGGACCGGCTCAGCCTGCTCGCCTCGGTCAGCTTCGACGCGTCCATCCCGGACATCTATCCCGCGCTGCTGACCGGCGCGACCGTCGTACCGATCGACGTACGCGCCCTCACTCCGGCCGAGCTGGTACGCCGCCTCGCCGACAGCGAGGTGACCGTCTACCACTCCACGCCGACGCTCTACCGGTACGTGCTCGACGCCCTCGGGCCGGACGGCCGATTGCCGTCCGTACGCGCCGTGCTGCTCGGCGGCGAGCGGGTGACCAGGGACGACGTGCTCGCGGGCCGCGGCCGGTTCGCCGACGCGTGCCTCTTCGTCAACGGGTACGGCGCGACCGAGGCCACCTTCGTGGCCCACCACCACACCTCCTTCGACGTGCGGGACGCCTTCCCCGAGGCCGGGCCGCTGATGCCGATCGGCCGCGCACTTCCCGGCTACGACGTGGTGCTGCTGGACCCGGGCGGCGACTCGGCCGAGGACGACTGCCGCGTCGAGGGTGAGATCGCCCTCCGCGGCCTCCACCTGGCGCTCGGGTACTGGCGGGACCCGGAGCGCACCGCCGAGCGCTTCACCACCGACCGCCAGGGCAGGCGGATCTACCGCACCGGAGACCTCGGCCGCCGGCTGCCCGACGGCACGCTGATCTGCCTGGGCCGGCTGGACCGGCAGATCAAGGTGCGCGGCTTCCGCGTGGAGCCGGCCGAGGTCGAGACGCACCTCACCGCGCGGCCCGGCGTGGCCAAGGCCGTGGTCTCGCTCTCCGGCGACCGGCTCGTCGCGCACGTCCAGCCCGTCCCCGGGGCGGTCCTCGACCCGGCCGCGCTGCGCCGTTCCGCGGTGGAGAACCTGCCGGACCACATGGTGCCCGCGGCGGTCATGGTGCTCGACGCGCTGCCGCTCACGCCCACCGGCAAGGTGGACGTGCGGGCGCTGCCCGCCCCGGCCGCGGCCCGTTCCGGCGAGCCGCCCGCCACGCCCGCCGAGGAGGCGGTCCACGCCGCCTGGTGCGCGGTGCTCGGCGTGACCGAGGTCGGCGTGACCGAGCCCTTCTTCGACGCCGGCGGCCACTCCTTGCTGCTGGGACGGCTCCAGCGTCGGCTCACCGACCTGGTCGGCGAGCCGTTCCCGATGACGGCGCTGTTCGAGCACGCGACGGTGCGCGCGCAGGCCCGCGCGCTGCTGGAACAGGCCGCCCCGCCCGCCGCCGCACCCACCGCCACGCCCCCGGCCCCCGCCGTACGCGACGACCATGACGAAGACGACGGGGAGTACGACGACGAACTCGACGGCCGGATCGCGGTGGTCGGCCTCGGCTGCCGGTTCCCCGGCGCGCCCGGCCCGGCCGCGTTCTGGTCCGTGCTGGCGAACGGCGTGGACACCATCTGGGACTACTCCGATGCCGAACTGCGCGCGCTCGGCATCGGCGACCGGCTGCTCGCCGACCCCGCGCACGTCCGCTCCGGCGGGAAGCTGGACGGGGTGGCGGACTTCGACGCGGAGTTCTTCGGATTCACCGCCGACGAGGCCGCCCGCACCGACCCGCAGCACCGGCTCTTCCTGGAGACCGCCTGGGAGGCCCTGGAGGACGCGGGGTGCGACCCGGAGCGGTTCGACGGGCAGGTCGGCGTGTTCGCCTCGACCTCGGCCAACCGATATTTCCTCTTCCACCTGTTCGGCAACCCGGCCGCCGGCTCGCCGGACGACCCCGACGACTGGGAGGGGCGGATCCTGCCGCACCAGCGGTCCGACCACCTGCCGGGGCAGGTCGCGTACCGGCTGGGCCTGACCGGCCCGGCGGTGGCGGTGCAGACCGCCTGCTCCAGCTCCCTGGTCGCGGTGGGCCTGGCCGCGCAGAGCCTCGCCGACCACCGGTGCGACCTCGCGCTCGCGGGCGGCGTCACCGTCACCTGGCCGCGCCACCGGCACACGCCCGGCGGGATGGTCTCCCCCGACGGCCGGTGCCGCGCGTTCGACGCCGCGGCGGCGGGCTCCGGGTTCTCCAGCGGCAGCGGCGTGGTCGCGCTGAAGCGGCTCGCCGACGCGCTGGCCGACGGCGACCACGTGTACGCGGTGATCCCCGGCTGGGGCGTCGGCAACGACGGCGCGGCCCGGGCGGGCTTCGCCGTACCGGGTCTGGCCGGGCAGGTGGCTGCGGTGACCGACGCGCTCGGCGACGCGGGCGTCGCACCCGACGAGATCGGCCTGGTGGAGGCGCACGGCAGCGGCACGCCGCTCGGCGACACCATCGAGGTGGAGGCGCTGACCCGCGCCTTCCGCGCGGCCGGGGCGCGCGGCACCGGCCACTGCGCCCTGGGCGCGGTCAAGACCAACATCGGCCACACGGACGCCGCGGCCGGGATCGCCGGGTTCATCAAGGCGGTCCTGTCGGTGTGGCACGGCGAGATCCCGGCCAACCTGCACGTCGACTCCCCCAACCCGCAGCTCGACCTCGACCGCGGACCGTTCTACCTGCCCGCCAAGACGGCGCCCTGGCCGGAGGGCGGCCCCCGGATCGCCGGGGTGAGCGCGATCGGCATCGGCGGCACCGGCGCCCATGTGCTGGTGGCCGAGGCCCCGGAGCCCGCGGCGCGGGCGGAGCCCCGGGCAACCGGCCGGTTCCGGCTCCCGGTGTCCGGGCGCACCCCCGAGGCGCTGCGCGCGGCGATCGTCCGGCTGCGCGACCACCTCGCCGCCAACCCGCACCTGCCGCTCGCCGACGTGGCGTACACGCTGGCCGCCGGACGCCGCTCCTTCGCGCACCGGGTGGTGGTGGAGTGCGGCGACCTCGCCGAGGCGATCGCGGCGCTCGACCCCGACCGGCTCCTGTCCGGCGCCGGCGCGGCGGAGCCGTCCTCGGGCCCCTCCGCTCCGCCTGTCGCGGGGCGGCGGGTGCCCCTGCCGACCTATCCCTTCCAGCGACAGCGTCACTGGATCGACCCGCCGGGAGGCGACTCATGACCACACTGACCGCCCGCTGGTTCCGCTGCCCGCGGCCGGCGCCGCATGCGGCGGCCCGGCTGTTCTGCCTGCCCTACGCCGGGGCGGGCGCCGGCGTGTTCCACCCGTGGCCCGCCGCTCTCGCGCCGGTCGCCGAGGTGCACGGCGTCCAGCTCCCCGGCAGGGAGAACCGGATCGCGGAGCCCGCCGAGCTCGACCTGCTCGAACTGGCCGCCGCGCTCGCCGACGCCGTGGCCTCCGACGCCCGGCCGTACGCGCTGTACGGGCACTCGCTGGGGGCCCGGATCGCGTTCGAGCTGATCCGGGAACTGCGCCGCGACGGCAAGCGGCTGCCCGATCGGCTCTACGTGGGTGCGGCGCGCGCGCCGCACCTGGCCGCGACCTCGAGGTTCGACGGGCTCTCCCGCCTGCCCGACGACGAGCTGGTGGCGCGGGTCGTGGCCGGGGGCGGCGTGCCCGAGGTGGTCGCGGAGGAGCCCGAACTGCTCGAACTGCTGCTGCCGGCGCTGCGGGCCGACTTCACCATGCTGGACGACTACGTCTACCAGCCCGAGGAGCCGCTGCCGGTGCCGATCACGGCCTTCTCCGGCACGCTCGACCCGTCCGTGTCCATGGAGCAGACGGCCGCGTGGGAGGAGCTCACCGCCGCCGGGTTCACGCTCCACCGTGTCGAGGGCGGTCACTTCTTCCTCCAGGACGGCGAGGCGGAGCTGCTCGCCCTGCTTTCGGCCGACCTCATGACGCTCGGAGGTGCCTGATGGCGAAGGTGACGCTGGGGAACACCGGCTGGGCCGTCTGGCCGGACGCGCTGCTGCGCACCACCGGCTTCCCGGCCGCCGGGCTGGACGCCTTCACCGCGCCCGCCGCCGCTGCCGCCGCCGACGACCTGCTCGCCGGCCACGGCGACGCCGAGGTCTTCGACAAGGTCTTCGCCGAGGCGATCGCGGCCGGAGCGGCCAAGATCTGCGAGATCGCCGCCGACCCGCTCTTCCGCGAGGCGGTCACCTGGCAGAACCCGGACATGCTCTTCGCGCTGGACGGGATTCTGTCGAAGGGGCCGGGGGCGAACCGCACCTCGCGCCGCCGCGTCCGCGAGCGCGCGGTGGCCCGCTACTGGCAGCGGTACTGCGCCAAGAACGAGACCATCGGCTTCTTCGGCCCGGTCTGCTGGATCACCGTCGCCGACTCCGACCAGCCGCTCGACATCCGCCCCGGTCCCGCGCTGCTGCGTGAGCGGCGGGTCACCTTCGAGAGCTGGGCGGTGGCGGCCTATGCCGACCACCTGGCCGCCACCGCCCAGCTCTCGAAGG
>NZ_BBYJ01000041.1 GCF_001528665.1 Microtetraspora malaysiensis
CATCGCCACCGGACCACCGGTCACCGCCACGCCGACCCACGTTCTGCTGCCGATCGTCCCGACCGGCACGCTGGGATCCGTTCGACGATGGCTCGTGGAGGGTGGAGCGGCGGCCCTGCCAGATTCCGTCCCAGGCCGACAGGTCGTCACGGTCGTATTCGGGCCACGGCTCGTCCCGACCGGAAAGGGCACCGCCATCGCTTCCGCGGCGCTGCGACCCCTCCCCGCCGTCAGGCTTCTGGTCTTCCGGCGCGTCCGGGAGGCCGAGCAGCCGCCGAGCCCACGAGTGCGTCGTCTCCGGCCCGCCGCGTCGCCCACCCCGCCCGTCGGAGCGCGCCGTGGCGTCCGGCTGGCCGCGCCGCGCAGCTCGCCCCTCGGGGCGGGCCGGGTCGTGTGGGGCGGGATGAGTGACTCCTTCGCGGCCACCGGAGCTGCGGCCGTCATCGAGGAGCCCGGCACTGCGGGCACGGTCGAGGAGCACCGCCCCATAAGAGTCGCCGGAGAAGCGATCCGATCCGATGAACGGCGTATGCCGCCTGGACCCGCCCCGCCGCTGCGGGGATGCGGAAGGCGCGTCGGACGGCCGGGACGGAGGAGCGTCCTCCGGTCGGCGCGACAGCAGTACACCACCCGAAAGCATCATCTCTTCGCACCTCCCCTCCCGGCCTGATGGTCGACCCTCTGCGAGGATATCGTTCATGCGTTCGATAGGCAACTCTAAGTAGTCACGCTTGCACTGTTTGTGAGAACTGTGTACGGCATTCCGTTTGGTGGGTATTCGCGAGGGGCGTCGCCACACTGCCCGAACGGGGCGTGCGGCTGGGGCGCGCGACCATCCGCCGTCAGATCACGCCCAGGGGTGACATCTGTTGTGGGTCCGTCGTGACAAACGGCGCAGGAACGGCGGGCGCCGGGGGCGAATGCTGAGCCGTATGACACATGAAGTGGAACTTGCGGTGGCCGTGCGCGGCCTACGGAAGCGCTACGGCGGGTCCGCGCCGTCGACGGGGTGGACCTGGTGATCGCCCCGAGAGAGGCGGTGGCGCTGCTCGGCCCGAACGGCGCGGGCAAGTCCACCACGGTCGCCCTGATGCTCGGCCTGGCCTCGCCCGACCCACCTTCGGGCGGCCCGGCTACTTCGCCCGCGCGATGGAGCATGGGGCTTCCGGCTTCGTGGTCAAGGACTCCTCGCCCGAGCACCTGGTGGAGACGGTACGGCGGGTGCACGCCGGTCTGCGGGTCGTCGATCCCGCCCTCGCCGCCGAATCGCTGGCCAGCGGGACCGGCCCGCTCACCGCCTGGGAACGCGACGCGCTGCGCGAGGCCAGGTGTGGCGGCACGGTGAGCGAGATCGCCAAGGCGCTCCACCTGTCGAACGGGACCGTGCGCAACCACCTGTCCGCCGCCATCGGCAAGACCGGCGCCGCCACCCGCGCCGAGGCCGCCCTCATCGCCGAGGAGTACGGCCGGCTCTGAGAGGGCGGCGTGGTCCGGATGTGCTCAGTATGTGCTCAGCCGGCGCGTGGGGGCTCTCCGGTCAGTGCCGGTAGGAGGTGTGCTTCTTCGTACGCGAAGTGCTCTTCGAGCTGGGAGGCCAGCCGCTCCAGTTCGGCCAGGAATGTGGCGGCGTCGTCAGTTCCGATCCGGGAAGGACGGGTGCCGGGAGCGGTCGTGTCGCGGGCTTCGGGGGCCGACGTGGCGATGGAGGGTTCGCCGGCCTCGGACGTGAGGTTGGCGAGAAGCGCCTGAAGGTCGGTGACGGCCTGGGCCACCAGCCGGTGTTCGCTGCGGATTCGGTCCAGGGCGGGGGTGAGGTGGGGGAACTGCTTCTCGAAGTCGGCGAACGCCCCGTCCTCATTGGTGTGGTGGCCGTGGAGCGCGTCGCAGAAGAGCAGGCAGTGCTGGGCGAGCTTCCGGTCCAGACGCTGTCGCGCGGAGCCGTACGGCGCGGCCTGCCCGTTGGCGTGTGGTCCCGCGAAGTAGTCGTCGACTTCTGCGCGGATCGCGGCGAGGTCCGCGCGCAGGTCGTCGTGGACGCGTACGAGGAACCGGGCGATCGCCTGGTTCCGCTCTTCGCCGGCGCCGGGGGCGGCGCGGGTCAGCGCGATCACGGGGATGGTGCGCGAGGTGCCGGCCTGATAGGCGGTGAAAGCGGGGTCGCGACGGCATTGGATGTTGTAGATCCGGTCGCGTTCCGCACCCTCAAGCGGCTCGGCCGTCGCGGCGTATGTCGCGATCTGGCCGTCTCCTGTGCCGATCTCGACCGTGCAGCGCGGGTCGGCGAGCAGGTTGTGGTGCCAGTCGGGGTGCTTCGGCCGGCCCGCGTTGGAGCCGAAGACGAAGATCCGGTCGCGATCCCGGAGGTACACCACGGGGTTCGTGCGCGGTCGGCCGCTGCGAGCGCCGGTGGTGGTCAGGAGCACGAGGGTGGCTCCTTGGAACATGCCGCCCACTCTGCCGCCGTTCGCGCGGAACTCCTCGATGACCTGCCTGTTGAACTCCGACGGCCCCGGGCGGTGCTCTGTCATGAAACGTCCCCTCCGATAGCATCGGCCGACCAGGAAAATTTGCTTTGAAAGCAAAACTTATTTGAGTGCAAAGCTATTTGGAGGGATCGCGAGTGTCAACCGGTAACCCGGGGCGCCGTGG
The DNA here is from genome assembly GCF_001528665.1 of Microtetraspora malaysiensis. Classification (GTDB taxonomy): domain Bacteria; phylum Actinomycetota; class Actinomycetes; order Streptosporangiales; family Streptosporangiaceae; genus Microtetraspora_A; species Microtetraspora_A malaysiensis. The sequence continues at coordinate 2,650 of NZ_BBYJ01000041.1, forward strand.
ATCCGGCCTGGACGTCGATGCCGCGATCCGGACGCTGCTGTTGGTGATGCCACGGATGGTGGGACGTGCGAAGCGGCTCGGGGTCCCGGAGGAGCTGAGATCGTTCGCGCTGGCGCCCCGGCATCTCTCGTTGCTCGCCTACCTGCTCTTCGACGGGCCGATGAGCGTGAACGAGCTGGCCGCCCGGCTTGAGGTCGCGCCCACGACCGTGAGCCTGATGGTGGGCGAGCTGAGTCGCAAGGGCATCCTGGAGCGGCGGGAGGACGACGCCGACCGGCGCAGGAAGATCGTCAGCATCGCCGACGAACACCGTCCGGCGATCGACGGCTGGCTGGGGTACGGCGCCACCGCCTGGCGGAAGGCGCTCGGACCTCTCACGGCCGAGCAGCGGCAGATGTTCGTGGACACCCTGGCCGCCTACGAACGGGAGATCGCCGGCGAGTGAGGTCGCTCCGGAATCTCTGATCCCCGCGCGGCCGTGGAGTGGAAGATCGCCGTGGAGTGAGGTCGCTCCGGGATGGCGCGGCTCCGGGGAGGGCGGGCGTGATCTGCCCCGGGACGGGCGGGGCGAATCGGGTCAGGATTCCGGGGGCGGGGCGGTGCTGCCGCGGGGGGTGAGGCGGGCGGTGTCGTCCTCCAGCGGGCCGGGGTCGGCGCCGTCGATCAGCGCGAGCAGCCGCCGGGCCGCGTGCGCGCCGTACGCGGAGATGTCGCGGCCGAGCGCGGTCAGCGGCGGGCGGACCACCTGGGAGAGCGGGGAGTCGTCCCAGGCCACGATGGACAGGTCGGCCGGGACGTCGAGCCGCATCTCCTGGGCCACCGACAGCCCGGCCACCGCCATGATGTCGTTGTCGTAGACGATCGCGGTCGGCCGGTGGGGGGAGCTGAGCAGCCTGCGGGTGGCTCTGGCGCCCTCCTCGCCGGTGTAGTCGGTGTGGACGACTCCGGTCTCGGCGAGGCCGAGCGCGGCGCAGGCCTCCTCGAACGCCCGGTCGCGGATGGCGGTGTGGACGAGCCGCGGCAGTCCGGCGACGCGCGAGACGCGCCGGTGGCCGAGCGCGGCGAGGTATTCGACCGTCTCGCGCACGGCGGCGCCGTCGTCGGACCAGACGGGCAGCAGCGAGCCGGCGGCCGAGGGGTGGCCGATCACGACGACCGGCATGCCGAGCGCCTCCATCTCCGGGACGCGCGGGTCGGCCACGTGCAGGTCGACGAGGATGGCGCCGTCCACCCGGCCCTCGCCCCACCAGCGCCGGTAGACGCCCATCTCGGTCTCGTGGTCGCGGACGACCTGCAACATCAGGGCGCACGAGTGGGCGGCCAGCTCGCTCTCGATGCCGCTGATCAGCTCCATGAAGAACGGCTCCATGCCGAGGAAGCGGGCGGGCCGGCACAGTGCGAGACCCACCGCCTCGGCGCGGGCGCCGTTCAGGGCGCGGGCGGCGCTGTTGGGCTGCCAGCCGATCTCCTGGGCGATCGCGAGGATGCGCGCCCGGGTCGCCTCCGACACGCCGGGCCGGCCGTTGAGCGCGTAGGAGACCGCGCCCTTGGAAACCCCGGCCCGCCGTGCGATGTCGGCGATCGTCGGTCTTCTCACGGGTCCCCTTGGTTAACCGGTCCAGTCGGCACGCACTTTACTACATCGGTCCGAGATGTCTCAGACGCGTCACACCAGCGCCCTGCGGTATTGACACTCCGGACATAGGGAATTTACGGTCGCGGTACTTATCCGGTTCAGCAGGTATTTGGCAGAGATTCGGCAGGGATTCTGCAGAGCGCTGTACCCAGACGAAAGGCGAGATAGCGAAGGGGGAGCCGCACTATCTGGACCGGTTCATGTCGACATCGGGGCTCAGCTGTTTCGGTACCTCCACGCGGCCGTCCGCGAGGAGGAAGGAGAATCACGATGCGAAACCGAGTGCGGATCCTGGTTCCGCTCCTCGCGGCCGGCCTGGTCGCCGCGTGCTCCGGTGGCGGCGGGGCCGGCGAGCCCGCCTCCCAGGCGCCCCCGGGCGCGGACGCCACGGCGCCCCCGGCGGCCGGCGGGGCGTTCCCGCGGAACGAGACCCTCTACACGAGCGGCACCCAGTGGGGGCCTCCGGCGAACTGGAACCCGCTGCGGGAGTGGGACTTCGCGACCGGCACCAAGGGCCTGGTCTACGAGACGCTCTTCCTGTACGACCCGGACGCCGACACGTTCACCCCGTGGCTGGCGGAGAGCGGCGAGTGGACGGGGGACAAGGAGTACACGCTCACGCTGCGGCAGGGCGTCACGTGGTCGGACGGCAAGCCGCTCACCGCCGACGACGTGGTCTTCACCTTCGAGCTGGGCAAGATGGAGACCGTTCCGTACCACCCGATGTGGACGTGGTTGAGCGACGCGCGGGCGGTGGACGCCCGGACGGTGAAGTTCACGTTCACCAAGGCCAACTACCAGCAGTGGGCGAACAACCTGTACAGCAGGCCGATCCTGCCGAAGCACCTCTGGGAGGGCCGCTCCGAGGACGAGGTGATGAACGGCGCCAACGAGCGGCCGGTCGGCACCGGGCCGTACACGTACCACTCGCACGACCAGGACCGCATGGTGTGGGTGAAGCGGGACGGCTGGTGGGCGACGAAGGCGCTGGACAAGGAGGTCAAGCCCAAGTACATCGTGGACATCGTCAACTCCAGCAACGAGGTCGCGATGGGGCTGCTGCTCCAGAAGGGCCTCGACCTGAGCACCAACTTCCTGCCGGGCGTCGCCAACCTGGTCAAGGGGAACTTCGGGATCAAGACGTACTATCCCGAGGCGCCGTACATGATGTCGGCCAACACGGCGTGGCTGGTGCCGAACACCACGAAGAAGCCGCTGGACGACCCGGAGTTCCGCAAGGCGATCGCCTTCTCCGTCGACACGAAGAAGATCGTCGAGAACGTGTACGGGAACCTGGTCAAAGCGTCGAACCCGACCGGCCTGCTGCCGCAGTGGGACAAGTACGTCGACCAGGACGTGGTGGGCCGGCTCGGTTTCTCCTACGATCCGGCGCGGGCCAAGAAGCTGCTCGCGGACGCGGGATACAAGGACACCGACGGTGACGGCTTCGTCGAGACGCCCGGCGGCGGCAAGATCGCGCTGAAGCTGATGGTCCCGGCCGGGTGGACCGACTGGATGGAGGCGAGCCGCGTCATCAGCGCGGGCGCGAAGGCGGTCGGGATCAACGTCGAGCCGGACTTCCCGGACTACAACGCGCTGGTGGACGCCCGCAACTCCGGCACGTTCGACCTGGTGCTGAACAACGAGAAGCAGCTCGCGAACACGCCGTGGCTGTACTACGACTACCTCTTCCGGACGCCGGTGCGGAAGCTGCAGACCACGGTGAACTTCGCCCGGTACGAGAACGAGAAGGCGTGGGCGCTCACCCAGCGGCTCGACGGTGTCGGGACGGACGACGTCGAGGGCATGAAGCGGGTCACCTCCGAGCTCCAGCGGATCCAACTGGAGGACATGCCGGTGATCCCGCTTTGGTACAACGGCCTCTGGTCGCAGACCACCGACGTGGTGTGGAAGAACTGGCCGTCCAGCGTCCCTGGCGCGCCCAAGCACGCGCCGACCGTGTGGCGGAACTGGCTGGAGATGGGCGGCGTCCTGATGCTGACCGAGATCCAGCCGGTGGCCGGCTGATCTTTCCCGCTCCCCGCCCTCACGGAGGGGCTTCCCGCCCCCTCCGTGAGGGGAGGGGCGCTTACATCGCGACCGGGAGGTCAGTTTGCCCCGATATTTCGGCAGAAAGCTGCTCATCTACGGCCTCACGTTCTTCGTGGCCGTCACGATCAACTGGATGATCCCGCGGTTCATGCCGGGTGACCCGGTCCAGAGCATGCTCGCCCGGGCCAACATCGCGCAGCCCGAGGCGGTCGAGGCCATGCGGGTCCACTACACCGATCTGTTCGGGTTCGACCTGCCCCTGTGGAAGCAGTACGCCAACTTCTGGGCCGCGCTCTTCCGGGGTGATCTCGGCATCAGCATCTGGCTCTTCCCCACGCCGGTCGCCGACGTCATCGCCCGGGCCGTGCCGTACACGCTGGGGCTGCTGCTCCCGGCGGTCCTGCTGAGCTGGGTCGCGGGCAACAGGTTCGGCGCGTTCGCGGCGCGCAGGAAGTGGCTGGACAACACGGCGCTGCCGATCGGCTACCTGCTGACCGCGACCCCGTACATGTGGCTGGCGATCCTGCTCGCCTGGGGGCTGGGCGTCGTCGCCGGGGTGCTGCCGGTCGCCGGGGCGTACAGCTTCGCGATTCAGCCGGAGTGGTCGTGGGACTTCGCCGGCAGCCTGCTCCAGCACTGGCTGCTGCCGTTCGCCTCGCTGTTCCTGGTGGCGTTCGGCGGGTGGGCGATCGGCATGCGCAACATGATCATCTATGAGCTGGAGGCGGACTACGTCCGCTACCTGCGGTCGCTCGGCGCGTCCGGGCGGCTGATCCGGCGGTACGCCTTCAGGAACGCGATCCTGCCGCAGGTCACCGGCCTGGCCCTGCAACTCGGCGTTCTGGTGGCCGGCGCCCTGGTTACCGAGATCGTCTTCTCCTATCCCGGGCTGGGCCACCTGATCCTCCAGGCGATCCAGAACCAGGACTTCTTCCTGCTCCAGGGGATCTTCCTCTTCATCGTCGTCGGCGTGCTGATCGCCAACTTCGTCATCGACGTCGCGTACGTCGTGGTCGATCCGCGGACCAGGGTCGGGATGGGAGGGGCCGCGTGACCGGCGTCCGGAACGCGCTGCGTGTCGCGCTGCGCAACGGCAAGCTGGTCGCCGGACTGGCCGTCGTCCTGGCACTGCTGCTGACCGCGCTGGTCGTGCCCGCGACGATCGCGTACGGCCCGAACGAGTACGTCGGCCCGGCCGCGGCGCCGCCTTCGGCGGAGTACTGGTTCGGCACCACCACCTTCGGCCAGGACGTCTTCGCCCAGTTCGCGTACGGCCTGCGCGCCACCTTCCTGGTCGGGCTGCTCGGGGGCGGGCTGGCGGCGGTCATCGGGATGGCGGTCGGGTTCACCGCCGGATATCGGGGCGGCCTGGTCGACGAGATCCTCAACATGATCACCAACATCGTCCTCGTGCTGCCCGCGCTGGTGGTCCTGCTGATCGTCAACGCGTACCTGGGGGTGCGCGACGTCGGCGTGCAGGCGCTGTTCATCGGCCTGACCTCGTGGCCCTGGGCGGCGCGGGCGATCCGGGCGCAGACGCTCTCGCTGCGCTCGCGCGACTTCGTGGACCTGGCCCGGCTCAGCGGGATGCGCACCCCCGGCATCATCGTCAGAGAGATCGCGCCGAACATGAGCTCCTACCTGTTCATGACGTTCATCCTGCTGTTCGGCGGATCGATCCTGATCGCGGCCTCGCTGGACTTCATCGGGCTTGGGCCGTCCCAGGGCGTCTCCCTCGGGCTGATGCTCAACAACGCGGCCCGGTGGAGCGCCCTGCACCTCGGCATGTGGTGGTGGTTCGTGCCGCCGGGCGCGGGGATCACGGCCGTCGTCGGCTCTCTCTACGTCGTGAACGTCGGGCTGGACGAGGTCTTCAACCCCAAGCTGAGGGAGATGTGAGGTGTCCCTGACGGTCACCGACCTCCGGGTCCACTACCGGACGCCGCGCGGCGAGGTGCGGGCGCTGGACGGCGTCACGTTCACGGTCGCGGACGGCGAAATCATGGGCCTGGCCGGCGAGTCCGGCTCGGGCAAGTCCACGCTCGGCACGAGCCTGGTCCGGCTGGACGGCCGGATGCGGCACGTCGGCGGCACGGTCGAGCTGGACGGCGTCCCGCTGCCCGTCGCCGATTCTGCGGCCATGGACCGGTTCCGCTTCCGCGCGGTCTCGGTCATCCCGCAGTACTCGATGAGCGCGCTCAACCCGACCAGGAAGATCGGCAAGATGGTCGCCGAACTGCTGGCCTCGCGCGGCGAGCGGCCGGACCGCGCCGAGCTGGAGCGCCGCCTCGCGCTCGTGGGGCTGCCTCCCGACGTGCTCGGCCGCTATCCGATCGAGCTGTCCGGCGGCATGAAGCAGCGGGTCGTCATGGTCGTCTCCACGCTGCTGAACCCGTCGCTGCTCATCGCCGACGAGGTCACCTCGGCGCTGGACGTGTCCAGCCAGAAGGCCGTGGCCGGGATGCTCCTCGGCCTGCGCGACGAGGGCCTGGTCACCAGCATGATCATGGTCACGCACGACATCTCCCTCGTGTACCAGATCGCCGACACGATCGCCGTGATGTACGCCGGGCGGCTGGCCGAGAAGGCCCCCGCCGACGTGATCGTCACCGCACCCCGGCACCCGTACACCCGCCTGCTGATCTCCTCACTGCCCGAGGTCGGCGTACGGCAGGCGGAGCGGCGGCTCGACGGCATCCCGGGCACCCCGCCGTCGCTGCTCGACCCTCCGGAGGGTTGCCGCTTCCGGGACCGCTGCCCGCTCGCGTTCGACCGGTGCGCCGAGCGGCCGCCGTTCGCCGAGGTGGCTCCCGGGCACTCCGTCGCCTGCTGGAAGGCCGTGTGATGCTGCGACTCGACGGTGTCTCCAAGATCTATCGCGCGGGCCCCTTCGGCGGGCGCGAGCTGCGCGCGGTCTCCGGCGTCGGCTTCGAGGTCAACGCCGGCGAGGTGGTGTCCCTGATCGGCGAGAGCGGCAGCGGCAAGAGCACGATCGGCCGCATGGTGCTGCGGCTCGCCTCCGTCACCGAGGGGACGATCACGTTCGACGGCGAGGACGTCTCGGCCATCCGGTCTCCGAAGGCGTACTACCGGCAGGTCCAGGGCGTGTTCCAGGATCCGTTCAGCGGCTTCAACCCGATCTTCGCCGCCGACCGGGTCTTCGAGATGATCAGGCGGGAGTACTTCCCCCGCGTGTCCCGGGCGGCCTGGCGGGAGCGGGTGGAGTCCGCGCTCGCCGGGGTCCGGCTCGACCCCGGGCAGGTGCTCGGCAGGTATCCCCACCAGCTCAGCGGCGGGCAGCTCCAGCGCATGCTGATCGCCCGCGCCCTGCTGCTCGACATCCGGCTGCTGGTCGCCGACGAGATCATCAGCATGCTCGACGCCTCCACCCGGGTCGACGTGCTCAACCTGCTCGCCGACCTGCGCTCGCGCGGGCTCGGCGTCCTGTTCGTCACCCACGATCTGTCGCTCGGCACGTACGTCAGCGACCGGACCGTGGTGCTGCGCCGGGGGAGGATCGCGGAGATGGGCCCGACCGAGCGCGTCTTCGGCGACCCGCTGCACCCGTACACCCGGACGCTGCTGGATTCCGTCCCCCGGCTGCACGTCAAATGGGCGGAGCGGCGGGACGAGGAGCGGGCGGGCCGGACCGTGTGCCCGTTCCACGACCGTGCCCCGGGCACGCCCGTACGCGGTGACCTGGCCGAGCCCGAGAAGGACCATCACGTGGCGTGTGCCGGGCCCGGCGCGTGCCCGGCCGCCGAGGAGCCCGAGTTCCGACAGCCTTCGGCCAAGGAGAGAGTGTGAGCTCGTACCACCCGCTGCACGACGGCTGGACCGTCACCGCCGTGTCCTCCACCGGGCAGTTCCGCCCGGTGGTCGCCGGGGTCCCGGCGACCGTTCCCGGCTGCGTCCACACCGACCTGCTCGCCGCGGGACTCATCGACGACCCCTATCTCGACGACAACGAGGACCGGCTGACCTGGATCGGCCGCACCGACTGGGCCTACGAGACCGTCTTCACCTGGGCGGGCGCCGACGACGAGCGGGCCGACCTGGTGTGCGAGGGGCTGGACACCGTCGCCGCGATCGTGCTGAACGGCACCCAGGTGGGGGCCACCGCCAACATGCACCGGTCGTACCGGTTCTCCGTCCGGCACCTGCTGCGTGAGGGCGAGAACACCCTGAAGGTGCTCTTCACCGCGCCGTACGGCTACGCCGAGGAACAGCGGGCCGCCCTCGGTGACCGGCCCGGCGCGTATGCCGAGCCGTACCCGTTCATCAGGAAGACGGCGTGCAACTTCGGCTGGGACTGGGGGCCGACGCTGGTGACCGCCGGGATCTGGCGGCCGATCGGCGTCCACACATGGAGCACCGCGCGGTTGGCCGAGGTGCGTCCGCTTGTCACACTCGACGGTCTGGACGGGAGGGTGGACGTCCATGTCACGGTGGACCGCGCCGCGCAGGTCCCGCTCACCGTTACCGCGACCGTGGCCGGGGTGACCGAACGGGTACGGCTGGCGCCGGGCGAGCGGACCGCCCTCGTGAGGCTCACCGTCCCCGCCCCGGACCTGTGGTGGCCCCGGGGGTACGGCGATCAGCCGCTCTATCCGCTGACCGTCCGGCTCGGCGATGGAGATGGCGCCGGCGACAGTGATGGCGACAGTGATGGCGACGACGTGTGGACGCGGGAGATCGGCTTCAGGTCGGTCGTCCTGGACCGGACGGACGACGCCTTCACCCTCGTCGTCAACGGCACGCCGGTGTTCGTGAAGGGGTTCAACTGGATCCCGGACGACTGCTTTCCCGGCCGGGTCACGCGGGAGCGGCTCGCGGAGCGGCTGGGCCAGGCGGTCGGCGCGGGCGCGAACACGCTGCGCGTCTGGGGCGGCGGCATGTACGAGAGCGAGGACTTCTACGCCCTCGCCGACGACCTCGGGCTGCTGGTCTGGCAGGACTTCCCGTTCGCCTGCGCGGCCTATCCGGAGGAGGGGCCGTTCACGCACGAGGTGGAAGCCGAGGCGCGCTGCCACGTCGCCCGCCTCGCCGCCCATCCCAGCCTGGCGATCTGGTGCGGCAACAACGAGAACATCGAGGGCCACGCCGACTGGGGCTGGCAGGACGCGCTCGCCGGCCGGAGCTGGGGCGCCGGCTTCTACTACGACCTGCTGCCGAAGATCGTGGCCGAGCTGGACCCGACCCGCCCATACTGGCCGGGCAGCCCGTACTCCGGCGCTCCCGACCTGCCGCCGAACGACCCGGCCAAGGGGACCACGCACATCTGGACGGTGTGGAACTCCCACGACTACACGCACTACGCGACGTACACGCCGAGGTTCGTGGCCGAGTTCGGCTTCCAGGGCCCTCCGGCGTACGCGACCCTGCGGCGCGCGGTGAGCGACGAGCCGCTGACGCCGGTCTCGCCCGGGGTGCGGCACCACCAGAAGGCGATCGACGGCGACGAGAAGCTGCTGCGCGGCCTCGGCGACCACCTGCCCCGGCCCGAGGGGTTCGACGACTGGCACTACTTCACCCAGCTCAACCAGGCCAGGGCGGTGGTCTTCGGCGTCGAGCGGTTCCGCGCGCTCGCGCCGTACTGCATGGGCACGATCGTCTGGCAGCTCAACGACTGCTGGCCGGTCACCTCCTGGGCGGCCGTCGACGGCGACGGGCGGCGCAAACCGCTCTGGTACGCGCTGCGGCGCGCCTACGCCGACCGGCTGCTCACGTTCCAGGACTCCGCCGTCGCCGTGATCAACGACACCGGACGGGAATGGGCCGGCGAGCTGGAGGTCGTCCGCATGACCTTCGGCGGGGAGGTCCGGGCACGGGAACGCCACCGGGTCGCGACGCCCCCGCGCGGGGTGGCCCGATGGGAGCCGCCCGCCGCGCTCACCACACCGGGCGGCCCGGGGGAGCTGCTGGTCGCGACCCTGGACGGGGTACGCGCGCTGCGGTTCTTCGCGCAGGACCCCGTCGCCGGCTATCCACCGGCCGCGTTCGACACGGCGGTCGAGGAGGCCGACGACGGCCTGCGGATCGCCGTGACCGCGCGGACCCTCGTGCGCGAGCTGGCGATCTTCCCCGACCGGCTCGACCCGCGGGCGACCGTGGACGACCAACTCGTCACGCTGCTCCCCGGCGAGACCGCGGTGTTCCGAGTCAGCGGGTGCCGCCGTCCGGGTGATCTCGACCTCGAGGCGCTCGTCCGCCCCCCGGTGCTGCGCTGCCTCAACGAGGCCCGGACCTCAGCCGATTTCGCCGGAAGCGCGTGATCACTGGGTAGCATGGGCCGTCCACGACGGTGCGGATCGACCTGACGAGCGAGGAATGTTCATGCGGTTCAGCCCGGGTTCATTCGTCGTTGAGCGTCTCCGGGCAGAGTGAGCCCGGCTTCCCCCACCCACGAGGAATTCGAGATGGATCTGCTGACCAACCCGATCAAGACCTACCCCTGGGGCTCCCGCACCGCCATCGCCGGGCTGACCGGGCGGACCGCTTCGGGACCGGAGGCCGAGATGTGGCTCGGCGCCCACCCCTCCGGACCGTCGCGGCTCACCCGCGACGGTGTCGAGCGGACCCTCGTCGACGCGATCGCCGCCGACCCGGTGGCCGAGCTGGGGCGGCCGTCGGTCGAGCGTTTCGGCGCGCGCCTGCCGTACCTGCTGAAGCTGATCGCGGTGGACCGCCCGCTCTCCCTCCAGGTGCATCCCACCGCCGACCAGGCGGCCGAGGGGCACGCCAGGGGAGACCGGAACTACTGCGATCCGTGGCCCAAGCCGGAGCTGATCTGCGCGCTCACGCCGTTCACCGCGCTCGCCGGGCTGCGCGCGCCCGAGCAGGCCGCGATGCTCGTCGAGCGGCTCGGCGTGGCGGCGTTGCGGCCCGTCGTGGCGCGCCTCGCCGCCGGTGACATGCTGGCCGCGTTGCGCGAGCTGCTCGGCCTGCCCGGCTCCCGGGCCGACCTGGTGAAGTCGATCGTGTGGGCCGCCTCCTCCGTCCACCAGCCGGACTACGAGCTGATCATCCGGCTGGCCCGACTGTACCCGGAGGACCCCGCGGTCCTCGCGCCGCTGCTGATGCGCAGGCACGAGCTCGAACCCGGCCAGGCGATGTTCCTCGGCGCGGGCGTGCTGCACTGCTACATCTCCGGGTTCGGCGTCGAGATCATGGGCAGCTCCGACAACGTGCTGCGCGCCGGGCTCACCGGCAAGCCGATCGACGTGGACGAGCTGCTGCGGATCACCGACGCCCCCGCCGTCCCGTTGCCCGTCGAGCCGGCCGACGACGCGTACGTGCCGCCCTGCCCCGAGTTCCTGCTGCGCAGGATCGTGCCGGGCGCCGGACGCACCCTGCCGGGCGAACTGCCGCGGATCCTGCTCTGCGTCGATGGCGTGGTCCAGGCCGGGGACGAGGTCAAACTCCGCGCCGGCGACGCGGTCTACGTCCCCGCCTCGGAGGGCCCGATCACGATCTCCGGCGACGGCACCGTCTTCTGCGCGGAACCGCAGATCCTCTAGTGCGCTGCCGGCACACGTTCACCGGGGACCAGGGAACGGAGCGGAGGTTCTTTCCGGCGCAGTGACCGACCCGGCCAAGAGTTGTGGACACCCCACCAGCGCTTCCGGTTCACAGGATGTGGACGGCCAGGCCGTAGCCGGCGGCCGCGGCCAGGACGCCGAGCAGCAGGCTGCCGACCGCGTTCAGCCCCGCCTCCGCGTACGACCCCTCCTCGATCAGCCGAACGGTCTCGAATCCGAACGTGCTGAACGTCGTCAGAGCGCCGCAGAAGCCGCTCCCGACCAGCGTGGTGACGAACGTCCCCGGCTGGAGCCCGGTGAGCAGGCCGAGGACGAACGAGCCGGTGACGTTGACCACGAACGTCCCCCAGGGGAACACGGTGTCGTGCCATCGCTGGACCAGCCGGTCGACCAGATAGCGGGTCGGGGCGCCCACCAGGCCGCCGAGGAACACCAGCAGCAGCGTCACGCGCGGCGCCCGACGTAGCGGTAGACCTCGACCGGCTCCACGGTGACCAGCCCCTCGGTCACCAGTTCGTCCAGCTCGGAGAGGAAATCGGTGATCCGCTCCTCGGTGTCCACGATGACGATGGACACCGGCAGGTCCTCACTCAGGGAGAGCAGCCGGTTCGTGTGGATGAGCGATGACGCGCCGAACCCCTCGATCCCCCGGAACACGCTCGCTCCCGCCAGGCCCTTGCGGTGCGCCCGGTGGACGATCTCCGTGTAGAGGGGCCGGTGACGGTACTGGTCGGTCTCGCCGATGTAGATCGTCAGCCGGTAGGCGTCGCCGTGCAGCCTCATCGCGTCTCCTTTCGCGGGCCGCGCCGTACGGGGATGCGGGCGGCGAGCCGGGCGAGGGTCATGCCGCACCAGACCGCGGCCAGCCCGGCGACGAGGCTGACCGCCGCGTAGACGGCCGCCGTGGGCGCGGCCAGCCGCGTGATCTCGACGGCCACGGTGGAGAAGGTGGTGTATCCGCCGATGAACCCCACGCCCAGGAACGGCCGGACGTACCGGCTCGGTGGCCACACCTGGAGGACGAACACCATGAGCGCCCCCAGCGCGAAGCAGCCGGACAGGTTGGCGATCAGGGTGCCCCAGGGGAAGCCGTTCGCCCCCACCGGTACGGCCGAGGCGAGCAGGAAGCGCGCGACGCTGCCCAGCCCCCCGCCGACCGCGATCACTCCCACCACGCTGAACGCGCGCCCGCGCCGTCTCGCCGGCCGCCCGCGGAACACGTCCTGCCCGGTGCCGGAAGGTGTCATGGTGCCGATGGTATCGACCGGGCGCGGAAACGCCCGGGCCGATCAGCGGTCGCGTTTGGGCCAGGGCTGCAGCCGGGTCGTGGAGACGATCTCGGCGCGGTCGCCGGGCAGGACGCACTCGGCGATCTCGACCACGCGCCCCGCGGTGTCGATCGAGGTCTTGCGGAGCACCAGCACCGGCACGCCGCCGGGCACGTCCAGAGTCCGCGCCTCCTCGGGAAGCGGAAGCCGTACGGTGACCTCGTCCACGACCCGGTCGATCTCGATGCCGATCGTGGAGAGCTGGTGCGGTGTGCCGCCCGGCCAGGGCTCGTTCTCCGGCGTGAGGAGGGCGGGGTTGGCGGCGGCCATGTCGTACACGAGCCAGGAGATGACCAGGCTCAGCGGCGCGTTCTCGCCGCGGGCCCGGGTCCGATAGGTACGGCGCAGCATGCGAGTGCCCTCCGGCACGCCGAACCGCCGGGCCAGCTCGGCCCCCGCCGGGGCCGAGCCGAACTCCGTGGAGAACTCCAGCTCTTCACGGGGCAGCCCGGTGTCCCGTTCGGCCGCGCCGGCCCGGCGCCGCTCGTCCTCAGGGAGGAGCGCGCGGTCCTTCTCCCACTGGTAGCGGTCCGTCGTGCGCCGGAGTCTCCGGCGAGCTGCGGTCACAGGGATTCCCTTCCCCGTGAGAGCGTTCTACGCCGCGAGCGTGAGAGTGTTCCGCGGCGCGCTTCGGCGCTTTACGGCACCGTCAGCGCGGAGACGATCTTGTTGATGGTCTTCTCGCCCGGCTTGTGCTTCGCCAGGTTCTTACGGAGCGAGGTGAGCTTGGTATCGTCCGCGGCGTAGGGCCGATACTCGATGACCTCGTGCGCCCAGCGGTCGGGGTTCGGCACCCCGGCCGCGTGGAGCGCCGCGACGAGCTCGCTCTCGGGGGCGTTGTTCGCGGAGACCTTGCCGGTCTTGGTCTTGGCGGCGGCCTTCTCGGCTCCGTTCACCGCGGCGGGTGCGGCCGCCGTATCCGACGCCCCGTCGGAAGAGCTGCTGCCGCAGGCGACGAGCGAAGCCGAGGCCGCGATCGACACCACGGCCAACATCAGCTTGGCTGATCTCACTGTGTCCGTCCTTCATGTTTGTGGTCGTACACCTGAAGGCTGGGGGGACACGCCTTTCGGATCTCTGCCGACCATCAATATCAGCTCGGACACGCTGGGTTCGGAGCCTAATCTCGGTGTCGGGTCATTCCACGGTCAGGGGTCGACATTCGTGATCTCCCCGCATATTGCGCGCGGCCGTGACGACGTTCGCGAGGGCCGCCTCGACCTCCTCGTATGTCCGGGTCTTCAGCCCGCAGTCCGGATTGACCCAGAGCCGGTGCGCGGGCAGCACCTTCAGCGCCGCGCGGAGTGACTCCTCGATCTCCTCGACCTCGGGAACACGGGGCGAGTGGATGTCGTACACGCCCGGGCCGAGCCCGCGCTCGAACCCGCCGACCGCGGGCTCGCGCAGCAGCCGCGCGTGCGACCGGGCCGACTCCACGCTCGTCACGTCCGCGTCGAGCGCGTCCACCGCGGCGATGATCTCGTCGGCGTCCGAGTAGCACAGGTGCGTGTGGATCTGTGTCCGGTCGCTCGCGCCCGACGTCGCCCGCCGGTACGCGTCCACGGCCCACGCCAGATAGCCGTCCTGCTCCGCGCGGCGCAGCGGCAGCAGCTCGCGCAGCGCGGGCTCGTCCACCTGGATGATCGAGAGGCCCGCCGCCTCCAGGTCGCGCACCTCGTCGCGTACGGCGTCGGCCACCTGCGAGACGACGTCGCGCAGGGGCAGGTCGTCGCGGACGAACGACCACGCCACGATGGTCACCGGCCCGGTCAGCATCCCCTTGACCGGGCGGTCCGTCAGGGACCGCGCGTACGTGGCCCACCGCACGGTGATCGGCTCGGGGCGGCGCACGTCGCCGTGCAGGATCGGGGGCCGGGTGCAGCGGGAGCCGTACGACTGGACCCAGCCGTGCCGCGTGACCGCGAAGCCGTCCAGGTGCTCGGCGAAGTACTGCACCATGTCGTTGCGTTCGGGCTCGCCGTGGACGAGCACGTCCAGGCCGAGCCGCTCCTGCACGGCGACGGCACGGGCGACCTCGTTCCGGACCAGGGCCTCGTAGGCGGTCTCGTCGAGGCGCCCGGCGGCCAGCGCCGCTCGGGCCGCGCGCAGCTCACCGGTCTGCGGGAACGAGCCGATCGTCGTCACGGGCAGTGCCGGCAGCCGCAGATGCTCCGCCTGCGCCGCCGCGCGCACCGCGTACGGACTGCGCGGGGGACAGGGCGCGGCCGGTTCCGGGGAGAGGGGGGAGGAGGTGGCGCGGCTGTCGGCTCCTCGGGGCGCGCCGTCCGGGGCGGAGGCGAGGAGGGAGGCCAGCTCGACGACCTCGGCGACCTTCTGCTCGGCGAAGGCGAGGCGTTCCCGCAGCGCGGGATCGAGGCCGGATTCCCGCTCCACGTCGTACGGCACGTGCAGCAGGGAGCTGGAGGTCCCGACGACGACGTGCGCGGCGCGCTCCCGCAGGGCGACGAGGGCGGCGAGCGCCCGGTCGTGGTCCGTCCGCCACACGTCGCGCCCGGACACCACGCCCGCGACGACGGTCTTGCCGCTCAGATCGACGTCGGGGGCGGGCAGGGAGCCGCGCACGAGGTCGAGGCCGATCGCCTCGACAGGCGTCACGGCGAGGACCGGCAGCGCCTCGCCCGCGTCCCCGAAGTACGTGGCGACGAACAGGGCGGGCCGGGCCGCCGCCGCGCCGAGCCGCCGGTACGCGGTCCGTACGGCGGCGAGTTCCTCCGCCGAGCGGTCCGCCACGAGCGCGGGCTCGTCGAGCTGCACCCAGGCGACGCCTTCGGCGGCGAGCGCCGCCAGCAGCCGCTCGTACGCCGGGAGCAGGTCGGGCAACCGGTCCAGCGGCGCGAACCCGGCCGGGGCGTCCGGGGCCGGCTCGGACAGCAGCAGGAACGTCACCGGGCCGAGCAGGACGGGGCGCGGGTCGAGGCCCAGCGCGCGGGCCTGCCGTACCTCGGCCAGAGGGGCGTCGCCCGCGAGACGGAACGCCGTGTCCGGGCCGATCTCCGGCACGATGTAGTGATAATTCGTGTCGAACCACTTGGTCATGCGCAGCGGCGCGATCCCGGCGGCGCCCCTCGCCATCGCGAAGTAGGCGTCCTCGGGGGCCGGCGCCCGATAGCGCTCCGGCACCGCGTCGAACAGCACGGCCGTGTCGAGCACCTGGTCGTAGTACGAGAACGTGCCGGACGGCAGCGCGCCGAGGCCGAGGGCGTGGAGCCGCCGCCAGGTGTCCTCGCGGAGGCGGGCGCCGACCTTCTCCAGCTCGTCGTACGCGATCCGGCCGCTCCAGTAGGACTCGAGGGCGTGTTTCAGCTCGCGCTCCGGGCCGATCCTCGGATAACCGAGGACGGTGGAGGCGGGGAAGGGCGACGGGCGCACGGCGGTCATGGTGACTCCCTGACGAGACCGCGTGGAGCGGTCGGGCGGATCGGACGAGCCGCATCCTGCCCGCGCCGCCGTGTCCCGCCGCCGATCTATCGCCGGTGCTTATGGCTGGGCTTCGGCGCTCTTGCGGAGCAGCAGGTGCGCCTGCGGGAAGCGCCGCCTCGTGTCCTCGCGCCCGGAGAGGATCAGCCGGGCCACCTCGACCATCCCGGTCTCCCGCAATAGGCTCGCGACGTGGTCGGGCGACCACCGGTAGGCGAGCGCCACCTGGTGGTCGAACGGCTCCGGCGGCGCCGACGGCTCGTCGTGCGCCTGGAAGCTGAGCAGCAGGAGGCCGCCCGGGGCGAGCACCCGGTGGAACTCGGCGAACGCCTCCGGCATCCGCTCCGGCGGCGTGTGGATGATCGAGTAGCGGGCGAGCACACCGCCGAGAGCACCGTCCGCCAGGTCGAGCTCGGTCATCGAGCCGACGTCGAACCGCAGGTGCGGGTGGGTGCGGCGGGCCAGATCGATCATCTCGGGCGACAGGTCGACGCCGAAAGCGGTCAGCCCGAGCGCGTGCAGGTGGGCCGTCACGTGCCCCGGGCCGCAGCCGACGTCGGCGACCATGCCGTCGCCTCCGGCCCGTACATACCCGGCGAACGCGGCGATCGCCGCGCGGTCCAGGTGCTCTTGCTCGAACAGCGGGCGGGCGAACTCGGCGTAGGTTTCGGCGAGCCGACCGTAGGACTCACGAGTGGTGTGGAGATGGTTGGCTTCGATCATGGCCGGGCATCCTAGTGCCCCTCCCGTCAATCTTTGCCCCGTCGCGTTGCCCAGGGCGGCACCTCGCGGCGTAGTCGTCGTCGGCCGTAGGCTCCGCTACGGCCTCCTCCTCCGCCTTGCGATGCACCACCCTGGATCACCGCTCCGTCCGGGCAAACCTTGCCGGTCACGGCACCAGCCCGATCGCCTCGGGTGCGGCGGCCGCTTGATTCATTGCCGTCGCTTATGGATCAGCGGGCGATACTGGAGCATGGATCCCAGCCCTCCCGTGCGCGACGTCCAGTGTTTCGCGCTCGTCGCGCGGCACCGCAGCTTCTCGCGGGCGGCGGCGGAGATGGGCATGTCGCAGCCGGCGATGAGCCAGGCGATCGCCCGGCTCGAACGCGCGCTGCGGCTCCGCCTGTTCGAGCGGACCAGCCGGGAGGTACGGCTGTCGCCGTCCGGGGCCGCGCTCCTGCCGCGGGCGGAGGCGCTGCTGGAGACGGCGGACGCCTTCGGCGCCGAGGCCGTCCGGCTGGCGGCGGCGCAGCGGCCGGCGATCCGGCTGGCGTACGCGCCGCTCGTGGGTGGCCTCGCGGCACGGGTCGCCCGGCGGCTGGCCCGCCGCCGACCGGCGATCGGTGTGGAACTGCGGGCCGCGGGCTGGAGCGCCGCCACCGCCGCCCTGGAGGCCGGAGACGTGTCCGCGGCGATCCTCGCCGCTCCGTTCCCGCTGGGGCTCACCACCGCCGCGCGGTTCCACGTACCGGTCGGCCACCTGGCGGTCCCGGCGGGGGATCCGCTCGCGACGGCGGCGACGGTCCGTCCGGAGCGGCTGGCCGGGCGTCGCGTCCTGGCGCCGCGCGACCGCCCGCCGGGCGGCATGTGGTCCCGGCTCGCCGGTCTGCTGGGCGGGCCGCACCGGCTCCATGTGGTGGCGGACGAGATCGACGACTTCGCCGCGGCGCTCGACCTCGTCGCGGCCGGCGTCGGGCTGCTGCCGGTGCCGCAGTTGGTCGTGGGCTCGATCCGCTGCCACGACGTGCGCTTTGTACCGTTCGACGCCGGTGACCTGCGCATGACGTACGGGCTCGGGTGGCATCCGGACCGGGTCTCCGGCGAGCTGATGGCCCTGGCCCAGACGGTTCAGGAGTCGCTGTGGACGAGGTAGCCGGTACGCGCCGGCGCCGGTCGTCGTGCGGGGAACCCGGAGCGACGGCGAGCGCCGGTCGCCGGTCACTGGTCAGGGCAGCGGGAGCTCCAGAGTGATCGTCATGTGTTCGCTCGCCCCGGAGCCGGTGGAGTAGACCCCGCGCAGCGCCGCGACCTGGGCGCGCAGCGGGTTCGCCGCGGCGGCTTCCTTGTCCGCCTCCTTGTCCGCCTCCCGCGCGTCGTCCTGAGGTGGCACACCGTCGCAGGAGACAGTCAGTCGCAGCGTCCGGCCCGTCGTCATCGCGACGGAGATCTCCCGCGCGCCCGCCCCGCGGTCGAGGGCGTCCACCAGGACCCGGTACGCGAGCCGGGCGGTGCCGTCGGGCACCTCTCCCGTCGGCAGCGCCCACACCTCCACGGGGACGGCCAGGCGCTCCGCCCATCCGGCCAGCAGGGATTCCACCGCCCGCCCCAGGTCGCGTCCCGTGACGTCTTCTTCCGATGTCGCCACATTGAAGATCGAGACCACCTGTCCCCCTCCATAAGCACACCCGCGTGTGATCGGTACCGCGGCCCTCCCTGCGGACGGCCCCTCGGCTTCGCGGACCTTACAGCGCGGGAGCGTACGGTGGAGGGCTCCGCCGATTCGTCCGCCGGACGGGTGATCGGCGCTCCTCCGCCGGACGTATGCCTCGCACGCCCTGATTTGGGCGGGATGGGCCCCGAGCCGAGTGCGGCCCTGGCGGAAGCCGCGGTGCGCGCGAGCAGCCGGGCTTGTGTCGGTGACCTGAGCTCCGCGTCCGCCATGCCGACAGTGAGCACTCGCCTTGATCCTTCGGGAACCCGCCGCTAGCCTGCCCTGCTGATTCGGCGGATCGATTTCCGACAGGTGGAGCGAACGTGACGATGACGAAGACGATGGCCGGTCTGTCGGCGGCGGCGGCCGTCCTCGCCTGTGGCGCGGTGGTGAACGCCTCGCCCGCCGCGGCCTCCGGCGTACCGGCGGGGACGGCCGCGCTGCCGAAGTGTCCGCTGGTCTTCGGGCACGGCGGCTACCCCGAGGGGGCGAACGGCTGGGCGAAGGACCAGGTGCGCCAGCCGAACAACCTCCGGGGAGTGGACGACCAGAAGGCCTGGGGGGCCGACGGCGTCGAGGCCGACGTCCAGCTCACCAGGGAGGGGACGAAGGCGGTGATGTGGCACAACACCACCACCAACGGCCTCACCGGCGGCCAGCAGAAGATCACCGATATCTGGTGGGCGAGCGGCGCGGGGAACCTGAACAGCCGGCGCATCACCCGTGGTCCGTACAAGGGGGAGGGGGTGTATTCGCTGCGGCAGTGGCTGGACCACGTGCGGTCGCGGGGACTGATCGCGCTGCTGGAGATCAAGCCGGAGACGAAGAGCATCCTGAGCGATTCCCGGTACGCGGTGAAGGCGTGGAAGGAGATCTCGGACCCGATCAAGGAGCGGCAGGGCTCGCAACGGATCATGGTCTACTCGACCGACTCCTGGATTCAGGGGGAGCTGGCGAAGCGCCATCCCACGCTTCTCAAGGGGGCGGCCGCGCGGTGGACCGACAGCGTGCGATGGAACGAGCCCGCCCCCTCCTGGAGCGGCAACGCGTCCCAGTGGGCGGCCGTGCTCGGCCAGGCCCCGCAGAGCGTGATGACCAACTACACCAGGGAGTACCGGGCCTGGCTGCGAGGCAGGTGCCAGTAGCCGCGCGGGCCTGGCGTGCGGAGAGGGACGCGCGTCGCCACGCCGTCCGGTCAACCGTAAATCAGGTCAAAAATGGGTTCTTCTGGGACGTTAATCAATAAACAGTGCTATTGCCGCAGTTCTCGCACGCCGGTGGTCGGGTTTCGTGAATTTCCCCGAAAAGCCCTGCAAGGCTGACATCTTTGGATAACTGCCCATTAGGATCTTCTTGTTCGGTCCGTGCTCGATCGAGCGGGAGGAAGGACTGTGTCCGAGGAGCGGAGCCCGGCCGAAGCCGGGCAGGAACAGGCCCCGGCCGGCATCGACATCGCCAGGCCGAGCGTCGCGCGTGTCTACGACTTCATGCTCGGGGGCAAGGACAACTTCGCGTCCGACCGCAATGTGGCCGAGATGGCCCTCCAGATCGCGCCGGACGCCCCCCAGGCGGCCCGCGCGAACCGCGAGTTCCTGCGCCGGGTCGTCCGCCACCTGGCCGCCGAGGCTGGGGTACGGCAGTTCGTCGATATCGGCTCCGGCCTCCCGACGCAGGGCAACGTCCACGAGATCGCGCAGGAGGTCGACCCGGCCACTCGCGTGGTCTACGTGGACAACGACCCCATCGTCCTGGTGCACGGCCGGGCGCTGCTGGCCAGGAACGACACCACCATGGTCATCCAGGCCGACATCAGGCGGCCGGAGCAGATCATGGACCACCCGGACCTGCGGCGGCTCATCGACTTCTCCCAGCCGGTCGGCCTGCTGCTGTTCGGGATCCTGCACCACCTGAACGACGACGAGGCCCCCGAGGGCATCGCCGCCCGGCTCAGGGACGCCCTGCCCGCGGGCAGCTTCGTGGCGATCTCGCACTTCCACAACCCCGGGGACGCCCGTCCCGAGGTCGCCGAGCAGGCGGCCTCGGCCGAGAAGCTGTTCAACGAGAACCTCGGCACCGGCCGGTGGCGGACGCGCGAGGAGATCCTCGCCTACTTCGGGGACTTCGAGCTGCTCGACCCCGGCTTGGTCCCGCTGCCCGAGTGGCGGCCGGGCCCCGCTGACCAGGCCGCGCAGGGGATCACCTATCACACGTTCGCCGGGGGCGTCGCCCGCAAGCCGGACTGAGCGGACCGGGCCGGGGTGGCTCGTCAGGGGCTGTACGCCCTAAACGCGGCGGATGACCTTGGCCGGGTTGCCCACCGCGACGACCCCGGCCGGGATGTCCCTGGTGACGACCGCGCCCGCGCCGATCACGCTGTTATCGCCGATGGTGACGCCGGCGAGCACGATCACGCCGCCGCCGAGCCACACGTTGTCGCCGATCACGATCGGCTCGGCCGCCTCCAGCTTGGCGCGGCGCATGTCCGGATCGACGGGATGCGTCGGCGTGAGGAGCTGGACGTTCGGGCCGATCTGGACGTCCGCCCCGATCGTGATCGGAGCGACGTCCAGCGCGGTCAGACCGTAGTTGGCGAACGTGCCGGGGCCGATGGTGATGTGCGCCCCGTAGTCCACGTACAGCGGCGGCCGGATGTGGGCGTCCGGCGCGATCGAGCCGATCAGCTCCTCCAGGATGGGCCGCGCGGCGTCCGGGTCGGTGGCGTAGACCTCGCCGTACCGGTGCGCGAGGAGGATGGCCCGCTTCGACGCGGCGGCCAGATCGGGGTCGTCGGCGATGTAGAGGTCGCCCGCCAGCATCCGTTCCCGGTTCGTACGGCTGTCGCCCGCGAAGTAGTCGTGCACGCACACGACCGTAGCCGGAGCGCGGCCCCGCCCACCGCCCCGGGGCGATCTGTCCGCGTCACCGTGACGAGGATTCGAGGGCGCCGAGGCGGAGCCGCCGGAGGCGGGAGGGCTGCCGCGGGGGTCAGTTTCCGGCCGGGGCCTGCACCTGCGCGGACGCGTTCTTGATCTCTCTGAGCGCCCGTCCCAGGTCGCGGGACGACAGCCAGAGCTTGTACATGATCGCGGCCTCGAAGACGAGCAGGAGGGCCGCCGCGCCGACGGTGACCGGGACGATGAGCCCGAGCAGCGGGCCGATGATGAACACCGCCATCTGGAACTCGATGCCGCTGATCAGGTGGGTCCGCACCCGATGGTCGCGCAGCCATTCCCGGACGCCGATGTACCAGGAGAACCGGGTGCGGAACTCTTCCTGCAGGTCGACGACGTCCAGCGTGCGGAGCCTGATCTCGTCGGCGTCCAGGTCGGAATCGCGGTCGAGATCCAGAGCCGCGTCCAGGTCGGAGTCGTCATGGAGCAGCCGCTGGGGCAGGGCAGGCGATCCGCCGGCCGAGGCGGAGTCGTCGTACGCCTTCTTGAGGGTGCGGCGCATCTGCCGCCGGACCTTCGCGATCTGGAGCGCGTCGACGTAGCGCAGCATGTCGAGGAAGACGACCCCGATGCCGAGGAGCAGGTAGAGGTCCTCGCCGGTCGCCTGGTACTGCCCCCACATGAGGGCGATGGCGCAGACGAGCACGCGGATGCGGTCGAAGACGTAGTCGAGCCAGCCGCCCAGCACGGTTCCCGTGCCCTTGAGGCGGGCGATCTTGCCGTCCATGCAGTCGAGCACGAAGCTCAGGTGGTACAGCACGGCTCCGGCGAGCAGCCATGGCCGGTCCGCCGCCAGGAAGCAGCCGGCCGATCCCAGGCCGAGCAGGAAGGCGCCCCAGGTGATCTGGTTGGGGGTGATCGAGGTACGGTTCGCGGTCCCGACCACCAGGCGGCCCGCGAGGGGGTCCACCAGGAACACGGTCCACCACGCGTCCCGTGCCTTGTAGGTCTGTGACCGTACGTCGTCCAATGTGAACTTCATAGGGAAACCTCGTGATCTGTTCCCTCGGCCAGAACCGCTCCGGCAGGGACCGGCCGCGGCTCCGGAACGATGAAATGCCGATGAATTCGGTCAAGTCTCGTTTTGGTGCGATGAGGGATCATGGTGCGTGCAGGGGGATGGTGCGTGCAGGGGGATGGTGCGTGCAGGGATGGTGCGTTCTGTCGACCGCGATTGCTGACCGGCGAGTCGAGGCGTGCCCAGGGGATGTCGTCGGTGCCACTGTCGGTCGGTCGCGGTCCTGGATGAATTGGGAAATGTCAGAAATCGTCGTCCAAATCGTCCAGGTAGTCCGTGTCGTCCAGTTGTTCGTCCTGGTGGAGCGCGTGAACGTCGTCACCCAGGTGGGGATCGTCGTCGCCTCCGAACAATGCCGCTATTTGCTGAAAATTCATCGCAAGCATCCAACTCGGTCTCTTGGATGGCGTTTCATCTGACTCTTCGCCATCCATTCATTAGCTCACGGAATTTCGTCGCCCGCACGACGTTTCCGGTGAACGTCTCGCTTTTCGGGCGTACAGATGCGTCGATTGTCGCGCCCGCCTCGGAAAGAATCTGGAAATCCCCGAAATGGTGCGAAAAGTCGTGATGCGTTGTGGGGCGGGGTGAGGTGACGGGCTATCTCGGCATGGTCATGCTCGCGGGGCGTCCATCCATGGGGTCGGCCGTCCCTGAGCGGAGACCGCTGCGTGCCGGGTCGCCGCGCGGATTCGGGTGCGCGCGGCGTCGCCGGATTTCGCCGACGCGTCAGGGGAGCGGCCATCCGCAGGGGTCCCTTCTGTGGAGTGCTACACCCTGTACTCCGCCGGAAGGCCGATTCGCATTCACGCGGGGCTCGCGGACCGGGTCCGCCGCGGGCAGCTCGCTCAGCTCCGGAGCCATGATCGCTTGCGCGAGCCCTCCGCCGACACGACCATGTGGAGGTGGCGAAAGATCGGCAGATTCTGGCGTGCTCGGGAGTCTTGTATCCGCCTGACGGCCTCCCGCCGGAGCGGATCGGTTCGCAGATCTGGCAGGCGATGCGGCTTGCCGATGTGCGTCGGCCGCGGGTGTGTCTCATCGCCACGGCGGTCGGTGACTCCAGGGAGTACATCGACCGGTGGCATCAGCGCGCCGCCTCGGCGGGAGACGCTGATCTGTCACATCTGCAATTGTTCGTCCGGCCGAATGTGGACGACGTCCGCGCTCACCTGCTCGCCCAAGATGTGATCTTCGTATCCGGCGGAAGCGTGGTGAATCTGCTGGCCGTGTGGCGCGCGCACCGGCTGGATGAGATCTTGCGGGAGTGCTGGGAAGCCGGGGTGGTGCTGGCCGGGCAGAGCGCGGGGAGTCTGTGCTGGCATCTCGGCGGGGTCACCGATTCCTTCGGCGATGATCTCGACCGTGTGGACGACGGGCTGGGCTTCCTGCCGTTCAGCAACGGAGTCCATGACGACCTCGACGAGCAGCCGAGGCGCACCCGTTACCGCGAACTCGTCGGCCGCGGCGAACTCCCGCCGGGCCACGCGACCGAGGACGGCGTCGCTCTGCACTATGTGGGCACCCGGCTCCACGACGTGCTCGGCGTGCTTCCCGACCGGAGCGCATGGTTCGTCGAGCCGGACGGGGCAGGGCACTACCGCGAGAAGGCCCTTCCCGCCCGTTACTGGATCTCCTGACCTAAATCCGTCGCCTCCGACGTCAGTGGGCGGGGCACGGGTAGTCCGCGTGCCGATTGGGCGCGGCCAGACCGACGTGCCCGTCGTCCGAGGGCCGGAACGGCGCAGGTTCGCGGTCCCTTGGATCCGTCGGTCCTCCCTCAATCGGGGTCCGGGAAATTCGTTTGCCCCGTCATGCCTAGGACTCCTAGGCTGCAACCTATAAGACATCGCAAGTTCCGTGTGGCCGCGCATGGCCTGAGGGTGGTCCGGCGGAATGCCGGGCCCGCCGCCGCACGGCGTCCGCTTCGACGGGGAGTCGTGACATGCAGCCCATCAGTGACAAAGAGATCCGCGGATCCTTCGTGAACTGTTCCAAAGGTGACGCCCGCCGGGCCAACCTGCCCAGAGGGCTGTCGGATCTCCCCTGGGACGATCTCGACTTCCTCGGCTGGTGCGACCCCGGAGCGCCTGAGCGCGGCTACATCGTCGCCGAGCGGGACGGCGGGCTCGTCGGCGTGACATTGCGCCTCGCCCAGGACGTCCGCAGGAGCATCGCCAAGAGCACGATCTGCTCCATCTGCCTGACCGCACACTCCGGCACCGGTGTCGCCCTGTTCACCGCGCCCAGGGTCGGCGCGGCGGGCCGCCAGGGCAACACCGTCGGCACGTACATCTGCGCGGACCTCGCCTGCTCCCTGTACGTACGCGGCAAGAAGCGGGCGGACCTGGACACGTACGAGACGCTCACGGTCGAGGAGCGGGTCGTCCGCGCCGTCGGCAACCTGTCGGCCTTCCTGGACAAGGTCTTCGACGGCACCCCCAGCATCGCGACCTGAGCTCTGCTCGTCAGACGGCCTTGCGCCCTTTCCGCCTGAGCGGTGTGCGGCGAACGCACCCCGGTGACGGATAAGCAGGTGCTGTGCCGTACGTCGCGGTGACAGGATGCCCGGATGGATTCGATCCTGCGTGCGGCGGCTGACCTGTTGGGCACCGAACTGTCGGATCCGATCGATCTCGGCGGTAGCCGGCGCAGCACCGTGGTGCGCTGCCATACGGCCTCCAGAGGCAGTGTGATCGTCAAGGCGTTCTCGGGCGAGCCGGAGGGGCTGCGCTCCTTCGCGTCCGAGGCGGCCGGGCTCTCGCTGCGAATGGCCGGTCCCGAGCTGTTCGCGGTGGACACCGCGGTGCCGCTGTTGGTGATGGAGGATCTCGGGGACGCGCCGACGCTGGCGGACCTGTTGCTCGGGGACGATCCGGAAGCCGCGGCAGCGGGCCTGCTGGCCTGGGCGCGCGGACTTGGCCGGCTGGCCGCCGGATCGGTGCCGAAAAGGGCGGATCTCGCGCGACTGCGGGCCCGATATGACAAGGGCGTGCCGTCCTGGGAGGACGAACCATGGATAGAACAGAACTCGGCCGGGTTGCTCGACCTACTCGGCCAGACCTTGATCACAGTGCCGGAGGGACTGGCCGGGGAACTGGCGGAGATCGGGACGGTCGGCGCGGAATGTCCGGCGTTCACTCCGGGCGACACCTGCCCGGACAACAACCTGCTGACTCCGGACGGCCTCCGGCTTATTGACTTCGAGTTCGCCTGCTTTCAGTCGGTCTTTCTGACGGCCGCGTACTGCCGCATGCCGTTCTCCACCTGCTGGTGCGTCTACAGACTGCCGACCGGGTTGGCGGAGGAAATCGAGCATGCCTTCCGCGCGGAGGTCGTGAACGCGTACCCGGAACTGGCTGACGACGCGGTGTGGCAGGCCGGGGTGCGGCGCGCGGTCGCGGTCTGGACGGTCGACGCGACGGTGGCGCTGCTGCCGCGCACCCTGGAGGACGGGCCGCTTCACCCCACTCGCCGGCCGGTTCCCACGAGAAGGCAACTGCTGGAGCATCGCTGGGCGATGGCGAGCACGCTTGAGGAGTTTCCAGCGCTCGCTGCGACGATGCGAACGCTGTTGGGAGAGATCGCCGGCGGGTGGGGGACGCCCCCGCTGCAGGGATATCCCTCCTTCGGAGGCCTGGGCTCCGACGACCTTGTCCGGAAGCTTCGGAGCGATCGTCAAGACCTGAGAAGTACGTGATCGTCGGGACGTTCGACGAGCCTGCCGCCGATGAAGGGTCAGACCCTGGGCAGCTCTCAGCCAATCCGCACCCCTTGGGCTTGCTGACCATCTTGTAGGGCTTGAGCCGGCCCATGTTGCGCCGGCAGGGCCAGTGCTGCCGCGGCCTTGGCCATGAGTTTTGAACGCGCGAATACTCCTACGGGCTGATCTTGTTGAGCCTGTGAAGCCGACGATAGGTATCCGTGCTTTAGGTCCAATATGGCGTTGCTTTACGACGGCATCCCTTCATGATGCTCGCCGCCCAATTGGAGGACCACCTTCAGGAACTCCTCAACCGCTATGGCTGACCGGGACCGGATTTCCGGCCGAATTCGTCAATGAGGCAAGCAGGCTGCAAGCGGGCTTCCGCACAATGGCTGCCATGAACGTTCCTCCCAGCGGGCGCCTCAGCGTGCCACTCCGGCTCGCCGCCGGTGCGACCCTCGTGCTCCTGGCCGTCACCGGATGCGGTGCCGGCGCCGCCACGCCTCGGAACGACCAGTCCGTTCCGGAACGTGTGACCAGCGTGGCCACCGCCGAGACCACCCCGACCGCCGAGACCGCCCAGCCCGCGGAGAGCAGCGAACCGGCCACGACCACGACCGAGACGGCCGATCCGGCTCAGGCCCAGACGGCTGTGCAGCCGGGTGGGGCCCTCGCCGACGGCAGCACCGTCGCGGCCGAGCTCTCCAGGGCCGGGCAGCGGGACAAGTTCCCCCTGGACCTGGGTGACGCCAGGGAGTTCTACGTCACCGACATGGCGGGCGACGACATCCAGTTCCAGGTGTACTCCGAGGTCGACGGCCAGCCGGTCAGCCCGGCCGGCGTCGCGCTCAGCGCGGGCACGGCGGCCGTGAAGTTGACCAAGGCGGGCAAACACCGGCTGGAGATCTTCGGGAACACGAACGTCGTCGGGCCGTACAGCTTCCGGATCGCGACGGTGAAGATCCGCACGTTCCCGGCGACGATCGGCCTGAATATCGGCGAGGGCAGTCCGGCGGGCGCGGGGCGGCTGGACGTCCCGGGACGCATCGACCGCTTCGAGTTCGACGCGGACGGCGCGTCGGCCATCAAGATCCTCGGCGGGGCCGGGGCGTGCACGGCCATCGAGCTGGAGCTCACCGATGCCGCGGAGAAGAACATCGCCAGCCCGCGGCAGCCCTTCCCCCTCTGTGGATACGAGTTCGACATCCCGCTCTCCAACGGGGACGGCCGGTACGCGATCGTGGTCAGATCGGGTACGGCGAAGACCGGGCCCTACTCGTTCCAGATCACGCGGGCGGGTTGAGCGTCGCCCGGCGTTCGCTCGCAGGTCATGGGCCTGAGCCGGTCCGCGTCAGGACCGGCGCAGGCTCCCGCGATATTCAAGCCCGCCGGCACCCTCCTGGCCCACGAAGTCCAGCGTCGCCGGGTCCCGCAGCGTGAGGGTCATGTCCCCGCCCACACACTGATCCCGCTGTGCGCGGGTCAGGTCGAGGACGTTCCCGGCCCTGACCCGGGTCACCGTGACCTGCTGCTCGCATGTGCCGTCCCGCCACGTCCCCGTCGGCTGGTCACGGGGCAGGGTGAGCGTGACGTCGGCGGTCTCCTGCCGGTTGTCCTGCGAGACGACCTGGCCCGTCCACGTTCCGGCGAACGCCTCCGGGACTCCGCCTCCCGTCTGGGCCGAGGGCGGCGTCGACGACGCGGTGGACGCCGGTCGCCCCCCGGAGTCACCGTCGCTGCCGGCGCCGGTGGCGGTATCGGTGCCGCTTCCGGTGCTGGTGACCGTGTCTGTGCTGGTGCTGGTGCCGGTGTCGGTGCGGGTCCCCGGTCGCGCCGCGCCGCCGCCGGAGGAGCCGCCGATCGTCCCCGTGGCGTACAGCACCACCGCCGCCGCGAGCGCCGCGGTGATGCCGGTGACCGCGATCAATACGGCACGTGCCCGCCGGGGCGCCGTATCGGAACCGCCAAGTGGGCGGGTGGAGGCGGGGCCGGGCGGACTCTGGGGTTCGGACGGATCGATGGGAAGCGGTCTGGTCGGCGCGGGACCGGTCGCGACCGGAACCTGCTCCGCCGCGCCGCCCCAGTCGGCGGGAAGGTAGGCGGTCGGCACCGGCCCGACATCGGGGACCGTGACGGTCGAGGCTTCGGGGTCGACCAGGCGGATCATGAGCGCTCGGGCGGAGGGGCGTACCTCGGGATCCTTGGCCAGGCAGACGGCCAGGGTCTCCCGCAGCGGCGACGGAACGTCCGTGAGGTCGGGCTCCTCATTGAGGATCCGGCCGAAGACCGCGGCGACGGTGTCGTTGCCGAACGGCGCCCGCCCCGTGGCGGCGTAGACCATGGTCGCGGCCCAGGAGAACACGTCCGCCGCGGGCGATCCGTGCACGCCCTTGAGCTGCTCGGGAGCCATGTAGGGCGGGGTTCCGGACAGCGCCGACGGCATCGTGCTCGCGTCGAGCAACTGGGCGATGCCGAAATCGACCACCCGCGGGCCGTCCGGGCCGAGGAGTACGTTGGCCGGTTTGAAATCCCGATGGACGACTCGCACGCTGTGGATGGCGGTGAGCGCGGTAGCCGTGGCGATCACCAGGCGGTCGAGGTCGCCCCCGCGCAGAGGACCTTGGTCACGCAGCCGATCCTGCAGTGAGGGGCCTGCGATGAACTCGCTCACGACGTAAGGGGATGCCCCGTCGGTCTCCGCCGCCAGCACCCGGGCCGTGCAGAAGGGAGGTACCCGCAGCGCTGACTGCAGTTCTTTGGCCAACCGGCGGCGCGAGGCGGGGTCCGCGCTGCTGCGAAGCACTTTGATCGCCACCCGCTCTCCGGAGCGGCTCCAGCCTTCGTAGACGATCCCCTGCCCGCCCTCGCCCAGCCGCCCGACGACCTCGAAATCCCCCAGCACGCGCGGGTCTCCCGGCTCCAGCGGGCCAGCGGGCATCGGCTCCTCCATGCGCGGTGATCCCCTCACCCTAGCGATGCGCGACCCGGCCCACCATGGTCGTCTACCGGGGCGATCCATAAGAAGAGCCGTCCTGCCCGCAAGGGCGTCGGCGACGAGTCGTACGGCGAGTCGTACGGCGATGAGCGAGGCGGCGGACGGACGGCCCAGGCCGCTTCGCGATTGTGAGCAAGGACACATTCGCGTGCCGGGAAAGCGGGTCCGGAAGCGATGCTGAGATGTCCGCGGCCACCTCTGAGTGAGGGGCTGCCGAGCGAGGGCCGGTGCCCGGAGGGGGGTGGTCCCGGGATGTCGGCGCGCCTCTCCACGGCCCTCTCCGCGATCTCCGGAGGGTCGGTAAATGGCCTCTGACCAGCGCTTATGTGGTCTCCTCGCCAATATGATCAGAAACGCCACACCGCACGGCGGATCATCGCTTGAGGGAGACCGAGTGAACCGAACCATGCGCACGATCGACGACGTCCTGGATCTGCTCGACCGGCTGTTCGCACCCGGCGCGGACCGGTGGACGGGGAACGCGTCGTCCTGGTGGGACGACTTCTACGCCGATCGCGGGAAGCCGATCCCCTTCTTCGTGAGCAAGCCGGACGAGAGCCTGGTGTCCTCCATCGAGCGTGGGCTGCTCAAACCGGGGCGAGTGCTGGATCTCGGGTGCGGACCCGGCCGCAACGCCATCTACCTTGCCTCGATGGGCTTCGAGGTCGACGCCATCGACCTCTCACCGACGGCCGTGGCCTGGGCCGAGGAGCGCGCCGGGGAGGCGGGCGCCGAGATCCGCTTCCAGTGCGGCGACGCCTTCACCGCCGACCTGACACCCGGCGGATACGACCTGGTGTACGACTCCGGCTGTCTGCACCACCTGCCACCGCACCGCAGGGTGAGCTACCTGGCTCTGGTGGACCGGCTGCTGGTCCCCGGCGGGCATCTCGGTCTCACCTGCTTCGCGGCCGGGGCCATGGGTTCCGAACAGCCCGACGAAGAGTTCTACCGTGACGCTCATCTGCACGGCGGCCTCGCGTACACGCCGGACGAGGTGCGCTGGATCTTTTCCGACTACACCGAGGTCGAGATCCGCCGGATGGAGGAGCAGCCGGCCGACGCCCCCGTCTTCGGCGCTTCTTTCCTGCTGACCGCGGTGTTTCGCCGTCCCACGGGCGAGTGACGGGTAGTCGTTGACCGTGCGCCCGTCCTCCGGATCGATCGCCGGCATCGCTTTTTTCGCGAGGGAATGGCTGATGATCTGCGGATCCTGCGAGCGACGGGCCACGTCCGTGAACTTCCCGCCGGGCGTCCGCCGGTGCTGGCCGACGCCGTTCGTCGCCGGCGCCCGATCGCGGACCGTTCCGCCGCCTAGCCGATCGCCGGCCGGGTGCGACTGCGCGCGGGTGATCGGCCAGCGGCCGGAGGCGGTTCTTCGAGTTTTGTCCGAGGCGTCTGCCGGGCTGTGGCGATGATCCATGAGGAGACTCCGGAGTTCCTGCAGATCACCAGCCGTGAGGAGCTGTCACCCGACCTGCGACGGGAGTTGATCGAGTGCTGGGTCGCGGTGACCAACGCCGGAGGCGCGGCCGGTTTTCCCTTCCCGCCCGTCGATTTCGATCAGGTGGCTGTGGTCGCCGACCAGATCATCGCCGGCCTCGCTCCCCAACGGAGTCGATTGCTCCTGGCCTGCGTCGACGGGACGCTCGCCGGGTGGCTGAACGTGCGTCGCGACGCCAACCCGTTGATCGCTCATTGGGGCACGGTCCATCACGTCCAGACGCATACCGGTTTCCGTGGCAGGGGCATCGGGGCCGCGTTGATGCACCGCCTGCGCCGCCTCGCGTGCGACGAGATGGGGCTCGAACAGCTCCACCTCGCCGCCCGGGGTGGCGTAGGGCTCGAAGACTTCTATGGGCGGCTGGGCTGGAAAGAGATCGGCCGGTGGCCGGGTGCGCTCCGGCTCAAGCCTGGTGACGATCGCGACGAGATCCTGATGGTGCTTGAGCTCTGACCACGTGGGGATGCGCCGCCTTCGTGACGGCCGTGGGCCCGTGGAGCGGGTTCGCGGTCTACCCCGCCTGGGTGGCGGTCGCCGTGATCTCGGGCGCCGTGCTGATGCGACGCCGCGACGCGTGAGTAGTTGACAGGGATAGACCACGTGTTTGGTGGGCGATTCCGGGCGGTGCGCTGGTCCGGGGATTCACACGGTCTTGACGGCGCCTCCGTCGATGAGGTGGTCCGCCCCGACGATGCTGGCCGCGTTGGGGGACGCGAGATAGGTGACCAGCGCCGCCACCTCCCCGGGCTCGATCAGCCGGCCCGTCGCCATGCCCATCCACCCGGGTAGCTGCTCGATCAGCTGGTCCAGTTCCATGCCCATCGACGCGGCGAGCGCCGCGCCGTACCCGTTCTCGCTCTCCCACAGCGATGTGCGGACGGGGCCGGGGGAAATCGTGTTGACCCGCACGCCCTGCCGGCCGAACTCCTCGGCCAGTGCCTTCCCGAACGCCGTCAGGGCCGCCTTGGCCGTCGTGTAGGGGATCGGTCCCGCGTGCGGCGTGCGCGCGCTGTTCGAGGAGATGTTGATCACGCTTCCGCGGCGGCGGAGGAGGCTGGGTATGGCCGCCCGGGTCGCGCGTACCGCGCTCAGGAAGTTGAGGTCCCAGGCCTGCTGCCAGTGCTCCTCTCCGAAGCCCAGGAAGCCGCCCATCTGCCCATCGCCGCCGTCGCCTCCTCCAACGTTGTTGACAAGCACGTCGATGTCGCCCACCTCCGCCAGCGCCCGCTCGATCAGCCCGGCTGGCCCGTCGGGTACGGACAGGTCCACCGGCATGGTGATCGCGCCGGTCGCGTCCAGCTCGGGGGAGATGGTTCGCGCTCCGGCCACGACCCGCATGCCCTCGTCGGCCAGCGCCTTCACGACGGCGAGCCCCACGCCCCTGCTCGCGCCCGTCACCACGGCGGTCTTGCCGTTCAACTGCATGTCCATGAAGATCGTCCTCTCCAAATGGCGTCACTGAAGATGCGATGAACGTACTACTTGCAACAGAAATGACGCAAGTTGTCGCTCAGTTGCCATTCCGCGTTACTGTTTCGTGAGAAAGGGGGACGCACGTGGAACTGCAGGACCGCCCGCTCCGCGCGGACGCACAACGGACCGCACAGGCGATCCTTGAGGCCGCTGAGCGCACGCTCAGCAAGAACCCGGCGGCCTCGATGGAGGAGATCGCGGAGGCGGCCGGCGTCGCCAGGACCACGGTCCACCGCCGCTTCGCCAGCCGCGAGGCGCTGGTGGACGCGATGACCCGATGGGCGGCCCAGCAGTTCCACGCCGCCGTGCTGGCGGCCCGCCCCGACACCACGCCACCGCTGGTCGCGCTCTACCAGGTCACCGCGAACGTCCTGCAGGTCAAGATCGGATGGGAGTTCGCGATGAGCCGTCCGTCGTCCGATCCGGAGGTGGAACGCATCCACGCCGAGGTACGCGACGGGTGCGAGCGGCTGCTGACGCGGGCCCGCGACGCGGGGCTGCTCCGTGCCGACGTCGACCTGGACTGGGCGCGCCGTGCCTACTACGGGCTCATCCACGAGGCGACGCGGGGCGGAGCCGAGGGCGTCGACGGCACCGACGCGCTCGCCACGCGCGTCGTCGACACGCTCCTCCATGGCGTCGGGTCCGGCTCTTCCGGCCTGCGGAGCACATGATGACCGCCGTCAGCACCGGGCCGTCGGCGATGGACGGCGGATGACAGGCGGTGGTCAGTTCCGCTGGTGCCGTGGCAGCAGCGCGCTGGCCACCGCGATGACCAGGCTCAGCCCGGCCGCGATGAGGAAGACCCGGTCATAGCCGGCGGCCAGGGCGGCGACCGGGGAGCTGCCGCCGGCCTGCGCCGCGGCTGTGGCACCGGCGACTGTCGCGAGCACCGCCAGGCCGATCGACCCACCGACCTGATTGGACCATCAACCAGGCCATCCTCCGGCTGAGCTTGCGCCATCGGGCCCGTTCCGCGGCGCTGCTGCGCACCCTCCCCGTCCGACAGGCGCGCCAGCATCGTTGAGCTCACCGACAGCGGCAAGGCGCTGACCGACCAGGTCAAGCAGCTGTGGTGCGTCCTGGCGGAGGAAACCGTGACCGGCCTGCCCGCCCAGACCGTGGCCGATCTCCCCGGTGTCCTCAACGCCCTGACCGACAACGCCGACGCCAGGCGCGTCGCCGGCTGAACAGCCGCCGGGGCGGTGGGCGGGAGCCGGCTTGAAGCGCCCTCCTGCGCACCGCCCAGCGGTGGCAGCTCCCAAAGCTGCGATCGCATGCCGCCGAGCGAGATGAATTATCGCTTTGCGTCCGCCCCCGGTCGTGGCTAGCGTCTGCGAGCACGCGGAATGACGACGCCACCGGAGAAGATCACGTGACGCATCGAATCAGACTCGCCACGCAGCAGGATGCCCCGACTCTGGCCAGGGTCCAGAGGGCATCATGGCGTGCGGCCTTCCGCGGGCTTCTATCGGACGACTATCTGGATGCTCTCGACCATGAGGCGCTGGCGAAGACGTGGGAAGGCTTGCTGAGCCACTTCGGGGGCGCACGGGCAGGCACGTTGATCGCCGAACAGGCGGACCGCGTTGTTGGATACTCGCGCTTCTATCCCACCGACGACGAGGACGAAGACGACCCCGTACAGGTGGGCATGATCGGTTCGATCTACACTCTCCCCGATGTCTGGGGCACCGGTGTGGGTAGAGCGCTGATCACCACTGTCCTCGACGCGATGGCATCGGCTGGATATGCCGAGGCAACCCTGTGGGTCCTGGAAGGGAATACGCGAGCACGCTCCTTCTATGAGCGAAACGGCTGGCACCACGACGGCGCGATCGTCGTTGACCGCAGTGACGCCCTGCCGATCAAGAAGTTGCGCTACCGCAAGGCCCTGAACCGCTAGCCGACGCGGGCGCACGGTACCCGCTGGGCCGCGCATCGTCGGCGCGCTCCAGCCGGACGCCCAGCCCGATGACGGCCTGGCCGCGCTCCTTATCGTGCGTTGCGAAGCTTGAGAATGTACGTCGCAGTAAGCGCGACGGCACGGTCGTCGTCATGTGACAGATCTGCGAGGGCACGCGACGTCGTGGTTCCCGGGATATCCGCGAGCGCCTGTGTCAGCCGTCGACGTGCAGACGATTCAACGGTGCGGTGGGTGAGGCAGTCAACGAGCCTGGTGGCGATCTGCTCCGCCAACGCGGGATCACTCGCCAGCGCGCTCAGCGCATCGGCCGCATCGGCGTCGTTCGTCCCCTCGACGATCATGTCGATGAGCGTCGGGACCGCGTCGGCTACTCCACGTGCCCCGAGCGCCAGAGCCGCACACCTGCGGACCACGATGTCGGCGTTCGTGAGGGCGTGCTGCAGCAGCGCGGTCGCCTCACCGTTCGGAATCTCGGCGACGGCCTGGACGGCACGTTTCCGCACCGCGGCTACCGGTGAGCCGAGGCCCTCCGCCAGCAGGACCAATCCGCCGTCGCCCGATTGCGCCAGAGCCCATCGAAGGGCTCCGGCGACGTTCGGGTCCGTCTCGCTCAACGCTGCCTCGACCAGAGCTTCCACTGGCACCGGAACCTCTTCGACTGAGGACAGGGCCGCACGCTGGCGCTTCCCAGCGCTTTCCGACCCCAAGGCCTGGAGCAGTGCAACGGTCTGGAGGACGTCCTCCCAGTCGGAGGGTTCCGCGGCACCGATTCGACGGAGTCGGGTGAGCAGCTCCGTCTCACTCGCGATGCGTTTTCGCGTCTGGCGGATGAGGTCGTCGATGAGCTCCGAGGGCGTGAAGCCGGGATCATCCAGCGCGCGCCCGACTTCACGCAGCGACAGCCCCAATGACCGCAGGCTCTCGATATGGAAGATTCGCCGGATGTCCTCGCTGGCGTACTCTCGATAGCCCGCCTCGGTACGCCCCGTCGGCCGCACCAGGCCGAGCGACTCGTAATGCCTGAGCATGCGGGCGCTGACCCCGGACCGTCGTGCCACATCACCGATCAACACTGCGTTCACCCCTCCTTGCTGGTCGTGCCGAGGGCGACGATGCGCTTCGCCTCCTCGATCGCGAACTCGAATCCGGCATCCGGGTCGCGCAACAGCCGTTCCGTGGCGATCGCGTGCTGACGCACGCGAGGGGCGGGATCCGTCATCGCGGCGCGCAGGGTCGGCAGGATCACCGTACCGAGCGCGACCAGCGCCCGGCTGAGGCTCAACTGCGTCTCACGCTCGCCGCGCCCGAGCTGTGTCGCCAACACTCCGGCCAACTCGGGTTCTGCACCTTCGGGCACGAGTGCGACCGCGGTGCGCCAGGCGCTCCGTGCGACCTCGTCGTCGGCGTCGGTCAGAAGCGCCTGTGTGATCGCCGGCCACGCCTGCCGATCCCCGATCTTGGACAGCGTGTGCAACGCCTGGCTTCGTGCCTGCGCACGCGCCGAGCGGAGTTCATCGATGAGCTTCGGGACCGTCATTGATGACGAGTGGCGGGTGAGTGCCCACGTAAGCATGTCGCGCACGTAGAAGTCGGGCTCGATCGCGCATCGTTCGATGAGCTTGTCGATGAATCGCGGGTCTGGGGTCGTGCCGACCGCCAGCGTTGCCTGCAGCCGCTCCGACGAACTGCTGCTCTCCAGCCCCTGGAGAGCTCGCATCGTGTTCGTGTCCTCTTTCGGCATGGTCATCGGGGCCACCTCCTTGGCTGCAGTGAAGACCTTGTCACCGTGTCAAGGTCAAGCGGGACCACGCCGTGACCCCGGACGTCGATCGGATCGGCCAAGAGGGACGACGTCCGGCGAAGCTCGCCGCCCACCCATCACATGCGAGCCGTCGCTATGACACCGTGCGCGCATGGCGCCACATGGTGAGGCCAAGGGCGATGCTCCACAAGGGCATCACGATGGAGGCGAGCAGCCCGTACAGCAGGACACCCGGGAAGAGTTCGGACTGGAAGAGCAGCGCGACGGCGGCCAGGAAGCTGGTGGCACCGACGAGCAGGCCGGTCCAGGCCAGCCAGGACGAGTAGCCGTCGCGGCGCAGGGCGGGCGCGAGCAGCATCAGCGGGATGGCCCACAGGATGGCGATCGAGACGAGGGAGGTGCCGCGCAGCATGGTGAAGGCGGTCTGCGCGACGCGTTCGATGTAGGGCTGGTCGGCTGGTGCGGCGGTTGCGTAGGCGTGGGCGAGGTCCTGGCCGGTGACCCCGTCGATGGTGAAATCGGTGATGAAGACGGCCGCGCCGACCAGGACGGCGGCCAGTGCGAGGCGGCCGAGCACGACGGCGATCGGGTGCGTGAACGTGCGGGCCAGGTTGAGGATGCCGGCGGTCCACAGCAGGACGCCGAGCACGGTGCCGAGGTGGACGCCGGCGTAGAACGCGTGATGGGTGATGAAGTGCAGCGCGGCGGCCGGGTCGGCGGCGGGCAGGTCGCCGTAGGCGAACCGGAAGCCTGCGATCATCAGTGCGCCGATGATGATCGTGAGGGCGCCGAGGCGGAGTGTGGGCTTACGGGTCTCGATAAGGGCCGTCGACATCATCGTCGGTTCGCCTCCTTGGGGCGATGGGGTGTCTGGATCCGATGCCAGTAGCTTGGCGGCCGGGCCCCATCACGTCGCCGGTCCGGAGGCGGCACCCCACTTACGTGTTCCGCCGTATGCGCGAGCATCCGCATACGCAGCAGAACGTAGGCGTCAACCGGCGCGCTGCAGGCGGACCAGGCCGGAAGATTCGTGAGTGACGCAGGTCACTCGGCTTGCCCGTCACAACCGTGAGGTGGGCTGCATCCCGTGTGTGAGCTGCTTGCACAACAGGAGGCGCACATGAGGGTCGTGGTAGTGGGAGCCGGCTACGCGGGGACGATCGCGGCGAATCGGCTGGCCAGGAAGGTGAAGGAAGCGGAGATTACGGTGATCAATCCCCGTTCGGACTTCGTCGAGCGGGTGCGGCTGCACGAGCAGATCGCCGGGACCGGAGCCGCGGCGACCCCGCTGACGTCGATGCTGAGCGAAGGGGTCGCATGGCGGATGGGCACCGTCGACAAGATCGGCGACGACCAGGTCATTCTCGGCGACGGGGCGAGTCTCGGCTTCGACTACCTGTTCCTCGCGGTGGGCAGCACGGTCGCACCGCTGCCGGGCACCGTTCCGGTGGGGACTTGGGAGGGCGCGGAGGAGGCGCGGGCAGCGCTGGCCGAGCTGCCCGGCGGGAGGGCGGTCACCGTCATCGGTGGCGGGCTGACGGGCATCGAGACGGCATCCGAGATCGCCTTCGGCCGACCCGACCTCCGCGTGCGGATCGTGGGACAGACGATCGCCGCGAGCCTGTCGGCAGGAGGGCAGAAGCGTGTGCGCACCGGCCTGGACCGCTTGAACGTGGAGGTCGTGGAGGACTCCGTCACGCAGATTGACCCTGGCGCCGGGGAAGGAGGAGGTGACATGGTGCGTCTGAACTCGCGCCCGCAGTTCACCTCCGACCTCACGCTGTGGGCGATCATCGGGAGCGTGCCCGACCTGGCCGCCCGCAGCGGACTTGAGGTGGACGCCGACGGGCGTGCGGTGGTCGACGAGCACCTGCGCAGCGTGACCGACCCGCGGATCTTCGTGGTCGGAGACTGCGCGGCGGTTCCCGGCTCTCGAGCGTCCTGCGCGACGGCCATGCCTCAGGGCGTACATGCAGCGGATACGCTGGCGCGGATGATCCAAGGCCGTGAGCCCAAGCCTTACTCCATGGGGTACATCGGGCAGGCGGTGAGCCTGGGCCGGCGCGACGGGCTGCTGCAGGTCAGCCGCAGGAACGACACCGTGCGGCGGCTCTACTTCGCTGGGCGCACCGCGGCTGTGGCCAAGGAACGAGTCTGTCGCTACGCGAGGTTCGGCGCCCGCACCGCCACCTACGCCTGGCTGTGGGGCTCGAAGTGACCGAGCAGCGGGACCCTGCGGACGAGTTCACCACGCACAGGGCCCTGCTGTTCTCGATCGCCTATGAGATCACCGGGTCGGTGGCCGACGCCGAAGACGTCCTGCAGGACAGCTACCTGCGGTGGCAGTCGGCGAACCACACCTCGGTGGAGAACGCGCGGGCCTATCTGGCGCAGATCGTCACCCGGCAGGCGCTCGGCGTACTGCGGTCGGCAGTCCGCCGCCGGGAGCAGTACGTGGGGCCGTGGCTGCCCGAGCCGCTGGTGACCGACGCTGCCGGCGACGCACCCGACGGCATCGATCACGTGCTCACCGGCGACGCCGTGACCACCGCGATGCTGCTGGTTCTGGAGGCCCTGACCCCCACCCAGCGCGCGGTGTTCGTGTTGCGCGAGGTGTTCGGCTTCGACTACGCGGAGATCGCCGCCGCGGTGGGCAAGTCCGAGGCCGCGGTACGGCAGCTGAACCAGCGCGCCCGCAACAGCGTGCGCGCGAGGCGACACACCGCGGTCGCCACCCCTGCTGAGGCACGGCCGGTCGCCGAGCGGTTCATGGCGGCGGCCGCGACCGGTGACGTCCAGGGCCTCATGGACCTGCTCGCACCCGATGTGGTGTTCCTTGCTGACAGCGGCGGGGTCGTGAACGCGGCTCGGCGCCCCGTGGTCGGGCCAGACAAGGTGGCCAGGCTGCTTCTCGGCCTCCTGGCCAAGGGCGCCCGCATGGGCGAACTCGACGTCCGCATCGACACCTACAACGGGATGCACTCCCTCGTGGTGCTCCTCGACGGAGAACTCGATCAGGTGACCTCAGTCGAGATCCGCGGCGGTGTCGTGACGGCCGTCTACTGCGTCCGCAACCCGGAGAAGCTCACGGCGGTCAAGGTGTGACCCGCGCGCCTTGTCGTCTCCGACGGCCTCGGGCACGCGAGCATCGCGATCACCTCTGCTGGGGCAACGGAAGCGGGTGGCTCCCAGGGTGGCTCCCAACGAGGGGAAGGAGACCGGATGATCCGGGAAAACAAGAAGGTCCCTGGAGGCGTAATGCCTGCTCAGGGACCTTCTTTGTCTGGCGCGGCCGGGAGGACCCCGGTCAGCCCGCCGTTCGCGGTGGGTGTGTGATCGCGGGTCGCCGCCACGGCCACTGGCCCTCCAGCTCGACCTCAAGGGAGAAGCTCAGGAACGTCCGCACCAGCACGATCACCGCGAGCACCCCCACGCCGGCGAACGTTGGCGAGACCGCGACCGTACGGATGATGTCACCGGCGACCAGAAACTCCAGTCCGAGCAGGATGGCCCGGCCCAGGCTCTGGCGGTACAGCCGGTACGCGTCCGAGAACTCCTTGCCGCGGTGGAGCAGCCGACGTATGAACACACCCGTGGCGATCAAGGCACCACACACGATGACGGCCACTCCAGCGACGTCCACCGCCGCGCCCACCGTCTCAACCGTGGTCGCAAGCTCCATGACGGCTCCCCTGTTCGAGCTCGCACTTGGCACCTTGTCGTGCGCTCGGTGAGGCAAACGTTATGGCCGGACCGCTGACCGCTGTCGACCGGCTCGCCGTGGACAGAGAACGCGATCGGCGGGCCGCCAGCGGGCGGACACTGTTAGACGTTGCGCCCGCCGAGTCGTTCCTCACTCTTCCTGCGGGGCCATGAGGTCTTGTCCGCGGATGTGCGGGGACTGGGCAAGCTTGACGCTGCCATAGAAGATCAGGCCCACGCCGAGCAGTTCGAGCACGATCCAGCCGCCCAGGCGGATGCTCTCGCCGAAGAGCGCGACACCGAGGCCGATGCTCGTCACGGGGTCGGTGACGTTGAGCGTCGGCTGAACGACGACGAGGCTGCCGCTCTGCAGGGCGGTTTGCAGCACGAAGACGCTGAATATGCCTGCGGCGACCATGGCGTAGACCGGCCAGGTGGTCAGCACAGCGGCCTTTTCTGTGTCGAAGAGGCGGGTGCTCTCCTTCATCAGCGCGGCGGTGACGGCGAACCCCAGACCGGAGGTGAT
Source organism: Microtetraspora malaysiensis (assembly GCF_001528665.1). Taxonomy (GTDB): domain Bacteria; phylum Actinomycetota; class Actinomycetes; order Streptosporangiales; family Streptosporangiaceae; genus Microtetraspora_A; species Microtetraspora_A malaysiensis. The sequence goes on from NZ_BBYJ01000041.1 coordinate 42,640, forward strand.
GCCGAGCAGCGCCGCACGGTGCGAGCCGCGCCTGATCTTGGCCATCCCGATCAGGAACGCAGCGATGCCCCCGCAGACGATCGCGGCGATCACCCAATCCCGGGCGGTCGGGGCCCGGCGCCCTCCTCCCGGGCTGGCGGAGGCGAGCAGGAGCGCCAGCCCGAGGGTCACGGAGATGATGGCCATCCACAGGTTCCGGTCCAGTTTGATCCCGAACCTGAGCCAGATGATGAGCATGGTGAACGGCAGCTCCATGATGAGGAGCGGCTGTACCAGGGAGAGCATGCCGAAGTTCAGCGCACTCGCCTGGAAGAGGAAGCCGCCGATCATGGCGCCGATGCCGCCCAGCCAGACCGGTCTGCGCATCATGTCCCACAGCAACGACAGCTTGAACGCCTCGCTCTGTGGGGCGGTCCGTGCCGCCCGGCGCTGCAGTACGGAGGAGAGGGCGTTACAGGCCGCCGCGCACACGGCCAGGATCACCGTGAGCACCGAGCTCACCCGGCCTTCCGGCCCAAGGCCGCCTGCTGTTCGTCGGTGGAGGTCATAGGGCTTCGCACATGCTCCGGCGGTCTCGTGGCGCTCGTCATCTCGAGCATCTGGTGAACGCGCTGGTGGGGGCAAACACCCCACGCCGCGTGCGGGCATAGCCGGGACCCGCCTTTGCGCCCTCCCCGCGCGGCTTAGCCAAGCAGCGATATCCATAGCAAGATCGGAGATGTCCGCAGTCGTCCACCGCTGATAAAAAAGCCTGTTCAGAGGCGGTATTCGGCTTCCGAGATTCCAACGCTGTCCATCGTCGTCCAAGGCTGTTGTTAGCACCGGCGTTAGCGAGATCCCTAGATGGGGGAGCCTTCCGGCCTGCACTGCCCGCACCGTGGATTGGAACCTGTCTCCCGCATCCGGATAAGTACGGCTGTGACATCCACTCCACACGAGGAGCCGGCCCTAACCGGCCTGACGCTCCACATGGCGGCACCCGTTCGGCCGCGAAGATCCGACCATACGCGTGATGCAGACCTGGCGGAGGGTTCAGCGGTGGCCGACATGCCGGTACGAGCGGTCGCGCGAGCGCCGTTTCGGGCGGACGTATCAGGACCGGTCTGGGCAGAGGTTCCGGCGGCCTGTGAAGCGCCGGTCCCGATAGAGGACTCGGCGGTCATCGAAGCGTCGCTGGGCGAGCCGGAGCGTTTCGCCGAGCTATTCGACCGGCATGCCGCGGTACTGCACCGCTACGTCGTCCGGCGCCTCGGCCCTGACCAGGCGGAGGACGTGGTGGCCGAGACGTTCACCAGGGCGTTCGAGCAGCGGCACAAGTACGCCTTCAACCGTTCCGACGCCTTGCCGTGGCTGTACGGCATCACCACGAACATCATTGGCAGCCACCGCAGAGCGGAAGTACGTGGATACCGGGCGCTTGCCCGAACCGGCGAGGACCCCGTGGCGGTGGCCTTCGACGAGCAGGTGGCCGCCCGGGTCTCCGCTTCGGCGAACCGCGGACGGCTCGCGGCCGCTCTGGCCAAGCTGGGTCGAGGCGAGCGCGACGTACTGCTGCTGATCGCCTGGGGTGACCTCAGCTACGAGGAGACGGCGCAGGCGCTTGGTGTGCCCATCGGCACCGTGCGGTCCCGGCTGTCCCGCGCCCGCCGCAAGGTCGTCCACGCGCTGGGCGGCAGCAACCCGACCGATGTGATCGAGGAGGCATGATGAACGATTTGGACATGGTCCGCGACCTGCGGTCGCAGGTTCGGCAGAGCGAAGAAAGCGATCTTCGCGGCGCTCGACGGCGGGTGCTGGCCTCGATGGCTCGGGAGTCACGGGGCCGTCGGCTCCCTCGGATAGTGGTGCGCGTGGCCGCCGTCGGCATCCTCGGCGTCACGATCACGGCCGGCGTCATGGTGGTGCAGACCCCCCGTACGGATGGCCAGGGGAAGGGAGCCGCCAGTGCTCCGGCGTGGCTGCCCGTGGCGAACGTGGAGACCCTGGCCAAGCGCGCGACGGCAGCGGCGGCGCGCCAGACGGACGTCTACCCGCGAGCCGATCAGTGGGTCTACGTCAAAAGGGACTTCTACTCATCACCCAAGATGCTGCCCGAGTCAGTCGTGCCGCCGGTCGGAGGAGGCAAGACAGGCTCGCGGTACACGGCCGAAATGTGGACTCGGGGGGACGGCAAGGAAAGGGCCCAGCGGAACGAAGGCAGCAAGACGATCACGAGGCGCCAAGGCGGGGAAGATCCCCGTCTGCGGTTCGACCCCGCCTACCTGCGTTCGCTGCCCTTGGAGCCGTCCGCTTTGCTGGAACGCCTGAAAAGGGACACGGCGGGTGTGATTCCCCTGCCCGAGATGCGGGCGGTGTCCCATCAGGTCCTGATGATCCTTCAGGAAGGCGCTCCGGCGGCTCGCCTGCGCGCTGCTCTCTACACCGTCCTCTCGCAGTTGGACGACGTCGGCGTGGAGGAGGTGCGCGATCTGTTGGGCAGAGAAGGCGTGGGAATCTACACGGACGACGACGAGGGGATACGCCAGGAAGTCATCATCGACCCGAACACCTACGTCCTGCTCGGGGGGCGCCGGGTCTATGTCGGCGGATCGGAGTCGCAGTCCCCGTATAGCAAGTTGCCAAAGGGCGAGGTGGTCTTCTCGGTGGCTCAGGTGACCGCCGGAATCGTGGACAACGCGGGGGGCGTCCCGTAACCGAGGCGGTGGCCGGTGCCTGTGACAGGGGCAGAGGCACCGGTCGCCACCGATCAGCCAAAGTAATCCTTAATAGGACTCCAGTTCTGTTAATGAGAACGATAGGGGATGTAGCACTTAATGGCAACTGAGTTCCGTTAATCCTGCGGGTGGAGGGCGGGGGCGATCCGCCAGTCACGCTGGAAGACGAGGTTGTGCAGGTCGGCGGCGGCGATGGCGCGCATCACGGGGACGAGCTCGGCCGCCTGTTCCGCGTCGGCGACGTTGAGCGGCCACTCCCCGAGGGTGGCGCCGCGCAGATGCGGATGGTGGAACGTGGCGCCGTAGTGGGCGGTCAAAGTGATCGGGGCGATGCCCGCCTCGCGCTGCCGCGGCCACGACAACCGCCAGGCGGCGAAGCTGCCGCCTTGGAGGTCCCGGCGCGTTCCGGTGGCCTGCAGTGTGCCCGTACCAAGCAGGAGGTACTGGTCGAACTCGGCGAGAACCCGGCGGGCGGGCGCGTCGAGCAGGCGGACGGCCCGCTCGAACGCGGCTTCCTTGCCGCGCCGGGTGATCTCGCCGGCGTGGGCACCGTCGCGCAGGTCGCTGAAGTGGCGGACGAGGGCTTCCAAGGGAGCGGGCGGGGCGCCGTGCCCGCCGGTGCTCATGGTGCTCATGGCAGGCCCTTCCGGCTGATGGCTCGGGCTATGTGGTCGAGAACGGGGCTGTCCTGGCGGAGCACGTCTCCGTGCACGGCCCCCGGCGGGTGCAGCAGGCGCACCGGAACCCCGTCGCGGCGGAGCCGGCGCGCGTAGGAGTCGACGTCGTCGTGTACCGGGTCGTGGGCGCCTACGGCGAGGACAGCGGGTGCCAGGCCTGCCAAGGACGGCGCCTCCCAGGGCGTCGAATACACCCGGGTGCCGTCCTCGTCGTAGATGGCGGGCTCGCCGTCGCCGCGCCAGGCCCGCCAGGCTTGCCGCAGCAGGGCGGCCTGCGGGAACGCCTGGGGACTCCGGTGGTAGGACGGGCTGCTGCACGTGGGGTCGAGCGGTGGGTAGGCCAGGACCTGCGCCGTCAGCGGCAGGCCGCGCTCTCGCGCGACCAGGGCGGCGCAGGCGGCGAGCGTACCGCCGGCGCTGTCGCCGCCTACTGCGAGCGGTGCCCCCGCCGCCTGCCCGGCGGTCCAGTAAAGCGCCGTGAGAACGTCATGCACGGCTCGGGGGTGGCGGTGCCGCGGCACGAGCCGATAGTCGACGCTGATTACCGTCCAGCCGGAGCGTTCGGCCAGGGTCGCCGTGGCGTGGTGCCACTCGGCGGCCGAACCGTGCCGCCAACTGCCGCCGTGCGCCCAGACCAGGAAGCCGGCCGGGGGGTCGTCGGCCGGGGCCGGCCGGTAGATCTGGACCGGAACGGGATCCGGCCCGGGAAGGATGAGGCGGGACCACTGCGGGGCGCCGCTCCCGCCACGGGCCGGCATCGATATGGCCAGGCTCATAGCTGACGCAGAGCTCCTCCGTCGATGGCCCACTCGGCGCCGGTGACCTGTGCGGCCCAGGGTGACAGGAGATAGGCGATGACGCCGGCCACCTCATCGGGGGTGCCGACGCGTCCGGTCGGCAGGCGGCGCTCGACGCGGATGAAGTGTTCGACGGCGTCCGCGGGCGGCAGGTCGAACCGCTCGGCGAGTTGTTCGGCGAAGCCGCCAGGGGCGTCGAAGAGCGCGGTGCGTGTGGGGCCGGGGGAGACGACGTTGGAGCGCACCCCGGCCGGTCCAAAGGCCGCGGACAGGGATTTCGACACTGACAGCAGCGCCGCCTTGGACGCGGCGTAGTCGGCGATGGTCACGTCGGGCAGGCGGGCCGCCTCGCTGGCGACATGAACGATGCTGCCTCCCCCCGGGTTCTTCTCCAGGATCGGCAGCACCGCGCGGGTGAGCCGGACGGCCGAGTGGAGGTTGAGCTCGAAGGTGGTGTGCCACTGATCGTCGTCGATGTCCGCGAAGGTGGGGCGGGAGGTGAGGGTGGCCGCGTTGTTGACCAGGCCGTCCAGCCTGCCGTGACGAGCCAGGATCTGTGAGACGGCGTAGGCCGCCGTGGCGGGGTCGGTGAGGTCGGCGCGGATGAACTGCGTGGTGGGCGGCAGCGTGGGGGTGGCCGAGCTGCCGCGGGCGAGCGCCACGACGCGGGCTCCCTCCGCGGCGAGCAGGTGAGTGGTCGCCAGACCGATCCCGCTGGTCGCGCCCGTCACGAGAATCACCTTGCCGGAGAGCTGAAGATCCATGTTGTGTTCCTTGAAGGGGGAAGGGGCCGGCGGTCAGTTCTGCGTGCGGCCGTGCCGGGCACGCAGGAAGACGGCGGCGATGAGGACGCCGAGGAGGACGAGGGCGGCGTTGGCGGCTATGGCGACGGTGACGCCGTGCAGGATCGCACCGGCGGACATGGCGCCCATGGTGGCCGTGGTGACGATCGCGGACATGACGGGAGTCCCCATAGTGATGCCGATCTGCTGGGACATAGACGCCAGTCCGGTGGCCAGGCCCTGCTCGTGGTCCGGCAGGCCGGTGGTGGCGGTGACCATGAAGCCGACGATGACCAGCATGTTGCCGACCCCGCCCAGGAAGGTCGCCGGCAGCATCAGCGTCATCGAGGCCGAGGTGCTGCCCAGGAAGAGCAGGACGCCGGTGAAGGCCGCCTGCAACAGCCCGCCCCCGACCAGAACGGTCAGAGTGGAGGTCCGGGAGATCAACTTCGGCGCGAGCAGGCCCCCGGCCACGGTTCCGAGCCCCAGGACGCCGAAGGAGAGCCCGGCGGTGAGGGCTGAGAAGCCGAGCGTCTTCTGCATGTACAGCGTGAGCAGGTACACCAGGGAGGTCTCGGTGACGAAGGCGAGCAGTCCCAGCACGTTGCCCCAGGCCACGGTGCGCTTCTTCAGGACGTGCAGCGGAACCAGGGGCTGGGCGGCCCTGCGCTCGACGAAGTAGAAGGCGGCCAGCAGGGCCGCGCCGGCCAGCAGGCCCACCAGGGCGACGGGATGGGTCCAGCCGTGCTCGCCGGCCTGGGTCAGGCCATAGACGATGCCGAGCAGCCCGAGGGTGACGGTCAGGGCGCCGGGCAGGTCGACCTTGGGCCGAGTGGCGGGCCGGGACTCGGTGATGACGCTGGGGGCGACGAGGAGAACGATGAGCGCGACGGGGACGTTGATGAAGAAGGCCCAGCGCCATGAGAGCAGGTCGGTCAGGACGCCGCCGAGGATGGCGCCGGCGGTGAACCCGGCGGACATGAGCGCGCCGTTGAGGCCGAGGGCCTTCTGCCGCAGGTGGCCGTCGGGGAAGGAAGTGGTGAGCAGGGCGAGCCCGGCCGGGGTGGCGGCGGCGGTGGCGAGTCCCTGGGCGATGCGGGCGATGATGAGGATCTCGGGGTTCGGGGCGAGCCCGCCGGCGAGTGAGGCCAGGCCGAGGAGGGCCAGGCTGCCGAGGAAGATGCGCTTGCGGCCGATCAGATCGCCGATGCGGCCGAAGAAGAGGGTGAACCCGGCCGCGCCCAGGGCGAAGGAGGTGGCGATCCACTGCAGGTCGGCCAGGGAGAAGCCGAGGGTGTCGCCGATCTTGGGCAGGGCCACGTTCAGGATCGAGAAGTCGACGGCCAGCATGAATTGGGCGACCAGCAGCACCACGAGGACGGCTTTCATGCGGCCGGTCAGCCGCTGCGGGGCCGGGGGTCTGGACACAGGCTTTGTGGTCATGGTCATGACAGGGAACTTCCTATGAGCGCTTAAACGGTTCTCGGGTTCCGTTAATATGTGAGGAACGATAACACCGTTGCCGCCCTAAGGGAACTGGGGTCCCAATAAGGGCATCTCTTGAGAGAGGAGTCCATATGGCCGCCGTATCGCAGCAGAGCGCCGCACCGCCGCCGGGCGCCGTCCGGCCCGGTGGGCGCACCGCCCGCGTCCGCGAAGCCGTTCTTCAGGCCGCAGGAGACGTCCTGGCCGAGAAGGGATTCGACGCCCTCGACCTGGCCGAGATCGCCCGTGTCGCCGGGGTCGGGAAGACCACCGTCTACCGTCGCTGGGGCACGCCCGGCGCTCTCGCCGCCGACCTGCTCGACGACATGGCCCAGGGATCGTTGCCCCGCTCTCGTACCGGCAGCGTCGAGGAGGATCTGCGGGACAACGCCCGGCTGGTCGTCAAGACCCTCACCGACCCCCGGCAGGGACGTCTGTTCAAGGCACTGATCGCCGCCTCGCTCTGCAACGACGAGGCGGCCCAGGCGCTGCACCGCTTCTACGCCAAACGCATCGACGAATGGGCCGGCTGCGTCGGCGACGCCGTCGAGCGAGGAGAGCTACCCGCCGGGACCGATCCGCGACGGGTGATCGCAGCCGTCTCCGCGCCCCTGTACTACGCGCTGCTCAACACGGGGGAACCGCTCGACGATGACGCCGCCGAGCGCGCCGCGGCAGGAGCGCTGGCGGCGGCGCGCGCCGGCGTCGCGTGACGGGAGCCGTGTGATTCGGGGCCGCCTCGCGGGTGGGCCTGCTCAGGGGTGACCAAACGGGGCTGCGGACCCTACCCGATGGCCGTCACCCGGATGACCAGGGGGCTCTGGCGGTACTGGCGACTGCCGGGTGCCAGGCGGCCCCTGCGCCGGTGTCAGGCAGTAAGCAGTCCCCCGTGGTGAGCGCCCTGGAGAAGAACGCCCACGTGCTGCGGTCGACGGAGCCCGGGGGCAGCACCACCGACCTGGGGGCGCTGGGAACGATGATCGGCGTTGACGAGGCCTGTCTATAGAGCTATGGCATAAGGCCTGATCAACCTGCTGTGCGACGGATGGGGACGTTCTCGTGTCGAGTTGACCTGGCTCCGGCTGGACGGTGCATCGCACTGACAGGTCCGCGGTCGGTTGCTGCGTCGGTGCCCATGGCCTCCAGCCAGACCCGGGCGGCGAGCAACCGACGGTTGCGGCCGTCGTCGCTCTCGAGCCCGAGTTTTGTGAAGATACGCCGCAGATGTGTCTCGACGGTGCGCCGCGAAAGGTGCAAATGCTCGGCGATTGCCGCGTCGCGGGCACCCGTGGCGACGAGAGCGAGAACCTCGCGCTCACGGGGGCTGAGCACTTCGAGCCCAGGGGGCAACTCCGTGCCCGGCCGCGGTGGCGCCGGTGGTACGACTGACGGTGCCGGTGGCTCAGCGGGCTCAGGAACGAGGGGTACGGCGAACCCCGTCAGCGCGGAGGACGCCCGCCACCAGGCGACCCCGATGACGGCAGTGACAGCGGCCACGGCGAGACCGGAGATCAACGGGCCTGCGGGGCGGAGCACAGCCCCGGTCCAGGTCACCGCGAGAGTCACGCCGATCACGGCATATCCACCGAGCACCCCATGCAGCAGCCGGCGCACCGCCGAGGGACGGGCTCTGTTAGCGGACACGATGAGCGCCCACGCCCCGACAAGGCAACCCGCGGCCAGCGAGACGAGGTATGCGACACTGCCGTCCGTCGGCGCGATGTCGCCTGGACCGCTGGCTACGGCCGTGCCCATGCATACGACGATCAACAGGGGTCCCACAGCCGCAGCGGCCGCGCCCAGCGTGGCGCTTGCGCGTTCGTCCGCCGGGACGCGGGCCGCGCGACTAGCCAGGAACAGCACAGCGGCGAGCATCACGACGCTGACGAGGATGGTGGAGGCAGCTGTAACAGCGGGGGTTCGCCAACCCTCCGGCGCTGCCGGCGGGTGGCCGGCGAACGGCTTCACAGGCTCCAGTGCCAGCGCCATGCAGACGGCGGCGCCGGCAACGACGACGCCGAATCCGATCGACCACTGGCGGGCACGCGGCTCGGCGCGCAGCGCCGCGAGCTGCAGTACGGCGAGCGGAACGGGCCACCATCCACCCCAGGCGCCGAGGAGGAGAGGCGCCATGCCGGAATCAGCGGTGACCGCGACGACGGCGAGTGCACCGAGCACGAGGTAGATGAGTACGGCGGTTGCCAGCGCGAGAAGCCAATCGCCGCCGGTACGGTCACCCCGGTCGGCAAGCCGTCGGGATAGCAGCGCGATCCCTGTCGCACCGCCCGCGAGGGCTAGCGTCGAGATCGGGTGGGTCGCGTAACCGCCGGTACCACTGGCACGCGCGAAGGCGAGTATGGCCACCGAGCACAGCCCGAGTCCCGCGATGAATAGGACGGGCACGAGACTCCGCCACCGCCACAGAACGTCGGGCCACATGCGTGCGTCGTGCATCGGCCCTCCAGGGAGTTCTCCTCCGGCGCCTATCCGGAAGCGAGTTTATCCGGACAAGACATGCCAGGCCCAGATTCAGGGCTACCCCGTACACCGCAACGGCCATGTCAGGGCTGCTCCGGATACCGGCCATGACCCCAGCACGCGAGATTGCTCGGTGGTACCCCAACACATACTCGATCAGAGAGGTATCCCGTGGTCGCTACTCCTCCCGCCCGCCCTCGTCCGATCCTGCCCGTCCTCGTCGCGGTCGCGCTGCTGCTGCTCGCGACGGTCACCTTTGTCGTCATCGATCCACTGCTCGCCTGGGACGATGCCAACCCGCTCCTCGGCCGCGGCCGACTGTTCCTGTATTTCACGACCCAGTCGAACCTGCTGGCCGTCACCGCCTGCGTGGTGTTCGGGGTCGCGCTGGTGCGTGGCCGGCATCCGGGCCAGGCGGCCGAGTACTTGCGCGGGCTCGCCGTGGTGGACATGGCCATCACCGGGATCGTCGCCAACGTCCTGCTCGCTGAACCGGGGGCGCCATGGAGCCTCTCCGACTTCGTGCTCCACCAGGCGATGCCGGTTCTCATGGTCACGTGGTGGATCGTCGTGCCGCCCACCCGGCCGCTGTCCGTCGCCGCGGCGGCGCTGTGGCTTCTCCACCCGGCCATCTGGACGGCCATGGCCCTCACCTACGCGGCCGAGTCGAGCGACCACTGGTACCCGTACTTCTTTCTCGATCCCGTTGAGGCAGGCGGATGGGGCGGTGTCGCCGTGTTCGTGGCTGTGATCCACCTCGTGATTGCCATACTCGGTCTTGGTGCCGTGCTCGCCAGCAGGGCGCGGTGGTCAGGCGGCGTGTGGCGAGCGTTGTGGCGCGAAGATCACCCGGAAGCGGGCACGTCGGATCCTGTCAGCCCGACGATTGTGGCGCAGCACGTGCTGAAACGCCACGGAAACGGCTAGCTGAGCGCTCGCGGCGACGCGGATACGACGCGGGTCTGTGCTCCCGCACCGAACCGGGCTCCACCCGCTGGAGAACGGCGGCAGCGCGATCTGGCGGTGCAAAGCGGGCAATCACGACGTGGCGGAGATCGGGTGACTACGCACAACTCGTCTCTGACGCTAAGAAGGGAAGGACATGTCGACACCATCAATCCCCAGTAGCCGACTCGCCGAGCTGCTCGACTGGGATGAGACATCCTCTCGAGAGCATTTCGAGGCCATGGACAGGCTGTTCGAATCGATCTCTGATCCTGAAGAGGTCATAGCCCTGGCTCGGGCCTGGTGGTCTGATCCTGATGAGAGGGTGCAGGCGCTCGGATTCGACCTGCTTGCGGTTCAGGCACTCAACTTCTGTTGGCACGTTCCGCCCCTGATTGAGGCGGCGGACGCCCTTCCGTTGGACAGGAAACATGAGTTCGTGCGCGAGGCCGCCGCCCATGCACTCGCCACCATCTGCGACGACGAACGGGTCCTGTTTCCGCTCTTACGCTTCGCTGCCGACCCGGACGCGGATATCCGCTGGCAGGTGGCGCGTGGGATTCCAGTCGGCGTCGATCCGCTTCCTGAGGATGCGGTGCGGGTGCTGCTGGCGTTGATGCGTGATCCGGATGCCGAGGTGCGGGACTGGGCCACCATGAAGCTGGGCAGCCGCGCCGAAAACGACACCAAGGAGATCCGGGACGCCTTCGTCGAGCGTCTGGACGATCCAGGCGCGAATACAGCTGGTGAGGCAGCGGTAGCACTGGCGATACGGCATGATCCCCGGGTCCTGCCCACGTTGAAGCGCGTGCTCGCCACCCCGGACGTGGGCAACCTCTACGTCGAAGCTGCGGCGGAGCTGGGTGACCCGGAACTTCTGCCACTCCTGGAAAGGCTCAAGACCGACGGCTGGCCGGACGATGACGAGCCGCGACACCAAGCTCTTGATCAAGCTCTACAAGCATGCGCGTCGCGTCCGGCCTCGCGCGCCTGATCTCTGCGCCCGCTTGAGCGAGAAATCGGTAACCTGCTCCGGCATGTCCGCCAAACCGCATTAGCAGCTCGGATCTTGCCCGTCCCGATCCGTTCCACCTGGACCAACGCCGCTCGGCGGTCCTCCTGGAACGGTAAGACTGCAACTAGAACGGACTCGTGACCTGCGCGGGCTCCTACCTCAGCCATTTACGGCCCGCGCCCTCCAGCTCCGCAGCATCCTGGAGCCGGAGCGCCCCCGCCGAAGGCAAAGCCTGTCTCCCTGGGCACCACTCCAGAGGTGCCGCAGGCACCACCCCGTGGCGGTACAGGTCGAACGCTTGCGGCTACTCGTACCAGACCCCGGTGATAGGCCCACGTTTTGTGGCGGCTCTGATGTTGTTCATTACGGCCTCGTCCAGGTCCCCGCGGATATGCAAGTAGAGGTCCGGGACGGGCAGTCCTACCGTCTGTATCCAGTCCTTGCCGTACACGTGCCCGGCCGCGATCAGTTCCTCCGCCTGGCCGGACGGGGCAAGGTGATCGTTGTAACACTGGCTGATGGTCTCGTCAGTGTCCGCCAGGACATATCTGGCCGCGTAGGCGTAGCCGTCATGCAGCCAGACGTACAACACCACGGGCCTGCACAGCATGGACTGGAACCAGCGCGTGGATCGGCGCGCGAGTTCCTGAACCGTTCCCGTCTCATCCAGTGCCCAGCTCGACGGCTGGTCAGGCAGCGTCAGCAGCTGGTTGTGTAGCCGATCGCCCTGTACTCGGTCACCGCTAAAGTGCACGCCGAAGTCGATCAGGTTGAGGGGCGCCTCGGGATCGATCACAGCGGCGCTGCGCGCCGCCTCGCGGCTCCCAGGGTGGCTCCCAACGAGGGGAAAGAGACCGGATGATCCGGGAAAACAAGAAGGTCCCTGGAGATGTAATGCCTGCTCAGGGACCTTCTTTGTCTGGCGCGGCCGGGAGGACTCGAACCCCCAACCTTCTGATCCGTAGCAAGATCGGGGATGTCCACAGGCGTCCAGCGTTGACACAAACGCCTGCTCAGAGGCGGTATCCGGCTTCCGAGATTCCAGCGATGTCCATGGTCGTCCAGCGCTGTTGTTAGCAGCGGCGTTAGCAAGATCGATGGCACGGCTGCTCGTGAGGGTAAGGGGCGCGAACATGGCTGAGATCCTGTCTGCGGCTCGCGCCGAACTCTTTGAAGCTCCGGCGTCCTTGCGCCAAGCTAAGTTCGCAGTTTGGGCCGCCACGAACCTCGTCAGCATCGTGGTCGTCCTGGCCATCGTCTTCCCAGAAGCACACCGGGCAGATCCCATACGCACCTCTCTCAGCAAGGGTGAGGTAGCCGCAGCAAGGGCACGGATAAGGCTCGTCTGCCTTTGGTCGGTAGATGCTCACGAAGGCCATTCGATCACCGCTCTCGGTCCAGGATCTCCATCGCCTGGAGCACGTCCGTCACGACATGATCAGCGCAGTGTTCATGCTCGGGCCAGGTGCCCCGGTCGATCCAGATGGTTCGGAGACCCGCGGCGTGTCCTCCAGCTATGTCAGCGGTGAGGTTGTCACCGATCACCCATCCGCCCTCGGCGAGAGCCACGCCGCAGCGCTTGGCCGCGATCTCGAACAGACCAGCCTCGGGCTTGCGGATGCCCTCGGCTCCCGACAGCGCGTAGGCGTCTACAGCCTCGGCCAATCCGGTCTGCTGGATCTTCCCAAGCTGGTTGTCCGCCATGCCGTTGGTGACGATCGCGACTCGCCACCCGGACGCGCGTAGCAGAGCCAGGCCGCCCAGGACTTCGGGCCGACAGCGCACGAGGTATGGCATCTGCTTTCGGTAGCGGCTCCATAGCTCCTCAACCGGCTCGGGCAACGCGAAGTGCTCTCGGACCCTGCTGAAGAACATCTCACGGTGCGGATAACCGGCCTGGCCGAGCGCAATGAGCCAGTCGATCGCTTCGTGTCCCAATTCGTGCTCGTCTGCGAATTCCTCGCCCCACATCCGGAATGCCTGTCCAGGTCGATGAGAGTGTTATCCAGGCCAAAGAGCGCAAGTTGTTGCATATTGGTCAATCGTAGAGATGATGCTACATAGCAAATCAGAGGGAGTCCGCGAGAGCTGGACTACTCACTGTCAGAACGGTTCTACCTCAAGCCTGTACATGTGGTAGCTATCCGTTAATCGCACAAGACTTTTTGTGGCTCCTGTGACATTTTGGCATGGAGCAGCTCCCGGAAAGGAGTGTCCGTTTTATGGGCGAAAGTGCGTGGGTTGGCCTGGCTGACGCTGTCAAGAGCGTCAGGGCTGAACTGGCTGAGGCGATGGCCGCTGGTGAGGGTGAGCGGTTGAGGTTCCATGTCGGACCGGTGGAGCTGGAGTTCGTCGTGGAGGTGCGGCGGGATGTCGAAGCCAAGGCAGGGGTGAAGGTGTGGGTGGTGGATGCTGGTGGGTCGGGGACGGTCTCACGTGGGTCGACACACACGCTGAAGGTCACCCTCAACCCGGTGGACTCCACCACCGGGCGTGCCCCCCAGGTGAATGACAGCATCGATGCTCTGCCGCCACGCCCCGGGCTTCGCTGACCGGAGTGGCCATGGACACGGGGCGGGTTGTTGATGTATCGGGTCGTACCCGCAACGGTGAGGTGTCGTTCGGGTCGGGCTACCTGATCGGCCCGGGGCTGATCTTGACTGCCGGCCACGTGGTGGTCGACCAAGATGACGCACAGCTGGAGGATCTACGGGTCCGCTTCCTGAATGACAGCAGGCCGTGGGCGTGTGAGCTGGCCTGGCCCGGTTCGAGCGGAATAGACGCCGCGGTTCTTCGTATCGTCGAGGAGGGCGCGCCTGCATGTGAGCCAGTGCGTTGGGGGCAGCTGGTGGCCACCAAGGTGGGGATCACCTGTGAGGCGGTGGGCTTCCCGAAAGCGATGGAGCAGCCTGGCGGGTGGCGTGACACCGAGCATCTGAGCGGCGTGATCAACAGCGGGACCGGTCTGCTCGGGGGCCGGGTGGATGTGACCGCCAACTCGGCACCGCCGCGTGACGGCGCGTGGGTGGGGATGTCGGGAGCGGCGTTGTTCTGCGGCCCGTTGCTGATCGGCGTGATCATCGAAGACCGGCCGTCGTATGAGTCCCGGAGGCTGGTCATCGAGCCGGTGACACGGCTGTGGCCCGATCCCGGCTTCGTCGAGGCTGCCGGGCAGGGCCAGGCGGTGGAAGCGGTCGGCCTGACTGCCGATTTATCCCTGCCGCCGGTTTCGTCACCGGCGTTCTTGCTTCGTGCTGACGCACATGTGGTGCGGTTCCGTTCCCGCGCCGAGGAAATGGCGAGGTTGGCTGCCTGGTGCCAAGGGCCGGGATTCGGTGTTCGGCTGCTGACCGGCCCGGGAGGGCAGGGCAAGACCCGGCTTGCTCGGGAGCTTGGGCTTCGGTTGGCGATGACGCCTGGAGAGGGCTGGGTGGTCAAGTGGTGGGAGGCCGGTGATTCGGCCACAACCCTGGAAGGGCTGAACCACCCCACGTTGCTGGTGGTCGACTACGCCGAAACCCGTCCGGACACGGTGCAGGCATTGGTGCTGGCTGCGCTGTCGGGTTCGGTGCATGCTCCGATCCGGTTGCTGCTGCTGGCACGGAGCGCCGGGGACTGGTGGAGGAGGCTGAGCGAAGAAAGCGCCCGCCTGGAAATGGCCTTGCATGGGGCGGTGGCCGAGGAACTCAGCCCGCTGGAAGACGGCGTTGCCGGCCGCGAGGCGGCGTTCGCCGAGGCGATGACCGATCTGTCCGCCGCGCTCGCCCGGATGGGATGGGATCACACTCCATCAGGCGATGTCTCGTGGCCGGACCTACGAGCCGCGCGGTTCACCGGAGGCGGTGCGGCGTTGGCGTTACAGATGGAGGCACTGGCCAGGCTGCTGGGCGGACAGCAGGACGCGGGTCCGCCGGCGGAAGAGGTCATCTTGACCCATGAACGCCGTTATTGGCGCCAGAGCGCCAAGGAACATCGGGTGGATCTGTCGGACCGCAGTCTGCAACGCGCGGTGGCGGCAGCGGCGTTGTGCGGAGCCGACACAGAACCCGAAGCGCTCACATTGCTCGCTCAGGTGCGGGGCCTGCGAGATCAGAGCGAGGACGGCCGGATACGGATAGCACAATGGCTACAGGACCTGTATCCGCCGACGCGCCTCAGCGAGCGCCCTTTCACAACGCAACCGGCTGAGGGTGCGTTCTGGGGAGCACTGCAACCCGATCGTCTGGCTGAATATCTGATCTCGGGTGTGGTCACCGAGCTACCGTCCTTTCTGGTCGACGTGTTGGCAGTGACATCATCCGAACAGGACTATCACGCGCTGACCGTGCTATCCCGAGCATCGGTGACCGATACAGACATTGGTGAGGCGTTCCCCGGACTACTCGCCGAGATTCCCGCGCTTGCGGCCACCGCAGTACGAGTGGTTCCGCAAAGTGAGAACCCCCGACCCCTGGCAGAGGCACTCACCGGACTGATCGGCTCCGATCAACTGACTGTCGAGCTGTTGGCGGCGGTAGCCGACATGCTCCCTCACCAGACCCGTGCGCTTGCCGAATTCGCCGTTGTTCTTCAGCGCCGGCTCACCGCTCTATACGAGCAGAGGACAGGCGAAGATCCTGACACCTCTCTACCCGCCCTCGCGATGTCGTTGAACAACCTGTCGCTCCGGTTGGCTGAGGTGGGGCGCCGGGAGGAGGGCTTGGCCACGATCCGACGCGCGGTCGAAGTGTATGAGCGGCTGGCCGAGGCGAACCCGGACGCCTACCTGCCCGCCCTCGCGATGTCGTTGAACAACCTGGCGGTCCAGTTGAGTGAGGTGGGGCGCCGAGAGGAGAGCCTGGCCGCGAACCAACGCGCCGCCGAGATACGTGAGCGGCTGGCCGAGGCGAACCCGGACGCCTACCTGCCCGACCTCGCGATGTCGTTGAACAACCTGGCGAATCGGTTGAGTGAGGTGGGGCGTCGGGAGGAGAGCCTGGCCACGATCCAACGCGCCGCCGAGATACATGAGCGGCTGGCCGAGACGAATCCGGCCGCCTACCTGCCCGACCTCGCCTCTTCGTTGAACAACCTGTCGGTCCAGTTGGGTGAGGTGGGGCGTCGAGAGGAGAGCCTGGCCACGATCCAACGCGCCGCCGAGATACATGAGCGGCTGGCCGAGACGAATCCGGACGCCTACCTGCCCGACCTCGCCTCTTCGTTGAACAACCTGTCGGTCCAGTTGGGTGAGGTGGGGCGTCGGGGGGAGGGCCTGGTCGTGAGCCAGCGCGCCACCGAGGTGTATGAGCGGCTGGCCGAGGCCAGCCCGGACGCCTACCTACCCGACCTTGCGATGTCGTTGAACAACCTGTCGGGCGGGTTGGCTGGGGTGGGGCGTCGGGGGGAGGGCCTGGTCGTGAGCCAACGCGCCGCCGAGATACA
>NZ_BBYJ01000042.1 GCF_001528665.1 Microtetraspora malaysiensis
ACCGCGACCCCCACGGCCACCCGCGCCACTCGCGCCACCGGCGCCACCGGCGCATGAACCCCCGCCCCGAGCCTTTGGACACGTGGACAGGCTGCGGCCCGCGCGCAGCGGCTCTCCGATGCCTGGAAACAGCGCTTCACCTGGCGCAACGGCCCTCGCGACCGAATTGGACCAGGAATCGATCACAAGAAATCACGCGGCGCATTCAGGCTGAGCAGCCGGTCGAGAACGTCGGGCTCGATCTCGCCGTGCACACGGAGCCTGGCCAGCCCACCGTCGGGGATGACGTCGAGTCGGACCTGACTGACCAGCGCCGATTCCACGACGAAGAAGTGGCGCGTGTCCGGCTGCAACCGGGTACGCGGGACCAGGACGACGTCGTCGTCTCCCGTGAGACTCGCCCATCCGGGCGCGTTGCCGACGAAATACGATGTGTCGATCTCCACCCGGCGCACCCTGCCCTTCGCCGCGAGGCGAATGGTGACGTGCTCGTTGCCGGCGTCGCGACGGCGGGCGTTCTCCCAGCCATCACCCATGATCCGAGCGCGGCCCGGAAGCAACATATTGTTCGGCGACGAGTAGAAGGCGTTCGAACAGTCGATCACGTGGCCGCCGTTCTCCAACGCCGCGAGGTCGACCGTACCGGTCAGCAGGCGCGGGTCGGGCCGGGGCGTGCCGTGCACCCGGAACCGGGCGACGCCACCGTCGGGGTAGATCGAGAGCCGCACATGGGTGTAGCGGCCCTCATCGGCGATCTCGAAGAAGTTCTCCGAATCACCACTGATCGCCGACTTGGCGACGAGCGTCGTCCATTCCGCCCGCTCCAGTTCCTCCGGTGACGGATACCCCTCGATGCTCGCGCCCTCAACCGAGGCGTACGGCGGATAGTTGCCGGTGAACCACGAGGTGTCGATCACGACTCCGTGCAGGACACCGGGCACACCGAGCCGGATGATCGCGAAGTCGTTACCGGACTCGTCACGGCGCCGCCGGGTCTCCCAGCCGTCGTAGACCTTGCCCTTGTGCCCGAACGCCTCCTTGGAGAAGACGGAGGGGCCCGGCTTGATGAGGTTCTCCCGCTCGGCGAAGAGTTCGTCGTTGGCGAACACGACGCTTCCGGCCAGGAGCCTCGAGGCGAGGTCCGGATACTCCGTGAACGAAGGGGCCTTCATCATGCTGTTCCTCTCTGCAGAAAACGGCCGCGCGGCTCGGCGCCGAGGTCGATGCGTTCACCGCGCAGCCAGGTGCCGCGAACCACGCCGACCAGCTCACGCCCGTCGTACGGGGTGACCGCGTTCTTGTGATGAAGTCGTGCCACGTCCACCAGGAAGGTCTGCTCCGGGGCGATGACACAGAAGTCGGCGTCGTTGCCGATCACGATGCCGCCCTTCCCCCGCATCCCGGCCGTACGCGCCGGGGCGTGTGACATCCACCGGGCGACGTCCGTGAGGCCGAAACCCCGCGCCCGCGCCTGGGCCCACACGATGGAGAGGCCGAGTTGCAGGGATGAGATGCCACCCCAGGCGGCGCCGAAGTCGCCAGAGCCCATGCCCTTGAGATCGGCCGTCGATGGGGAATGGTCCGAGACGACAAGGTCGATCACTCCGTCGCGAAGCGCCCGCCACAGTCCTTCCCGGTTCACGCCTTCGCGGATGGGCGGGCAACACTTGAACTGCGTGGCACCGTCCGCGACGTGTTCGGCGTCGAAGAACAGATAGTGGGGGCAGCTCTCGGCCGTGACCCGGACTCCGTCCGCGCGGGCCTGCCGCAGCAGCGGCACCGCGTCGGAGCTGGACAGGTGCAGGATGTGCACCCGGCAACCAGTCGCCTTCGACAACGCCAGCACATCGGCGATGGCCCGGTTCTCCGCGGACCGGGGGCGCGACGCCAGGAAGTCGGCGTACCTCCTGCTCGCCGGGGCCGGGGCGATCCGCTCGGCGTCCTCGGCGTGCACGACGAGCAGGCCGTCGTACGCGGCCAGCTCACGCATGACCTGTTCGACCTCGGCCGGCCCCAGAGGCGGGAACTCCTCGACCCCGGAGTCGGCCAGGAAACACTTGAACCCGAACACGCCCTCGTCATGCAGGGGCCGAAGGTGCCGGACGTTCCCTGGCACGGCTCCGCCCCAGAACCCGACGTCGACGAAACACTGCCCCGCCGCGGCCTTGCGTTTGACGTCGAGTGCCGCAACCTCGGTGGTTGGGGGGATGCTGTTCAGCGGCATGTCGACGATGGTCGTCACCCCGCCGGCGGCCGCCGCGCGGGTCGCGCTGGCGAACCCCTCCCACTCCGTACGTCCCGGTTCGTTGACGTGCACGTGGGTGTCCACGAGACCGGGCAGCAACACCTCGTCGTCGCCGAGCCGTACCACGCGGGGTGCGTCGAGCTCCGGCCCTATCGCGACGATCACGCCGTCTCTGACCCCCACGTCGGCGGTCCGCTCGCCCTCGGGCGTGACGACGCGCGCCGCCCTGAACACCGTGTCCGGCATCAGTCGCTCTCCCCCGTCGATTGCCTGAGCGTCACGGCAGTCCCCCTTCGCGTCGTGCGAGCCGGTGCAGAATGTCGCGCCCGATCCCGAGTTCGGCCTCATCTATCGCGCCGCACTCCACCCCGCGCAGGAGGAAGCCGGCCAGCGCCGCCGCCGTCGCGGGTTCGTCGAGGTAGGCCGAGTCCCCGCCGTACACGTAGGCCCGCGTACGCTCGGCGGCCGCAGCCAGCCCGTTCCTGAAGAACGCGTACGTGGTGAGGTAGCGGCTCGGCAACTGAGCCGGATGCAGGTCCCATCCCTGGTAGAAGCCGCGTTCGAGTGACCTCCGTACCAGCCGGGCGTGCAGCCGCCAGGCATCGGCCGCCCGGTCACCGATCGGCAGCACGTTGGTCGAGCCGTCGGAGACGAACACGCCCGTCCCGGCGGCGACGGCCTGCATCACCGCCTTCGCGTGGTCGGCCACCGAGTGCTCCATGCTCTGGTACGGCGCGGCGACCCCGCAGGCGGCGGAGTAGTCATAGGTGCCGTAGTGGAGCCCGGTGCACCGGCCCTCCGAGGCGTGCAGCATGCGCGCCACCAGGGCGCTGCCGTCCACGCCGACAATGGACTGGGGGGTCTCGATCTGGAGCTCGAAACGGAGCCTTTCGATTCCGTATTCCTCTTCCAGCCGAGCGCAGGCGAGCACCATCGCTTCGACCTGATCGACCGAGGTGACTTTCGGGAGCGTGACTCTGAACCCGTCACCGACGTCCCCGGCCTCGGCGAGGAAACGGTCGAGGGTGCGCAGCCCGCGCGCGCGGGTCGGCGCTTCGAACGCCTTGATCCGAATCCCGGAGAAGGGCGGCCGGGCGCACGAGCGCAACGCCCTGGCCGCGTCGCGGACCGCCTGGTCCTCCTCCTCGTCGGACCGGATGCCGTACCCGTCCTCGAAGTCGATGCGCAGGTCCTCGACGGGCTCCTCGGCAAGCTTGGCCCGCGCCCGTTCCCGCACGTCGTCGTCCGCCGAGAGCACGTCGGCGCACTCGTCGAGCACCGCCGCCGCCTCCCGGCCGTACGACTGGATCGTTCCGGCATCGAATCTGTCCGCGGGCACGTACACGGTGTGCACCGGTTGCCGCACCCCGCGTTCGCCCGGGTAGTTTGCCGCGAGTTCGGCGTCCGCCCCTGCGAGCCGGGCGTCGAGTTCGCGGGTCAGCCGGTCGAGGAAGGTCACCGGACCACCGCCCCGCGAGCCGGGGGTGTCAGGAAGTCGATGTCGCTCACCTGCCGGAACGGACGTTCTTCGATCGGCATAACCCACCTTCGCTGACTTGAGTTCGCGTGCTGATGACGGCGCCGCTCAGGAGACGGCGGCGATGCCGGTGACGGCCGTCTCCGAAACGGGGGTGTCCCAGCCGGGCCGGGCCTTGGGCCGGGGCCGGGCGTACGTGCACACCTTGCTGCTGCTGAGCCGCATCCGTACCAGCGATTCGGCCATCGTGACGCCGGCCATGACCGGGTCGATGACCGGGAGCCCGAGGTACCCGGAGAGGGCACGGGCCAGGCCCGAGAATCCCGCGCACCCCAGGACCAGAGCCTCCGCGCCGGACTCGACCAACCGGCGCGCGCCGGTGACCAACGCTCCGTCCGGTTCCACTGTCATGCCGGGGGCGCTGACCACCGGCAGCTCGACGGCGCGCACGCCGACGCAGTGCGTGAGGACCCCGGCGTTGCGCAGGCTGTCCTCGATCTGGACGACGGTCCGCGACAGGCTGGTGATGACGGCGTACCTCGGCGCCACCATGAGCGCCACGTGCGCCGCGGCATCGGTGATGTCGACGACGGGCACGTCGAGCAGTTCTCGGAACGCTTCTCGACCGGCCTCGCCGTAGCCGGCGAGAACGACCGCGTCGTACTCGCCGTCGTGGTTTCGGATGGTGTCGAGCATGGCGACCGCCGCGAGCTGGCTGTCGAGATACCCCTCGGCGGACTCCACCCCCCAGGAGGGGGTCAGGGTGATGACCTCGGTCCCCGGCTCCGCGGCCTGCCGGGCGGACGCTTCGATGACCTCGCTGATGGACGTACTGGTGTTGCAGTTCAGGACGGCAATGCGGGTGGTGCTCACAGTGATGGTCGTTTCCTCACGGTTGAGTCGATCGGCAGGGCCGCGGGCCGCTGTCGGGCGGCCGACGGTCGGCTGTACCGCTAGACCAGGGCGAGGCCGTCCGCAACAATGACGCCGTCGTGGATCACCGTGCGGTCGGTACCACGGTCCATCACGGCGCTGGTCGGGGTCTCGCCATCGACAATGAGCAGATCGGCGCGGTCACCGACGCCGAGTCCAGGCCGGTCCTCGACACCGGCCAGCCGCGGGACGTCCCGGCTCATGATGGACGCACCGCCCATGGTGCCGATGGCCAGTGCCATCTCGATGAGGTGGTCGGCCCGATAGTTCTGGGTGAAGGCGAGCTGCCACGTCCGGTCGAGCATGTCGCAGTTCCCGTACGGGCTCCAGTAGTCTCGCTGGCCGTCCTCACCCAGTCCGACGCGCACACCGGCGGCGACGAGGTCCACCAGGGGCAACTGTCCCCGGCCGGCGGGCGCGATCGTCGTCATCGCGACGTCGAGCTCGGCGAAGTCGTCGATGACGCGGCGGGTCACGGCTTCGGACACCGAACCCAGCTCGTACCCGTGGGAGATGGTCACCTTGCCCTGCATTCCGAGAGCGCGGGTTCGTTCGAGGACGAGCTCCGTCGAGAAGACCGCCAGCTCACCGGGCTCGTGCAGATGGATGTCCACCTCGACCTGGTACTTCTCGGCGAGCCCGAAGACGATGTCGAGATGCCGGACGGGATCCCGGTCAAGCTGGCACGGGTCGATGCCGCCGATGACCTCCGCCCCGCCCCGCAACGACGCCTCGAGGTAGTCGACCGTGCCCTCCTCGCGCAGGATGCCCGCCTGGGGGAACGTCATCACCTGCACGTCGGCCTGCTTGGCGAACCTGTCCTTGGCCGCCATGACGGCCTCGAACTTCTCCAGCTTGCAGTCGACGTCGACCTGCGCGTAGGTGCGGACTCGGGTGGTGCCCCGAGCGATCATGCGTTCCAGGGTGCCGACGACCCGCTCGGGGAGCCCGATCTCGGCGGTACGCCAGTTATTGCGGTCGTTGAGCATCATCCCCCACACGCCGGGGGCGCCGGTGTGCGGGCGGAACGGCAGACCGACGCGCGAGGAGTCCAGGTGCACGTGAACGTCGCTGAACGACGGGAACAGGAGGCGGCCACGGCCGTCGACGTCGCCGGCGGTGCGTGCGCTCTCGTCGTGCGGACGGATCGCGGCTATTTTACCGTCGATGACTTCCACATCGCTGCGCGGACCACCCCAGGGGCGGACGTCACGAATGATCATCGATGACCTTTCTCTCCATGCTGAGTCCGCGGTCAGAGCTCTCGGACCACCGGAAGAGTCGAGAGGACCAAATATTTGTATGAGGACCAGATGTCTGGTGTATCATAGGATCGCTGTAGAAGGCTGGCAAGCGCAACCAAAGGTTCGAATGCCTGGGCTCATTCCTCACCCGGGGGCCTGGCGTCGAGGGCGAGTGGAAGGAACGCATGCAACCCGTCGCTAGGAACAGGAAGTCGCTCGTCGACTTGGCCATCGAGCAGATACGGAGCGAGATCCGCGCCGGGACATGGCCAGTCGGATACCGGCTGCCGTCGGAGATAAAGCTCGCCGAGCAGCTCGGGATGAGCCGCGCGCCGGTACGTGAGGCGACCCGCGCCCTGGTCCACACGGGCCTCCTGGCCTCACGGCAGGGCGACGGCACCTACGTCGTGGCACTCGACGAGACCGACACGGCCCTGCGCCGGCGGCTGCGCACCGCCGAGGTGGTCGACATCATCGCGGTCCGGCGTGGGCTGGACGTGGCCGCGGCCAGGGGCGCGGCGCTCCAGCGCACCGACGACGACCTGAAGGCTCTGGACAACGCCTTGAAGCGGCGGCACGTCGCCGCGTCCGCCGGGGACGAGGCCGCCTTCCGTCAGGCCGATCTGGACTTTCATCTGGGAGTCGCCAACGCCGCCCACAACGGTGTGCTGAGCGACCTGTACCGCAGCCTCTCCAACGCCCTCGAAGCGTCTGTGGAGTTGCGTGACTGCTTTGACCCCGCGGAGCAGACCCTGTCGAGCGACCATGAGGACCAGCTCGCCGCCATCCGCGATCAGGATCCCGCCCAGGCCGCCGCGCTCGCTCTCGTCATCCTGGACAGCCAGGAGATCGCCGTGCGTGGCCGCGTCGATGAATAAACCCTCCTGATCTCCGCGCCCACCCAGGACGAGCCGGGCCGCGCGCCGAGAACCCCCCACACACACTCTCGCGACGGCCCGGAACGTCGGCTGCCGCGTACCCGAAGGAGATGCCTTGAGGAAGCTGGTCAGTGCGGCCTGGGTGATCGCGCACGACGGGGAGTCTCATGTCGAGACCCCCGACGCCGCCGTGCTCATCCAGGGGGACACCGTCCTCGATGTGGGCGGTCAGGCCGAGTTGGCGAAGACCGAGGTCGACGAGCGAATCGACCTCGGTGATGCGGTGCTGTTGCCCGGACTGATCGATCTCGACGCGCTCACCGACATCGACCACCTGATCCTCGACTCCTGGGCCTCCGCCGGCCACTCGGCCTCCTTCACCTGGTCCTCCGAGTACTTCGAGGCCCGCCGCGCGGTCTTCACCGCGGAGCAGCGCCGGCAGGTCCGTGAGTACGCGCTGGTCCAGCTCGCGATGCACGGCATCACCACGTTCATGCCGATCGCGTCCGAGGTCCACAGCGACTGGGCCGAGACTTACGACGACTTCGTGGCGGCGGCCGACCTCACGGCGCGGCTCGGGCTGCGCGGCTTCCTCGGCCCGTCGTTCCGCTCCGGAGTCAACGTCACGCTGCCGGACGGTTCCCGCACCGTGCGGTACGACGAGGAGCAGGGCAAGCGCGGCCTGGAGGACGCGGTCCGGTTCCTGGACTACACCGCCAAGCTGGGCAATCCGCTCATCACCGGCGTCCTGCTCCCCTGCCGGATCGAGACCGTCCTTCCGGACCTGATGCGCTCGCTCGCGGCCGTCTCGGCCGAACGCGACGTACTCGTGCGCCTGCACGCGCTGCAGGGGCAGTTCGAGCGCGACTACATCCAGGAGACGTACCAGCGCACGCCGTTGCAGCTCATCGAGGACTGCGGGCTGCTCAACGAGCGGCTCATCGTTCCGCATGGCATCGTGCTCGACGTGCACCCGGACGTCCTGGGCCGGGACACCGGCGACGTCGGGCGCCTGGCGGCGGCGGGGGCGTCCATCGTGCACTGCCCGCTGACCAACGCCCGTTACGGGCACCTGCTGCACACCTTCGCCGACTACCGCAAGCGCGGCGTCAATCTGTGCCTCGGCACGGACTCGTTCCCGCCGGACCTGATCCGCGGCATCGACGTCGGCGTGCAGACCGCTAAGGTGCAGTCCGGCGACCTGGGCAACCACCAGTTGTCCGGCTACTTCGAGGCCGCCACGCTCGGTGGCGCCGCGGCGTTGCGCCGCCCGGACCTCGGCCGGCTCGCCCCGGGCGCACAGGCGGACATCTCCGCGTTCGGCCTGAACGACTTCCGGATGGGCGTGCGGGAGGACCCCCTGCGGACACTCGTACTCAACGGCACCGCGCGGGACGCGGTGATGACGATGGTGGCCGGCCGGGTCGTGATGCGCGACGGCGTCGTACCCGGGGTCGATCTGCGGGCACTGCACGAGTCCGGCCAACGGCTCTTCGACCAGATGCGTGCGGCGTACCCGGAGCGGGACCGTCTCCACAACGACGTCGACCGGCTCTTCCCGCCCGTCTTCCCGCGGCGATAGCGACCACAGAGAAGGGGAGGGACGAAACCATCGTCCCTCCCCTTCGGCGTCCACTAGTGATCAGGACGGAAGGACCGCCTCGATCCGCCGGGCCCAGCCCAGCATGCGCCGATCACGGTTCGGCCGGCCGAGAATGTGCAGTCCCACGGGCATCCCGTCATCGAGGACCCCGCAGGGCACACTCAACGCGGGCTGTCCGGTGAGGTTCGCGATCGCGGTGTACATGGCGTAGAAGACCAGGTCGCGGGCCGGCTCCATGCCCTCGATCGGTACCGCGGGGATCCCCGTGACGGGGCCGACCACGAGGTCCACCTGGTTGTCCGCGTAGAACCGCTCCACCGCCACCCTGACACGCGCCCGCTGAGCACTCGCGGCCTCATACCGCTGCCGGCTGATGTCGGCCCCGCGCAGGTATCCCGGCAAAGTGCGCTCGCAGTAGGCGTACCGGTGGTTGACCAGCATGTCCTGGTGGCCGCGATGCACCTCGTATCCGGCGACCACGTCGAAGACCTCACTGGTCAGCTCCACCTCGGGGATGCGCCCGTTCACCACGTGCGCCCCGGCCTCGGCCATCCGCGTGATCGCGCGCTCGACGACGGCGTGGATCGCCGGCGTCGCCCCGTTCATCAGAGCATCGACCACGCCGATGCGCAGCCCCTCCAACGGGCGTTCCGCCGGGGCGGAACCGTCCGGCAGTCCGCGGCCCGCGGTCAGGGCGCCGAGGATCGGCGCGACGAGTTCGACGTCGGCGACGGTCCGGCAGATCAACCCGCCCGAGCCGTACGTGTTCGGGCCGAACAGCCCCTCCGGCCCCTCCGGAAACTGGCCGAAGGACGGCAGGTAGCCGACGACCCCGTTCAGGGCGGCGGGGACCCGGATCGAGCCACCACCGTCGCTGCCCAGCGCGCCCAGGCTCGACCCCAGCGCGACGGAGACACCGCCACCGGAGGTGGATCCGCCGGAGAACAGCTCGGGATTCAGCGCGTTCCGCGCGGGCGAGGGGCAGCGACCCGACCCGAAATGGTTCGTGGTGTGTTTCCCGACGAACACCACACCGGCGTCGCGCAACAGCGTCACCTGCGGCTCGTCCACCCGGCGGCCCTCGAAGGCGCGTTCGGAGTGTGAGCCGCCACCGGTGGGCATGTCCGCGGTCAGGAATAGGTCCTTGATCCCGAACGGGACGCCGTCGACGGGGCCGCGGGCGTCTCCACGGCTCCGGCGCGCATCGGACTGCCGCGCCTGCGCGCGGGCCAGCTCCGGGTCCAGGAAGGCATACGCGTGGTGCGTCGGCTCTGTCTGCTCCGCCCTCGCCAGTACGGCCTCGATGAGCTCGGCGGCCGACACCTCGGCGTCGGCGAGCATACGAGCGGCATCGGTGATGCTCAGCCCGGTCAGCGCATCGGGCGCGGGACTTGACAACGTAACATCTCCCTGCGTTGTGCGGTTGTGCATGGTGGGTGCGGCGGGTCAGGCCGTCACCCACGGGGTCGGCGGCCGGCCGAGGATCCGTGCCCGGCGCAGGACGGCGTCCCAGCGGCGCATCTGGTCGGGCTGAACCCCACCTTCCTCGACCCACAGCCGCATGCGCAGGAAGCGGTCGACCACCTGCCGTACGCGATCGGGCGAGTCGTCGGGGAAGTGGGGTGCCAGGACCGTCGCGGCACGCGCGCCTCCGGCCTGGCGCAGCCAGTCCTGAGCACGGCCGATCGCGCTTCGGAAGGCGTCGTACTCCGTGCGCCGGCGCTCCGCCGCCTCGGCCTCGGCCAGATACACGCTCCACGGGATCGGCCCCAGACCGTCGGACACCGACGCCGCCTCGGCGAGTCCACTGGCCAGCCCGGTCTCCACGTCGGTGACCAGGAAGTCCCCCGAACCGGCCCGGAACTCCTCGATCGCGTCCTCGGAGGCGAATCCGACGACGGGCTGCAGGTCGTCCAGGGTGAGACCCTGCTCGCGAAGCGCCTGACAGAAGGCGAGCCAGGTCGTGGGCGTGCGGGTCTGGGTGAACACGACCGCGGCGCCGCGCAGCATGTCCCAATGGAACGGCGCGTCCAGCGCGGTCCGCGTGACCACCAGGGCGGTGGCCTGCTGGTTGCACTGGGCCACCGCCACGGCGTCGATGCCGTGTCGCTGCAGCCCGTCCGCGTACAACAGGCTGCCCAGCAGCAGGTCGGCGCCCCTCGGCACCGTAGCGGCCAGGTCGGACATGCTTGGCGGGTAGTCGACGAATCTCACGCCGAGACCGGCGTCGGCGAAGTAGCCGAGCTCCGCGGCCACATACTGCGGTGCGTACGACAACGACCGCGCGGAGGCGACCCGAAGTTCGTCCAATCTCATGGCCATATCCCAAAGGTGCGGGGCGCCGCCGGGTCCGTCATCGTCCCCGGCGGCGCCGTCGTGTTTCCGGTCGGCTACTCGAAGAAGACCGACGAGTAGATCTCGTTGCCGAACGGGCTCGGCACCAGGCCCTTGACGTTCCCGGCCGCCGCCATGGCCGACGGCACGTGGGCGATCGGCAGGCTCGGCAGGTACTTGTTCATGATGTTGGCCTGGAGCTGGTGGTTCTTCTCCTTCGACTTCTCGGGGTCCGACTCGCTGTCGGTGGCGATGACCTCGGCGGCCAGCTCCTTACCGAAGGGGTAGAGCTTCGTGGCGAACGCGTTGTCCGTGACACCGAAGAACGTGCCGACCGTGGAGTCGCCGTAGTGCCAGATCGAGCCGAGCAGGTACGCCGGAGCCTTGCCCTGGTCGCGGCCGTCGAGGTAGCCGCCGTTCCACGGCTTGGCCACTGGGTTCACCTTGATGCCGACCTTCTCCCAGTCGTCACGGACGGCCTCGAAGACCGCCTGGGGGTTCGGCATGTACGGGCGGCTGACCTCGGTTGGGTACCACAGCTCGATCTCGAGGTTCGGGTGACCGGCCTCGGCCAGCAGTTCCTTGGCCTTCTCCGGGTCGTACGGGTAGGCCTTCAGGTCCGGGTTGAAGCCCGGTGCCAGGGGCGGGATGAACTGGGTCGCGGCGACGGTTCCCTCGGGCATGCGGGTCTGAACGAGTTGGTCGCGGTTCGTCGCGTACATCAGGGCCTGCCGCACCCTGAAGTCCTTCAGCTCCGGCGCGGTGGACGCGTTGAATCCGATGTACAGGATGTTGTAGCCGTCACGCGACAACACTTGCATGCCGGCGTCGCGCAGGGAGGTCCAGTCGACCGGGTTCGGGACATCATAGGCGTGGATCGTTCCCGCCTCGAGCTCCTGACGACGGGTGGTCTCGTCCGGGATGATCCGGAAGATGACCTTCTGCACCTTCGCCTTGTCGCCCCAGTAGTCCTCGTTGCGCTCCAGGGTCACAGTGCCGGCCGCGTCGTCATAGCTGACGAACTTGAACGGGCCGGTGCCGGTGGGGTACTTGAGCGCGTAGTCGGGGAACTTGAAGCCGGTGCCCTGGGCCACGACCTCGTCGGCGTTGTACTTCTCCATCGCCGTCGGGCTGCCCATGGCGTAGCCCACGTACGACATCATCAGCGGGAAGTTCGCGTACCGGGTCAGGCTGACCGAGATGTTGAAGTCGTTGTTGACCTCACACGACTTGAACAGCGAGGGCTTGTCCTGGCCCGCGAAGCCACCGAAGTCGTTGCTCCAGCCCTGGGTCACGCCGGGGCTCTGGGCCACGCCCTTCTGGTTGTACCAGCGGTCGAGGTTGAAGCAGGCGGCCTTGGCGTCGAAGGCGGTGCCGTCGGTGAACTTGACGCCCTGGCGCAGTTCGAACGTCCACTTCTTCCCGCCGTCCTCCTCCTTCCACTCGGTCGCGAGCGAGGGTTCGAGCTCGGAGGTACCCGGCTTGAGCCGCAGGAGCGACTCGAAGATCTGCGACGAGATCCGCTGGCTCTCGCCGTCGCTGGAGTAGAAGGGGTCGAACACCTTGGGCGCGCCCACGGAACCGAACACGAAGACGTCGCCCTCGGTGATTGCGCCTCCCTGCGGCTTCTTCTCCTCGGAGGCGCAACTGGCGAGCGAAACCAGCGACGCGACTGCCGTAACGGTTATGAGAAATCTCTGCTTTCTCATGAGCCTGACCTACTTTCCTTCGTGCGGCCCGTGCCGGGAATGACCCGATGCGCAGAAAGGGTGACTGGCACCCCGGCATCGACCCGGGAGTGGCGACGGACGGATGGGGGACTACTCCGGAATTTGGCCGGTCTGCGGGCCTTCGGCCTGGCGTGAGGAGGAAGGCTTGATCACGCCACGCTCGATCTCGTCGGCCCAGTGGCAGGCCACCTTGTGGGCGGCCGGGACGTCGGGAAGGTTCACTGGAAGAAGCGTGGGACGGCTGGTGGCGCACAGGGTGTCCTGCTTCCAGGGGCACCGTGTGTGGAACCGGCATCCCACGGGGGGATCGGCGGGGCTGGGCAGATCACCGGACAGCAGGATCTGCTCACGCCGGCCCTCGACCTCGGGGTCCGGCACCGGCGCCGCCGACATCAACGCGCGGGTGTAAGGGTGCAGCGGCCGCGAGTACAACTCGTCGGCGTCCGCCTCCTCCACGATGGAGCCCAGGTACATCACGCCCACCTGGTCACTGATGTGCCGTACGACGGCGAGGTCGTGCGCGATCACCAGGTAGGTCAGGCCGAGTTCGCGTTGCAGGTCCTCCAGCAGGTTGATGACCTGCGCCTGGACCGACACGTCCAGGGCGCTCACCGGCTCGTCGGCGATGATCAACTGCGGCTCGACCGAGAGGGCACGCGCGATGCCGATCCGCTGCCGCTGGCCGCCGGAGAACTCGTGCGGGTAGCGGTTCAGCGCCGACATCGGCAGGCCGACGGCCGACAGGAGTTCACGCAGCCGGGCCCGGGCCTGGTTCGCGTCCCCAGTCATGCTGTGGGCCTTCATGCCCTCCAGCAGCAGGGACTCCACCGACTGCCGCGGATCCAGGCTCCCAAGGGGGTCCTGGAACACCATCTGCATGTGCCGGCGCTGCCGCCTGAGCGCCTCACCGCTCAACGTCGCCAGATCGATGCCGTCGAGCATCACCTGGCCCGCCGTCACCTGCTCAAGCTGGAGTACGGCCCGGCCGAAGGTGGACTTGCCGCAACCCGACTCACCGACCAGGCCGTAGGTATTGCCGCGATGGATGGTCAGGTCGACGCCGTCGACGGCCTTGACGTGCCCGGTGGTACGGCGCAGGAAGCCCCGCCTGATCGGGAAGTGCACCTTGAGATCGCGCACCTCGACCAGGACGTCCTCCGCCCCGGACGTGACGGGTGAGTCGCCGGGCCGGGTCCCGGGTTCGGCGGCGGGGGAGGCGCTTGTCGGTTCACTCATCCTGTGCGCTCCTTGCGTCGTCCGCGGATTCGGAGGGACGGCCCACCGGGTGATGACACCGGATCTCGTGGCCCGCGCCGCCCTCGTCCCGCTCCAGGTGCGGAGCCTCCGCCCGGCACAACTCGCTCGCCGCCCCGCAACGGGGAGAGAAGGCGCACCCCACCTGCCACGGGATGTTGTCGGCGACCGATCCGGGAACGGGCTTCAACCGCTGCCCGCGAGGGCTGTTGAGCCGCGGGATGGAGGCCAGCAGTCCGTTCGTGTAGGGATGGCGAGGCCTGGCGAACAGCTCGAAGCGGTCGGCCCGCTCCACGATGCGGCCACCGTAGAGAACGTTCACCTGATCGCACAGCCCGGCCACCACCCCGAGGTCGTGGGTGATCATCACCAGCGCCGTGCCGGACTCGGTGACGAGTTCCTTGAGCAGCGCGAGGATCTGGGCCTGGATCGTCACATCCAGGGCGGTGGTGGGTTCGTCGGCGATCAGGAGCCGCGGCTCACAGGCGAGCGCCATGGCGATCAGCGCGCGCTGGCGCATGCCGCCGGAGAGCTGGTGGGGGTACTCGTCCAACCGGCGGGTCGGATCGGGCACCCCGACCTTGTCCAGCAGTTCGGCCGAACGGCGACGGGCCGCGCCGTGGCGCATCCCCTTGTGCCGTTCGAGCACCTCGCACACCTGAACGCCGAGGGGGACCACCGGGTTCAACGAGGACAGCGGGTCCTGGAAGACCATGGCGAGTTCCTGGCCGCGCCGATCACGCATCTGCTTGTCGGAGAGCGACAGCAGGTCGGTGCCGTCGAAATGGATCTCCCCCTCGACCCGGTTACCGCGTGGCGGGAGCAGGCCCATGATCGCCAGCGCGGTGACCGACTTGCCACACCCCGACTCTCCGACCAGCCCGACCGTCTGACCCGCCTGCACGTCGAAGCTGATCGAGTCGACGGCGATGGTGGGCTCCTGGCCACGACGGACGAACTTGATCGAGAGATCCTCGACCCGGAGCATCGGCTCCCCGGCGGCCTGCGCCGTCCGGCGCGGGACTGACTGCGGTCGCCCCATGATGGTCACCTCTGGCTCTTGGGGTCGAGGGCCTCACGCAGCGACTCGCCCATCAGCGTGAAGCCCAGCGCGACGACGATGATGCAGGCAGCAGGCCACATCGCCAGGTGCGGGAACGTGTTGAAGAACTCCTGCGCCTTACCCAGCATCTGGCCCCACTCGGGGCTGCGGTCGTCGGGGTTGCCCAGTCCCAGGAAGGACAGGGCGGCCGCGTCGATGATGGCGCCGGCGATCACCAGCGTCGCCTGCACGATGACCGGGCCGAAGGAGTTGGGCAGCATGTGCCGGATCACGATGGGCGCCTGCTTGACCCCGAGCGCACGGGCCGCGAGCACGTGATCGCTACGTCTCTGCGCGAGCATCGACCCACGCAGCAACCTGGCGAAGATCGGTACCTGCACGATCGCGATCGCCATGATCACCGTCCACTGCGTCGGCTTGGCGAACATCGCCGCGATCGTGAAGGCCATGAGCAGGGCGGGGATCGACAACATGACATCGACGATCCGCATGATCAGCGAGTCGATCGGGCCGCCGAAGGCGCCGGCCAGCGTGCCGAGCAGCACCCCGCCGGAAAGCCCGCCCAACGTCGCCATCACACCGACGAACAGGGTCTGCCGGGCGCCGACCAGCAGCCGCGACAGCAGGTCACGGCCGGAGCTGTCGCCGCCGAGGGGGAAGCCGGGCTGCGGCTGGGGAATCGGGTTACTCGGCCGGATCTGGTCCACCAGGATTCGTCCGGCCGGATCATGTGGAGCGATCCACGGCGCGATGATCGCCAGCGCGACGAAGACCAGGACGATGGCCGCACCGATCAGGAACACGGCGTTCCGGCGCAATCGGCGCCACGCGGCGGCGAGCAGGCTAACGCCCTCCGCCCCCTTGAGCGCCCCGGCCTCGCCGGTGGCCGGGCCGCCGGGCCCGTCTCCAGCGCCCTCGCCCCGTCCGGACCGGCCGGCCGACGCGGCCAGCGTGTCGATACGCTTCTTCTTTGATTCGGCCCACGTGCGGGGGCCATTCGGGATACCCATTGACCTCACCCCAGCCGCACACGCGGGTCGATGAACGCGTAGGTCAGGTCCACGATCAGGTTGACCACGATGTAGATCAGCGCGGCCATCATGACGAGCACCTGCAAGACGGTGTAGTCACGGGTCTCGAAGCCCAGCGCCAGTGCCTGCCCCAGCCCCCGGACGTTGAAGACCCGCTCCGTCAGCACCGCGCCGGACAGCAGGGCGCCGATCTGGAGACCGATGGTCGTCACGACGGGGATCAGAGCGTTACGCAGGACGTGGCGGCCGCGCAGCACGCGGCTGGTCAGGCCCTTCGCCCGGGCGGTCCTGACGTAGTCCTCGTCCAGGACCTCGAGCACAGAGGCCCGCGTGATACGGAAGATCACGGCGAACGGGATCGTGGCCAGCGCCAGCGCCGGGAGGATGAGATGCCTCGCCGCGTCCCAGGCGACGTCCCACTCCCCGGTGAGCACACCGTCCAGCAGGAACATCCCGGTCACCCGGGTGCCCTCGATCCCGATCGAGTTCCGGCCCGACGGCGGCAGGACGCCGAGCTTGACCGCGAAGTAGTACTTGAGCACGAAGGCCAGGAAGAAGACCGGGATCGCGACGCCGACGAGCGACACGGCGATCAGGCCGTTGTCCAGCAGCCGTCCGCGCTTGCTGGCGGCCAGATATCCCAGCGGGATCGCCAGCGACACCGCGATGAGCATGGCGAGGAAGCTCAGCTCGATCGTCGCCGGAAGCCGATCCAGGAAGATCTCCATGGCGTCGTACCCAGGCCGTACCCCGGTGGAGGGGCCGAACTCTCCGTGGAAGATCCGCCCCATGAACTTCAGATACTGAACGTAGATCGGCTGGTCGAGGCCGAGCGCAGCCTCCAGGTTGGCACGGTCCTCGTCGGTACCGCGGTCACCGAGGAGCGCCGAGACCGGGCCACCCGGGAGTAGCCGCAACCAGGCGAACAACAGAATGGAGAGGACCCCTAGTGCCAGGAGCATCTGAAGGATTCTGCGTATTAGGTAGCCGAGCACAGGCAGTCCCTAGATCAGAGGACCAGTTCACGGTCTGGTCCGGGGATATCTGACCGAAACGTCACCGCGTCCCGCGCCGGCTCGCCAGCGGGCGGCGCGTTGCGCGGGCGAGGCTAGTGACGGAAGAACATTCCATCGAGCCTTTCTCGGTCCACGGCTGCGAGAACACCCCGCACGCGGTTCACCACCGTCTTCGGATCGGCGCCGGAGACGTCGCACGCCGACAGCACCGCTTCGACGCCGGTGTCGGTCAGGCCCGCCCCCCGGAGAACGTCCCCGAGCGACATCCGAGGAAGGGCGGTCAGCCAGCGGCCGATGATCCGGTCACGCTGGGGTGCCGCCCACTCGCCGTACGCCTCGACCCGGCTGACCCCACCGTCGGGGAAGATCCGTAGCCGCAGGTGGGTGGCGTCGGCCGGGGTGTCCAGCACGTAGCGGTGAACGGCGTCCGGCACCAGTTCCTTACGCGGGACCAGGGTCGTCCAGAGCGCGGTGGCGGCCGGCGCCTCGTCGGCGACGCACGCGTATTCGAAGGCGACGGCCTCCGCGGCATTGCCCATGAAATGCGTCGTGTGCACGCCGACCGCGGTGAGCCTGATCTCGTCGAGCAGCCGGAAGGTGACCCAGTCGTCGTCCGTGTCGCCTCGGCGTCGCGTCTCCCACCCGTCGTGGATCCCGTGTGAGGTACCGGGCAGGACCAGGTTCATCGGCGATCCGAACCCGCCGCTGGAGTCCAGCACGACGCAGCCCATGAGCACGTCGGCGACGTTCCCCCGGGTGGGCATCAGGCGCGGGTCGGGCAGCACGGACCCCATGGCGCGGACGCGGGCCACTCCCCCGTCCGGGTGGATGTTGAGGCGGAGATGCGTGTAGACCCGCGAGCTGCCGGTCACGTACTCGTTCTGGGTGTTCCCCCGGCACGCGGAGTCCTCGACCAGGGTGTCCCAGTCCTCATGGGCACGAAGCCGGGCCTGACGCGGGTGCCCGTCGAAGTACGCCGCCGAGACGGAGATCCGCACCGGCGCGTTGTTGATGAAGTTGCCGGTGTCCACGATCACGCGATCGACCACGCCCGGGGTGGCCAGCCGGATCAGCGCCCAGTCGTGGCCGGGACCGTGACGTCGCGTCTCCCAGCCGTCCACCGGTACGCCACGGGGCCCACGGTGCGCCCGCATGGACACCGGCTCCCCATCGAGGATGAGGTTGTCGGCGAATCCGAAGAACTCGTCGTTGCACCCCATGACGCCCGCTCCGAGCCGCTTGGAGCTCAGATTGATCTGACCCGGGGAACTCCCTGCCACCTCGGAATTCGGGTTGGCGGCGGTGCCGGATCGCGGCTCGTCGTGGTGCGCGGACATGCTTCAACTCCCCTCATAGCGGTAGGTCCGACTTCGGATGAAATGTATTAATAGCAGACCTCTTACAACTTGTGAACCCTTTAATCGACTCAGCGTCACGGCACGTCCCCGCGCGGTGGAGGGCGATCCATTCCATCGCTGGACCGCGGTTCGAGCAGCTCGTCGCCCGACGCGCGGGCCCGCGGCCGGGCGATCAGACGGATCACCGACCGTGGACCACGACGCATGGCGGCCGGGATCCACGCTGGGGAAAGCCCTCCACTCAGGCCGATCGATACGCGTCCGGCCCGCGGAACCAGTCGACGACCTCGCTGCCGGTGGCGAGCCACACGTCGGGCGAGGCGGCCATGTGGGCCAGCACCCGCTCGACGTGGCCGATCCTGAACGGATGGCCGACAAGCCACGGGTGCAGGCCGAGCACCAGCAGGCGGCCCGAGCCCGCGCCGTCGATCACGAGCTGGTCGAACGCCTCTCGCACCGAGCGCGCCCACCGGTCCATCGGGATGCCGCGCTTGTAGTGAGTGAAGACGTCGTCGAGGTGGATGGCGACCGGCAACGAGGTGAGCCGCCCGGTCGGCACGACCAGGTCGTAGGGCTGCTCGTCGTTCGGCCAGTCGCACACGTAGTCGACGCCGAGTTCGGCGAGCAGCCGTGCCGTACGGGTGGTCTCGGTGTAGTCCAGGCCCGCCCAGCCGCGAGGTCGCCGTTCTGCGACCTCGGCGACCGCGTCGAGCGCGTTGCGCAGGTAAGCGAGCTCCTCGGCCTCGGTCATGGACTGGGTCAGCAGCCGGCTACCGGTGGTGGCGTGGCCTATCAGTTCCCAGGACCGCTCGCGGCACCGCGACACGATCTCGGAATACCGCGAGGCCACGACCGCGTCGATCGCGGCGGTGGCGCGCACCCCGTGGGTATCGAGGGCGTCCATGACCCGGAAGATCCCGACGCGGTTCCCGTACTCGTTCACGGAGGTCGAGTGGATGTCGGACAGGGCCGGGTACGGGCCTCGCCGGACCAGGCTGTTGGGGGGCACCGTCCCCGCGGGCGGCAGGAACTCGGCATGCTCCAGGTGGAGCAGGACGCAGACCGCGAGCTTGGCCCCGCCCGGCCAGGTCAGCCTGGGCCGTGTGGGCAGCGCCGACCATGAGACGTACTCGGACTGGATCGCCGGCTGAAGCTCGGTCACGCGGCCCACCCCCCTTCCTGGAGCATGTGGTCCGCGATGGCTTCGGGGGTCGTCCACCAGACGTCGTCGTACCGCCCTATGTATTCGAGCATGTTGTTCAGATAACCGACTTGGTGTGGCAGCCCCATGTACAGCGGGTGCAGCGCGATCGTCATCACCCGTCCGCTCTCGGCACTTTCGCGATACAGCAGATCGAACTGATCGCGGCAGATCTGTTCGAAGTAGTCACCCTCGAAGGCGTACATCGGATAGCCGGGGAACAGCAGTGCGTCGTTCAACTCCCGGCTGTAGGGCACACCGATGAGGCGGCCACGCGGCACCTTGACCTCGAACGGCTGGTCGTCGATGAACCAGTCCATCGTGTAGACCATGCCCGCCTCGGCCATGAGCTCGGGGGTGCGCTCGGTGGCGGTGAACGACGGCCCCAGCATCCCCCGTAGTTCCTTGCCCGTCAGGTCGCGCACGGTCCGCATCGTGTAGCGGTAGAACTCCCGCTCCTCTTCGGCGGTCGCGCCGTACAACAACCGGGTGTTGTACGTGCCGTGACTCATGAAACACCAGTCACGCTCGACCATCGCGTCCCGGATCTCCGGAAACAGGTTGAGCGTCTCGACGTTGAGCGAGCAGGTCACCTTGGCCGGTGAGCGGTCCAGGACCTCCAGCATGCGCCAGAAGCCCACCCGGTTCCCGTAGTCGCGGAAGCTGTACCCGACGATGTCCGGCGCCGCGGGAACCCGGTAGAAGTAGTCGCGATGCGGGTTCCTCGGCGGGACGAACTCGTAGTGCTCGACGTTCACCACGACGTTCACGGCGAGACGTTTGTCATCCGGCCATCGCAACACTGGTCGGCTCACGATCGGGCTGTAGTCGACGTATCGGTGCATGTGCTGGCTACTCCTCGCTTGGCGCAGGACAACCGGCCCGCCAGATTAGCCAGAGGTCTGACAAGCAGGCAACCCATCTCGATCGCCGCGGCGGAGGTCGGGCCGATGACCTCGGCGGTGTCACCGTCGTCGAAGACCGCCGCGGTGAGCATCCGATCAATGCGACACCGATGAGCGTCCCGTCACCGGCCTGCGCACCGATGGCGAACGTGGCGTCGGACAGCGGGGTGAGGCGGGGCTGGGTCCAGGCGACGAATGCCCGTCCTGTCTGGATTGACACCGGCGAAATCACCAGCCGGCGGTTCTCCAGGCGCTTCGAGCTGCTCAGGCCCTCGCGCTCATTAATCGTCTTCGACGCGGTTGGAGCGCAGCGTCGCAGTTGACGGCTTCCCGACCGGACCGAGCTCCCCTCGCTATGCGACGTGGAGGCCACGAGCACTCTCAGAGTTTCTACGAAACGGTATCGAGGGTTTGGTGACGCTCCCAGTGCCGCGTGTCGGCTCAGGCCCAAGACTCATGGTGCTGGGACCGAAATCGGGTATGGACGGCGTCCACCTGGCACCACGTAACTCGTTGCCCGCCTGGGAGCAAGGCAGGAATGGAATTGTCGGACAGTCAACTAGTCAGGGACCCCGCTGAGGGAGCGCCCCTCTTGATCTCGGCGGCCGAGGCGTGTGATGCGATCGAACAGCTTTTTGGGCTGCGCGGCGAGCTGACCCTCATGGGCGGAGACCGCGACTGCAACTTCCGGCTCCGCTTGGACCGGGGAACCAGTTGGATGATCAAGTTCGTGCACCCTAGTGAGCACGAGACCAGCACCCTAACGCAGTGCTTGGTACTCCATGAGCTGCAGCGGGTCGATCCGACGCTGCGGCTGCCCCAGCCCTACCAGCCGCTGACCGGCACCCACTTCGCGGTCTGGGAGCGGCCCGGCGAGCTCGGCCTACCGCCGGTGCGAGTCCGGTGCTACAGCTTCCTGACCGGCACACCGGTGGCCAACGTTTCCCCTGGGGCACTGACCCGGGCCGCCCTCGGTACGGCGCTCGCAACTCTCGACGCGGCGCTGAACGCGTGCGTGGTGCCGGTCGCGGAGTTTCGTGATGACGTGCTCTGGGATGTCCGCAGGCTCCCCGAGCTGGGATGTCGCTGGGACGGATACGACCTCGACTCCGCTGCGGCCAGGCAGCTCGATCACGTCTTCGACCATGCACTGCCCGCCGCCGCGAAACTTCCGCAGCAGGTCATCCACAACGATATGAACCCGCAGAACATCCTGGTCGCTGAGGACAATCCCACACGGGTGACCGGGATCATCGACTTCGGTGATCTGGTGCGTGCTTCACGGGCGCAGGATCTGGCGACCCTCGCTGCGTACCACGTGACCACGCAGGAGCATCCGCTGGCGGGTCCCGCCCAGATCATCCGCTCTTACCACGATCGGACGCCACTGCTGGACGGGGAGGTGCGGGTGCTGTTCGACCTGATGCTGGCACGGCTGGTGCTGATCGTCCGTATGTCGGAGTGGATGTCGCGGCGGTATCCCGGAAACAGTCGGTACTTCCTGCGCAACAACGCCGCCGCTCGCGCCGCCCTGACGGCCCTCGCCGAGATCAACTGCTCGCAAGCCGCTGACTACTTCCGCTCGCATCTGGAGGGATGACGCGTGACACACACCCCTGGACAGACAGAGGAATCACTGGAAATCCTGCGGCGCCGTCGTCGCGCCGTCTTCCCCGGCTCCTACCGGCTCTTCTACAACGCTCCCCTGCACATGGTCCGAGGCGAGGGGGTGTGGCTCCAGGACGGCGCCGGGACGCGGTACCTGGATTGCTACAACAATGTGCCCTCGGTGGGGCACTGCAATGCCCGCGTGGTCGAGGCGATGACGCGACAGGCGGCGACCCTCAACACCCATACCCGCTACCTCGACACGAAGGTCCTCGACTACGCCGAGCGCCTGCTCGGACATTTCCCTGATCCGCTGGACCGGGTGTTCTTCACGTGCAGCGGGAGCGAAGCGAACGACCTGGCCTGTCGGCTCGCCCGCAGCGCCACCGGCGCCGAGGGGATGATCGTCACCGAGCACGCCTTCCACGGTTCCACCACGACGACGGCCGGCATCTCACCCTCCCTGGGAACCGGGACAGATGCCTGGGTGCGCACCGTTCGGATCGACGATCTGCGAGTGGCGGACGGCCCGGACGCGGCGCGGGTTCTGCTGGAACGGACGCGGGCGGCCATCGCGGAACTGGCCGAAGCAGGGTTCGGCACAGCCACACTGATGCTGGATTCGATCGTCTCCAGTGACGGCGTCATCGACGGGCCACCCGGTTTTATCGGGCCGGCGGTTGAGGCCGTCCGAGCGGCAGGGGGGCTCTGGATAGCCGACGAGGTTCAGGCGGGCTTCGCCCGGCTGGGGGCGGGGATGTGGGGCTACCAACGCCATGCCCTGGTCCCCGACATCGTCACGCTCGGCAAGCCGATGGGGAACGGGCATCCCCTCGCGGGCGTGGTCAGCGGAGCGGAGATCTGTGCCGCCTTCGCTGCTCGAACCCGGTACTTCAACACGTTCGGCGGCAACCCCGTGGCTGCGGCTGTGGGCGACGCCGTACTCGGAGAGATCGAGGACCGCGCCCTGGTCGCCCACGCGGCCGAGGTCGGCGGCTATCTGCGCACGCTTCTCGCGCAGGTAGCCGCGGACGTGCCGTGCGTCGTCGACGTGCGAGGCAGCGGGCTGTTCATCGGGATCGAGCTCACCGGCACGGACGGCGACGTCGCGACAGGTGGCGCCACGGCCGCCGCCGTGGTCGAGCGGCTACGCGACCGGCGAGTACTGGTCGGGACCACGGGGGTCAACGGGAACGTCGTCAAGATCCGACCTCCGCTGATCTTCGAGGCGCAGCACGCCGATCTCCTCGCCACAGAACTCGCCACCGCCTTCCAGGCGTTGCCGGCATAGGAGCCGGGTCAAGGGGCGAGCCCAGCCCCTACGGTTCGAGCTGTCCGATGAGCACCAGGGCGGCGTAGAGGTCGGCCACCACGGACGGTTGCCGCAATGGAGCACCCAGCAGGTCTTCGGCGCGGCTCAGCCGGTACCTGAACGAGTTGGGGTGCAGATGGATCATCCGAGCGGCCGCCACGACATCCAGGTTGCAGCGCAGGAACGCCACCACCGCCTCCAAGACCAACGGCTGCGCCTCAAGCGGTTCCAGGAGCTTGCGCGCCTGATCGAGGCTCTGGTCGGCCTCCTGCGTGGAGAGCATCCAGGCCGTCATCGGCAGCTCGTCCCAGACCGCGACCCCCTTGGCGCCGTCCCGATCCCGAGTCGCCCTCATCACGAACTCCGCGCTGTGCATGGACAGGGCCAAGTCGGACGGTGCGGTGACCGGCCGTCCCACGTAGGCCCGGCCGTGGACGGCACGGAGCAGATCCAGCAACTGGGGGAGTTCGGCCTGGACGAAAAAGGCGTTCGACTGCTGAACCGACCTGAGCAGGAACGGGATGCTCGCATGACGCAGGGCCCTCTGGAACGCATGTGCGGCGTCGGAGTGGTCCGAACGGGCGCCCAGTAGCACCACTCGGCACTCCCACATCCCGGTGAACCCGATCTGCCGAAGCTCGCTGGAGAGATCGCCGAGGTGGCCGGTGCCCTTTAGCAGCCGGTCGAAGAGTTCGGCCCTGAGCACCGCGACGGCGTCCGAGGCGCGAGACCTGGTGTCGTAGACGAACGAGATCAGATTGGCCGCGGCCCACGCCAGTGGGAGCAGGTTCTCGTGCGCGATGTCGTGCCATCGCACCACCAGCCAGCCCACGTGCCGGTTGTCCCGCCGAATCGGCAGGGCGTGCACTGGACTGCCTTCCTCAGCGAACTCCGCCGGCGCGTCCAGTTTGCCGTTCAGCAGCCGGTTGAGGCTGGTCTGGGACAACGCCTTCTCACCCAGCCAGGTCTGCGAACCCAGGGCGTCGAGGAGCCCGACCTGGGCGTTGAGGAGCGATCCGACCCGGCGCAGGATCGCCTGCTCCATCGGCTCGTCCAGCCGGTCGGCCAGTTCCAGCGCGCCGCTACCGGTGAGGTAGGCATGAGTGTCCACGATCTGTTGCAGGAACTGGGGATCGTTGCGCAGCACCGAGCGCCGCACGTAGTCGATCACCAAGTAGACGTGAGTGGCATGCGGAACCGTGAATACCGGGAAGTTGAGCTTCCTGGCCTCGTCGACAAGCGCCGCGGGCACGTTCCGGGTGTTGATCCCGGCGGCGTAGCCCAGAGCGGCCATGCCCGCCCCGGCGAGTTCCTGCACGAGCTCCCGCTGCTTCGCCGCACCCCGGATGCTCAGCCCAGTCGTCAGGACGATCCAGCGGGCCGGGAGCCAGCGGGTAGGGTTCGGGATGTCAATGCTGTGCGCGCCGAGCACCGGCTTGGCGAGGGCCGCCTCGTCGCCGGTATGCAGCACCAGGTTGAATTCCTTGACGGCGAGCAGGTCCGGCAGTGTGAACCCGCTGGTGGCGGAGGACGGGGCAGGGGATTGACCTGTCTCGGACAGCGGATGATGCAGAAGCACTGCGCCCTCCCGGCTGTTGGTTGAAGCGACGAAGCCCAGCAGTGCGGTTCGGATATTCTCCAATGCCGACTGAGACTCGCAGCGCGGACACTATCGGTCTCAAGATGGTCAACACCACACGTCCGGTGCTCAGCGCCGCACCTAAGTCTGGAGGGAAAGCGGTGGCTACCCCCCATATCCTGCCTCGACAGAGAGGTGCTCGACTCATTGCCGCAACCGCCGCCCTCGCGGTTACCGGCTCGCTCGCAGTCGCCTGCTCCAGCGCCACGGCACCCTCTGGGGTGGATGCCGGTGGACGCGTTGTCATAGCGTACAACAACGATGTCAACTCGCTGGATCCGATCAGCGCGGACTTCAGCCAGACCAACTCTGTCGTGCAGTCGCTCTACAGCACGCTGGTGACCTACACGACCGAGAACAAGCTGGTCGGCAGCCTCGCGACCAAGTTCACGATGGGCGACGACGCGCAGACGATCAACATCACCCTGCGGGACGATGTCACCTTCCACGACGGCCGCAAGCTCACCGCTGCGGACGTCAAATCCACCCTGGACCGA
This sequence comes from Microtetraspora malaysiensis, assembly GCF_001528665.1. Lineage (GTDB taxonomy): Bacteria > Actinomycetota > Actinomycetes > Streptosporangiales > Streptosporangiaceae > Microtetraspora_A > Microtetraspora_A malaysiensis. The sequence continues at coordinate 25,329 of NZ_BBYJ01000042.1, forward strand.
GTGGCCAAGATCGGGACCGGCGTGGCTAACTTCACCCGGGACTACAAGGGAACCGACGTGGTCAGCGACACCGAGCTGACGATCAAGCTCGACAAGCCCAACTCACTGTTCCTCGGAGGCCTCGCCAAGGTCTACATCCTCAACTCGGCCCTGGTGGAGAAGAACGCCGGGTCCGACCAGGGACAGAGCTGGCTGTCCAGCCACGACGCAGGCAGTGGCCCGTTCCAGCTGGCTGCTGCGGGGCAGGGCGGCGGCTTCACCGTGACCCGCTTCCCCCAGTACTGGGACTTCGACGACAAACGGCCCAGCGAGATCGTTTATCGGCTGATCAAGGAGGCGGCCACCCAGCGCGACGAGGTGCTGGCCGGCAACGTCGACGTGGCCCCGACGATCGCGTACCCGGATGTGGCCACCCTGGAGAAGAACGGCGACGTCCAGGTCATCAAGCAGCTGATGAGCCTGCAAGCGGTCGTCTACTTCAACACTTCGACCGGCGCGACCGCCGATCCGGCGGTCCGGCGTGCGGTGCAGCTGGCTTTCGACTACAACGGAGCGCTGAGCGCCATCCGGACCGGCATGGGCGAGGTCGCGAACGGTCCACTTCCCTCGACGATGCCCTGCCGTCCCGACCTGCCCACGGCCGAGCGGGACGTCGAGAAGGCCAAGGAACTGCTGCAGAGCGCTGGCAAGAAGGGGCTCCAGCTCACGCTGAGCTACCAGCCCACGGAGCCCAACGCCAGGCAGGAGGCAACCCTGCTCCAGTCGAACCTGGCCGACATCGGTGTGAACTTGAAGCTCGAACCGATCGCGTTCCCGGACTACCTGACGCGCCTGCGCGACCCGGCCAAGATCCCGCAGATGATGCTGCTGACCGAGTTCGCCCAGTTCCCCGACCCCGGCGCGATGCTCGTGCCGTACTACGACTCTCGTTCCGTGGGGAGCAACCGCTCCGGTCTGAACAACCCGAAGCTGGACGCTCTGCTGGACGAGGCTCGTTCGAATGCGGATGCCGATCAAAGGTGTGAGATCTACCGGAAGGCTCAGACGGTCCTCGCCGAGGACGCCTCCGCGCTGACGATGTATACCCTGGTGCGCCCGATGGCTCATACCTCCCGGGTCACCGGTGTCCACCAGACCGCTATGGGCTTCGGCCCGTGGGTACCTGACTTCCGGATCAAGTAGCAAAGAGTATGACGATGACGCGAGCTCGACGGCTGGCAACGAGAATGGCCGGCAAGCTGGGCACGACCCTGCTGACGCTCTGGGGCCTCGTGACAATCGTGTTCTTCATGATCAAGGCCGTCCCCGGCGACGAGGCGCAGATCGTCGCCGGGGAGGGTGCCCCCCCAGAACAGATCGAGGCGGTCCGTGAGCGGCTCGGACTGAACTCCACCCTGGCCGTGCAGTACCTGCGGTACCTGGGCCGGCTGCTGCACCTGGACTTGGGAAGCTCCACGGCGACGCATCGGCCGGTGTTGTCCGACATCAGCAAGGTGTTTCCAGGAACCATTCAGTTGGTGCTGCTCGCCCTACTGATCAGCATCATCGTGGCCTTTACGGCGGCGGCGTTCGCGGCGCTGCGCGCGCAAGGCCCGATGGACGTCGTCAGCCGGGCCCTGGTGCTGCTGGCGAGTGGCCTCCCGGTCTTCTGGGTCGGTCTGATGCTCCAGTACTGGCTCGGTAGCAACCTGCGGATACTGCCGATCTCGGGTGAGCTGACAACGGGCGTGATCGTTCCACTCCGTACCGGGATGACCTTGGTCGACTCGGCGCTGACCGGCAGCCTGCCAGTCTTTATGGATGCCCTGAATCACCTGGTGCTGCCGGCCTGCGTGCTCGCCATCCCGGTGACCGCGCAGCTGTTCCGGGTGCTCCGCGTTGAGATGCTAGGTGTGCTGGCCCGCGAGCATATCGCCGTCGCCCGAGCCAAGGGTCTGAGCGCCCGTGGCGTCACGACCCGGCACGCTCTCCCCAACGCGCTGAGTCCTGCCCTCACCCTGGTCGGTGTTGAGATAGGGCTGCTCATGGCGAGTGCCATCCTGGTCGAGTCCGTGTTCGGCCTGTCCGGGCTCGGCTCCTACCTTCAGCGCGCGGTCGCCCAGCATGACGTCAACGCGGTACTGGGCTCGGTGCTCTTCTTCGGCGCCACTGTGATCGTCGCCAACCTCGTCATCGACGTCATTCAAGTAGCCAGGGATCCCCGGATCCGGGCCGTCCAGTCGAATGGATAGGCAGTTGAGTTCCACGACATTGCGCGGTGCCCGCACACGGGTTCGCCGCCGCGGCAAGCGAACCGCGGGAGGTCAGCGCCTGTTCACCGCGATCGTGATCGGTGCGGTCGGGTTCCTGATCCTGATGGTGATCTTCGGTCCCATCTTCGCCCCAGATGGGGTGAACCGGTCCAACCTGCTGAACGCGATGCAGCCACCCAGCGCCGAGCATTGGCTGGGCACGGACGAGCAGGGGCGCGACGTGCTCTGGCGCCTGATCATAGGCGCCCGGCCGACGCTGCTCTCAGCCGCGCTCGTGGTGGCCTGCTACGGCACCATCGGCACCTTGGTCGCCACCTTCGCGACGCTGGGTGGCCGGTGGGCCGACGAGTTCCTCATGCGGCTCACCGACATGACCCTGTCACTGCCGGGGATGGTGGTCGCGCTGGGCTTCGCGACGGCCCTCGGCCCCAGTCTGCGCAGCGCCATCATCGCCATGGTGCTGGTCGGCTGGCCGATGACCGCGCGTCTGCTGCGCGGCATCATGCGCGAGGCGATGACGCAGCCCTACATTTCCGGCGCTCGGGTACTCGGTGCTTCCCGGTGGCGCGTGACGTTCCGGCATGTCCTGCCCAACTCGATGGACGTCCTGATCGTCAAATGGGCGGCCGACATCGGCTTCACCGTGCTGATCCTGGCTGGACTGTCGTTCATCGGCGTCGGCGCCCAACCGCCGAGTTCAGAGTGGGGTGCCATGGTCGCGGAGGCCCGCAGCTATGTCTCGACCGCCTGGTGGGTCGCCCTGGCTCCTGGCGCGGCGATCGCCTTCTCGGCTACCGCGTTCGGACTCCTCGGCGAGGTACTCCAGGTCCGACTCAATCCGGCGTTGAAGGCGAGGTGACGTGATGATCCGAAGCGACGGCCCCCTGCTGCGGATGCGCGACGTCTGCATCGATGTCCCAGGCAAGGCCGGGTCGGTGCGGCTGGTCGACGGCTTCTCGCTCGACATCGCCCCGGCCGAGCGGGTGGCTCTGGTCGGTGAGTCCGGCTCCGGCAAGTCCATCACCGCACGGGCGATCATGCGGCTCGCCCCTCAGACGGTGACCTCCGGCAGCATCGAGTTCGACGGCCTCGATCTGGGATCTCTCCCCGAGCGGGCGATGACTCGGCTCCGCGGCCGCCGGATCGGCATGGTCTTCCAGGACCCGATGCGCGCGCTGAACCCGTTGATGACCATCGGCGACCAACTGACGGAGTCACTACGGGACGAAGGTGTAGGCAAGTCCGAGGCCGTCCGGCGTGCGGTCGCGATACTCGAGGAGATCGGTGTCCCCAACGCGGCCCAGCGCCTGCGTGCCTATCCCCACGAGTTCTCCGGCGGGATGCGCCAACGGGTCGCCATCGCCATCGCCTTGATCGGCGAGCCCGACCTGTTGATCGCCGACGAGCCGACCACGGCGCTGGACGTACGGGTCCAGCGGCAGGTGCTGCAGTTGCTGGACCGGATCGCGCGCGACCGTAGTCTCGCGGTGCTCCTGATAACCCACGATCTTGGGCTTGTCGCGAACTTCGTGGATCGGGTCGCGGTGATGTACGCCGGGCGCAAGGTCGAGGACCGTCGATGCTGGGAGCTGTTCGAGCAGCCCGCCCATCCCTACACGCAGGCCCTTCTCGCCACGGTGCTCCGACTGGATCGCCCGGTCACCCGTCCCAAGACGATTCCCGGAGCTCCGCCCCACCCGGCCGGCCGGCCGAACGGTTGTGCCTTCCACCCGCGATGTGAGCTTGCCGCGCCGGAATGCTCGCGTCAGGTGCCCAGTCTGCGCCGGCTCGCGAAAGGCGGAGAGGTCGCCTGCGATGTGGTCGGCCGGATCTGAGGAAACGCTATGTCCCTGCTTGAAGTGCGCAATGTCAACAAGTCCTATGGCGGTCGTGGCCGTTCCTCCGGTATCCCGGTGCTTCGGGACGTCTCGTTCGCCCTGGAGGCAGGTGAGTCGCTCGGCCTGGTCGGTGAGTCCGGCTCAGGCAAGACAACCCTGATCAAGATCGTGGTCGGTCTGGAGCGGCCAGACAGCGGTGACGTCCTCTACGAGGGAGTCGAGCGTTCGTCAGCCAGTCGTAGCACCCGCCGCGGGTTCAGCAAAGACGTCCAGCTGGTGTTCCAGGACCCGGTGTCCAGCCTCAACCCGCGGATGACGGTGCGCCAACTGGTCGAAGAGGGCTTGGTGATCCACGGACTGGCCGGCGATCGGTCCGGCCGCACCGAACGCGTGGCCGAGGTGCTCAGCCTGGTCGGTCTCGACCCCGATCAGATGGAGCGCCTGCCCTCTTCCTTCTCCGGCGGCCAGTGCCAGCGGATCGCCATCGCCCGGGCTTTGGCGGTGTCCCCCCGAGTGCTCGTCTGCGACGAAGCGGTCTCAGCGCTAGACGTGTCGATCCAGGCGCAGATCCTCAACCTGCTCGCGGACATGCGGGAGCAGTTGGGCATCTCCCTGTTCTTCGTGGCTCATGACCTGGCCGTGGTGCGGTACCTCTGCCCACGGGTGATGGTGATGTCTCGAGGAACCATCGTCGAAGAGGGACCGCGCGAGCAGATCTTCGGAGATCCCCAGCACGAGTACACCCGGGCATTGCTGGAGGCCGTCCCAGTGCCCACGCCAGTCCGACGCTGACCCGGTGTCAGCTTGTCCGACATGTCCTGTTCCACGAGAGAGTGCAGTTGATTCGATGAAGATCGGTGTAGATGGACGCAAGCTTCCCGGAAGCCAGTCGCTCGGCCCCATCGGCAGCCTCGAGAAGGCGGCGGAGCTGGGGATGGAGGGTGCGTTCTTCCGGACCGTCCTGGACATGAGTCCGAGCCTGAACCCGCACGATCTCGCCGGAATCCGCCGCCGCGCCGACGAACTGGGCCTGTACCTGGAAACCGGCCTCGGCAAGGTGAACCCCTACGCCTCGCCGGAAACCCCCGAGCTCCGGTCGGTCGGCGACGGAGACGTGCTTCTGGGTTTTCGCAGGATGATGGAGGCCTGCGCCGCGATCGACTGTCGCGAGCTCTGGATCGGCACCGCAAGCTTCAAGCTGGACTACCGCGGCCGCTGGACCTACGACCGTTTCCGCACCGATGTGGACTGGGCCGATCAGCTGGAGGCCACTACTCGTTTCCTCCACCGGCTCGCACCGATCGCCCGAGATCTCGGAATCCACATGAACGTGGAGACCCATGAGGACATCACCTCGTTCGAGGCGATCCGGATGGTGGAGGCGGTCGGGCCTGACGTGATGGGCATCGTCTTCGACACCGCGAACGTGCTGCAGCGGATCGAACATCCGATCATGGCCGCGGAGCGGGTGGCGCCGTACGTCCGGCAGACGCACATCAAGGATGCCGGCCTCACCCATGTGGACGGCGAACTCACCTACCAGATGCGGCCGTGCGGCGAGGGCGTCATCGACTTCACCCGGCTGCTGCGGGTGATCAGGGACGCCAACCCCACGGTGAACCTCACCATCGAGAACGAACAGGCCGCCGCCGACCGTCCTGCGCCCCGTATCCAGATGGTCGTCGACTTGTACGGTGACGGGTTCCTGGAGGCTCACCCCGACCTGACCGTCGAAGAGCTCACGGCGTACATGCGGATGGTCATGGAGTACGAGCGCCGCTGCCGGAACGAGGGAATCCCGGGGTGGCGCCAGTACTTCGAGCAGGACTTCGACGAGGCGGCGGCCCTGCACTACATCAGCGCGAGCGCGACCCATCTGCGGGCGGCCCTCGCCGAGATCGAGGAGCAGAAGTGACCAGCACAGGCGCAGGAACACCGGCCCCAGGGATGACCCGGTTCAACGCGATGCCGACCCACCGTCTGGCCGACCTGCTCTACCGATCCTGCCACCTGCCAGTGGCCTCCTGGGCGGACGCGGTGTCCGGGGCACGCCCGTTCCCGGACCGTGAGTCGCTGGTGGCCTACGCCCAGGAGCGGGTGCGGGCGCTGACCAGCGATGAGGTGCGCGCCGCCCACGAAGGTCTCTCCCGGATCGGCAGCGGGGTGCGCGGCGATGATCGGGAGGCCCGCTGGTCACGGGCGGAGGTCGCCCAGGTTCGCCGCGACCAGGAGACGCTCGCTCGGCTGGCGGAGGGAAACGAGGCATACGAGGCACGCTTCGGCCACGTGCTCCTGATCAGCGCCACCGGTCTCACCGCCGAACAGATCCTGGAGTCGATGCAGACCCGGCTACACCACGACCGGGCCACAGAAGACCAAGTGATCAAAGGCGAACTGAGCAAGCTGCTCGCGGTCCGGATCCCCAAGCTGCTCGACGAGCTTGCCGATCTCGATGGCGGGGAGACAGAGGAGTGAACCACCGATGAACCCGTTGCCGGGCACCTATGTGGGTGGGCGATGGCTGGAGAGCGACGAGACCGGCTCGCGGATCACCGTGATCGACCCGAGCACCGAGCAGGTGGTGCGGGAGGTTTGGGCGAGCACGCCGGACCAGGTCGACCTGGCGGTGGAGCAGGCGCACAAAGCGTTGCCGGCGATGAATCGCCTGACCGTCGAGGAGCGGCTCACGCTGCTCGACCGGCTGGCCTCCGGGATTGAGGAGCGCCGGCGGGAACTCGCGATCGCGATCTCCGATTCGATGGGCATGCCCCGCGGTCGCTCCGAAGCCGTCCAGGTGGACATCGCTCGCGGCATCGTGGTGGCGACCCGGGACGCGCTGGCGGGGCTCGCGTTCACGAGCCAGGACGGGGACTCGATCCTGCGGCATGAGCCGATCGGGGTGGTGGCCGCCATCACGCCATGGAACTTCCCGCTGAGCCAGGCCATGAACAAGGTCGCCCCCGCGCTCGCAGCGGGCTGTGCCGTCGTACTCAAAGCGAGTGAGGTCACCCCCCTCGACGCCCTTATCCTGGCCGAGATCATCGACGGGATCGGACTTCCCGCGGGCGCCTTCAACCTGGTCACAGGGGCCGCCGACGTCGGCGAGCGCCTGGTCGGACACCACCTGGTCGACATGGTCTCGCTGACCGGGTCGACCCGGGCCGGCAAGCGCGTGGCCGCGCTGGCCGCCGGCTCGGTGAAGCGGGTCTCGCTGGAGCTCGGCGGCAAGTCGCCGATGCTGGTGCTCCCCGAGGCGGACGTGACGGCGGCCGCGTCCGCCGCGGTCGCCTCGGTGATGGGCAACTCCGGGCAGACCTGCACCGCCCTGACCCGGCTGCTGGTTTTCGAGCCGATGCTGGAGGAAGCCAAACGCGCAGTGGCGAGCGCGATGGCCGGATACAAGGTCGGGCCCGCGCAAGACCCCACGGCGGATCTGGGGCCGGTCGCCAACGCCGGTCAGCGGCGGACGGTGGAGGAGTTCCTGGCCTGCGCCGCGGACGGCGAGACGACGACGGTGTTCCAGTATCCCCGCGAGTCACTTCCCGGCCAGGGGTACTTCGTGCCACCCAGCGCCTTCCACATTGAGGACCAGACGCACCGGCTGGTCCAGGAGGAGATCTTCGGCCCGGTACTGGTGATCAGCTCCTACCGGACGCTTGAGGAAGCGGTCGAGATGGCCAACGGGACGGTCTACGGGCTCGCGGCCGGAATCTGGGGCGACGACCCCGAAGCGGTCCTTGACGCCGCCCGGCGCGTACGGGCCGGTGTGGTGCACATCAACGGCGCCCCATGGAACTCGCAGGCCCCCTTCGGGGGATGGAAGCAGTCCGGGTACGGCCGCGAAGGCGGCGTCCACGGGATTCTCGAGTTCACCGAGTTCAAGGCGATCGAGTACCGCGGGCCGGCCGCGGGATGACGAGCAAGCACAGACAGAACGCGAAGACCGAGCGGAGCGATAGAACGATGACCCCACGCAACGGCGCAGACGCGATCTACGACGCCCTGCGGGCGCTGGACGTCGACCGGGTGTTCGTGGTCGCCAGCGTGCACAACCTGCCGATCCTGGAGGCCATCCGACGCCATGGCGGGATCGACGTGGTCAACATGCGGCACGAGCAGTCGGTGGTCCACGCTGCGGACGGATACGCCCGGGCCTCCGGCAGACTCGGCGTGGGTATCACCTCGACCGGCCCGGGAGCGGCGAACTCGGTGGGCGGGCTGTTCGAGGCGTACTCCGCGTCCTCCCCCGTGCTCATACTCACCGGCCAGGTGGAGACCCGCTTCTACGGTCAGGGGCGGGGATACCTGCATGAGGCCGAGCGGCAGCTCCCGATGCTGCGTAGCGTGACCAAAGAGGCGTGGTCGGTGAGCCGGGTCGCCACTCTGGGCGCCACGGTGGTCAATGCCGGGGTCGAAGCCCTCAGCGGCCGGCCGGGCCCCACCGCCGTCGAGATCCCGATCAACCTCCAGTACGCTCCCACCGAGGAGATCGTGGCGCCCCCGGTGCCCGTGCCCCCGCTTTCTCCACCGGAGGACCGGATCGCGCGCGCGGCCGAGCTTCTGGCGTCCGCCCGGCGGCCCGTGATCTGGGCCGGTGGCGGGGTGGTCCGCGGCGAGGCATGGGCGCAACTGCGTGCCCTCGCCGAGGCGCTCGACATCCCGGTCGTGACCACGCGCCAGGGGCGTGGCGCCCTCCCCGAGAACCACCCGCTGTCGCTCGGGGTGTTCATGGGCCAGGCGCCGCTGCGCGAGGGCCTGGAGCGGTCCGACCTCGTGCTCGCGGTCGGGACGCGGTTCCGGATGACCGACACGTGCTCCTGGCAGCTCGCGTTGCCGCCGACCCTGATCCAGATCGATGTGGAGCCCACCGCCTTCGGACGCAGCTACCCGGTGTCGGTCGCCCTCGCCGGCGACGCCGCGACCACCCTGCGTGCCCTGCGCGATCGGGTGACCGGCACCCAGGCGGAGACGGGGTGGAACACCCGCCTGACGGCCGCCGCCGAGGCCGGACGTACGCAGTCCCGGGAGGTGATCGGACCCGACCACCAAGCCCTGGTGCGGATCATCCGCGAGCTACTTCCCGAGAGCGGCGCGGTGGTGTGCGACGTCACCGTTCCCGCGTACAACTGGGGTGACCGACTGCTCCCCGCGCTGGAGCCGCGCACGACCATGCACCCGGTCTCGACCGCCATCGGCCCCGGCCTGCCGCTGTCCATCGGCGCCACCCTGGCCAGAGCGGAACGGTCGGTGGTGATCCACGGTGATGGCGGGATCATGCTCACCATCGGCGAACTCGTGGTCGCGGCACAGCGCGGAATCCCCCTGACCGTCCTGGTCTTCAACGACCGTGGGTACGGAGTGCTCAGAAGGATCCAGACCTCGACCTTCCCCGAAGCGCCGTTCGACGACCTCGACCTGCACACTCCCGACTTCGTCGGACTCGCCCAGTCGGTCGGCGTGCAGGCCGGCCGGGTGAGCAGCGTGGCTGAGTTCGAAGCGGCGTTCGCGAAGTCGGTCGCCTCCGACGGGCCCTACCTGATCGACGTGGACCTGGAGGCGTTGGCGCCGATCCGAGGCGAGACCAAACCGGAGCAGATGATCGGCTAGGCACGCGGATGTCCCGGCGGGTTCAGGCGGTGTGATGCCGAGTCGTGTGCGTCCTCACATGAGGACGCCGTTCTCGGCGACGACCCTGCCGTGGTGGACGACAATGCGGTCGTACGGCCTGTCCATCACGGCACTGGTCACGGTTTCTCCCGAAAGGATGACGAGGTCGGCGGGGTCGCCGGGAACCCAGTCCCTTTCACGGATCTTGGTGCGGATCTCGTCGATCGCCGCCTGCATAGCGGAGACGCGGTTCACGTTGGCACATACTTCCCCGTCCTCCCTGTGGTCGTGGGCGCCCTCGCCGGCCGGGCAGTGCTGGAAGCGGCGTGATGGGCGGTTTCAATCCTTTTAGGTAAGTCCATCGACCCCCTATCCAGAAGCATCAGACGTCTGGTAACCAAGTCATATGAAGATTCCCCCGCGTATCGCCTCCCTTCGAGAGGAGCCCGCTGCGATCCCCGGCCGAGCCGCACGCCGGAGCATCGCCAAGAGCCTCGGCGTGATGTGTGGACCGACGCAGGGAATCGAGGAAGGCGACTGGCCTGCGGCCCTGGACCTGGTCCGCGAGCTGGGCCTCGACGGCGTGATGTTCCCCACCCCGCGCGCGGTCAGCCCGTCGCTGGACCGGGCCGAGTTGCGCGACGCCCGCCAGGCCGCCGACCACCAGGGCCTCTTCGTCGAGGTCGGAGTCGGATGCCTGGGCCCGCACGGTGATCTCGCCGATCGCCTCGCCGAGCTCACCCGGATGGTCGACGCGGCCGTCGCCTTGGGCTGCGACCAGTTCTACGCCTACACCATGACGAATCGGCGGAGCACGTCCCCCTCCCATCGCGAGCAACTCGGGGAGATCGGGAAAACGTTGGCCGCCCTTCGCCCGGTGCTCATGGAACACGGTCTCCGGCTCAACGTGAAGACGCACGAGGACCTCGCTTCGACCGAGGTGCTCCAGCTTGTCGAGACCGCTGGGCCCGATGTCTTCGGGGTGAGCCTCGACGTCGCGAACCTTGTCGTACGCGCCGAGGACCCGGGCGATGTGACACGACGCCTCGCGCCGCACGTCCATCAGAGCCATCTGGAGGACGTCGCGCTGTTCTTCGCCGGCGCGGGTCTTCGCCGCAAACTACGGCCCTGCGGTGACGGTGTGCTCGACTGGACCGCGATCCTTCGCAGCCTCGTCCACGACTCGCCCGTGACGCACCTTGTCTTCGAGCAGCACCGCGGACAGTTCGACACCGAGATTTTCCTGGACGACTGGTTCGACTCGGAGCCACACGTGTGCCCCCGAGAGCTGGCACGCCTGGTCCGGGCCGCGGTGCGGTGTGAACGCTCGGCGGCCGAGGGGCGAGGCCCGAGGCTTGAGGACCTCTCGTCCCAGGCCGACGCCGACGGACGCCGCGCCGAGCTCCTGCGCAGCATCGGACACGTGCGTTCCGTCCTGGCTTCGTGCTCTGAAGGGGATCCGGCCCGATGAGGCATCACGAACTCGCCCATGCGAAAAGGCACAGAGCCCGATCCGGATACTGGTTCTCAACTTCAACGTGACCGAATCGATCACCGCGGTCATCGCGGAATCGGCCGGTGGTGGTGCGGATCTTGCCGGGGCGCTTCAGTATGCGGCTCGTCCACACGCGGTCTGATCCCAAATCAGCGTAGTCCCGATGGTGTCACGCCGAATCTGGACACCGCCCGGGCGGTCAACGGCCCGACGGACGCCGTATGGGCCGCGCTGATGGCCAACCCCGGCATGTCCGCCGTGAAGATCGGGGCGGTTGCCGTCACCAGCCTCGAACCCGGACGCATCACCCCTGCCCGGACCGGCGACCTCATGCGCGGGCACTGGCAGGTCGAAGCTCTGCACCACGTCCGCGACGTCATCTACGCCGAAGACGCCTCACACGTGAGCACCGGAACCACACCCCGCGCCATGGCCGCCTTCCGCAACCCGGCGATCGGCCTGATCAGCGCCATCGGCTGGACCAACGTCGTCGAGACCATCCAGCACTACCGCCGCCCATGACCTTCAGTGGTTCGGGCTCACGATGTGAACAGGCTTCGGCCCTGAGGCGCTGCCCGACGCCCGCGTCACGAGGTATCCCTGTGTGCGCCGGAGCGCATCGACCATCAGGCCGTTTGCCAGGAGTAGCACCCATCCCCCAGCCAGGTACATGGCGCGAACCGTATATTCCGGGCCATCCGTGAACTCCAGACCGAATGTCATAGCGAGCACAGCAGCGCTGATGGCCGTGACGGGGACGATCCAGATGCCACAGATCACGCCCGCCGCCAGGCCGCACATCTTGAGGTCATGGTCCTTGGCAAGCCTCAGCAAGAAGAGGACTGCTAGGACAAGCGCGGCTGCTGTACCAATGATCCCGACCGGTATTAACTGCCAGGCTGTTTCCACTCCAGGAATGCCGGTGGGAATTGGTTCCCATGGGTGGTGCCAGTTGAAGGCCTCGGTCACACGCACCACTTGGGTGCCGGAGGAATTCTCCTTCCAGGTCTCCGACATGATCGGCAGGGAGCTCGCCCAAACGAGCGCTCCCGCTGCCAGGACGATCTCTGTCACATGTGTGGCGATCACGCCGCGCACCGTGGCGGGCCCGGTCGTCTTCGGTGTTTTGCCGCCTTCGTTGTCTGCTGTGACACCGGAGGAATCGGGTTGATCCCCGGAGACGGTGCCGACCGCTTCCGTGTCAGGGGCGGTGAGGGCTCGCAAAGCGGTGGTGCGCTCCTGGATTGCCGCCCGGGCACCGGTGATGCCCATCCAGGCGCCCGGGCCGAGCGCGTCACCCAACTCCTCCTCGCACCACCTCCGCACACGTAACGGTGTCGCGCGCTGATCAGGGTCCTTGTGCAGGCAGGCGGTGACCAGCTGGCGTAACGGCGGGGCGAGGACGGAGACGTCCGGGGTGTCAGCGACGACGCGGTGGGCAACGGCCCACTCGTTCTCCGCCGCGAACGCCTCGCGGCCGGTGGCGAGGAAGTACAGGGTGGAGCCGAGGGCGAAGACGTCGGAGGCCGCGCCCACGGCGCGGCCCACGGCCTGCTCGGGCGACATGTACAGCGGGGTGCCGATCCGGGTGGAGTGGCTGTTGTAGGTCACTGACTGCGTCAGGGATTTGACGATGCCGAAGTCGATGACCTTCGGACCGCTCTCGTCCAGGATGATGTTCCCGGGCTTGAGGTCCCGGTGCACCACCTTCGCGGCGTGGATGTCGGCGAGGGCGTGGGCGACGCCCCAGGCCAGCAGTATTACCTGACCGCTCGGCAGCGGCCCGTGCTCAACCACCAGGTCCCGCAGGGACGGCCCGGCCACGTACGTCGTGGCCAGCCACGGCCGCTCGGCTTGGGGGTCAGCGTGCAGCAGCGGGGCGAGGTGGGCGCCGCGCACCTTCTGCGCGGCGCCCACCTCGCGCGCGAACCGTTGCCCGAACTCCGTGTCCCTGGCGAACTCGTCACGGATCACCTTCACAGCCGCCGGCTGTCCGCCGGGGGAAAGGGCTAGGAACACCTGCCCCATACCGCCCGCGCCACCAGCCGGAAGTCCCCGAGACTGTCCGGATCGTGCGACTGCAGTGCAGGAAACCGAAATGCCGCCCTCGACATGAAGCGCTCCCCTCGTCTTCCCGCCCCGGGATACCTCACGACTCGACCGTGCGTCGCGTTCGCCCCCACCGAGGGTAGGACGGCAACCTGACGCTTCGCCATATCAGCCGGAGATCCGACCGCCTCGGCCTCGATACCGTCCAGAACACGGCCGGGAAGGCGCTCACCACGCCTCACGGGCGCTCGCCAGCAGTGCGGCGAAGTGGCCGTCACAGCGCAGGCCCGCGAGCAGACGGGCCATGGGCTCTGTCGAACGACGGCATCCCGCAGCTCCCACTGGCGGGCCACCACCGCGGCTACTTCGGTCACGGAGCCGTCCTGATCGTCGATGCGATCGGCGAGGCCGAGGAACCCGAGCAACTGGCCCACATTCTGTTGTAGTTGAGCCGTGAGCGGCGCGCGGGCAAACAGTGGGATTTCAGGATGAAACGAGCCCAGTGAGCACCAAAACCAGACCCTCACTGCGGAACAACACCCGCTCGATGGGCATCAGGGCGCCGAGCACGTCTTTCCGAGGGCCGCTCCACGCGGGCGGCACCCTTTCCTCGTCTTCGAATTCCATATGTTGGGGCGGCGGGACGTCGGCTGGAACGCAGCACCGCCGCCCTGATCTAGGGTCTTCGCCAGCTCGGCCACCGCGTCACCGTGCTCACCACCGCCGAACGGGCGACCGGGGGGGGGACTGGTCGGACTGGCGTCCTCCACGTCCCGAACGTGGCGGTCGAGGAGGACCTCATGGAGGCCCTGGCCAACCCCGGGCCGGTGTGCCGCGAAGTCCGCAACCTGCTCACCGAACACGAGGCCGACGTGGTGTGCTGGGCCGACACCTCGTGGGGGCTCGGCTATCTCTCTCCCGCCCCGGCAGGCGTACGGACCGTGCTGAAACTGGCCGTGCTGCGCACCGACCTCCTGTTCTCCCGGGCGCTCGCCCACCGGCCGGACGTGGTGATGACCAACAGCGACTTCCTCATCAGCCAGGCCAGCGACGCCGGATTCGACACCCGCTCCTGGGCGGCGGTCCCCAACGCGCTCCTCACCGCCGTGGTGCCGCCCAGCCCCGCCCGACGCGAAAAGCTGTGCCAGCGCGGGCCGATCCGGATCGTCGCCCGCGCCGAACCCCACAAAGGCATCGCCGAACTCATCGAGGCGATCCCCGACCGCCTCGGGCGGCCTGTGGAGATCGTGCTGGCCGCCGCCGGATTCGAGTACTGGCCCGGCATGCAGGAAGAGGTCATCACCGCCTGCCGTCGCGCGGCGGCGCTGGCCTCCCCCGGCGAGGTGCGGCTGCTACCCGCGCTGCCCTGGCAGCAGGTTCCGGCGTTCTTCGCCGGCGCCGCCGCGACAATCATCTCGACAACGAGCCCGGAAACGTGGTGCAACGCCGCCGCCGAAACCGTATCGGCTGGAACGCCGGTGGTCGGCTACGACTTTGGGCACGTGCCCGTTCTCGCCCGGTCGGCAGGCCGCATGGTCGCCCCCGGCCTGCCCGCCAGTCAGTTGTGGAAGGCGACGCTCAACCTGCTCTTTGACGCCGACGCCTACCACGCCGCTTCCGTCCAGGCGGACGCCCAGGTGGCCAGGCACACGCCGGCCTCGTCCGCACGGGCGTTCCTCGCCGCAGTCACCCCACCCGCCTCCGCATAGATCCACGGCCCCTCCCCGGACAGGGCCCGTAGTGTTCGGCCTCCTCCCCGGCGACGTCGCCCTGGTTGTCGCCCCCCCACCTCGACGATGAAACCCTCGGCGCCGGTGGCACCATCCACCGGCTCGCCAACTGCGGCGTCACCGTCCACGTCCTGGCGGTCTGCTGCCGCACCGGCCCCATGTGGGCTGGCTACAGCGACCCCGACCTGCACGGCAAGGAGTTCAACGCCGCCTGCGACGCCCTCGGCGTGGCCGGGCGGCTGCTCGCCTGGGCCGACGATCGACCACGCCCACTCCCCCGCCGCGCATCAGCGTGAGCTCGTCACTGATCGCGTCCGGGACAGAGCTGTCGCTGGCGGCGGCACGGCCCGCGCTGCTGCTGATCCCCGCAGCGGGCGGCTTCCACCAGGACCACCAGGCGGTGCATGCCGCGTGCTTCGCCGCCGCCCGCGCAGGCGGGGAAGCCAAGCCGACACCGCGGTTTGTCCTGGGCTACATGGGCCCTGAGGAGGTCGTCTGGAACGCGGCGGCGGCCGCTCCGACGGTGTATGTCGACACCACAGCGCACTGCCCGGCCAAGGAGGCGGCGCTGGCCGCCCACGCCTCCCAGCTGCGCGAGGGCACGCACCCGCGGAGCATCCCGGCCATCCACGCGATCGACTCCGCCACCGGTGCCGCACTCGCTGAGCGGTTCATCCCCTACCGGCTGGCGTACTGATGTCCCCCCTCGCGCTCCGCCACGAAGTGCTGGTCGCCCACCAGCCCGCCTACCTGCCGTGGTGCGGCTAGTCTCCGGAATTCTTAACCTCCTGCACTCGAGCGTCGGCCTCGTACGGTTCATGTGAGCGAAGCGTCAGATCGTCGGCCGCGATTCTCCACGAGCGATTCACTCACCACCGCCTGTAGGATCCCCACGCCGTCGCCAGTCGCTCGATCCCTGTTCGCAACTTCGCTGGTTCCGTCGCGAACGACACACGGATGTGATCACGGAACGCGTCTTCGCCGACGTCGAACATCGGACCGGCGATCACAGTCACACCGTGGCGTAACGCCATCTGCGCGAAGTCCACGGCATCGGCTCCGGGGAGGCGAACCCACAGTGCCAGGCCGCCGGAACAGGGACTCGGCTGCCACTCTGGGATCAGGCTTGTGATGAGCTCGACGGCCAGGTCACGCAACGCGGATAACTGAGCGTGACGCCGTACCCGGGCCTCATGATGCCGGGCCAGCAGCTCGAGCGAGAGAAACTGACCGATCACCGAAGTTCCAAGGTCGTTCGCCGACTTGAGCCTGCTGAGGTTTCGCATCGCTGATACCTCACCGCGCACCCAGCCGACGCGCAGCCCGCCCCAGAACAGCTTGCTCAATGAGCCGATCACGATCACCTCATGCTCGGAACACTGCCCCGCAAGGTATCCCTCTTCCACCGATCCAAAGGCCAGATCCTGCTGCGCAGCATCCTCTACGATCAACAGCCCGCATTTGCGAGCCGCTCGGACGATCTCTTGACGCCGAGCCGCGGAGAGTGTATGTCCTGTGGGGTTACTACACGTCGGGGCGAGAAACAGCAGCTTGGCGCGGTGCCTTTCGGCCAGCGCGGAGAGAGCGTCGGCGCATGGTCCCGAGCCGTCGGGCGGGATCCCTATGACCCGTGCCCCCACGGCGCGGAAGACTTCCAGCGCCCCGGCGTACACGGGCTGCTCGACCAGTACCACGTCGCCGGACTGGAGCCACGCCGCCGCCACAAGATGGATGGCCTGCTGTGCCCCGCCGGTGACGAGGATCTGCTCGGGCTCGGTGGCGAGACCCCGAGCGGTGAGATGGCCGGCGAGAGCGATCCGCAGGTCCGGCAGTCCCGCGGGGAAGTATCCGTGCGCCGCCTCACAACGAACAGCGGCTTCTAGAACCCGCGGTAACCGGCCTTCCCACAGCGACGTGTCGATCCCCACGCCAGCGGCAGCGAGGTTGATGACCGCCTCGCCGGTGCCTTCCGGATGCTGGAACACGGGCATCATGCCGAGGACACCCAACCAGGTCTGGCCGGTCGCCGCTCTCGTGTCACACACCCAGGTGGCACTCCCCTGCCGGGTCTGCAGCAATCCTTCTCTGCGGAGGGTTTCGAAGGCGGCAACGATGGTGCTACGGCTCACCGCCAGGGTACGAGCCAGGTCACGCTGCGGCGGCAGGATGCAGTTCGCCCGAAGGTCGCCACATTCGATCGCCGAGCGGATGGCGTCGGCCAACGCCGCGTGTAGCTCCTTCGAACTTGTGTGCCATTTTCCGATCCGGGCAACGAATTCGCCCGTACCGAGCCTTCTTGGCCCACGTTCGCCGTCGGAAACAGCCACGGCTCACTCCTCGATCCTCTGCTCGGCCATCGCCCGGGCACCAAGCAGACCCATATCTACCAGTGACGGATGAGAATTGCCGCCCCGAGAGGGGGATCGACAGGGAGTCGAGACGGGGATCAGCCGTCTTCCTTGCCGATCTTGAAGAACCCCGACGGCGCCAGAGCCGCCATCCGCCGAGTGAAGAGACCGACGCGCAGACCATCGTCCTCCCGGGTCTCCTTCCGCCGGACCGCCTCCCTCACCACGAGCCCGCCGAAGTAGCGGGCCGGCTCAAGGGGAAAACGTCCAGGTACACCCGCGGCGAGACCGCACCGCGACAATTCGTCCTGGCTCCCGAGTACCATCGACGCCAAGATTCGCCCGGCAAGCAGCGAAGGCGCAACACCGTTCCCGGAGAATCCGGCAGCGTAGACGACGGTGGCCCTGCCGGGCAGCGTGCCGAAGAACGGGAGCCCATCCGTACTCCGGTCTACGGCGCCGCTCCACATCGCGCTCACCCGTGCCCTGCTTGCGAAGGGCACGAGCCGGCCGAGCGCGGCCTGCACTTCAGCCTGGCGTGGCGTGTTGCGATCGAACGCGGTGCCCATGCGGCTGGCGAATGCGAGCGTGCCACCTCCTCGACCGAAGACCACTCTGCCGTCGCGCGTGGTCCGGTAGTAGTCGACCATGAGACGGGAGTTGGAAACGCACTCCCCTCCCGTCCACAAGGACCCGTCGGCCAGCTCTGGAATGGGCTCCGTCGCGATGACGTCGCTCGACAGCGGAAGGACCGCGCGACGGAGTTCCGGGACCCCGGACAACCAGGCATTGGTCGCCAGGATGACCACAGGCGCGCGAACGCTGCCGTCAGGGCAGTGAACGACACCTCGATCACGGTCAAGCCGGATCATCGGTGATCGTTCGAATATCTCCACTCCTCTGCGGATCGCCACCTTGCGGAGTCCCCGGACCAGCAATGCGGGCTGTACCGTCGCCGCCGAGCGCTCGAATACACCGCCGAGTGCGGCAGGCGACCCGGTTCGAAACGTCAACTCCTCCCGATCGACGGGCACGAATGGGACGACGCCTCGCGACTCGCACGCTCGCACAGTACTCGACCAGGCGTTCATCTGCGCGGGCGATGTCGCGACCCAGAACCAGCCGCTCTGCCGGTAGTGCGCATCGATACCCTCCCTCTCGCAGAATGCTCCGATCTCCGCAATGGCTTCCTCTGACGCCCGTGCCAGGCGTACGGCCTCGTCGTCGCCGACCCGTTCCGCCAGCGTCTCGAGCTTGGGCCACCACGACAGGGCAAGGCCGCCGTTACGGCCCGACGCCCCTGCTCCACACACGTCCGCCTCCACGAGAGCGATACGCATGGTGGGAGCCTTTTCCATCAGGCGCAGAGCCGTCCACAGGCCGGTGTATCCGCCGCCGACGATGCAGACGTCGGCCTCTGTGTCTCCTCGCACTTGCTGGATGTCCTGGGACGACTCGGAAGCCAAGGATTCTCGCAGCCAGAAAGACCAACGATTCGCGGTGATGAGTGCCACTTTTTCTTCTCCGAAGATGCCGAGTAGTTCTATGACTGTGCGGCTTGGCCGACGGGCAGGGGTACGGCGGGATCGGCGTCCGGCTTCCGCACGAGAAGCATGATCAGAGACGAGCAGGCCAGCGATACGGCAAGGAAGAGGAAGGCCGTATGCGCCCCGTAGTCCCCGGTCAACCACCCGACGAGATAGGTGCCTGCGAACGATCCGAGCGCTCCGAGACTGTTCACCAGTGCGGTAGCCGCACCGGCGACGTTGCGCGGCAGCAGTTCGCTGATAGCCGCGAAGTATGGACCGTAGGGCGCGTACACGACCGCGACGGCCAGGCACAGGAGGACGTAGCCCAGCAGGAAGTTGTCCGTGCTGACCGTGGACGATGCGTAGAAGAGGAGGGCACTCGCGAGCAGGAACGGCCACACGAAGCGGGAACGTGGAGCCTGCGAGCGGTCCGACCAATAGCTGTTAGCGATCATGCAGACGACCGCGACCACGTACGGCAGTGCGGTGAGGAGCCCCGTATTGCCGATGCCCTGCTTGGAAGCCGCCTTGATGATGGTGGGCATCCAGAAGAGGAGCCCGTAGACACCCACGGTCCAGAACGCGTACTGCAAGCTGAGCAGGACGACCTGGCGGGAGCGGAACGCCTGGAGGTAACCGTCGAACCTTGGCAGGTCACGCTGTTCCGACTCGAGATCGGACTCCAGCCGCGCACAGTCGCCGGCGTCCAACCACGCCGCCTGCCGTGGCGAGTCGTTCACCAGCCACTTGAACACGAACGCGAAGAGGATGGCGGGCACACCCTCGGCGATGAACATCCAGCGCCAGCTCGTCGCCTCGATGAGGTAGCCGGTCACCGCGGACATCCACATCACGGTGACCGGACTGCCCAGGATGAGGAATGTGTTCGCCCTGCCTCGCTCGTCCCTGCGGAACCAGCGGGTGAGCAGGATCACCAGAGCGGGGAAGACCGCAGCCTCCGCCACACCCAGGAAGAAACGGGCGAGGATCAGCATCGGAACGCTCGAGATCAGGCCCTGCACGGAGGAGAGCAGGCCCCAGGCGATCAACGTCCAGAAGACCAGATTGACCGCGCTGCGCCGTTCCGCATAATGCGCCGCGGGAATTTGAAACAGGAAGTAGCCGAGAAAGAAGCTGGCAGCGATCAGACCAGAAATGCTGGCCGTGATGCCGAGCTCCTCCGAGAGCCCGCCCGCGGCACCAAGCGAATAGTTTCCGCGGTCCAGGAACGCGAGGCTGTAGGTGACAAATACGACCGGCAAGATTCTGGACCATCGCGCCGACTGATCGCGCGATTTGACGCTATGCATGACTCTCCTGGGGAAATGAGAAGCACGGAAGATCTAAAATTCCCCGAATGTGTGTGACGGGCGCCGCCAGCGGATGTGCCGATACTGGCTACGCGGCGGCGCCCGGTGTCGGGCGCGCCCGCCGATTCAGGCGTGGTCGGTCGGCCAACCGGTCACGCGACATACTTCAGGACCGTCGGCGGTCATGAGCCGCTCGAAGTAGTCGAAGTCCATGTTGAGCGTCTCCAGCGTCTGCGGGTGCTGCCGCCGGAGAAGAACTTCTTCGTCACGCTCACCAAGGAGCACAACGAACGCACGGAATCCACGATCGCCGGACTGCGGCATGTGCGTCGACCCGATGCCCTCAACGATCGTGGTCCCCTCGACGAGCTCCTCCCGGGAGTCGTACCACCATTCACCGGAGATCGTATAGGCGAGCACCCGGCACTTGTGCTGGTGCATGGGGAAGGACGTGTTGGGTGCCATGTCGTAGAGGAAGATGACGATGCGGTTTTCCCGGTCCACCGAAATGACCTTGCTGTAGGACCCGGTATAACCGAGGTCCTGCATCTCCACCCACGGCTTGTCATCGAAATAGACGACCTCATCGTCACCACCCTGAATAACCGGCCACGGGATCCCGGAAACAAGTTGACTGTTTTCGACAGTGGTCATTGCGCGAATTCCTCCGTGATTCTTTTTGCGGGGCTGATGTGCTCACACACTAAGGAGCGGCCACCAGACCAATCAAGGTTGGTCTGGTCTGCGCTTGCGCTTGACCTCGCTTCGTCAACGGACGACGCGACGGTATGCTCGTCCCGTCCCTCGGGTGGCTCCGCTCCGATGGGACGGATTGCCGATTCCGCCGCTCAGCAAGCCGCAACCCGCCGTCGACATGGGTGTACGGCGGCCGGGAAACCCTCACGTCGGTCCGCACCCTGGGCTACCGCTATGTGACGCGGTGAAGACCGACCACCGCCTGGCCACCCCGGCCGGCACCTTCACTGCCACCGACCTGGTCAAACGCTTACCCGCCCGGTCCTCGCAGCGACTGCGGACCGGTAGCGGCACCAAAGGCGACCGCCACTGACTCGTGGCTGTATCTCGCGACGCTGATCGATATCGGGTCGCAGCGCCTGGTCGGCTGGTCGATCGCCGACCATCTGCGGACCGATCTGATCAGCGACGCGTTGACGGCGGCGGTCGGAGCGCGAGGCGGCCAGGTCGACGGGGTGATCTTTCATGGTGACCGCGGCTGTCAGTACACCTCGGCCGAGTTCGCGGCGGAGGTTGGGCTTGGAGCGGAACCAGGCCAGGGCAAACAGTGCCTGGTAGAAGCAGGTCAGGCGTCGCGACCCCTTGGGCGTTCCGCGGTGCCTGCTCGTGAGTCCCAGCTGTCGTGCCTGGCCGAGCCCCCCCGCTGCTGGCAGGGGCCGCTCGGCCGCCCGCGTAGGCGCATACGGCTGCGGCGAGTTGGTCGGGCCGGGCGGACAGCCGGGATGAAGATAACCTCGGCTATTCAGTCGGCATTTCGCACTGAAGATCAATAATGAAAGAAGGTGCCTCCGGCCTGCGATGATCGGATTGCCTAGATCACGAGATCGCAGAGAACGGACGCACCTTCCGGGTGAACAGTACGGCATGGGACCGCCGCTTGTCCGTGCGCGTGGACGGCAAGGGCTTGATAGGGCACGCCGGAGCCGTGCTCTTACGTAAATGCGCTGATCAGACGGGGTTGGCCGGGGCGCTGGGCGCCGTGTTCGCCCGGCTGGGCACCGTGCCGGTATGGGACCGGGGTGTCGTGCTCGTCCAACTGGCGGTCGCGATCACGCTCGGGGCGACCAGCATGCGCCAGATCGTTTTGCTGGCCCACCAAGAGGCGCTGTTCGGGGCCCCACCCTCGGACTCCACCGTGCGGCGGAGCCTGGAACCGGTCGGTGAAGGCGAGCGGCTGAGGATCTGGATCGCGCGGGCCAGGGCGCGGGTGCGCCGGCACGTGTGGACGCTGATCGCGCAGCGCGAGGCCGGATTCCCCTGGCTGCAGGTGGCCGGAAAGGTGCTCACCGGCTGGATCGTCGTCGATATCGACGCGACCCTCATCACCGCGCATTCGCCCAAGGAAGGCGCGGCGGCGACGTTCAAGAAGACCTGGGGTTTTCATCCGCTGGGCGCGTGGTGTGCCAACGCCCAGGAATCGCTGGCGATGCTGCTGCGCAAAGGGTCGGCGGGCTCGAACACGGTGGCCGATCACCTGGAGGTGCTGGCTGCGGCGATCGAGCAGATCCCCGCCCGGTGGCGGGCCAAGCTGCTGATCCGCATCGACGGTGCGGGCGCCACCCATGACCTGCTGGAACGGCTGGAGAAGCTGAACACCACGCGGCGGACGGTGCGCTTCACCGTCGGATGGGCGATCACCGAGGTGGATGAGGCGGCGATCGCCGCCCTGCCCACGATGGTGTGGGAGGCGGCGCTGCGTCAGGACGGCACCGTGCATCCTCAGGCCGGCGTCGCCGAACTGACCGGCCTCAACGCCCGCGCCGGGATGTGGAAGGTGCGTCTGCTGGTGCGCCGGGTCAAACCCTCGGGCCGGCATGCGGCGAAGCTCACGGCGTTGGAGAAGCAGACCGGGTGGAAGTACTCGATCATCGCGACCAACATGGGCCCGCGGGGGATGCGGGGCGTGCCCGGTAGCCACCAAGCGCAGTTCATCGACGTGCTGCACCGCTCGCACGCGACCGTGGAGGACCGGGTGCGGACCAGCAAGGCCATGGGCTTGCGGAACCTGCCGTCCAAGACCTGGAACGTGAATGTCGGGTGGGTGCTGGCGGCCAACATCGCCGCCGATCTGGACGCCTGGACTCGCCTGCTGGGCCTGTATGACGACGCCGAGCTGGCTCGGGCCGAACTGCAGACGATGCGGTACTGCCTGTGGCACCTGCCCGCCCGGCTCGTCTCCCACGCCCGCCGCCGCATTGTGAAGATCAGTGCTACCTGGCCGTGGAGACAGGCGTTCCTGACGTGTTGGGCGCGCCTGTGCGCGCTTCCGGCACCCACATGACCAGCTTGAACGTGTCTCGTCGATCCCAGAAAGGAGTGATTGCGGTCCTGTCGCGGCCTGTGGAACCGCCGTCCACCCGAGCGTCTCGGGCAGGCCGCCGTGCCAGTCGCCCGCAACGAACGTGACGATCAGGCGGAAACCTCCCTCAGCTGAAGCTGATTAGGGAGTATGACCACCCCGTGAGTCATCGAGGATAATGACGTTTTCTCAGTGAATTTCAGCTGATCCGTCAATGTTCGAAGCGGACGAGAACGAGCCTTCCCCCCACCCCGAACCCATCAAGCGCAAGCCGAGCAACCTGCTACCCATCGGCGTCGCCCTGGCCAAAAAATTGAGCAGCAGGATTCCATTGATCGCGAGCGGAAGAAACGGGATGGCGCTTCCGAGGATGGTCATCAGCAATTGAATGCAGTGATCGCCCGAGCTGCCCTTACTGTGCCAAACATGATTTAACCCTGAGAGAAATGTACTTGCCACCTCCTGCGAATGCATTTAGACGCTTCGCTGATGCCGCACTCCGCCTCCGAGAGTGCAGCATCAGCAATTCACAGAGAGGCTTACGGGAACTTCGTGCTATATGGACCATTGCCACTCACCCAGGCGGTATAAGTGGTGGTCACCTTACGGCCCGATACCTGCCAGCCTGAGTCGTTTACAGTTCTATATATTAACAGACTGCCCGATCTGTATTCTTTTATGTGGACCGTCTTGTGGTAGCTAGTGACGATGGTCTCTGTCCGTCTTCTAGTCTGGGGTATCGTCTCGCGTACGCGACGCCCACAGGGGCTTAGCGCGGTTTTTTGACAGACCCAAACGTAGATCGTTCTATTTTCCTGATAATGGTTAACTTGGGTGTAAGTGCGGTAGTAGTGATTCACCTCGATGAAGACCTCGAGCTTGTCGCCACATACCACGTCAAAGCGAGTGCACGTTAACGTGACTATGGTGCCGTAGACCTGCTCGTATAGAGTGTCGCGCTCACGCGTGATGTCGGACCACTCACCGCGACCGCCGAGGTAATCATCTTCTCCTGTGAGGTCGGTCTTGTTGAGCGGATCACCGCTGCAATACTCGTAGGCGTTCGCGCTGCCGCCGTCCACCGGATCGAGTTGCAGGAAGCGTCCAGTGACGGGGTTGTACAGGCGGCGGCCCATGAGCACGAGTCCGCCGAGAACCTCACTGTCGCGCTGGTAGCTGCCCAGCCAGCCGTAACGGGTGGATCCGCTGGCGGAAGCACGCGGTGCGCCATACTCGGTGTACTCGGTGTAGCTGGCCATTCCGTTGCCTGTGGGGGCAGCGGTCGCGGTGAGGTCGCCGTGCAGGTCTGCCAGTTGCAAGGTCACGCTGCCGTCGCTGCGCTGGATCGCCGCCAGGCCGGACAGGCCGAGCAGGTTCCGGGTCCAGGAACCGTCAGCCTCGGCGACCCAGCCGGGGCTGTCCTCTCCTCCGGTGTAGTGGTTGACGGTCGTGCCGGGTTTCGGCCCGCCGGTGGTGACGGTCTTGGTTATCCGTCCTGCCGAGTCCCGGGTGAAGGTCTTGCTCTGCCCGGCTTGGCTGATCATTGCGACCTGGTCGTCGGTGTAGTAAGCGACGGTCACGTCAGAGCCACCGACCGCATCACCGGCCGGTAGTTGAGTAGTCCGGCCGAGGTTGTCGTAGACATAGCCGCTGCCGGTGATGCGGTCAGCCGTGTCGTAGGTGTAGCTCTTCTCGACGGGGGTCCCTGCAGTGCCGCAGCTTGCGGTAGAGGAGTAGTCGCTTCGGGAGAGCCGGTTCGTGTTGAGGGTGAAGGAGTACAGCCGGGTGGTGCAGGTGCCGCCGTAGGCGTCTTCCACTCTGACCAGTCGGCTGGCACCGTCGTAACGGTAGTTCTGAGCGCTTCCACCAGGTCCTTGACGTTTGGCGATCCGTCCCTGAATATCGGGAACGGCGGCGTAGGAGAGCCAGGCGTTGCTGTCCTTGGCGTATCTCAGGCCAGTTCGGACGCCGGTCGAGTCATAATTACTCATGGCTGTCAAGCCGCCGGGGTAGACCTGCGTCGCCAGCGCCCCGCCCTCGTCATAACTGCCCGTGAACACCCCCGCACCAGTGTCTATGCGAGTGAGCATCCCGCGGTGCTCCGTCCGCCCGGATGCGTCCACTCCGTCGTAGGTAAAGGTGATCAGCCCTTTACCGTCGTAGGTGGTGGCGATCTGACCGTCGATGTTGTACGTGACAGTACTGGTGTTACCACTGGCGTCGGTGGTCGAACTCAACCGTCCGAAGGCATCATGCTGCTGGATGATGCTCTGTTCGCCAGAGGTGGTCTGGCTGGGCAGGCCGGTCAGCGCGTCGTAAGTGTAGGTGGTCGGTGGTGTGGCCGTGCCGCCCGCGCTTACCGGGCTGACCTGCGTCTCGACGCTTGTGGCACGCCCCGCAACGTCGTGGCCGAACGTCACCGTGCGGGTGACATTGCCGGAGGTGTCAGTACGGACGGCGGTGTCGCCGTAATAGCTGTACGTGGAGGAGTGCACCGGTAGTGGAGCGCCCGCCGGCTGAGCGGTCGGCCCGAATCGGCAAGACCAGCCTGCCCATTGCGGTTTGTTCCCGCACTCGGGCGCGGTGGGGTGCGCACTGGCGGTGTAGTAGTGGGTGACAGTCGTGCCGGCATCTGCGCCTGCGGAGTTGGGCATTCTGCGTTCGAACTCCCGTCCGGCCGCGTCGTACCGCAGGCGTTGCACGATGTCGGCACCACCCGGCACGACAGTCGTCACGGAGGTGACCTTGTGCAGGTTCCAGCCTGAGGCGTCGCCCGAGCCGATCGGGTCGTACCCGGTCTTGGTCACCTGGCTGTCCTCAGCCGTTGGAGTGGCCGTCCCATCCAGTACCACCGGTCTGGAGGTACTGGTGGTGACCAGGCGGTAGTTGATCGCCTGGGATGGCTTGCCCTCGTCGTAGACGTTAATCTTCTCCGCCCGTGCCGACACGAAGCGACCGTCCGCCAGGGTAACCAGCCTGGCTGGTCCGAGCTCGGTGCTGAGGTCACCGTCACTGGTGTAGGTCGATACGCTGGCGAGAAGGTCGGCGCGAGCGGCCGAGTCGGATCGTCCGACTACGTACGGATCAGTGTCCTCAGTCGGTGCCAGAGCCTGCGCCCGATTGCCGGGGTCCAGATCCCATACGACGCGCCCCTTGTCGTCGTAGCGTGTCGCGCCGATCTGCCAAGCGCCCGCACCATACCGGGCGGCATTGACCGACCGACCGTCCGCATCAGTGTAGACCAGGGAGGCGTACTCCCAGTCGGACGTGCCGGGACGGTAGCTCCCGCCTTCCTGGCGCGGCGGCACGTGCGAGGCGGGGAAAATCGCGGTGCCCGTCACAGGCAGGTCTGTGGCTTGCCCCCACTGGCTGGTCTGGGTCGCGGTCAGGTCCACCGGTGCCCCTGCGCCGCCGATAGGTATGTCGTAGGCGACCGCCATGGTGGGGTCTATATCGCCGCCTTCCCGCTGCACGCCGATCAGACGGCCGGCGCTGTCATAATTGAAGCGCCATGGGGCCAGCCCCGGCGGGGTGAGCTGGTTGATCCGCCCCTCCGCGTTGTAGTAGTAGGTGGTCGTCAGGCCGGTACGCAGGTCGAAAACCTGCCGCAGGTGCCCTGTTGAGTCGTACGCGTACGAGGCCATCGCGGTCGTCTTCATCGCGCCCGTGTCGGGGTCGAACGCCGTGTAGGTCACGTTCTTGACCTGGCCGATGTAGTCACCCCAGCCCGAGGCGACGCCGGTGGCCGTCGTATTGGCCGCGTACGACAGTTCGATGGCGCGGCAACCGGCGGCCAGGACGGTGCCGCAGGTCACGTTCACTGCGACGGGCGTCAGAACCCGGGTGATGCGCCCCTGGTTGTCCCGGTAGTAGGTGGTGGCCGACTCGGTGGCGGCCGTCTCCGTGCGCGCGACCACCCAACTCCCGTTCGCCTTGACATAGGTCGTCTTGTTGCCGAACGCGTCCGTGTAGACCATCTGCCCGTTGTCGACTGTGATAAAGGACCCCTCAGCAGCGTCGCCGACACCCGTGAAGCCTTCGCCGTACCTGACGTACGTCCAGGTCGAGCCGTCGGGCCCGATCAGCTGCAGCGCGCCCGACTCACCGTCTCCCGAGGGAGCGAGACTCGGCACGTTAGTGGGCGGCGCGGGGAACTCGGCACGCCATCCCGGTCCGAATACCTTGTTCTCAGCGAGTTGCTCATCCGGCCGGTCGGCCTCCGGATGAAGGGTGGTGTGAGTTCGCTTGATGGAGGTGCCGAAGAGGCTGGTGTCGGTGGCGTTGAGAGCGAAGTCGCCGGTCTGCACCGCGACCTTGCCGGGCCCGATGTCGGCTGTGGCGTAGGAGCCGCCGAAGGCGCTCTGGTCGAGGATCAGGGTGCTCCCGTCGGAGCACTTCTCCTCACCGGTGGTGCCCGACAAGCAGGCACGGACCTGGACCTTGCCTCCGTCGTCCGCCTCGCTCCGGAGCGTCTTCGCGAGATCCCAGACCAGGGGCGGGAAGTTCTGCGACGTGTTCGTGCGGACCTGGGGCCACGATGTCAGTGGCTGCGTCGAGCCGGGCACGGTGACGTCCTGGGCGGGAACGGGCCGCCACACCGCCCACGGGCTGTTGGCGTCCGGGTCGCCGATCTGGTACTCGTAGCTGACCTTGGTCTGGGCGGGTGCGGCGGCGGTCTCCAAGGTCACCGCCCTCGACGTACGGGAGGCATGCTGCACGAGCCCGCCAACCCCGATCCCGAAGCTCGTCTTGAAGACGGGAGAGGTGTTATGCGCCTTGTCGCGGGCCCTCATGTAGATGGTGTGCCAACCGGTGGAAAGCGACGAGAGGGAAAACTCTCCGCTGTACTTGTCCAGCGACTTCGGCATCGCGGGATCGTCGATCCCGTACTGATAGCCGTCAAGATCGCCCCAGTAGGAGTTCATGAAGCAGTGGGAGTCACCGTTCCAGTTCAGCGGCTTCCACGAACCCTCCGGATGAGAGCAGCCCGTGCTCCCCGACACCAGCGTGGGAGGGGTGGCGTCCACTGTGATCTTCTGCCAGGGTGACCAGTCGGAGGTCTCGACGCCGTCGGAGACACGGGCCCGCCACCGGATCTGCCAAGCGTCCGCGATCTTGCCTTCAGGGATCTTGACCTTGGCGTTCAGTCCGGCCTGGACGCCGTCGACAGAGCCACTCCAGATGACACCTGTGCCGTGAGCGGTGTCAGCGGGATCGTGCTCGACCTCGAAGTCGACCTTCAGCAACCCGCCGTCGCTGTCCCTGGCTCCTGCCCACAGGCTGGGGGTGAGGGTGTTGGTGTAGAAGACCCCGTCGTTACCCGTGATCGGCGCGGCCCGCAGGTTCTCCGTCCATGGGGTGCTGCCGAAGGTCAGGGAGAGTGTCACGGGATTGAAGGTCCAGTAGAAATTGCCGCGGTCCGTCGCTTCGTCGTCCAGTTTGAGCTGCAGACCGTTGCCCGCCGCGCCGCCGGCCCATGCCTGGGCGATCGGCGTGATCGGGATGCTCCACATGACGTTTTGGGCCAGGTCGGCGCCGAGGCAGGCGGAGGGCGGAGGCGTGGTCACGGCGCCGTCGTCGGTTGTGGCGGGCTGATTGCGCCAACGGACGTTGGTGGGTGACCACGTTCCGGTCAGGCGGCGGACCGTGAGCTTGCGACCGACGGGGCAGGCCGGCTGTCCTTCGTAGCCCACCATGGTCGTGTTGAGGTCAAGGCGAGCGTCGACCACGTTCTTTCCCGCAAGGGTGGAGGTGTCGAACTTGATCAGCGCCCGGGCGGGGACGTCCTGCTCCTTCTCGCTGTGAGAGCCGCAGCCGTCCCAGCTGTAGTAGCCGTCGATGATGCCGGCTACCATCTCGGCCGAGGTGAGCTGGGCGCCGTCGTCGCACGGCGCATAGAGGGTCCGGTAGGACTGCACGTTCAGCGTCAGCGTGGGATCGACGACCACCGGCCAGCGGGTGCGAGGGTCGGAGAGAAACGCCGGGTCGGGCTTGAGCACCAGGAACTGCTGATCGCCTTCGGCGGAGAGCTCGGTCTCCAGCTTCCCCTTGCGAGAGTCATCGGCCTGCGCGGCCTGGCCTGGCGAGTCGTACATCACGGGTGCCGGTGCCGAAGCGACGGTCTTGCCCGCGCCGTCGGTGAGCTTCAGCTGGCCCTGCTCAGTCTCGGTGAGCTTCAGCCCGCCGGTCCTCACAGGGATCTTGTACTCGACAGGGCCGCTGGGACGTTGGCGCAGCACGACGTCATGGCGAAAGCCGGTGGGAAGCGCGGTCAGGACAAGGTCGGCGCCAGGGCCCGCGGCCTCGGCATAGGTGGCCTTGTTGCCTTCGACCTTGGGCTTGGGCAGGGTCGTTGGCCACGCGAGGGCGTAGAACTCCTTGTCGGAACGTTTCAACTGCGCGAGTGGCTGCCCCGCACCACCAGCCGAGAAGGAGACATCAGCCAGAGCAGCCTTGGGCTTGAGGAGCCCTTCTGAGACTGCGAGCGTGGTATCGACAGGCCTCCACTTGTCGCCCCGCTTGACGCGTACGGGGTCGGAGGAGGTCTCCAGGGTGATGGTGCCGTTCGGGTTGACGTAGGTGAGGCTGGTCTCCGTGGTCTCGTCGGTGACCAGGACCCGGCTGCCTTGCAGGCGCGCGCTCAGGGCAGCGGAGATGCGGTCGGCCCGCTCGGTGACCTGCGGGGCTTTCGCGGCCGCCGGGTCGGGGGCGAGCGTCGCGGTTACCGCCGAGGCGGCGGCCTCCGCCACGTAGCTGGTGGCTAAGAGGAGCGAGGTCGCCAACCCCGCGGTGAGGGCTGCTCGTCGCCAGGCCCACCTGTTTCCTGGCATGGCGAAACAAGCCTTTCGGCGGATGTACACCCAACCTCCCAAATAATGATCTGTAAGCGATCGGAGGGGATTAGTACGACATAAAGCAGCATGGAGGGCGGCGCTGTGGAGTCTCTCTCTACTTTGTCGCGATCTCGTTTGTGGATCTGTTATCGCCCGTTGTGGAGCACCGAGACAGAGGAGGACCACGATGGGGACACACGGGGCATGATCGTGACCGCAAAGGGGGGACCAGGCTGATGCTTCGTGTCCTGGGGATGGTGGAGATCTGGCGTGACGGGAACGTGGTGCCGATCGTCGGCGAGAAACAGCGGACCCTCCTCGCGCTCCTCATCCTCCGTGGCGACCGGGTGGTGCCGCACGACGAACTGCTACACGCGCTCTGGGGCGACCACCCGCCGGCCACGGGCCGCAGAGCACTGCACCACCACCTGTGGTCCCTGCGCCGCGCCCTCGCCACCGACGCGGCCCTGTCCACCAGCTCCGGGGGCTATGCGCTGAAGGTCCCCCCGCGCGGTTCTGACCTGGCGGCGTTCCTCGCCGAAGTCGCCGACGCGGGCGCCGCCCGGGCCGCGGGCCACGTGCGGGGGGCCGCCGAACGGCTGCGCGCCGCGCTGGATCTGTGGCGAGGATCGGCTCTGACGGGTACACGCCTGGAGTTCCAGACCCTGGAAGGCCGCGCTCTGGAGGAACTTCGCCTGTCCGCCCTCACCGACCGCATCGAGGCGGACCTGGCCCTGGGCCATCACGCCGAGTTGGTCGCGGAGCTGCGGCAGCTCATCGCTACCACGCCCTTACATGAACGCTTCCGCGCCCAACTCATGATCGCGCTGCACCGCGACGGCCGACGCGCCGACGCGCTGGAGCAGTACCGGCTGGCGCGCCAGTGCTTCCACGACGAACTCGGGCTGGAACCCGGCGACGAACTCCAGCGGCTGCACCAGGCCATCCTCTCCGGCAACCCGGACACCGCACAGCCCGCCGATCAGGTGCGGCTCCGCGAGACGCAGCCGCGCCCGCACCTCATACCGCGACAGCTGCCGACCGATATAGTGCGCTTCACCGGTCGCGAGCGGCATCTCGGCACTCTGGACACGCTTCTGTCCACCGACGGCGGCACCCTGCTGATAACCGCCATCGCTGGCGCGGGCGGCGTTGGCAAGACCGCCCTGGCCGTCCACTGGGGACACCGCCGGGCCACCTGCTTCCCCGACGGCCACCTGTACGTGAACCTACACGGCTATTCACATAGCACGCCGGTCACGTCCGGCCAGGCCCTGTGGCAGCTCCTCAGCGGGCTCGGTGTGCCGCACGCGCAGATCCCCGTGGACGCGGATGAGCGCTCGGCCCTGTACCGCTCGGCCGTCGCCGGCAAGCGCATGCTCATCGTGCTTGACAACGCGGCCACCGCCGACCAGGTCCGCCCTTTACTCCCCGGCTCGCTGATGAGCCGGGTACTGATCACCAGCAGGGATGCACTGCGCGGACTCACCGCCACCCACGACGTCAGCGTCGTCACTCTAGACATGCTCCCGCCCGAGGAGGCTGAGGCATTGCTGCGCACCCTCCTGGACGGCGAACAGGACGCAGCGCCGATCACGGAACTGGCTGCCCTGTGCGACTATCTGCCCCTTGCCCTGCGCCTGGCAGCCGCGCAGCTCCGCGACGCCGGCGCGATGGCGGACGACCTGGTGACCAGACTACGCGCCGGCAACCGATTGGAAGCCCTCGACTTCGCCGAGGATCCCCACGCGGGGGTGCGCGCCACCATCGCCTCCTCCTACCGGGCGCTGCCCGAACCCATACGCACGACCTTCCGTATCGTGAGCCTCCACCCGGGCCGCGACATCAGCCTTGACGCTCTGGCGGCCATGACCGGCCAGAGCACGGAGGCCACGCGCCGCTGCCTGACAGCGCTCGCCCGCGCCCATCTGGTGATCTGGGCCGGTCAGCGTGTGAGCATGCATGACCTCATCCGCGAGTACGCCAGGAAACTCGCGGGCGAAGAAGGCGAGCAGTCGGAGGTGTGGGAGCGGCTGCTCGGCTGGCACGCGCACACCGCCAGGGCCGCCATGGCCCACGTCGACCCGGACGCCATGCTCCTGACACCGAGCGTCCCGCGCCCAGCGCACGGGGTCAGGGAGTTCGCCGACCGGGACAGCGCGATGGCCTGGCTGAACAGCGAGCACGACAACACTGTCACGCTGGTCGTACACGCCGCCCGGCACGGGTGGCGGGCGCACGCCTGGCAACTCGCCTACGTCACGGCGTACTACTGCTACGTGGCCCGGCACATCGACGATTGGATCACCACCCATCGCGTGGCCCTGAAGGTCGTCCGGGAACTGGGCGACCGGGGCGGCGAGGCGAAGATCCTCACCACCTTGGGTCACGCCCTCATGGAGGCCAACCAGTACGGCGCATTCCTGGACTGCCAGCGAGGGGCGGTGGAACTCGCTGCGGCCACGGGCGACAAGGGCATGCAGGCCGAGGCGCTGAACTACGTGGCGTTCGGGCTGTTCAGAACCGGCGATCTCACCGCTGCCCTCACCACCAACGACGAGGCCATGGAGCTGTATCGCGAGAGGGGCGACAGAGCCGGGGAGATCGCCACCGTCTATTTAGCCGGGCAGATCAACGTTCGACTGGGCAAGACGCACCAGGCACTGAAGTGCCTCGATCAGACCCTAGCGTGGGTTCGCCTGCGAGGCAGACGGCACGACGAGGTGTGCGTCCTGCTCGAGGTGGCCACAGCCCACCTCGACCTGAGGCTGCTGCACGCGGCGCGGGACTCCGCCGATCTGGCCCTGGAAATCGCCCGCGACCTTGGCGACACGATGCTGGAGGCACTGGCCCTAAACCACCTAGGCCAGGTCCTGCTGCAACAGGGGTCGGCCCTGGAGGCTCTCCGGCTGCAGAAGGAGGCCCTGGCCCATGCCCGGGAGCTGTCGGAGCAGCTGACCGAGTGCACGGTGCTCAACGGCCTAGGGCGCGCGTACGCCGCGTGCGGGGAGCCCGAGACGGCTGCGGAGCACTTCCGCGCGGCACTGAAGATCGCGGCGCGGATCAATGACCCATATCAATTAGCGGACGCGCGCGCTGGGCTCGCCCCCCTGTCCTCGAAGGACGACCCGCCCGTACGCCGACGACCGCGCAGAACACCACCAGCGCGAGCGTGAACAGCAGCACCCTGCCAGCGCGCCCCGCCCCTACGGCCATCAACCTTTTCCGGCCAGTGCCCATCTTGAAACCCGACGCCCCCACGCAGAGCACAAGCGCCCTGCCGCCGGTCACACTGAAGCGCTCCGGCTTCGGTGGAGGCTCGTTCCCTTGAGAGGATCGAGTCATGGCAGCCAAGTCCCCCTATCCCGCAGAACTGCGTAAGCGCGCGGTGCGTATGGTCGCCGAGGTCCGCCCGGACTACCCGACCGAGTGGGCCGCGATCAACGCCGTCGCCGCCAAACTCGGCATCGGCACCGCCGAGACGCTGCGCAAATGGGTCCGTCAATCCCAGATCGACGAAGGCACCCGACCAGGCACAACCAGCGATGAATCGGCGGAGCTGAAGCGGCTGCGGCGGGAGAACGCCGAGCTGCGCCGGGCGAATGAGATCCTGAAGGCCGCC
>NZ_BBYJ01000043.1 GCF_001528665.1 Microtetraspora malaysiensis
AACCTGGACAACCTCGCACCACTGTGCGCCGCGGACAACAAGTGGAAGTCCCGCCACCCCGACCGGGTAGAAGTGATCGACCAAGGGGACGGGACCGTGTCGATGCGGTTCCACCGGTATTCCAAGCTCCGCCCCCGACGCTGGACCGACAGACAGTAACCAACCACCACTGAACAGCCATCCGTGACCGGCGAGCGCGATCCGTCATGCACGTCGAAGCCGTCCGCAGGCATGCGGTGAGCCGGCGGGGTCCTTCGTCCTGGCACCGGTGACCTGTCTCGTTGGAGGCGGACTCTCGCAGATCATTAGGCTGCCGATCGAGTTGGGGCAAATGTTCCTCCTTCGGCAGCTGGTGACGCGCGGCGAAAGCGCTCACAACGACATGAGCTTCCGCGGGCTTCCAACGACGCTGTAAAGCCCGTATGTTCACCGCGACCGGACGGAACCTAGGGTGATCGGCATGGATTACGTACGGCTCGGCACCACCGGACTCAAAGTCAGCAGGATCTGCCTCGGCATGATGAGCTACGGCGACCCCGACAAATGGGGCGGCTGGGTACTCCCCCAGGACCAGGCCGAACCCATCGTCCGCAAGGCCGCCGACAACGGCGTCACCTTCTTCGACACCGCGGACGTCTACTCCCAGGGTGTCAGTGAAGAGGTCACCGGCAACCTCCTGCGCGCCATATTCCCCCGCCGCGAGGACTACGTCCTCGCCACCAAGGTCTACTTCCCCATGGGCACCGGCCCCAACGACTGGGGGCTGTCCCGCAAACACATCCACGCCGCGATCGACGCCTCGCTACGCCGCCTCGGCACCGACTACGTCGACCTCTACCAGATCCACCGCTGGGACGACGAGACCCCGATCGAGGAAACGATGGAGGCCCTTCACGACGTCGTCCGCGCCGGAAAGGCCCGCTACATCGGCGCCTCCTCCATGTACGCCTGGCAGTTCGCCAAGGCCCAGCACACAGCCGAACGCAACGGCTGGACCAAATTCGTCGCCATGCAGCCGCACTACAACCTCGTCTACAGAGAAGAGGAGCGGGAGATGATCCCGCTGTGCCGTGACCAGGGCATCGGCCTGATCCCGTGGAGCCCGCTCGCTCGCGGCCTGCTCGCCCGCGCCGGCGCCCCGGCCGACACCGCACGCCAGGTCGGGGACGGCGCGCGCCAGGAGCAGCTCTATGGGGGCGCGGGAGATGCCGCGATCATCGAGCGGGTGGTCGAGACGGCGCGTGAGCACGAGGTGCCTCCGGCTCAGGTGGCGCTGGCGTGGCTGCTCCACCAGCCGGGCGTGACCGCCCCGATCGTGGGCGCCACCAAGGAGCGGCACGTGGACGACGCCGTCGCCGCGGTGGATCTGGCCCTGAGTGAGAAGGAGCTCGCCTTCCTCTCCGAGCCGTACCTCCCGCGTACGATCATTTTCTGATGTCGAGCGTGCGTCCGGCCCGGTCCTGCCCGAGCCGGTCGTCGTTCGAGACGCACAGGGCGAGCGCCCGATGCGGGCGGCATCGGGCCTCGGCGACGCCGCCCGGCTCTTGGCCGTTCGCTTCACTGGCCGTTCGCTGGGCCAGTGAAGCGAACGGCCAGTGAAGCAGACAGCCGACGCCCACGGAGCAACGTCCCCGGGGGCGCCTCGGTCCCGGCGGGCCTCCTCGCGGCGCCCGCCCTGGCCGTCCGTGGCGGCGTCGAAGATTGTCGGGGGCACGCCGTACGCTGCAGGGCATGGGTCGGTCGAACGATGACGCGGCTGCCGCGATCGAGGAATACGCGGAGCTTTTCGCGCTGAACGGCGGGGACGCGTTCCGCGTCCGCAGTTACCAGAAGGCGGCGAAGTCGATCGCCGGCTACCCGGAGGACCTCCGCGAGACGGATCCGCGGAAGATCCCGGGGGTGGGCGAGGCGATCGCCAAGAAGGTCGATGAGTTCCTCCAGCGGGGCAGCTTCCGCCAGCTCGACGAGCTGCGCGCCGTCGTGCCCGACGGAGTGCGCGAGCTCACGAGGGTCCCCTCGCTGGGGCCGAAGAAGGCGCTGTTCCTGTTCCAGGAGCTCGGCGTCGACTCCCCCGCCGCCCTCGCCGAGGCGATCAGGGGCGGCCGGTTGGCCGGGCTGCGCGGATTCGGCCCGAAGACCGCGGAAAACCTGCTCAAAGGGGTCGAGCAGTTGGAGCAGTCGGCCCGGCGGGTCCACATCGGCATCGCCATGGATCTGGCCGAAAGGGTCATCGCCTCGCTGCCCGCCGAGCGCATCGCGTACGCCGGTTCGCTGCGGCGGATGCGCGAGACGATCGGCGACGTGGACATCCTCGCCGTCGGCCCGGTCGAGCTGATGGCCACCTTCGTGGCGCAGCCGTACGTCACCGAGGTGATCGCGCGCGGCGACCGCAAGACCTCGGTCCGGACCGACCGCGGCATCCAGGTGGACCTACGCCTGGTCCCGGCGGAGTCGTGGGGCGCCGCGCTCGTCTACTTCACGGGGTCGAAGGAGCACAACGTCCGCATCCGCGAGATCGCCGTCAAGAAGGGGTGGAAGCTCTCCGAGTACGGCCTGTTCGACGGCGAGGACGACGTCATCGCCTCGGAGACCGAGGAGGACATCTACCGCGCGCTCGGCATGGAATGGGTGCCGCCGACGCTGCGCGAGGACGGCGGCGAGGTCAAGGCGGCGCTCGACGGCCGGATCCCCCGTCTGGTCGAGCTGGGCGACATCAAGGGCGACCTGCACACGCACACGAATCTGACCGACGGCATCGCCTCGCTCGACGACATGGTGGCCGCGGCGGCCGGCCGGGGTTACGCCTACTACGCCGTCACCGACCACGCGCCCGAGCTGTTCATGCAGCGGATGACCCTGGAGAAAGCGCTCCAGCAGCGGGCCCAGATCGCCGCGCTGCAGGGGCGATATCCCGGCATGCGGCTGCTGCACGGCACCGAGCTCAACATCGGCCCCGACGGATCGGTGGACTGGCCGGCCGAGGTTCTGGAGGGGTTCGACATCTGCGTCGCGTCCGTCCATTCCCACTTCGGGCAGAGCCGCGACGAGATGACCCGCCGCTTCATCACCGCCTGCGAGAACCCGAACGTCCACATCATCGGCCACCCGACCACCCGCAAGATCGGCAAGCGACCCCCGGTGGACGCCGACTGGGACGCGGTCTTCCGGGCGGCGGCGCGCACCGGGACCGCCATGGAGATCGACTCGTTCCCGGACCGGGCCGACCTCCCGTCCGACCTGGTCCGGCGTGCCCGCCACCACGGGGTGAGGTTCTCGATCGACAGCGACTCGCACGCGATCCCGCATCTGGCCAATCTGAAGTTCGGGGTCGGCGTCGCCCAGCGGGCCTGGCTGACCCCCGACGACGTGATCAACACCTGGCCGCTGGACCGCCTGCTCGCCTTCCTCGGCCGCTAGAGCGGCGCGGCACCGCGCTCCACGAGAGCCGCGGCCCCACGAGGACGCTCATCCCTCTCCGGAGGGAGCGGAGTCCCGCTGGACGGGGAGGATCGGCCCGCGCCGCGCCGCCAGGCTGAGGCCATGAAGACAACGAGACCCCATGCGGCGGCCACCGTCGCCGCGGCCATGGCGGGTGTTGGGCTGGCCGGTTTCGGGGCGACCGGGATCGCCTTCGACATCGTCGGAGTGGTCATGGCGGCCCTCTCGTCGGTCACCGGGGCCGAAGAGGCGGTCCAGCTGCCGCTCGACTGGCCGATGACCGCCGCCCGCGCTGCCGCGCTCGTCGTCGGCACGGCGCTGCTCGTCTCCGCCGTACGGCGCCACCGCCGCGCCCGCTGCGCGTGCCGGCGGTGCGGGCGCCTGTCCGTGCCCACGGCCACCGCCGGCGAGGGTCGGAGGATGTGGGACAGGCTGAGCGTAGGAGCCGGGTACGCGACGGTGGCACTCGCCGCGGGATACGGCGCGCTGAAGGCCCAGTGGGGCCTCGGCGGCACCATCGGGCTCGACGATCCCCACGCGTTCGGGGAGGTTCGGCTGTGGTCGTCGGGGATGGGCGACACGGCCCTGCTGGCGCTGATCGGGATGGCTCTCGGGCTGGGCTTCGCCCGCACCTGGCGGCCTCCGCTGCGGATGCCGCGCTGGCTGCCGCTCACGGCCGCGTTCGTCGGCTGCGTGATGCTGGTCCCGGTCGGAATCCTGGGCATCGGTTACCGGATCGCGACCGTGCTCGGCATCGCACAGGTGTCGATGAAGGGCGTCTCGCTGTGGGTGTTCGACGTGATCTACGCCTGGTTCCTGATCATGGGACTGGCGATGGGGCTCGCGGCCGTCGGCTACCACTACCGCACGAGGGGGGTGTGCCGGTCCTGCGGCCAGGGCCGGCCCGCCTTCACATGATTCAGGAGGAGCCGTCCGCCTCCCGGCCCTCGCCGTCGCCGCTCACCAGCCGGTCCAGCAGGCCGGCGGCCAGGCGCAGGAGCCCGCGTTCGGTCGGGGTGAGCTCGCGTGCCATCCTCTGGGCCAGCCACGCGTCGGACTCCTGCGCGTACCGCATGAGTACGTCGGCGCCCTCCTCTGTCAGGGCGATCTGATGGCGCCGGCGATCCCCGGACGCGCGTGACCTGGTGACGAGTCGCTTCTCCTCCAGGGTCGCGAGGGTCCGGGTGAGCGACTGGGGTTGCAGCCGTTCCGACTCGGCGAGTTCCCCGGCCGTCATCGGCCCGTGCCGGTACAGCCGCCCGAGCAGCGAGAAGCCCAGCGCGCCGACCCCGTCGCCGTGACGCTCGGCGCGCAGTCGGCGGCTGAGCCGGGTGGACGAGCGGCGCAGCTCCGCCGCCGTGGCCAACAGTTCCTCATTATGCACAGTTAGTACGATAGCGCGTAGCAAAAAACAGGATCATGTGCTTTTTAGAAGCACATATTAGTAAGATCTGCGTAGCATTCGCCGATCGTTCCTGGGGGTGCGGTGACGACCACGAAGGCACAGCGGGACAGGTCACCCCGGGCCGCGTACCGCGCTCTCCCCATCGGCCCGATGCTCGCCGGGGCCGCCGGCATGTGCGGTCCGGTACTGGCGGGCGCGCTCACCGACCATATGGGGGCGGGGATGCTCGCGGCCCTCGGCGCGATGACCTCGGGCGGCAGTGCGCCGGACGCTTCCCCGGTCACCGTCCCAGCCCCCGCGACGAACAGG
This sequence comes from Microtetraspora malaysiensis, assembly GCF_001528665.1. Taxonomy (GTDB): domain Bacteria; phylum Actinomycetota; class Actinomycetes; order Streptosporangiales; family Streptosporangiaceae; genus Microtetraspora_A; species Microtetraspora_A malaysiensis. The sequence goes on from NZ_BBYJ01000043.1 coordinate 5,153, forward strand.
GCCGGGCCGTGGGCGCCGATCTCGACGAGCATTTCAGCGGGGATCCCGACGGTCCTGATCACGACCTTGGCGGGATTTGCCGGCGCCGCCCTGGCCGGCCACGGCTGGGGCACGGCAGTGGGAGTCACCGCGACCGCCCTCGTGGTGAGCCTGTCCTGCGGCCTCAGTCGCTCCGCCGTGGCGGCGGGCGTCCGGTTCGTCACCCTGATGGTGATCACGACCGGGCTCGGCCCAGCGGTCGGCCCTCCGACAGTCGCGGTGCTGTACGCCGCCGGAGCGTTGTGGGCCGTCGCCGTCAGAGCCGCGGCGGCAACTGTCGTCCGCACCCGGAGAGGACGGCGCGGCACCGTTTCCGCGGTGCCGGGCACCGCTTCGGCGGAGGTCGCGGCAGAAAACGCCACCACCCGCCCAGCCGTACCCGAGCGCGGGAAGGCCCTCCGCACCGGCCTCGCCCGCGTGACAGCGTACGCACGCCGGTTCCGGTACCTACGGACGGCGCGGTCATGGCACTACCCGGCACGGCTGACGCTCTGCCTCGCGGCGGCCGAGACCCTGGCGACATTGTGGGGCGACCCGAAGGCGTACTGGATCGCCGTGACAGTGGTCATCGTGGTGCGGCCCCGGTTGGACGGCGCCGTACGGAGGGCAGCGGAAAGGGCGGCGGGAACGGCGGCCGGGGCGCTCGCCGGCACCGCCCTCCTGCTCCGGCCGCTGCCGTTCTGGGCGTTCCTTCTGGTCCTGACCGGGCTGGCCGGGGCGCGGCCGGCGCTGCGCACCCGCGCCCCTGCCGTCTATGCGGCCGTGATGACGCCGCTGGTGATGCTGCTGGTGCAGGCCGACGGCGGGCAGGCGTCGCCGTACCTGCTCGCGATCCGTCCCGCGGACGCGGCCCTCGGCTGCCTCATCGCGATCGGCGCCGGCTATCTGCCGTGGTCGCCGCGGCAGGGAAGCGGGCGGAAGTAGGGTCGCGCCGCCGCCGACATCGATCACGGCGGCGCCCGTGCCGTCATCGGCCGCCTCCTCGACGAGTTCCACCGACAGGACGAGGTCCGCCTGGAACCCGCTCACCTGACGCGGTCCGCGGGCGCGCAATCCTGGTGGACCAACGGCACGCCCCCCGTTGACATCCCGCACTCGCTGATTCAATGGTTTCCTAGTAGGTAAATAGGAAATTCAAGGAGGGGTGGTCCACCATGGCTCTTGATGACCTGACCGGCGCGTCCGTCTCCGGGTCCGGCATTCCGCACCCGCGCGAGGAGACCCACCGCACTCCGTCACTCCCCTCCCCCCGTACCGGCGCCCACCCCGGCGGCGAAGCATCCGCCGGCCCCGACGGGCTGTCCGGAGACGACGAGGCGGAGCGGGCCATCGTCAAGCCGCTGCCTCCCGAACTGTTCGACATCCACGGCTCCTGTGCCGAGATGCGCTGGGAGGCGATGCGCGGCCGGGGCTACCACGTGCCGGGCGACCGCTTCTTCGTCCGGAACCACACCTCGACCCCGCGGATCGACGCCGCCACCTGGCGGCTCAGGTTGCACGGGTCAGGGCTGCGCCGTCCCCGCGAATTCACGTACGACGAACTGCTCACCCTGCCGACGCGGACCGCGGACGTGGCGATCGAGTGCGCGGGGAACGGGCGCTCCCTCTTCGCCACGCAGCAGGGACAGGGTGCCCCCGGCACGCCGTGGCGGCTCGGCGCCATCGGCGTCGCCCGCTGGCGCGGCGTGCCGCTGTCCACGCTCCTCGCCCTGGCCGGGCTCCGCGGCGACGCCGTGGACGTCCTGCCCACCGGCCTCGACCCCGAGTACGTCGACAACGGCGTGAACCTCGGCCACGTGCGCCGCCCGCTCCCGATCGCCAAGGCCCTGGACGACGTGCTCCTCGCGTACGAGATGAACGGCGAGCGGCTGCCGCCCGACCACGGCTTCCCCGCGCGGCTGGTCGTCCCCGGCTGGACCGGGATCGCCTCGATCAAGTGGGTGGGCGACATCGAGGTCTCCACCGCCCCGCTGTCCTCGCCCTGGAGTACCGACCTCTACCGGATGTTCGGCCCGGGCCGATCTGAGGAGCCGTTGACCACCCAGGTGGTCAAGAGCGCGTTCGAGCTGCCCTGGAACGCGGCGCTCCAGGCCGGGCAGCGGCACATCCTGCGCGGCCGGTCATGGTCGGGCACCGGGCGGATCGTACGGGTCGAGGTCAGCGTCGACGGAGGGCGGTCGTGGCAGCGCGCCGTGAGCCGGGGCCGCGCCCCCGCGGCCGGCTGGACGCCGTGGCACATCGCCTGGTTCCCTCGCGATCCCGGCCGGTACGTCCTGATGGCGCGGGCCACGGACGAGACCGGGGCCACCCAGCCGGAGCACACCCCGCACAACACGTTCGGCTATCTCTACGACGGGATCGTGCGGCATCCGGTCACGGTGATCGGCTAGGTCCCTGTCCGCACGCGTTCACCGGGATCGAGGGAATCGAGGGAGCGGAAGGGAACCACCGGGGCCCGAATGAGATCCTCACCCCCAACCCCGGCAAAGGTTGGCTGATCACGGCACTAGACGAGCGGGCCCACGGGAATGTCACCACAAGGCCACCTCACCTGCATCAGGAGAGGTCAGGCGCGTCCGACCTGCACAGGTCCCGCTCCGGTGGCCTGTCCCGGGCCCCATGCCGGGGTCATGCGCGGCCCAAATCTCCCCGGAGACGCGCAGGAAACGCGCCGGTAACCCGGCACGGAGATGATGGTCACACTCCGGGAGCAGGCGATGATCGTCCGCCACCGGAGCGCGGAGGAGAGCAGGAAGGATCACTGATGCGCCAGCTCACGGCACTCGACACGCAGTTTCTGAGCGCGGAGTCGCACACCACCGCGTCGCATGTCGGGGGCGTGGCGATCCTCGACCCGGCGTGCGCTCCCACCGGTACGGTCACCCGCGACGGCTTGATCAACCTGCTGCGCGAGCGGATTCACCTCGCTCCTCCCCTGCGGATGCGGATCGCCGACGTGCCGCTCGCGCTCGACCGGCCGTACTGGATCGAGGACGCCGACCTGGACCTGCGCGAGCACGTGTACGAGTCGACGCTGGCGGCCCCCGGCGACGACGACCAGCTCGCCGAGCACGTCGCGGGCATCCACGCGCGCCGGCTGGACCGGAGCCGGCCGCTGTGGGAGATGCACCTGATCCACGGCCTGCCGGACGGGCGGGTGGCGCTCTACACGAAGGTCCATCACTGCGCCATCGACGGGGTGTCCGGCGCCGAGATCCTCGCCTCCCTGATGGACCTCTCCCCCGAGCCTCGCCTGGTCGAGACGCCTCCGGAGATCCCGGCGGAGCAGACGCCGGAGCAGATCGGCCTGCTGGCGGGCGGGCTGGCCCGCTCGGTCGTCCATCCGGTCGCGGCGCTGCGGTCGTTCACCCGGGCGGTGGCCGACCTCGACGCCATCCCCCTCGCCTCGGCCCTGCCGGGGGCCCGGATGATCGCCCGCGCGACGCGGCGGCTGCTCGGCGACGAACGGCCCCGGCCGGAGCTGCCGCCGCTGGCCGCCCCGCGTACGCCGTTCAACGGGGTCATCTCCGGCGAGCGGAGCTTCGCCTTCGGCTCGATCCCCCTGGAAGAGATCCGGCGGGTCTCCCGCACCTTCGGGATGAGCGTGAACGACGTCGTCATGACCTTGTGCGCGTCGGCGCTGCGCCGCTGGCTGATCTCCTGTGACGCGCTGCCCGACCAGCCGCTCATCGCGGCGGTCCCCGTGGCCGTCCGTACGGCGCGCGGCAGCGAGACGATCGGCAACCAGATCTCCGCCATGATCACCCCGCTGGCGACGAACATCGAGTGCCCGAAGGAACGGCTGTCGACGGTGCGCTCGGCCATGCTGGCGGCCAAGCGGCGGTTCGCGGTGTCGCCCGCGACCTGGCTCAACGACGTGTGCGCCTTGTTCCCCGCGCCGTTCTCCGCGCTGGCGACGCCGGCCCTGTTCCGCCTGGCGGGCATGGTGGGCACCGGCGTCAACCTGATCGTGTCCAACGTGCCCGGACCGCCGTTCCCGCTCTACCTGTGCGGGGCGCGGGTGCTGTCGTACTACCCGATGTCCGTGTTGACCGACGTGACGGGCGCGCTCAGCATCACCTGCATCTCCTACGACGGACGGCTCGACCTCGGCGTCGTGGCCTGCCCGACGCGGGTCTCGGACGTGTGGAGCCTCATCGGGCACATCGACGAGGCGATGGAGGAGCTGACCACGCTGGCCAAGCGTGAGCGGGCCGCCGAGCGGGAATCGGCGGCGATGGAGCCGGAGGAGCCGGGCCCGGCGCAGCGACAGCCCGGGGCGGCGGAGGGCGCCGGGCGGGCGGCGCCGGACCCCGGCACGGCCGAGCCCGATGCCGTGGAGAAGATCCCCGCCTGAGGCGACCGACGAGGTCGGCCGCCGGTCGCGGGGGTCAGCCCATCGCGTGCGCGATCAGCTCGGCGACCGCGTCCGGATCGATGTGGTGGCCGGTGAGCTGGCAGATGCTCTCCTGATAGAGCAGGACCGCGGCGAACGTGGCGGCGGCCGCCTCCAGCCGGGCCGCGTCGCCGCGACCGCCGAGCATGGCGAGTTCGAGGGCGAACCGCGCCCGGTTGATGATCTCCGCGTTCAGGCGGCCGAGCCGTTCCCGCACCGAGAGGTGCGTGTCGGCCTCGCGGAACAGGATCCGCCGCATGGCGGGCGAGGCGTGCAGCGGCAGCCTGCGGGCCAGCCGGGACAGGGCCCCGGCGGCGTCGCCCGGCGCGGCCGCCGCCCCGCGCTCCACGGCGTCCTCGGTGTCCTCGGCGTCGTGCTCGGTGACCAGGGTCCGCTCGTCCACCAGCGAGATCAGGACATCGATCTTGCGGGGAAAGTAGTGGAAGAGCAGACCCTTGGGCACCCCGGCCAGCTCCGCGATCCGCGCCGTCGGGGTCGCGTCGTACCCGCCGCCCGAGAAGAGCTCCTCGGCCGCGTCGAGAATCCGGGTTCTGGCCGTCTGCCGGTACACGGATCCGACGATAACCACGCGGGATCCGGCGTACCATTACGCAACGGACAGTTGACCCTTCGGTCCCGGCCGTCCCGGTGCCGCTCCGCGCGTTTTCGACCCGGAACGCCACTGAGGATCTCCGTGCGCGGTCAACCCGCCCGGACGGTCAGCGGAACTCGGGGGCGTGGTCGGCGGCCCACTGCGCGAACGTGCCGGGCGGGCGGCCGGTGAGCCGCTCCACGGTGTCGGTGACACGATCGGAGTCCGGCCGGTGCTTCGCGGCCGCGATCAATGCCTCTACCAGCGCCGCGGGTCGGCCGTCCGCGAGCATCTGTGATCGTGCCAGGTCGGCGGGTACCGCCTCGAACCTCAGGCGACGGCCCAGCGCGGCACCGCGGTCCGCGCGATCTGCGGCCCGGCCACGACAGAGGGGCGGCAGAGACGAGACGGCCCGGCCGCGGGGCGCTACGCCACCCGCGACCGGGCCCGACCCGGGTCCGGGACGTCCTCGGTGTTCTGCCCGAAGGCAACCGCCATGACCGCCACCGGGGGCGTCCCGGATGCGCGGCGCCGTCCCCGAGGGGTATGGCCGGAGGTCCGGTCACCGCGTTTTGTTCAGTGCGCGCTCAGTGCTCGGAGGCCTTCTCCGCGCCGACACCGGTCAGCGAGCGGACCTCGATCTCGGCGTACTTGGACGCGTTGTACTCCTTGCTGAGGATCGTCCCGAGGTATCCGGCGAGGAAGCCGACCGGGATCGAGACGATGCCCGGGTTCGACAGCGGGAACCAGTGGAAGTCCACGTCGGGGAACATCGCCGTCGGCGCGCCGGAGACCACCGGCGAGAACACCACGAGCAGGACGGACGTGACCAAACCGCCGTAGATCGCGGACACCGCGCCGGCGGTGTTGAACCTCTTCCAGAACAGGCTGAAGAGGATCGCCGGCAGGTTGCCCGAGGCGGCCACGGCGAAGGCCAGCGCGACCAGGAAGGCCACGTTCAGCGACTGCGCGAAGATGCTCAGCCCGATCGCGACCGCGCCGATCACGAACGCGGAGATCCGGGCGACCACGACCTCCTGGCGCTCGGTGACGTTGCCCCGCTTGAACACGTGGGCGTACAGGTCGTGCGCGAAGCTGGACGAGGAGGCCAGGGTCAGACCGGCGACCACGGCCAGGATCGTGGCGAACGCGACCGCCGCGATGACCGCGAGCAGGATGGTGCCGCCCACCTCGCCGAAGATCTCCCGCCCGATCGCCTCGGCGAGCTGCGGCGCGGCGGTGTTGCCCGCCTTGTCCTGCTCCGTGATCGCCTTGCCGCCGACCAGCGCCGCCGCGCCGAACCCGAGCACCAGCGTGAACAGGTAGAACACGCCGATGAGGCCGATGCCCCACTGGACGGACTTGCGGGCGTCCCGGGCGGTGGGCACGGTGTAGAAGCGGATCAGGATGTGCGGCAGGCCGGCCGTGCCGAGGACGAGCGCCAGGCCGAGGCTGATCAGGTCGATCTTCCCGGCGATGCCCTGCGCCTCGGTGCCGTACTTCAGACCGGGTTCGAGGAGCGCCTGGCCCTTGCCGCTCTTCTCGGCCGCCTCGCCCAGCAGGCTGGACAGGTTGAAGCCGAACTTGCCGAGCACGAGCAGGGTGATCAGGGCCGCGCCGGTCATCAGCAGGACGGCCTTGACGATCTGCACCCAGGTGGTGCCCTTCATACCGCCGAAGACCACGTAGATGATCATCAGCAGGCCGACCCCGATGATCGTCCAGATCTTGCCGGCCTCGGAATGGATGCCGAGCAGCAGGCCGACGAGCGCGCCCGCGCCGACCATCTGGGCGAGCAGGTAGAAGATGCTGACCACGATCGTGGACACCCCGGCCGCCGTACGCACCGGGCGCGGGCTCATCCGGAAGGCGAGCACGTCGGCCATCGTGAACTTGCCGGAGTTGCGCATCAGCTCGGCGACCAGCAGCAGGGCCACCAGCCAGGCGACGAGGAACCCGATCGAGTAGAGGAACCCGTCGTAGCCCGAGAGCGCGATGATGCCGGCGATGCCGAGGAAGGACGCAGCCGACATGTAGTCGCCGCCGATCGCCAGCCCGTTCTGCAGGCCGCTGAACGAGCGGCCGCCCGCGTAGTAGTCCGCGGCGGTCTTCGTGTTGCGGCTGGCCCAGAAGGTGATGCCGAGCGTCCCGGCGACGAAGAAGACGAAAAGGATCGTCGAGAGAGTCTCGTGTCTCATGCGGCGGTCTTCTCCTCGACCTCGTGACGCAGCTCGTCGGCCAGCGGGTCCAGCTTCCGCGCGGCGTGCCGCGAGTAGGCCCAGGCGATCAGGAACGTCGAGACGAACTGCAGGATGCCGAAGACAAGGGCCACGTTGATGTTGCCGAACAGCTTCGTGCCCATGAAGCCACGGGCGAAGCCCGACATGATGACATAAAGCACGTACCACGCGAGGAACGCGACGGTCATGGGGAAGACCCAGCGCCGGAACCGGCTCCGCAGCTCGCGGAACCGCTCGCTCGTCTGTATCTCTTCATAAACGGACGCGTCATGTTGCCGAGTCGTCACACGACCTCCCACGGCTGTGATCTGGATCACGCAGAGCGTAGGAGGGGGGCGCGGCCCTGACGAGACGCCCACGCCCTCTCGTCGGTGAGCCGCCGCCTCGCGGCGGTCAAGCAGGTGCGGCGTGCGATGAATGGTCCCATCAATGCGCCGAGCGGTCGGACATCCCGCCCAGCGCTCGGCCGCCGCGGCGGTCGATCGGCGTACCGGGACGGACGAGGACGCACGAGAACGGACGCCGGACGAGGACGGGCGAGGACGGGCGAGGACGGGCGACGAACGGTCAGACGGAGCGCGGCCGCCAGTCACCCCGGTCCACGTCGAGGACCTCGGGGGTGTGCAGCCGGACCATGGTCCTGGCCACGTTCCTCGGCACCCGGGACGGCGTCAGCAGCGACACCACGATCATGACGGTGAAGGAGATCGGCACGCTCCACGCCGCCGGCTGAGCCAGCAGCGCCTCCACCCAGCCCGAGTACGGCCCGCCGACGATGGTGACGACGCCCGCGCCGCAGGCCAGCCCGCCTCCGGTGAGGAGCCCGGCCAGCGCGCCGACCGTGGTGAGCCGACGCCACCAGATGCCGAGCACGAGCAGCGGGCAGAACGAGGACGCCGCGACCGCGAACGCCAGCCCCACCACGTCGGCCACCGGGAGCGTCCGCGCCAGGCCCGCCAGCGCGAACGGCACCGTCACCGCGAGGACCGTCGCCATGCGGAACGGCCGCACCCCGCCGCCCATGAGGTCCTGGGCGATCACCCCCGCGACCGACACGGCCAGCCCGGACGACGTCGAGAGGAACGCGGCGAACGCCCCCGCCGTCACCAGCGCCGTCAGCAGCTCCCCCGCCGTCCCGCCGATGAGCCGCCCGGGCAGGGTGAGGACGACGGCATCCGTGGCGGGCAGCCCGTAGACCCGGCCGAGGTATCCGTACGCGGCGGGCATCAGATAGAACGCGCCGAGCAGCGTGAGCACCAGCAGCGTGGTCCGGCGGGCGGCCCGGCCGTCGGGGTTGGTGTAGAACCGCACCAGCACGTGCGGCAGCCCCATCGTGCCGAGGAACGTCGCCATGATCAGCGAGTACGTCGCGTAGACCGGGTGCTCCCGCCCGTGCAGCGGCAGCGCCCACGGGTCGCCGGGCGGCAGGCCGGGCGAGCCGCCGGACCGCCAGGCGATCAGCATGAAGACCAGCGGCACCGCCATCGCGGTCAGCTTGAGCCAGTACTGGAACGCCTGGACGAACGTGATCGACCGCATGCCGCCGGACAGCACGTTGAGGGCGACCACCACCGCCACGAGCAGCCCCCCGGCCCAGGTCGGCGCGCCCGTCACCGTCTGGAAGACCAGCCCGGCGCTCTGGAACTGCGGCATCAGATAGAGCCAGCCGATCAACACCACGAGCACGCTGGAGGCGCGCCGTACCACCATCGACTCCAGCCGCGCCTCGGCGAAGTCCGGCAGCGTGTACGCCCCCGACCTGCGCAGCGGGGCCGACACGAGCACGAGCAGCACGAGGTAGCCGCCGGTCCAGCCGACCGGGAGCCACAGCATGTCCGCGCCGTAGGTGAGGATCAGCCCGGCGACCCCGAGAAACGAGGCCGCCGAGAGGTACTCGCCGCCGATCGCCGACGCGTTCCACAGCGGCGACACCGTGCGCGAGGCGACGTAGAAGTCCGAGGTCGTCCGGGACACCCGGATGCCGAAGGCCCCGATCAGGACCGCCGCGAGCAGGACCAGCACCACCGCGGTCACGCCGTAGGCGGGGCTCACCGCCGCGCTCCGCTCACTCGCGGTCCATCAGCTCGGCGAAGTGGCGCTCGTTCCGTTCGGCCTGCCGTACGTACAACCAGGCGCCGACGACGAACGCGGGGTAGATGAGCCCGGCGAGCACCAGCCAGGGCAGCGGCACGCCGAGCAGGTCGGCCGAGCGCAGCTCCGGCACCAGCAGGAACAGCAGCGGCAGGCCGCCGACGACGCAGCCGAGCACGGTGCAGACGAACAGCGCCAGCCGGAACTGGGTCCGCACCAGCGAGGCCATGTAGACCTCGCCGACCCGCGTCTGCTCGTCGATCTCGGTGGTGAGCGGGCGGCGCGGACGCCGGGCGGCGGCGGCGCGGGGGCTGGTGACGGCGACCCGGCGGGGCCGCTCCGCGTCGGCGGCCGACCGGCTCACCCGCAGCAGGTCGGAGATCCGCTTCTCGGTCATCGCGGCCCGGCCTTGCGCGCGCGCCGCACCAGCAGGTCGCGCAGCTCGCGGGTGTGCCGGCGGCTGACGGGGATCTCCGTGTCGCCGATCCGCACCACGCACCGGCCGGAGTCGATGCGCAGCTCGTCGATGTGCCTGAGCGCGACCAGGTGGCTGCGGTGGACCCGGACGAACCCGGCGGTCGCCCAGCGCTCCTCCAGCGCGGCGAGCGGGATGCGTACGAGGTGGCTCCCGGTCGCGGTGTGCAGCCGGGCGTAGTCGCCGCGCGCCTCGACGTACCGGACCTCGGTGCTGGCCACGAACCGGGTCACCCCGCCCAGCTCGACCGGGATCGTGTCCGCCTGCGAGCCGGTCTCCGGCTCCGTACGGCTGCCGCACACCCGCCGGATCGCCTCGGCCAGCCGCTCGGGACGGACCGGTTTGAGGAGGTAGTCCTCGGCCTTCAGCTCGAACGCGTCCACCGCGTGGTCCTCGTACGCGGTGACGAACACGATCTTCGGCGGCCGGGTGAACTGGGCGAGGAGCCGGCCGAGCACGACGCCGTCGAGCCCGCGCATCCGGATGTCGAGGAAGACCGCGTCCACGGGCCTGCCCTCGGCCATCGCGCGGTCGAGCAGCTTCAGCGCCGCCGCGCCGTCACGGGCGGTCAGCACCTCGCCGATGCGCGGATCCGCCCTGAGCAGGTATGCCACGTCCTCCAGGGCGGGCTGCTCGTCGTCCACCGCCAGGACCCGCAGGCCGGTCACGGAAGCCCTCCTTCACCACACGGAATCCCATAGAGCGTGTTGAATCAGGACAGCCGAAGTCAACGCCTCACCGGTCGGGGATCACAACGATTCGGCCCCGCGGGATCGGCGCGCCGGAAGAACGCGGCCGGTTGTCAGGCCGAGACGCCGGGGTGGTACTTGGGGAGACGGATGCTGACCTTGGTCCCGGCGCCGCGGCCCGTCTCGACCATGAGGCCGTACTCGTCGCCGTACACCTGCCGGAGGCGCTCGTCCACGTTGGCCAGGCCGACGCCGGTGGCCCGGTCCTCGCCGGACAGGATGCGGCGCAGCCGTTCCGGGTCCATGCCGATGCCGTCGTCCTCGACGCTGATGCCGCACTCGGCGCCCGCGTCCTCGGCCAGGATCGAGATCCGGCCGACGCCCGGCTTGCTCTCCAGGCCGTGCCGTACGGCGTTCTCGACCAGCGGCTGCAGGCACAGGAACGGCACGGCGACGGCGAGCACCTCCGGGGCGATGCGCAGCGTCACCTGAAGCTGGTCGCCGAACCGGGCCCGTTCCAGGGTGAGGTAGCGCTCGATGGAGTGCAGCTCCTCGGCGAGCGTGGTGAAGTCGCCGTGCCGCCGGAACGAGTACCGGGTGAAGTCGGCGAACTCCAGCAGCAGCTCCCTGGCCCGTTCCGGGTCGGTGCGGACGAAGGAGGCGATCGTGGTCAGCGAGTTGTAGATGAAGTGCGGCGAGATCTGCGCGCGCAGCGCCCTGACCTCGGCCTCCATCAGCATGGTGCGGGAGCGGTCCAGCTCGGCCAGCTCAAGCTGCGAGTCCACCCACCGGGCCACCTCCTGCGCCGCCCGGACCAGCCCCGCCGACGCGTGGTCGCCGTACGCGGCGAGGGTGCCGACGACGCGGTCCTCGGTGGTGAGCGGCACGACCACGGCGTGCCGGATCGGGCATTCCAGGTACACGCAGTCCAGCGCCAGGACCTGAGTCCGGCCGTCCTCCAGCGTCCCGGCGGCGTGGCGGAACGCGTCCTTGGCGTGGTGGTCGCCCGCGCCGTCGTAGACGAGCAGTTCCTCGCGGTCGGTGACGGCGATCGCCGGGGAGCCCAGGAGTTCGCGCAGGTGCCGGGACGCCTTGAGCGCGCCGGCCTGGGTGAGCCCCGCGCGCAGCGGCGGCGCGGCGAGCGAGGCCGTGTGCAGGGTCTCGAACGTGGCCCGCTCCGCCGGGCTGCTGCCCAGCTCGCTCCGGCCGCGCAGCACACGCCACAGGACGACGGACGGCACGCCGATCAGGACCGCGACCACGAGGGCCGCCACCAAAGGTTCCACGCCGCGTCCTTTACGTTGTAGATTTCTGGATCGCGGCCCGGATCCGCGCGGCGTACTCCATGACCTCGCCCTCGTCGGCGTACTTCACCCGGGGCCAGAAGAAGCCGCGCAACCCGTCTTTGCGGTCGCGCGGCACGACGTGGGTGTGCAGGTGGGGGACGCTCTGGCTGACCCGGTTGTTCAGCGCGACGAAGGTGCCCGCGACGCCGAGGCCCTCCTCCACCGCCCTGGCCACCTCGCGTACCCGCTGGAAGTACGGCCCGACGTCGGCGTCATCCAGGTCGGTCAGGGTCTCGACATGGACGCGGGGCACGACGAGGACGTGCCCCTTGAACACCGGCCGGGCGTCGAGGAAACCCACGGCCACCTCGTCCGACAGCACCGTCGCGGCGGGGGTGCGGCCCGCCACGATGGCGCAGAACACGCATTCGTCCACGCGCGCTCCTTCTCGTGATGCTCCCGACATCGTGCCATCATCGCGATGCCGGACCACTCACGAGCGTTCAGGCGCCTCCCCGGCCGCGCATCCGGCGCCTCCTCGCCCGGCGCAGGGCGAGCCCGGCGGCCGCGCCGAGGGCGACGACCGCCGCCGGCAGCATCAGGCCGCCGGCCTGGCGGGCCTTCACGCGGGCCCGGCTCCTCAGGTCGAACCGGGAAACCAGTTCGGCCACCGTACGGGCGAGCTCCGCGCGGTCGCGCTCGATGTCGCCGCGCACCGCCGCCAGCTCATCGGCGAGGGGCCGCCACGCGACGGCGACGCGCTGGATGGTCTCGTTCAGGGTGTCGCCGGAGTCGGCGACCGCGCCGCCCTCCACGAGGTGGCTGTGCACCCCCACCTCTCCCGCACCGTGGCGGTCTGTCCCGGCGCCGGTCTCGCTCATCGGCGCACGCCTTCTCGCACCACGCCGATGTCGGTCTTGACGCTGCGCATCGCGCGATGGGGCGTCGGCGGTCCGGCGGAGGACACCACCTGCTTGCCCACCACCCCGACGAGCATGGCCAGGAAGAGGAGGCCGCCGCCGATGATCAGCGCGGACGCCCAGCCGGGCAGCACGAGCGCCAGCGCCATGATCGCCGCGGCGACCAGCGCCGCTCCACCGAGCAGCGCGGTCGCCCCGGCCGCGCCGAGGAGCCCGGCGCCGAACCCGGCGTGCCTGCCCTTCTCCATGAGCTCGATCTTGGCGAGCCGCAGTTCGCCCCGGACCAGCCGGGACACCTGCTCCGACATCTGCCGGACCAGTTCGCCGGTCGAGTGACCTTCCCTGGTGTGAACCATGGTCGCCTCCCATATCGGAGATGCGTATGCGCCTACCCGCCAACCTGGCCCCAAACCCGGGCGAAACAGATGAAAGTTTCAACCGGTACACGCCTGCTGTTCAGCGGCGTACCAGGCAAAAGGCCAGCCTGCGCGCGCGGCCCGCCCGGCGCGGGAGAGCGCGCGAACGGGCGCCGCGCGGACGGTGATTGACATCGCGGAGGGTGGTTCCACAATCCTGAATGGGAGCGCTCCCATGTCCGGTTCGATCCAGCCGTCCGTCCGCACCGCGAGGCCGCGTCCGCCACCTGGCGCTCCGTCTCGCCGGTGCCACCCCCCACCATTGGAGAACCCCAGAAGATGCGCACACGACCCCCACGAGCGGGAGCGCTCCCACGATCACGGAGACAGATCGCCTGGGTAGCCGCCGCCGGCGTCTCCGCCGCCATGCTGGCCGGCCTGGCGCAGTCCCCCGCGTCCGCCGCGGTCTCCTGCGGCGTGACCTACGCGGTCAACGAATGGACGTCCTCGCCCGGCGAGGGCGGGTTCACCGCCAACCTCACCATCAACAACCTCGGCGATCCGATCAACGGCTGGACGCTCAAGTTCACCTTCCCGGGGAGCCAGAAGGTGACGCTGCCGGGCTGGTCGGCCAACTGGAGCCAGAGCGGCGCCGCCGTCACCGCGACCAACCTGGACTGGAACGGCTCCCTGGGCACCGGCGGCTCGACCAGCGTCGGGTTCAACGGCACGTGGAGCGGCGCCAACCCCGCGCCCACCTCGTTCACGATCAACGGGGTGACCTGCGGTGGCGGCGGTCCGTCGCCCTCCCCGTCCGTGTCCCCGTCCGCGTCCCCGTCGGCGTCTCCCTCCGCCTCGCCGTCGCCGTCGGCCTCGCCCTCCCCGTCCGCGTCGCCGACCGTCAGCCCGCCGAGCAACGCGTACGTGCAGAACTTCCTCACGATGTACAACAAGCTGCACGACCCGGCCAACGGGTACTTCTCACCCCAGGGCGTGCCGTACCACTCGGTCGAGACGCTGATGGTGGAGGCCCCCGACCAGGGCCACGAGACCACGTCCGAGGCCTACAGCTACTACCTGTGGCTGGAGGCGATGTACGGCAAGGTCACCGGGGACTGGAGCAAGTTCAACAACGCGTGGGCCTCGCTGGAGAAGTACATCATCCCCGCCACCGCCGACCAGCCGACGAACTCCTTCTACAACGCGAGCAAGCCGGCGACGTACGCCGGTGAGTGGGACGACATCACGAAGTACCCGTCCCAGCTCGAGTCGGGCGTGAGCGTCGGCGTGGACCCGATCGCGGGCGAGCTGAAGTCCGCCTACGGCACCGGTGACGTGTACGGCATGCACTGGCTGCTCGACGTGGACAACACCTACGGCTTCGGCCGCTGCGGCGACGGCACCACCAAGCCCGCGTACATCAACACCTACCAGCGCGGGCCGGAGGAGTCGGTCTTCGAGACGATCCCGCAGCCGTCCTGCGACACGTTCAAGTTCGGCGGCCCGAACGGGTACCTCGACCTGTTCACCAAGGACGCCTCGTACGCCAAGCAGTGGAAGTACACCAACGCCCCCGACGCCGACGCGCGCGCGGTCCAGGTGGCCTACTGGGCGCTGCAGTGGGCCAAGGACCAGGGCAAGGAGTCGCAGATCTCCGGCACGGTCGCCAAGGCCGCCAAGATGGGCGACTACCTGCGCTACGCGATGTACGACAAGTACTTCAAGAAGCAGGGCTGCACCGCCACCTCCTGCGCCGCCGGCACCGGCAAGGACAGCGCGGCCTACCTGCTGAGCTGGTACTACGCCTGGGGCGGCGCGAACGACAGCTCGGCCGGCTGGGCCTGGCGGATCGGGTCGAGCCACAACCACTCCGGCTACCAGAACCCGCTCGCCGCGTACGCGCTGTCGAACGTGAACGAGCTGAAGCCCAAGGGGACGACGGCGGTCACCGACTGGTCGGCGAGCCTCACCCGCCAGCTCCAGTTCTACAAGTGGCTGCAGTCGGCCGAGGGCGCGATCGCGGGCGGCGCGACCAACAGCTACCAGGGCCACTACGCGGCCCCGCCGGCGAACCTGCCGACCTTCTTCGGCATGTCGTACGACTGGCAGCCGGTCTACCACGACCCGCCGTCCAACCAGTGGTTCGGCTTCCAGGCCTGGTCGATGGAGCGCGTGGCCGAGTACTACTACGCCACGGGTGACGCCAACGCCAAGGCCATCCTGGACAAGTGGGTCACCTGGGCGCTGGCCAACACCACCGTGAACGCCGACGGCACCTACCAGATCCCCTCGACGCTGCGCTGGACCGGCCAGCCGGACGCCAACTTCAGCGGCCCCGGGATGCCCCCGGCCAACACCGGCCTGCACGTCACGGTCGTCGACCGCACCACCGACGTGGGCGTCGCCGGCTCCTACGCCAAGACCCTCATGTTCTACGCCGCCAAGTCGGGCCACACGGCCGCCAAGAACACCGCCAAGGCGCTGCTCGACGGCATCTGGCAGCACAACCAGGACGCCAAGGGCGTGTCGGTGCCGGAGACCAAGGCGGACTACAACCGCCTCGACGACCCCGTCTACGTCCCGGCCGGCTGGACCGGCACGATGCCGAACGGCGACGCGATCAACTCGAACTCGACCTTCATCTCCATCCGGTCCTGGTACAAGAACGACCCGGACTGGCCGAAGGTCCAGGCGTACCTGAACGGCACGGCCCCCGCGCCGACCTTCAACTACCACCGGTTCTGGGCACAGGTCGACGTGGCCACCGCCCTCGGCCAGTACGGCCTGCTCTTCCCCTGAGACCGCAGGCCGGCGGCGCGGACCCGGTGATCCAGACCCGGGGGAACGGTGTCGCCTGACCCTTCACCGCACCCCCCGGTACCGCCGGGGAGGCCGGGCACCGGGCCCGGCCTCCCCGCCGAAGCCGGGGCGCGACGGCGCCTGACCCGCCGTCGCGCCCCCGACCCCCCTATGCGAGGCATCCACATGCGGCGTATGTTCACGGCTCTGGCGGCCCTGCTGGCCGCGGCCGCGTTCTCACCGGTGACCGAGAGCGCGGCGCTCACCCCCGCCGCGGCGGCGGCGCCGGCGTTCAACTACGGCGAGGCGCTCCAGAAATCCCTCTTCTTCTACGAGGCGCAGCGGTCCGGGAAGCTGCCGGCCGCGGGCAGGGTGAGCTGGCGCGGCGACTCGGCTCTCAACGACGGCAAGGACGCGGGCCTCGACCTCACCGGCGGCTGGTACGACGCCGGTGACCACGTCAAGTTCGGCCTGCCGATGGCGTCGACCGCCACCATGCTGGCGTGGGGCGCGGCCGAGTACCGCGACGCGTACGCGTCGTCCGGGCAGCTCACCTACCTGCTCGGCGACCTGAGGTACGTCAACGACTACTTCATCAAGGCGCACCCCTCGCCGAACGTGCTGTACGGCCAGGTGGGCAACGGCGGGACCGACCACGCCTGGTGGGGGCCGGCCGAGGTCATGCCGATGACCCGCCCCGCGTACAAGATCGACGCGACCTGCGGCGGATCGGACCTGGCCGGTGAGACGGCGGCGGCGATGGCCGCGTCCTCGATCGTCTTCCGCCCGACGGATCCGGCGTACGCCGACACGCTGGTGACGCACGCCAGGCAGCTCTACACCTTCGCCGACACCGTGCGGAAGAAGTACAGCGACTGCATCACCGACGCGGCGGGCTACTACCAGTCCTGGAGCGGCTACAACGACGAGCTGGTGTGGGGCGCCATCTGGCTCTACCGCGCCACTCAGGACGCGTCCTACCTCACCAAGGCCGAGTCGTACTACGCCGGCCTGGGCACCGAGCCGCAGTCGACCACGAAGTCGTACAAGTGGACCATCGCCTGGGACGACAAGTCGTACGGGTGCTACGTGCTGCTGGCCGAACTCACCGGCAAGCAGCAGTACGCCGACGACGCCAACCGCTGGCTGGACTTCTGGACCGTCGGCGTGAACGGCCAGAAGGTCCCCTACTCCCCCGGCGGCGAGGCCGTGCTCGACCAGTGGGGGTCGCTGCGCTACGCGGCGAACACGGCGTTCGTCGCCCTCGTCTACAGCGACTGGCTGACCGACGCCACCCGCAAGGCGCGCTACCACGACTTCGGCGTCCGCCAGATCGACTACGCGCTCGGCGCGAACCCCCGCAACTCGTCGTACATGATCGGGTTCGGCGCCAACCCGCCGAAGAACCCGCACCACCGGACCGCGCACGGCTCGTGGTCCAACAACATCGCCGAACCCGCCGCGAGCCGGCACATCCTGTACGGCGCGCTGGTCGGCGGGCCGAAGGCGGCCGACGACGCCTACACCGACAGCCGGAGCGACTACGTGATGAACGAGGTCGCCACCGACTACAACGCCGGATTCACCGGCGCGCTGGCCCGGCTGTACAAGGAGTACGGCGGAACGCCGCTGACGAACTTCCCTCCGGCGGAGACGCCCGACGGGCCCGAGATCTACGCCCAGGCGTCGGTGAACGCCGCCGGCCCGAACTTCACCGAGATCAAGACGCTGATCGTCAACCACTCGGCGTGGCCGGCCAGGGCGCTGGCCGACGGCACGTTCCGCTACTACTTCACGCTCGACGGCGACACGACCCCCGCGCAGATCACCCTGACCACCGCGTACAACCAGTGCATGGCGCCCACCGGCCCGACACAGTTCTCCGGGCGGATCTACTACGTCACGATCGACTGCTCGGGCCAGGTCATCGCGCCCGCGGGCCAGTCGGAGTCGCGGCGGGAGGTCCAGTTCCGGATCGCCAGCTCGGGCTCCTGGGACCCGTCGAACGACTGGTCGTACTCGGGCGTGTCCACCACCCCGGGCTCCACCCCGGTGACCGTGCGGAACATCACGATCCACTCCGGCGGCGCGACGATCTGGGGCACGGCCCCCGGCGCCGAGCCGTCGCCGTCCGCCTCTCCCTCTCCCTCACCCTCACCCTCGCCGTCCGCCTCTCCCTCACCCTCCGCGTCGCCGTCCGCGTCCCCCTCGCCCTCGGTGTCGCCGTCGGCCGGCCCCTCCCCCACGGGCCGGGCGTGCGCGGCCACCTACCGGGTGACGAACTCCTGGCAGGACGGCTTCCAGGCCGAGGTCACCGTGACGAACAGCGGCGGGACCGCGATCAGCGGCTGGACCGTGGGCTGGGCGTTCCCGAACGGCCAGACGATCACCCAGGTCTGGAACGGCACGCTGAGCCAGTCCGGGGCGAACGTCACCGTCAAGAACGTGGGCTACAACGGCGCCCTCGCCCCGGGCACCTCGACCGCGTTCGGCTTCACCGGCGGCTGGTCCGGCGCGGGCGGCGACCCGGCGCCGATCACCTGCACCCCCGCGTAACCGCGCCCCCCTGACCGCCCGCCTCCCCGGACCACAGCCCCCAGGGGAGGCGGGCACGCTCCCCGGCGGTGTCCGCCTCCGGGGCCACCCCCTGCAAGGACAGAAGAGGTGACACACCCCATGATGGACAGCACTTCCCGCACGCCTGCGAAGACGCTGGCGGGCCTCGCCGCGACGGCCCTGGCCGCCGCGGCCGTCGTCGCCGCGGTGACCGGCCCGGCGTCCGCGGCCAGCGGCCTCGGTCAACTCGCCGCGGCCCAGGGCAGGTACTTCGGTACCGCCCTGGCCAACAACCACCTCGGCGAGTCGGCGTACGCGACGGTCGCCGACCGGGAGTTCAACTCGGTCACGCCCGAGAACGAGATGAAGTGGGACGCCACGGAGCCGTCGCGCGGCTCCTTCACCTACACCGGCGGCGACGCCATCGTCAGCCACGCCCAGGGCCACGGGCAGAGCGTGCGCGGGCACACCCTGGTCTGGCACAGCCAGCTCCCGTCCTGGGTGAGCAACGGCGGCTTCAACGCCGCCACGCTGACCTCGGTCATGCAGAACCACATCAGCAACGTCGCCGGCCACTACAAGGGCAAGCTGTACGCCTGGGACGTGGTCAACGAGGCGTTCAACGACGACGGCACCCGCCGCCAGTCGGTCTTCCAGACGACGATCGGCGACAGCTACATCGCCACCGCCTTCCAGGCGGCGCGGGCGGCCGACCCGACCGCCAAGCTGTACTACAACGACTACAACATCGAGGGGATCAACTCGAAGAGCACGGCCGTGTACAACATGGTCAAGGCCTTCAAGCAGCAGGGCGTCCCCATCGACGGCGTCGGCCTCCAGACGCACCTCATCCTCGGCCAGGTCCCCTCGGATCTGCAGGCCAATCTGCAGCGCTTCGCCGACCTCGGCGTTGATGTGGCGCTGACCGAGGTGGACGTCCGGATGCAGACCCCGGCCGACTCGGGCAAGCTGGCGACCCAGAGCGCCAACTACGCCGCCCTGACCAAGGCGTGCCTGAACGTCACGCGCTGCGTCGGCATCACCGTCTGGGGGGTCACCGACAAGTACTCCTGGGTGCCGGACGTGTTCGCCGGGTACGGCGCTCCGCTGCTGTTCGACAACTCCTTCAACGCCAAGCCCGCGTACACGGGGGTGAGCGGCGCGCTCGGCGGGGGCACCTCCAGCCCCAGCCCCTCGGCGAGCCCGACCGCCAGCCCGAGCCCGTCGGCGAGCCCGACCTCCTCGCCGAACCCCGGCAGGTCCTGCTCGGCGACGTACCAGAAGGTGAACGAGTGGAACAACGGCTTCCAGGCCGAGGTCACGGTCACGAACACCGGCTCGTCGTCGATCGGCGGCTGGACCGTCACCTGGGCGTTCCCGAACGGCCAGAAGATCACCCAGCTCTGGAACGGCACGCTGAGCCAGTCCGGAGCGAACGTCACCGTGCGGAACGTGAGCTACAACGGCACGGTCGCGCCGAACGGCTCGACCACGTTCGGCTTCACCGCTGACTGGTCGGGCGGCAACGGCACGCCGTCCTCCGTCACCTGCGCCGCCTCCTGACCCGCGGACATCCGGGACGACCTTCCGCGCGGCCGTTTCCGAAACTTTCGCCGAAATGACGAAACTCTCGGATCCGCCGCCGGGGGGCGTCCCTCTCCGAGCCCCCGGAACCGTTCCGGGGGCTCTTTCGTTTCCCGTCGGTCACGGGCGGACAGATGGCCCGGAGGCTCCCGGCGGACGGGCTCCTCCACCCGGCGCCCGCTGTTAGCGTTGCCCTGTTCGGAAAGGAGTTACCGCGTGCTGGTGATCCACGGCGCCTGGTGCGGCGGCGATCTGGCGATCTGGGCGGAGGACACGCGCGGCGGCCCGGCCACCGCGTCACGGGCCAAGATCCGCCCGCATCCGTTCGCGGCGCCGGCGGCGGCCGTCGCCGCCGACCTGTCGCTGTGGGGGGAGGTCCCCGGCGCCGCGGCGGCCAAGGCGGCCGCGGCCGACCTGGTCCTGCTGCTGCCCGGTTCGGCGCGCGGCCCGCTGCCGTCCCCGGAGTCCGGCCTCACGACCGCCGCGCGCCGCCCGTCCATGGCGCTGTGGCGGGTGCCCGCGCTGCGGATCCCCGCGAGTGAGGCACTCGCCCTGCTTGAGCGGGTGGACGCGCCGGCCCACCTCCCGGCCGCGGCGTACGAGCCGGACGAGGCCGACGAGGCCGACGAGGCGCCGGCCCTCGGCGGGGCGGGTGGACCGGGCGACCACCTCGGCACGTCCTCCGAACCGGTGGGATCGACGTCGCGGGTCCCGGTCCCCGGCGCCTCGCTGCGCTACCTCGCCGCGGTCGCCGGATACGCCGCCGATCTCGTCGCGCACGGCCGGGTGCTCCCCCAGCTCGTCGGCGAGGACGGCGGTTACGCGGCGCGCTGGCGTCCCGTGCTGACCGGCCCGTACGCCGCCCGGTTCCGCGAGCTGGCCGCCGCGATGCCGCCCGTCTGCCGGGCCGTGGACGAGGAGCGCCCCTCGGCCCACGTGCTGATCGAAGTGCTGGCCTGCCTCACCGACGCGGTCGTGCGGCGGTCGCTGCCCGACCGGCTGCTGCGCGGCCACCGCCCGGGCCCGCGCAGCCCGCTGGCCGACCGCTGGACGGTGGCGCTCAGCGGGGAGGCGGCGGCGCTGCCCGGCGTGAAACCCGCCGAGGCGGAGAAGCTGGCCGCGCCGCTGCTGGAGTGGTTCGCCGCCGCGCACCGCCTCGACGGGCCGGTCCGGGTCTGCTTCCGGCTGACCGAGCCCGAGCCGGACCTCGACCCGGACCTCGACCCGGACCTCGACCCGGACCTCGACCCGGACCTCGACCCGGCCGCGTTCGTGCCCGCGGATGTGGTCGCCGCGTACGGCGGGCAGCCCGCGGCCGCCCCGGACGCCCCGGACGCCCCGGACGGCGACGTGTGGCGGCTGGAGTTCGCCCTCCAGTCCGCCGAGGACCCCAGCCTCTACCTGACCGCCCGCGACATCTGGGCGGGGACGGGCGCGCCGGGGTTCCCCGGCCGCCCGGACGAGACGCTGCTCGCCGGGCTCGGCCGGGCCGTACGCCTGTATCCGAAGGTGGACGAGGCGCTGCGCGGCCCGCGCCCGGACGGCCTGGCCCTCGACACGGCCGGGGCGTACGCGTTCCTCCGGCACGCCGCGCCGCTGCTGCAGGCCGCCGGGTTCGGGGTGCAGCTCCCCGCCTGGGCGGGCCGCACCCGGCTCGGGCTGAAGCTCACCGCGCGGACGCGGCAGTCCGGTCCCGGAGCCGTCGCCGGACAGGGGTTCGGCATGGAGCAGCTCGTGGACTTCCGCGCCGAGCTCGCCATCGGCGACGACACGATCGACGAGGAGGAGCTGGCCGAGCTGGCCCGGCTCAAGGTCCCCCTGGTACGCGTGCGGGGGCGCTGGGTCGAGCTGGACGACCGGCAGCTGCGGGCCGCGCTGCGCGCGGTCGAGCGCCGCCGGAACGGCGCGGCGACCGTCCACGAGGTGCTCCGGGAGGTGGCCCAGGGCGGCGAGGACGAGCTGCCGCTGGTGGCGGTGGACGCGGACGGCCCGCTCGGCGACCTGCTGTCCGGCGAGGCCGACCGCCGGCTGCGCCCGGTGGCGACCCCGGAGGCCTTCCAGGGCGCGCTGCGGCCGTACCAGGAGCGCGGGCTGGCCTGGCTGTCGTTCATGTCCGCGATCGGCCTCGGCGGCGTCCTCGCCGACGACATGGGCCTGGGCAAGACCGCACAGACGCTGTCGCTGCTGCTGAGCGAGCGGGAGTCGGGCGCGCGGCCGGCTCCGACGCTGCTGGTCTGCCCGATGTCGCTGCTCGGCAACTGGCAGAAGGAGGCGGCGCGGTTCGCGCCGTCACTGGACGTCTACCTGCACCACGGCACGGGCCGGGAGCGCGGCGACGAGCTGGCCGAGCGGGTGGGCCGGGCGGACGTCGTGCTCACCACGTACGGCACCGCCCTGCGGGACCAGGAGGCCCTGGCCGGGTTCGACTGGGGCCGGGTCGTCTGCGACGAGGCGCAGGCGATCAAGAACAGCGCGGCCCGGCAGGCGCGGGCGGTGCGCGCCCTGCCCGCGCGGACCCGGCTGGCGCTGACCGGCACGCCGGTGGAGAACCACCTGGCCGAGCTCTGGTCGATCATGGAGTTCTGCAATCCCGGCCTGCTCGGGCCGGCCAAGGAGTTCCGCACCCGCTACCAGGAGCCCATCGAGCGCACGGGCGACGAGGCGGCGACCGCCGCGCTGCGCCGGGCCACCGGGCCGTTCGTGCTGCGCCGCCTCAAGACCGACAAGACCATCATCTCCGACCTGCCGGAGAAGATGGAGATGAAGGTCTGGTGCACCCTCACGCCCGAGCAGGCCACGCTGTACCAGGCGGTCGTCGAGGACATGATGGCCCGCATCGCGGACAGCGAGGGCATCGAGCGGCGCGGCAACGTGCTGGCCGCGATGACCAAGCTCAAGCAGGTCTGCAACCATCCGGCGCACCTGCTGAAGGACGGCTCGCGGCTGCCCGGCCGGTCGGGGAAGCTGGCCCGGCTGGAGGAGCTGGCCGAGGAGGTCGTCGCCGAGGGCGACAAGGCCCTGGTCTTCACGCAGTACTCCGAGTTCGGCGCGCTGCTCCAGCCCTACCTGGCCGCCCACCTCGACCGGCCGGTCCTGTGGCTGCACGGCGGCCTGCCGAAGAGCCGCAGGGACGCGCTGGTGGAGCGGTTCCAGAACGACGACGAGCCGATGCTGTTCCTGCTGTCGCTCAAGGCGGCCGGCACCGGCCTGAACCTCACCGCCGCCAACCACGTGATCCACGTGGACCGGTGGTGGAACCCGGCCGTGGAGAACCAGGCCACCGACCGCGCCTTCCGCATCGGGCAGACACGGAACGTGCAGGTCAGGAAGTTCATCTGCGTGGGCACCCTGGAGGAGCGGATCGACGAGATGATCGAGCGCAAGACGGCGCTCGCCGAGCGGGTCGTGGGCGCCGGCGAGGACTGGATCGCCGAGCTGTCCACGGACCGGCTGCGTGAGCTGTTCCAGCTCGGATCGGAGGCCGTGCAGTGATCCGGAAGAAGTCCGGGGGCAGCGGGTCGCACGGCGACTGGTTCGAGCCCTCCCGCCCGATCAAGGTCGAGGGCGGCCTGCGGGTGCGCAGCAAGCGCGGCTCGATCGGCGAGCAGTGGTGGTCGCGCCGGTTCATCGACATCCTGGAGACCCTCTGCGACCGCGGCCGGCTCTCCCGCGGCCGCTCGTACGCGCGGTCCGGTCAGGTGCTCGACCTGGAGATCGCGCCGGGCCGGGTGCGGTCCCGGGTCCAGGGGTCGCGGCCCACGCCGTACCGGGTCGTCGTCGAGGTCGAGGCGTACGGCGCGGACCGGTGGCGGGACGTGGTCGAGGCGCTGGCCGGGCAGGCGCTGCACCGTGCCGCGCTGCTCGCCGGGGAGATGCCGCCCGAGATCGAGAAGGTCTTCCGTTCGGTCGGCCTGCCGCTGTTCCCGGACGAGGACGGGCTGGAGATGTCCTGCTCGTGCCCGGACTGGGGGTTCCCCTGCAAGCACCTGTCGGCGGTGCTGTACGTCCTGGCGGAGTCGTTCGACGACGACCCGTTCCTGGTGCTGGCCTGGCGGGGCATGGCCAGGGACCGTCTGCTGGACGCGTTGCGCGACACGGCTCTGGCGGGGACGGGCGGCGGCGAGGAGCCGTCCCGGCCGGGCCTTTTCGACGTGCCCGACGTGCCGTTCGCCGAGCGGATGGCGGACTTCTACGAGACGCCGGTCTCGCCGGCCCGGCTGCGCGACCGCGGCGACCTGCCCGCCTCTCCGTCGGACCTGCTGCTGCGCGCCCTCGACCCGCCGCCGGTCAAGGCGCGGCACATCCCGCTGCTCGACCTGCTGCGGCCCGCGTACCGCGTGCTCGCGGAGGGCGGCCCGGAGGGCGCGGCGGACCGGGACTGACCACCCGGCTCAGGTGTCGGTGAAGCTCTGGGGCACCATGACGCGCACGCCGTTCGGGATCGTCTTGATCACGAGCGGGGTGCGCAGCCGCACCTCGCCGTCGATGTCGGCGGCCATCGGCGGGTCGGTCTCCAGCAGCATCTCGGTCCCGGACACGAAGGGGCCGCCGGCGAGGCTCTGCCAGCGGCCGGTGGTGGCCCGCACGAGGGTCTCGGCGAGCAGCCTGAGCCGTTTGCCGGAGCCGAGCTGGTACGCGACGAGCCTCCGGTTGTCGATGCTGATGTCCCTGGCGATCTGCCAGCCGCCGTGGAAGCGGCCGTTGGCGATGTTGAGCTGGTGGGTGAGCACCTCGTGCCGCCGGCCGTCCACGGTGATGTACGCCCGGAACGGCTGGTGGCGGGGCAGCAGCCGGATCGCGGTCAGCGGGTAGGCGGCGCGGCCGAGGAGCCGCTTGACCCACGGGCGCACGGTCCCGGCGACCTCGACGGACACGCCGAAGCTGGCGAGGTTGGCGAAGGGGCGGTCACCGCAGAGGCCGAGGTCGATGTCGGCGACCTTGCCCCCGGTGAGGACGCGTACGGCGCGGGCGAGGTCGAGCGGCAGGCCGAGGCTGCGCGCGAAGTTGTTGGTGGTGCCGAGCGGCAGGACGCCGAGGGCGACGTCGCGGTGCGCGATGTGCTTGATCGAGCTGCTCAGGGTGCCGTCGCCGCCGCCCACGACGAGCAGGTCGGGCGCGGCGTCGAGCGCCCGCTCGATCGTCGCCCTGAGCCGGGTGGGGTCGGTCACCTGATGGACCCCGACCAGGTCGAACCGGCCGGTGCGGAGGAGCCGCATGACCTCGGGGTAGTGGCGTCGCCCCCGTCGCGACCGCGTGTTCACCACGACGGCGGCGCGGCGATGCGCATGGATCGCGGCCGTATGGTCCGCTTTGCTCCGCATGATCACATGGTAGGCGGGCCCGGCGGCTGCTGTGTGCCGCCGGGCCCGCCCGTCCGTTTACCGCATCGCGGTCACTTCTTGTTACTTCGTGTTACTTCTTGGGCGTCTTGACCTGGACGACCACGCCGAGGTTGAACGGCATCGGCGTGAGGAGCCTGATCTCCACGCCGAGCTGCTTCTTCTCGTCCCCGGGGTTGCCGGTGCCGAGGATCGCGCCGTTGACGTCGGCGCCGTACAGCTCGGTCGCCGGGGTGCCGTCGGGGTGGACGATCCGGGTGGTGTACGGCTGGTTGTCCTTGGACGGGACCACCGCGGAGCCGTCACGGTGCCGGTAGAAGAGCTGGCCGTCGCGAATCTCGAAGCCGGGGTACCAGCCCTTGGCGTCGGTGAAGGTCGACACGGCGTTCTGCTTCGCGAACGAGGTGCAGTACTCCTTGAACGGCTCGCCCTCGATGCACTCCTTGAACGGGTACGTGCCGGCGAAGTTGAACGACGCGTTGGAGGACTGCGGGCGGGACGGGAGGTTCTTCAGCGTCGACGGGTCCTTGGTCGCCGCCTCGCCCGTACGGCGCAGCGGCTCGAAGTGCGAGTCGACGAGGAGGAGCTGGCCCTTCGGACCCACCGAGGGCAGGTCGAAGCTGCTGTCGGCCACGTTGTTGGCGGCCCGCGAGGCGTCGCGGTACCAGACCAGCAGGCCGGGCGCGTTGTACTTGACCTTCTCGACCTTCCAGGCCCCGTCGCGCTGCCAGGTCGTGTCGTAGGTGTACTCGAGGCCCTTGTCGAAGCCGTCGAAGTTACGCCACTCGGCGAGGTAGTACTGGGCCGTCTGCAGCTCGCCGGTGTGGGTCACCCAGCCGGCGCCGCTGGTGTTGGTGAAGGTGCCGGTGGCGGCGGTCCAGCCGTTGTCGCCGTTCTCGACGTCGTCACTCCAGACGGACGTGCCGCCGTCGGTGAGCGAGAAGTCGTCGAGGAACCAGCCGGTGTTGACGGCCGCCGCGTCCGTGGCGTAGCGGAAGCGGACCTGGACGGACTTGCCCGCGAACGGCGTCAGGTCGGTGTACAGGTGGGTCCAGCCGTCGGTGTCGCCGGTGATCCCGTACTTCTTGTTGCCGAAGTCGCGCAGACGGCCGTTGGGGTCGGCGTAGCCGTCGTCGGTGCTGACGAGGGAGCCGTCCTCCTTGTAGACCTTCTGCTCGGCCCAGGTGGCGCCGCCGTCCGCGGAGACCTCGACGAACCCGAAGTCCCAGTCCTGCTCGATGCTGTAGTCGCTCCACCACCGGAACTTCTCGTCGGCGCCGGCCGGGACGTCGACCGTCCTGGTCAGCTTCGAGTCGGCCCAGTTCTGGTCGCTGTTGGACCACCAGACCTTGGAGCCGCTGTGCGGGGTGGTCATGACGACGTGCTTGTCCGGCAGGTTGATCCGCAGGCCGTCCTCCATGTTCTTCGGAGTACGGGAGCTCTGGCCGATGGTCAGCGCCTTGGTGCCGTCACCGGGGTTGAGGTTCTTGGGGTTCGCCCAGCCGAGCACCCACTTGTCCCACAGACCCATGTGCGAGGGCAGCGACTGGAAGATCGGCCCGGAGTGGGAACCGCTGGCCATGAGGTCCCAGAAGTCCACGTCGGAGTCGCCGCCGCCGGAGGCGTCGTAGAGGTCCGGCAGGCCGAGGTCGTGGCCGTACTCGTGCGCGAAGACGCCGACGCCGGAGTTCTCGGGCTGCACGATGTAGTTGGAGATCTTGACGTTGGTACCGGGGACGGTGTAGCCGCCGGTCACGTCGCTGGAGTGCGCCCAGATGGCGAAGGTGCCCTCGGCGCCGCCGCCGCCGGACTTGTCCTCACCGGCGTGGATCAGGACCAGGTGGTCGATCACGCCGTCCGGCTCGTCGTAGTTGCCGTTGCCGTTCGCGTCGGAGACGTCTTCCCGGTCGTAGTCGGCCCACGGGAAGTTCGGGTTCTGCGCCACGAGGGCGTTCACCGCGTCGATCGGGAGCTGGGCGGCGCCGCGCGGGTTGTCCGGGTGGCCGCTCATGTCCTGCATGGGCGAGCCGCACTTGCCGGCGCCGTACCACGCCTCGGAGTGCGGGACCTTGACCCAGCCGACCGCCTCACCGGAGACGGTGTATGCGCCCTTCGACATCTCCTCGTACATGTTCTTCATGGTGGAGCCGGAGATGTCGATGCCCTTCTTACCGTCCCGGGGGTCGGTCAGGTCAGGGCGGACGCGGGTGGTGATGCCCTCGGAGGAGTAGAGCATCTTGTTGTAGTGGGCGTTGTTGAAGTCCGCCACCCACATCGAGTTGTTGTCCTTGCCACCCCCGGCGGCGTCAGCCGGGTTGGCGATGTTGTTGTGCAGCGGACCGTTGACCTTCGTGCCCGGCGGCTCGGTCACGCAGTCGTCGACGTTGTTGATCGACTTGGGGTGCGAGAAGCCGGAGAAGTCGTCGTTCGCCTCGTCGTTGAACTCGACGAGCAGGGTGAGCAGCTTGGCGGTCTTGGTGGTCTTCGACTTCTTGTACAGGAAGTCGAAGGGGTTCTGACCGGTCTTGATGGCCCGCTTCTCGTTCTTGGCCAACTCGCGCGCGGCGACGGGGTTGCCGCTGGCGTACTTGCGGTCGATCTCCTTCGCGAGCGCGGCCGTGCGGGCGGCGCCCTTCGGGGAGACCTTTTCGGGGGTTTCGCTGACGTCGCTCTGCACGCTCGGCGCCGCGTAGTTGATGTAGTGGTCAGCCGCCGAAGGCTGATAGTTGGCCTGGGGGGCGGCCGCACCTGAGGTGGCGAGTCCCGCAGCGGCCAGCCCGAGAGCGGGCACCACCGCGGCGAGACGCCTGAGTCTCCTGGACAACAAGATCCCTTTCCTGCCCGGGTTCGCCGGACGCGTCACGAGGCGCACCGGGATGAGCGCACGCCTGGCCTAGGGGGGGTCCCGTGGCGAGGCGCGCCCCGGGAGCCGCAAGCGGAAGATAAAGAGCAAGTAAAGGGGGCGTAAAGGGGCGCAAGGGAAGTTTGTAGAACCGTGATCTCCGCGGAATCGGGCGCCGCCCCACCTGCGCGGACGCCGTGCGCGCCGCACGCGGCGGCTCGACCGATGTCCCCACCTGCGATTTCTCGCATCATGTGAGCGCGCTGCGGCGTAAAGTCCCATTTGTGAAAGAGCTCATCGCCGCGCTTCCCGAGGGTCGGGTGCTCACCGATCCCGATGTCACCGAGTCGTACGCCAGGGACCGGACCTTCCTGCGCCCGGGCAAGGCCCTGGGTGTGGTGCTCGCCCAGTCGCGGGACGACGTGGTGACCACGATGCGGTGGGCCACCGAGCACCGGGTGCCGGTCGTGCCGCGCGGGGCGGGCACGGGCCTGGCCGGCGCGGCCACGGCGGCGGACGGCAGCGTCGTCCTGTCGCTGCATCGGATGACGTCGATCCTCGAACTGGCGCCCGACGACGAGATCGCGGTCGTCGAGCCCGGCGTGATCACCGCCGACCTGGACCGCGCGGCCCGCGAGCACGGCCTGATGTACGCGCCCGACCCGTCGTCGTACGAGATCTCGACGATCGGCGGGAACCTCGCGACCAACGCGGGCGGGCTGCGCTGCGTGAAGTACGGCGTGACGCGGGACTCCGCGCTCGGCCTGGAGGTGGTGCTCGCCGACGGGCGGGTGCTGGAGACGGGCCGCCGCACGGTGAAGGGCGTCACCGGTTACGACCTGACCGGGCTGTTCGTCGGCTCGGAGGGGACGCTCGGGGTCATCACGAAGGCGACCGTGCGGCTGCGGCGGGCCCCGGCCGAGGTGGCCACGGTCGCGGCGGAGTTCTCCTCGCTGCGGGACGCGGCGGCGGCCGTCTCGGCGATCATCGCGGCCGGATGCCAGCCGTCGCTGCTCGAACTGATGGACCGCACCACTCTCAAGGCGATCGACGACTGGAAGAACATCGGCCTGGAGCCGGGCACCCAGGCGATGCTGATCGCGCAGTCCGACGCCTCCGACAGCCAGCGGGCCGCCGCCCGGATGGCCGAGCTGTGCGACGCCAACGGCGCGTCCTTCACCGCTTTGTCCGGCTCGCCCGAGGAGGCGGCGGAGCTGGTCGGGGTACGGCGGCTCGCCTACCAGGCCAAGGAGCGCCTCGGGCAGTGCCTGGTCGAGGACGTGTGCGTGCCGCGGTCGGCGCTGCCCGGCATGATCTCGGCGGTGGAGGCGGCGGCGGCGCGGCACGACGTGATGATCGCGACGGTGGCGCACGCGGGCGACGGCAACCTGCACCCGGTGTTCGTCTTCGAGCGCGGACTGGCGGAGCCCCCGCCGCAGGTGTGGGCCGCGGCCGACGAGGTCTTCCGCGAGGCCCTCGCGCTGGGCGGCACGCTGACCGGCGAGCACGGCGTCGGCCTGCTCAAGCGCCGCTGGCTCGCGCTGGAGTCGGGACCGGTGGCCACCGAGGTCCAGCACGGGATCAAGCGGGTCTTCGATCCGCTCAATATTCTCAATCCCGGTAAGGCCATCTAAAGCAATAGAAATCCGCCTCACCTTCTATCACTGGTAGCGTTTTCCTCTCCTGTCACGCTAATTCGGGAAAACGGGGTCAACATGACGCTGGGGGAAGGTGATCCGGAGAAGCTGGGCCCATACGAGCTCGTGGACCGGCTCGGAGAGGGCGGCCAGGGGGTCGTCTATCTCGGTCGGGGCCCGGCCGGCGAGCAGGTGGCGGTCAAGCTGCTGCACACCCGCTTCTCGGCGGACCCCGAGGCACGGCACCGGTTCCTGCGCGAGGTCGCGCTGGCCCAGCGGGTCGCGCCCTTCTGCACGGCGCCCGTCCTGCACGCCGACCTCGCCGGGAACCAGCCCTACATCGTCAGCGAGTACGTCCCGGGGCCGTCGCTCCGGCAGCTCGTGGACAAGGAGGGGCCGCGCCGGGGGGCCGCGCTCGAACGCCTCGCCATCAGCACGGCGACCGCCCTGGCCGCCATCCACCGGGCCGGGATCACGCACCGCGATTTCAAGCCGGCCAACGTCCTGATGGGGCCCGAGGGCCCGGTCGTGATCGACTTCGGCGTGGCCCGGGCGTTGGACTCGCCGCAGGCGACCGCGACCGGCGCCACCATGGGGACGCCGTCGTACCTCGCGCCCGAGCTGCTCTCGGGCAGCGAGGCGACCGGGGCCGCCGACGTCTTCGCCTGGGGCGTCACCATGGTGTTCGCGGCGACCGGGACGCCGGCGTTCGGCGCCGACTCGATCCCGACGGTGATCAACCGGATCCTGAACGTCGAACCCGACGTCAGCGCGCTCGTTCCGCCGCTGCGCGACCTCGTCTCCGCGTGCCTGTCGAAGGACCCCACCCGGCGGCCCACCGCCGACGACGTGGTCGCCATGCTCACCGGCCGTCCGGGGGCGTACGCGCCGCCCGCGCACCCCGGGCCCGCCCACGCGGCGCCCGCGCACCCTGAGCCCTCCCACACGGTGGCCGCGCACCCCGCGCCCACCCGCGCGGTGCCCACTCAACCGGGGCCGTCCCCGGTGCAGGGCCCGGGGCCGCAGGCGGGGCCGGCGGCGCCCACGACCCGGCCCGCCGGGCGGAAGGCGGGGCGGCGGCTGCCGATCCTCGCCGGCGCCGGGGGCGTGGTCGCGGTGGCGGCGATCATCGCGGCCACCCTGGTGAACACACAGACCACCACGAACGTGGCCAACGAGGAGCCGAAGGCCGCCGCGGTGGAGACGGGCGATCCCGCGGACGCCACCGTCCCCACCCCGGACAGGCCCCGGACCGCGGACCCCTCGCCCTCGCCGTCGCGGTCCCCGCGCTCCCGCCCTGCGCAGAGCCGTACCGCGCCGCCGCCCGTGCCCGCCCGGCAGGAACCGGCGCACACCGCGGCGCCGACCCGCACCGCGCCGCCGAAGCCCGCGTCGACGCCGCGCCCATCGGACTCCTCTGTCCTGATCCCGCCGGGCTCGGAGCCGGACCCGGCGCCGACCAAGACGGCCGCGCCGGCCAAGACCCCGGCGCCGACGAAGGCGCCCGCCCCGACGAAGACGGCCGCGCCGCCGCCTCCGAAGCCGAACCCGTACACGGCGACGGGCGTGTGCGGGGCGGGTTTCAAGGTCATCGACTCCCACGGGTGGGGCGGCAACGCGACGACCTACCTGCTCTACAACGCGTCCACGGGCAACAACTGCGTGATCACCATGTCCAAAAACGTGGTGCCCGGCAAGATCAAAATGGGCGCGGTGCTGCAGGTCAAGGGCGGCGCCTCCGCCAGCGACTGGGGCTCGTACACGACCTACGCGGGCCCGAAGAAGCTCGCCGCGAAGGGCAAATGCGTCATCTGGGGAGGCGGGTACGGCTCCGCCGCCTGGAACAGCTCCTGGTCCCACTGCGGCTGACGCGGCCGCGCACAGCGCCGGCCCGGCGGCGGCACGGCGGCGGGCACACGACGACGGCCCGCCGCCGGCACACCCCGGACCGGCCCGGCGTTGACGCGCACGCCGCTCTCCGAGCAGGATCTTGCCCATGGCTGCACACGGTTCGGTGGCGCGATGGCGATCCTGACCAGTCGCCTGGACGCCGCCGCCCCCGAGTACGACGCGCGCCGCGCGGCCATGCTCGCCCGGCTGGGCGAGCTGGCGGCGGAGCACGCGAAGGCGGTCGCGGGCGGCGGCCCGAAGTATGTGGAGCGGCACCGGGCGCGCGGCAAGCTGCTCGCCCGCGAGCGGATCGAGCTGCTGCTCGACCCCGACTCCCCGTTCCTCGAACTCTCGCCGCTGGCCGCCTGGGGAACTGACTATCCGGTGGGCGCGAGCGTGGTCACCGGCATCGGGGTGATCGAGGGCGTCGAGTGCGTGATCAACGCCAGCGATCCCACGGTGCGCGGCGGCGCGTCCAACCCGTGGACGCTGCGGAAGTCGCTGCGCGCGGCCGAGATCGCCCTGCGCAACCGGCTCCCCCTGGTGAACCTGGTCGAGTCGGGCGGCGCCGACCTCCCGGCGCAGAAGGAGATCTTCATCCCCGGCGGGCAGGTGTTCCGCGACCTGACCCGGCTGTCGGCGGCCGGCGTCCCGACGATCGCGCTGGTCTTCGGCAACTCGACGGCCGGCGGCGCGTACGTGCCGGGCATGAGCGACTACGTCGTCATGGTGAAGGACCGGGCGAAGGTGTTCCTCGGCGGCCCTCCCCTGGTCAAGGTGGCGACCGGCGAGGAGGCCGACGACGAGTCGCTCGGCGGCGCGGACATGCACGCCCGGATCTCCGGGCTGGCCGACTACCTCGCGGCCGACGAGCACGACGCGCTGCGGATCGGCCGCCGGATCGTGGCCCGGATCAACCGGCGCGAGCCGGGGGCCGCACTCGCCCCTGTGCCCGCCTTCGCGCCGCCGCCCCGCTACGAAGAGGACGAGCTGCTGGGGATCGTCCCGGAGGACCTGAAGATCCCGTTCGATCCACGCGAGGTCATCGCGCGGATCGTGGACGGCAGCGACTTCGACGAGTTCAAGCCGCTGCACGGCCCGAGCCTGGTCACCGGCTGGGCCGCCCTGCACGGCCACCCGATCGGGATCCTGGCCAACGCGCGGGGCGTGCTGTTCGGCGCGGAGTCACGCAAGGCCGCGCAGTTCATCCAGCTCGCCGACCAGTCGCGTACGCCGCTGATCTTCCTCCAGAACACGACCGGATACATGGTGGGCCGCGAGTACGAGCAGGACGGCATCATCAAGCACGGCGCGATGATGATCAACGCGGTATCCAACTCGACGGTCCCGCACATCACGATCGTCATGGGCGCCTCCTACGGCGCGGGTAACTACGGCATGTGCGGCCGGGCGTACGACCCGCGCTTCCTGTTCTCGTGGCCGAGCGCGCGGTCGGCGGTGATGGGGCCCGCGCAGCTCGCGGGCGTGCTGTCCATCGTCGGGCGGGCCGCCACCGAGGCCAGGGGCCAGGTCTACGACGAGGAGGCGGACGTCGCGATGCGCCATGCGGTCGAGGCTCAGATCGAGGCCGAGTCGCTGCCGTTCTTCCTCTCCGGCCGGCTGTACGACGACGGCGTGATCGACCCCCGGGACACGCGCACCGTCCTCGGCCTGTGCCTGTCCGCGATCGGCAACGCCCCGGCCGCCGCGCCCGCGGGCTACGGCGTCTTCCGGATGTGAGGGTGCGATGAGGACGATCAACCGGCTGCTGGTCGCCAACCGCGGCGAGATCGCCCGCCGGGTGTTCCGCACCTGCCGCGATCTCGGCGTGGAGACGGTCGCCGTCTTCTCCGACGTCGACGCGGACGCGCCGCACGTCACCGAGGCCGACCAGGCGGTACGGCTCGGCGGCCCCCGGTCGTACCTGGACGCGGACGCGATCGTCGAGGCGGCCCGGACCGCCGGCGCGGACGCCGTCCACCCGGGGTACGGCTTCCTCTCCGAGAACGCCGAGTTCGCCCGGGCCGTGCTCGACGCGGGCCTGATCTGGGTCGGCCCGCCGCCGGAGGCCGTCGCCGCGATGGGCGCCAAGGTCGAGGCGAAGACGTTGCTGGCCGCCGCCGGGGTGCCGGTGCTCCCGACCTACGACCTCGACGACC
Source organism: Microtetraspora malaysiensis (assembly GCF_001528665.1). Classification (GTDB taxonomy): domain Bacteria; phylum Actinomycetota; class Actinomycetes; order Streptosporangiales; family Streptosporangiaceae; genus Microtetraspora_A; species Microtetraspora_A malaysiensis. The sequence goes on from NZ_BBYJ01000043.1 coordinate 39,043, forward strand.
TCGACGACCTCGACGACCTCGACGACCTCGACGACGATGACGCCCGCCCGCCGCTCCCGCTGCTGGTGAAGGCGTCGGCGGGCGGGGGCGGGCGCGGCATGCGGATCGTGCGCGCCGCCGCGGAGCTGCCCGAGGCGGTCGCGTCGGCGCGCCGGGAGGCGCTCGCGGCCTTCGGCGACGGCACGGTCTTCGCCGAGCCGCTGCTGGAGCACGCCCGGCACATCGAGGTGCAGATCCTGGCCGACGCCCACGGCACGGTCTGGGCGCTGGGTGAGCGCGAGTGCTCGGTGCAGCGCCGCCACCAGAAGATCGTCGAGGAGTCGCCCTCCCCCGCCGTCACCCCCGAGCTGCGCCGCGAGCTGTGCGACGCCGCGGTGCGGGCCGCGCAGGCGATCGGCTACGTCGGCGCGGGCACGGTCGAGTTCCTGGTCAAGGACGACGTCGTCGCCTTCCTGGAGATGAACACCCGGCTCCAGGTCGAGCACCCGGTGACCGAGTACGTCTACGGCGTGGACCTGGTCCGGCTCCAGGTGGAGATCGCCGAGGGCGCGCCACTGCCCGGGCTGCCGCCGAGCCCGGTCGGCCACGCGATCGAGGCCCGTCTCTGCGCCGAGGACCCGGCGAACGGCTGGCGGCCGCAGGCGGGGGTCCTGCACCGCTTCGAGGTGCCCGGCGTGGACGCCGAGTTCCGCGCCGCCGGGACGCTGCGCCTCGACTCGGGCGTGGCCGGCGGCGCGACGGTCACCCCGCACTACGACCCGATGCTGGCGAAGGTGATCGCCTACGCGCCCACCCGCGCGGGCGCGGCGCGGCGGCTGGCCACCGCGCTCGCCCGGGCCCGCCTCCACGGGCCGGTGACCAACCGCGACCTGCTCGTCAACGTCCTGCGCCATCCCGCGTTCCTGTCGGGCGAGACCGACACCGGCTTCCTCGACCGGCACGCCGCGGCCGTCTCGGCGCCGCGCGCCGGCGCGGACGCCGTGCGGATCTCCGCGCTGGCGGCCGCGCTCGCCGGCGCGGCGGCCAACCGGGCGGCGGCCCGGGTGCTCGGCGAGCTGCCCAGCGGCTGGCGCAACGTCGTCTCCCAGCCCCAGCGGACCGCGTTCGCGCTCCCCGGGGAGCCCGGAGAGCGCGTCGAGATCGCCTATCTCATCACCCGCGACGGCCTGTCCGCCGAGGGGTTCGACGGCGTGGAACTCGTCTCGGCGACGCCCGGCGAGGTCGTGCTGTCGGTCTCCGGGGTCCGCCGCGCGTTCGCCGTGCACGCCCGCCCCGGCGTGACGTACGTCGACTCCGTCCTCGGGGCGGTGCGGCTGGCGCCGCTGGAGCGGCTGCCCGAGCCGGCCCGACAGGTGGAGCCGGGGTCGTTGCTCGCGCCCATGCCGGGTACGGTCCTTCGCGTCGCCGTCGAACCCGGGGACCGGGTCGCCGCGGGCCAGCCGGTGGTCGTCCTTGAGGCGATGAAGATGGAACACCAGATCGTCTCGCCCGGGGCGGGCGTCGTGGCGGCGCTCGACGCCGTCGCCGGCCGCCAGGTCGAGGCGGGAGCCGTACTCGCCGTAATCGAGGAGCACGCCGATGACAACGCCGATGACAACGTTGGTACGCAGTGAGACCGCCGGAGGCGTGCGCACGCTGACCCTCGACTCACCGTCCAACCGGAACGCCCTGTCGGTCCGGCTGCTCGGCGAGCTGCGGGAGGCCCTGGACGGCGCGCTGGCCGACCCCGATGTGCGGGTGATCGTGCTGACCGGCGCCGGGCCGGTGTTCTGCTCCGGCGCGGACCTGAAGGAGCAGCGCGCGCAGCGGGAGGGCGAGCCGGGTGCCGCGCCGGTGACCGGGGCGTTCCCCGAGATCCTCTCCCTCATCTGGGACAGCCCCAAGCCGGTGATCTGCCGCCTGAACGGCACCGCGCGGGCGGGCGGCCTCGGCCTGGTGGCGGCGTGCGACTTCGCCTTCGCCCCGCTGTCGGCGACGTTCGCGTTCAGCGAGGTGCGGCTCGGCGTCGCGCCGGCGATGATCGCGGTCACCTGCCTGCGCCGGATGGAGCCGCGCGCGGCGGCCGAGTACTTCCTCACCGGCGAGGCCTTCTCCGCCGCCAGGGCCGCCGAGGTCGGCCTGCTCACCCGGGCGGTGCCCGAGGACGAGCTGGACGCGACCGTCGCGCGGTACGCCGACATGCTGCTGCGCGGCGGGCCAGAGGCGCTGGCGATCACCAAGCGGCTGGTCCGCGAGGTGCCCGCGATGCCGGTGGACGAGGGGCTGCGCCGGATGGCCGAGCTGTCCGCCGAGCGGTTCACCTCCAAGGAGGGGCAGGAGGGCATCCGCGCCTTCATGGAGAAGCGGCCCGCCGCCTGGATCCCGCCCGCGCCCGCCTCCGGGGACGCGCCGCGATGACCGAGCGGGGGGACGGCGCGGGCGCCGGGCCGCTCCGCGTCGCCAACTGCAGCGGGTTCTACGGGGACCGGCTGTCGGCGGCGCGCGAGATGGTCGAGGGCGGCCCGATCGACGTGCTGACCGGCGACTGGCTGGCCGAACTGACCATGCTGATCCTCGCCGGGAACCGGCTGAAGGGCCGTCCCGGCTACGCCCGCACGTTCCTCACCCAGATGGAGCAGGTGCTCGGCACCTGCCTGGACCGCGGTATCAAGATCGTCACGAATGCGGGCGGACTCGACCCGGCCGGGTGCGCGGAGGCGGTGGCCGAGCTCGCCGACCGGCTGGGGCTGTCGGTCACCGTCGGCCACACGCCCGCCGTCGACCCGATCGAGGGCCGGGTCCGCGTCGCCCGCCGCCGGGCGCGGATCGCCCACGTGACGGGGGACGACCTCATGCCCCGGCTGTCGCCGGCCTCCCCCGAGCCGATCCCGGCCGCCGCGCTCGTCAACGCCGACACCGGGGAGCCGTTCACCGGCCGTCCGGTCACCGCCAACGCCTACCTCGGCGGGCGGCCGATCGCCGTCGCGCTGGAGCAGGGCGCCGACGTGGTCGTCACCGGGCGGGTCACCGACGCCGCCCTGGTCACCGGCCCCGGCATGTGGTGGTACGGCTGGCGCCCCGGCGACCTGGACGCGCTCGCCGGGTCGGTGGTGGCCGGGCACGTGATCGAGTGCGGCTGCCAGGCGACCGGAGGCAATTACGCCTTCTTCGAGGAGGTGCCGGACCTGGCGCGGTGCGGCTTCCCGATCGCCGAGCTGCACGCGGACGGGTCGAGCGTGATCACGAAGCATCCGGGCACCGGTGGCCTGGTCTCCGTCGGCACGGTCACCGCCCAGCTCCTGTACGAGATCGCCTCCCCGCGCTATCTCGGCCCGGACGTGACGGCCCGCTTCGACACGATCCGGCTGGAGCAGGAGGGCCCGGACCGGGTCCGGATCAGCGGCGTGCGCGGCGAGCCGCCGCCGGACACGCTCAAGGCCGGGATCAACCTGGTCGGCGGCCATCGCAACACCATGACGCTCGTCCTCACCGGGCTCGACATCGAGGCCAAGGCGCGGGTCGCGGAGGAGGCGGTCTTCGCGCGGGTGCCCCGGGAGTCGTTCGAGCGGGTCCACGTCGAGCTGACCCCGCTGCCGGACGGCGACGCGGCGACGGCGCTGCTGCGGATCACCGTGATGGACCCCGACAAGGAGAAGGCCGGACGGCGGTTCTCCTCCGCCGTGGTGGAGACCGGGCTGGCGAGCTACCCGGGGTTCTACGCGCTCACTCCCCCGGGCGACGCCGCGCCGTACGGCGTCTTCTGGCCCGCCCTGGTGGACGCGGGCGTGGTGCCCGCGGTGGTGACGGTCGAGGGCAGGCGGATCACCGTGCCGTGCCTCGCCCCCGCGGACGTCCACCGCGGCCGCCACGGGAGCCTGCCGGAGGCCCCGTCCTTCCCCGTCCCGGCTCCGGCCGCTCCCGGCGTCCCTGTACGGCGGGCCCCGCTCGGGCGGGTGGCCGGGGCGCGTTCGGGCGACAAGGGAGGCAACGCGAACCTGGGCGTCTGGGCCACGACCCCCGAGGGGTACGCCTGGCTGGCGGCGGAGCTGACCGCCGACCGGCTGAAGGAGCTGCTGCCGGAGACGCGCGACCTCACCGTCGAGCGCTTCGAGCTGCCCAACCTGCTGGCGCTCAACTTCGTCGTCCACGGGCTGCTGGGCCGGGGCGTGGCGGCCAATCCGCTGCTGGACGCGCAGGCCAAGGCGCTCGGCGAGCGGCTGCGCGCGGCCACCGTGCCGATCCCGGAGCGCCTGCTGGCGGACAACCGGAAATTGCCGGAGTGACCCCCCGAAAAACCCAAGAACCTTTACAATTGCCAGCAATTGTTGCCGGTTTCGGGGAAGGACCGCCCATGCGACTTCGCTTTCTCGGCTCGACGTCGGAGGCGGGGGCGTGCCCCTCGCTCTACGAGACCGACCGGGGCACGATCGTCGTGCAGGGGATGGAGCTCGTCGACGCCGACGCGCGGGCGGACCTGCGCCATGTGCTCGACGGCGAGACGGCCGTCGAGGTGCCCAAGGAGCTGCTGGTGGAGATCGCCAGACGCGTGCTCGCCTGATCACGATTAGGCACACCCCTATGGCCGGATCGGCCCGGCGGGTCTACCTTTGAGCGCACCACAGGCGGAGGTAGCACGTGACCGACCGAACCACCCGTACGGCGACCGCCCATCCACGCGCCGGAGGGGGGAGCCCGGCGGCACCGCGCGGGAGGGTCCTCGGGTGAGCGGCTTCCAGCAGGCCCGCGTGGATCTGGGGGCCGAGCTGCGGCGGCTGCGCGAGGCGGCGCACCTGTCGGGCAAGGAGCTGGCCGAGCGCCTCGGCTGGCAGGCGTCCAAGGTCTCCCGGATCGAGAACGCCCGGCAGACCGCCACCGAGGACGACGTGGTCACCTGGGGGCAGGCCGTGGGCGCCGCCCCGGACACCGTGGACGACCTGATCGAACGGGCCCGCGGCCTCGTCGAACGGCACGACTCCTGGCGGCAGCGGCACCGGAGCGGCCTGGCCGCCCTCCAGGAGGACCTGCGTGACCTGGAATGGCGGACCCGGATCATCCGGGCGTTCGAACCCGGCATCGTGATCGGCCTGCTGCAGACCGCCGAGTACGCCAGGAACATCTTCACCCGGGTGCGCCGCCTGTACGAGGCGACCGACGACATCGACGCGGCGATCCGGGTCCGGATGCAGCGCCAGGAGATCCTCTACGACCCCGCCCGCTCGTTCCGGTTCGTCCTGCCGGAGGCGGTGCTGCGCTACCGGTTCGCGCCGCTCGACGTGATGCGCGGCCAGATGGACCGGCTGCTCGCCGTCACCACCCTGCCGAACGTCGAGTTCGGCGTCATCCCGACCGGGGCGCTGCTGCCCACGACCCTGGTGAACCCGTTCTGGATCTACAACGACTCCCTGGTCGGGGTCGCCACCAAGACCAAGGAGATCCTGCTGCGCGACTCCGAGGACGTCGCCTTCTACGCCCGTGAGTTCGAGGAGCTCTGCGCGGTGGCCGCGTTCGGGGAGGACGCCCGCCGGCTGATCGTCCAGGTGATCGACGACTACGACCGGCAGCCGCCGAGCTGACCGCGTGAATGGCCGGGCCACACAGTCGCCGCGTCCGCCTGCCGCGGCCGTCCCGTCCCGTCCCGCGCGGCCCGTCGTCGCCGGAAGAATCGCCGCAATTGCTTGTATCCGGCTCCCAGCGCGTGCAATCCTTTCCACCTGAACGGGAGGTGAAGCGCGTTGGTCGACACGGTTTCGCGCATCCAGGAGTTCGCGTCGGCGGTTCGCACGCACATCGACCTCTCGGTCCGGGTGGTCGGCGACATGCCTCCCCGGGTGCAGGTGCGCAACCGGTTCAGCGAGACCCTCCGCGAGACCGTCACCTGCTCCGAGGACGGCGCCTTCCTCACCTCGTGGGGCTACCGGCTCGGCACCGTCGAGTGCGTCGAGTCCGCCGCCGCCCGGCTCGCCTACCTCCTGGCCGCCCTCCCCGCCTGACGGCTCGTACCTACCCGACGAGCCGCCTCAGTTCAGCCGGTACAGCGACGCCTCCCCGTCGGTTCCCCCGTACTCCGAGGCGGCCACCGGCGTGCCGTTGGCCTTCACCCACGCGGTGACCTCCGAGGACCCGCCGCGCGGCCCCTCCCCGCCCAGCAGGACGTACTTCAGCCGGCCGTCGGCGGCGTACTCCTGGAGTTCGGCGACCGTCATCGCCGGGTCGCCTCCGGTGAAGCCACCCATCGCGATGACCGGCCGGCCGGTGGAGAGGATGAGCGACGAGGCGCTCTGCGCGGAGGCCACCGCGACGAGCCAGGTCGCCCCGCCCTGGTTCCGCTCCAGATAGGCGGTCATCGCCTCGTCGACCCGGCCGCCGGGACCGCCGCCGAAGCCCCGCCCGCCGGGACCGCCGCCGAACCCCGGGCCTTCGGGGACGCCCGACGCGCTGGGGCCGCCGTACCGGCCCTCGGGACGATCACCGGCCCCTTGTCCCGGGCCTCCCGGGAAACCGCCTCTGAAGCCGCCTGCGGGCCCTCCTGCGGGGCCTCCGGGGAAGCCCGCCCCGCGACCGGTGACGGGACCCGCCGTCGGGTTCGTGCCGTTCACCCGGGACCCCAGCGGCGTCACCGCGTACGCCGCCGGACCGGCGAGCACGGCGAGCACCCCGGCGGTCAGCCCGGCCGCCGCGACGCGGCGCGCTCCGAAGGTCGCCGCCGCGAGCCCGAGGACCGCCGCGGCCGCCGTCCCCGCGACCACCCAGGGCAGCCACGGGACGAACTCCGGCGTACGGCGCAGCACCGCGAAGGACCACGCGCCGGTCACGGCGACGGACGCCGCGAGCACGCACCCCCAGACGCGGGAGGCGCGCCGCGCCCGCCACATCAGGACCCCGCCGAGGCCGGTCAGCGCGGCGATCGCGGGCGCCATGGCGGTCGTGTAGTACGGGTGGAACGTGCCCTCCGAGAAGCTGAACACGGCGTAGTGGACGAGCAGCCACCCACCCCACAACAGCGACGCGGCCCGGGGAACGGAGCGCCGGCCCGGCCACGACCCGGTCACCGTTCCCGCGCCCGGCGCCGGAACGTCCGGGGAGAACCGGCGGGTGGTCAGGACGAGCCCCGCCACCAGCGCGATCACCGCGAACGGGATCAGCCACGAGATCTGCCCGGCCAGGACGTCGTTGAAGAGCCGCCCCGCCCCCGCCTCGCCGCCCCACCCGCCGGGACCGCCGAACCCGCCGCGCCCGCCGCCGGACGGGTCGCCCTGGCCGAAGCCGCCTCCACCGCCGCCGAAGATGCGGCCCAGGCCGTTGTAGCCGATGACGAGGTCCCACACCGTGTTGTCGGTGCTGCCCCCGATGTAGGGCCGGCTCCCCTCGGGCCACAGGTCGACGACGACCATCCACCAGGCGCTGGACACCGCCAGCGCGACCCCGGCCGCGAGCAGCCGTCCCGCCCGCCGGAGGAACGCCCCCGGCGCCGCGTACAGGTAGGTGAGCGCGAACGCGGGCACCACGAGGTACGCCTGCAGCATCTTGGCGTTGAACGCGAGGCCGACCAGGACCGCCGCGACCACGAGGGTGCGCGTGCGGCCGTCGCGGACCGCCGCCAGGCAGAACCAGGCCGCCGCCACCAGGAGCAGCACCAGCACGGTGTCCGGGTTGTTGTCGCGGTCGATCGCGACGGTGATCGGCGTCAGCGTCATCACCAGGGCCGCGACGAGCGCGGCCGCGTGCCCGGCGGCGCCCGCCAGGGAGCGCCGGACCGCGGAGTGGAGCACCGCGACGGACGCCACACCCGCGGCGGCCTGCGGCAGCAGCATGCTCCACGTGCCGAAGCCGAAGATCCGCGCCGACAGGCCCATCACCCACAGGGCGAGCGGCGGCTTGTCGACCGTGATGAACGAGCCCGCGTCCAGCGCGCCGAAGAAGAACGCCTTCCAGCTCCGGGTGCCGGAGTAGACGGCCGCCGCGTAGTACTCGTTGGCGTATCCGTTCGCGCCGAGCGCCCAGGTGTGCAGGACGGCCGCGAGAACGAGCACGGCCCACAGCGCGGGGCGGGCCCAGCGCGGGTCCCCGGGACGGCCGAGCAGCAGCCGGCGCGTCCTGCCGTACCCGTGTGGCGCGGTGACGGCCGGGGCGGCGTGGGGCGCCGCGGTGGGGGACGCGCTCACCGGCCCTCCCTCCGCGGGTTGAACACCCACACCCGCATGAGGAGGAAGCGGGCCAGGGTGGCGGCGCCGTTCGCGACGATCACCCCGGCCAGCTCGGTCCCGCGCGAGGCGCCCGCGGGCAGCAGGGCGAGGATGCCGGTGGTGAGGGCGAGGCCGATCAGGAAGGCGGCCAGTCCCTCGATCTGGTGCCGCAGCGCCCCGGACGTCCCGGTGACCCCGAACGTGAAGCGCCGGTTGGCGGCGGTGTTGGCGATCGCGGTGACCAGCAGCGCGACCGCGTTCGCGGCGACCGCGGGCATGACGCCGCGCAGCAGCCAGAAGATCGCCAAGTGGGCGGCGGTGCTGATCGCCCCGATGATCGCGAAGCTGGGGAGCTGCCGGGCCATCCCGGCGGGCAGCGCGGCATGCCGTACGCGGGCCGGGACGGGCAGGCGCACCGCGCCGGAGAGCGTCCTGCGCGCGACCCGCCACATGCCCCGGAGGTCGTCGGCGGCGGTCCTGACGATGTCCACCCGGCTGTCGGGGTCGTCCACCCAGTCCACCGGCACCTCGTGGATGCGCAGCCCGTGCCGCTCGGCGAGGAGCAGCAGCTCGGTGTCGAAGAACCACTCCTGGTCCTCCACGACCGGCAGCAGCGCCCGCACGATCTCGGTGCGGCCCGCCTTGAACCCGCACTGCGCGTCGGAGAACCCCGCCCCCAGCAGCGAGCGGAGCAACAGGTTGTAGGAGCGGGAGATGAACTCGCGCTTGGGCCCGCGCACCACGTTGGAGCCGGTGGCGAGGCGGGTGCCGATGGCGAGGTCGCTGTGCCCGGTCAGCAGCGGGGCCACCAGCGGCAGGAACGCGTCCAGGTCGGTGGACAGGTCCACATCCATGTAGCTGACGACGTCGGCCTCGCTCTCGGCCCACGCCCGCCGCAGCGCGCGGCCGCGTCCCTTCTCGTCCAGGTGGAGGGCCCGGACACCCGGCAGTTCGCGGGCCAGCTCCGCCGCGATCGCCCAGGTGCCGTCCGTGCTGGCGTTGTCCGCGATCGTGATGCGGAAGCCGTACGGGAAGTCCCGGCTCAGGTAGGCGTGCAGCCTGCGGACGCTCTCGGCCAGCACGCGCTGCTCGTTGTGTACGGGGACCACGACCTCGACGAGGCGGGTCCTTCCCGGGGCCCCGCCGGAGGACGGGGCCGGAGTCGGGGGAACGGTCGCGATGCTCATGTCGTCCAACGTCGGCAGAGCGAATTGAACCTTGGTGAGCCGCCGATTAAGGATGTCTGAGAAAAGCCCGGGAGCCCCTGATCACGGACCTCCCGTCGCCGCTCGTCGCCCGTCCCTTGAGCCGCGTCTGAGCTGGGTCAGCCGGACTCGCCCGGGGTCCCCGGGAGGGCGACGGTGGCCACCGTCCCGCCGCCCGGCGCGTTCGCCACGCGCACCTCGCCCCCGGCGTCGCGTACGGCCTGGGCCACGATGGCGAGGCCGAGCCCCGAGCCGGGGAGGCTGCGCGCCGACGGCGACCGCCAGAACCGCTCGAAGACGTGCGGGAGCTCGTCGTCCGGGATGCCCGGCCCGTGGTCGCGCACGGTCAGCACACCGGCGGCGAGCCGCACCTCGACCAGGCCGCCCGGCGGGCTGAACTTCACCGCGTTGTCGAGCACGTTCACCGCGGCCCGCTGCAGGCCCCGGACGTCGCCGTGGACCCGCCACGGCTTCAGGTCCACCCGGAACTCCAGCCCCGGGCCGCGCCGTCTGGCGCGTTCCACGGCGGCGGCGACCAGGTCGTGGAACTCGACGTCGGCGGAGCGCTCGCCCGTCTCGGCGCTGCGCGACAGTTCGAGCAGGTCGCCGATCAGGCTCGACATCTCCTCGAACTGCTCCTTGACGTTGACCAGCAGCCGGCGCTTGGCCTCCGGCGCCAGCGGCCGGCCGGTGTTCTCACTGCGCAGCATCAGGTCGATGTTGGTGCGCAGGCTGGTCAGCGGTGTGCGCAGCTCGTGTCCCGCGTCCGAGACCAGGCGCCGCTGGCGCTCCTGCGAGCTGGACAACGCGGCCGTCATCGTGTTGAACGACCGGCCCAGCCGGGCGATCTCGTCGGTGCCCTCGACCGGGATCCGGATCGCGAGGTCCTCCGTACGCGCCACGTGCTCGACCGCGCCCGTCAGCCGCTGGACGGGGCGCAGCGCGGCGCGGGCCAGCCAGAGACCGGCCGCGGCCGCGCCGACCACGCCGGCGACGGCGACCGAGCCGAGGATCAGGGCGAGCATCCGGAGCGTCCCGCTCAGGTCCTCGGTGGAGCGGAACACGCTCACCGCCACCGGCTCGCGCACCGCGAACCGCCGTACGTCGTCGGGCGCCCCGGGCGGCGGCTGCGACGTGTACGTCCTGGTGAGGACGAGCACCTCGCTGCCGTTCTCGGTCACCGCGTCGCGCAGGACCGGCGCGCCGCCCGCGACCGCGAGCGCCCGCTCCTCGGCGGTCGGGACGACCTGGTCGGAGCCCCCGAAGACGCAGACGGAGCCGTCCGCGCGGATGACCGCCCAGCCGCGCCCGGACGGGTCCCACGGGTGCGGCGGCCCCGCGCCCTTGACCCCGGGGAGGCTCTGGCGCGCGGTGCCGTCGCAGTCGGCGAGCGCCAGCGCCACCTGCTCGGCGCGCGGGACGAACTCCAGCAGCGAGTCGCGCACCTGCCCCTGCATCTGGTCGCGGATCAGGAACCAGCACATCGCCGCCGACAGCGCCACGGCGGCGGCCACCGCGGACGCGATCACCAGGGTGAGCCGGGACCTGAGCGAGCGGCGTCTCCTCACGGGGAGGTCCGCAGCACGTATCCGACGCCGCGCACGGTGTGGATCAGCCGGGCCTCGTCGGCGGCCTCGGTCTTCCTCCGCAGGTACATCACGTACACGTCGAGGGAGTTGGACGACGGCTCGAAGTCGAAGCCCCACACCTCGCTGAGGATCTGTTCGCGGGTCAGCACCTGGCGCGGGTGCACGAGGAACAGTTCGAGCAGCAGGTACTCGGTGCGGGTCAGGTCGAGGGTGCGGCCGCCCCGGGTGACCTCGCGGGCGGCGGTGTCCATGCGCAGGTCGGCGAAGGCGAGCACGGCGCCCGCCTCAGCGCCCGGGGCTCCGGCGCTCAGCGCGCCGCGCCGCAGCAGGGCGCGCACCCGGGCGAGCAGCTCGTCCAGCTCGAACGGCTTGACCAGGTAGTCGTCGGCCCCCGCGTCGAGGCCGGACACCCGGTCGCCCACGGCGTCGCGCGCGGTCAGCATCAGCACCGGGACGTGGTTGCCTCCCGCGCGCAGCCGGCGGCAGGTGGTGAGGCCGTCCAGGCGCGGCATCATCACGTCCAGCAGCACCGCGTCGTACGGCTCGCGCTCCAGCCGGTCGAGGGCGGAGGTCCCGTCCGCGACGGTCTCGACCTTGTAGCCCTCGAACTCCAGGCTGCTCCGCAGCGCCTCACGCAGCGCCGGCTCGTCGTCGACCACCAGCAGCCGCGCCGCCCCACCCTCTACTCCCGTCACCGTCTCACGGTATCCGCGCCCCATGAGAGCTCGATGAGAGCAGGACGGCCATCGCGGCGTTGTGACCGGGGATGCCGCTGACGCCTCCGCCGCGCCGGGCGCCCGCGCCGCACAGCAGGATCCGCTCGTGCGCCGTCTCCACGCCCCATTGCCCGTCCGCGGCGGACTCGGCGTACGGCCAGGACAGGTCGCGGTGGAAGATGTGCCCGCCGGGGAGCCCGGCCTCGGCCTCCAGGTCGAGCGGGGTGCGCGCCTCGATGCACGGCTCGCCGGACGGCGCGCGGAGCAGGCAGTCCTCGATCGGCTCGGCGAGCACCGCGTCGACCGACGCGAGGGTGCGGCGCAGCGCCTCCTCGCGGGCGCCGGGCGCGGTGAACAGCCGGGCGGGCATGTGCAGGCCGAACAGCGTCATCGTGTGCGCGCCGGACTCCCGCAGCTCACGCCCGAGGATGGACGGGTCCGTCAGCGAGTGGCAGTACATCTCGGCGGGCGGCAGGTCCGGGATCCGGCCCGCCGCGGCCTGGGCGCGGGCGGCGGCGAGCTGCCCGGCCCCCTCGTTGATGTGGAGGGTGCCGCTGAACGCCTCCTCCGGGCGTACGGAGGCGTCCCTGAGCCGGGGCAGCCGGGAGACCACCATGTTGACCTTGAGCTGGGAGCCCTCCGGCCGCTCCGGGGTCTCGCCGAGCAGCCGGGCCAGCACGGCGGGCGGCAGCGCGGCCAGGACGTGGCCGGCGGAGACCGTGTGCTCCCCGTCCGCGTCGCGGAAGGCCACCTCGCCCGACGGGTCGACGGCGAGCACCTCGGCGCCGCACCTGATCTCGGCCCCGGCGCTCCTGGCCGCGTCCGCGAGGGCCTGCGTGACGGCTCCCATGCCGCCGACCGGGACGTTCCAGTCGCCGGTCCCGTCGCCGATGACGTGGTACAGGAAGCACCGGTTGGCGAGCAGGTCGGCGGCCGGGTCGGCGAAGGTGCCGATGAGCGCGTCGGTGAGGACCACGCCGCGCACGGTGTCGTCGGCGAAGCGCTCGGCGACCACCTCGCCGATCGGGCGTTCGAACAGGTCGCGCCACGCCTGCGCCCCGACGAGGTCGCGCAGCGCCGCGCGGTCGGGCAACGGTTCGAGGAGGGTGGGCGCGACCTGCCGGGCGACGTGGGCGGTCATCGCGTAGAAGCGGCGCCACGCGTCGTGGTCGCCGGCGCCGCCGGTGACGGCGGCGAACGACGCGGCGGTGCGCGCCTCGTCTTCGCCGTCCACGAGCAGCCCGGTGTCCCCGACCGGCGTGTACGAGGCGAAGCGGCGGCGGCGCAGCTCGACGCGTACGCCGAGGTCCTCGACGATCTTCCGGGGCAGCAGGCTGACCAGGTAGGAGTACCGCGACAGCCGGGCGTCCACTCCGGGGAAGGCCCGGGCGGAGACCGCGAGCCCGCCGACGTGGTCGAGGCGTTCGAGCACGAGCACCCGGCGTCCCGCCCGGGCGAGATAGGCGGCGGCGACCAGGCCGTTGTGCCCGCCGCCGGCGACGACCGCGTCATAGCGCGAGTGAGCCATCGTTCTCCAGGGGTCGGCCGCCGGCCGGAGGCGGCGGGGTACCGGACGTGTCGTGGCCGGCGGGGACCCCAGGTCGCCGCGTGGCCGCGCGTGAGGGGCACACTAGCCCGGAGGGTCCGCCCGGACCAGGGGGTCCATGCCCACTTCCCCGCTGTTTCGCTGGCTGATCGTGCGGTGGACGGCCCCGAGCGATACGTATAAGTTTGTCCTTTTGTAACCATTTGGGAAGCTACCTGGGAGAGCCATGCTCAAGGTCGTGCCGTCGGAGGAAGTCGCCGAAGCCCTGTCGGCCGGGAGGCCGGTCGTGGCGCTGGAGTCGACAATCATCTCCCACGGGCTGCCGCAGCCGCGCAATCTGGAGGTCGCCCTCGAACTTGAGGAGATCGTGCGCGCGGCGGGGGCGGTGCCGGCGACCATCGCGGTCCTGGACGGCGTGCCCCGCGCCGGGCTGGACCGCGAGGGCCTGGAGCGCATCGCGACCGAGCCCGGCCTGCGCAAGCTCGGCTTCCGCGACCTGTCCCCGGCCGCCGCGCTGAAGGTCAGCGGCGCGACCACGGTGTCCGGCACCTCGTTCCTCGCCGCCCGGGCGGGCATCCGCGTGTTCGCCACCGGCGGGCTCGGCGGCGTCCACCGCGGCTGGACCACCGTGCAGGACGAGTCGGCCGACCTGGACACGCTGAGCCGTACCAGGATCACGGTCGTCTGCGCGGGCGTGAAGTCCATCCTCGACGTGCCCGCCACGCTGCAGCGGCTGGAGACCCGGCAGGTCACCGTGGTGGGGTACCGGACCGACGAGTTCCCCGGCTTCTACCTGAACACCTCCGGCGAGCCGGTGGACTGGCGGATCGAGACCGCCGCCGAGGCCGCCGAGATCATGCGGGCGCAGGACCTGCTCGGCGGGCCGGAGACGGCGCTGATCGTCGCCAACCCGGTGCCGGTCGCCGACCAGCTCAACCCGGCGCTGCACGACCGGGTGCTCGCCGAGGCGCTCCGCGCGGCCGACGAGCGGGGCATCGCCGGGCAGGCGATCACGCCGTTCCTGCTGGAGTACCTGGTCAACGGAACGGACGGCGCCTCCCTTGAGGCGAACCTGGCCGCGGTGCGCGGAAACGCCCGCCTCGCCGGGGAGATCGCGGCATCCTGGTCGCGGGAGGACTGACGTGGGAGGCCTGCTGGTGATCGGCGACGTCGTCACCGACGTCGTGGCGTTGCACGGACAGCCGGTCGCCACCGGCACCGACACCGCGGCCGACATCGTGCTGCGTCCGGGCGGCTCCGGGGCCAACACGGCCTGCTGGGCCGCCCGTCTGGGCGCGGACACGCGGCTGCTGGCCCGCGCCGGGCACGACACCGGCGAGTGGCACCGGGCCGAGCTGGTCAAGGCCGGGGTCCGGCCGCACCTGCGGATCGACCCCGAGCGGCCGACCGCCGTCGTCATCGCCATGGTCGACCCGAGCGGTGAGCGCTCCATGCTCACCAACCGCGGCGCGGGCCGCCACATCGGCCCGGAGGACTGGTCGCCCTCGTTCCTCGACGGTGTCGCGTACCTGCACCTGTCGGGCTACACGCTGTTCGAGCAGCCGGGCCTCGACCTCGCCCGGCTCGCCATGCGCGAGGCCGCCGGACGCGGCGTGACCGTCAGCGTGGACGCCGCCTCGACCGGGTTCCTCCGCGAGTTCGGGCCGGAGCGCTTCGTCCACGAGACCTCCGCCGCCCAGATCGTCATCGCCAACCTCGACGAGGCGCTGCTGCTCACCGGCGCGACCGCCCCGGAGGCCGCGGCCGCGTCCCTCAGCGACGCGTACGGCACCGCCGTGGTGAAGCTGGGGGCGGGCGGCGCGCTGCTCGGCGAGGACGGAACGGTCGTGGCGAAGGCGCCCGCGGCCCCCGCCGAGGTGGTCGACTCGACCGGCGCGGGCGACGCGTTCGCCGCCGGGTTCCTCGCCGCGCTGCTGTCCGGACTCGACCCGCGGACCGCGCTGGAAAATGGTTGCCGGGCGGGCGCCGTGGCGGTCGCGCAGGTCGGCGGCCGTCCTCCGGTCCCGGGAACGGCCGCTCAGTCAGCCGGTATCGCCAAGGAGCTTTACCCTATTGACACTGATTGATAGCTTGCGGCGTAAGCTGCACCATTAGCAACATGCGTCACTCTCGGGAGGGTGCGGTCATACCGATGGACGCCGAGTCAACGATCTGCCTGAGCGATCTGGTTCCCGCCCTTCGCTGGACCCGTGCACAGCACGTTGCCGAGGTTCTGGCCGACCCTCGCCTGCCCGCGGGCTGGTGGGGCTCCGTCGCGCTCGGCCGAGCCCTCGGCGCGACCGGAGTGGACTGGCTCTGCGAGCGGCTGGCCCGGCTCGCCGCGACCCGCTGGGATCACCTCGCGCTGACCGACCTGCTCCCCGCGATCCAGGTCCACTCGGTGGATCCGACTCTCCCCGGCTGGCAGGAGCCGGCCCGCTCCGCGGTCACCGGCCTCGGCGGCTGGCACCGGCTCCGCCGGCTCACCCCCGGAGACCTGCAGAGCCCC
>NZ_BBYJ01000044.1 GCF_001528665.1 Microtetraspora malaysiensis
CACTGCCATCCATCGATCACGTTGGGTTCACTCCACGAAATGGCGAAGCCGTAAGGCGGACATGGCCACCGTCGGCAGTTCCTGATTTCAGGTGTTCGGTCGAATCGCCGTCCTTGACGCCACTGATGGAGGCTGGCCACTCGGCAGGACGGAAAAGCAGCTCGGGACTCTTGCTGTCACGGATCGCGATGATGTCCGGAAGATTCCCGGCGACCTCCACACGTTAGCCGCCATTCCCGCCGGAGCGTGACGAATTTCGCCACACGGCGGCGCTCGGGCCCGGTCCCCGCTGACCGAGATCTGCCTACGGAGTGGGATGGGCCGGACGGAGGCCCCCGCGTTCGCTCGGCTGAGCCTGGCCGCCACCCGCGGTCTCCTCTTCGACCTGCTGCTGACCGGCGACCGGAAGGCGTGTCAGGGGAGGCCGGCTGGAGTACCGCTCGCGCGCACCTACGGGGCCGCTGTCACGGCCGCAGGACGGCCTTGATGACTCCGTCGGCGCGCTGGTCGAAGGCCCGGTACAAGCCGGGCGCGTCATCGAGCCTGCCGTGATGGGTGACCACCACGCTGGGACGGGCCCGGCCGGACAACACGAGATCACGCAGCAACACTGTGTAGCGACGATCATGCGTGCGGCCGAACCTCACCGAAACCCCCTTGGAGAAGAAGGTCGCCCACGGCGCCGTCAGGCGGCCGTCGGCGTGCCCCTCGGGGGCCGGGTGCAGGTCCTTCTCGGCGTAGACACCGATGATGCCCAGATGCCCGGTCGGGTTGATCAGCCTGGCGAGATCGGAAACGACCTGCGTCGGGTTCTCCGCTCCGGGGGTCAGGCGGTCGTGGGCCTGGAATCCCACCGCGTCGATGCCCACCTGGACCCCGCCCATCGCCGTCTCGCCGGGCGCCAGGCCGCCGGCCCGGCGTAGCTCGCGAATCTGGTCGACCGGATCCCCCTGCCGGTAGTCGACGGGAACGGCACCGATTTCGCCGGCCTTGTCCAGCCGTTCGGGTATCGCGTCGACGACGTAGACCTCGGCGGCACCCTTCAGCAGGGAACTGTAAGCCGCGAGCAGGCCGATGGTCCCCGCGCCGAACACCGCGACCGTCGCGCCCGCGGTCACCTCGCCCAACACGGTCGCGTGCCAGCCCGTCACGAACGCGTCGGCCAGCAACACCAGATCATCTTCGTGGGCGTCGCCCGGTTCCCCGGGCACAGGGACGCAGTTGGCGTCAGCGAAGGGCACCCTCAGCAGCTCGGCCTGCGCGCCGCGGTACGGACCCATGCCCGCGTAGCCGTAGGCCGCGCCGAAGCCGCCGGGGCGCACTCGCAGGCAGGCGGCAGACAGCCCCCGCGCGCAGTTGACGCACACCCCGCAATACACATGGGTCGGGATCACCACCCGGTCCCCGGGCTTGACCATCTCGACCGCCGAACCGGCCCGCTCGACGATCCCGAGAGGCTCGTGCCCCAGAACCAGCCCCTGGGTGGCTCCTGTGCGCCCGTCGTACATGTGCAGATCGGTCCCGCAGATCGCGCTCGAGGTGACCCTGACGACGACGTCTTCGGGTTCCTCCAGCACCGCGTCGGGGACGTCCTCGACCGCGACCGAGCGGGTGCCGGCGAAGACGACCGCCTTCATGCCGGCCCCTCACCGGTTGTCGTCATCCGAACCTCCACCGTTTCCCCCGGCGGCCGCGTCGCACGCCGATCCCCGGCATCCGTGGTGACGCTCCCTTGGGTGTCACTCACCGCTGTACCCACTCTTGGGCGTCAACAGGTGACTCCGACGCGGGCTCCAGGCCCATGCGAGCCGACAGGCGGTCGGCGGCCGCCATCAACTGAGGTGGGGTAGGGCGACGGGTCACCATGAAGAGGGTGAGCCTGCCCGGAACGGCCACCGTCGAGACCTGCTCCTCCGGTTCGGCGTACGAGATGCCCATCCCGCGGGGCAGGACGATCGGGCAGCGAAGCAGGCGGCCCATCCGTACGGCCGTTTCCGCCGTGGCCGCCGTACGGGGCCGGGCGCCCAGCTCGGAGAGCCGCCGGTGCAGCGTGGCGGTGGACGCGTCGTAGGTGTACGCGACCACATCGAGCCCGGCGAACGGCTTGCGCCCGGAGCCGAGCGGCACACCCGGTGGGATGAGGACGGCGAGCCGATCGCGGGCCACGGGCAACGCCCCGACCGTACTGGGCAACCGCATCTGATTGGCGATCGCGACGAAGGCCACGTCCAATGAACCCTCGCCGACCCACTCGACCAGCCGATCGCCGTGGTCGGTGACCTGGTGCACCGTCACGTCGCCCAGTAGTCCCTCCAACGCCGGAAACAGCCACGGGGCGAGGCTGCCGAACGTGCCGACGGTGAGGGTGCCCGCGCGCGCCGCCGCCCGGGTCCGATCGAAGATCGCCTCCAAGTGTTCAAGGACGTGGGCCGCCTCCGCGGCGAGCGCCCGCCCGGCCGGCGTCGGTCGTGCTCCGGTCGTGTCCCGGTCGAAGAGTCGTTCGCCGATCCGCCGCTCCAGCGCGGCCAGCCGATTGCTCGCGGCCGGCTGACTGATGAGCAGTTCTCGCCCGGCCGCGCCGAGCGAGCCGTGCCGGGCGAGCGCCTCGACGAGCCGCAGATCCTCGACCGTGGGTAATGAGCTCATAAGTCCACATTATGAGCCGACAGGGCGATCCGCGACCTACCCGGGAATCCCACCTGATTTCAGGATTGGCTCCATGACCGCCCGCCGCGATATCGCCGCCATGCTGATCACAACGTTCCTGACCTGGATGGGACAGCGCACGACCGCCGTGGCGCTCCCTCTCGTCGCGCTCGCCGAGACCGGATCGGCCTGGGCCACCGGGTTGGTCGGCGGGGCTGTCGGGCTGCCCATGCTCACATCGGCGTGGTGGGCCCGGGGACTACGGCAACGACTGACGACCGGCCACGCTCTCGCCGGCGTGCTCGCCGTCCAGGTGGTGGGGTTGCTCGTCGTCCCGATCGGCGCCGCCCTCGGCACCGTCGGCCCGATCCACCTGGCCGCCGCCGGGCTGATCACCGGCTGCGCCACCGCCGTGAGCGCACCGGCCCAGCGGGCACTACTCGCCGACATCTGCGACGGTCTGGGTTCCGGCGTCGCCGCCCGGATGCTCGCCTGGCAGGACTTCGCCCACCGGAGCACGATGATCCTGGCGCCGCCGCTGGCCGGGTGGGCGATCAGCGTCAGCGGCCCGTTCGAGCTGCTCTGGGCGGAGGCGGCGGGCGTCGGCCTCGGCGCGGCCGTACTGCTGACAGTAAGAGGCGATGCGACGGCCACCGCCGACGGCGAGGTAACGGACGCGCCGGCCCTCCGGCACATACTGGCCCGTCACCCGGAGGTACGCCGCGCCGTGACCATGTCCGGCGTCGGCGGCCTCGTCTGGTTCGCTTTCACCCTCGGGCTGGCGATCCTCGGCGCCGAGACCGGCCGGCCCGGGCTGCTCATCTCGGCCGGCATGACCGGGTACGGAGTGGGCTCCCTCATCGGCGCGCTCATGGCGCCGACGGTCGTCCCCCGACTACCGTCACTGGGCACCATGGCCACCGGATGGATCGTCCTCGGAATGGCCTTCGCCGCCCTGCCCGCGGTGACCTCGTCGCTCACGCTGATCGCTTGCCTGGCCGCAGTCGGCGGCTTCGCCATGCCGCTCGGCATCGGAGCGATGAACCGGCTGATCACCGTTCGGACCGACGGCGCGGAACGGCGAGCGGCCTTCGCCGCCGAGAGCCTGGTGCACGACGGGGCAGTGTCACTCGGCCTGCTCGGCGGCGGAGCGATCATCGGCCTGGCCGGCGCGGGGCCGACGCTGGTCGTCGCCGGTGTCGCACAAGTCGCCGTCGCGCTCCTCGCCGGACCGTGGATGATCCCGGTACCCGCTCCCCGGGCGCGGGACGTCTCCATTAGCCGGCTGGTTGATCGAGACAGCATGACCGTGTGATCGCTCAGGCGTTCTGGCCGCCGAGCAGGACCGTCTCAGGTACCTGGCTCACGTGGTCGGCGGGAGCCGGGTCGACGCGGGGGAGCACGTTCCTCGATGGGCGGCCATGGCCTCGCCCAGGTCACCGGGTGCGACAAGCATCAGCACGAAAAGTCGCGTTAGGCGGTCATCCGGGCTAACGCCGGCGTGACTTTCCGTTCTGAGTTTCTCGGACTAACCGTGACGTATTCTGCCCCGTGCCATCCGGCCTGACTCGACTGGCCCGGAATTGAAGTGATGAATCAGTCCGCTTGCCCCGGCGTCTCAGCAGCGCGCGCCTTCTCGCAACTCCAGGAGCGGCAGGCCCGCCGCGTACCGCCGGAAGAATCCGGCCGTCGGGGTGTCCGCCGTCGCGACGGCGTCCGGAGTGCCCTCCGCGACCACCGCACCCCCGTCCGGACCAGCCCCCGGCCCCAGGTCGATCACCCAGTCCGCGGACGCGGCGACGGGGATGTCATGTTCGGCCACAACGACGGTGTTGCCCGAGTCGAGCAACACATCGAGCGCATCCACCACACGCTGGATGTCAGACGGGTGCAGGCCCGAGACGGGCTCGTCGAGAACGACGAGCCCGGCCTTGCGGCTCGCCGCACCGCGCTGGATCGCGGACGCCAGCTTCAGCCGCTGCGCCTCGCCGCCGGACAACTCGGTGGCGCTCTGGCCGAGCTGGAGATAGCCAAGCCCGACCTGGTTCAAGGCTCCCAGGGTCTCCGCGAGTTGCCGGGGTTCGGAGAACTGCTCCACGGCCTCGGCGACGGTCAGCTCCAGCACCTGATCGATGGCCAGCCCCTGATACCTGATTTCCAAGGCCTCCGGCTTGTAGCGCCGGCCCTCACACGCGTCGCAGACCACCCACACATCCGGCAGAAAGTGCATGTCGACCAACTTGCGGCCATAACCGGTGCAGATCTCGCAGCGGCCACCACCCGCGGTGTTGAAGCTGAACCAGGAGGCATTGACCCCGTGCCCGCGCGCCATGTCGGTTTCGGCGAACAGCTTGCGGACAATGTCGAACGCCTTGCTGTAGGTGGCCGGGTTGGACCGCGGCGTCCGCCCGAGAGGTTCCTGATCGACGACGGCGACCCAGTCGAACCCCTCCAGCCCGGTCACCTTCCGCACCGTGTCGGTCGCCGTTCCGTTGAGGGCGGCCTCCGCGCCCGCTGCGAGCGCGCCGAGCAGGCTGCTCTTGCCGCTGCCGCTCACCCCGGTCAGGCAGGTGAGCCGACCTGCGGGGAAACGCACCAGGTCCGCGGTCACGTTGTGCGCACGCAGGCCGTGCAACTCCACCCAGCCGGTGTCGTCCGTGGCCGGGCGGCGGGTCCGGCGCAGCCTCGGCCCCTCGCCGGCAAGATAACGTCCGGTCAGCGACGTCGGATGGGCGGCCGCGTCGGCGGGAGGACCCGACACCAGGATCTCACCGCCGAGGCGGCCCGCGCCGGGCCCCATATCGATCACCCAGTCGGCCCGGGCGATCAGCTCAGGGTCGTGCTCGACAAGGAGCACCGTGTTGCCGGCCTTTCGTAGTTCCAGGGCGATGTCGAGCAGGTGTGCCTTGTCCGCCGGATGCAGCCCGGTCCCGGGCTCGTCCAGGACGAAGATGATGCCGCTCAGCTCGGTGCTGAGCTGCGCGGCGAGCCGGGTCCGCTGCAGCTCACCCCCGGACAGTGTCGCCGCGCTCCGGGACAGCTGGAGATGGGCCAGGCCGAGCCGGTCCAGGATTCCGAGCCTGCGGCCCAGGTCCTGCAGCAGTGGCTCACCCACCTCGCGCTGCCGGGCGCCCAGGTCATTCGCCACACGTTCCGCCCAGCTGCGCACTTCCCGTACGTCCACCTCGAGCAGGTCGGGATAGGTCAGCCCGCCGAGCCGCACGGATCTGGCCACCTGGTTGTACCCGCTGCCGCCGCAGGTGCCGCAGGGCTGCTTGCGCATGTACGGCAGGTAGCGCTGCTTGGCACTGGAGGTCTGGGCGTTCATGAACACCCGCTCCACCTCGGCGAGCGCGCCCCGCAGCGGCTGGCTCGAGGTGTAGGTCACCGAAACCGTCTCCTTTTTGCTGGACATGTCGACGGTCGCCTCGACCTTCTCCTCACCTGTGCCGTACAGCACACAGTGGCGGAACTCCTCAGGCAGCGACTGCCACGGCCGACCGAGGTCCACGCCCCGCTTCTCGGCAAGCGCCGGCACGAACGCGTGCTCCCCCGACCGCCACTTCGCGTACCAGGGTGAAGCCCCCTCGAAGAGCGGAAGCTCCGGGTGGGGGATGATCAGGTCCTCTTGCGCCTGCCAGCGTCCGCCCACCCCGTGGCAGTCCGCACAGCTCCCTTCCGGCGTATCGCGGTCGAAGTGAGCGGTCGTCAGATGCCCGTCTCCGCTCTCCGCCGCCGGGCCCGCGCCGATTCCCGGAAGGCGCGAGTACAGCAGTCCCAGGTGCCCATCGATGCCGGTGATCGTCGCGACCGTGGAGCGGGGGTTGCGGTTCAGGCGGCGCTGGTCGACCGCGAGCGTCGCGCCGAGTCCCAGGATGCGGTCGACCTTCGGGCGGTTGCGCTGGGTGATGTACTGCCGTACGAACGGCGAAAGCCCCTCCAGATACCGCAGTTGGGCCTCGTTGTGCAGGGTGTCGATGGCCAGCGAGGTCTTGCCGCTGCCGCTCACTCCGGTGAAGGCGACGAGCTGCCCCTTGGGGATGCTCACCGACACATCCCGCAGATTGTTGGTACGAGCCCCCACCACGTCGATGGTCTCGCGACCCATACTCGCGACGTTCCGTACGAATTCAGTCATCCTTCGTCCAACCTCTCGCAACACAGCAGAACATGGGCGTACAGACCCCCATGCCGAACGAACCGATCACGCCACAACGCGGCGGCCGCTCATCACCAGATGGCGCTGAGCGACCGCTTCATCAGGTCTTTCAGCACGTGGCCGGTCCCGATGCGGCACGTGCTGCAGACAGATCAAGAACGGGACGCCGCAGTGAGCTTGGCGATGTCGGGGGCGAAGACGCTCATCCAGTGCGGATGCAGCCGGTAGTAGACCACGTCGTTGTCCCAGTCGAAGAGGTTGTCGCCGTAGAAGTCCTTGAAGTAGGCGAGCAGGTCCGGCCAGTCCGCGGCCGGCTCGCCGCCTGGGGGGTTGAGGATCTCCACCGTGCCGTGCGTGAACACGCCCAGGTCCTCACCGCGCATGTGCGCGGCGCTGGCGGCGGGACGGGCGGCCAGATGGCGGGCCTTGGCGGCCTTGCGGGCCGTGCCGAAGTGCCACTTACCGTGCAGGAAGTGCCCGTCCACCCCGCTGATCCGCGGCTCGCCCTTCGCCGTCACGGTGGACAGCGCCAGGGTGCACATCCCGGTGAGGACCCCGGTGAGCTCCTCTGCGGTCAGTGTGCTCTCGGTGTTGATGATCGAGCGGAGATGCGAGGTGGAACGGGAGAGAGAAGCGTCCAGCAGGGCCTGTAGCTCTTTGAGATCTTCTCGCGTTTCGCGCATTGCGGTCCTTGTCCGTAGGGCTCGGTCCGCGTCCTCCATCGGCGCCGACCAGCGAACAATGCTCGCCTAAAAACCCGACACCTTGTGTCATGGTTTTCATCGGTTGTGCGAACACCACCGGGGCCGCTCCGTCGGCGTGCGGTCGATCAAGTCAGCCGCCGCCAGGCCTGATCACGCCTTGTAGTACTCGCGCATGAGATGGGTGGCCCAGGCCGGTTGCCGGACCGGGTCGGTGGGCGCGAACTCGACCAGATAGGGCTTGATGTCCAGCACGGGGGTGCCCTCCAGCGCGTCCAGGTCGGCCACATGCAGGTCGCGGCCATCAACGGCCAGCAGCCGGCACACCGAGACGCCGAGCCGGTTGGGCCGATACGGCCCACGGTGCGCGAAGACACCAACGAGCGGGCCGTCGGGATTCTTGCGCGGCGGCCGGGGGCGGCTCTGCACGTCCGCCTCGTCGATCCGGTCGAACCGGAAGACGATCTCCAGGTGGGAGAACTCCTGTAAGCCCTGCAGGGCCGACGGCTCGAAGCGGTCCTCCAGCCGGATGACGGCCTTGACGTCGTACCAGTTGTCCTCGTACATCTCCGGCCGCCCGCCGAGGACGCGGGCGACGGGGCTCAGGATGGCGTCGTCCATCATGAGTCACCTCGCATGGAGCAGAGGTGGGCGCAGAGGGTGTCGCCGACCCATCGCTCCCAGCGCTCGCGCGTCCACCCGCGCTCGCGGACGAACAGCAGGTACAGCTCGGGGCTGAGCAGGCCGTACAGCAGGTCGGCGGCCTCCTCCACGGACACCTCGGCTCGCGCCCCGGGTTTGCCGGCAAGCGCCTTGGCCGCGCCCTGCTGGACGACGTACCGGGGATCGACGTCGTGGGGCCACAGCGCGGCGACCTCGGGGTCGCTCGCGCACGCCCCGTCCAGCACCTTGCCGATCGGCGCGACCCGCTCCAGGACCGAGGTCGTGCCCGCGACGTAGGCGCGCAGCATGTCCGGGGCGGTGCCGGCGGCCAGCGCGTCGACGTACCAGGGCCGGTCCATCGTGGCCACCGGCTCGTCATCTCCGGCGATCGTGACGTCGACCAGCTCCTTGAGCAGGGCGCGCTTGTTGCCGAAGACGAAGTAGATCGTCTGCACCGCGACCCCGGCCTTGTCCGCGACGTCCTGCAGGTTCGTCGCGCCGTATCCGTCCTGCACGAACAGTTCCATCGCCGCGTCGAGGATGCGCCGACGCGTCTCCCCGGCTTTCTGCGCTCGTTTGTTCGGCCGCTTGACATCACTCATGGCTAGAGTCTATCTCTAGATTTGTTCAATAGAAGTCAACTCTAGAGAGAAGGTCCAGCTAATGCCGGTCATCAGCGTTACCCGCTTCCAGGCCGATCCCGCCGACGCCGAGCAGGTTCAGGCCCGGCACGCCGCCCTGGTCACCGCGATCAGAGCCACCCTGCCCGGCCTCACCGAGGCACGCCTCGGACGGCTGAACGACGAGACGTGGGTCGGCGTCTGGCGCTGGGATTCGGCCGCCAGCCTCCAGGCGGCACGCCAGTCCGCGCCCGGCACCCCCGCGGCCGTCGCGGCGTTCGAGGTGGTCCGCGACGTCACGGCGGAGGACATCGAGGTCCTGGCCGAGATCTGACCGCCTGTCCCGGCCCCGGAACCCGGGGCCGGGATCCCCGATTCAAGGACATGACATGATCGAAATCGACGCGTTGACCAAGGTGTACGGCTCGGCGCAGGTCCGGGCGGTCGACGAGGTGTCGCTGACCGTCCCCGCCGGATCGGTCTTCGGCTTTCTGGGCCCCAACGGGGCCGGCAAGACCACCACCATCAAGATGCTGGCCGGCCTGCTGACCCCCACCTCCGGTCAGGTCCGGCTGGGCGGCTTCGACGTGACCCGGCAGCGCTCAGCCGCGATGGCGCAGTTCGGCGCCGTGCTGGAGGGCTCACGAAACGTCTACTGGAGTCTGTCGGCCTGGCAGAACCTGATGTACTTCGGCCGGCTCAAGGGCATGCGCAAGGCCCGGGTCGCCGAGCGCGCCCAGGATCTCCTGACGGATCTGGGCCTGTGGGAGCGCCGCCACGACAAGGTGGGCGGCTTCTCCCGGGGCATGCAGCAGAAGGTCGCGATCGCCGTCGCGCTGATCGCCGACCCACCTGTCGTCCTGCTGGACGAGCCGACCCTCGGCCTGGACGTCGAGGCGACCCGCACCGTCAAGAACTGGATCGCCGAGCAGGCCCGTGAGCTCGGCACCACCATCCTGCTCACCACCCACCAGCTGGATGTGGCCGAGGAACTGTGCGACCGGGTGGCCGTCATGCGCCAGGGGAGGCTCGTGGCCGACCTGCCCACACGGGAACTGCTGGCGCGCTTCCGGGAACGCGACCGGTACGAGATCCGCGTCGAGGGAGCGGCGCCGCCCGGCTTCGACGCCGTTACCCGGGAGGGCGTCACCACGATCAGCGTGCGGGTGAGCGATCCGAGCGAGGTGTATGAGGTGGT
The DNA here is from genome assembly GCF_001528665.1 of Microtetraspora malaysiensis. GTDB lineage: Bacteria > Actinomycetota > Actinomycetes > Streptosporangiales > Streptosporangiaceae > Microtetraspora_A > Microtetraspora_A malaysiensis. Next base: position 9,988 of record NZ_BBYJ01000044.1, read on the forward strand.
TGAGCGGCTGCGCGCACAGGGGGTTGTGCTGGAGTCGCTGACGCAGGTGCAGCCCGATCTGGAGGATGTGTTCCTCGCTCTGGTGAACGAGCCGTCCCATGCGTGAGATCGTGCGAGCGGAGATCGGCAAGGGCCTGCGGGTTCAGCTCGCTCACCCGGTCGGACATGTGATCACGCTGCTGATCAGCACCATGATGTACCTCGGCCTGCAGTTCGTCCTGGGCCAGGGCGAACTGCGTCAGGACCTGCTGCCGCAAACCCTGGTCGCCATCGGCGGCTACTGGTTCCTGCAGTACGCCGGCCTGGTGATGGTGGCCGACCTCATCGAGGAGAAACGCGCCGGCACCTTCGCCCAGTCCCAGATGAGCCCGGCGCCGCCGTGGCTGCCGATGCTCGGCCGGCTGATCACCGCCTCGATCTTCGGGCTGGCCGTGGCCGCCGTCGCCGCCCTCGTCCCGATGCTGGTGGCCGGGATCACCATCCCCTTCCGCTGGGCCGCGCTCCTGCCCGCCGCGCTTCTGGGAATCAACGCGCTGGCTTTCACTTTCCTGCTGGCCGGCCTCGCCCTGGTCTCCCCGATGATCGGCGCCCTGCAGTCGCTGTTCACCTCGCTGGTGCTCCTGCTCAACGGCTCGTTCCTGCCGCTGAACCTGTATCCGGACTGGCTCGCCGCAGCGGCCAGAGTCCTGCCCACCACGCTGGGCATCGAGGCGCTCACCCAGACGCTGTTCGAGAGCCGAACCCTGACACAGCTCTGGAGCGGCGGCACCCTGCCCTGGCTACTGGCCCACACCCTCGCCCTCACCGCCGTCGCCGGCCTGCTGTTCGTCCGCAACCACCGCCGAGCCCTGGAGTCGTCATGACCTTCGCCCGCGGATTGGCCGCCGAAGTCCGCAAGGGCCTGCTCAACCTGCTCGCCGGATGGCGTGAGGTCCTCATGGAGATGATCACGTTTCCGCTGTTCTACCTTCTCATCGTGCTCTTCATGGGACGCGGGGAGCTGCGTGCGGACCTGCTGCTGCCGGTGCTGCTCGGCATGGTGGCGCTGACCTTCATCCATGAGCAGGTCAACCGGGTGTTCTGGAGCTACCTGGGCGACATCCAGTCCGGCGTGCTGGAACAGACCTACCTGACCCCGCTGCCCTCGGCCGCGAGTATCCTCGGCCGGCAGGTCGCCGCCGTGATCGCGGCCGTACCCACCGCGCTGGCCGTCCTGACCACCGGCGCGGTCGCCATCAGCATCCAGGGCGGGCAACTGCCCTTCGACGCGCAGGTGATCGTCCCGCTGGCCGCCATCGTGCTGGGCACCTGCGGGCTGGCGCTGATCCTGTGCGGGCTGACCCTGGTGTTCAAACGCATCGAGATCATCACCCAGCTGTCCGTGGCCCTCTACGCCATCGCCGGCGGCACCCTGGTCCCGCTGGCCGCCCTGCCCGACCCGATCGCCTTCCTCAGCCGGCTGGTCGTCCCCATCGCGCCGGGCATCGAGGCGATGCGCGACATCCTGCTCGGCGGGCATTCCCTGGCCGCACTCCCCACCGGCTGGGGCCTTGGCTGGCTGCTGACCCAGCCGCTGCTCATCACGGCCGCCGGGGTCATCCTGTTCAACCGGCTCGAACACCTCGCCCGGCACCGCGGCACCCTCGGCCGCTACTAGGCCAAGAACCTGAAGGAAGAGAGCAATCGACGTGAATGTGTTCTTGTGGGTGGCGCAGGCCGTCCTGGCCGCCGTCTTCGGCCTGGCCGGGGTCCTGCATTCCACCCTGCCCAAGGAGAGACTGCGCCCCATGCTGCCCTGGGTGGAGGACTTCGCCCCGGCCCGGATCCGCCTGATCGGCGTGGTCGAACTTCTCGGCGCCCTCGGTCTGATCCTGCCCGCCGCCACGGGCATCGCCCCGATCCTCACCCCGCTGGCCGCAGTCGGTCTGGCGATCATCATGCTCGGCGCCGCCGTCACCCACGTCCGCCGAAAGGAGCCGGCGGCCGTCGCCGTCAACGCGGTGCTGCTCGCGCTGGCCGTCCTCATCGCCTGGGGCCGCTTCGGCCCGAACGCCTTCTAACGGCTGCCCACCGCGGCGACCTCGTACGGCGCCCAGGCGGTCAGCTCGAACCGCCCGTCCCCGTGCGAGGTGGCGAGCCGCCCGCCCAGGGTCTCGAGCCGGGTGGTCAGATTCCCCACCCCCGCCGAACCAGGACGCCCCTTCACCGAGGCCACCCCGTCATTGCGGACGCGCAGCCGTATCCCCTTCCCCTCCGTCACCGTCGCGATCGCGCAGTGCCGTGCGGAGCTGTGCCTGAGTACGTTGGTGACCGCCTCACGCAGCACCGCGCTCAGCACGGTCTCGGCGTCGGAGGTGAGCGCCTCATGCCCGAGCGACAACGACACCTCGATCCCCGCGGCCGTCAGCACGGAGCGCGCGGACTCCGCCTCGGCGGTGAGCTCCAACTCCAGCTGTCCACCGGACACGGCGCGCAGATCAGTCTTGGCCCGCTCGGCCATCTCCAGGGCCTCGGCGAGCTCCACGCGCGCCCGCGGAGCGTCGAGCCGCCTGGCCAGCTCGCACTTCAGCAAGATTGCCGCCAGGCTGTGCCCGAGCAGGTCGTGCAGGTCGCGGGCGGCGCGCAGCCGCTCTTCGACGACCGCGGTCCTGGCCAGCTCCTCCTTGGCCTCCCGCAACTCCTTCACTACCTGGCCGAGCCTGCTCAGGCTGTAGATGACCAGCCCCGTCACCAGGGTGCTCACCGTGTAGTTGACCACGACGGGCGTCGGCAGCCCGAGCAGGACGCCGATCACCGCCACGCTGGCCATCTCCCCGGCGACCAGGGACAGCCCCAATGCCCACGGGAAGGTGAGCAGCAGTGGCCCGGCCAGGAACCCGGCGATACCCAGCCAGGCCCGGCCGAACAGCGCTATCGGCGCGTACGCCAGCGCCGCCATGACCAGCAGTCCCACCGTGTGCCGTCCCCTGAACAAGCTCAGGTGCATGAAGACGATCGCCGCCAGCAGGACGAGGCCGGGGACGAGGAGGCCGGAGGGGGCCTGGAGCAGTGCCTTGGCGCTGAAGCCCACGAGGATCGCGGTCAGGAGGCTGATCGACAGAGCGTAGGCGTGCTCCTCGCCGTACAGGGTGGCGCTCTCTTCGGCCAGCCGCGGGAGCACGGCCTCGACGACGTGGTGGCCCTGGGGCGACAGGCTGGTGGTGAGGGTGCCGCCTGCCTCCGCGAGCCGGGCGGGCAGGTCGCCGAGGAGTTCCTCGCCGGCGTTGGGCACGCCGTCGTTCGTCACGCGGAGCCGTACCTGATGGGCGAGGACGCGGGTCTCGATGGCGCAGAAGGTGGCGCCGCCGTGCCGTACGACCTGGGTGACCGACTCCCGCAACACCGTCGCGAGCAGCGCCCCCGGGGGGCCGAGCGGTTCGGTGTGGCCGATCTGGACCTCGACCGGGACGCCGGCGGCGCTCAGCATCGCCCGAGCCGTGGTGATCTCGGGCGCCAGCGAGGTGGCGCGGTAGTCGGAGGCCGCGGACCTGGCCTCGGCCAGGGCCAGGCGCGCGGTGCCGACAACCTCGGCGATGGACTCGCGGCTGGGAGCCTCGGCCGACAACCCCTGGGTGATTCCTGCCAGGGCCCGGCCAAGACCGTCGTTGAGCTGGGCGGCGATGCGCAGCCGTTCCTCCGACACCGCTGCGGCGGCCAGGGCGCGCCTGGTGGCCTGCACCTCGTCGACCTGCTCGATGAGCCGCGTCAGACCATAGATGATCAGCGAGATGAGGATCATGGAGATCGTGGAGTCGAATGATTCACGATCGATGATCGCGGCGCTCACCGCGACGGGGATCGCCAGCGGCCACAGCCGTGTCAGCAGCAGCGAGCCGCCGAGGAAGCCGAGCAGGCCGACCGGCACGTCCAGCCAGGCCGTGGCGGCGTAGGCGATCACGGCCTGGGCGGGAAGGAGGCGAGCGGGACGGGAGAGCCGCAGAACGTACGGCAGCTGCATGGCGAACATCGGGGCCGCCAGAAGGACGCCATAGGGGGCGGCTAAGGCGTAGACGCTGGAGAATCCGGCGAGCACGGCGACGACGATCCAGCGTGCACGACGCGACACAGCGACCCCCCAGAATCATGACGGATCGCTATGTCACCACATGGGGGCGATATTCCTCACATTGGTACCGTGGTTCCGCCCGAACCGAGCCGGCGTGTGTCATGGCCGAGTCATCAGCACTTCCGGTCACGCGCGGGCAGGTGGCCGGTGACGAGGAAGTCGGTGACGGTCCGGTCGCCGCAGGCGTTGCCGTTGGCGAGGTAGACGCCGTGACCGCCGGAGTCGACGGCGACCATGCGAGCCCGCTGCCCGAACGCCTCGCGCATCTTCAGGGCCCCGCTGTAAGGCGTGGACGGATCGCGCAGATTCTGAATCAGCAGGACGTTGGCCGGGCCGCGCGAGCTGATCCTGGTGGCTTTCTCCACAGGCTTGAACGGCCAGTACGCGCACGGCCCGAGATTGACCGGCATGCCCGCGGTCAGCGGGTAGGCGGCCCGGTTGCGCTTGACCTGCTGCTCGTGCCGGGCGATCGAGTTCGGCCATTCGATGTCGTTGCACATCGTGGCACCGGCGTGCGCGGCGGTGTTCTGGAGAGCGGCCTCCTCCGGCTGGTTCGGAGTGGGCAGCTCGGCGCGGTTCAGCGCGGCTTTCATGAGCCCGGCCAGCATCGGGTAATTGGCCGTGGAGTAGAGCGCGTTGAGCAGGGTCTCCCTCAGGAGGTTGCCGGTCAACTGCTGCTCCGGCTTGGCGCCCGGCCACGCCAGCGGCTCGCGGTCCAGCCGGGCGGCGAGATCGAGGAAGGTCCGGCGCACGGCGGCCGCGTCGGCACCGAGGCCGTAGTCGCTGTCGCGCGCCGCCGCCCAGGCTCCGAAGTCGGGGAAGCTGTCCTCCACACCGACGGCGTAGTTGGCCAGCCACTGGCGCGACACCTTGTGCGGATCGGGGTCGTCATTGCTGTCGAGGACCACTCGATCGGTGGTGCCGGGGAACATCGTGGCGTGGACGGCGCCCGCGTAGGTGCCGTACGAGACGCCCCAGTAGGAGATCTTGTCCTCGCCGAGCGCCACGCGGATCCGGTCGATGTCCCTGGCGTGGTTGCGGGTGCTGATGTGCCGGATCAGCGGCCCGCCGTTGCGGGCGCAGGCCTCGGCGATCCGGCGCGACCACGCCGCGTTCTCGGTGATGCCGCCGGCCGCGTCGGGGTACGGCTTGAGCCGCGTGAGGGAGAGGTCGGCGGGCGCGAGCCCACAGGAGACGGGTGAGCTCTTTCCCACGCCGCGCGGGTCGAACCCGATGATGTCGTAGCGGTCGAGCACTTCCTGGGGCAGCTTCTTGACCAGGGTGCTGGGCCGGTTCAACCCCGGGCTGCCGGGACCACCCGGGATGATCAGCAACACGCCACGGCGGACCTCGGGGCGAGCCGTCTTGATCCTCGACACCGCCAGCGTGACCGACGGACCGCCGGGGGCGGAGTAGTCCATCGGCACCTCGATCGTCGTGCACTCCTGCCGGGGATCGACGCCCTCGCCGGGCAGGCAGGCGCCCCACTGCGTGGCGGCGGCGTGCGCCGGGGCCGCGAGCAGTGCGGTCGTCAGGGCGGCTGCGGACAAGAGGGCGGGGGTTTTCATCAGGATCCTTTCGGTTCTGCGGATGTCCACGACTCTGCCGGGTCGTTGATCGTCAAGCCAGAGACCTCATCAGTGATCACCCGTGACCTCGTCATAAAAGCGACAAACGCCCAGAATCTGCACAGCATCCGTAATTCAGCACATCCCAGTGCGTTCGGCGATCATCGCGCCGCCGCCTGTTGAAGCGGCCGAGTTCGCTCACTCTCGTGGCCGGCAGCCTGCCCCGCCGCCGACGCGCCGAACGCCCGGCTTCGCGGAAGGCGGTGACGCGTGGTGCGGGCCACGCGTGGCAGGCATGTTCAGTCAGGCACTGCCTGGGCGGCACCGCTGCGTGATCCAACCGTCTTGCCGCTCAACGGCGCAGCCGCGCGTTGAGCCGTGCGGCCTGTCGCGTGAGGTGGTCGCGTTCGGGGAGGCTGGGCGCCGATCGTGCGGCTTCGGCGTAGAGCCGTGCCGCGGTGACCGGGTCACCGTCACGCTCGTGTAGGTACGCCGCGGCGGCGGCGTGGCGTGGCAGGGCGGGGTCGAGCCCCGCCAGGGCGGCCAGACCGGCCCGCGGACCGTCGGCCTCACCGACGGCGACGGCCCGGTTGAGGCGGGCCACCGGGCTGTCGGTGAGGCGCACCAGTTCGTCGTACCACTCGACGATCTGCACCCAGTCGGTCTCCTCGGCCGTCTGGGCGTCGGCGTGGAGCGCGGCGATGGCGGCTTGGGCCTGGAACTCGCCCAGGCGGTCGCGGGTGAGGGCTGTCTGGAGCACGTCGACGCCCTCGGCGATCAGACGGGTGTTCCACAGGCTGCGGTCCTGCTCGGCAAGCGGCACGAGCCGCCCGTCGGGAGCGGTCCGGGCCGGGCGCCGTGCGTGGTGGAGCAGCATGAGCGCGAGCAGGCCCGCGACCTCCTCATGGTAGGTCTTGACCGCCAGCTGGCGAGTGAGCCGGATCGCCTCGTCGGCGAGGTCGACGTCGCCGGAGTAGCCCTCGTTGAAAACCAGGTAGAGCACGCGCAGCACGGTGGCGACGTCACCGGGCTGGTTGAACCGCACGCCCGAGATGGTGCGCTTGGCCCGGCTGATGCGCTGGGCCATGGTCGCTTCCGGCACGAGGTAGGCCTGCGCGATCTGGCGCGTGGTCAGGCCGCCGACCGCGCGCAGCGTGAGCGCGACGGCCGAGGCCGGTGTCAGGGACGGGTGCGCGCACAGGAAGTACAGCTGGAGCGTGTCGTCCACCGCCTCGCCCGGGCCGGGCACGGGCTCGACCTCGACGCGTACCTCGCGGTGCCGTCGAGAGGTGTCGGCACGGGCGGCGTCAAGGAACTTACGCCAGGCGACGGTGACCAGCCAGCCTTTGGGGTCCTGTGACGGGCTGCCCGGCCACACGCGCACGGCCTCGACCAGGGAGTCCTGCACGGCATCCTCGGCCGCCGCGAAGTCGGCTCCGCGACGGACGAGGATGCCGATCACGGCGGGGGTGAGGCGCCGCAGCAGGGTCTCGTCCACCGTGCGTCACTCCGTGATGGTCGGGCACGCGGTCAGGAACGGGCGCAGCTCGAGCCATTCGTGGATCGGCTTCCCACCCGCACCCGGAGCCGCGGACAACTCGCCGGCCAGTTCGAGCGCCCGCTCGTAGGACTCGACGTCGATCACCATCCAGCCGGCGATCAGGTCCTTGGTCTCGGCGAACGGGCCGTCGGTGACCGGCGGCCGCCCCTCGCCGTCGTAGCGGACGAACGTGCCCTCCGGGGAGAGCGCCTGACTGTCGACGAACTCGCCGGTCTCCTCGAGTCGAGCGGCGAAGTCCCGCATGTACTGCATGTGGGCCGAAACCTCCTCCGGCGTCCACCGGTCCATCGGTACGTCGTTGACCGATGCCGGCGCGCCCCGGTAGTGCTTGAGCAGCAGGTACTTGGCCATCAGATTCTCCTTCGAGTGGTACGGCCCTGTGTGGCCATGTTCACCGCGAGGACGAAACCACACGCGGGTTCTCGACATCCCACCGCGATATTTCCTGGGGGACTTCAAAAAACTACGCGTACCAAGGTGGGGTCGCGGCCGGCCGACGATGCCGGCCAGCGCCTTCGACCTGACCCAGCCGCTGCGAGTTGAGCGATCACGGGGCGGCTACCCGGGCTGACTCGTAGCACCATGACGGCACGAACGGTCTCCTGAGGCCCCGCCGGAGGCGTCCTTGGGCGGAGGGAAAGCGGGCGGGGCCGAGGCGACGCGCGTGAACCAGCGCCATCTGGGCAGCGTCTCATGATCATGACGCGTGCGCGCTGGGTCCTGCTCATCATGACTGTCGCCGTTCTGGTCTCGGTGGGGCTGCTGTGGTGGATCACGACTGAGGACGACCGGCAGCTCGATAGGCACATACGGCAGGCTCTTGAAGGTTATGAGCAGGCGTTCGCGGAAGAGGGGGCAGGGGCCACTCCGACACCTCCGCGGCGGGACGGGTACGGCCCCCTTCTTGGCACTCCGTCCGTCAAGAAAGTGACCGTTCACCGGGACGGACAGACGCTCACCGCCGAGTTCACCGGGGCTCAGACCACTGGGCCGTGCGGCGCGGACTATACGGCGCAAGCCGTCGAGTCCGCGCATGCGGCACTGATCGTGGTGGAGGAGCATCCACACGAGAGGGGGAGTTCCTGGGATTGCCCGGATGTGGGATACCGCAGGCAGGTGATCGTACGGCTCGGCCGTCCCCTGGGCGAGCGTGTGGTGCTGGAGGCCATGCGGGGGATGCCCGCGCCTGTTGATCTCATGAGATGACCCGGGCGACGGCGGGTCCGTGGTCGCCTTGGGTGTGGCTGATGCTGGGTGCGGCGGGCGGCCCGAGCTGCTCGCGGCCGGGGCCGGCTCTACGCGGCCTGGCCGCCTCTGCCTAGCTCCATTTCCGCGTCGCCGTTGATGGGCGCGGATATGGTCGACGAAGGAATCTCCGGCGCGGCTCGAACCAATGAGCGTTCAGCGGAGTCCAACAAGATCACAGTATCGGAAGGGACTCATGTGATCAGCTGGTTGAACGGCACGTCCAAGGCAGCGACCAGGTCACCGCGGATGGGCCTTTCGATGAGCAACCGGGGTTACTCATGACGCAGGGTGCTCTCGCAGCCGTGAGCGTGTCCCAGGCATGGTGACCCGCAAACGCGCCCCACGCTCGATGCGGCGCATCGACGTGGCCCGCCTTCCCGAAGACGTCGTGGCGCTCATCGACGCCCTCGGGCCTGATGAGAACTTGGTCGTCACGCGTGACGGCGCGTCGATAGCCACAATCTCCAGCACCATTGACGTGGTCCACGGCGCCATCGTCGATCGCGACGCGTCAGATGAGGCCAACGATCAAGCACCGATGGACTACGAGGGCGTGACAGTCGTGGCCACCGCGATGGAGCTGTCGACCGCGGCTCGGGTTGCGCTGTCGACACAGCTCGGGCCGGACTACGTAGTGCTCGACATGCATGCGGCTCCCGCGACGACCGATGTGCTGCTGGTACCCCCAGGCAGCCCGCAGCTGATTGCAGCGCTCCGGTCGATGTTTCCGAAAGCTCGCGTCGTCGTCACCGAAATCGAGGACCACGAGCTCGGAGTTCAATACCACGGCCCGGTCCGACGCCTGCTCGACGCCGGCGCTGACGCGTATCTACCTCCGGCGACCCTCCCACTCCTGGCCAGGCAGCTTGACTACACCCTGAATCACGCGCGCGAGATCGCCGGCGGGGCTGCTACACCATTGCAGATCGCACCGATCGTGGCGCCGGCAGATCCAGACGACGAATGACCCCGCGCCTCTTCGCTGGACCGTCGGGTGGCGGCTCACCGTAGCTAAAGGAGTTCCGGGCCGTCGTGCATCGTCCGCATTCGGGTTGCCGTTCGGACAACTCGACCTCTACGGCCCCAAAACGGTGGATATGTCCCCGGTCATGGGGCGACCAGTGCGTTCGCGCCGAGAAGGACCTTGATGTCCCCTGCGAATGCTCCATTCTTGAGGTTCACCGCATAGTCAGGAAGTTCGACGACGTTGATTCTGCGGTTGAGGCGCTCCACCCGGAGAAGAACGGGGGTGTCGCCGTTATGCAGCGTGAGGATTCGTTTGAGTTCTCTGACGACATCCTTGTTTACGCGTTCCTCGCGAAGGAAGAGCACGATCGGCTCGCGGCCATCTGCCTGGATCCCGGAGATGTCGAGGAACGTGATGTCAGTGGCGTTGAACGAGATGGTCGCTTCGTCACCGTCACCACGCGAGCGGATACGTCCGGTGACGGAGACGACCAGGTCGGGCGCGAGGTTGGTCCCGTACAGCTGGTAGGTCTGAGGGAAGCAGGGAACCTCAATGGACGCGTCGTGGTCCTCGATCTTGAGGATCGCCCACACGTCACCCTTCTTGGTGACCTTCTTGTCGACGCCGGAGATGATTCCGGCGATGCGGACGTTGCCGGCCCCCGCCTGGCCGTCGAGCACCTGAGCGATCGTCAGATCGCGGTTGCGCTCCAGCACGCGTTCCGCTCCGTTGAGCGGGTGATCGGAGACGTAGAGGCCGAGCATCTCTCGCTCAAATGACAGCTTGGTCTTCTTGTCCCACTCGCCTTCGGGAACCGCGACTTGGAAGACGCTGCTCATTCCGTTGTCTTCATCGTCGTCGAACGCGCCGAACAGCGAGTCCTGTCCCAAAGCCTCTTTGCGCTTGACGTCGATGACCGCGTCGATGGCTTGCTCGTGGATGTGGACCAGGCCCCGGCGGGGGTGGCCGAGCCCGTCGAACGCACCGGCTTTGATGAGCGATTCGATGGTGCGCTTGTTGCAGACGACCTGTGGCACCTTCGTCAGGAAATCATTGAAGTCGGTGTAGGCGCTCTTCGTGGTGCGGGTGCTGATGATGCCATTGATGGCGTTCTCCCCGACGTTCTGGATCGCGCCGAGCCCGAACCTGACGTCATCGCCGACGGCGCTGAACCGCAGTCCGGATTCGTTGACGTCGGGCGGGAGGACCTTCAGCTTCATGCGGCGGCATTCAGCGAGGTAGAGCGCCATCCGGTCCTTGTTGGTGCCGACCGAGGTGAGGAGGGCGGCCATGTACTCGGCCGGGTAGTTGGCCTTGAGGTAGGCGGTCCAGTAGGAAACGAGCCCGTAGCCGGCGGTGTGGGACTTGTTGAATCCGTAGGAGCTGAACGGCTCGAGAACGTCCCAGACGGCCTTCGCCGCTTCCTCCGTATACCCCTTGTCGGTCATTCCGGAGGAGAAGGTGGCCCATTGTTTGTCCATCTCCTCCTTCTTCTTCTTGCCCATCGCCCTGCGCAGGATGTCGGCGCCGCCGAGGGTGTATCCGGCGAGTTGCTGGGCGATGGCCATGACCTGCTCTTGGTAGACCACCAGGTGGTAGGTGGTGCCCAGGATCGGCTCCAGCGCCTCCTTGAGGGAGGGGTGGATCGGTGTGATGTCCTGCTGGCCGGCCTTGCGGAGGGCGTAGTTGGTGTGGGCGTTGGCTCCCATGGGGCCGGGGCGGCCGAGCGCCAGGACCGACGAGATGTCCTCGAATCGGGCCGGGGCGATCAGCTTGGTGAGGTCGCGCATCATCGAACTGTCGAGCTGGAACACCCCAAGCGTGTCGCCGCGCGCCAGCAGTTCGTAGGTCTTCTTGTCGTCCAGAGCCAGGGACAGCATGTCCAGGTCGATGCCGCGGTTGTCCTTGACGTTCTGGACGGCGTCGCCGATGACGGTCAGGTTGCGCAGGCCGAGGAAGTCCATCTTCAGCGCGCCCATGTTCTCGCTGCTGGGCCCGTCGAAGCCGGTGATGCGGGCGCCGTCGTCGGGCCGCATGAAGATCGGCATCACGTCGAGCAGGGGCTGGGAGGACAAGATGACTCCCGCGGCGTGCACGCCGGTGCCCCGGGTCAGTCCTTCCAGGCCGAGCGCGGTGTCGATGACCTGCTTGACGTCCTGGTCTTCGTCATACAGCTTGCGGAGTTCGGTCGCCTCGGGGTATCGCGGGTGCTTCTCGTCGAAGATGCCGGTGAGCGGGATCTCCTTGCCCATGACAGCGGGCGGGAACGCTTTGGTGATCTTTTCGCCCACCACGAAGGGGTAACCGAGGACGCGCGCCGCGTCCTTGACGGCCGCCTTCGACTTGATCGTCATGTAGGTGATGATCAGCGAGACGTTGTCCTCGCCGTACTTCTCGGTGACATAGCGGATCATGTCACCGCGCCTACGCTCGTCGAAGTCGAGGTCGACGTCGGGCATGGAGATACGTTCGGGGTTCAGGAACCGCTCGAACAGCAGAGAGTGCTCGATGGGGTCGAGCTCGGTGATGCCGGTGACGTAGGCGACCATGGACCCGGTGGCCGATCCTCGACCGGGGCCGATCCAGATGCCGCTGTCGCGGGCGTACTGGCAGATGTCGGCGACGACGAGGAAGTAGCCGGGGAACCCCATGTCCTCGATGACACGCAGTTCGTAGTCGATCCGTTCCCGGACATCGTCCGGCACGGGGTCGCCGTAACGGCGGGCGGCACCGCGGTAGGCCTCCTTGCGGAGCCAGCTCATCTCGGTCTCGCCCTCGGGGACCGGGAACTTGGCGGCAAGGTCGCGGTGGGCGAACACCTCGTCATAGGGCTCGACACGCTCGGCGATCAGCAGGGTGTTCTTGCAGCCCTGCGCCCATGTCTCCGAGCTGTCGAGCGCCCACATCTCCTCAGCGGAGCGCACGTAGTAGCCGTTTCCGGAGAACCGGAACCGACTCGGGTCACTGATCTGGGAGTTGGTGCCGACGCACAGCAGCGCGTCGTGCGCGGTGGACTGGTCCGCGGTGACGTAGTGGGAGTCGTTCGTCACCAGGGGAGGGATGCCGAGAGCCTCGCCGATCCGCAGCAGGTCCTTGCGGACTCCCGTCTCGATCGGGATCCCGCCATGATCCATGATCTCCAGGAAGTAGTTGTCCCGCCCGAAGATTTCCTGGTACTTGGCCGCGGTCTCCAGCGCCTTGTCGTACTGCCCGAGCCGGAGCCGGGTCTGGATCGCGCCGGACGGGCAGCCCGTGGTGGCGACGATCCCTTCGTGATACTCCGCGAACAGCTCATCGTCCATGCGCGGGTACTTCTTCATGTGGCCCTGAAGGGAGGCCAGTGAAGAGATCTTGAACAGGTTGCGCAGGCCTTGGGCGTTGATCGCCCACATCGTCTTGTGCAGGTAGGTGCCGCTGGCGGACACGTCGCCGCCCAGGCCGGTCCGCTCATCCGACTTGCGCTGGTGGGGCTCCCCCCAGAACACGGACTGTTTGTGGAAGCGGGACTCGGGGCTGACATAGCCCTCGATCCCGATGATCGGCTTCACCCCGGCGGCTTTCATCTTCGCCTGGAATTCGTAGGCGCCGAACATGTTGCCGTGATCGCTCATCGCGATGGCGGGCATCCCCAGCTCGGCCGCTCGCGAGGCCAGTTTGCCGATCTTCGCCGCGCCGTCCAGCATCGAGTACTCGGTGTGAACGTGCAGGTGAACGAACGAATCAGCCACGGGTGATCTTGGCCTTTCCGGTGTGGTGCGGGTGGGGCGCTGGAGGAGACCCAACTCTATCGAGCAGGCAGCGGTGGCCGACCACCCTCGTGGAGAAAGCAGAGAGATCAACGGCTGAACGCCTGCGGCGAACGGGATGGGCCCCGCAGCCTGTGGCAGGACCAAGCAGGCACGCGGGTACCTCACCTGGGGGTCCGTCCCGGGCGAGGGCGAGGCGCCCGCGAGTGGCCGACACCGATTCGGTCGAACACGATCCCACCCATCTGTGGGGCAGACCACCGAAATGACCCTCGAATCCCTTGCCCGCCTGTTGCCGACGAGTTTCGAACGCAGGACACTGGGTGATCGACGGGGGATTTCATGACAACTCACATTGAGTTTCGAGTTCTTGGTCCGCTGGAAGTCGGCGTCAGGGGGCGCCCTGTCCGGTTGGGAGGGCCTCGGCAACGTTCACTGCTGGCCGCGCTGTTGCTGGATGCCGGGCGGGTCGTGTCGGTCGATCGACTGGCGGCCGCGGTCTGGGGCGAGCGCCTGCCCGAATCGGTACGCACCCAGATCCCGATCCATGTGCACGCGTTACGCAAGGCGTTCAAGGCCGCCGGCTGCGGCGTGCAGGTGATCGCCACTGAGCAGGCCGGCTATCGCCTGCGCACCGACGGCGTGTGGTTGGACACGCGTGAGGCGGAGGAACAGGCGGGAGCGGCCCGAAGGGCGGCCGCGGCCGGGCAGAGCGAGCAGGCGGCGGCGATGCTGGGGCGGGTGCTCGGGCTGTGGCGGGGGCCGGTGCTGGCCGAGATCGACACCGCCGAGATCGCCGCGGTGGCCCGCGGCCTGGAGGATGCCCGGCTGGGCATCGCGGAGGAGTGGGCCGAGGCGGAGTTGGCCTGTGGCCGTCCTCGCGAGGTGGTGGCACGGCTGGCAGGGCTGGTGGAGGAGCACCCGCTGCGTGAGGGACTGCGCGCGCAGTTGATGTTGGCGCTGTGGCACTCGGGACGGCAGGCCGACGCGCTGGAAAGCTATCAGCAGGGACGCGAACATCTTCTGGAAGAACTGGGCGTGGAACCGGGCAGAGGGCTGCGAGATGTCCAGAAGGCGATCCTGGCCGGACCGCCTGCCTGTGATGTCACGCAACCGCAGGTTCCCAGGCTGCTGGCGCCGCGCCGTGGCGGGAACCCGGACGATGAGCCTCTTCGGGTGGGTTCAGGGCCAGTCGTGATGGTACGGCCGGCGCAGTTGCCGCCGGTGATATCAGCGTTCGTGGGTCGGATGACGCAGATGCGGACGCTGGATCGATTGCTGGGGCAGGACGGGCGGCACCTTCCCATGGGCGTGATCAGCGGGGCGGCCGGGGTGGGCAAGACCGCGTTGGCCCTGCAGTGGGCTCATCAGGTGGTCGACCGGTTCCCCGACGGCCAGTTGTTCGCCGATCTTCGTGGCTATGACCTCGACAGAGAGTCGGCGCAGCCGATGGCGGTGCTGGAACGGTTCCTGCGAGCGCTCGGAGTCGACGGGGCGGCGATTCCGGCCGGGGTGGAGGAGCGGACCGCGTTGTTCCGCAGCATCGTGGACGGGCGGCAGGTGCTGGTCGTACTGGACAACGCCGAGTCGGCGGCACAGGTGCGGCCATTGCTGCCGGCGACGCCGGGCTGTTCCGTGATCATCACCTCCAGGCGGCGGCTGGAAGGGTTGATGGTGGGTGGTGGCGCGCTGCCGGTGCCGGTGGAGGTTCTGACCGAGCAGGAGTCCGCGGAACTGCTGGCGCGTGTGCTGGGAGCTGAGCGAGCGGCTGCCGAGCGGGAGGCGGTGGCGAAACTGGCCGCTCTGTGTCACGGGTCGCCGCTGGCGTTGCGCGTCGCGGCGGCGAAACTGGTCATGCGGCCGCAGTGGCCGGTCGCCGAAATGGCCGAGCGGCTGGCCGACGAGCGGAGCCGGTTGGATCAGCTCAGCCGAGGAGGGCTGGAGGTACGGGCCGGCATCGAGCTGTCCTGCCGTGAACTGTCGACGCGGGCGGCCCTGGCGTTCCGGCGGCTGGGGCTGGTGGATGCCCCGGGCGGATTCGCGCCCTGGCTGGTGGCGGCGCTGCTTGACACGACGGTGCACGACGGTGAGCGGCTACTGGAGCAACTGGTCGATGCCCAGTTGCTGCAGCCGCTCGGCAGGGACGGAGCCGGCCAGCCGCGTTACCGGTTCCATGATCTGAACCGCCTGTTCGCCCGTGAACAGGCGGAGGCCGCAGAGCCGCCTGACGCCAGGCTGGCCGTGCTGAGCCGGGCCTTCGGCGCGTTGCTGGGTCTGGCGGAGCAGGCCCGCGACGCGCGATACGGCAACCGCTACCCGATGGTCCCCCGCGGTCATGCTTCGCGCTGGTTACCGGAAGACGCATCGCAGGCGGCGCTGCTGAGCGACCCGCTGGCGTGGCTGGAGAGCGAGCGACCGAACCTCGTCTCCGCGGTGACGCAGAGCGCCGAGTTGCAGCTCGCCGATCTGTGCCGCGACCTCGCGGCCGGCTTCGTGCACATGTTCGAGCCGCGGGCTCACTTCGACGACTGGCGGTCGGCCGCCACCCGGGCCCTCGAAGCCTGCCGCGCCGTCTCCCACCTGCCGGGCCAGGCCGGCGATGCTGTTCTCCCTCGGCTCCCTGAACCTGAATCAACGCTGGCCGTCCCAGGCCGCCGACCTGCTGGAAGCAGCTCTTGAGCTGCTTCCAGCGGCTCGGAGACGTGCCCGGCCAGACCCCTCTGTCGGACACTCCGCTACGATGCCTGGTCCCTAAAATGAGGGTTGATGGGTAGTGGGGTGGATTTCCTGATTGCCGGATCAGCCGGTCGGCCGGTCGCCTTGGAAATCATGTCGGCCGCAGCGTTGCTGAGCACCGCCGCCGGCCGAGTGGTCGTGGGCCCGTGGAACGGCGTAGCCACTGCCCGCGAGGGCTCATAGTGGGGGAGTCCAGCCAACCGGAAGGCCGGCCAGAGCCGAGCCGGGGTGTCCCGTCGCAGGTCGTTGCCCAGCTCACGGCACTCAAACGACCGATACCCGCACAGCTGCCCAGCCCCGTCGCGACGTTCACCGGCCGTGAGGCAGAGGTCGAGAGGCTGTGCACGCTGCTGACCGATGGCTCCGAACGCGCCGTGGCCATCTCCGGACCGGCCGGCATCGGCAAGTCGGCTCTCGCTCTCCAGGTGGCCCACCGCATCTCCCACCTCTTCCCTGATGGGCAGCTCTACGTCAACCTGCAGGGATCCACTCCCGATACGGATCCCCTGCCCACTGCGGAGGTGCTCGGCCGATTCCTGCGCTCCATGGGAGTCGCCGCCCCGACGATCCTGAGCGAGCCGGAGGAGGCGGTCGCCATCTTCCGCTCGCTGACACACGGGAAGCGCCTGCTGATCCTTCTGGACAATGCGGCGAGCGCCGAGCAGGTACGCCATCTGCTGCCCGGCAGCGCGACGTGCTGCGTGCTCATCACCAGCAGGCGGATGTTGAGCTCGATCGACGCCGCGAGCCATTCTCAGCTCCGAGGGCTGATGCCAGAGGAGGCCGGCGCACTTCTCACCAGGCTTCTCGGTGCTGACCGGCTCGACCGCGAAGCCCAGGCGGTGGCCGAGGTCATCCCACTGTGCGGCGAACTACCACTGGCGCTGTCCATTGTCGCAGCGCGACTGCTCGGGCGTCCGGACATGTCGGTTCGCGCCCTCGCCGACAGACTCGCCAACGAGCAGCGGCGGCTGGCCGAGCTCGAGATCGACGACCAGGCGGTACGCGCCAGTTTCATGGTCAGCTACGAGGACCTGGGCGATGGACCGGCGGCCCGGCTGTTCCGGTTGCTCGGCCTCCTGGGCGGGCCGGATATCGGCGTTCCTGTCGCCGCAGCTCTCGCGGGGCTGCCGGAGCGGCGTACGGCTGAGCTTCTCGATCACCTGCTGGAGAGCCAGCTCGTGGTGTCCGACGTTCCCGGGCGATATCGCACGCACGACCTCCTGCGGTTGTTCGCCAAGGAACTCGCGATGGAACAGGAGAGCGAGGAAGCCCGAGCCCTCGCCGTGCAAGGAGCTTTCCACTGCTATCTCGCCACGGCGCGACGCGCGGCGCTGTCGGTCGAGCCGCTGATCGCCTGGCGGATCGACTTCGTACCCGAGGCGCTCACCCATTCGGGGGTGCCACTGGACTCCGTTGAGGCGGTCAACGCATGGCTCGACACGGAGATCGAGAACCTTGTCGCCGCCGCCCGTCAGGCCGTGGCCGGTGCTGATCCGGCGATCGCGGCCTACCTGTCCGCATGCTTGAACACGCCGTTGGAACAGCGAGCGCGATGGCGCGAGCAACTGGCTCTGGGACACCTCGCTCTGGAGGCGGCGCGTTCCACCGGTAACCTCCGCCAGGCGGGGCTCGGCAACAATGATCTCGGTTGGGCATTGCACGCGCTGGGAAAGCCCGCAGAGGCTCTGGCGTCCTTCGATCGTGCTCTCGATTCCTGGAGACCGATCGGCTACGACACCGGCCAGGCTTTGGCCCTGAACGGACGAGGTGCGGCTCTTCGCTCGTTGGGGCGCCATGAGGAGTCGCTTCTTGCCCTGGAACAGGCGAGCGCGATGTGGCACCGACTGGGCCATGCCCGGCATGAGGCATCGTGTCTGACCGGCATCGGACTGACCCATCAACGACTCGGACGGTACAGCGAGGCGATCGCCGCTCACCGGAAAGCTCTGGCGCTGGCAAGAGAGTCGAATGCCAGGGTCACCGAGGTGATGGCGCTGGGCAACCTCGGGGAGGCACACAGACTGGCTGGGCAGGCGGATGAGGCGGTGACCTGCTTCCGGGAGGCCCTCCGACTGGATCGGCAGCGCGGCTTGTCCGACACCTATTGGGAGGCAGAGCACTTGTGGGGGCTCGGCCGGGCAACCGGTGACCGTGCCTGCCTGAACAAGTCAGCGGCAATCCTCCACGAGCTGGGTCTGATCACCTACCACGAAGCCCGCGCGATCGAACTCGACCCCGATCCTGACCCCCCCGACGCCATCTCGCAGCAACTCTAGACGCGGAAACGCTCCTGTCACGCAGGGATGCCCCCGCCCAGAGCTCCTGGACAGAGGCGATCCCACCCGCATTGAGGAACGCAGCACTAGCAGCTAGCAGTGGTTGACGCCCGGGAACGGGTCCTTCCAGGTGTAGACGTTTTCGGCCGCGACGTAGCCGGTGCGCCCGCTGACGTCGCCGTACGTCCGGTACCAGATGCTGTTCCCGCCTCCGTGCTTCTGCCCGGAGACGTAGCACTCGAAGTAGCTGGGGTTCGACATCAGCGTGTCCACGGCATCCTTGTCGTACTCGCTGTAGCTCGGGCTGCGCCACACGCTCACCCCCGCCTTGTTCCCGCAGTACAGGTGCCCGCTGCTGGCGTAGCAGGGCGGGTTGCCCTGGGCCTGCGCCGGAGCCGTCACCAGCACGCACGTGCCGATCAGCGCCAGCCCCCCGGCCGCCATCGCGATCTTCGTGTGCAGTCGCATTCCAGATCCCCTCGTTCGAAATCGCTATGTCCAGGGAGACGCTAGGCGTGACGTCTTTCGATCCGTTATCGATGTGATTCACGCACCACGGAACGGGGGCTTGATGACGGCCACTCGCCCGGCGCGGTATGCAGCCGGGCGACGGACTTCTCCGCTTGCGGGGTGATGAAGTGGTCGTTGAGTGCTGCGGCGACCTAGGGGTTGAGCAGGGCCTCGCCGATCAGTGCCCGAGTCGGTGGCGAGTGGCCATGGCCCGGGCTGCGGGGATGCTGCCGATCACGAGCAGGGCCAGCGCGACGTCACCCAGGACAATGGGACGGCCCGGCACCACGAAGGCGGCGACCGTCAGGGGGCTGCTGACCAGCATGGACCAGGCCGCCCATCTCGGGATGACTCCGGCTCGGCGCAGCGCGACAGCGAGCAGCACGTACGCCACCAGATGCCCGACGACGTAGACGAGCAGGTAGCCGCCCATCACCGCGTCGTTCGCGAACCGATCCAACAGCGTGGCGTAGGAACCGCTGTCGGGTAGGGCGGCCATGGCCATGCTGACGTCGTCCAGTGCGGTCAGGGCCGAGAACGGCAGCCAGCCCACCACCGCGAGCAGCCCACCGATCGTGGCCAGCCGCGGCGCCCGGGCATAGGCGAGATACGCGAGGCCGACCGCTCCGAGAGGGAGCAGAAAGGAGGCGAGGACGTACGCGACCAGGTGCACGGCGTTGGTGATCGGATTCGCGGCGGCGTTCGCCGCGATGCTTGTCGCTCCGTCCTCGTGGACGGACGGGATGAGGATGCTTCCGACGGCGTAACCGAGCGGTCCGCCGACGATCGCCACCGCCAGGACACGCCGCCACAGCCGCTCGTATCCGGGCATCTTCTCGGAAGAATTCTCGTCCGGGATGGATGAATCTAATGTGTGCTCATTCAGGGTTACCGGGCGGGATGAGCGCCTGGACGCGGAAAGAATCATTTCGGGTACCTCCTGGGAAACCGCTGACGTCTCGATGGGGGAGCTCGCCGTCACGCTGCTGCCAGTAGCTTCCCGCTCGGACATGGGCCGCGTCGTCGGCCGCCCGGCGGCACTTCGTCTACGTGCGCCCGGGTATCCGGGGATCCCGTCGTACGTTGCTGAACGTATCCAGGAGGGAACCGCGCAGGTCAGCTGGTGTCGCCGGGGTGGACGAGGCCGGATTCGCCGGCGGAGACGACGTAGTCGCACGCGATCGCGGGCGGCGAGTCTGACCATTGCCCGCGAGACGTGGGTTGCGGACTGACAACCCAAGGGAAGTCCTCCTGGGCGTGCGCATTTGCCCGAGTTGCGCAGACGACGGCGAGGGTGTCCTCCGGAGGAACGGAAGATCTATTCTTCTGCTATGCGTGTGCCCGCCTGGGATGTGGCCGCGGCGGTGATGCTGTCCGCATTCATGGTCGCGGTGTCGGCCGCGGCGCGTGTGGTCCAGCCCGAGGCCCGGCCGGTAACCACTCTCGGAGTGGTGCTGCTGGTGCTCTCCGGGGCCGCGCTCGCCGTACGGCGGGTGGCGCCGTTGGTGTCCTTCACGCTCGCGGTGGGCGCCGCGGCGGCCTACCTCGGGATGCGGTTCGCCGGCTGGCCGGTGTACCTGGGCGCGTTCGCCGGTTTGCTGGTATTGGTCTCGGAGGTCGGCAGGACGAGGTTGTGGGTTCCGCTCGCCGCGGTCGGCGGTGCGGCGACAGCGGTCGCCACGGGGCCGCCGGAGGGCTGGGACCCGGTCAGGATGCTCACTGTGGCGGCGGTGTGGACGGTTGTGGCGGTGGTCGCCGCACGGTTCGCACACACCCGCCGACGGCTCATGGAGCGGGAGGCCGCGGCTCGGGTCGTGCAGGAGCGGCTGCGGATCGCCCGGGAGCTGCATGACGTGCTGTCCCACAGCCTGGCCTCGATCAGCCTGCAGGCCGGCGTCGGGCTGCATCTGGTGGACCGGCAGCCGGAGCAGGCGCGTGAAGCGTTGCGAGGGATCCGGCAGATCAGCACCGACGCTCTGGCGCAGGCCCGGGCCGCGCTGGCCGTGGTCCGGACGCCGGGCGAGGAGGCGGCACCGGGTCTGGCTGACCTGGAGGAGTTGATCGCGACGGCGCGGGGAAGCGGTTTGCGCGTCGAAGCGGACATCGATCTCGATGACCGGGCGGTTCCCGAGATGATCGGCTCCACCGCCTATCGAGTGGTGCAGGAGGCGCTGACCAACGTGATGCGCCACGCGGGGGACGGTGCTCACGCTCGGGCCCGTCTCAGGTGTGTCGACGGCTGGCTGGAGATCGATGTGACAGACGACGGCGTGAGTGCCACGGGGCCGGTCGGCCCTCCTGGCCACGGGTTGCGGGGAATGGCCGAGCGCGTCAGCACGGTGGGCGGGGAGATGCGTGCGGGAGCGACACCTGGTACCGGGTTCACCCTCCATGCCCGTCTCCCGCTGAAGGGGACGGAGTGAGCATGCTGCGGGTCGTACTCGCCGACGACCAGATCATGATCCGCGCCGGGCTGCGCGCGCTGCTGGCTGCCGAGCAGGATCTGGAGGTGGTCGCCGAGGCCGGCGACGGGTGGCAGGCGGTCGCCGCCGCTCGGGCCCAGCGTCCGGACGTCATCGTGATGGACATCCAGATGCCGGTGATGGACGGGCTGGAGGCCACTCGAGCGATCGCGGCGGACCCGAACATGTCCGACGTACGGGTGCTTGTGCTCACCACATACGACAAGGACGAGTTGGTCTTCGAAGCGATCAAGGCGGGCGCGGCTGGATTCCTGCTCAAGGACGCGGAACCGGCCGAGCTGCTGCGCGGGATCCGGGTGGCGGCTGCCGGTGACAGCCTTCTCGCTCCGCAAGCCGCGCGCAGGCTGGTCGCGGCGTTCGCGTCCGGCGCGTCGCCGACGGGGCCTGCCGCGCGATCCTTGGGCCTGCTCACCGGCAGAGAACGGGAGATCGTCGCGTTGGTCGGCCGGGGCCTGTCCAACGATGAGATCGCCGAGCAGCTGGTGATCAGTCCGGCGACCGCCCGCACGCATGTCTCCCGGGCCATGGTGAAGCTCACCGCGCGCGACCGCGCGCAGTTGGTCGTCTTCGCCTACGAGTCCGGCTTGGTCCGCCCCGGGCGCGCCGGTTGACCCCTACGTTCTACCGCGTATGCGGGTGCTCGCGCATACGGCGGAACGCGTGGGTGGGGCCCCTGTCGGTGCCGGAAACTCGGCCATTGACCTGCGCGAGGGCTCCAGACCTCGTCCTAAAACCATCAGGAAGAGGTGGGCCTGATGCGAGAGTGCAATGCCTCGAACCAGTCGGCGGCCATATCTGTTTCCGTGACACGTCCGATCAGCTCCAATGCTGAACTAATGCTCTCGTCCGTGTCCACGTAATTTTCGTGGACTTCCGGACCGCTGATCTCAAAGCGCAGACCCTCCATCATGTGATCGAGCGCGTGTGGATCATCGCCGACCCGGTCGTCGGGCGACATGGGATCGAAAGCGACGATCAGGCGCCCATCGCGGGCATACGTGAACCGCGCGTTTCCGCTGATGTCCATGCTGAAGCTGAGGGCGTGCCGGTCGCCGGCGGTGAGGGACAGCATGAATTCTTCGGAGCCTCCGGGAACGACACCGATCCAGCTTCCGGCCTCGGCTACCCAATTGGAACCGTCGTCGATGTTGTGATCAAGAATGTCACTTAGGTGGCACGGGCTTCGGGTGCTGAGATCCAGCGAAAAGTGCGATGCAAGGGTTTCGATATCCGCTCCATGGACCCATATGGCATCGAATCCCAATGTCCAGAGGTCCATGTCCGCATCGAGATCTTCGGTAAATATGGTCGATACCAGAAGGTCGTGCAGGTATGTTGCCGAATGCATTTATCGACTCCTCATTGTCAGTCCATCGATGTATAATCTATTGCTTGTCCGGGAGGGGCGCATCGACGCTGAAATCACGGCAGAATCCACTTCTTCCCTTCCGCGGCGATCCCTTCCAGGACGTGCAGGGTGTGGTGGAGGCCTGCGGCGTCCAGCGTTACATCGGATACCGCTCCGGGATCCTCGCCTTCCTGGATTTTCTCCCCTTCCGGGCCCATCACCTGGACGCGGATGTTCTGCCCGTTGACGAGCGCGAGCTCGAAGGTCCGTTCATTGTTGTCCGCCTGGCTCACGTGTACGGCCGCGATCGCCTCGAAGCGGAAGTTGGCCCGTTGCCGGACGTGAAATGTGCCTCGTTCGAAATCGAGGGTGACGGTGAGCTGGCGCACTCCATCTTGAGTGAGGACGAAGATGAGGATCTGGTATTTCAGGTAACGCCAGGGGCCGTTCACCACTTGCGCGCGTTTGTGGTTCGACGCGGCGGGCGTTTCGATGAAGGCGTGGGCGATGATGTTGCTCATGGTCAGCTTGTAGTGCTGCAGTGCCTCGTTCAGCAGCACTTTCCGGTCGCAGTCCAGCCACTCGGCCATTTCCCGGTCTTCCGGCTTGTCAGCCAGCTCCGCCTGCCATCGGATGAAGGCCTTCTTGCTGCCCTCCAGCACCCGCTCGCTTTCGAACTTGTCGGCCGCGGCCCGGCGGCGCTCCAGGGCGATGCGTAGCCAGGCGCGGGCGGCGATCCACCCGCCTGCCAGCGCGAGCAATGAGGAACGCGCCCCGCTCAGGGGACTGACCAGTACCGCACTGCCGGCCGCCCAGATCCCTCCGCCGAGGAGCACGGCGACCCCGAAGACCGCTGCGGCTTTGGCGGGCGTAGGTGTGGCGAGTTCCCTGCGGTAGCTCCACAGCGTGCCCTTCTCCCAGCGGCTCCTGACGCTACTGACCCGGTGACGGATCAGCCAGGTGATCTTCTCGACGCTGACGCTTGTCTCCCGGTACACCTCGACTATCTCGTCGCGGATGCTGCTGCGGATCCCCGCCGTCGCAGCCAGCCACATGTCGCGGCTCGCGCCCCGCGGTACGTACTTGGCGAAGTAGTAATCGAAACGTTGATCCACTTTGCTGGCGAAGCCGCCGGATGGAGCGCTCCTGCGCAGATGCGGCGTCGCGTACTCCTTGTCCTTGGTACGGAGTCGCACTGTCCGGAAGCGCCATTCCACAGCGTTGCGCGCGCCGAAATAGCCGCCGGCGATGCTGAGAAGGTAGAGGAGGAGGGCAGAGATCCGGCCTCCCTGCGCCAGCAGGTACCCGATGTGGATAGCCGCGGCGCCGAAAACCGCCGTCGCCGGCACGGCCTGGAGCCAGGTGGTGAAGGGAATCGTGGCCGACCGTGGTTCGCGCCTTCGAGGGCCGGCAGGATCCGGCTCGAAGAACTTCCAGACCCGCTTCTCTCGCTTGCCGGCCGTCTGCTCGCGCTCGGCCCGGATTATGGTGCGGTGCCACACCTGCTCTTTGAGTGACCCTCCCAAGAACAGTTCCATATGCCGCAGGATCATGGAGCGCTGAGCGTCGCCGAGTTCGTCGAACTCTTTGAACAGGAGGCGAAGATCCGCGTCCCGTTTCTCCGCGCACTCCAATAGACGGTGAATCATCTTCACGGCGTCCGCCCATGGGTCATCGCCGGTGAGCCGGAGCGTGTTCGGCGCGTTCCGCAGCTGGGCTGCCTCTTCCTTGGACAGTTCGAGCCGGGTCCTGCCGCTCATCAGAGCGAGCAGCCAGTAGAAGCAGACTCTGTTGGTGAGGTGCCGGGCCGCGACGGCTTCGCTGATGAGTTCCCATGCCCGTCCGGAGGCACCGATCTCGAGGAGGCGGACACCCGTCTCGAACTTCTCCGCCGGGGTGGCGTCCGGGGACGTCGTGTAGGTGTAGATGTCGCCGTGTACGACGCTCGCCTGGACTCCGACGTACGCGGAATCCCGGGCGATATTTGTTGCGGTGTCGTCGAACGTACTCATGACAGCCCCTGGGCTAAGGCGATGATGACCGCCAGCTCCCCGGCCAGCTCGGCTACGTCGCCGATGAGCCCGCGTACCTTCTTGAGCGCGAGCACCAACCTGCCTCGGTTTTGCGATGTATCCGTCTGCAGTGCCTCGTCGGCCACGTTCAGTTCGGCTTCCGCCGCCGCGTAGGTGTCCTCGTCCAGATGGCCGGCCATGCGCGTGCGCTGGAGTTGGGCGCGGAAGCCGGCGAGCGCCTCCGCGAGGTCGGTCGTCGGGGCGTTCGGCTTGAGGGTGACGCGGATACCGCCGTGCACGGTGCCGGCCTGGACTCCCACCCTCGCGTTCCCCTGTGCGATGTTCCGGGTCGTCTCGTGCATGGGCAAGCTCCTCGCCGTCTCCGCTGCCATGGGCTGGCCGCTGTTCTGCCTTTCGGCGGCCAGTTCTTCGGCCAGAACCGCGGCGAAAGCGGCCGCGTTGGCCACTGCTCGCGGCTGCCACTGCTCGCGGTCCGTGGTCTCCTTGGTGCCGTCGGCCCGGTCGCTGATGCCCCGTATCACGACGACCGGCAGCGCCCCGTTGAGGTGTCCGGCCTGCACCACACCCGCACCTTCCATCTCGATGGCCAGAGCGTCGTTGTAGTGGTCGCGGATCCACCGAGCGTGTGCGGAAAGTCGGGAATTCAGGACCACTTCGCCGGCGGCGATCGGCCCGAAGTGGACTTCCGGCGTACGGCCGCGAACAGGAAGATCACGTACCCACGAACCGGTACGCGCGATGTGCCGGGCGATCTGGTCGGCGGCGTGCGATGTCTCCCAGACGCGGGGGCGGCTCTTGAACCCGTCGTCCTCGCTTGTTCCACCGTGGAACGCGTAGACGTGCGTCGCCACGACCACATCTCCGAGGGAGATGTGGGAGTGCAGGGCGCCCGCCACGCCCACGAAGAGCAGGGCGGCCGGGGTGAACTCGGCGATCGCGCGTTCGGTCAGGACCGCCGCTGACTGATTGCCCTTGCCGACGTGCGCCAGCGCCACTCGGCACTGGCTGTCCACGAGACGGCCGACCTCGAAGCGGGTGCCTTGCTGGTGCCGGTGGACGCGCGGGTCGACCAGCTTCTCCCGGATCGCCTGGTATTCCAGGTCCAGTGCGGCGAGAATCACGATAGGTCGGTGGTTCACTACTGCTCCTCGGGTGTCAACAACTCGGTGGGACGGACCATCGGCGGATACAAGACCTTGCGCGGTCCTGCTTTGAACAGCCGTGCGGGCCGCCCGGTCGCGGACTTCCGCTCCGAACCGGCCGCGACGATGAATCCGTCGGTCTTCTGGACCTTCCGGTAGAAGTTCCTGGGGTCGAGCCGGATCCCCCATACCGCCTCGTACACCTCCTGAAGATCGGTGATCGTGAAGGTGGGCCCGCAGAAGGCCGTCGCGAGCGCGGAATGTTCGAGCTTGACGCGGGCGCGCTCCACACCGTCCGCCACGATCCGCCGATGGTCGAAGGCGAGCTCCAACTCTCCGGAAAGCACCCGATCGATCTCCTGCCATTCGGCGTTGGCGGCGTCCGTTCCGGCGGTCGGCTCGGGCAACCACGGAGCGATGGCCAGAAAGGCGACGGACACCACCCGGCCGCGCGGATCGCGACCTGGATCGCCGTATACGCCCAAGTGCTCCAGGGTGAGGGTCGCGACGTCCATGTCGGCCTCCTCCGACAGCTCTCGGTGAGCCGCGGCGGTGAGGCTCTCTTCGGGGTGCTGAAGGAAACCGCCCGGCAGCGCCAGCGCACCCTTGTACGGCTCGATCCCGCGCTCGACGAGCAGTATCTGCAGGCGTGACTCACGCAAGGTCAAGATCACCAAGTCGACGGCAAGTAGAACGACGGGAGGTGTCCATTGCTCATCGGTCATGCGGCGAGGCTAGCTTTTTGTCAGATTGACAAAAATGGGTGCGGCGGTGACAGACACCTATCCCTTGTCGTTGACCTCAGGCATCGGGATCGGTGCTCCCATGCGCGGAAGGCCAGCAGGGCTCGGTCTGCGGGTGTCCGCCTTGGACGCCCGCCTACTCCCATGCGCTTCAGAATTCGGCAGGAGAAAGGAGGGTGCTCGTCTGCCTGCCGCAGGTGAGTGCCACGTAGAGCAGTGCGCCTGCCGATAATGTCATTTGTCCAGGTCATAGCCATGGGCCATGGCGGAGCAGTCGTCAAGACCTAATGACTTCCGAGCAGCCCGGTCTCGACCAGAAGGTCACAGCTCGCGACAGGCTCACGTTTCAGCTCCCTGCCGCGTCTTCTTGGTGATGGAAGGAGCTGAGATGAGCGCACGACGCTACGCACCGGTGGTGAGCACGCTGGGCGACGTGACGTTGGTCGCCGACGGAGGCGAACTGGTGGGCTTGTATTTTCCGCACCACTGGAGTCGGCCGGATGCCTCGACCTTCGGCGAACAGGTCGACGCGTCCTCGGATCCGCTCCTGGCGCAGGCCGCCCATGAGCTGGACGAATATCTGGCTGGGCTGCGGCGCGAGTTCGCTGTGCCGCTGGCCGCTCGCGGTGACGAGTTCCAGGCCCGGGTGTGGGCGCTGCTGCGGCAGATTCCCTACGGGCGGACGACGACATACGGGGCGTTGGCCGAGCAGCTCGGCGACCGGCGCCTGGCGCAGAAAGTCGGGCAGGCGGTCGGGCGGAATCCGTTGTGCGTGTTCGTGGCCTGCCACCGGGTGATCGGAGCCGATGGGGCACTGACGGGATATGCCGGTGGGCTGGAACGCAAACGGCGGCTCCTGGAACTGGAGGAGCCCGAGGAAGCGCGGGCGGGGCGCCTGTTCTAGTGCCGTGACCGGCAAGGTTTGCCCGGACGGAGCGGTGGTCCAGGGTGGTGCATCGCAAGGCGGAGGAGGAGGCCGTAGCGGAGCCTACGGCCGACGACGACAACGCCGCGAGGTGCCGCCCTGGGCGACGCGACGGGGCAAAGATTGACGGGAGGGGCACTAGCAGGGCGCGACCGATTCGGCGATCACCAAGGAGTGGATCGAGAGCCGGAGCGCAATGCGGCAGGTCATCGGCGCCGCGGGCGAGTGCTACGCAACCTCCTGTGCCGCCGGGCGCGGGACGACGGGATTGATTCGCCGCCCTGATCTCACGTTCGGCGGGGTTGGGGCGTCTACAGGGTGATGACTATGAGAGCACCGTTTGAGCAGGCCGTGGAGCGGCATGGCGCGACTGTGTTGCGGGTCTGCCGTGCCGTGCTCGGCCCGGGCCCGGACGCGGATGATGCCTGGTCGGAGACGTTCCTGGCCGCGCTGCGCGCGTGGCCGGGGCTGGACGAGGATACGAACGTGCAGGCGTGGCTGGTACGGGTCGCGCACCGCAAGGCGATCGACATCACCCGAGCCCGAGCCCGGCACGCGATCCCCACCGACGAGCTGCCGGAGCAGGCCTCGACCGCCGACATCCCCGACGCGGAGGCCGTGGAGCTGTGGGGAGCGGTCCGGTCGTTGCCGGAGCGGCAACGTCTCGCGGTGGCGTACCACTACCTGGGTGGGCTGCCGCACACCGAGGCGGCGGAACTGATCGGCGGGACCCCGGAGGCGGTGCGCCGGGCCGCCGCGGATGGGGTCAAGACGCTACGGAAGAGATATCACGCGGGCGGGGCACAGGAAGGAGCACCCCGATGAACATCATCATCGACGATGTCGGCTGGGACGGCGAGGCCGGGGAGCCGGACGTGACCGCCCTGCTGCCCGTGCCGGAGACGCACCTCGCGGCCTTGCAGGCCCGCCTCGCGCAGGCGGCGTCCGACAGCGACCTGCTGGACGTGGCCTACCGCACTGTCGCCACTCCGGTCGGCGAGCTGCTGCTGGCCGCGACCGAGCGCGGCCTGGTCCGGGTCGCCTTCGAACGTGAGCGCTTCGACCAGGTCCTGGACACACTCGCGGCGAAGATCAGCCCGCGTGTCATGGCCGCCCCGAAGCGGCTGGACACCGTCGCGCGGGAGCTGGAGGAGTACTTCGCCGGCACCCGGCGTGCCTTCGACGTGCCGCTGGACTACGCCCTGTCGGCCGGGTTCCGGCAGACGGTGCAGCACTACCTGCCCCGCATCGGCTACGGGCACACCCTGACCTACAAGCAGGTCGCCGAGCAGGTGGGAAACCCGAAGGCCGTCCGCGCGGTCGGCACGGCGTGCGCGACCAACCCGCTGCCGGTCGTCGTGCCATGCCACCGGGTGCTGCGCACCGACGGGGGACTGGGTGGCTACATCGGCGGCCTGGACGCGAAGACCAGCCTGCTTACCTTGGAGAAGGCGGCATGACCACGATCAGCACGATGACGAAGACCTCGAAGGCGGCGGACACCCCGTCCACGGCCGGTTCGGACGTGTACGCGGAACGCGTCGCGTCCGGGGACTGGGAGGCGATCACCCAGGAGGTGAACGAGTACGGCGGCGCGCTGCTGCCGCAGCTGCTCACCCCTGAGGAGGCCGCCGGCATCCGCGCCCTGTACGACGACCAGGGCGGGGTGTTCCGTACCACGGTCGACATGGGCCGGCACCGCTTCGGCGAGGGCCAGTACCGGTACTTCAACACGCCTTACCCGGAGCCGATCGAACCGCTCAAACAGGCCCTCTACCCGCGGCTGCTGCCGATCGCCCGGGACTGGTGGGGCAAGCTTGGCCGGGATCAGGTCTGGCCGGACACGCTGGACGAGTGGCTCCAGATGTGCCACAAGGCGGGACAGACGAAGTCGACCGCGATCCTGTTGAAGTACGGGGAGAAGGACTGGAACGCGCTGCACCGCGACCTGTACGGGGATCTGGTGTTCCCTCTTCAGGTGGTCATCAATCTGAACAACCCGGGCGTGGACCACACCGGTGGGGAGTTCCTGCTGCTGGAGCAGCGTCCCCGCGCTCAGTCGCGTGGCACCGCGTTCCTGCTGCCCCAGGGCCACGGCTACGTGTTCACCACGCGCGACCGCCCGGTGGAGTCCGCGCGAGGCTGGTCGGCCGCGCCGGTGAGGCACGGTGTCTCGGCGATCCGATCCGGTGAGCGGCACACGCTCGCGCTCGTCTTCCACGACGCCGCATGACGGATCACGACACGAGCGGCACGGACAAGACCGGGGGAGCACCGGTCGGCGCCGGGAAGGTCTACACCCTCCTGGACGCCGACCGGCGCCCCTACTCCTCCGCCGTGCCCGGCAAGCTGGGCGGGCACAGCTGCTCGAAGGTCTACGGGCGCCTGAACTGCCCCGCCGCGCTGCGGGCGATAGCCAAGGGCATGTATGTGAAGCACCGGGTGTTCTTCGCCGACGAGGCCACCGCCATCGCCGCGGGTTATCGCCCCTGCGGCACCTGCCTACCCGAGAAATACCAGGCCTGGAAGCGGGAGCACCGATGAACACCGCGCTGGTATCGCCGCGACTTCCCGACGGCACGACCGCCGCATGGAGCCGGCACCGAGGTTCGTCCATGAGCGAGGACGAGCTGGCCGGGCTCGTCCGGATGGCGCGGGCGCGACGGGCGGCCACGGTCGCCGTCGGCACCGGCCGCGACCCGGCATCCGTGGACGCCGGGCGCCGCTTCGCCACCGCATGGAGGCAGGCGGGCGGCCAGGTGGTCGCGATGGTCGACTGGCCGGAGCAGGCGGCGTCCTGGTTGCGGCAGGCGCACCGGCTCACTCGCTCGGAGCCGGACCTGTGGGTGTTCGCCGGGACCCCGGTGGGGCTCGCCCAGATGACCCGCCGCCTCGTGTGGTCGACCCCCTGGACGCCGCGCCGTACCCTCGCTGCCCGCGCCGGCATCGACCAGACGGCGCGTCTGGCCGGGCTCGGCGTTCTCGACGGCCTCGCCGGCGCCGGTGAAGACGGGACCTTTTGGTGTATCCGCGACGGCCTGGCCACCACGATCACGTGGGCGGAGGCGGCCGCGCCGCGAGGCGGACGGAGGCACGCATGAGCACATTGTTCGGCGATGACCTTGTGGATCGCCCACGGCGGGAGCTCGCACCCGGGGCGGTGTGGGTGCCCGGCTGGCTGACGCTTGAGCAGCAGGCGTGGATCGTCGCCCGGTTCCACGAGTGGATCCGCGGCCCGGTGCCGTTGCGGGCGGCGATGGTCGGGGGGCACGAGATGAGCGTGAAGACGGTGTGCCTGGGCTGGCACTGGCGGCCCTACCAGTACACACGCGAGGCCGTGGACGTGAACGGCAACCGGGTGCTCGGCTTTCCCGACTGGATGGTTCGCCTGGGCCGCCGGGCACTGGTCGAGGCGACCGGCGACCCGCACGCCGGCGACGACTACACTCCCGATACCGCCCTGGTGAACTATTACGACGACACCGCCCGCATGGGCATGCACCAGGACAAGGACGAGCGCTCGCTCGCCCCGGTGGTGTCACTGTCCATCGGCGACACCTGCACCTTCCGCTTCGGCAACACCGAGAACCGGAACAAGCCCTACGAGGACATCGCCCTGGCCTCCGGCGACCTGTTCGTCTTCGGCGGGCCCTCACGGCTCGCCTACCACGGCATCCCCAAGGTCCATTCCCGCAGCGCCCCCGACGGGTGCGGTCTGGACACCGGGCGGATCAACATCACCATGCGCGTCACCGGCCTCGCCGGCTGACGGCCCGCATCGACTCGAGAACGAGGAACCCGCACGAGCATGACCGACGCACCCACCGCCGAACAGTCAGCCCTGGACGCCGCGCGGCCCGACCCTGGGGTGGTGATCGGCGAGGACGGCCTGCCTCGACCCGCCTGGGCGTCCGTCGACCCGCTGCTGCGCGACTACTACGACACCGAGTGGGGCATGCCCGTGCGCGACGAGCAGGGCATGTACGAGCGGATCAGCCTGGAGGCGTTCCAGGCCGGCCTGTCGTGGGCGACGATCCTGCGCAAGCGCCCCGCGTTCCGGGCCGCGTTCGACGGCTTCGCCCCCGACGTCGTCGCAGGGTACGGCGACTCGGACGTGGAGCGGCTGCTGGCCGACCCGGGCATCGTGCGCAACAGCGCGAAGATCCGCGCAGCGATCACGAACGCCCAGGCCACGATCCGCCTGCGCGACAAGGGAGGCCTGGCCGATTTCGTGTGGTCGTTCCAGCCCGATGTGACCCCCGAGCCGGTCACCTTCGATCAGATCCCCACCCGGTCGCCCGAGTCCGAGGCACTGTCCAAGGCGCTGCGCACCGAAGGCTTCGCGTTCGTCGGGCCGACCACCATGTTCGCGCTCATGGAAGCCATCGGCGTCATCGACACCCACCTCGTCGGCTCGCACCGTCGCGGCTCCTCCGGCGTCTGGCCGAAGTGACCGCCCTTCCCGTGTCCGCCCGAGGGGCCTGGGACATCCGCGTCGTCCCGGCCACGCTCACCGCCCATGCCATCCCCGGCATCGAGCACCGCGAGCCGGCCGGGCCCGGGGAAGCGCTCCTCCCTCGGCCCGGCCGGTCACGGCCGCCTCAGCGCTTGGCGACGGTGATCGTGAATTTGGCGCTGATGCCGCCCACGGACACCGTGACGACGACGGTTCCCGCACGGATCGCACGGAGTGAGCCGTCCCGCTCGACCTTGACCACACTGTGGTCGCTGCTGGTCATCTCCAGCCCGTCGGTCAGCGCGGGCGTTGAGCCGTCGGAATAGACGCCGGTCACGGTGAGGGTCTGGCGGTCGCCGGCGGTCACCGCCGCGGTCCCGGTCACCTTCAGATCCGTCAGGCGCTGCACGGTCACCGGTGAGTAGGTCACGACCCCGTCCTTGTCGGTGATCGACGCGTACCATCCCTCGCCCTCGGAGAGTCCGGTCAGGTGCTGGTTGACGACCGTGCCGCTGGCCACTCCGCTGAGCGCTGCCGCGGGTTTGCCGGGGACGGCGACCGCCGAGAACGTGTTGGTCACCAGTTGGCGCTTGGCCGGAATCAGGTTGACGGGCACCTCGCCGGTGTCGACGGACGGGGTGTAGGCGTTGTAGCGGTTGAGCGTCGGCGAGTACGTCGTGAACTTGACCGCGTTCTTGCCGAAGCTCAGCAGCCGGACGAACCCGTCGCCGTTGGAGGTGAAGAAGTTGTCGGTCGACTTCTGCTTGCGGCTGATGTTGACCGACTGGTAGTTGGCGAGCATCGCGGGAACCGTACGGTTCCCGACCTTCTGCATGGTGGTGACGACGCCCTCCACGTGGCCGCACAGCACCATCACCACGTTGGAGTTCGGGGTCACGATCTTGTCGTAGACGGTCTGGCCGACCGCCACGTTGTCCCCGAACTGGTCCTTGTAGAGCGAGCCGTCGAAGTCCAGGTACTCGTGCAGCGCGACGATCGCGTTGCGGTTCGGGTACTGCGCGAGCACCTTGTTCGCCCAGGCCACGGTCGCGTCGCCGCCCTCACGCCCCATCCCCAGGTAGAGGAAGACGAAGTCGTGGCCGCCGATCGTCACCAGGTCGTAGTGGCTGGTGTTGTCCGCCAGGCCGTCGCCCCACCAGGCGTTGTTCTTGTACCGGCTCTCGCCGAAGTACTTGACGTACTGGCTGTAGTCGCCGCAGGTCGAGGTGCCGCACGCGGCGTTGTGGTTGCCCACGTCGTGGTTGCCCGCGACCAAGCCGTACGGCACGCCCGCGTCATCGAGGATCTTGAAGGCGTCGTCGGCGACCTGCCAGTTGGACCGCCGCGTCTGGTCCTCGACGATGTCGCCGGTGTTGGTGAAGTAGGCGATCTTCTTGTCCTGGTACTGGCCGGCGAAGTAGTTCATGACGGCGCTGTACGTCGGGGCCAGGTCCTGGAAGTAGCTGTAATACTGCGGGTCGCTCAACCAGGCGACGGTGTCGCTGCCGTTGTCGACGAGCACCATCTCGGCTCGGGCCGTGATGACGCCCTTCTCCGCGTACCTGCCCGCGTTGACGACCGCCGAGGCCTGCAGGGAGGTCGTGCCGGTGCCCAGCTCGTCGTACTGGCGGGTGGCGGGGTTCAGCACCGACAGGCGGACCCGCTCACCCGTCGAGGAGGATCCGTTGTAGGAGAGCGCGACGTCGCCCTTGTACGCACCGGTGGACACCGTGAACTCGTGGTACGGGCGTGCGGTGCTGCCGGTCGTCTCGACCGTGGGCCCGAGTTCGGTGAGTCCCATCTGCTGGCTGGAGCTGAACGGGACCAGGCCCTCGTCGGTGTTCGCCCTGGCGGTAACCGGCAGCGGCTTCGCCGTGAACAAGTTGACGTCCAGCGCCGACGTGGTCGGTGAGGAGACCGAGAGGCTCGCGTTCACCTGGTGCTGCTTCTCCTGGACAGAGGAGGCCACGCTGTACACCGGCTGGTTGGCCATGCGCGCGGCACTGTTGTCGACCGTGATCTTCACGGTCGCCTTCTGCTCGCCGTGCGCGTACAGCTGGAAGGTGTGCGCCCCGTCGGTCAGCGTGGCGGTATCCAGCTCGTAGCTCTTGGACCGTACGACCGGAACGAGGTTGGCGGCGCTCACGTCGAAGACCACGCCCGCTGCCACCGGGATTCCGGCGGGCAGTCCGCTGCCCGCCGGGTATCCGTCGCCGACCGAGTAGACGGTCGTGTCGGCGTAGGGCTTGTCCACGGTCGTGTAGTCGGTGCTGCCGATCGCGACCGGCTTGTAGTACACGACCTTCGTCGGCGTGAGCACGGTGCCGTCCGGCATGGTGAGCCGCACCTGCTTGACGTTGAAGTCGTTGACGTTGGTGACGCCGTAGGGCGTCTCGTTCAGCTTGTAGTAGTCGCTCGCCGTGCCGGGGGTGATCGCGATCTCGTTCGTCCCGACCTTCAGGTCCGAGATCGCCACGTTCAGCGCGTCCGGTGTGGTCAGCCACGCGTTCGGGCTGGCGCTGTTTGTGGTGAAGCGCTGGGAGAACCGGCCGTTGACCAGCAGCGAGTCACCCGGGAAGTTCTTTGCGTCCAGCCCCATGTGCAGCAGCGAGAACGCCGCCGGGTCCGGGACGTCGGTGCCCGTCAGCGGCTTGCCGTCCAGCCTGACCTCCAGGCCGCCCGGCGTCTTCGCCTTGTAGGCGAACTTGACGTCGCCATTCAGCTTCGCGCCGTCCTTGATGTTGAGCTGGTAGTCCTTGTCGGGGTCGAACCCGTCATCGGCGCCGGTGGCGACGGTCAGCGGCATGTGGGCCGAAGGCCGCTCGGGCGGCGGCCCGTAGGTGGCGGTGTCGCCTGGCGCGTTGCCGGCGGCGAAGTAGATCCTGTTGAAGGTCACCGAAGTGTCGAGTTCGGTGACCGCGAAGACCGAGACGTCACTCAGGCTGATCTTGCCGTCCACGGCGATGCTGCTCAGCGCCGACGCCGCGTCCACCTTCACCTTGGCCGACAGCGGCACCTGGCTCTGCCGGGGGTAGCCGAAGGGAACCGCGATGTCCGAGCTCGCGCCGGCCGTGTTGGTGAAGTAGATGTTCCACGCGCTGGTGGTGACGTCAGGCGTGACGTCGATGTCGAGATAGAGGTACGGCGTCTCGCCCAGGTCGATGACGTCCGTGACCTTGGTGGCGATGCTGGGCCAGCCGACCATCGCGGTGCTGTTGACGACCCGGTTCCTCATGGTCACGCTGTCGCCGTGCCACGTCACATCGGCGCTGTCCGCCTTGGTCAGGGCCCAGGGCCGGGTGCGGTCAAGGATATTGTGGACCGTTCCTGTATCCGCGGCGGTCGCGGATGGGGGGGACGCTCCAAGTCCTGCGAACACGAGAGCCGCGATCAGCAGGACTACGGGACCGGCGGTGAACCGGTTGATGCCTTTCAACTACTGCTTCTTTCTCCGGGGTGATGAAGGCCAGCCTTCGGCTGAGAGGGTTCCAGGGCCACGTGAACACCGGCTGATCAGCAAACGAAGATCAAGCTGCGGTCAGGCGTGGGCAACAGCCCAGGCAGACCGGTGATCCATCTCCGGAAGAGGCGTCGCTGCTGGTCGAGAGCGAGCGCCTGGCCGATGAAGCCCGGGAAAGGATCTCGAGGTGGCCTGGGACGCCGCCGAGGCCGGTCTCAAGCCCCGCTCGCCGAGTGACTGGCACGCTCTGGACGGTGCGATCGACGGGGCGCTGACCGCGTTGCGGGCCGACTCCCCGAGCCAGGCGCGATGCGGCGCGGCGATGAGGACCCTTGAGAAGACCCTGAAACACCTGGAGGCCTGAGCCCGCACCTCGACGGCGCAAGCTACGATTGGCGCCTGTAGTAGACCCGGGGGTGGGAATGACCAAGCCGTCGCGAAGGTCAGGCAGGCGTCCCCCGGGCGTCCTGGAGCAGGAGATCCTGGACTGCCTGACCGAGGCCGGTCGACCGCTGACCCCCGGTGAGGTGCAAACCCGGCTAGGCGGCGAGCTCGCCTACACCACCGTCATGACCACCCTCGCCCGGCTGCACAAGCGAGGGCTGGCCGAGCGCGAGCCCGCCGGCCGCGCCTACGCCTACCGGGTGGCCTCCGACGCCGAGGCGGCGCAGTCGATCGCCGTGGCCACGCAGATGAGCCGCCTGCTCGGGAAGGGCGGCGACCGTGCCGGCGTTCTCGCTCACTTCGTCGCCGACCTCGATCCCGAGGACGAGCGGCTGCTCACCGAGCTGCTGCGCGGCCTCGAAGACGGTCGCCAGGGGCGGGGGAGTACCCGCCGGACAACGGGCGAGTGAGCGGTGGCGTGGCTGGTGTGGTCGCCGCTGGTGGCCAATCTCGTGCTCGGCCTTCTCGGCCCATGGATCACGCGAACCCTGCCGCCCGGGCTGGCCGTCCGGCTGGTCCCGATCACGATGGTGGTCGTGGCCATGGGCACGGGGACGGTGCTGACCACACTCGGATTCCTGTCATTCGCGCAGGTACCCGAGGTGGCGCGGCTCGGCAGCTGGTCCGCGAGCCGGCTCGGCGCCGAACAGCCGTGGCCGGTGACGGCCGAGGCGATGGCGGGGACATGCGCCGCACTGCTGCTCGCCGCGGGTTTCCACACGATGGCGCGGGTGGTTCGCGAGCTGGTCAGAGTCGCGGGTACGGCCCGGCGACTGGTACCGGGCCCCGACGGGGTGGTCATCCTTCCCGGTGCCGTGCCGGACGCCTACACGCTTCCAGCCCTACCCGGAACCCCCGCACGCGTTGTCGTGACGACCGCCATGCTGAGCGCTCTGGACGGTGAGGAAAGCCGTGTGCTGTTCGCCCACGAGGCAGCCCATGTCTCCGGCCGACACCACCTCTACGTCCAAGTGGCGCGCCTCGCCTCCGCGACCAACCCCCTCCTGCGCCCCACCGCCCGCGCGGTGCGGTTCGCGGTCGAGCGAGCCGCCGATGAAGCCGCGGCGCGCCGGCTCGGGAACCGCCGGCTGGTCGCCCGCGCGCTGGCCCGTGCGGCACTTGCCAAGGCGGCCGCGCTGCGCGCCGATGTCCTCGGCCAAGGATCCACCGGCACCGCCTCCGTCAGCCTGTCGGCCACCGGTGGACAGGTCGCCCAGCGTGCGGCCGCCCTGCTGGCACCGGCACCACGCCCGCGCCGCGCCATCGCCGTCGGACTGCTGGCACTGACCACCATCACCCTCCTGGGCTCCTCGGTGGCAGTGGACCAACTCGACGATCGGCTCGACCAAGCCGAGCTTCCCGCGCCAGTCCTGCCATCCTCCCCATACGGGAGTCCGCACACGATCGCATCCGTTCTGTCAGGCGGATGACACTCGAACGATCGACGCTGACCACGCGGTCCCGCGCGGTGCGCGCGTTCAGCCCGTGGCAGGACAATCCCTATGACGTCGTGATCTCCGTTGTGAAGCGGTACAGGGCACCGTCCTCGCAGGTTCAGCGCGTGATCACCCCGGGATGCGCGGCATCGAACCCGGCGAGCCCTTCAGGGGTGAGCCGCAGGTAGAGGCCGCCGGGAACGTCCAGCACCAGAGGCTTGCCCTTGCCATAGAGCACGATGGAGATGTCCAACGCGAGGTACGTGTTCTCGTGCTGCTCCTCCAGGAAGTTACGTTCGACGATGTTGGCGTTCCGCGAACCGGCTTCGTCCGCCGTCTTCGTGCTGCCTCCGATGCCGCCGAAAGCCTGATTCCCGTCGGTACTCGATCCGGCGGACCCGCCACCCCGAAGCGACCGGCCCCGGCCTTGCTCCTGGCCGTGTCCGCTCGTGCTCATGGTCTGCGCGTAGACGCGTTGCTTGACCAGCGCACCGGCGATCTCGTGGGCCCCGTTGACGTCGATCCCCACCCTGCCGATCCCTGGGAGCTCGTAGTCATGCGCGAGCAACTGCTCAAGATGGGCGCGCATGGTCCTTTCCTTGGTGGCCTCGGCCAGGGACATGCCGTCCGGGCGAGAGAGCTCGAATCCGCCCGGCCGGTCGGCCAGCGAGGGCACTTCCGCCCGGAGCTTCGGCGGTACCGCGGCCATCGGCGCCCATTCCTCCACCAGGGTGGCGGCGGGGAGCGCGACCTGGCTGACGTCTCCCTTGGGGACACCGTTCCCAAGCGTGGTGGACATGCTGTTGGGCCCCGCCGTCTCCGCCCATCGCGGGTCCGCGGCGACGACCGGCGTACGCGCCGTGACCGGGGTGCCTTGCGGCACCTCCGTGGTGAGGTGTCCCGGCACCAGGACGCCGAGTTCACCGTTCGCGGCCGCCCTGGACGTCGAGGTGACCCCGACATGCCTGTCGAAGAACCTCCCGGCTCCGTCGTGTCCGGTTACCTCGCCCACCTTGAGCAGCATGTTGCGGGTGGCGTTCTGCACGGGTTCCAGGACAGGGCGGACCGGGACGCGCTCAAGCGTGATCTCGTACGCGACCGGATGCCTGAACTCCTGCGGGGTTTCGCGTGTCTGGTACCGGTTGATCGCTTTCTCGTTCGTTCCGTGCGTGTCCGCGGTGTGGGAGTCGCGGTAGTTCGAGTACCCCGCTTCGATCCCCCTGACATCGTCCGAGGACTCCAGGTAGCGCGCGAGCAGTTCCGCGCCGCGGTCCGATCCCGCTTCGCGCACCTTCATGTCGCCACTGAGGCGTTCGCTGCGGAGCATGAGGCCGGTGTCCGGACGCTCACCGACGTGTACTCCGTCGCCGACCTCGGCCGTGACCCGGATACCCACGCGTTCGGTGACTCGGCCGTGTTCATCTGTGACGAACAACCAGGAGGACACTCCGTTTCCGCGGAGTTCCCCCAATCTCGTGCCGAGCGCATCCTGGCCGTAGTGGCCACGCAGGTGCTCGGCCACCGGGTGGTTCGTGAACTCCTGGTCCGGGAAGAGCAGCCTGTCGTCGCGGAGCATCTCGACGATCTTCGGGAGTACGCCGTGCGCGTCGAGATGCTGAACGGAGGCGGCGCTCATCGCCGCCTCGGGCGCGGCATAGGCGCGGGTCGTGTCCCCTGCCTGCTTGGCGGGCTCCACGGTCTCCGGGCCGTCCAATCCGTGACGGCGCGCCACCTCGTCCGGAAGGACGAGGTCCATGATCTTTTCTACCCGGACGTATGTGGTCGGGCCCCGTTCGACCGTTCGCCCGTCGGTTCTGGTCGGTGTCACCTCCACGACCAGGTCTGCGCGGTACCAGTGCGAGGGGTGCCCATCTGAGTAGGTGACCCGGGCCACGTCGCTGCCACCCAGGTAGGAGCTTTCCTGGGTCATCCGCTTCGTGGCGCCGTGCACACCCGCTCGTGCCACGAGCTTCCGCTCGGTTCCGCCCGCCGCCTCACCGTCGCCGAGGGCGACCCGCAGACCACTCCGGGCGTGCCCGCCCAGGTCCTGTCTGCTGCGCTCGCCATCCGTCATCCTCGAGTTACTGTTCGAGTAGCTTTCGTGCTCTACTCCGGTCTCCGACTTGACGTGCTTCATGTCGGCCACGTGGACCTTCACCTGCACATCGTGCCGCGATCCCCCTGAATCGGACACTGTGTAGTACAGGCCGTCAGGATGAGACGTGACCATGGTTTCCAGCTTGATCACATCAGTCGCGGTCTCGAACACATGCGGTACGTCCAGGCGCTCCGCCGGCGCCGGCAGTCCCGCCCATCTGGCGTAGGCCTCGGCCACCGCCCCGGGCAGGTCGGGCATGGCACCCAGACGGACGATGGCGGACAGCTCGTCCGCACGAGGCCGCCATACATCACCGGGCAGTTCGGTCGACGACCGCACGCGTCCCACATGTGCGACGTCCTGCGCGAGTACTGGCGACTTCGGCAGGTGGGCATTCGGTACGAGGAACTCCGCCTTGCTTCCGTGCACCTCCCACCGGGCGTTCGTCACCTCTGTGCCGTTTCGCGAGATCCTCATCCTGACGTCGAAGGAGAGATCTCGCGTAATGGTGAAGCCGCCACCGGTCTCCGTGCGGTCGTACCTCGTGTGACCAGCGGAGAAGCCGGCGCTCTCCGCCTTGGCGCCACTGCCGGCGAGAGAAAGGTTCACCGGGTCGATCTTGAGCCCGTCGTTCACCTCGACGCGCGCGACACCAAGCACCTCCCCATGGCCTGCGGCTGACGTCTCCCGCTGGCTGGTGCTGGTCTGCGACGTGATCCTGCGCTCGTTCACCTTCATCTCGGTCGAGCCGACCTCGTGCCGCCGGCCGAGAGCGCCCTCGGCCACGATCTCGAAGGTGTGGCCGCCGATCGTCTTCTCATATCTGATTCCGTGGAGAGCATGCGTCAGGTCGGCTTCCAGGGCCGGGCCGCCGAAGCGGCTCTCGACGTCCCGCATGATCTGCCGCCTGATCCCCGGCGGGAGGTCGGG
The DNA here is from genome assembly GCF_001528665.1 of Microtetraspora malaysiensis. Classification (GTDB taxonomy): domain Bacteria; phylum Actinomycetota; class Actinomycetes; order Streptosporangiales; family Streptosporangiaceae; genus Microtetraspora_A; species Microtetraspora_A malaysiensis. The sequence continues at coordinate 50,206 of NZ_BBYJ01000044.1, forward strand.
CAGCGCCTGGTCGACAGCCTGGCGGATCTCCCCGCTGAGAAGCGTCTCCGAGTGGACGCGGACGCCGCTGCCCAGTCCGGTGCCCCGCCCGGCCGCGAGCGTCTCCGGCTCCAGCACGTGAGGGTCGTAGCCACCGTTCGGATGCTCACCCCTGGACGGATATTCGCCGAGCGGCTCGCTCCGCGCGTACTCCGCACGTACTTCGTCCATCTCCCGGTGGAGATCGGCGAGTCTCCGCCGGATGTCGTTGAATTCCCCGGGCGGCCGGAGGTCGCGCCCGAAGACGTCCCGCTCCATCCGGGGCGCGTCGCGAGCCGGTACGACCAGCTCGGCCTTCACCCCGACCTCGAACGTGCCCATCCTCTCGGTTTCGACCTGCAGCACCATGTGGGCGTCGTACATGGTGACGTCGTCGACCCTGGTCAAGACGGTGTGGTTGCCGTGTGACCGGTTGGTGGACGTCACATGGTCCGTTCCGAATCCGAACCCGCCAACGGCCTTGGCGGCGACCTCCGTCCCCTCTCCAAGGGCCAAGCCGATCTTGCCGCCCGCATTGACATTGACGCTCGCTCCCTGGCGATGCGCCGTCCCGTCGCTCTCGCGCCGCCCCATGTCGTCCCGGAACATCGTCTCGATCGGTGGCCGCGCGCTTCCGTCGATGGGCTCGATCCGCGTTATCCGGCCAGTGACCCTGACAGAGTCCTCCGCGGATCGTAGCGCGGAACTCTTGTACCGGACCGCCTCGGAGGCGGCCCCGCTCGACAGCATCGACTGGCTGCGGTTCTTCATTCCCTGTTCGCTGAGCACGGTGGACGTGAGGTGAGCAACTATCTTGACCACCTCACCCGCGGGCACGCCTGCCGACAACGCCCGACGCTGGACCTCCAGCACCAGAGGTGTGACGTCCATCCCGGTGATGGCGATTCCGTGATCACGGAACTTGTGCTCGGCTCCGATCGGGACCTCGTGGCGAGGGAGCGACGGTGGGTGGTCGGCGGACAGGAGCGGCCCTTCACGGGTGAACTGCCGGGGGAAGGGGAGGGTCATCGCCAGCTCGGAGACTGCCGCGGTTTCTGTGACCTTTGCACCGTTGCGGTAGACGTCGAGGGAGATTCCCGCGACGAAGTAGTCATGCGTCGGGGAAACAGCCTTGTGACCGCTGATGACCTCGATGCCGTTCGTGTGGGTCGTGCGCGACGTGTTGTTGATGCCCGTACGAGGCAGGGCGCTCGCCTCGGCCTCGTCCGGCGAGTGGTACAGCCCCTTCATCAGACCCGCGGTCCGATCCAGCGAGGAGGCCTGCGCGGACTTTCCTTCCACGCCGTCCCCGCCGAAAGCGACCGGCTTCTCGGGCGCCAGGCTCGGGTGCTCCACGTGCGTGAACTCGCTCGGCCTCAGCTTGAGGTAGATCACGGTGTCATTGACGCTGAGCGCGACGCCCCTTTGGAGGTGGTCTGTCCAGGTGTCGCGGTTGCCGTCGGAAAGCGCCTCCGCGAGCCACTCGCGGATCGCGCGTCGTTCCCGCGGGGTGACACCCGTGATGCCGTCGGTCAGAGCCCGAGCCGCCGCCGTCGCGTTTTCCGGGACCTTGACGTCGTGTACGGCCGTCTCGCCCAAGGCGCCGATCTCGACGGTGCGAGGTGGATGGATCACCGGCTTGGGCGACGTGTCAAGCTGCTTCCAGGTCGGCGAACCATCAGGCCGCAACACCGGCCCACTCACCGGATGCGCGGCATTCACCGCCTCCGACCGCGACCCCTCAGCCTGCTTCCACACCGGCGAACCATCAGGCCGGGACGACGCAGAGGCATACGCCGTCGGCTGCGGCGACTCCGTATAGGAGGCCAGGTGAGACGCGGGAACTTCGGTCTGTGGGACCAGCGTGTCAGGGCTCTTCCAGCCAGGCGACGTGATGGTCTCCTGGTTATGTCTCATCGCCGCCAGAGTCGCTTCGGCATTGGGCTCGGGCACGCCTTTGAGGCCGGCAGCCGGGTCGGACGAAGGACGTTCGGGCGGAGAGGCCGGGTGGGATGAGGGCGAACCGTCGGCGCGATGGAGCAGGGCCGCGGCCCCGTGCTGCCCGTCCGCACCGAGCGCACTGGACGTGATGCCCTTGGCCAACGTGTCCCAGCTGAAGTCCCCGTTGACCAACAAGCTTCCCGCGGTCGTGATCCCGCCGGTCACGGCAAACTGCGCGGCCTGCCCGTACAACGACGAAGAGGCCGCGGCCAGCAGTTTCTCCGCCATGGTCATCTCAGCCCTGGTCAGGCCGGCCCGCAGGGCCGACGTGGCCAGCCGGCTCAGCCCGCCGGAGAGCAGCCCCGTGAGCCCGCCCATGGCGGCACCGGTCAGCGCCGAGGTCGCGAGCTGCTGAAGGTCGATCTCGTCCCTGCGGCCCTTGATCATCTGCAGGGTCTGGACGCCCAGGTCCATGCCGGCCACAATCCCGGCGAAAATCGCCATGTTGCGCAGGCAATTCTTGGCGATCTGTGCAACCGTCATCCGGGCAAGCTGTACCCGCGCGGGGATGAGCGCCAGACTCGCCCCGCCACTGGCCAGGGCTGCGGCCAGCAGATACATCAGTTGTGCGACCAGCAGCCAGACGGTGATCTGGATCATGTACTTGGTGTACTGGATCTGCACCCCCACGCCGTTGAGCGCGACAGCGGTCCGCACGAGTCGCCTGACCACATCGGCGAGCTGACCGCCGGCAACCTTGTTGACGTGGGCGGCGAAGGCGAGATGGGCCTCCCCGTCCCAGTCGGCACCGATTTTGGTTGCGCTTCCTGGCTGGTCGGCCCCCGTGCCCTGGACGAGTCGGTGCGCGGCGGTTATGCAGGCGTCGGCCAACCGGAAGCAGCCGGCCTCGTCCCCTTCCGGCCAGTCCATGCCAACCACCCAGCCGACGTACGGCTTGGCGAAGTCGGGGATGAGGAACCCGTCGAAGCCCATGGACGATCAGCTGCGCTTGACGGGGGGATGCTCCACCGCCTCGTAGTTGCGAGCGCTGACGTTCAGGTTTGCGGCGACCCGCTCGAGCGCGTCGATGTGCGTCTTCAGGGCGGCAAAGATGCCGCCTTCCATTCCAGGCAGTTTCTTGGCCAGCTCGGCGCCGTACATGTCGTCGCCGAGCGTGCTCCTGTCCCGGTCGAAGGCGGCGCGGAGTTCGACACGAGCCTCCTCCGCGCTGTGCGCCAACTCGTCGTAGACCTTGGACTGTCGATGCAGCGCCCCCGGCTGCACGGAATAGCCGCTCACGGGGTCGGCTCCACGGGCTTGGGGAAGAACGCGTCGAGCATGACCTGCTCTCCGAAGGCCTCCTCGTACGGCACGCTCTCCGGCATAAGGGGCTGCAAGAGCTGCTTGCTCTGCTCAGAGACCGCGGCGGTGGCCTTGTTGACTTCCTGCATGATCACGTCGGCCAACTGCGAGGCGGACAGAGAGCGATAGACCCTGGGGTTCAGCTTGAGGCCGAGCAGCTGACCGTGGCGGCCAACGGTTACGCTCACCATCCCGTCCGCTGAACGCGCCGTGTGCTCCATGACGGAAAGCTCTCCGTACGCTTCGCGAACGCGGGTCATCTGCTGATTGATCTCGGCCGCGAGCTCCCTGATCCCCACCTCGAACGCATCCGCCACAAAGCTACCTTCCGTACGTCTAATACTAGATATGATCTTACGTTACCCTTTCCGCCCGGTTTCATACGATGTGCATCGTTTGCCGGAAGTTAACAAAGTTGTCACTGAGCACGCATGAGGTCGCAACCGATTGCCGTCGGAACTGTCCGCGCTAAATGGCCGGGCTCCGGGAGTCCTTCGGAGCTGATGTCGCGGGCGGTGCCTGCACAGATGCCGGGGGCGGTGAGGTAGGGCTGGCAGGCACAGCCGAGGGCGCCTTCGGGGCGGCCGGCGAAGCCGCCTGCTTGCCTGTACCTGAGAGCGAGAGAGGGAGACGGCCGTTGTGGAAGGGGCCGGCCGTCTTTCGCTTTTTGAGTCGGGGCGGATCTTTCTGGATTCTGACAGACGTGACTCCCGCCGGTCGGATACAAATGGCTGATGATCTTTACGGCGATGCGCAGAGGTCTCAGGCATGCCATGGTGGCGCTGTGTGGTGCCACGCTCGCGGGATGCGGTCTGATCGGCGGCGTCTTCGGGGACGGCATTCCCACGCCCAGGACGGCAGCTGATCTGGTGCTTCCATTGGACGCCTACGAACTCGGTCCCGTCGATCGCGCACAGGTGCTGCGCGCCCGGTTCGGATTGATTACGGAATGCCTGCGGCAGTACCGGATCGATTTCCAGGCGCCCGCCGTCGAACCGGCGACCTATCCGAAGAACGCCGGCTTGCTGGGATGGCTAGAGGATCTGCAGGTCGGACGGTACGGATATGCCGGGCCGCCTGGGTACGCGTCAAGGAAGGCAGAGGACGGTTTCGATTCGTACTCGGTCACGGATGAGCAGTTCAAGGTGCTGGTGGGAAGGGTCAAACGCTTCCACGGCAAGGCGGTGCCGTCTGGTGGGTGCGAAACCAAGGTCGACAGCGTGCTCAATCAGGGAGCTAGGGGCGTCCCCGCCGCCGAGATCGTGAAGAGGTTCAACCAGGACGAGCTCGGCATGCTGGTCTCCGAAGCGGCCGAAGCGGCCTGGCGGGACGAGCGTGTCGCGGCGGCCGAGCGGTCCTGGAGCGACTGCATGAAGCGGGCTGGCTTCGACTACCGGACCACGTCCGACGCGCTGGGCGACCCGCGCTGGGCGACGACCGCCGCGAACGACGAGATAAAACTGCCACGCGGCACACCGGAGGAGATCCGCACCGCGCTTGCGGACTCCGCGTGCCGCTGGGAGGTCGACTACTACGGCATACGTAAGGCGGTGTACACGGAGCACCAAGACAAGATCATCAGAGATCATCGTGGCCGGCTGAACACGATCAGGCTGCTCAACGAGGCTCGCCTCGCCAACGCCATGAAGGTGCTCAACGGTGAGATCACGGTTTCGTGGTAGGGCACGGACGTTGATCCCTGGCCGGGAACATCAGGATTGGGGCCATGCTCGGTGGGCGTTGGCGGCATCGCTGTGCGGGCACTGCTGCGGAAGGCGAGTGCTCCCTATGTGTGAGCGGTCTGAGCTTCCCCTCTTAGCGTGGAGACCGAACCGAGAGAGGTTTGGTCGTGGCAGGTACCACGAGGCGCCGCTTTGATCCGGAGTTTCGGGCTGGAGCGGTGCGCATCGTCAAGGAGACCGGCAAACCCGTCTCGCACGTCGCGCGGGACCTTGGTATCAACGAGTACACGCTGCACAACTGGGTGCAGATGGACCGGCACGCCAACGGGCAGGCCGGCGGTAACAGCGGCGGAGGCGGGACGCTGAAGGAGTCCGAAAGCGAGGAGCTGGCGCGGCTGCGGCGGGAGAAGGCCGAGCTGGTCAAGGAGCACGCTCGAGAGAAGGCGGCGTGGGAGAAGGAACGCGCTGAGCTGGAAGACGAGCGTGATGTTCTCAAGCGCTCCGTGGTCTTGTGGGTGAAAGAGGCGATGGGCCGGTGAGCGTGGCGGCCTTCATCTGCTCCCAGAAGACCGACCATGACATCGACCATGCCACCTCCTGCCGGGCGCTGGGGGTGTCGCAGTCGTGGTTCTACAAGTGGAAGAACCGCATCGGCCAGACCGCCTCGACGGCGCGTGAGCAGCGGCGGGCGCGCCTGGATGAGGAGATCAAGCGCCTGTTTGCGGCATCGGGCGGCACCTACGGCTCGCCTCGGATCACGCAGGACCTGCACGCCGAGGGCTGGAAGGTGTCGGAGAACACGGTCGCAGCCCGGATGGCTGAGCTCGGGCTGGCCGGCCGTCCGCCCAAGAAGCGCCGGTCGCTGACCCGGCAGGGCAAACGGCGAGCGGCGCCGGACCTGGTCGGCCGCACGTTCACCGCGGTAGCGCCGGACGTGCTGTGGGTCGGCGACGGCACCATGATCGACACCGATGAAGGGTCGCTGTACCTGGCCACGGTTGAGGACCTGTTCTCTCGTCGGCTGCTCGGCTACGCCATGTCCGAGCACCACGACGCGGCACTGACCGTCGCTTCACTCCAGATGGCGGTGGCCACCAGGGGCGGGAATGTGGACGGGGTGATTTTTCATTCCGACCGCGGGTCGGAGTACACCGCTGCCTGTTACCAGGTCGAATGCCGCAAGCACGGCGTCGTGCAGTCGATGGGCCGGGTGGGATGCGCTCTCGACAACGCCGCGGCCGAGGCGTTCAACAGCACGCTCAAGGTCGAGTACGTGTATCGGCAGCGCTTCCGGACGCGGGCCGAGGCTCGCGTGAAGATCGCAACCTGGATCAACGACTTCTACAA
>NZ_BBYJ01000045.1 GCF_001528665.1 Microtetraspora malaysiensis
GCCTATGCCGACCACCTGGCCGCCGACCCCCGCGTGCGCCGCTGCTGGCCGCCCGCGCTGCTCCCGCACCTCACCCTGCACGAGCGCAGCATCCTGCGCCCGATGCAGCCGCCCCTCCCCCTGTCCGCCGCCGAAGCCGACCTGCTCGCCCGCTGCGACGGACGCACCCCCGCCCACCAGGTCGTCACGGCCCTCCCCCGCCCCGAGGACGGCTACCTCCTCCTCGAACGACTCGTCGAACGCGACCTCATCATCTGGGACGCCAACCTCCCCCTCGGCCACCAGGTCGAGGAGGCCCTCCGGGACCGGATCGCGGCGATCGACGACGACGAGCTGCGCGCCGAGGCCACCGCCGGTCTCGACCGGCTCTGCGCCGCCCGCGACGCCGTCGCCGCCGCGGCCGGCGACCCGGACGCGCTCAAGACCGCGCTCGCCACACTCGACGAGGAGTTCACCGCCCTCACCGGCGCGGCCCCCCGCCGCCGCGACGGCCAGATGTACGCCGGACGCACCCTCTGCTACGAGGACACCACCCGCGACCTCGACGTCACCATCGGCACCGCCCTCCTGGACGACCTCGCCGCCCCCCTGAACGTCCTGCTCATCACCGCCCGCTGGCTGTCGGCGGCACTGGCCGACGCCTACGCGGCGGCGCTGCGCGAGCTGTACGACGACCTGCGGGAGGGGGCCGACGGGCCGGTGCGGCTGTCCGACATCCTCGCCCTGGCGCCGGGCCTCTTCTGGGGCGACGGGCAGCGGCCGGCCGACGCGGTCGCCGCGGAGTTCGCGCGGCGCTGGGAGGGCCTGTTCGGGCCGGGGCAGGGCGAGGCCCCCGTCCAGGTGTCCTCCGCCGAGCTGGCCGAGCCGCTGGCCCGGCTCTTCCCCGCCGAGCGGCCCGGCTGGTCGGGCGGCCGGCTGCACAGCCCCGACCTGCAGATCTGCGCGCCCGACGTGGACGCCGTCAACCGGGGCGACTACCAGGCGGTCCTCGGCGAGATGCACGCGGCCTGGGCCACCTTCGAATCCGACCTCTTCACGGTCTGGCACCCGGAGGTGGACCGGCTCCGCGACGAGCTGAGCGCCGACCTCGGGTCGCACCGGATCCGGCTGGTCCTGCCGACCGACTGGCCCCGGCACACCGGCCGGGTCACGCAGTCGCTGACCGGCACCACCGACCGGCGGCTCGGGTTCGCCCCGGGGCGCTGCACCGAACCCGAACGGCTGCTGCCCGCCACCTCCGTCGTCGTCACCGACGAGGACGGGGCCCTGATCGCCACCGCCCCCGACGGGCACCGCTGGCCACTGCTCGAGATGTTCTCCGAGATGCTGAGCACGCTCGCCGTCGACGCCTTCAAGATCACCACGCCGCGGGAGCACACCCCCCGGATCACCATCGACCGGCTCGTCATCTCCCGCGAAACCTGGCGCACCACCATCAGCGAAACCGGGCTCGCCGGCATCACCGACGAGCGCGGACGCTACCTCGCCACCCGTGCCTGGCGAAACCGCCTCAACCTGCCCGACCGGGTATTCATCAAGATCGGCAGCGAAGTGAAACCCTGCTACTTCGACCTCACCAGTCCCCATTACGTCGGCGTGCTGTGCACCATGCTCCGCACCGCCGGACCGGACGTCACCCTCACCGTCAGCGAGGCCCTGCCCACCTCCGACCAGGCCTGGGTCCCCGACCACCGCGGCGACCGCTACTTCAGCGAGTTCCGCCTGCAGATCACCGACCCGCTCGTCCCCGGCGGCGCGCGATGAGCGACCGGCCGTCCCTCACCGGGCCCACCGTCGTCGACATGATCCTGGAGCGGGCGCGCGCCGTGCCCGACGCGATCGCGGTCGCACAGTGGGGCGAGGAGATCACGTACGCCGAGCTGGTCAGCCGGGCCGCGCTGCTGGCCTCCCGGCTCCGCGCGCTCGGCGTCGGCCCGGAGACCCGGGTCGGCGTCTGCCTGGAACGGCGGCCCGCGCTGGTCGTCGCGGTGCTCGGCGTGCTGCTGTCGGGTGGCTGCTTCGTGCCGCTGGACCCGGCCGGCCCCCGGCTGCGGCTGCTCGACATGGCCGCCGACGCCGGCCTGGACGTCGTGGTGTGCGACCCGGCAGGAGCCGAGGCGGTCAGCGAGGCGATGGGCGACGCCGCCCCGCGGCGACTCGCCGTACCTGACGGGACGGAGCAGCCGGACGCGGACCCGGACGGCGTCCCGTTCGCCTGCCCGGCGCGGCCGGACAACCTCGCCTACGCCCTGTACACCTCCGGATCCACCGGGCGGCCCAAGGGCGTGCTCAACACCCACCGCAACCTGCTCGGCTTCGTCACCGGATGGGTGGAGATCAGCGGCGCCCACGCCGGCACCCGCGCGCTCGGGATCACCTCGCTCGGCTTCGACCCCATCGTCATCGACCTGTTCGTCCCCCTGGTCGTGGGCGCGACGATATACCTGGCCGGCGACGCGGATCGCGCCGACCCGGCCAGGCTGCGGCGCTTCATCGCCGAGCACCGGACCACCTGGGGCTTCATCACCCCGGCCGTGCTCTCCCTGCTCGACCCGGCCGCGCTGCCCGAGTGGCGGATGGTGATGTGCGGCGGCGAGGCGATACCGCCGGCGCTGATCGACCGGTGGGGGACCCCGGGCCGCACGCTGCTCAACACATACGGCCCCACCGAGACCACGGTGGCGGTCGTGAGCGGCGCGCTGACCACGCCGCAGCCCGCGCCGGTGCCGATCGGCCACCCCACCCCCGGCCACCGCTGCTACGTCGTGGACGAGCGGCTCCAGCCGGTCGAGCCCGGGGCCGAGGGCGAGCTGCTCATCGGGGGCCCCGGCGTGTCCCGCGGATATCTCGACCGGCCGGGGCTGACCGCCGCGTCCTTCATCCCCGACCCGTTCTCCGGCGAGCCGGGCGCCCGGCTCTACCGGACCGGCGACATGGTCAGGTACGCCGAGGACGGACGGCTCGTCTACCTCGGCCGCCGCGACGGCCAGGTCAAGGTCCACGGCCAGCGGATCGAGCTGGGCGAGATCGCGGCCGTGTTCGAGGAGCATCCGCGGGTGACGCAGGCCGCCGTCGTGGCGGTGCCGCACCCCGGCGGCGGCGTGGAGCTGGTCGCCTTCCTCACCCCGGAGGACGCGCCGGACGACGTGGGCCACGCCGCCTCGCGGCTGACGGCCGCGATGCTGCCCGCCCGCGTACTGCGCCTGACCGAGCTGCCGATCAACGCCTCCGGCAAACTGGACCGCGCCAGGCTGCGCGCGTTGGCCGCCGCCGACCGCCCCGCCGGCGACGCGGCGGAAGGGACGACCACCACAGAACGGGCGCTCGCCGCGATCTGGCGGCGCCTCGGCGTCGGCGCGGACTTCTTCGCCGGCGGCGGCGACTCGATCACCGCGATGCGGCTCGTCGCCTCCGTACGGGACGAGCTGGGGCTCGACGTCACGGTGGACGACGTGTTCACCGGCCGGACCCTGCCCGAGATCGCGGCGCGGTTCGACAAGGCCACCCGGCGCACCGAGCCGGAGCTGACCCTCGGCAACCCGCCGACGCTGGCGCCGCCGCAGCGCCGCCTGTGGTTCCTGGACCAGCTCGCGCCCGACTCGGCGCCGTACAACATCGCGCTGGCGCAGCGGCTGCACGGCCCGCTCGACCGGCGGGCGCTGCGCGCCGCGCTGCGGTCGGTCGCCGAGCGGCACGACGTGCTGCGCTGGCGGATCCGGCAGACGGCCGGCGTGCCGTACGCCGTGTGCGAGCCGCCGTCGGACGTGGACCTCCCCGTCGTGGACCTGAGCGGGTACGCCCCGGCCGAGCGGGACGCCCGGCTGCGGACGCTGCTCGCCGCCGGTGCGGCCGCGCCGCTCGACCTGGCCACCGCGACCCCGTGGCGGGCCTGGCTGTACGCGCTGGGCCCGGACGAGCACGTGCTGGCGCTGACCCTGCACCACGCGGTGTTCGACGGCTGGTCCAGGGACACGCTCTACACCGATCTCGCCGCCGCGTACGCCGCCCTCGTCGAGGACCGGGCGACGGACCTGCCGCCGCTGCGCGCGTCGTACGCCGACTACGCCGTGTGGCGGGCCGACCGTGACCTGCGCGACGGCGCGGCGGACCTCGTCTGGTGGACCGAGCACCTGCGCGACGCGCCCACCGTGCTGGACCTGCCCCGCGACCGGCCCCGTCCGGCGGAGCAGACCTACCGGGGCGCGGAGGCGCGCCTGGCGCTCCCGGCCGAGACCGGCGCCGCCGTACGCGCGCTCGCCGCCGACCTCGGCGCGACCCCGGCGGGCGTGCTGCTGGCCGGGCTCGGGCGGCTGCTGCACCGGCTCACCGGCTCCGCCGACAACGTGATCGGCGCGGTCGTCGCCGACCGGCGGGTCGCCGCCTTCGACGACCTCGTCGGGTTCTTCATCGACATGGTGCCGCTGCGGCTGCGCTCGGACGACCAGGCCGACTTCGCCACCCAGGTGCGGCTGGCCACCCGCGAGCTGATGGACGTGGCCGCGCATCCGGCCGCGCCGCTGGAGCGGGTGGTCGAGAAGCTCGGCATCGCGCGAGACCCGTCCCACGCCCCGCTCACGCAGGTCATGTTCAACGTGCTGAACCTGACCGAGCCGCGGCTGGACCTCCCGGGGCTGCGCGGCGAGGAGATCGAGGTCGACAAGCCGGGCTCGCCGTTCGACCTGACCGTCTACGTGACGGAACGCGGCGACGGGTTCGAGGTCGAGTTCCTCTACAACCCCGACCTCTTCGACGCGGCCAGGATCGACGCGATGCTCGCCGACTACGCGAACGTGGTCGGCGCGCTGGCGGCGAACCCGGCGGTCCCCGCGGGGTCGGTCGCCCTGCCGGAGCGGCTCTCGCCGGAGGCCGCGCCCGGCGCGATGCGGGTCACGGAGGCGGCTGCGCCGCTCCCGCCCGTGGGGGCCGGGACCGCCGCCACCGAGGCGCTGATCGCCACGATCTGGCGCGAGGTCCTGGAACGGGACGGCTTCGGCCCCGACGACAACTTCTTCGACATCGGCGGCAACTCGCTCGCGATCGCCGCCGTCCACGCCCGCCTGCGCACCTGGCTCGGCCGCGACCTGCGCATGGTGGACCTCTTCCGCCATCCGAACATCCGCACCCTCGCCGCCCACCTGGACGCCCAGGCGGACGACACCGGCGGCTCCACCGAGGCCGTCAACCCCGAAATCGCCCGCGCCGCCTCCAGAGCCGAGGCGCGGCGAAACCGCAACCGGCGCCCACGACGCGCCTCCAGCACCACCGGACAGGAGAACGACCATGAGTGACATCACCGACGAGGGCGTCGAACCGATCGCCATCGTGGGGATGGCCGCCCGCGTGCCCGGGGCCGCCGACCTCGAGGAGTTCTGGCGCAACCTGGTCGACGGTGTGGAGTCCATCACCACCTTCACCCGCGAGGAGCAGGTGGCCAGGGGCGTCACCGAGGAGGACGTCGACGACCCGAGCTGGGTGTCCAAGGCGCCGTACGTCGAGGGGTACGACCAGTTCGACGCCGGCCTGTTCGGCCTCACCACGCGCGAGGCGGAGATCCTCAACCCGCAGCACCGGCTGTTCCTCGAGTCGTGCTACGCCGCCCTGAACGACGCCGGCACCGACCCGATGCGCTACGCCGGCGACATCGGCGTGTACGCGGGCACCGGCGGCAACCAGTACCTGTGGGAGAACCTGGCCCGCAACAAGAAGGTGTGGGAGACCCGCCACGGCATCGGCCTGGCCACCGCCAACTCGCCGAACTACGTGGCCACCAACGTGTCGTACCGGCTGAACCTGCGCGGGCCCAGCCTGACCCTGCACACCGCGTGCTCCACGTCGCTGGTCGCGTTCCACATGGCCTGCGAGGCGCTGCGCGGCGGCGAGTGCGACATGGCCCTGGCGGGCGGGGTCAACCTGGAGCACCCGCCGGCCACCGGCTACATCGGGGTGGAGGGCTTCACCTCCCCCGACGGCCACTGCCGGCCGTTCGACGCGGGCGCGAACGGCACCGTCTGGGGCAGCGGCGTCGGCGTCGCCGTGCTCAAGCGGCTCGAGGACGCCATCGCCGACGGCGACCACATCCGGGCCGTCGTGCGCGGCAACGCGATCAACAACGACGGCGCGACCAAGGTCGGCTTCTCCGCGCCGAGCGTGGACGGCCAGGCCGCCGTCGTCGCCCAGGCGATCGGACTCGCGGCCATCGACCCGCGTACCATCGGCTACGTCGAGGCGCACGGCACCGGCACCGCGGTGGGCGACCCGATCGAGGTCGCCGCCCTGAGCGCGGTGTACGGGCAGGGGGCGCGGGACCACAGCTGGTGCGCCATCGGCTCGGTCAAGTCCAACATCGGCCACCTCAGCCAGGCCGCGGGCATCATCAGCGTGATCAAGGCCGTGCTCGCCGTCGAACACGGGGTGATCCCGCCGACCATCAACTTCGAGCGGCCCAACCCGGCGATCGAGTTCGAGAAGACGCCGTTCTACGTGGCGTCCACGCTGGGCAAGTGGCAGACCGACGGCGTCCCGCGCCGCGCCGGGGTGAGCTCCTTCGGCATCGGCGGCACCAACGCGCACGTCCTGCTGGAAGAGGCGCCCGACACCCTCCCCTCGCGCGCGTCCCGGCCCGCGCACCTGCTGCAGGTGTCGGCCAAGACCCCGACCGCCCTGGACGCGGCGGTGGAGCGGCTCGCCGGCCACCTCGACACCAATGAGGGCCTCGACCTCGCCGACGTGGCGCACACGCTGCGCGTCGGCCGCCTCGAGTACCCCCACCGCGCCACCGTGGTCGCGGCCGACCGGGCCGACGCGGTCGCCGCGCTGCGCGACCGCAAGCGGCTGCGCAAGCGTGAGGCCGGCACCGTCCCGCCCGTCGCCTTCCTGTTCTCCGGGCAGGGCGCGCAGTTCGCGGGCATGGGCGCCGAGCTGTACCGCACCGAGCCGGTGTTCGCCGCCGCCGTGGACGAGTGCGCGAACCTGTTCACCGAGCACCTCGGCCTCGACCTGCGCGACCTGATGTTCGCCGGCTCCGGAAGCGGCCCAGTCGGCGCCTCCGAGGCCGCTTCCGAGGCCGACGAGCTGCTGCGGCAGACGCGCTACACCCAGCCGGCCCTGTTCACGGTCGAGTACGCGCTGGCCCGCCTGTGGCAGAGCTGGGGCGTGCGCCCCGCCGCGATGATCGGCCACTCCATCGGCGAGTACGCCGCCGCGACCGTCGCCGGGGTCTTCCGGGTGCCCGACGCGGTGCGCCTGGTCGCCGCCCGGGGCGCGCTGATGCAGTCGATGCCGCCGGGGGCGATGCTCGCCGTCCAGCGGGACGAGTCGGAGCTGGCCGGGCGGCTGCCGGAGGGCGTGTCGGTGGCGACCGTCAACGGCCCCGGCACCTGCGTGGTCGCGGGCCCCGTGGACGCGATCGAGGCGTTCGCCGCGACGCTGAAGGCGGAGAAGGTGGGCTGCAAGGCGCTGCGCACCTCGCACGCCTTCCACTCGGCGATGATGGACCCGATCCTCGCCGAGTTCACCGCGCTGGTGGCCTCGGTGCCGCGCCAGGCCCCGAGCCTGCCGTTCTGGTCCAACGTCACCGGCCTGCCGATCACCGCCGAGCAGGCGACGGACCCGGCCTACTGGGCCGACCACCTGCGGCAGCCGGTCAGGTTCGGCGCGTGCGTGGCCGGGCTGTTCGCCCAGTACGGCGACACGCCGCCGCTGCTGGTCGAGTGCGGACCGGGCCGGCAGCTCGCCGGGCTGGCCCGGATGCAGCTCCCGAAGGGCGCGCCGGTGCCGCTGCCCACCCTGCCCGGGCCCGGCGAGCGCGCCGGGGACGTCGTCACCGCCTACGAGGCCGCCGGCGCGCTGTGGGCCGCCGGAGTGCCGCTGACGGCCGGGTCGGAGACCGGGTTCGGCGGCGCGGGGCAGCGGGTGCCGCTGCCGGTCTACCCGTTCGAGCGGCGCCGGTACTGGATCGACGCCGACCCGGTGGACCAGGAGGCCGTCGCCGCGGCGCCGCGCCGGCGCGGACCGCTGCCGCTGGGCGAATGGTTCGCGGTGCCGACCTGGCGCCAGCTCGCCCCGGACACCCGCAGGACCGAGCTCGGCACGTGCCTGGTCCTGGCCGACGGGCCGCGCGGCGAGGAGCTGGTCGCCGCGCTGCGCGACCGGGGCGCCGCCGTACGGGTCGCCGGGCTCGGCGACCACGAGGCGCTGCTCGCCGGCCTCGGCACGCCGGAGGGCGGCGCGGCCGCGCCGGTCACGATCGTCCACGCCCTGGCGCTGGACGGCGCGCCCGCGAACGGCGACATCGCCGCCACCTGGGAGGCGCAGGAGCGCGGCTTCTTCAGCGTGCTGAGCCTGGTGCAGTCCCTCGCCGGAGCGGGGACCGCCGACGGCGTCCGCCTCGACATCGTGTCGTCGGGCACCACCGACGCACAGGGCGAGCCGTCGCGTCCCGAGCACGCCACCCTCGCCGGCATCGCCCGGGTGGTGCCGCTCGAACTGCCCGGCCTGACCGTGCGGCACATCGACGCCGACCCGCAGTCGAGCCCGGCCCGTACCGCCGACATCGTCGCCGAGCTGCTGCGCCCGGCCGACGAGCGTGAGGTGACGCTGCGCGGCGGCCGCCGCTGGGCGCTCGGCTACGCGCAGGTGCCGCTGGCCGAGGAGGACGCCGCGGCGCCGGCGGTCCGCGAGGGCGGCCGCTACCTGATCACGGGTGGCGTCGGCGGCATCGGCATCACCCTCGCCGAGGACTTCGCGCGGCGTTCCCGCGCCCGGCTGGCGCTGCTCAGCCGGGGCGGCCTGCCGCCGCGCGAGGAGTGGGACGCCCACCTCGCGGTGCACGGCGGCGCCGACCGCACCGGCCGGGCCATCCTCGCCATCCGGCGGATGGAGGAGGCCGGCGCCCAGGTGCTGGTGCTGGCGGCCGACGTCACCGACCCGGCCGCGCTGCGCGCGGCGCGCGAGCGGGTCGAGGCCGAGTTCGGCGGCCTGGACGGCATCGTGCACGCCGCGGGTCTGCCCGGCGGCGGCATGGCCGAGGTCAAGGAGCGCTCCGTGGCCACCGCGGTGCTGGCTCCCAAGATCGCCGGCACGCTCGCCCTGGCCGAGGCGTTCGGCGACCTCCCGCTCGACTGGGTGGCGCTCTGCTCCTCGGTGACCTCGGTGGTCGGCGGCTTCGGCCAGGTCGACTACTGCGCGGCCAACAACTTCCTCGACGCCTACGCCAAGGGCGCGCACGGCTGGCAGGCGCCGGTCGTCTCGCAGAACTGGGGCGGCTGGACCGAGGTCGGCATGGCCGTCGAGGTGACCGCGCCCGAGGGCCTGCGCGCCGCGCGCGGCGGGGTCGCCCAGGCGGTGGACCACCCGGTGGTCTCCACCCGCCTGACCGGCGAGGACGGGCAGGCCGAGTGCCACGGCCTGGTGTCGGCCGGCACGCACTGGATGCTCGACGAGCACCGCATCGGCGGGGTTCCGGTGGTGCCCGGCACCGGCCACCTGGAGTCGGTCCGCGCCGCTGTCGCCGCCTGCCTGACCGCTCCGGACGCCGACCACGTCGTGGAGCTGCGGGACGTGGCGTTCCTGGAGCCGTTCTCCGTCGCCGACGGGGCCACCGCGCAGTACCGGGTGGAGCTGAACGGCACGCCGGAGGGCGCCGAGTTCCGGGTGACCAGCCGTACGGCGGGCCGCTCCGCGGTCCACGTGCGCGGCTCCGCCGGGTGGGTGCGTCCCGAGGCCGCCGCCGAGGTGGACGCCGCGGCGATCGTGGCGCGCTGCCAGGCGAAGGCGGCCGGTCACGACGCCGAGGGCGGCCGGACCAGCATGCTCACCTTCGGCCCGCGGTGGGACGCCCTCGGCGAGCACCACGTCGGCCGGGACGAGGAGCTGGCCAGGATCATCGCGCCCGAGGCGGCCGCGGCCGACCTGGAGCGCTGGGTGCTGCACCCGGCCCTGCTCGACGTGGCCACCGCGTTCGGCGAAGGACGCGGGGAGGGCAGCTACCTGCCGCTCTCCTACGGCCAGGTGCGGGTGCGCGAGGCGCTGCCCGCGCGGTTCTGGAGCCACCTGCGGTACGCCGACGGAGGCGACGACGTGGTGTCGGCCGACCTGACGCTGTTCGACGAGAACGGCCGGGTGCTGGTCGAGATCGCCGACTTCGTGCTGCGCCGGGTGGACCGCGACGCCGTCGCCGGCAACCTGGCCGGCGACGCCCCGGCCGCCGCGCCCGCGGCCTCGGCCGGAGCCGGCACGAGCGGGGACGGCATCTCCCCCGTGGACGGCGCCGAGGCGTTCCGCCGGGTCCTGGCCGGCGGCCTCGGCTCGCAGGTCGTGATCAACCCGCTGCCGGTGGCCGAGCTCGCCGAGCGGGCCAGGTCCCGGACCACCGACACCGTCGCCGGCGGCGACGAGAACGTGGGCGAGCGGGCGGCGTCCGGCGACCTCGCGATGCCGCGCAACGAGCTGGAGGCCACCATCGCCCAGGTGTGGAGCGACGGCCTGGGCGTGTCCGAGGTCGGGATCGACGACGACTTCTTCGCGCTCGGCGGCAACTCCCTGATCGCGGTGCAGCTCATCGCCTCGCTGCGCAAGGCCGTCGGCGTGAAGCTGCCGATGCGCAGCCTGTTCGAGTCACCCACCGTGGCCGAGCTCGCGGTCGTCGTCGAGCGGCTGCGCGCCGACGCCGAGCAGTCCCCGGCCGCGGCCGGCGCGAGCGGCCAGGGCCAGGCCGCCGGCACCACCATCCCCAAGCTGGACCGTCGATGACCTCCTCTCCCCGGGCCACGCCCGAGGTCGCCGCGGCAGCAGACATTCGACGAACGAGGCAGGAACCATGACCGACGAGCAGTACGTCGTCGTACGCAACGACGAAGAGCAGTACTCGATCTGGCCCGCCGGGCGGACCCTCCCCGCCGGATGGCACGACGCCGGGTTCGGCGGAGCCAAGCAGGAGTGCCTGGACCACATCGAGACCGTGTGGACCGACATGCGGCCACTCAGCCTCCGCCAGGGCGGGTGACCATGGTGACCGCCAAGGAATGGGAGGCGCCCGCCTCCTTCGGCCAGGAACGGATCTGGCTGGCCGACCAGATGGACCCGGGCTCGCCGGTGTTCAACCTGCCGTGCCCGGTCGAGATCCCGTACGCGATCGAGGCGGACGCGATCGAGGCGGCGCTGACGGCGCTCGCCGAGCGGCATGAGGTGCTGCGCACGTCCCTCCGGGTCGTGGACGGCACCCTCCGCCAGGTCGTGCACGCCGGGATCACCCCCGACATCCGGGTGCACGACCTGCGCGGACTCCCCGAGGAGGAGCGCAGGGCCCGGACGCTCGGCCACATCCAGGCGGCCAACGGCGAGCCGATCCCGACCGACCGCGCCCCGATGTGGCGGGTGACGGCGGTCCGCGCCGAGGACGCCCGCTGGGTGGTCACCTTCGTGACCCACCACGCCGTGTTCGACGCCACCTCGGCGGTCATCCTGCAGAAGGAGACGGTCCGCCTCTGCGCCGCCGCCGCGGCCAGGGCGGACGAGGGCGGCGGGCCGGTCACCCCGGCCGGGCTGGCCGGGGCCGCCGGGCTGCCCGAGCTGCCGATCCAGTACGCCGACTTCGCGGCCTGGCAGCGGGACCGGATCGGCGACGAGGCGACGGCCGGGCAGGTGGAGTACTGGCGCACGCGCCTGGCCGGGCTGCCCGCCGTCCACTCCCTGCCCACCGACCGGCCCCGGCCGGCCCGGCTCGGCTACGCCGGTGACGAGGTCCGCTTCACGATCCCCGAGGGGGTGCGGGAGCGGGCCACCTCGCTGGGACGCCACTCCGGCGCGACGCCGTTCATGGTGTTCCTCACCGCGTACGTCGCGCTGCTGTCGCGGCTGTCCGGCGAGGACGACACGGTGGTCGGCGTGACCATGAGCGGGCGCGAGCTGCCCGAGGTCACCGGGCTGATCGGCATGTTCGTCAACCAGCTCGTGGTGCGGGCGGACGCGGGCGGCGACCCGACGTTCGCCGACCTGCTCGGCCGGGTGCGCGCCACGGTGCTCGACGCGATGGAGAACGGCCGGGTCCCGTTCCAGGCGGTCGTGGAGGCGGTCGCCCCGCCGCGGGACCCGGGGACGCAGCCGCTGTACCAGATCGGCTTCAACTACATCCCCGACTCGGGCATCGAGCCGATCCCGTACACGACCTCGAAGGACGACCTCGCCTTCGACCTGACCACGGGCACCAGCCGCCTGCTGTACCGGACCGACCTGTTCGACAAGGAGACAGCGGAGGCGTTCGTCGCCCGCTACCTGCGCGTCCTGGACGCCGGGGTGGCCGACCCCGGCACCGCGATCGGCGACCTGCCGCTCGTGGACGGCGCCGAGCGCGCCGCGCTGCTCGCGGCGAGCACCGGCGAGCCGCTCGCCCCGCGCGCCGCGACGGCGCTCCGCATGGTCGAGGAGCAGGTCGCGCGCGCCCCCGACGCGGTCGCGGTGGTCGCCGGTGACCGGCGGCTGACGTACGCGGAGCTGGACGAGGCCGCCGGGCGGGTGGCGGAGCGGCTGCGCGGCTCCGGCGCCGGCCCCGAGTCGCTGGTCGCGGTCTGCGCCGAGCCCTGCCTGGAGCTGCTGCCCGCGCTGCTCGGCGTGTGGAAGGCCGGGGCGGGGTACGTCCCGGTGGATCCGGCCTATCCGGCCGACCGGGTGGCGTACATGCTGGGCGACTCCGGCGCCGGCCTGGTCCTCACCCGGAAGCACCTGCTGGACACCGTGCGGCAGACCGGCCGGAAGGTCGGGCGGAACGGCGCGGAGCCGGTCGTGCTCGCGATCGACGAGCCCGCCGAGTGGCCCGCCGTATCGGCCGGGACGGCGGGCGACGCGCCCACGCCGGACGCGGTCGCGTACGTCATCTACACCTCGGGCTCGACCGGCACCCCCAAGGGTGTCGCGGTCGAGCACGGCTCGGTGGCCGCCTACCTCGGGTGGGCGGGCGCGACCTACCCCGGCCTGGCCGGGCAGGCGCTGCTGCACTCCCCCATCTCCTTCGACCTGACCGTGACCGCCCTGTTCGGGCCGCTGACGGTCGGAGGCTCGGTGCGGCTCGCCGCGCTGGACGACGAGCCGGGCGGCGACGGGGCCGGCCTGGCCACGTTCCTCAAGGTCACGCCCAGCCACCTGGCGCTGCTCGCCGCGCTGCCGGACCGGGTCGCCCCGGAGGCCGACGTGGTGCTGGGAGGCGAGGCGCTGCCCGCCGACGCGGTCGCCGCGTTCCGGCAGCGGCACCCCGGCGTCGCCGTCGTCAACGAGTACGGCCCCACCGAGGCCACCGTCGGCTGCGTGCTGGCGCGGGTCGCGCCGGGCGAGGAGCTGCCGGTCGACCGGGCGGGCTCGGTGCCCATCGGCCGCCCGGCCCCCGGCGTCGCGGCGTACGTGCTGGACGGCGGCCTGCGTGCGGTGCCCACCGGCGTGGTGGGCGAGCTGTACGTGGCCGGCCCGCAGGTGACCCGCGGCTACCTGAACCGGCCCGGCGCCACCGCGGCCGCGTACCTGCCGTGCCCGTTCGGCCCGGCCGGCGCCCGGATGTACCGCACCGGCGACCTGGCGCGCCGCCGCGCGGACGGGACCCTGGAGTACGTCGGCCGCGCGGACGACCAGATCAAGCTGCACGGCTACCGCATCGAGCCGGGCGAGATCGAGACGGCCCTGCGCGCCCGGCCCGGCGTGCGCGACGCCGCCGTCAGCGTGCGCGAGGACACCGTCGAGGGCAAGCGCCTGGTCGCCTACCTGGTCGGCGAGCCGGGGTCCGCCTCGGACGTCGCCGACGTGGACGTCGCCGCGGTGAACGACGCGCTCGCCGCCGCCCTGCCCGCGCACATGGTGCCGTCGGCGTACGTGGTGCTCGACGTCCTGCCGCTGACCGCCAACGGCAAGCTCGACCACGCCGCGCTGCCCGCGCCGGTCACCGCACCCGGCGAGAGCGAGTACGTCGAGCCGCGCACCGCGGCCGAGGAGCTGGTGGCCGAGGTCTTCGCCGAACTGCTCGGCGTGGAGAAGATCGGGGCCACCGACGACTTCTTCGAGCTGGGCGGCAACTCCCTGCTGGCGATCCGGGCCATCGCCCGGATCCGCGGCCAGATCGAGATCGACATCCCGGTCCGGGGCCTGTTCTCCTACACCACCGTCGAGGACCTCGCGGCCGAGATCGAGCGGCGGCTGTCCGAGGACCTCGACCAGCTCAGCGATGAGGATGTCGAGCGGATGCTCGCATCGGAAGGCGACGGCACATCATGACGACGCCCGCGCAGACCTCTCCGTCCGCCGCGCGCCGCGCGCTGCTGGAGCAGCGGCTCCGCCGGCGCGCCACCACCACGGTGCGGCCGCGGCCGGAGGGCGCCGCCCCGCCCCTGTCCTACCAGCAGGAGCGGGTCTGGTTCATGGAGCAGTTCGCTCCGGGCACCAGCCAGTACAACATCCCGGTCCCGATGCGGCTCACCGGGCAGGTCGACGTCGAGCTGCTCGAACAGGCGCTGCAGACGCTGCCAGTCCGGCACGAGGCGGTGCGGATGCGCTTCCCGGCCGACGCCGACGGACGGCCGACGGTCCGGGTCGAGGAGTCCGTGACGGTGCCGCTGCGCGTCGTCACGGCGGACGACGAGGCCGCCGCCCAGGCGCTGATCGACGCGGCCGCCGCCGAGCCGTTCGACCTGGTCGAGGGGCCGCTGCTGCGCGCCCTGCTGGTCCGGCTGGCCGACGACGACCATCGCCTGCTGGTCAGCACCCACCACATCATCAGCGACGGCTGGTCGGTGGACCTGCTGCTGCGCGACCTGGCCGCCGCCTACCACGCGGGCCGGTCCGGGGCCGAGGCCGCGCTGCCCGCCCTGCCGGTCTCGTACGGCGACTTCGCGCAGTGGCAGCGGCAGACCCAGACCGGGCCGGAGCTGGACCGGCAGCTGGACTTCTGGAGCGGGCGGCTGGCCGGGGTGCCGGCCCTGGAGCTGCCCGCCGACCGGCCGCGTCCGGCGACCCAGGTGTTCGACGGCGACTGGCACACCGTGCAGGTGGACGCCGAACTGGCCGACGCGGTCAACCGGCTGTCCAGAGAGCGCGGCACGACGCTGTTCATGACGCTGCTCGCGGCCTACCAGGTGCTGCTGTCGCGGCACTCGGGCCAGGACGACTTCGCAGTCGGCTCCTCGTCCGCGGGCCGGTCGCTGGCGGAGCTGGAGAACGTCATCGGCATGTTCATCAACATGCTGCCGATGCGCGCCCAGCTCGACGACGACCCGACCTTCGACGAGTACCTCGAACGCACCCGGGTGGGCGTCCTGGACGCCTTCGACCACGCGGAGGTGCCGTTCGAGCAGCTCGTCAACGCGCTCGGCGTGCCGCGCGACGTCAGCAGGCCTCCGGTGTTCCAGGCGATGTTCGCGCTGCAGAACTACCAGATGGGCCGCATCTCGGAGGCGGGCGAGTCCGACCTGGGCTTCGAGTGGCTGCCGATGGACCTGCGGTCCACCCGCTTCGACATCGAGCTGCACGTCATCGAGATCCGCGACGGCCTGATCGTCAAGTTCGTCTACAACACGGCGCTGTTCGACGAGGCGACCGTGGCGCGGATGGCGACGCGGTTCGTCACCCTCCTGCGCTCCGTCACCGCCGACCCGGCCCTCCGGGTGTCCGAGCTGCCGATGCTGGACGCCGCCGAGCAGACGCTGCTGGTGGACGGGTGGAACGACACCGCCGCCGAGCTGGACGAGGCGGCGACGCTGCACGGCCGGATCGAGGAGCAGGTCGCCCGCACCCCGGACGCCGTCGCGGTGACCTTCGAGGGCCGCGACCTGACGTACGCGGAGCTGAACGAGCGGGCGAACCGGGTGGCGCACCGGCTGCGTGACCTGGGCGCGGGACCGGAGACGCTGGTCGGCGTCTTCGCCGAGCGCTCGGCCGAACTGGTGGTGGCGCTGCTCGGTGTGCTCAAGGCGGGCGCCGCCTACCTGCCGCTCGACCCCGAGTACCCGGCCGACCGGCTGCAGTTCATGATCGAGGACGCCCAGGCGCCCGTGGTGCTGACCCTGGGCCGCCTGCGGGAGAGCGTCCCGGCCACCGACGCGGTCATCCTGGATCTGGACGACCCCGGCGAGTGGGCGGGTCAGCCCGCCGGCGACCCCGGCGCCCCCGTCATCTCCCGCAACCCGGCGTACGTCATCTACACCTCCGGTTCGACCGGCCGGCCGAAGGGCGTGCCGAACACCCACCGCGGCATCGTCAACCGGCTGGAGTGGATGCAGCGCACCTACCGGCTCGGCGGCGACGACGTCGTGCTGCAGAAGACGCCGGCCGGCTTCGACGTGTCGGTGTGGGAGTTCTTCTGGCCGCTGCTCACCGGCGCGCGGCTGGTGCTCGCGAAGCCGGGCGGCCACAAGGACGCGGCCTACCTGCGCGAGCTGCTGATCAGCGAAGGCGTGACCACCGCCCACTTCGTCCCCTCGATGCTGGGGGTGTTCCTCTCCGACGACGAGGACGCGGCGAAGGGCTGCACCGCGCTGCGCCGGGTGATCTGCAGCGGCGAGGAGCTGCCCGTGGCCACCGCGGTCACGTTCACCTCCGTGCTCCCCGGCTGCGAGCTGCACAACCTGTACGGCCCGACCGAGGCGGCCATCGACGTCACCTCCTGGCATTGCAGCCCCGAGGCGCTGGAGGGCGCCGTCACCCTGCCGATCGGTGCCCCGATCGACAACATCCGGCTCTACGTCCTGGACGGGCGGGGGAACCCGGCACCCCTCGGCGTGCCCGGCGAGCTGCACATCGGCGGCGTCGGCGTGGCCCGGGGCTACCACCGTCGCCCGGCGCTCACCGCGGAGCGGTTCGTCCCCGACCCGTTCGGTCCCGAGCTGGGCGGCCGGCTGTACCGCACGGGCGACCTGGCGCGCTGGCGCGCCGACGGGAACCTGGAGTTCCTGGGCCGGATCGACCACCAGGTGAAGCTGCGCGGCCTGCGCATCGAGCTGGGTGAGATCGAGACGACGCTGCGCGAGCGCGACGAGGTCGCCGACGCGGTCGTGATCGTCCGCGAGGACACCCCCGGGGACAAGCGGCTGGTCGCCTACCTGACCCCGGCCGGCGAGGCGGAGATCGACGTCACCGAGCTGCGGGCCGCGCTCAAGCAGGGCCTGCCCGACTACATGGTGCCGACGGCGTTCGTCACGCTGGACGCGCTGCCGCTGTCGCCCAACGGCAAGCTCGACCGCAAGGCGCTGCCCGCCCCGCAGGCGACCCGCGACGCCTCCGCCGAGCTGGTCGAGCCGGAGACCGCCACCGAGCGGATGCTGGCCGCGATCTGGACCGAGGTGCTCGGCGTGGAGCGCATCGGCGTCCACGACGACTTCTTCGACTCCGGCGGCCACTCGCTGCTCGCCACCCAGGTGGTGGCCCGCATCCGCAAGGCGTCCGACGGCACCGGCCGTCCGGTCGGCGTGATGGACCTGTTCCAGAACCGCACCATCCGCGAGCTGGCCGTGTTCATCGACGCCGGCAGCGACGCGGCGGACGGGCCGCAGCCGCTGCTGTACGAGCTGACCCCGAAGGGCGCCACGCGCACCCTGTCCTACGTCTGCGTGCCGTACGGCGGCGGCAGCGCGATCGTCTACCAGCCCCTCGCCGACGCGCTGCCCGCGGGGAACGCGCTGTACTCGGTGGCCATCCCCGGCCACGACGTGGGGCTGAACGAGGAGGCGGTGCCCTTCCACGAGCTGGTGGACCGGATCGTGGCGGAGGTCCGGGAACGGGTCGAGGGCCCCCTGGTCCTGTACGGCCACTGCGGCGTCGGCAGCGCCATCGCGGTCGGCGTGGCGCGGAAGCTGACCGAGTCGGGCCGTGACGTGGACGCCGTCTACATCGGCGCGATGTTCCCGTTCGCCCGGCTCAAGGGCGTCATCGGCACCCTGCGCGCCCGGCTGGAGAAGCTGCGCAGCAACCGCGAGTACGCCAACTGGCTCAAGGGCATGGGCGTCGACACCGACGAGCTGGACCCGGAGCAGGCGGACCGGATCATCGCGAACATGCGGGCCGACTCCCGGGCCTCCGAGGAGTACTTCACGACGCTGCTCGACCAGCACCCGGAGCCGATGTCCGCCCCGATCATCTCGATCGTCGGCTCGGAGGACCCGGTCACCGACTACTACACCGAGCGGTACCGGGAGTGGGAGTTCCTGACCGAGACCAGCGGACTGGTGGTGCTCGACCAGGCCGGCCACTTCTTCCTCAAGCACCGCTCGGAGGAGCTGGCCGAGATCGTCACGAAGGTCCATCCGGCGATGGCCCGGCGCGACACCTCCGAGCACGGCGAGGCCGCCAGGGGCCCGGACTCGGGATGGGCGGTGAACGACACGCACTACCCGGCCGAGCCGGGGACGGCCGAGGAGAAGCCGGCGGTGCAGCCGAGCGGCGGCCGGTTCCTCAGCGTCGCGATCGGCCAGCTCATCTCGGCGACCGGATCGGCGCTGACCGGCTTCGCGGTTCCGGTGTGGCTGTTCGCCGGTACGG
The DNA here is from genome assembly GCF_001528665.1 of Microtetraspora malaysiensis. Taxonomy (GTDB): domain Bacteria; phylum Actinomycetota; class Actinomycetes; order Streptosporangiales; family Streptosporangiaceae; genus Microtetraspora_A; species Microtetraspora_A malaysiensis. The sequence goes on from NZ_BBYJ01000045.1 coordinate 18,505, forward strand.
GGTCGGTGACCGACCTCGGCCTGCTGTGGGCGCTGACGCTGATCTGCGGTGTGGCGATGATGCCGATCGCCGGGCCGCTCATCGACCGGTTCGACCGGCGCCGCGTCATGATCGTCGCGAGCGGCGTGGCCGGCGTGGTCCAGCTCACGATCGCGCTGCTGCTGTGGACCGGACGGCTGGACCTGTGGGTCATCTACCTGCTGTTGCCGATCAACTCGATGGCGGGCACGTACCAACGACTGGCCTTCCAGACCGCGGTGCCGCAGCTCGTGCCCAAGCGCTACCTGGGCCACGCGATCGGCCTCACGCAGCTCACCAACGGCTTCGCGATGCTGTTCGCGCCCCTGCTGGGCGCCGGTCTGTACGTCGCGATCGGCCTGCCCGGCATCCTCGCCATCGACATGGCGAGCTACGTGTTCGCCCTCGCGGTGCTGCTGGTGATCCGCTTCCCCGACACGCTCGGGTTCCGCCGCAAGGAGCCGCTGCTGACCTCGATCGCGGAAGGTCTGCGGTTCTCCTGGCACATGCGTGGCTTCCGGTCGATGGTGATCTACTTCGCGATCGCGAACATCTTCCTGGGTCCGGCCCTGGTGCTGACCGTCCCGCTGACGCTCTCGTTCGGCACGGTCGACCAGGTGGCGCAGGTGTCGGTGGCGGAGGCGATCGGCGCCGTGGCCGGCGGCATCGTGATGGCGCTGTGGGGCGGCCCGCGCAAGCGCCGGATGATCGGCGTGTTCCTGGGCAACCTCGGCATGGCGGTCGGCTGCCTGGTGATGGGTCTGCGGCCGTCCCTGGCCGTGGTCGTGACCGGCATCTTCCTCCTGGCCATGTCGATGACGATCTCCCAGGGCATCTACGTGACGCTGATCCAGGTCAAGGTGCCGCAGCGGTTCCACGGGCGGGTGCTCGCGCTCAACCAGGCGCTCTCGTGGTCCACCCTGCCGATCGGGTTCGCCGTGCTCGCGCCGGTGGCCACGTCCCTGTTCAACCCCATGCTGCAGCCGGGCGGCGCGCTCGCCGAGTCGGTCGGCGCCGTCATCGGCGTCGGTGAGAGCCGGGGCGTGGGCCTCACGTACATCGTCTTCGCGCTGATGATGGCCGCGGTCACCATCAGCGCGTCCACCATCCGGCTGCTGAGGCGCTTCGACACCGAGGTGCCGGACTCCCTCCCCGACGACCTCATCGGCATGCAGGAGAGGCAGCGTCGCCTCAGCCTCGTGAAAGGAAGCAGCGAATCATGACCGGAGTCACCCCCACTGAGGCGCCCCGGCTGGGGTCGGTGGCCGGACACGTCGAGGGCAACGGCCACACCGCCATCACGGTGTACGCCCTCGGCCCGGACGCGACCGGCCACCTCGACTGGGTGACCGCCCACCGCGACGGGCTGCGGGCCGCCCTCGCCGAGCACGGCGCGGTGCTGCTCCGCGACCTGCCGGTCGATCTGGAGCTGTTCGACCAGATCGTCCGGGTGGTCGGGGGCGACCCGCTGCGCTACACCGAGCGCTCGACCCCGCGCACGTCGGTCACGGAGTCCATCTACACCTCCACGGAGTACCCCGCCGACCAGCCGCTCCCGATGCACAACGAGAACGCGTACTCGGACACCTGGCCCGGGCACCTGTTCTTCTTCTGCGAGACGGCGGCGGCGACCGGCGGGGCCACCCCCATCGCCGACAGCCGCGCGGTGTTCCGCGCGGTCCCGGAGGAGGTGCGGGAGCGGTTCGCGGCCGGCGTCGTGTACGCCCGGGCGTTCCGCGAGGGGCTCGGCCTGTCCTGGCAGGAGTCGTTCCAGACCGACGACCGGACCCAGGTCGAGCGGTACTGCGCCGACCACGGGATGGCGTACGAGTGGACCGACGAGGGGCTGCGCACCCGGCACCACCGCCCGTCCTGGCAGACCGAGCCGCTGACCGGGGAGCCGGTCTGGTTCAACCAGTCCAACCTGTTCCACGTCAGCAGCCTGGACGAGGAGGTCCGTGAGGCCCTCCTCAGCCTGTACGGCGAGGCCGACCTGCCCCGCAACGCCTACCTCGCCGACGGCTCCCCGATCACCTCCGCCGACCTCGACGCCGTCACGGCCGCGTACGACAAGATCTCCTACGCGTTCCTCTGGCGCGAGGGCGACCTGATGATCATCAACAACATGCTGTGCGCGCACGGCCGGGACCCGTTCACCGGCGCCCGCCGGATCCTGGTCGCGATGACCGCCTGACGGCGGCTCCGCCCGGCCGGGGCACGCGGGCTCACACCGAGTTCAGGGCCTCGACCGGGCGGACCCGCAGCGCGGACACGGCGGTCGGGATCGTGGCGACCAGCACGAGCAGGAGCGCCGCCCCGATGATGGCGGCGTACATCCACCCCGGCCCCGTGGCGATCGGCGATCCGGTCTTGACCAGGCTGTACGGCACGGTCGTCGCGGCGACGGCGACCGTGCCGAGCACGACCGCCAGGATCGCCGTGATCCCGCCCTCGGCGGCGACCATCCACAGCACCTGCCGCCGGGTGGCCGCCGACAGCCGCAGCAGGCCGAACTCCCGGCGGCGCCGCCGGGTGGCCGCGATCAGGGTGTTGACCACCACGATCGCCGTGAACGCGATGATCATGGCGACGACCAGGTAGTTCACCGGAGCGAGCTGCGCACTCACGTCATCGCCCCTGTGGATGACGCTGTCCTCGGTGGACTGCATGTAGAGCGTCCCCCCGGCGATGCCGACCAGGAGGATCAGCGGCGCCGCGACGGCGCCGCCCTGCCGGGCCCCGGCCTGGAGGTTGCGCGCGGCCAGCCGCACGGTCGCGCCCAGCCGGGCGTCCGACAGCAATCTGACCGGCCGCAGGGCCGCCGGGCTGAGCAGGGCGAGCCCGACGGCGACCGCGACGCCCGCCGGCCCCGCCGTGCTCGACAGCAGCGGGCCGTTCTCCATGAAAAGCGTCCCGCAGGACAGCGCGAGGCCCACGGCCAGCAGCGCCGCCCCGGCGAGCACCCGGCCGCGGCCCAGAGCCCGTGCGGGCTGCGGGGCCGCCGCCGCCAGCGCGCGCACGGGCGGGATCGAGACGGCGCGCCGGCTGGAGATCAGAGCGGCCCCCACCGCGGTCAGCAGCGACATGCCCGCCACGAGCGCGACGCCCCGCCAGCCCACCTGGACCGTGGTGCCGTCCGCGACCAGCCCGGCGTCGACCAGCCGTCCGAGGACGATCGCGCCCAGCCCCACGCCGGGCGCCACCCCCGCCGCGATCGCGGGGACGGCCGCGATCATGGTCTCCCGCAGGACGTTCCGCCGGACCTGCCGCGGGGTGGCGGCGATCGCGCGCAGCAGCGCCAGCTCCCGCTCCCTGTGCTGGATCGTCAGGGACACGGTCGAGACCACCCCGAACCCCACGATCGCCACGGTCCAGCCGCCCAGGATCGCGGGCAGCATGATCAGGAATCCGCTGTCGCGTCCGGTCGTCAGCCCGGTCTCCAGCAGGCTCGCGAACGCGGTGAGCAGCGCGGTGCCGGCCAGCGTCACCCCGGCCGACGCCAGGTACGACCCCCGGTGCGCCCGCACCGTGGCGAACGCCAGCCTCCAGCTCGTCAGGCCGCTCATCAGGCGGCCCCCCTCGCCGAGAGGCGGGCCATCCGCGCGGCCACCGCCCCCGCGTCCGGCCGCGCCAGGTGGTCCACGATCCGCCCGTCGGCGAAGAACACCACCGAGTCGGCGTACGCGGCCGCCACCGGGTCGTGCGTCACCATCACGATCGTCTGCCCGGACGCGGTCACCGCCTCGCGCAGGATGCCGAGCACCTCGCGTGCGGCCTGGGTGTCGAGGGCGCCGGTCGGCTCGTCGGCGAAGATGATCGCCGGTTGGGAGAGCAGCGCGCGGGCGATGGCCACCCGCTGCTGCTGCCCGCCGGACAACTCAGCCGGGCGGTGGTCGATCCGGTCGCCGAGCCCCAGCCGCCCGAGCAGCCCGCGTACCCGCTGGCCGTCGGCCGGGCGACCGGCGAACTCCAGGGGCAGCACCGCGTTCTGCGCCACGGTCAGCGTGGGCACCAGGTTGAACGACTGGAAGACGAAGCCCATGCGCTCGCGCCGCAACCGGGTCAGCGCCGTCTCGTCCAGGCCGGTCAGGTCACGCCCGTCGAGGACCACGGCCCCGGAGTCCGGCCGGTCGAGCCCCGCAGCGCAGTGCAGCAGCGTGCTCTTTCCCGACCCCGACGGGCCCATGACGGCGGTGAACGTGCCGCGCGGGATGGACAGGGACACCCGGTCCAGCGCGGTCACGGCGGCGGCGCCCGCGCCGTGGCGCTTTGTCACGTGATGGAGCTCAAGTGCGGCGGTGACGGAGTTCGTCACGCGCTCGTCGTACAGTGCACGAGTCATAAATACACCGTACATCAATTTGCTTAATGCCTTATTAGCCAGGATGCTTTATAATTTCGACACGAAATAGCTCCGTGACGAAAAGAGGACGGCGACCGTGGCGACATGCGAGATGTGCGGGCGCGCGTTGCGGCCCAGCGTGCGGGGACGTCCCCGGCGGTACTGCTCCCGCGCCTGCAGCGCCCGGGCGTACCGGGCGCGGGTCGCCGACCGCCCGGCCACCGTGGAGGCGCGGCGGACGCCCGAGGTCGCCGAAGCCGGCCTGGACCAGGACGTCATCGTGCGGGCGGCCGTCGCGGTGGCCGATCGGGAGGGGGCCGGCGCCGTGTCGATGCGCCGCCTCGCCGGCGACCTCGGGGTCGGCGTGATGTCGCTGTACCGGTACGTGGCCGGCCGCGAGGAGCTCAACGACCTGATGGTGGACGCCGCCTTCGGCGCGCGGCCCCTGCCGGAGCCCGGTCCCGACGGCTGGCGGGCCAAGCTGGAGCTGTCCGCGCGCGAGGAGTGGGCCCTCTACCGCGCGCACCCCTGGCTGTCACATCTGGCCGCCGCCACCACGCGCCCGCCGAACGCGCCGAACCTGCTGGCCTACACCGACTGGCGGATGCGCGCGCTGGACGGCCACGGCCTCGGCTTCGCCACCCTCGTCCAGATCGCCATCATGATCGGCACGTACCTGCAGAGCGCCGCAGTGCCGCTCGCCTACGAGGCGCAGGCCGCGCGCAGGACGCGCCACACGCGGCGGCAGTGGGCGGCCGCCCGGCAGGAGGCGTTCGAGCGCACCATGCGCGACCCCCGCCTGCCGATGGTGTCGGAGTTCGGCGCCGAGGCGTTCGAGGCGTCCGAGCCGGAGAACATCTTCGAGTTCGGCCTGCACCGCATGCTGGACGGCGTCGCGGTCCTGCTCGAACGCGGCTGAGCGGGTCCGGACATATGCCACTTTCGCCGACGTTGACGGGATTCGTCAGGCGTCTTACGTTCGTGAGGTAGATCACATCCCCGGACGAAGGCGGCGAGGGGTCGGCCCGGCCTCCGGATTCACCAGCGAGGTGATTCATGGCGCGCGACGAGACGGCCGCGGCCCACTTCGACGCGGTCGTGGTGGGGGCGGGACTGGCCGGCCTGTACACGCTCCACCGCCTGCGGCGGCTCGGACTGCGCGTACGCGTGTACGAGGCCGCCGCCGGCGTCGGCGGCACGTGGTACTGGAACCGCTACCCCGGCGCGCGCTGTGACATCGAGAGCATGGAGTACTCCTACTCCTTCTCCCCCGAGCTCGAACAGGAGTGGGTCTGGACGGAGAAGTACCCGAGCCAGCCGGAGCTCCTGCGGTACATCGAGCACGTCGCCGACCGGTTCGACCTGCGCCGCGACATCCGGCTCGGCACACGGGTGGCGGCCGCCCGCTTCGACGAGGCGGCGAGCCGCTGGATGATCCGTACGGAGCCCGGGGAAGGCGCCGCGCAGGTCGCCGGGGATGGCCTCGGGACGGACTCCGAGGAGGACGCCGGGCAGACCGTGTCGGCGCAGTTCCTCGTCATGGCGACCGGCTGCCTGTCCGCCGTGAAGGGCCCCGAGGTCGAGGGGCTGGAGCGGTTCGAGGGCGACTGCCACCACACCGGTCGCTGGCCGCACGAGGGCGTCGACTTCACCGGGCGGCGGGTCGCCGTCATCGGGACCGGCTCCTCCGGCATCCAGTCCATCCCGATCATCGCCGAGCAGGCCGCTCATCTGACCGTCTTGCAGCGGACGCCGAACTTCAGCATGCCGGCCCGCAACGTCCCCCTCGATCCCGAGACGCAGCGGACCAGGAAGGCGGAGTACCCCGAACATCGGCGGCTGGCCCGCGAGTCGGTCTTCGGCATTCCCGTCGACTTCCCGGTGAAGTCCGCGTTGGACGTACGGCCCGAGGAACGGGAGCGGCGATACCAGGAGAGCTGGGAGAAGGGCAACCTCGTCGACATCCTGATCTCCTACACCGACATCCTCTTCGACAGGAGGGCCAACGACACCGCGGCCGAGTTCATCCGCGGCAAGATCCGCGAGATCGTGGCCGACCCGGACGTGGCCTCGGCGTTGTCGCCGACGGACCATCCCGTCGGCACCAAGCGCCCCTGCCTCGACTCCGGCTATTACGCGACGTACAACCGGGACGACGTCACCCTCGTCGATCTCCGGCGGTCCCCGATCGTGGAGATCACCCCAAAGGGGATCCGGACCACGGAAGGGGAGCACGAGTTCGACGACATCGTGCTGGCGACCGGCTTCGACGCCATGACCGGCGCCCTGCTGTCCATCGACATCCGGGGGAAGAGCGGCAGGTCCCTGAGGGAGAAGTGGGCCGAGGGCCCCCGGACCTATCTCGGCATCGGCACGGCCGGCTTCCCCAACCTGTTCATCGTCACCGGCCCGGGCAGCCCGTCCGTGCTCAGCAACATGGTGGTGTCCATCGAACAGCACGTCGAGTGGATAGCGGACTGCGTCGCGTTCCTGCGCCGGCGCGGCTTCGCGTCGATCGACGCGACCGTGGAGGCCGAGGACGCGTGGGTCGAGCACGTGAAGGAGGTGGGCGACCTCACGCTCTATCCCACCGCCGACTCCTGGTTCATGGGGGCGAACGTCCCCGGCAAGCCGCGCGTCATCCTGCCCTACTGCGGCGGCGTCGGGGTCTACCGGCAGAAATGCGACGAGGTCGCCGCGAAGGACTACGAGGGGTTCACCCTGTCGTCGTAGCCGATCTGCGACGCCGGGGCCCCGATGGAAGGAGCCCCGGCGGAGTGGACTTCAGACGCCTCCGATCAAGCGATCGCGTGGATCAGGAGCGGATCAGGTGGTGACCGGGTCGGCGTCGGAGAAGGTCATCATCGGGGGCCTGCGGCGGAAGAACCGGGTGAGGCCGACGAGGTAGACCAGGCCGACGGCCATCCAGACCAGCCCGACCTGGAAGGTCACGCCCGACAGGCTCGTCCACAGCCAGACCGTCAGGGCGAAGCCCACCAGCGGCAGCAGGCCGTAGTGGAACAGGTCGCGCGCCGAGCGCCGCCCGCCGTCCACGACGTAGTGCTTGATCACGGTGAGGTTGACCATCGAGAAGGCGATCAGCGCGCCGAAGTTCACCATCACGACCGCGTGGTCCAGGCTGATGAAGAGCGCGACGAGCGACACCACGGACACGACGGACACCGCGAAGATCGGCGACTTGAAGCGCGGGTGCAGCAGGCTGAAGACGCGCTTGGGCAGCACGCCGTCCCGTCCCATGGAGTACAGGATGCGGGAGACGCTCGCCTGCGTGGTCATCGCCGACCCGAAGGCGCCGATCACGTAGATGCCCACGAAGATCGTCTCGAACGCGGCGCCGCCCAGCGCGGCCATGATGTCCACGCCGGCGGTGTCGGGGTTGGCGAAGTCGCCGTACCCGGGGTGGGTCAGCCCGCCCATCCACGCGACCAGGACGAACAGCAGCCCGCCGATCAGCGTGGTCAGCACGATCGCCCGCGGGATGTCGCGGCGCGGCTCCCTGGCCTCCTCCGACAGCGTGGAGACGGCGTCGAACCCGAGGAAGCTCAGCGCCAGGATGGCCGCGCCGGCGAACACGCCCTCGCCGGGCGTGAAGACCTCGAAGGGCGCCGGGGAGGGCTGGCCCGACAGGTGCTTGAGCGCCAGCGCGACGAACACGAGGATCAGCACCACGGAGGCGCCGACGACCACCACGTTGACCCGGCTCATCACGGTGATGCCGAGGACGTTGAGCCCGAACACGACGAGCAGCGCGGCCAGCGTGAACGCCCATTGCGGCACGGCGGGGAACTGGCTGTTCAGGTAGATCCCGATGAGCAGGAAGTTGATCATCGGGAGGAAGAGGTAGTCGAGCATCAGTGTCCAGCCGGTCATGAAACCGACGTGCCCGCCGAAGGTCTGCTGCGTGTAGGTGTACGCCGACCCGGCGGTCGGATACGCCCGCGCCATCCGGCCGTAGCTGATCGCCGTGAACAGCATGACCACGAGGGCGACCACGTACGCCGACGGCAGGTGGCCCTTGGTGGTCTGCGCGACCGTGCCGTACGTCGTGAAGACGGCCACCGGGGCGAGGTAGGTGAGCCCGAAGAGCGTCAGGCCCGGCACGCCGAGGACCCGCTTCAGCCCCGAGGGGGCGGCGGATTGGTTCATTGAGCGCTTCTCCTGTCGGAAGGGGGGTGGATTCGCGCGCCGGACATCCACGTGCCGCGAACGGCCGACCGGAGCGCGACGTCGTGCGGATCCATCAGGCGTATGTCGGCGTCGAGCCAGACCAGGTCGGCGGCCATGCCGGGGACCAGCAGGCCGCGCTCCTCCTCGGCGAACGCCTGGTAGGCCACACCGGCCGTGTATGCGGACAGGGCGGCGTCGAAGCCGACGCGCTCCTCGGGCAGCCAGCCGCCGGCCGGCTTCCGCTCCGCGTTCTCGCGGGTCACCGCGACCGGCAGCCCGGCCAGCGGGCGGTGGTCGCTCACCGGCCAGTCGCTCCCGAAGGCCACCGTCACCCCGGCGCGCAGCAGCGAGCCGATGAGGTACTGCCGGCGGGCGCGCTCGGCGCCGATCCGCGGGAAGGTCAGCTCCTTCATCGCGGCGTCGGTGCGCGCCCACAGGGGCTGGAGGTTCGCGATCACCCCGAGCCGGGCGAAGCGCGGCAGGTCCACCTCGTCCAGGAGCTGCACGTGGGCGATGACCGGCCGCCGGTTCCGGGGCCCGTTGACCCGCGTCACGCGCTCGACCGCGTCCAGCGCGGCCCGCACGCCCGCGTCGCCGATCGCGTGCAGGTGCGCCTGCAGGCCCAGCGCGTCCACCGCGGTGAACGCCTCGACCAGCTCCTCGTACGGCCAGACGGGCATGCCGCGCGTGCACGGGTCGTCGCTGTACGGCGCGAGCAGCGACGCGGTGCGGTTCTCCAGGATGCCGTCGACGAAGAATTTGACGGTGTTGGCGGTGAGCCGGTCGCCGCCCAGCGCGCGGACGCGCTCCCGGTCGGCGGCGAACTCGGCGAGCTGCTCGCGCCAGCGTTCGGGGTCGGCGCGCAGGCCGAGGTTCACCCGGGTGGCGAGCACGCCGCGGCGGGCCGCCTCGACGTACGCGTCCACGGAGGTGTGCTCCACCCAGGCGTCCTGGATCCAGGTGACGCCGGCCGCCGCGTAGGCCTCGGTGGCGATCTGGAGCGCCCGGACCAGGTCCTCGGTGGTGCGGGCGGGCGCGGCGCGCAGCACGGCCTCCACCGCGTCCCATTCGTACATCGTGCCGAGCGGTTCGCCGTCGGCGCGGCGGGCGAAGCGGCCGCGCTCCGTGTCCGGCGTGGCGGCGTTCACGCCGGACCGCCGCATGGCCTCGGTGTTGCACCACACCGTGTGGTAGTCCCAGGCGCGCAGGACGACGGGCCGGTCCGGTACGGCGGCGTCCAGCCAGCGGGCGTCGAACACGCCCTCGGGGGCCAGGGTCGAGTCGTAGCTGGCGCCGATGATCCACTCGTCCTCCGGGTGCGCGAGCGCGTACTCGCGGACCGCCTCGACGATCTCCTCCACACTGGCCCGGTCCCTGATCTCCGGGCCCATCGCCTCGAACCCGGCGTGGTCGGGGTGGCAGTGCCCGTCGCCGAAGGCGGGCAGCAGCAGCCCGCCCTCAAGGTCGACGACCTGGTCGGCATCTGGCTGGGCGGCGAGAGCCTCGGCCCCGACGGCCTCGATGCGGCCGTCCCGCACGGTGAGGGCGGTGGCGGTGTGTCCGGTGCCGGTCCAGATGGTGCCGTTGCGGAAAAGAGTGCGTGACATCGCCGTCCAAAAAGAATGACGTTCGTTTAGTGCCGGAAGGATAAGTTGTCCGGAGGCCAAAGCGGAAGGGGTCGGCCGAGGAAATGAGAAGACGGGCGGGCCGACCGGCCACACCGGTGCTGAGCAGGGAGATCATCGCGCGGGCCGCCCTGGGCCTCATCGACGACGCGGGCGCCGACGGGTTCTCCCTCGCCGCGCTCGCCAAGCGGCTCGGCGTGCGGCCCTCCTCCTTCTACAACCACGTGGACGGCAAGGACGACATCCTGGCCGCGGTCCGCGAACTGGTCTCCGACTCGATCGACGCCTCGATGTTCGCCCGGCTGCCGTGGGACGAGGCGCTGATCGTGTGGGCGCACGGCTACCGCGACACCTTCGCCGCCCATCCGCCGGCCATATCGCTACTGGCCACCCTCCCGATCACCGGCGCCCTGCGCACCCTGCGGATGTACGACCAGGTCGTCTCCGGGTTGCAGCGCGGGGGCTGGCCCGGCGAGATGATCATCCCGGTCATGGTGTCGGTCGAGTCGTTCATCCTCGGCTCCGCGCTCGACATGGTGGCCCCGCCCGACATGTTCGACTGCGGGCCGCTCTCGTCCGAGGCACCCTCCTTCGCGGCGGCCGTACGCGCCCGCGACGCGGCCTCGGCGGCCCATGGCCGCCCGCCCGCCGACCTCTCGTTCGAGGTCGGACTCGCGGCGATCGTCGACGGGCTGCGCGGGACGCTGCGCGCACTCGGCGGCCCGCGCGGACCGCGCGGGCTACTCGAACCGCTCGGGCCGGTCGAGTCGCCCGGGCCGCTCGGTCCGCTCGGGTCGCCGCCGGACGGCACCGGCGCGGAGCACCCCACCGTGCCCCTCCCCCGGGACATCACGCGGGACATCACACCGGACACGGACCTCACGGAGGAGCCGGCCTGATCCCCCGGCCCCACCCCCTCCCCGCCACTCCCCCTATGAAGAATCGAACGTCGTGGGGTACGTTGACTTCAGATTCACAGACCGGAACCGGTTCTCTCGACGTTTTCTAAGGCAGTGATCATGATCGACCGTGCCCGTCTCGCCGAGCTGCTCGACCGCGAGCGCCGGACGTTCCGCGACCGCAACCCCCGATCCGCCGCCGCGTACGAGCAGGCGCGCGCCCACCTGTTCGGCGGCGTGCCGATGACGTGGATGAACAAGACCGCCGCCGGCTTCCCGCTCTATCTGGCCGAGGCCAGGGGCGCCCGGATCACCGACGTGGACGGCCACACGTACGTGGACCTCTGCCTGGGCGACACCGGCGCCATGGCCGGGCACTCACCGCAGGCCACCGTGGACGCGGTCGCCGACCGCTTCGGGGGCCGCGGCGGCGCGACCGTGATGATGCCGACCGAGGACGCGACCTGGGTCGGCGCCGAGCTCGGCCGCCGCTTCGGCGTGCCGTACTGGAGCTTCTCGCTGACCGCGACCGACGCCAACCGCTGGGCGATCCGCCTGGCGCGGGCGATCACCGGCCGGCCCAAGATCCTGGTGAACAGCTACTGCTACCACGGCAGCGTCGACGAGGTGCTGCTCGTGGTCGGCCCGGACGGCGAGCAGGTCTCCCGCGAGGGCAACGTCGGCGCCCCCGTCGACCCGACCGTGACCTCCCGGGTGGTGGAGTTCAACGACCTGGCGGCGCTGGAGCGCGAGCTGGCCCACGGCGACGTGGCCGCGGTCCTCATGGAACCCGCGCTCACCAACATCGGCATCGTGCTGCCCGAGCCCGGCTACCTCGACGGCGTGCGCGAGCTGACCCGGCGGTACGGCAGCCTGCTCATCAACGACGAGACGCACACGTTCTCGGCCGGTCCCGGCGGCTGCACCGGCGCGTGGGGGCTCGACCCCGACATCGTCACGATCGGCAAGGCCATCGGCGGCGGCATCCCCAGCGGCGGGTACGGGCTGTCCGCCGAAGTGGCGGCCCGGATCGATCAGATGAGCGGGCTCGACCTGGTCGACATGGGCGGCGTCGGCGGCACGCTCGCCGGCAACCCGCTCTCGGTCGCCGCCATGCGCGCCACTCTTGAGCACGTCCTCACCGACGACGCCTTCGCCGCCATGACCGAGCTGGCCACCCGCTTCACCAAGGGCGTCCAGGGGGTCATCGACGAGCACGCGCTCCCCTGGTCGGTCACCCAGCTCGGCGCGCGCGCCGAGTACCGCTTCGCCGCCCCGGCGCCGCGCAACGGCGGGGAGTCCAACGCGGCCGGCGACCCCGACCTGGACGACTACCTGCACGTCTACCTGGCCAACCGCGGCCTGCTGCTCACCCCGTTCCACAACATGGCGCTGATGTGCCCGGCCACCACCGAGGCCGACGTGGACCTGCACCACGAGGTTTTCGCGTCCGCCGTGTCCGAACTCGTGCGATGAGCCGCGTGCACCTCGACGACATCGACCGAACCCTGCTGCGCGAGCTGCAGCGGGACGGTCGGGCGTCCTACACGGCGCTCGCCGAGACGACGGGGCTCTCGGCCCCCGCCGTACGCCAGCGGGTGCAGCGGCTGCGGGACGAGGGCGCCGTCCAGATCGTCGGCGTGACCGACCCGATGGCGCTGGGCCTTCCGGTGATGGCGCTCATCGGCGTACGCGTCGAGAGCGACGTGCACACCGTGGCCGACCGGATCAGCGAGCTGTCCGGGGTGATCTACGTGGTGCTCACGTCCGGCTCGTTCGACATGTTCGTGGAGGTCGTGTGCAAGGAGCCCGCCGAGCTCCTCGCCGTCCTCAACGACCACATCAAGCGGGTCCCCGGGGTCACCCGGGCCGAGGCGTTCACCTATTTCGGGATCCACACCCACCGCTTCGCCTGGCCCGGCACCTAGCCCGGCGCCTGGCCCGGCACCAAAGGTCCGCCCGGCGGATCATGTGAACACTAGATGATCTATTCCAAGGGGTCAGTGATCGTAGGCGATCAGTGAGCGTAGGACGGTTTGTCCGGTGGCGTCGTTGTGCCAGATCGCGGCGGTCAGCGCGAGGATGCGTTGCATGACGCGGGCTATGACACCTCCGGGTGTGCGCCCTCGGTGCCGTTCGAGGTCAAGCTGTCCCTTGAAGGTCTCGTTGATCGATTCGATGACCTGTCGCGGCGGCTTGAACAGGGCTGCGCCAGGCCGTTCCCGTTCACCTTTACGGGCAGGCCGCAGCAACTGGACTCCATGCTCGGACAGTTCGCGTTCGAAACCACGGCCGAAGTAGTTCTTGTCTCCGATGAGAGTCTGTCGGGGGCGCTCTCGCAGAAGCTCGCATTCGGCCCAACCTGCCAGGTCGGAGCGTTTGACGGTCTCGCGGGAGCGGCCGCATTCCACCGGGGTGGAGTCCACGACCCATACGTCATCGCTCCACACCGAGGTGGTGGTGGCCAGGATCCGGTTGACGCTTCGCATCAGACCGGCGGCCTTGCGCAGCCGCTTGTTGTAGCCGGGCTGCTGGGGCAGGTAGGGGAAGAGGTGGCGCAGGTGGGCACGGGCATGGCGGAGCCATTTGGCCTCGGAGGTGTAGCCGAGTATGGCCTGCATCGTGGCGAGGGTGACCAATTCGGCATCGCTCAGGCGGGGCGTAATGCCGACCGGCGGGCGCCACGGCGCCAGGTCGGGATGCTCCTTCAGCATGCCGTCGGTCGTCACATAGCGTGCTGTCGCGAGGGTGTCCACGTCGTTCGTCACAAAACGATCTTGGACACTTTCGTTCTCGTCTCCGCAGGCACCCCTTGGACCACACCACCAGGAGGAACCAGTGTCATACCCGCAACTGCTCACCCCCGAGGAAAAGCTCGCCGACGCGAAGAAGCTGTTGAGCCTCCCGCGTATCGTCGTGATCTGCGGCTCCACCCGCTTCATGACCGAGATGAACGAGGCCGATCTGCGGGAGACCAAAGCCGGAAAGATTGTCGTCAAACCGGGCTGTGACATGAAGTCGCCGCACGAACTTTGGTCCGATCCTGTCGAGGCCGAGGCGCTGAAGGTTCGACTCGACGATCTGCACCGGGCGAAGATCCGGCTCGCTGATGAGGTGCTCGTAGTCGGCGACTACATCGGAGACAGCACCCGAGCCGAAATCGCCTACGCCCGGTCGCTGGGCAAGCCCGTGCGGTTCACGCACCCCGAAATCGACCCTGACGCCTGACCGCCCGCTGCCACCTCGACAACCAGGGCCGGCAGCCCGCCGCCTGACCATCTCGCGGTGGCTTCGGCCGCCGCCCACCCCACACCCTCCGCAGGCATCCCTTGGAATTGATCATCTAGGCTGCGACGATGGAACGCGTAACCGACGTGCCCGAGAGCTTCGCCCCGTCTGCGGATCGGGACCAGGTGAATGACTACGACAGCTTCGCCGAGGCGTACTCGGCGGACAACGAGAACAACCTCGTGAACGGGTACTACACGCGACCCGCGATGGTAGCCCTCGCCGGAGACGTGGCCGGCCGTCGGATCCTGGACGCCGGTTGCGGCTCCGGCCCCCTGTCCGCCGCGCTACGCGACCGCGGTGCGGTCGTCACCGGCATCGACGCCAGCACCGGGATGCTGGCGTTGGCCAGGCGGCGGCTGGGTGCCGACGCGGCCCTGCACATGGTCGACCTGCGCGACCCCCTGCCGTTCGCCGACGGTGCGTTCGACGACGTGGTCGCGTCGCTGGTGCTGCACTACCTGGAGGACTGGGGGCCGACGCTGGCCGAGTTGCGGCGGGTGCTCAGGCCCGGCGGCCGGCTGATCGCGTCGGTGGACCACCCTTTCGTGGCCTACACGTTCCAGGATCCTCGGCCTGACTACTTCGCGACCACCAGCTACAGCTTCGATTGGCCATTCGACGGGCAGCTCTACCCGATGAGGTTATGGCGCAAGCCGTTGCACGCGATGACCGATGCCTTCACCGCCGCCGGTTTCCGCGTTGCCGTCATCAGCGAGCCGCAGCCCGACCCGGCCGCCCGTGAGCTGTTCCCCGACGGCTTCCATGACCTTTCCCGCAAACCCGCCTTCCTGTTCTTCGTCGTCGAGGTACCGCCGTCGGCTCCCGGCTCGGACGACTAGGGCGCGTATCGGCAAGGGTTGCCCGTGGCGGGAGGGGCACCAGCCAGTCGCGGACCGCGAGCGGAGCCAGAGCCGGATCGAGGCGTCGATGAAGGGCTACACCGACGGGCCGGGCCACTCCCAAAGAGGGACGTCGCGCAGCGGATGCAACTGATCGTCGCTTTCCGCGTGGGAGTTCTGCACGGCCACCTGCGAGCCGAACTCCACGTGGGACCGCAGCGCATCGCGGAACGCCGGGTCGTCCGGCAGCCCGGCACTGTCGGCGGCCGCCAGGTACAGCTCGACGAACCGCTGCCGCTGCTCTTCGCTGATCTTCAGGCCTCGGTGTGCCGCGATCAGCATGGGGAACCCGCCCATGTCCTGGGAGAAGGCATCGGGGCCGCCGAAGGACTCGGCCGTGAAGGCCGTCAGGTGCGTGACGTGGCTGGCGCGCCCGGCACCGAACAGCGGCTGGAGCAGCGGGTCGGCCAGGACGCTGCGATAGAAGTGCTCGTTGAACCGGTGGAGACCTTCGTGCCCACCCGCGTATTCGAAGAGGCTCACCATGCTTACAGCATTACCTCCGCAATCGGCACCTTTCCAGCTTCCACCGCGAAAGTGGCTTAACCGGACACCCGCGAAATTCAGCGGCCACGCCTGAGAGGTGACTCTCCTACGGCCGCGATACGCGGGTTGAGCTGCGTGCTTCGCCCGGCGCTCGACCGGAGGGCGACCGACCGGCCCCGGTTGCGGCCGGCCGTTACTTCCCGTCTGCTTCCCGCGTCTACTTCCCGCGCCCAGCTCTTGATCGGTGACCGCATGTGGTTGAGGCCGGCCGATACTCTCGCGTCTACTTACCGCGTCCAGATCGGCGACCGCGTGTGGTTGGGGCCGCCCACCGCGGGCGACCCCGACCCACGGTCAGCCCTTGTCCAGCGCCAGGTTGAGCGTGAGGACGTTCACCGCGGGCTCGCCCATGAAGCCGAGGGCCCGCCCGGACGTGTTCTCGTCGATCAGATGCCTGACCCGCTCCAGCGGGAGCCCCCGCTCCCGCGCCACGCGGGACGCCTGGAGCCGCGCGTACGCGACGGAGATGTGCGGGTCGAGGCCGGAGCCGCTCGCGGTGACCGCGTCCGCCGGGACGACGGCCCGCGCCGTCCCCCGCACCGGGACGGTCCGCCCCGCCGAGTAGTCCTCGCCGGGCCGGCCGCACTCCACCTTCACGCCCCGGTACTCGGCGACGAAGGGCGCGGCCGGACACGCCTGGTTGACGCTGACCACCCGGGTCGGCGTGCCGACGGCCGGGAAGACCTTCAGGACCGCGCCCACGCCGTCCGGCGTGCAGTACGGCCGGGCGCCGCTCACGCCTTCGAGCGCGCCGGCCGCGCGGCTGCGCGCGCACACCTGGGTGAGCAGGCTCTGCCGTCCGGTGTCCGGCTTGCCGTGGGCGTCCGTGGCGCCGGGGACCGCGAGCACATCCAGGACGTTCTCGGGGCCGAGGTTGCTCGCGCCGCTCGCCATGGGGTCGTAACCGGCCCCGGCCGCGCTCGGCCGGCTCTGGAAGTACTTTCTGATCGGGGCGCCGTCCGGGCCGGTGAAGGACTGGCCGATGAGGGCGCTCCCGACGACCCGGCCGTCCTTCTCGACGGGTGAGCCGTTGGCCCGGCCGTTGAGGAGCGCCTGGGCGACGCCGGTGACCGCGAGCGGGTAGAGCACTCCGAGGAGCACGGTCAGCACGAGCAGCGCCCGCAACGCGGCGATGTGCTGGCGGAGCCAGCCTGGCATGCGTTCCATCACGACATCCCCGGGATGAACTGGACGAACAGGTCGATGAGCTTGATTCCGACGAACGGCGCCACAATGCCGCCGAGGCCGTACACGTAGAGGTTGCGGGAGAGCAGCTTCGAGGCGCTGGACGGCCGGTAGCGCACCCCGCGCAGGGCGAGCGGGATCAGCGCGACGATGACGAGCGCGTTGAAGATCACCGCCGAGAGGATCGCCGACTGGGGGCTGGCCAGGCGCATCACGTTGAGCACGCCCAGGCCGGGGTAGACCGCCGCGAAGATCGCCGGGATGATCGCGAAGTACTTCGCGATGTCGTTGGCGATCGAGAACGTGGTCAGCGCGCCGCGCGTGATCAGGAGCTGCTTGCCGATCTCGACGATCTCGATGAGCTTGGTGGGGTTGGAGTCGAGATCGACCATGTTGCCCGCTTCCTTGGCGGCGGTCGTACCGGTGTTCATCGCCACGCCGACGTCCGCCTGGGCGAGCGCGGGCGCGTCGTTGGTGCCGTCGCCGGTCATCGCGACCAGCCGGCCGCCCTCCTGCTCCCGCCTGATCAGCGCGAGCTTGTCCTCCGGCGTGGCCTCGGCCAGGAAGTCGTCCACCCCGGCCTCATCCGCGATCGCCCGGGCCGTCAGCGGGTTGTCCCCGGTGATCATCACAGTGCGGATGCCCATCCGGCGCATCTCGTCGAACCGCTCCCGCATCCCGGCCTTGACCACGTCCTTGAGGTGGATCACGCCCAGGACGCGGGCCTTGCCGTCCGCGATCTCGCCCACCACCAGCGGGGTGCCGCCGGACGCCGAGATCCCGTCGACCAGGTGTCCGACCTCGTCGGTCGGGTGCCCGCCCGCGTCCCGCACCCATTTCATGACCGCGGTGGCCGCGCCCTTGCGCACCTGGCGGCCGTCCACGTCCACGCCCGACATCCGGGTCTGGGCGGTGAACGGCACCCACACCGCGTGCGCCAGTTCGCCCGGCCGCCGCTCGCGTAGGCCGTGCGCCTCCTTGGCGTACACGACGATCGAGCGGCCCTCGGGCGTCTCGTCGGCGAGGCTCGCGAGCTGGGCGGCGGTGGCGAGCTCCTCGGCGCTGACGCCGCTCGCGGGTACGAACTCCGACGCCTGCCGGTTGCCCAGCGTGATGGTGCCGGTCTTGTCCAGCAGCAGCGTGTTGACGTCGCCGGCCGCCTCCACGGCCCGGCCGCTCATCGCGAGCACGTTCCGCTGGACGAGCCGGTCCATGCCCGCGATGCCGATCGCGGACAGCAGCGCGCCGATCGTGGTCGGGATCAGACACACCACCAGCGAGACCAGCACCACGCCGGTGACGCCGTCCGCGGTCAGCGCCGGGGAGTCCGGGATGCCGGGGTTGACGCTCTTGGAGTAGATCGCCAGCGGCTGCATCGTCGCCGTCGCGACCAGGAAGACGATCGTCAGGGCGGCCAGCAGGATGTTGAGCGCGATCTCGTTGGGCGTCTTCTGCCGGTTGGCCCCCTCGACCAGCGAGATCATCCGGTCGATGAAGCTCTCCCCCGGCTTCTGGGTGATCCGCACGATGATCCGGTCCGAGAGCACCTTCGTGCCGCCCGTGACGGCCGACCGGTCGCCACCGGACTCGCGGATCACCGGGGCCGACTCGCCGGTGATCGCCGACTCGTCGACCGAGGCGATGCCGTCGATCACGTCGCCGTCGCCCGGGATGATCTCCCCTGCCTCGACGACCACGACGTCGCCCTGCCGCAGTTCGGTCGCTCCGATCGTGTCCCAGGCGCTCGGGTCGTCCGGGGCCCGCAGACGGCGCGCGGTGGTGTCGCGCTTGGCCGCGCGCAGCGTCGCCGCCTGGGCCTTGCCCCGGCCCTCGGCCACGGCCTCGGCCAGGTTGGCGAACAGCACGGTCAGCCACAGCCAGACCACGATCGCCCAGGCGAAGAACGACGGATTCACGATGGCCAGCACGGTCGTGAAGACCGCGCCGATCTCGACGATGAACATGACCGGGTTGCGCCACAGCGTCGCCGGGTTGAGCTTGCGCAGCGCGTCCGGCAGCGAGCGGATCATCTGCCTGGGGTCGAGCAGGCCGCCGCCGACCCGGCCTTTCCTGGGTGCGGGGGAACGGCCCGCCGCTTTCCGCGCGGGTGTTGACATGTCAGTGGATTCCTTCTGCGAGCGGCCCGAGCGCCAGGGCGGGGAGGAACGTGAGAGCGACCAGGATGACCGTGACCCCGGCCACCATGCCGACGAACTGCGGCCGATAGGTGGGCAACGTGCCCGCCGACGCCGGGGTGGGCGCCTGCCGGGCCAGCGAGCCGGCCAGTCCGAGAACGAACACGATCGGCAGGAACCGCCCCAAGGCCATGCACAGGCCGAGCGCGGTGTCGTACCAGGGGGTGTTGACCGTCAGGCCGGCGAACGCCGAGCCGTTGTTGTTGGACGCGCTGGTGAAGGCGTAGAGGACCTCCGACAGGCCGTGCGGCCCGCCGTTCAACATGCTCGCGCGCTGTTCCGGGGACGCCATCGCCAGCGCCGTGCCGATCAGGACGAGCGCCGGGGTGGTCAGGAAGTACAGCGAGGCGAGCTTGATCTCCCGGGCGCCGATCTTCTTGCCCAGGTACTCCGGCGTCCGGCCGACCATCAGCCCCGCCACGAAGACGGTGATCACCGCGAGGACGAGCATGCCGTACAAACCCGAGCCGACGCCTCCGGGCGCGACCTCCCCGAGCATCATGTTGCCCATCGCGATCATGCCGCCGAGCGCGGTGTAGGAGTCGTGGAAGGAGTTCACCGCGCCGGTCGACGTCAGCGTCGTGGCGGCGGCGAAGGTGCCGGAGTTGGCCACGCCGAACCTGGCTTCCTTGCCCTCCATCGCGGCCCCGACCGCCTGCGGCACGGTCCCGCCGTGCGCGAGCTCCAGCGCCGTCAGCGCGCTCACGCTGGCCAGGGCCAGCACGCCCATGACCGCGAGGATCGCGTACCCCTGCCGCCGGTCGCCGACCATCTGCCCGAACGTGCGCGGCAGCGCGAAGGGGATGAGCAGGATCGCGAAGATTTCGACCCAGTTGGTCCAGTTCGTCGCGTTCTCGAACGGGTGGGAGGAGTTCGCGTTGTAGAAGCCGCCGCCGTTGGTGCCCAGCTCCTTGATGATCTCCTGGCTGGCCACCGGGCCGCCGGTGAGCGTCTGGTGCCCGCCCGCCACCGTCGCGACCGCGTGCGGCTCGGCGAAGTTCTGGATCAGGCCGCCCGCGACCAGCACCAACGCGCCGACGAAGGCGATGGGCAGCAGGATACGGAGCGAGCCGCGCACCAGATCGACCCAGAAGTTGCCCAGTTCGTCGGTCCGCTTCCTGGCGAAACCGCGTACCAGCGCGATCGCGACCGACATCCCCACCGCCGCGGAGACGAAGTTCTGCACGGCCAGGCCCGCCATCTGCACCAGATGGCCCATCGTGGACTCACCCGAGTACGCCTGCCAGTTGGTGTTGGTCACGAAGCTGACGGCCGTGTTCCACGCGATGTGATCGGGTACCGGGCCGAAGCCCAGCGACAGGAACAGCTTGTCCTGCAGGCGCTGGAACGCGTACAGGAGCAGGATCGACACCGCCGAGAACGCCAGCACCGAACGGGCGTACACCGTCCAGCGCTGCTCGGTGTCGGGCCGCACACCGATGAGGCGGTAGATCAGCCGCTCGACGGCGAGATGTCTGGTGCCGGTGTAGACGCGGTACATGTAGTCGCCGAGCGGCCGGTGCGTGATCGCGAGGGCGACGATCAGGGACGCGATGAAAACGATCCCCGCCACGGTCGGCGACATCAGAACCGCTCCGGGAACAGCAGGGCCGCGATCATGAAGACCACCAGGCCGATGACCACGACCAGACCGGTCGCGTTGACGGCGCTCACAGCCGTTCCACCGCCTTCACGACGAGCCCGAGAACCGCGAAGATCGCGATCGTCAGGGCGACGAAGATGACGTCTGCCATCCCCACTCCTCAGATGCCGGATGAGTGCCTCGGGCCGCCCAGGTGAGCAGCCCCAAAGCAAGCAAATCGCGGAGTTTGGGAGCCTTCGCCCCGTCTTGACGGCTTTCCTACGCCGCCATGGGGATTATTGACAGCTTTCCTACGCTCACCATCCCCCCCAGGTCGCCTCCTGGCTCAACCTCGACCTGGCCAGGCTGACCACACCGCCGGACGGGAACGCCTGCCACCCGATCTGAACATCTCCGGCCTTACGCCGGTGCCGTACGTGACCTGACCGCCACTCGCGCAGTCGACCTGATCGACGTGCTGACCAGCAGTAACGCGAAGCCCTCGCGGACAAGGGCGACCCTCCCCTCGCTTCGCCTCTCGGCGTGTGCAATCGATCATTGCCTGCCCGCCCACTGTCTCGGAGGGGGCCCCAACGGGAGCCCTGGCGCATGGAACCCCGGCATGGGTGCCCCAGCACGCTGCCTTCCGGCGCGTGCAGCCTGACGCGTGGATCCTTGGCTTGCTGCCGGGCCGGCCCGTGGGGGGCCTGATCCCCGGTGATCGATCGCCACGCCGGGCCGCTGCCTGTTCGCGCATCGTCTGCGGCGGCCTGGGGCAGGCGCGTGCGGAGCTCCGGCACGCGCACGTCCACGCGTGCAGCCTTGGCGCATGCAGTTCGGGCATGTGAATGCAGCCCGTATGAGCAAGTTCGGGCATGCTGCCAGGCCGGTCCGTGAGGGGCGGATCACCGGGTGGCCGCCGCGATCAACCTCGCTGATCACGGCTGGTAGGCCACGGCTCGCCAAGCCCTGTTCGCAGCTCGCAACCCGCTGATCACGGTGGCGGGTCATGAGGTCGTTGTTCAGTGATTGTTGGTCACTGTCTGTCGGTCCAGCGTCGGGGGCGGAGCTTGGAGTACCGGTGGAACCGCATCGACACGGTCCCGTCCCCTTGATCGATCACCTCTACCCGGTCCGGGTGGCGGGACTTCCACTTGTTGTCCGCCGCACACAACGGCGCCAGGTTGTCCAAATCGGTGCGGCCGGTCGGGTACCAGGGCTCGATGTGGTCGATCTCGGCCAAGTAAGCGGGAACGTCACACCCTTCACGGCAGCAGGTCCGATACATGGCCAAGATCGCTTCCCGCTGGTCGGCCGAGGCCAGCCGGCGCGCCCGCCCGAAATCCTTCATGATGCCGTCCGCGTCGCGGAGCACCCTGCGTAGTTCGGCGGTGTAGGCCATCCGGCGCGCGTCCTGCGCGGGGATCGGGGTGCCGTCCTCCAGAAAGGCCGGCTCCTCCGACTGCCCGGTCAGGGTCTGCTCGGTCACCGACACGTGCATCACGGTGCGCCTGCCGCCCTGCGACAGGCGGATGGCGAGGGCGTCGGCCATACGGCGGCCGTGGTTGCGCAGGTCGGTGCTGTCGGTTTTGACCGCCAGCGGTTCCAGCCAGGTCTTCAGCTGCATCTTCAGTTCCGGGTCGAGCAGCCCGCTGACGCGGCCCATCCCATCGGTGGTGTCGGAGATCGTCAGGTGCTGGCGTTCGGTCTTGGCCGCCGCCCGCGCCAACCTCCCGTCCGGGTCGATGGTCTCGATGATGGTGTGGCCGGCGCGGGCCACGTCCTCCACCGTCGACGCCGACGCCTGCGCCAACTCCACCAGGATCGGCTCAGCCAGTTCGGTTTCGGCGTCGTCCAGGTGGCGGGTGGCGGACGCGATCGTCGCCGCATACCCGTATGACAGGCGGCCGGAGGCGAACAGGCGGGCGGTGTGGGGCAGGCGGGGGAGTTGCCGGGAGAGTGTGACACGTTCCCCGGCGCGGGCGGTGCGTGACCCGGTGGCGGCTGCCAGCCATGCTCCGATCG
>NZ_BBYJ01000046.1 GCF_001528665.1 Microtetraspora malaysiensis
TGAGCTTCCCCTCTTAGCGTGGAGACCGAACCGAGAGAGGTTTGGTCGTGGCAGGTACCACGAGGCGCCGCTTTGATCCGGAGTTTCGGGCTGGAGCGGTGCGCATCGTCAAGGAGACCGGCAAACCCGTCTCGCACGTCGCGCGGGACCTTGGTATCAACGAGTACACGCTGCACAACTGGGTGCAGATGGACCGGCACGCCAACGGGCAGGCCGGCGGTAACAGCGGCGGAGGCGGGACGCTGAAGGAGTCCGAAAGCGAGGAGCTGGCGCGGCTGCGGCGGGAGAAGGCCGAGCTGGTCAAGGAGCACGCTCGAGAGAAGGCGGCGTGGGAGAAGGAACGCGCTGAGCTGGAAGACGAGCGTGATGTTCTCAAGCGCTCCGTGGTCTTGTGGGTGAAAGAGGCGATGGGCCGGTGAGCGTGGCGGCCTTCATCTGCTCCCAGAAGACCGACCATGACATCGACCATGCCACCTCCTGCCGGGCGCTGGGGGTGTCGCAGTCGTGGTTCTACAAGTGGAAGAACCGCATCGGCCAGACCGCCTCGACGGCGCGTGAGCAGCGGCGGGCGCGCCTGGATGAGGAGATCAAGCGCCTGTTTGCGGCATCGGGCGGCACCTACGGCTCGCCTCGGATCACGCAGGACCTGCACGCCGAGGGCTGGAAGGTGTCGGAGAACACGGTCGCAGCCCGGATGGCTGAGCTCGGGCTGGCCGGCCGTCCGCCCAAGAAGCGCCGGTCGCTGACCCGGCAGGGCAAACGGCGAGCGGCGCCGGACCTGGTCGGCCGCACGTTCACCGCGGTAGCGCCGGACGTGCTGTGGGTCGGCGACGGCACCATGATCGACACCGATGAAGGGTCGCTGTACCTGGCCACGGTTGAGGACCTGTTCTCTCGTCGGCTGCTCGGCTACGCCATGTCCGAGCACCACGACGCGGCACTGACCGTCGCTTCACTCCAGATGGCGGTGGCCACCAGGGGCGGGAATGTGGACGGGGTGATTTTTCATTCCGACCGCGGGTCGGAGTACACCGCTGCCTGTTACCAGGTCGAATGCCGCAAGCACGGCGTCGTGCAGTCGATGGGCCGGGTGGGATGCGCTCTCGACAACGCCGCGGCCGAGGCGTTCAACAGCACGCTCAAGGTCGAGTACGTGTATCGGCAGCGCTTCCGGACGCGGGCCGAGGCTCGCGTGAAGATCGCAACCTGGATCAACGACTTCTACAACACAAGGAGGAGGCACAGCGCCAACGACGGATTGCCGCCCATCGCATTCGAGCGTCAGATGGCCGAGAAGAGGCACACTTCAACGGCCCTGCTGAGGGCCGCTGTGGCATAGGACCGTCTCCACGTTTTCAGGGGATTGACAGTCTTTGCATCGCTGAGCCCGGCCAACGCGCGATGCCAAGGGTAAGTCTCTATACGGCTGTCCCCGCTGCTGGCGGCGTGCGGCTCGAATTGGCCGGGGCCTAAAAGGATGTGAACACCTTCGGCGCGAAGCGTCTCTACGCTGCGGCGGAATGGTGCCCGTGAGGCAAGGGCGCTGTTCACGAACGGTAGGACGACGACGGGGATGCCAAGGCCGGGTGCCTCGGCCAGGAGGCCCAGGGCGTAGGTGTCGGAGATGCCTTGGGCGAACTTGTTGATGGTGTTGTAGGTGGCCGGGGCGACGATGATGGCGTCTGCTCTCGGGGACTTGGGTTCGCCCGGTTTGCGGTACTGGCTGCGGACGGGACGGCCGGTGAGTTTCTCCAGCTCGGGCACGTCGATGAAGTCGAGTGCGGACGGGGTGGCGATGATCTGGACCGTCCACTCCTGTTCCTGGGCCATGGTCACGAGGCGGCCGACGTCGCCGGCCGGTCCTGCGGCGCACACGATGATGTAGAGGACCTTGCCGGGTTCGGTCACGTGCTGACTCCCAGGGCTTCGGCGTACTCTCGCGCTTCCCGCCGGACGCTGATGGGCGCGGTGGCGAGGACGTCGCGGACAAGCCTAAGCGTGGCCGGGCAGCCGGTGATCTCCTCGGGGGCGATGTCTCCGGCCGCGCGCAGGACGTACAGGGCGCGGTCGTGCCTGCCCCAGGCGAGGAACGCGCGCGAGGTGTCGAGCAGGACGTGGCCGTGCGCTCGTTGATCGGCAGAGCGTTCAGGTCGATCTTGCAGGCGTTCTCGATCGCTGTACCGGC
Source organism: Microtetraspora malaysiensis (assembly GCF_001528665.1). Classification (GTDB taxonomy): domain Bacteria; phylum Actinomycetota; class Actinomycetes; order Streptosporangiales; family Streptosporangiaceae; genus Microtetraspora_A; species Microtetraspora_A malaysiensis. The sequence continues at coordinate 2,186 of NZ_BBYJ01000046.1, forward strand.
GTCGCCAAGACGAAGCGCGATGTTCACGCGGTGACACAGGACATTGTTCGGGCCGAACGCGGTCCACATGTGGTTGTCGTCGTGACCGAGTTGCCGGCCTGCTCGGCCTCATCGAGCAGTTCGGCCGCGGTGTGCCGGATGGCGTGGAGGGCTGCGGCGACGGCTCCTCGTAGGAGGAGCGTGCCGTGCGCCGACAGGTCGTCAGGGGAGGTTGATTGGACAGACCCCAGCCTCCTCTCGTGGGGTCGATGGTGCATGAGCGACTCGACGGAAGTCGAGGCACATCAGACTGACCCAGGCCGAGCCGGCCGAGTGCACAGGGGTGAAGCGGCCGGCGGCGGCACAGTTCGAAACGGGTGGACCATGCCGATGCTGGAGAGGCTCGCGGAGGATCTGGAGATGCGGTTGACCGCCCAGTTCCAGCCGCCGCGTGAGGCAAGCTGACCCTGCAACCATCCTGGCCTGGGCCTTCATGATGAGAGGGGGAGGTGGGAATCGAACCCGCGCTGTGTGCCTCCCCGCAGTGCGGTGGTCTCAGAGCCGATACAGCTTGTTGAATGGTGTCGTGATTCGTTCCTGCCGCGATCCGAAATCGATGACCACGGCGACCTCGTCTTCTACACCGATGACGACGCCAAGGCCGTACCGATCGTGGGTCACCTGGTCGTTCACGCTGAACCGCTCGGCAGGCGGGGCGGGGGGCGGGGGTTTGAAGGGACTTGTGGGCAGGTGACGGCGGGACTCGCCGCTAGCTCGTTTCATCCCCTCCAGTATGTGCCGCCTTTGGGAACGCCCGCGACACAAGCCTTCACTTCGCCGGTTGAGCCAGCCAAACCAGTCGGCGACGTGGGTCTCCAGTCGGCGATGTGGATCTGGCGGAACTTGCCGCCCCGAACCAGTGCCTTGGGCACGAAGTTGGCGCAGTCCTTGGCGTACTCCCAGCCCTTGCTGGTGGCCGGGCCGACGTTGAGCACGGCCCAGAAGGAGGCTTTCTCCCGCCGGGTCAGCGCCGTCGCAGCCAGAGTCCGAGCGAGGACCGGGGGATCCGTAGTGCTGTCGTCCACCGGCGGCAGCCGGGTGACCGGATCCGGCGCCACGCCTCCAGCCCAGGCGTTGATCTGTGACGAGTTGCCCGCCGGCATGGCGTCTACAGCGGACGCACGCTCCTTACAGGCCGTAGGCGGCGCGGGCCTTGACGGCGTATGCGGCCAGCGGGGCGGCGACGTGCTCGGCGTCGCGGGCGACTCCGCGCAGGGTGTTGGAGGCGAAGGAACGCTGGAACTCCAGTCCGACGTAGACGAGTCCGGCGTGCGTGGTGGAGATGCCGCCGACGTGTTTGGGCACGCCTGCCCCGTCCAATGCGCCGAGAGGCTGCAGGTAGGGCAGGTTGGGGCGGTATCCGGTGGCGAAGAGGACGGTGTCGGCCTTCTCCCGGGTGCCGTCGGCCCAGATGACGTCGTCGCCGTCGAAAGCGGTGAACATGCTCCGCCGGCTGACGCGTCCGGACTCGAAGGCGTCCGCGTAGTCGCCGGTGTCCATGACCAGGGTGGTGTGGATGATCTGGGCGAGCCACTCCAGAGGAAGCTCGTCGAATCCGGTGGTGGTGTGCCAGTAGTGCACATCCTTGCCGCCGAGGAGTTGCGGCATGAACGCGACGGGGTGGTTGGTGGCCAGGGTGACCGTGGCGACCTCGGCGAGTTCGTAGCCGATTTGGACGGCGGAGTTGCCGGCGCCGACGACGATGACTCGTTGGCCGGCGTACTTCTTGGGTGAGTGATAGTCGGCCGCGTGCAGCGACTGTCCGGTGAAGGCTTCCCTTCCGGGGACGTCCGGTAGGTACGGGTTGCCGAAGCTGCCGCTGGCGGCGACCACGCCTGCGGTGGTGAGTCGACTGTCGTCGGCGGTGCTGACGACGAAGCCTCCGCTGCCGTCCGCCTCAACGGCAGTGACGCGGGTGCCGGTGCGGATCTCCACATCGAGGGTTTCGGCGTAGCGCTGGAGATAGTCGACGACTTCGTCCCTGGTGGGGTAGTGGTCGGGGTCGCCGGGGAACGGCATGCCGGGCATGGCGCTGTAGCGGGCGGGAGAGAAGGCCGTGAGGCTGTCGTAGTAGTGCGGCCAGGAGCCGGTGGGCTGGTCCCCTGCCTCCAGGATGACGGGGCTGACGCCGAGGTTTCGTAGGGCACGGGCGGTGGCGAGGCCGGACTGGCCTGCTCCGATGACGATGATCTCCATGCAGCGCATAGTATCGTCAAATAATGAAATGACAATATGACTCCTTGGGGCGATGCTAGGGGCATGGCGACGAACGGGATCGAGCTGACCCAGGCGGCGCGCGGCTTTCTCAAGGCCCTGGCCAGTGACACCCGCCAGCGGATCCTCTTCCTGTTCGCCGGCGGAGTGGAGCTGACCGTCAACGAGGTGGCGGAGAAGCTGTCGCTGGCCCAGTCCGCCGCGTCAACCCATCTGGCGATGCTGCGCGACGCCGGGGTCCTGACATCCCGTCGCGAGTGGAAGACCGTCTACTACCAGGTCAACCCGGACGGAGTTGCCCAGGCGTTGACGGACCTCCAGGTCACCCTGCGGGCCTGCTGTCCTCCGTCTGCCGAGTGCGGCTGAGTATGAGGCGGCGACTCGCGCACCCTCCGCCTCCACGTCCACGGACTCCTTGGGGGCGAGCGAGCCGGTGGCCCGCCCATCCGGCACGGCGGACCGCTTGGCTCGCGAACTAATTTGACATACCTCTAATCAGTTGGGCATGCTCAGTACTACTTCGATGTACCTCTAATCAGAGATGTGTGCGGGCATTGCTCGATCGCGCCCGCACGACAGAACTGATGCTTGGCCGACAATCAAGGAGACAGCCGCCATGGGTGGATGCTGCAGCACAGAGCCCGTCGAGATCGAGCAGATCACGCCACGCGCCGGACTTCCGATCGTGGTGATCGGCGCCGGCCCCGTGGGTTTGGCCGCCGCCGCCCAGCTGACTGAGCGCGGCCTGGACTTCCAGGTCATCGAGGCGGGCGAGCGGGCGGGCGCATCCATCGCGCAGTGGGGCCACGTACGGGTGTTCAGCCCGTGGCGCTACAACATCGACCCCGCCGCCCGCCGCCTGCTGGAGGCCCACGGCTGGACCGCGCCCGATCCCGAGTGGCTGCCGACCGGTGCTGAGATCGTCTCCGACTACCTCGCTCCGCTGGCCGACGCCATCGGGGACCGGCTGCGCACCGGAGTCAAGGTGATCGCGATCAGCCGCCTCGGCTACGACCGGGTCCGCACCAACGGGCGCGAGGAGGCACCCTTCCTGGTTCGGCTCGACACCGGCGAGGAGATCCAGGCCAAGGCCGTCATCGACGCCTCCGGCACCTGGGCCACGCCGAACGTGCTCGGCGCGAGCGGCCTGCCCGCCTTCGGCGAAACCGATGCCGCCGACGTCATCGACCACGCTCTGCCCGACGTTCTCGGGGCCGACCGCGCCACCTACGACGGCAAGCACACGCTCGTGGTCGGCGCGGGACACTCGGCCGCCACCACACTGATCGCCCTGGCCCAGCTTGAGGACGCCCAGATCACCTGGGCCATCCGAGCCGGATCCGCCACCCGTACCTACGGCGGAGGCGACGCCGACGAGCTGCCCGCGCGCGGCGCGCTCGGCACCCGCCTCCACCACCTGGTCACCTCCGGCCGGGTACAACTGCTGACCGGTTTCTTCACCCACTCCGTGGAGAAGGCCGACGGCCGAGTGCGGGTGGTCAGCCGGGAACCGTCTGGCGTCGAGCAGTCGGTCACCGTCGACCGGATCGTCTCGGCCACCGGCTACCGGCCCGACCACTCCATCGCCTCCGAACTGCGACTGGACCTGGACCCGATCCTCGGCTCCACCCGGCAGCTTGCTTCGCAGATCGACCCCAACGCCCACTCCTGCGGCACCGTCCCCGCCCACGGCGTCGACGAACTCGCCCACCCCGAGTCCGGCTACTACGCGGTCGGCGTCAAGAGCTACGGCCGCGCGCCGACGTTCCTCATGGCCACCGGGTCTGAGCAGGTGCGTTCCGTCGTGGCCGCGCTCGCCGGGGACTGGGAGGCCGCCCGCGACGTGCAGCTCGACCTGCCCGAGACCGGTGTCTGCTCGTCCAACCTGGCAGAAGCCCAGGAGCAGCGGGTGGGCCTGGCCACCGGCATCAGCGGCGGCCTGCTCGCCACCCCGCTGCCCGTGACCACCGTCTCCTCCGGCGGCGGTAGCTGCTGCGGCTGAACGAGGGGCTGACATGTCCGACGGATATCCCACCGCGGCGCAGAAGCAGGCCCTGCGCCTGATCTGTGACCACGAGCCGATGCCTGCGGACCGGCTGGCAGAAGAGCTCGTCGCTACCCGCGCGCCGAGCGGCAACCCCGGATACGCTCCGGCGATCGCGCGCATGGCCGCGACCCTGGCGTGGCGGCTGCACGCCCAAGGCTTCATCACCGAAACCGGCGAGGACGCCTGGAGAACGACAACAGGCGGGCGCGAGCTGATCGCCTGCTCGGGCGGGGGCTCGTGAGTTCGTCTGCTGAGGCCGCCGTTCCCGGAGTCAGGAGCGGCGGCCGGTCCCGTTTCACCCGCGGCCGGCGCATCGTCGCCGCCCTGGCCGTCACCCAGACCATCGGCTACGGCGTGCTCTACTACGCCTTCTCGGTCTTCCTCGCTCCGATGAGCAGCGCGCTTGGAGTCGGCGGGACGCAGGTCGCCGCCGCGCTCACGCTCGCGGTGCTGACCATGGCGCTGTGCTCACCGTTGGTCGGGCGCTGGCTGGACGCCCACGGCGGTCGCGCCCTGATGACCGCCGGCTCCGTGCTCGGCACGCTGGCGGTGCTGGCCTGGTCGCGGGTCGACAGCCTGCCCCAGCTCTACGCGGTCTTCCTCGCCATCGGCATCGCCTCGGCGATGGTGCTGTACGAGCCGGCCTTCGCCGTCATCGTCTCCTGGTTCGACGGCAACGGGCGCGCGAACGCGTTGCTCGCGCTCACCATCGTCGCGGGGTTCGCCTCCTCGATCTTTCTGCCTCTCACCGGATTGCTGGTGGAGTACTACGGGTGGCGGCAGGCGCTGGTGGTCCTCGCTGTCCTCTACGGTGCGGCGGCGATCCCGTTGCACGCGTTCGTGCTGCGCCGCCGCCGGACGGTGGCGGAGGTCATGCCGCACCAGCGCGCCGACCTGGTCAAGGCCGCGGTACGAGCGCGGCCGTTCTGGCTGTTGGTCACCGCGTTCACCGCGCACGGAGGCGCTGTGGCCGTAGTGGCCGTGCTGCTGGTCACCTACCTGATGCACCTTGGCCATACCCCGGTCTTCGCCGCCACCATCGCCGGGCTGCTGGGTGTCTTGTCGGTGACCGGCCGCCTGGTCACCACGGGGCTTCGCCGTCGCTGGTCCGCCGCTTCCATCGCGGCCGGGGTCTTCGCCCTGCAAGGCGTCGGGGCCCTGCTGTTGCCACTGACCGGCCACACCGTGCCCGGCGCGATCGGGTCCGTGCTGATGTTCGGGCTCGGCTTCGGTGTCGGCACCATCACCCTGCCGTACCTGCTCGCCGAGCGGTACGGCACCGCCGCCTACGCCACCCTGTCGGGCCGGATCGCGATGTTCTCGGTCGCCGACAAAGCCGCCGCTCCTCTCGGAGCGGTGGCCCTGGCCCAAGCCGCCGGTTACGGCTGGGTCATGGCCGCCGTCGCCACCGCATGTGGGATCGCCTCGTTCGCGCTGGTTGCCTACCATCGCCTATCATTTAGACCGATATCAAATCAGGAGGTGTTGTCGTGACCGCCACTGCTGGCCAGTGCTGCGCGCCGATCGCCCGCGAGCCGCTGTCGGAGACCGACGCGGCCGAACTCGCAGTGCTGCTCAAGGCGGTCGCCGATCCGGTACGGCTACGCCTGCTGTCGATGATCGGCTCCCATGCGGGAGGCGAGGCGTGCGTGTGCGACCTGACCGACGCCTTCGATCTGACCGCCCCGACCATCTCCCACCACCTCAAGGTGCTGCGTACCGCCGGTCTGATCGACTGCGAACGGCGCGGCACCTGGGTCTACTACTGGATCATCCCCGCTGCCGTGGCCCGGCTCGGCGCCCTCTTCACGCCGTTGGCCGAACCCGCCACCGCATGACCTCATCCTCGGTCGACGTCCTCGTCATCGGAGGGGGGCAGGCGGGTCTGGCGGCCGGGTATTACCTGCGCCGGGCGAAGGCCGACTTCGTCATCCTCGACGCCCAGGACACTGCCGGCGGGGCGTGGCAGCACGCCTGGCCGTCGCTGCGCCTGTTCTCGCCCGCCCAATACAGCTCTCTCCCGGGACGGATGATGCCGCCGCCGCCAGGTGGCGGCTATCCCAGTGCGGCCCACACGGTGGCCTATCTCAGGGAATACGAACAGCGTTATCAGCTGCTGATCATCCGGCCCGCTCGCGTGCGTGCCGTACGGCGAGGCATCGACCGGCTGACGGTCGAAACCGACGCGGGCACCTGGCAGGCTCGTACCGTCATCAGTGCGACCGGTACATGGTGGCGCCCCTACGTCCCGTACTATCCCGGCATTCGCGACTTCCGCGGCCGGCAGCTTCATACCGCCGACTATCGGGGCCCCCAGTCCTTCCACGGCCGGCGCGTGGTGATCGTCGGCGGAGCCAACTCCGCCGCGCAGATCCTCGCCGAGGTCTCCACCGTCGCCGAGACCACCTGGGTCACCTTGCGCCCACCCCGGCTCCTGCCCGACGAGGTGGACGGGAGAGTCCTGTTCGAACTGGCGACCCGCCGCTACCAGGCCGCCCGGACAGGTCAGAACGCGCCGAGCGTCGCTGATCTCGGCGACATCGTCGCGGTGCCGCCGGTCCGGGACGCACGCGATCGGGGTGCGCTCAAGGCTGAGCCCATGTTCGCCCGGATCACTCCACACGGTGTCGCATGGCGCGACGGCACCGAGTTGGCCTGCGACGTCATCGTGTGGTGTACCGGCTTCCGTCCGGCGCTCGGCCACCTGGCTCCGTTGGGGCTGCGTGGCTCTGACGGACTCATCCCGACCGAGGGCACCCGTGCACTGGGCGAACCGCGCCTGCACCTGCTCGGCTACGGCGACTGGACCGGCCCTGCCTCCGCAACGCTGATCGGAGTCAGCCGCACCGCCCGCGACATGGTCGCTGAGATCACCGCCCAGCGCTGAAAGCCCGGACGGTACTCCTGAAGTCAGGGGTGTTCCAGCGGCCATCGTTCGTTCCTGGGACGCCTCCTCTCCCGGCCATGGTCCGCTACGGTCCCCGCCTAATGAGAGCGCACCGAGGTCCCCCTGTCGGCGAACGCATCCAGGCGGGCCGGAGGGGTCAAAACAGCGGCAGCCCGGCGGCCAGGGCTGAGAGCTGGGCCCGGTCGCGGCGGGTGTCGCTGCGGCAGATCGCATCGCAGACCTCACCGGTGACCTCGTCGAAGGTCGCCGTGGCTTGGGCCTGACGAGCCCCGGCGATGCGCGTGCGGATCGGGACGGAAAGTCGACGAATCATCGCCAGCTCCTAATTAGATGACTATCTAAGTGATGTGATGGAGTCATTCTGCGCATTGGATAGATATTTGTCAAATTAGAGATATGTCGAAATACTGGCCGCTCACCGCCGCCGGCGGCCTCTGGAGGACATAGCCGCGTGTCGTCAAGGCGGTCGGCCCATATTCCGAGCCTCCGCCGGCGCTGGCAGAGTGCTCCTCGGGGGAGATTGGACAGGCGTCGCCGCGACCCATGATGGTGGCCGCACCGGAGGCTCGAGTCGAGCCGCCTCCGAGGTGGTCGTTTCGAGGGGTGAAGGCCTCGCACGCCAAGCCAGAGGGGTCGATCATGAGATTTGATTAGAGACACATCTAACTTGACGATCTTCTAAATAGGGTGAGATGGTGGTGTTGTTTAGATATTCATCTAACTTGGGCAAGGGTTATCGCACCCATGCCTCACCCCACGCCGAAAGGAGCTATAGCGATGACGAACGACGTCACCGGCGGATTCATCGGCAACCTGGACGAGGCCTTCACCCCACCCGCGGCCGGAGGCTGCTGCGGAGGTCCCGCTGCCACGCCTGAGGCGACGGCCACTGAAGCGGCAGCCACGTCCTGCTGCGGCAGCCAGACCACCGCGAGCCAGACGGCCGTGGCTGGGTGCTGCGGGCAGGCTCCGGCACCGGCGAGCGAGCAGGCCGCGAGCGGCGGCTCCGCCGGATGCTGCGGATGACCTCCTCACCACCAGCGGGAGCACGAGCTCTCCCGGCAGCGGATCTCGCGGCCGCCTTGGAGCAGTTGTCCGTCCAGCGGATGCTGGGCACCGTACGAAAGCTGGCCGGCGACGACTACACCGGCCGCCGCGTCGGTACGCCCGGCGGCCGGGACGCCGCCGCCTGGCTCGCCGAACAGCTGCGGGAGCTGGGCGCTGAAGTGGAGCTGGTCTCCTTCCCCGTCGCCGGCGTGCGTGAGCTGTACGACACGCCGGTCCTGGAATGGAGCGTCGGCGGGCAGGCGCGACGCCTGGAGCACCGCCGCGAATTCGTCGAGCACCTGGCCTCGGCCGAGATGCCTCAACCGCATACCGCGCCCCTGACGGCCGACGCCGACGCCGCCGACGTACGAGGCCGATGGGTCCTGGCCGATGCGGGGGACTGGGCGCGGGCGTGCTCCCGGGCCGAAGCCGGGGGAGCGGCCGGCGTGCTGATGGCACGCGGCACCGACGCCGAGGGCTGGATGCCCAAGATGATCGCCGGTCCGGCCACCCGCGCGGTGCCGGTCATCGGGCTCCGCACTGACCTGCACCGGCATCTGGCCGACACGCTGGCCCATACCGCGGTGCAGGTGACGGGTTCGACGCCGCTGCGGCAGGTCGCCGTCGACGGCCTCAACATCCATGCCCGCCTGCCGAACGCGGCTCACCATACGCCCGAAGCCGGGCCCGGCCGGCCTCGGGTGCTGTTGACCGCGCACTACGACGGGGTGGGCGACGACCCGGGCCGCCGTCTGCCCGCCGCGGCCGATAACGCCTCGGGCGTGGCCGCGGTCCTGGAGGCCGCCCGTGTCCTGTCCGCGACCGTGACCGCGCCGCTGGACCTGGCGGTGGCCTTCCTGGACGCCGAGGAGGCGGGCGCGTGGGGATCGGCCCATCACGCTCGCACCCTGCCACCGGAAACCGCGGTGATCAACCTCGACGGGGCCGCGCAGCTGCACCAAGCCGCCTCCGTCGAGGCGGGCGGGCCCGCCCACGCCCTCCTGGCCACCCTGGACCAGGCCGCGTGGCTGACCGCCGTGCCCTTGCGGGCCGGTGCCATGGCCTCTGACAACCGCCGCTATGCCGCGGCCGGGCTGGCCGCGATCGGCATCGGCATGGGCATGCCCGGCTACCAGACCCCGGCCGAGACCCCCGAGCGTGTCGAGGCGGCCACCCTGGCGGCGGCGGCCCGTCTGCTCACCGCCACCGTATGGCTGATCTCCTGCCCGTCGTCAGCATGATCGCAGCGTTGCTTGCCGAGCTTCAGCGGGCCTCGCTCAGCTGATGTCCAGCTCGGCGAGCAGCTTTTCGATCCGGGACGAGATCCTGCTATTTGGGAGCGTCCGGTGTTGTGGACGCAGACGAACAGGACGCTGGGCTTGCGGTCAGGCATCGACGGTCACGCCACGCCGCTCACCGAGAACCGCCGCCCGATCGGCTGAGCGCCGGTGACAGCAGCGCCCGGAGCGTGGCGATGATCCGGATCAGGCTCGCCGACAGGGCCGGCATCAGCGGCCACAACGCGAGCGAGGGCGCCATGGTGGCGGCCGTGAGCATGACCGCGTCCAAGGTGATCAGCGCAATCGCGCCGACCAGCGTCGCCGCCAGAGTCCGCCGGTAGGTTCGCTTCTCTGTGGCGGCCGCCAGCAGGGTGAGGGCTGTCGCAACGAGGACCACGCCGGAGGTGATACGGACGGCCAGGGGGATCGGCCAGGTCCACGCCTGAGCACACACAAGGCTGACGCCCCAGACTGCTCCCATGATCGGGCCCGTGGCCAGTAAGGCCACGGCTGTCCGCCGCCATGGAGATTCGCGACAGAAGGCAGTAGTGATCATTTCAGCGTCGCCGAACTCGGCGATCGCCATTCGTGCGGCCGTGTCAGGGTCGTTCACTACCGCGAGGTGGGCTTCATAGGTTTCCTGTAGCCCGTCGGCCAACTCCTCCACCGCCTGCGCGGGGAGCCGAGAGGCCAGGATGTCAACCTGAGCGGCGATCAGCTCGTGGCCGGCCATGGCCGTGTTCCCAGTGCGGCGGTGACGGCGCCGGCGAACTCCTGCCAGCTGTCGCGCTCGTCGCTGAGCGCCTTGCGCCCTTCGGCGGTGAGTTCATAGGTACGGCGGCGCCGCCCGCCGACGACCGACCAGCTTCCGGAAATCAACCCCGCTCGCTCCAGCCGGTGGAGGGCTGGGTAGACGGTGCCGGTCGGCAGGTCGATGTGTCCCTCGGTCGATTCGCGCAGTGCCTCTTTGATCGCGTAGCCGTGTTGTGGCCCACCCTCCAGCGTCGCGAGCAGCAGGCCGTCCAGGTGCCCTTTGAGTGCTTCTGCCCTCATAGGTAGTAACGCTATACCGGGTCTTCCTTCGCGGCAATCGCCGGAGTAGCGTCGCTATAGATAGCGATGCTATGCATGGGAGCTCGCGATGGATGAGATCGACATCTTCGGCATCCCCGTACCCGACGCGGGCCCGCTCTTCCTGACAGCCCTGGCCTTTCACATCGCGGCCGGCCTGACATGCGTCGCATGCGGGGCTGTGGCAGCCCTGTCACGTAAGGGCAGCGCTCGGCATCTCCGGTTCGGCCGGGTCTACCTGTGGGGGCTCGGGGTGGTGTTCGCGTCGATGGCGGTCCTGTCGATGATCCGCTGGCAGGAGAACTCTCATCTGTTCGCCATCGGCTCCTTGGCCTTCACCATCGGCCTGGTCGGCTATCTGTACAGGCGGCGACGGCCCTACCTCCACATCGGTGGGATGGGTTTCTCGTACATCGCCCTGCTCACCGGGTTCTACGTCGACAACGGTCACAACCTGCCGATCTGGGACCGGCTGCCCGCCTGGAGCTACTGGGTCCTGCCGAGCCTGCTCGGCCTTCCCGTGCTCGCCCGCGCCATCTGGCGCAGGCTACCCGGCAGGAGAGCAGCATCATGATGTCAGCTTGGCGGAGATAACTGGCTTCGAGATTGCTCGGCCATGAAGGCCGGTCCGCCGCCTGATCCACCCAGAGACGAAGCGGTACACGAGCTTCAATCGGGATTCAGGTCCGAGACGCGGGTCGGCGTAGCAGGCGGGCAGAGTTGGCCAGGATGCCGAGATCGGGCAACGACTGGGCCGCGGCGGCGACCATCATCGGCAGGATTCCGACAGCGGCAAGCGACAGGCCGACGGCGTTGTAACCGGCAGTGAAACCGATGTTGATTTTGATGGCGCGGGCTGTGCGGCGCGCGATCCGCACCGCTTGTGGGATCAGCGTCCAGTCATCGCGCATCAAGGCGATGTGCGCGGCCTCGACGGCGATGTCGCTGCCGGCGGCGCCCATGGCGATGCCGACGTCGGCCTGAGCCAGGGCGGGAGCGTCATTGACGCCGTCACCTACCATCACCACCCGGTGCCCGGCGGCCTGGTATTCCCGCACGATAGCGATCTTGTCCTCGGGTAGCAGACCGGCCCGGAAGGGAATGCCGAGCCGGTCGGCGATGCCGGCGGCGGTGGCCTGGTGGTCGCCGGTCAGCAGCTCGACGCGGCTCAGGCCGAGAGCGTCGAGGTCCGCCAGGGCGGCGGGGATCTCCGGCCGCAGGGTGTCGGCGGCCGCGAGCACACCCACGAACCGGCTGTCGACGGCAACGGTCAGCAGGGTTTTGCCGGCGGCGGCGAGCCTGCGCACCTGCGGGTCGTCACCGGCCTCCGGCACCAGGTCCACGCCGCCCACCGTCACCGAGCTGCCGTCGACGGTGGCCTTCACTCCCAGGCCGGGCAGAGCCTGGAAGTCTCCCGGCTCGCCCAGGGGCAGGCCGCGCTCCCTGGCAGCCGTGCGGACGGCCTCGGCGAGCGGGTGCTCGGAGTAGCGTTCGGCGCTCGCCGCCAGGCGAAGCAACTCCGCGTCGGTACGGCCGTCCAAGGGGATGATGTCGGTGATCTGCGGGCGGCCGAGAGTGAGCGTGCCGGTCTTGTCGATCAGCAGTACGTCGGCCTTGGCCAGGGCCTCGATGTAGCGGCCCCCCTTGATCAGCAGACCGTGTTTGGCCGCCGCGCCCACTGAGGCCAGTACCGCGACCGGCGTCGCCATGGCGAAGGAGCAGGAACAGGCCACCACCAGCACCGCCGCGGTGGCGAGGGCGTCTCCGCTGAGCAGGAACGTCAGTACGGCGACGGTGACCACGACCGGCAGATAATAAGCGGAGAAGCGGTCGGCGATGCGCTGCACCGGGGCTCGGTGCGTCTCGGCCTGCTCGACCAGGGTGATGACCCTGCCGAATGTGCTGTCCGCCCCGACAGCGGTCACCTGCACGCGCAGACTTCCCAGGCGGGCGAAAGAGGCGGCGAACACTCGCGCGCCGGGACCCGCCTCCACCGGCATGGACTCCCCGGTGATGGCGGCCTGGTCGACGGTGGCGTGCCCGGCCGTCACGGTCCCGTCCACCGGGATCTGCTCCCCGGGACGCACCACGACCGTCTCGCCGACCCGTACCTGTCCCACGGGCACCTGTACCTCGGCCTGGTCGCGCATCACCCGGGCGGTCTTCGGTGCCAGGGCGGTCAGCTCGCGCACAGCGCGACGGGCGCGTTCGGTGGTGAAGCGTTCGGCGTAGTTGGCCGTGTGCATGAAAAGCACGACCACAGCTGCCACCGGCCACTCGCCGACGACCAGCGCGGCGGTCACCCCCACGGTCATCAGCGTGTGTGAGGTGACCTTCCGGCGCAGTGCGGCGCGCCCCACGTTGTAGAAGATCGGGAAACCGCCGGCGAGCACCAGCAGCAGGCCGACGGCGAATGGCACTCGATCGGTCAGTCGCTCGAAGGCTCCGAGCCATTCGCCGACCACGACGACCAGCAGCACCAGGCCCACGACCAGCCCGAACAGGGTCAGTACCGGCCGGGCGAACGCCAACCGGTCGCCTCTTGCGGCCTGCCCGGGCGTAGGGGGCGCCCCACACGAGTCGTCGCAACCGCACCCGGAATCGAGCGCTTGTACCGCGCGGGTTCCTCCTGCGCCTGTGCTCTCGTTCATGACTGCTCCACCTGACGGGGCCGGACGGCATACGCCGGGCACAGCGCGACCGCTTGATCGGTCACGGCCAGGAGTTGCTCGGCTGAACGCAGCACGTCGAGCAGCTCGGGCACGGCGATGAAGTAGAACGACTGGCGCCCCTCCGCGCGGTAGTCGACCAGCCGGCAGTCGCGCAGGCAGGCCAGATGCTTGGACACCGTTGACTGGGCCAGCTCAAGTTCGCGGGTCAGGTCCACCACTCGAGCCTCGCCGGTCGCGAGCCGTTGCACGATCGCCAGACGCACCGGATCGGCCAGCGAGTGGAACAGCGCCGCCGCCGGCAGTAGCCCATCACGCGCCGTCATTCCACATTCGGAATCAATTCCCATATTGCGATGATAGCAATGGATGGGAATCTTTCAAGCGCCTTCATCGACCCGAGCTGTGACAAGACAGAAGCTGCGGCGGCGGCGCAGCCCCGGATTGCCGAATGTCGCGATCTGGCTTGGAGCGGCAGCGATGGGGCGGTCAAGGTGGATGATCTACCGGCCTCGCCACGCCATGGACTATCGGCACAGTGAACGGGAGGTTGGGGTGGGGCGCGATCGTTTCGATGTGGTGCACGACCAGGCCGGCCTGCTCGAGCGCGGCCAGTGTCCGGCGGTTGGGACGGCATCCTGCGCCGATGCGCCGCCACAGCGGTGTGAGGAGGTCCTGGATCCGTCCACGCACGCCGGCGTCGCGTACGTGTTCGCAGAACACGAACGTTCCCGTCGGCCGGAGCACCCGGCGGACCTCGGCCAATGTTCGATTCAGATCAACGACCGAGCACAACACGAGCGTGCTCACCACCGCGTCGAAGCTGGCGTCAGGGTAGGGCAGTTCCTCACCGCATGCGGAGCTGATCTCGACCGGAACGCTTGCCTCGCGCTTGCGTCGGCGCAGACGCTGACGCATAGCGGGGTCCGGTTCCGCCGTGACCACTCGTTCGGCCTCGCGGTAGTGAGCGAGGTTGGCCCCGGTACCCGCGCCGATCTCCAGAACCTGGCCGCTCAGATTCCCGACGAGGTGGTCGCGCAGTGCCCCCAGCCAGCGCTCCTCGGCCCCTCGTGTGATGCGGTCATAGAGCAGCGCGAAACACCGGTGTCCGTGGGCGTCCCCATGCTCGGCCATGGCAACTCCTTCTCCCGACACGCCGGATCCATGCGCTCGCGGACGGAGATTCAGGTGCGCGGTTCTTTGGAAGACCCGGCGAGCAGACCGATCGCCGCGATCAGCATCCAAGCCGCCAGGTAGGTCCAGGCGGCTGTCGGAGAGACCAGGGTCCAGATCAGCCCTGCAACACCGCTTGCGGCGAAATTACCGGCCGATTGGATCGCGGAAAGGAGCCCGAAGGCTGATCCACGCAGTTCGGCGGGCGCCAAAGCGGCCACCGCAGCATGCTCAGCCCTTGGGATCTGACCTGGCCTGGGACGGTTACCTGGCCCGCGCCGGGTCGAGTTCTGCGATCAGCTTTTCGATCCGGGTGCGGATCTCGTCCCGGATGGGGCGTACGGCGTCGATGCCCTGGCCGGCGGGGTCGTCGAGCTTCCAGTCCTCGTACCGTTTGCCGGGGAAGAAGGGGCAGGTGTCGCCGCAGCCCATGGTGATGACCACGTCGGAGGCCTCAACGGCTTCCGGGGTGAGGGTCTTGGGCCGGCCGCCGGTGATGTCGATGCCGACCTCGCGCATGGCCTCGACCGCGACAGGGTTGATCTGCTCTGCCGGAGCGGACCCGGCGGAGCGGACCTCGATCCGGTCCCCGGCCAGATGGGCGAGCCAGCCCGCGGCCATCTGAGAGCGTCCGGCATTGTGGACGCAGACGAACAGGACGCTGGGCTTGCGGTCAGGCATGGACGGGCTCCTTCGTGAACAGGCGGCGGCCCCAGAGGCTGACGTAGACCAGGGCGACCAGGACGGGCACTTCGATGAGCGGGCCGACGACCCCGGCGAGGGCCTGGCCCGAGGCGACGCCGAACACCCCGACGGCGACCGCGATGGCGAGCTCGAAGTTGTTGCCCGCGGCGGTGAAGGCCAGCGTGGTGGTGCGGTCGTAGGGCAGCCCGATGGCGCGGCCGGCCAGGAACGAGCCGCCCCACATGACGGCGAAGTAGGCGAGCAGCGGCAGCGCGATCCGTGCGACGTCGCCGGGCTGGGAGGTGATGGTGTCGCCCTGCAGGGCGAAGAGGATGACGACGGTGAACAGCAGGCCGTAGAGGGCCAGCGGGCCGACTCTCGGCAGGAAGCGGGACTCGTACCAGTCACGGCCCTTGGCGCGTTCGCCGAGCTTGCGGGAGAGGTATCCGGCGGCGAGCGGGATGCCGAGGAAGATCAGCACGTATCCGGCGATGTCCCAGGCGGAGACCTGGAGCGCGGACTGCGACAGGCCCAGCCATCCGGGCAGCACCTGCAGGTAGAACCAGCCGAGGGCGCCGAAGGCGACGACCTGGAAGATCGAGTTGATGGCGACCAGTACGGCGGCGGCCTCCCGGTTGCCGCAGGCCAGGTCGTTCCAGATGAGGACCATGGCGATGCAGCGGGCCAGCCCGACGATGATCAGGCCGGTGCGGTAGGCGGGCAGGTCGGGCAGGAAGATCCAGGCGAGCGCGAACATCAGCGCCGGGCCGACGACCCAGTTGAGGACCAGAGAGGAGACGAGCAGCCGCTTGTCTCCGGTCACCGTGCCGAGGCGGTCGTAGCGGACCTTGGCCAGCACCGGATACATCATCAGGAGCAAGCCGAGCGCGATCGGCAGCGAGACGTCGCCGATCCGGACGGAGTCCAGGGCGTCGTTCAGGCCGGGGACGGCCCGTCCGAGCAGCAGTCCCGCAACCATGGCGACACCGATCCAGACCGGCAGGAACCGGTCCAGCGTCGACAGGCCGCCGATCACGCCGGATTCGGGCGGGGCGGAGGCTGGGGCGCGAGTCGGGCTCGATGACATGCGGAGCGATCTTCCTTACGTGCTGGAGATGGCGGAGCGGACGCTGCTCAGACCGTGGCGGGGACACTGAGCAGGGCCGACAGCTCCGCGAGCCTCTCGGGGACGACGCGGTAGTACACCCAGGAGGCGCGGCGCTCGGAGGTGAGCAGGCCGACCTCTTTGAGGACCTTGAGGTGGTGGCTGATCGTCGGCTGGGACAGGTCGAAGGCGGCGGTCAGGTCGCACACGCAGGCCTCGCCGCCCTGGTGGCTGGCGACGATCGACAGGATGCGCAGCCGTACCGGGTCGCCGAGCGCCTTGAACACGCGCGCCACTCCTGCGGCCTGCTCGCCGTCCAGAGGCTCACGCGCCAGCGACGAGCTGCACTCCAGAAGCTCCAGCGGTTCCATCCGCCCTCCCTGTGTCGATGCCTGTCGATATCAATATACGTCAATATCGATGGATGTCTAATCAGGGCTCGGGTCGTGTGATTTCAGACGGACGGCATGTTGAGCCGGCAGAGGAGATCGCGCCCATGACGCTCCGGCCTTCGGTCAGCGCCAATATCGATACCTATCGATACCGTGATGAGGCGAGCAGCAGGTGAATATCTCGCGTCGCGGCCCGAGCCCCCGACGCTGTGAGCCATGGCGACCGTGAGCGTCCTGGCGACGCGCACTCGACTTCTCAAACGCCGGTCACAGAACTGCGCCGTTCGAGCATGAGCACGTCACGCCAGACACCGTGATGGCGTCCGACGCGTTCCCGGGTGCCGACGATCCGGAACCCGAGCGACTGGTGCAGAGCCAGGCTGGCGGTGTTCTCCGGGAAGATCCCGGACTGGATGGTCCAGATGCCCGCCTCCTCCGAGGCGGCGATGAACGCCGACAGCAGTGCGCGGCCGATGCCATGGCCACGCCGGGCCGGGCGGATGTAGATGCTGTGCTCGACCACACCGGCGTAAACCGGCCGGGCGGAGACAGGCGAAGCGGCCACCCAGCCCGCGACTCGGCCGGTCTCGATCTCGACGGCCACGTAACGAGGGTGGGTCAGCTTGCCCGCGTCGAAGGTCTCCCAGCTGGGCACATTCGTCTCGAAGCTGGCCTGGCCGGTATCAAGACCAGCTTGATAGAGGGCGAGTACCTCTTCAGCGTCCGCCGAACGCATCGGCCGGATCTTCAGCCCGGCCGCGAGGGTGGCTGAATGCACCCCGTCGCAACGATCCGCGTCGTACGTCATCAAGGGCTCCTCGAACATGGGTCGGCGAGCGGAGCTGAGATTCCCATCACACATCAGGGCGGTGGGGAAGCAGCCCCCGCGCCTAGCGTTCCTCCTGGCGCTGGTACGACACCGGCGACCCGGCGGATCACCTCGTCGCCCAGTTCGCCTTCGCCCTCGCACACCCCGGGTACGGGGCCCTCTTGCGCCGGCTCGTCCGCGACATTGAAGGCCGTCCCGGCATCGATTCGCCCCTCTGACCCGTCGTACCGGAGCGTTGGTGAAATCGTCTTCGTCCGCCACCGAGGCCCGCGTCCTGGATCGCACCTGGGCCATCGACCGAGGCCGGCTGCTCCTGTTGCCGTACGAGGGGGTGTTCAGGCACGGCGCGGTTCCGGCCCGGCGGGACGGCGTCGGCGTCTGTTGACCGAGCGCGCGATGAGCGGCACGCCGATCAAGCTTGGCAGCAGCCAGAAGGCGATTGGCGGCAGCCGGTCCCACAGCGGCAGATGAGGGCCGTTGTCGACGTAGAAGGCGGTGAGCAGCCCGATGTAGGAGACGCCCATGCCCACGATGTGTACGGTGAGACGCTTCTCCCTCCCGAGGTATCCGGTCAGCCCGGAGGCGAAGCTGAGACACCCGATGGCGAACAGGTGGGCGTTCTCCCGCCACCGGATCATGGACATGGCGGTCATGGTCACGAAGACCACGCCCAGGCCCCAGATGTAGATCCGGCCGAAGCGTAGGCGGCGCCGACCGCCCTTGCGGGAGAGGGCCGCCACGGCGCCGGCGACCGCGCAGGTGAGACCGGCGGCGATGTGCAGGGCCAGCGCGATGCGGAAGAGGGGCCCGGCGTCGGGGATGGGAAGGCCGAGGACGTCCATGCGGACCTCCATACATAGCATTTCTACCTATAGGAACTCTACGTATGGGCTTGGCTGCTGGAAAGGCCCGATATAGCGTTGCTGCCTATGAGGGCCGAAGTCCTGAAGGGCCACCTGGACGCGCTGCTGCTGGCCACGCTGGAAGACGGGCCTCGGCACGGGTGCGCGATCAAGGAAGCCTTGTGTGAAGCCACCGGCGGCAAGCTCGACCTGCCCACCGGCACGATCTATCCGGCCCTGCACCGGCTGGAACGAGCCGGTCTGATCTCCGGGACCTGGTCGGTGGTTGCCGGACGGCGCCGTCGTACCTACAAACTGACCGTGCCCGGCCATGAGGCTCTCGCTGGAGCGCGCCAGAGTTGGCAGGAGTTCGCCGACACCATCTCCTCGGCCTTGCGGAGCACGCCATGGCCTGCCACGAACTGATCGACCACGAACTACGCATCCTGGCCAGGAGGCTCCCTGCCCCCGTCGTTGAGGAACTGGCCGACGGTCTTGCAGAGACCTACCAGACGCTGCTGACCCGGCTCGGTGACCCCGGCGCCGCAGCCAAGGCCACCCTGGCGCAGTTCGGCGATGCCGACACCGTAAGTGCCGCCTTCGTCCGCGCCGCTCCCGGACGCGCTGCGGCACGTCTGCTGCTGATCACCGGGCCGCTCGTCGGGGTCGTCTGGGCCACTGTGCTGGTGACCACCCAGGCGTGGAGCTGGCCGGCGCCGATCCAGGCCCGCCTGGCCGTGGGGGCGGCTCTGGGGATTGTCGTGCTGGCGCTCGCGCTGACGGTCCGGACGACATACCACTACAAAGCGGTACAGGTCGGTGCCCTGAGCGGCGCCTGCGGGCTGCTACTGCTCGACGTCACCGCGCTGGCTGGGGCAAGCGCCTTGGCCGTACCGTCCTTCCTGATCGCATGTGCGCTGGCGGTCAGCCTGGCCAGGATCGTTCTGGTCGCCCAGATGCTGCTCAGATTCCGCTGACCATGATTTTCGGTTCCGACGTGCTTCGCCTCCGTTCATGTGATGGCCTGGCTGCGCGCCACCAGGGCGAGTCGCGCCAGAGGCCGCGGTAGCGGACCCGGAGAACGCCGAAGCGCCCAGGAGTGATCCGAGACCCCTTGGCTGGCATGGCTCCCACTTCTACGGCTCCTGGTCCGCCAGTGCGCCAACCCGGTGCTTAGCGGGCTCAACACCGAACAGTTTGGAGCGCGTTCCGCTGCCTGTCGCGTCAACCATGATCAGACGAGAATCCGGTCGCGCGGGCCGAAGGCGGCCGGGTCTTGGCGGCGTAGTAGGTGCTGGGCGAGATCGACAGGCCGTGCTCGCTCAGCACACGACAGATCGGCTCGACACCGAACGGCTCACGGTGTTCGTCGATGAAGGTCACGAGTGAGTGTGTGAAAGCAGCTGGCCGCATGGCCCTTCTTATATCTTGCCTGACAGGTTATGATGGCAGAGTGATTATGACGGAGCCGATGTTCTTGGCTTTGACGGCACTCCTGGACGAGCCGCGGCACGGCTACGGGATAGTGCAGGAAGTGGACCGGCTGTCTGAAGGCAGGGTGCAGCTCAAGATCGGCTCCCTGTACGGGGTTCTCGACCGATTGGCCGCCGACGGCCTGGTGGAACTTGACCACGAAGAGGCGCACTCGGGACGTCTACGCCGCTACTACCGCATCACTGACACGGGTGAAGAGGCGCTTGCGACGGAACTCGCCAGGCTGAACGGCACCCTCCAGATCGCTGCGCAGCGACTCGAAACCCGCCAACGCGGTTCCGCTGGCCGACCATTGATCGCTGGAGGTTCGGCGTGAACCTGCTGGAGCAGCGCTACCGCTTCGTCCTCAAGATGCTGCCCGCGGCCTACAGGGCCGAGCGTGAGGAAGAGATGGTCGAGGCATTCCTCGAAGGTGCCGGGCAAGCTTGCGATGAGCACAACGCGCGACCGAGCTGGAGAGAGGTCGCCTCCATCGCCGCACTGGCGATCAGGAGCAGGCTCGGCGGCCTCGGCGCTACCCCCCGCTACCGCGCCATCGGTGACGCAGTCAGGCTGGCCGCCCTGCTCGGGCTGGGCTACCAGGCTGTGATCGGCTGGATCGCCACGGCCTACTCGCTGCGTGCCCTCGGCTATCTGCCTGGACAATCGCTGGTCATCCCCCCCGACAGCCAGATGCCGGAGCTCCTGTCAATAGCGAAGAGCCTGGTCTGGATCGTCGCCTTCGCCGCGCTCGCGCTCGGCAAGATGCGGGCAGCCAAGCTCCTGGCCACGCTGGGCCTGCTGTACATGCTGGTCATGGCCGGGATCGATGCCGTCACCTGGCCTCGATTGGTCATCGACTCCGGACCTCAAATCCTGGCCACGATGGTGCCCGTCCTGGCGCTACTGACCGCCTACCACCCGGATGCACCGGTGCGGCGCTCCCTACCGATGACCGCCCTACCCGTGGGGCTGGCCGCGTTGTGCATCGCCATCGCGCTCCCCTTCACGAACACCTGGGGTATGACTGTCGCGCCTGGTCAGCCGGAAGTGTGGGTTGCCAGCTGGATCGAGCCGCAGGGCCTGACCGTGGCGGCGTTCTTGATAGCGGGCCTGCTATGCCTGATGCACAGCACCAAACCGGCCTGGCGATTGGGCCTCGCCATCGTCGCGGCGCCGATGGCCGTTGCTCGGTCACCGCTCTTCCTGATCGATGTCGAAGGCCCCGTGCAGTCGTTCGCCATCACTCTGATCATTCAGAGTGCGGCGTTGTTGATGCTGTGCCTGGTGCTGATCGTTGCGAGTCTGCGTGTCCTGCCCCGCCCGGCTGTTCCACTTCGAGGTGGCAGCTAGCTGCCGGGAAGTCATGTCGCTGGGAAACGATCACAGCGATCCTGAGAAACGATCTCCTAGGCATCGACGCCATCCCAGGTCATACCTACTCGTGAACACCCCATCTCATTGGAGAGGGAGAGTCCGTCATCGGCATCACCCGGCTGGTCCAGGGCGCCGCGGCCGCGGTGATGATGCCCGCGTCCCTGGCCCTGGTCCGCCAGGGCTTCCCCGACCAGGCGAGCCGGGCACGGGCGATCGCCATCTGGACCATGGGCGGCGCGGTCGCGGTGGCGGCCGGCCCGGTGCTCGGCGGCGCGCTCACGGCCACGGCGGGCTGGCGGTGGATCTTCTTCGTCAACCTCCCGGCGGGCCTGCTGGCGCTCGTCCTGCTCGCCCGCGTGCCGGCCTCACCGCGGCTGCCCGTGCGGCTCGACCTCCCCGGGCAGGTGGCCGCGGTCATCGCGATGGGCGGGCTGACCTACGGCGTGATCGAGGGCGGCGACCAGGGCTTCGGCCGGCCGCTGGTACTGGCGTCGCTGTTGGTGGCCGTGGTCGCCGCGGCCGTCTTCCTCGCCGTCCAGGCCAGGAGCTCCCACCCGACGCTCCCGCTGCCGCTGTTCCGCTCGCGGGCGGCGGCGGTGTCCCTCGCCATCGGCTTCATGCTCAACGCCGCCTACTACGGCGGGGTGTTCGTCTTCAGCCTGTACCTGCAGCAGGAACGCGGCCAGTCCGCGCTGCAGGCCGGGCTGATGTTCATCCCGATGACGGCGCTGGTCGCCGTCGTGAACCTGGCCTCCGCGAGCCTGGCCAGGCGGTACGGCCCGCGCGTCCCGATGGTGGCAGGACAACTGGTCGGGACCGCCGGGCTGCTCTCCCTGCTGAGCGTCGGAGCGCACACCGACGTGTGGCTGGTGGCGGCGTTGATGGTGCCGGTCGGGCTCGGCGGGGCGCTGACGGTGCCCGCGCTGACCGCGCTGCTGCTCGACTCGGTGCCCGCGGACCGGGCCGGCACCGCTTCGGCCGTACTGAACACGGGCCGTCAGGTGGGCGGGGCGATCGCGGTCGCGGTGTTCGGCGCGTTGCTGGCCGGGGCTGACACGTTCCTGGCCGGAATGCGGTGGAGCATGCTGCTCGCGGCGGCCGGGCTGGTCCTGACCGCGGGCGCGACGCTGACCCTGCCACGAACGGTCACCGACCGGGGGTGACCTCGAGGATGGTCTGAGTGAATTCCGAGAGCCCGGCGGTGTCGTTCGCTGTACGCCACATCAGCGCGTACTCCAGGGGCGGCGCGTCGTCGAACGGGACG
The DNA here is from genome assembly GCF_001528665.1 of Microtetraspora malaysiensis. Classification (GTDB taxonomy): domain Bacteria; phylum Actinomycetota; class Actinomycetes; order Streptosporangiales; family Streptosporangiaceae; genus Microtetraspora_A; species Microtetraspora_A malaysiensis. The sequence goes on from NZ_BBYJ01000046.1 coordinate 24,600, forward strand.
TAGACGATGTCCGGGCGGCCGTAATAGCGCCCGCCCTGACGGCCGCCACCGTGGTCCCCTTCCCCGCACCGACCAGCGAGAGCGCCGCCTGCCATCCGGCGGCCCGGGGTCCGTGCCGGATCGGGCGGCCCTTCGGGGTATGCAACGGGAAGTGGGCATCGCGCCAGACGCGAGCCCCGCCAGTAGGCGTGATCATCGGCAGGACCGCGAGATCCTCCAACGACACCGGTTCCCGCTTCGCCAGGGGGTGACTCGCGGGCACGAGTAGCGCGCGGGGCTCGGTGAACAGCACGGGGCCGACGGTGATCGCCGGGTCGTCGATGGGAGGCTCGGCGATCATCAGATCGACGTCCTTCTCCTGCAACGCCGTGATGGCCGCGTCGTACGTCACCTCCTGCGCCTCGATGACGCACCGCGGATGGCAACACGCGAGCAAACAACGAGCAAGCAACGGGGGCCTGCTTCTCGGGCCGAGATCGGCCCACATCGAGAAATTGCAGGTCAGGGGCGCGACCCCGAACGCGCAGCGGCCCCGCTGGACGGTGGAAAGCGCATCGCACGAGAGCGGCCGAACAACCTGCCGCTTCTGCGTGAGGGTTCTTCTCTGTGTCGGCGCTACCCCCGATCGCGGGCTGTGAAGTACGGCTGAGGCGAGCAGGCGGAAATGCGCGAGCAAACAACGAGCGACCATCCCGGCGATGGCATGAGCAATGTATGCCTGGATGACGTTGCAACCCCAGCCGTGTACCGCGAGCAGCCACGGAGCAACCATGCGTTTACTGCGCCCACCGGCGCCGCTCCGGGGATAGTTCGGGGCGGGCGTCATCCCGACGAGAGAAGTGTGGGCGGTGCCGCACTGAGCCTACGCGGCACGGGGTGGAATGACCTGTCACAACCGTGCACGTCGGAACAGACAACAGCGGACGGAAGGACAGAGACGCGGCACGTACTGGACGAGCACTTGATGTGAGCTAGATCACATTTTATCCACTCTTTACGTAAAGATCGTCGACAGGTACTGTGTGATCACTTTCTTAAAGATCGCTCCAACGTTGCTGAGTAGTTCCTGTGACTCAGTCTCTATACGCACGTCTACCAAACGGAATACGCGCCGCTGTGATCCGGATGGACTGGAGCCGAGATGAATGACCTGGCCGGAGCCCGCCATGCGGATGCACGCGGAGGTCCTCGCCGGAGAACGTGCGCCTTAGTGCTTGCCGTGCTCCTGGCCGTCTCCTGGGGCGTGGCTGGACTGGCGTGGAAGCGTGAGCACGACAGGGCGTCGGCTCAGGAGCGGATCGCACTGGCTCATGGGCTCGCGCTCCACGCCGCGGAACTGCGTGACGCCGACCGCCGCATGGCCCTACACCTCGGCTTGGCCGCAGTCAGGATCCGCCCTGACGAGCAGACCCGGGCGGGGCTGATCGACACTATGGTCGGGATACGCGGCAATGAACTCACCCCGGACGTCTCCGGCGAGGTGGTGCTGAGCGACGACGGGCGGATCGCCCTGGCCGGCGGCGACGAAATGAGCGTCTGGGACCTCACGACCTGGCTCGATCCCAAGATCGTCAATAAGTCCGATCGGGTCGCCGTGTTGAAGGACCGCAGGGAAGGCATGAGCATGACGGCGCTGAGCGGCGACGGTCGGACGGCGCTGACCGGCGGCGACGTCGGCGACACGATCGTGTGGGATCTCACCGATCCGGCCAAGCCGATCCGGGCGGCCGTAATGGCGGGCGGGAAGAACGACGAGGACGACGCCAGCGTCCTGGCGATGGCGTTGTCGCGCGACGGCCGCGCGGCGGTGACCGCCGACCTCGGCGGCGACCTGACCGTGTGGGATCTGACCGACCGGTCTCGTCCCGTGCGCCGGTCGGTGACGAGATTTCTCACCTTCGCCATCGTTGGCGACATCAGACTCAGCGCGGACGGCGGGATCGCCGTCATCTCGTACGAGAGCAGTTTGTCCAACTATCGAGCGGTGATGGTCTGGGACCTTTCCGATCCCTCGCGTCCGGTCAAGTCGGCCGACCTGGTGCCTGCCGAGAAGTATGCGAGCGCGACGGCGATGAGCGCGGACGGGCGCGTCGTCCTTGTCGGGAACGCGCATTCGGCCGAGGTCTGGAACCTCGATGACCCGTCGCGTCCGGTTCGCACGGCTACGCTTGATGTGCCCCTCAATGATATGTACAGCATGGCCTTGACCCCCGATGGGAAGACCGCCCTGCTCGCGGGACCGAGCGATTCAGCAATCCTCTGGGACCTTTCCGACAGGTCCAGGCCGGCCCGGCTGGCCGCGTTGAAGGGATACACGAGGGAGATCAACTCCGTGGCTCTCGGTGCCGATGGCGGCGTCGCCCTGGCGGCTGGCCCCGGCGGGGTCTTCCTGTGGGATCTCAGGGACCTCGCCGAGATCGTCGCCGATCCGGGGCGGGCTGCTTGCGGAGTCAACCCCGGCACGGAGATCAGCAAGGCGGACTGGGCCCGTTACACGGGCGGCGCGGACTGGTTGGACTATGCGGTCGAGGCCTCTGACCTCCTTTTCGTTTGCTAATCAACCCGGGCTCCATGTAACGCCTGCCTTCGCTACGGCGCCTCGCGTCAGGCACGGAGTGTCAGAGCAGAGCCGGGACGGATGGTGGGGGTGCCACAGCGTAGGGCTGTAGCGGGTCACTTGGGTTGATGACGCGCGGGCTCAGACCAAGCCGCACAGCCCCAGAGTTGGTGCAGGGAGTTCAGTCGAACTCGCCGTTTTGACGCCGGCGATGAAGGCTTCCCACTCGCTGGGCGTGAAGATGAGGGCGGGGCCGTCGGGGTCCTTGGAGTCTCGAACCGCGTACAGGCGTTCGCCGGTGTGGTGGCCGTCAGTGGCCGAGATGACGGCCACCTCGACGCAGTCGCCGTTGGCGCCGCTGCGGGTGCTCTGCGCCACTCGGCGTGGAGGAGATCAAGCCGGGGCATCCTCGCGTCTGCATCCACGCAGGTCGTAGGCACGGTGGGCGATCTCGGTCCTAGTGGGTGTCCCGAGCGCTTCAGGGCGGGCATGAAGATCGGCCGTGGTGGCGAGCTTGGCCTCCCTCACGGTGACGAACGCGGGCCGCTTCGTCGTCTCAGGCAGTTGCCGAAAGACGCAGCGGCGCGCGGCGGGCCTTAGTCGGCATCTAGAAGGCCCTCCGCTCCCGAACATGTCCCCAGCCGCCAGGCAGCGGAGTGAGGGATCGCGCTTGCGGTTCGTGATCGTTTCGGTGCGGTTCGCCCAGCCGTGTGCGCGCCGGGGGCTTCGGTGGCCCTCACTGCGGCTGAACGGCGATCGAGTCGGCGGAGAGCGTGACCTCGACGGTGATGTGCGGATTGTCCAGCTGCGGAAGCTGAAGCCCACGCTTGAACTCCTCCGCATTGTCCGGCATCACCTTCGGCTGAACTGTGACCTTGACTTGGCCGGTCTCGTCATCTGGGTGCGCCATCATCGTGGCCACCTCAGAACGGGGTCGGAGCCAGGAGACGACCGTGTCCTGGGCCTGCCGGAGCTCCGCGGCCGAGAATCCCTTGCCGCCGATCAGGGTGACCTCCATGGGGAGGGTCCTGGCCAGCTCGATCGCGCGAGTCGGGATGGGACCCTTGAAGCCGACGCGCAGCCCCCGCTGGTCCTCGACGTATCTGACGCCGGAGATCTCGTCGGGGAACTCCACGTTAAGTTTGTCGATCACCCGGCTGTTGGACGACTGTGAGCCGAAGCGGTCGATGGCCTCCTCGTAGGAGATGCCCTCCGATTTGGCGATGGCCCCGAGGTCGACCAGCTCAGCGTAGGGAATGCCGTCGATCGCCACGTCCGGGTCGGTCACCGCAGGGTCGTAACCCTCGAAGTCCGTCGGCTTGGGCGATGAGGTAGCAGCCACCCGGGTCGCGTACCGCTTGACGACCTCCTTTAGGGGGCGGCCCGACGACGCCGCCTCTGGCATGAGCCGCTCCAGGGTGGGCCGATGCGCTTTGGGCTGATCGGCCCGCGGCAACACGATCGTCTCGGTCCCGGCCACAGTGGATACCGGACCAGCACCAGACTGGCCGCAGGCGCACAACGACGCGAGCACCGCGATGACGGTCAAACGCGATCTCTTCATACCTGAGGGACGCGCCACCGGCCTGGAGGGTTCATCCAGGCACCCATCCAGTACGGCCAAGCCCGTTCATCAGAGTGCTCCTCCAATGCGGACCTTGCGTGCCCACCATAAGTGGCCCTCCGCTCTCAAACGTGTCCCCAGCCCCAAAGTGGGCTTGATCGCGCAGTGGCACCTTCTCGGAGTGCCGGAATTAGAAGATTTCCCGACACCCGCCGAGCTGGCCCGAGACCACAATGCGCAATGAGGCCCGGCCGCTGGGGGCAGGGGAGGCGGCACGCTCGCGATTGCAGCGGGGCATATCCAGGCGCCGCAATGAGGCGCGACCACTGGGGTCGGGTGAGACGCTCCGCGGCATCATCGACCGCGATCTGGTTGATGGCGTGCTGCAATGAGGTCCAGCCGCTGGGGCCGGGTGAGACCAGATCCCACGCATGTAGCCATACGCGGCGACGCCCCCGTAATGAGGCCCGGCGCAAGGCCGGGTGAGAGACTCCGCGGCATCATCGACCGCGACCTGATTGACGGAGTGCCACAATGAGGACCAGCCGCGCAGGTCGGGTGAGACTCATGAGGTCCTCGACCTACTGATCCAGATAGAGGTTCCGCGATGAGACCCGACCACGGAGGCCGGGTGAGACTACTCCCACCACGTCGCCCGAACAGGCTGGGCGAAGCCGCAATGAGGCCCGGCCGTTAGGGGGCGGGGGGCCCGGCCACGGCTCGTACGGCCGCTGAGCTGGACTTCGGGTCGGTCGTGAGTGACCGTGGTTGACCCCTCGTCACCTTGCTTAATGGCCCGCTAATGGCCCGGCAACCAGGGCATGATGTGCGGATGCGTGTTCACCTCGTCCCACCTGGCGACGAGGCTGACGGGATCCCTGTCAGCGCGAATGGTCTTGCTGAGGTGCTCACACCCGTCGATTGGGATGCCATGCGAGCAGGGCTGGGGAGACCGCGAGGTGCACGTCCACGGCGTCGACGTCGGGATAAGGGCCGGCCACCCCGGCTGCGATTCCTCATCGGCCCGCCTTGCCATTTGATCATCACGCCTCACAAGACGTGGGGATCTATGCCGCTCTACCGAAAGGTCTTCCATGGCCCTGCCCCCGCCCGACTTCGAGTCGATGTTCCGGCCAGGGATGAGGTATGGCTGGCCAAACCGGGACCCGGTCGGCATCTTCGTGGTGGACGTGGGCGCGGTGAACCTGGCCAGCGGCCGACTGGTCGTACGGGACAACGACTGGTCGGTTCAGGACTCCGGACGTGATGCGGAGGCGTTCACTGAGGAGATCCCGCCCGGACGGTACCGGGTGGTGCTTTCATTGGTGGACTTCGACGAATGGGTGCGGGGCGCCGCCGCCAAGGTCGTGATCAGGGATGAACCGGCGGTGTCCTGGGAGATGGCGCTGTGTCCTGGTCAGGACCCATCGAAACTCGGCGAAGAGGAGTTCTTCGGATTCGGCGTCGACAGCGGGCAGGGATGCTTCCTTGACGTGACGGCTCTGCCTCTGCTGCGCCGGTTCCAGGACGACACTCGTGCCGAGTGGGAGGGGATCCGCAAAGACGTGATGCGGGATGGCTGGGCCGAGGTCACTGATGCCGAGTCCGGGCTGAACGTCATCTTGTTCGACTGCGGGATGGGGGATGGGGCGTACCCGACCTGGATCGGGCGCTCGACTGGCGGTGAAGCCGTGTGCTTCATTAGCGACTTAGAGCTCTTGAGCCACAGCTTGGGCCCAATCGGGGATCTGTAAAAGCGTCGGTTCAGCCTACCCAGGTTCGAACCCTGGACCTGCCACCAGCAGGACAAAGAGCCTCTGACCAGCAGAGATGCCGGTCGGGGGCTTCTTCGTTTCTTGATCCGTGAGTACCCGGGATTTCCCCCGTTCCCCGTGGGATATGGCGCGGGTGTGGCACGCGATCAAGCCTGAAACCTTGGCGCGGACGCGCGCACCTTACCTTCCTGATCATCCCGTTTGCCTTGACCCACCGCGGAGCGGCAGCGGGCCGGCGACGGAGGGGCAAGCCCGTCTTCGCGTGTCCGTCAGCTGGTCCCCGTTCCTCCGTCATGGGACGCCAAGGGGCACAGACGGCCTTGAGCCGTAGGAGCTGGTCTGCTGGGCCTGCCTGGGTCGTGGCGGGCGGGATGATCAGGCTTCCACCTCAGCCAGCTACGGACATGGCTCACCGGGCGGGCGATCATCCCGGAGCCGAGGCCCCCGCCGGAGGCTCAGGTTCAACGAGGCGGTGAGCGGGCGGCTACTTCCACAAGTAGTCGTAGCGTGGTGGGGCTGGGCTGAAGATGAACTCGACGAACTCCTCGTTGCCACCGTCATCGGACCAGATGACCCGATCGCGGCCCACATCACTGCGGCAGAAGACCGGCCGCAAGCCGGGCAAGGCCGCCGGTGAGGGCGGGGCGGCGCTGGCGTTCAAGGTTCCCGATGTTGAACATGACTGGTATCCGGCGTCCTGCCGGGGCTGTGGCGCAGATCTGGCCGATGCCGCCGAGGCCGGGGTAGTCTGCCGTCAGGTGCACGAGCTTCCCGAGCCGACGGTCACGGTCACCGAACATCGGATGCACAAGCGCCGCTGCCGGTGTGGGTGCGTGACGACCGCGCCCAGCCCGGCGGGGGTGGACGCTCCGGTTTCCTATGGTCCGGCGCTGCGGGCGCTGGCGGTCTACCTGGTGGTCTTCCAGCTGCTGCCGATCGCCCGCACGGCCGAGCTGATCAGTGACCTGACCGGCGCCACGGTGTCGGAAGGCTGGATCGTGAACGTGCTGGCCGAGGCACACGACGAACTCGCCGAGATCGACCGGACCATCAAGACCCTGATCACCCTGTCGCATGTGGTGCACGCCGACGAGACGTCGATGAAACTGTCCGGCCGTGGGGTTTCGGGCGGTAAGGGCTGGCTGCATGTGGCCGCCACCACAGCCCTGACCTCCTACCACGCGCACGTCAGCCGCGGGTTGAAAGCGGTGCGCGAGCATGGCGTGCTGCCGGTGTTCGCCGGGGTTGTCGTGCATGACAGCCTGTCGATGTACGACTCGGCCAAATTCGCTGGCCCTGCCGACGAGCAGGGCCCGTCGATCGCCTCCGCCTTCGTCCACCAGCTCTGCGGGGCGCACATCTGCCGGGAGTTGGTCGCCGCCGCTGAGCGGCATCCCGGTCAGTATTGGCCCGAGCAGGCCAAACGCGCTCTTTATGTGTTGAATCAGGCCGCGCATACCGCCCGTGAGAAGGGCGGAGGGGTGATCGCGGCCGAGGTTCTCGCCGAACAGACCCGCTTGTTCCGACAAGCAGTGCGGGCCGGGTTGGCCGATCATCCCCGCGACCATTATCGGCGGGAGCAGACCAAGACCCGCAACCTGCTGGAACGTCTGCGAGACCGGGAAGACGACATCTTGCGGTTCACCCGCGATCTTGCGGTGCCCTTCACGAACAACCGGGCGGAGGGTGATCTCCGCATGGCCAAGACCAAGGTCAAGGTCTCCGGCGCCATGCGCACCATGACTGGGCTCAAGCAGTTCGCACGGATCCGTGGCTACATCTCCTCCGCGCGCAAGAACGGTGTGACCGCCTGGGCCGCTCTCTGCGGCCTGTTCAACGGAAATCCCTGGCGTCCGAGCCTGATTCAGGCCACCTGATCACGAAGAACCTGAGCAGTTACTGGTTTCCGACTGGAGCCTCAAGAGTTCATCATTGACCCTTCGCACTACCGCGTTTCCGCGACCGAGCGGGAGCGACTCGACCGCCGCTTGGGTGAAACCGCCCTCACCGACCTTGAGCAGGGATATCAGGCTCCAACTGGATGGTGGTACGTCGTCGCGACAGCGATTCTCATCGCTCTCGCCGGCGCACTGTTCGCAACCCGCTCAGCCGGTTCGGAACGCATATTGCTACGGATCAGCGGCGGCTCCGCCGCGACTCTGCGATTCCTCGTCACCTGTCGAGCAGCCGTCAGCATGGCATGTGGAACGGCGATCGGCGCCGTCGCCGGGTGCGTCGTCGGCCTGCGCCTGATCTCACAGCGATAGCGACAGGCGGCGATCATGATGGTGTCGTCGTTGACGCGGCAGACGAGCCGGTCCAGGTGGTAGCGGATGGTGGCGAGCGCGTCGGCGGGATCGCGAACGCCGAGCAGCAGTTCGCCACCGAGGCCGTCGATCATGGCGAACAGCGTGACGGCCTCGCGGACCGGATCCAGTTCGGGTCGGAGCTCACCGTCACGCAGCCCCTGTTCGATCAGCTCGGTCACCCGCTCACGCACACATCAACCCCACGCTCGGCCTGGCCACCGAACTGGTGACGCGCGGGCACCACGTCACGTACGCCACCACCGAGGTGAACGCGCCGCGGGTGGCCGAGACCGGCGCCGAGATCGTCCCCTGGACCTACGCCTGGGACTCGCTCTCTCTGGACGACGTGCCGCAGATGCACGGCAAGGAGCTCATCCGGGCCATGGGCCTCCTGCTGGACGAGACCAGACCCTGGCCGCATTGCCCCAGCCAGCTCGACCACGGCCGGCGCCCTGACCTGGTCGTCCACGACGGCCCGCTGTGCTGGTGGGGCCGGATGCTGGCGGCCCGCTGGCGGGTGCCCTCCATCGAGACCTGGCCGAACCTGGTCAGCAACGAACACCGGTCGATGAACCGCGAGTACACCACCTTCAACCCCGTCAGCTTCCGCTTCCTGCGCGTGGTCCTGCGCCTCAACCGCCTCCTGCGCGCAGAAGGGCTCGGCGACCTGCAGGCGTTCATGCGGGGCGACCGGGCCGCGATACGGCTGGTGATGCTGCCCAGGGCGTTCCAGTACGCGGGGCAGACGTTCGGCGACGGCTTCGCCTTCGTCGGGCCGGGCCTGACCGGACGCGCCTACCAGGGCGAGTGGGAACCGCCGGGCGACGGGCTGCCGATGGTGGCGGTGCCGCAGATGGCCGAGCAGCGGGCCAACGCCGACCGCATCGCCGGGCATTCCAGGGTTATCCCTTGAGGAGAATACGGATCTTGAACAGCTGGAGGTGAACGCCCGAGTATCGAGCCGCACCCTGCGAATCGGAGTTCCCTCATGCGCAAATTCCTCGGCCATCCGCTGTCTCAGGCGTTCACCCTGCTGATCGTGGTGCTGGCCGTCTTCTTCGCCCTCCAGGCCGTCCTGGCCGCGGCCCTGCAGATCGGGCCCGATGGTCTTTCTCCGGCCTTGGGGTTGCTGCTGGGCCTGGCGGGGGTGGTGGCGGCGCTGGTCAGCATCCCGCTGGCCCGGCGGATGGAGGGTACGTCGCTCGCGGGCATCGGCTTCCCGGCCAAGAACGCGATCCCCCACCTTCTGAGCGGTCTGGCGATCGGTGCGGCGGTTCAGGCGTCGGTGTTCGGGATCATGGCCCTGGCGGGCTGGTACACCGTCTCGGCGGTCACGGTGAACGTCGGATCGCTCGCCACCATGACGGTGCTCGCCCTGTGCGTCGCCTTCTGGGAGGAATGGGCCTTTCGCGGCGTGCTGCTGCGGCTGCCGGAGAAGGCTCTGGGCTCCTGGTGGGCGCTCGCGCTCAGCGCGGTGGTCTTCGGGCTCCTCCACGCGCCCAACGCCAACGCCACCGCCATGACGCTGATCGGCATCGCCGTGGCGGGCGGGCTCGTCCTCGGCGGCGGTTTCCTGCTGACCGGCTCGCTGTGGCTGCCCATCGGCATCCACACCGGCTGGAACCTGTTCGAGAGCTCGGTGTTCGGGGCGGGATCGACCGGTGCCGGCGCGATCAGCGAGACCCCGTTGCTGCGCGGGCATGTCGACGGCCCGCAGTTGTGGACCGGCAGCGGCCCCGGCGACCTGGAGTCCGGGCTCGTCCTCATCCTGGTCAGCGCGGCCGTGGGGACCGTCCTCCTCACCCTGGCCGCGAAGGCGGGACGCATCCGGACGCCGCGCCGGAAGCCGGTCGCGGTTACCGTGTGATCGTGCAGGTGATGATCGCGGACGACTCCGCGTTGTTCCGCGAGGGCATGGCCGCTCTTCTGGAACGCGCGGGGTTCACCGTCACCGGTCTGGCGGGCGACGGGCAGACGCTGGCGCGGCTGGTCCGGGCCCGCCCGCCCGAGGTGGCGGTCGTGGACATCCGCATGCCGCCCACCTACACGGTCGAAGGGCTGGAGCTGGCCGTCCGGCTGCGCCGGGAGCATCCGTCCGTCGCGGTGCTGCTCCTGTCCAACCATGTGGAAACCCACTACGCGGGAGAGCTCTTCGGCGCCACCCCGTACCGGACGGGCTACCTGCTGAAGGATCAGGTCGGGGCACCGGACGAGCTGGCCGACGCGCTGCGCCGCGTGGCGGCCGGGCAGACCGTGCTCGACCCTGCCGTGGTCGCGCAGTTGGTGTCCCGGCCCCGTGAACCCGGCCCGCTCGACCGGCTCAGCCCGCGCGAGCGGGAAGTGCTCGCCCTCGTCGCGGAGGGCAGATCGAACCAGGGCATCGCGGCCCTGCTCGGGCTCACGCAGAAGACGGTCGAAGGGTACGTACGCGGCGTCTTCGGCAAGCTCGGCCTAGCGGACGCGACCGCCGACAACCGGCGGGTTCTGGCCGTACTCCGATACCTGCGCGGGTAACACGGCCCGTACGGTGGTCCCGGCCCCAGGCGGGCTGTGCACGGACAGTGTGCCCCCGCACGCTACCACCCTGTCGGCCAGGCCGCGCAGACCTCCCCCGAACACGGCACCCCCACATCCGTCATCGGTCACCTCCACGGTCAACAGGCCCTTCCCCAGCACGGCGGCGATCTTCACGGTCGCCGGGCGGGCGTGCCTGCTCGCGTTGGCCAGCGCTTCAGCGGCCACGAAGTACGCGGTGCGCTCGACCAGCGGCGCCGGCCGTACGGGCAGAGCCGCCCGTACCTGAACGGGCAGGGCGGCCCGCTCGGCCAGGGAGCCGAGCGCGGGACCCAGACCCGCCTCGGCCAGCACCGCCGGGAACGTGCCGCGGGCCAGCTCCCGCAGCTCCTCCAAGGCCCGGCCCAGCTCGGCGACCGCCTGACCGAGGCGGGCCGGCTCGTCGCGCGCCAGCCCCAGCAACAGCCGCACGTTGACCAGCCGCTGCTGGGCGCCGTCATGGAGGTCACGCTCGATCCGGCGCCTGGCCTCGTCACCCGCGTCGAGAAGTTCGGCCATCCGGCGCGCCGCCTCCCTGCGGCCGAGCGCGACACGGTAGGCCAGCGGCCAGACGATGAAACCCAGCACGACCAGGCTGTCCGGCAACCCGCCGGTGAAGTGGACCGCGAGCCCGCCGGCCCGCGCCAGGTTGCCCGTCTCGTACACCAGCACCAGCAGCATGAGCGTCAGCCCGGAGAACATGACGGCGGTGTCGCGTTCCGGCCGTGGCAGCCGTACCCACCGCAGGTACACCGCCGCCGACAGCGCGACCGCGTATCCGCCGGCCATCGTCATCCCGACCAGGGCCAGCGGTCTGCCCCCTGTGACCAGGCCGAACGCCTGAGCGAGGCAGAGGCACTCCCCGCCGGACGGCTCCCCGTACGCCATCGACATCGCGCCGGACAGAAGCGGCACCGCGTATCCGAGCGCCACCACCCCCCGGCGGATCGGCGTGCCGGCGCGGCCATGCGGCAGCACGACCATCGCGTGCCCGAGCAGTCCGTGCTGGAGGGCCGGCGCCGCTGCTCCCAGTGCCATGGCCGCGGGTACGTTCGCGTAACCGGCCCCCGAGGCCAGCCACATCACCCCGCTCCACGCCAGCAACGATCCCACCGGGCTGTCCGGCCATCGTGTCCTCGCCCACAGGCCGGCCGTCACCGCGGCGGCCCCGGCCGCGTATCCCATGAACAGCAGCGGGATCTTCGGCCCCGCGAACTCCGCACCGAGCATGGCCACTGTTCCCAGGGCGGCGAGCACGACCGCGAGCAGGATGATCAGCCTGTGCACCCGACCATTGTGGGGCTTATCCGACATTTCCCACAGGCGGTCCCGCGAGATGTTGACCCGTCCGGAGGCCGAATTGACGCCGTGACAGCGTTGGACCTTCTTACCCGAACCGCATGGGCACGGGGCGTTGCGGTCTCGACCTTTGTATCGGGCGCGCGTGCGTTCGGAAGAACGTTTCAGGTTCTGCCGTAAGACTTTCGCTTGCGGGTGATCGGGGCGGTCTCTAGACAGTAAATGCCGGAGGAGCAGCCGGACTAGGGCGCGTATTCAGTTGTGATCAAGTGATGGTCCTGGTGAGGTCTTTGATCCAGATCATCGCGGCGCGAAGGTGGAGACCGGCGAGGTAGCTCTCAGGGGTCTTGTCGTAGCGGGTGGCGATGCCTCGCCAGGCCTTCAGCTTGTTGATCAGGCGCTCGACGTTGTTCCGCTCCTTGTAGAGGTCGGCGTCGTGGCTGACGGGCCGACCGCCCTTGCTGCCCTTCTTCTTCCGGTTGGCAGCCTGGTCCTTCTTTTCCGGGATGACAGCCTCGATGCGGCGCTTGCGCAGGTAGGCGCGGTTGCCACGGGAGGAGTAGGCCTTGTCCCCGGCAACCGCGTCGGGCCGGGTGCGGGGGCGACCGACGGGCCCCCGAACTCGTATCTTCTTGAGCACGGGGATGAACTGGGGACTGTCCGCGGCCTGCCCCGCGGTCAGGACGAACGCCAGCGGGCGGCACATGCGGTCGGTGGCAAGGTGGATCTTGCTGGTCTGCCCGCCCCTCGATCGTCCGAGCAGGGCAGCTTTCAGTCGGAGTTTGTGCCGGCGCCGGATACGTCGCCGTTCTTCCCGTTCGGGGCCGTTTCCGTCATTCTGCTCTTCTTGTCCTTCCGGGCCGCCCCCTTTTCCCTGGCCTTCTCCTCCTGTTCGGCGGCCTTCTCCAGGGCGGTGACAACGTCCTGGCCGAGGTGCATCCCGGCAGCGTCGTGGTGGGCCCGGGCGGTGGTGGAGTCCACGCTGACGAGGGACACGTCCACCTCACCGCGTTTCGCGGCTTCCGCGATCAGGCCCTCCAACAAGGCTTCGAAGACGCCGGCGTCCCTCCACTGCCGGAAGCGGTTGTGGACGGTCGGCCAGGCGCCGAACTCCTTCGGCATCTCCCGCCACTGCGCGCCCGTCTTGAACCGCCAGATCACGCCCTCGAACTGCTGTCGCAGCCGCTCGGGGTACGGGCCGAACCCGCCGATTGGCAGGTACGGCTCGATGAACTCCCACTCTTCGTCTGTTAACTGGACTCGCGTCACGCAAGACGGCCTATCGGATCAGGCTGAAGCGCGCCGGCTTCGGTGGAGGCTCGTTCCCTTGAGAGGATCGAGTCATGGCAGCCAAGTCCCCCTATCCCGCAGAACTGCGTAAGCGCGCGGTGCGTATGGTCGCCGAGGTCCGCCCGGACTACCCGACCGAGTGGGCCGCGATCAACGCCGTCGCCGCCAAACTCGGCATCGGCACCGCCGAGACGCTGCGCAAATGGATCCGTCAATCCCAGATCGACGAAGGCACCCGACCAGGCAC
>NZ_BBYJ01000047.1 GCF_001528665.1 Microtetraspora malaysiensis
GATAACTTGGGGCTTATAGCTCAGATAGGAACAAAGTGGAACTTAGGGACATCGAGATCTTTCTGACCCTGGCCGAGGAGCTGCACTTCGGCCGGACGGCCGCCCGGCTCTACGTGTCCCAGGCGCGGGTCAGCCAGGCGATCAGCCAGCAGGAACGCCGTATCGGAACCCCGTTGTTCGACCGCTCCAACCGCCGCCAGGTCCGCCTGACCCCGGTCGGACAGCAGTTGCGTGACGACCTGCTCCCGGTCTACGCGGGCCTGCGCGAAAGCCTCGAACGTGCCCGGATGGCATCCCGCGGCATCAACGCGCGGCTACGGGTGGGCATGCTGCCCTTCAACACCCACGACCTGCATCCCTACTGGCGGGCCTTCCGCGACCGGCACCCGCACTGGGAACTGCAGCTGCGCCGCGCTCCCTTCATCGACCCGTTCGCCAGGCTCCGCTCCGGCGACCTGGACGTACTGATCGCCTGGCTCCCCGTGGAAGAACCCGATCTGACCGTGGGCCCGGTCCTGTTCACCGACCCACGGGTACTCGCCGTCTCCGCCGAGCACGAACTGGCCGACCGGCCCTCAGTACCCTTGGAAGCGCTCGGCGACCTCCCGCACGCCACCGCCCCCCACATGCCGGACTACTGGGAGGACAGCTACCTGCCCTTCCACACCCCGTGCGGTCAGACAATCGAACGGATCGAACCCATCGCCAACGCCGACGAGCTGATCCACCTGGTCAGCACCGGCGAGATCGCCCACAACTTCCCCGCCCACGTCACCCGATACTGGGCAATGCCGCACCTGCGGTGGCTCCCCATGCCGGACATGCCACACCTGACCTACGCCCTGGTCTGGCACACCGAGGCCGAAACCGACCTGATCCGAGCCCTCGCCCAGACGATCCACGACCTCGGCCCCACCAACGGCTGACCGACACCAGGCGACCCCGCTCGCGGTCACAGCACGTGACCCGTGGATCGCGCCCGCGTTTGACGGACGGTCACGTCACGACCACCGCGTGCGGATGGGGTTCTGCGGGTGGTCTCCGGCCAGAAGTCGGCTCAGCAGGTCTGCCAGGCCTGGGGGAGGATGAGGTCGTGGGTCGTGCGCAGGGCGGGGATCGTCCACCAGCGCAGGTCGAGGAGATCTTTGCCTTCGTGGTCTTGCTGGGCGGAGAGGTCGATGTGATCGGAGCCCTCCGACGCGACCTTCGCCGCGCTCACCGGCCAGCCTCCAAGCCCGGCTCACCTTGACGGCGCAGCCCAGCTGTTCGGCAGCCTCGAATGGACCACTGAGCACGGAAAACAGCTCCCCGAAACGCTGAAGACGATGCTGACCGCACACATCCGAGCGACTGGCACCGACCCGATGAAAACTCGCCTCAGCTGGGACTACTACGGCGCCGAACGGACCGACTTACTCCCCCGCCGACCTGGGTGATCGTCAAAGCATGTACTTCATGACAGCTTCGTTACCGACACCCCAGTTCCTCGCGCAGCGCCGCCTCCAGCGCGCGGGCCAGACTCCCGCGATCACCGGGGTCCAGGGCTCTCGTACGGACGGCTGGCAGCGCCAGCAGGTGCGGTCCCGCCCGGTCGGCACGGACCGGCAGCCCGTACCGCACGATCGCCCGCATCTCCTCGGCGAGCTCCAGCAGCGGGCTCTCCTCCTGATCACGGAGGGAGATCTCGGAAGGGGTCGTGTCCCCTGCCTCCCACACCGCGCCAGAAAAAGCCCAGTCCCATGCCCAGAAAGTACCCAGGATAGTTCTTGCCGAGGGGGCATAATCGTTCGACTCCGCCCCCACAGCCGGATCCAATCAAGACCCGCCCCCGACCTGCGGCGACGGCCCACCGATCCAATCGGATCCGATCCATACTTCCGCCCCTCCTTTTCGCCCCCTAAAATCGCTGCGGGCGCCCGTCAGAGGCAGTCCAGCCGACCGGACAGTGGGGACACGATGGACCGCCTCTACCTGCGGCACTCCACCGACAAACAGACCGACGCCCGCCAGCGGCACGCACTGTCCGCCCTGCTCGCCTCCGGCGCACCCGTCTACGACGACCCCGCAACCTCCAGCCGCCAGCTCCCCCTTGACCGCGCCGGGTTCACCAAGCTGCTGCACGAGGCCGCCGTCGGCGACACCATCCGCATCGCCGACGCCGCCCGCCTCTTCCGCTCCGTCGCCGACATCCTCGCCCTGCGGCCCGTCCTCATCCGCCGCGGCCTGCACCTGCGGGTCGAGTCCGGGCTGCTGTCGGGGATCGACCTGGCCGCCGACGACCCCGGCACCAAGATGATGGTCTCCGTCCTGGCCGCCGTACTCGAATTCCAACGTGACATGATCAGCGAGAACACCCGCCAGGGCGTCGCCGCCGCCGAAGCCTCCGGCAAGACTCTCGGCCGCCCCGCCGCCCTCGCCCCGGGCAAGGCCGCTGACGTCGTCACCGCCTACCGGGAAGGCGCCGCCATCAAGGCCCTCGCCCGCCAGCACCAGGTCGCCGCCAAGACCATCCGCCGTATCCTCGACGCCGCTGGCGCCCGCGAGCTCCCCGAACAGCCGGGCGCCCTCCCCGTACCCGTCGAGCAGCCCGACCCCCAGGCGCAGACACCGGTGACGCTCGACCTCCCCGGCCTGCTCGCCGACCACCTCGCTGCCGCCGGCGACGACACCGTCCGCCAGGCCCTGGCCACCGGACGAACCATCCGCCGCGGCCAAGGCCACACCATCCGCCTCACCGCCCCGCTCACCCTGCACCGCGCCGCACTCCAGCAGAGCACCGCCCTGGCCGCCGACACCGCCGCACCAGCCGAGCGCAAGGCCCACCGGGTTTACGCCACCCGCATCAAAACCGCCGAGCAGCCACCCGGCAACTGACCAGCACGCACCACGCCAGACCCCACCAAGATCATTCTCGGCGCCAACGGCTGTCCGCAAGTTCCTCAACCCCGCTGTCCGCGCTGGTCTCCTTCACCACCTGGGCCCAGCGCCAGGACCTGCTGGCGACCAACCCCGCCCGCCGGCTGGAGCGCCGCACCCCCGCCCGCCGCGGCGACCGCGCCATCCCGCAGGCCCGCCTGGAGAAGCTGTTCACCGACGACCGCCACCCGCTCCGGGAACGAGTCCTCTGGCGGCTGCTGTATGAAACTGCGGCCCGGGCCGAGGAAATCCTCTCCCTCGACGTCGAAGACCTCGACCCTGAGTTCCGGCGCGCCCGCGTCACTTCCAAAGGCGGCGCCCTCGAATACGTGCACTGGGCCACCGCCACCGCCCGCCTGCTACCCCGTCTGCTGAAGGGACGCCAGGCCGGGCCGGTCTTCCTGGCCGACCGGCGCGCTCCCGCCTCCGGACGGCGTGCGCCCGCGGCCGCCGACATCTGCCCCGTCACCGGACGAGGCCGCCTGTCCTACCCGCGCGCCGAGTACCTGTTCAAGACCGCCTCCGCCGAGCTCGACCCGCACGGCGACGGATGGACCCTGCACCAGCTGCGCCACAGCGCCCTGCAGCATCTGGCCCAGGCCGGGCGGACCGCGCCCGAACTCCAGGCCAAGTCCCGCCACCAGCACCTGTCCAGCCTCGGACGGTATGTGCGCCTGGGCGAGGAGACCTCCGCCCGCATCACCGCCGAGCACGATCCGGCCGCCCGTCGGCGCACCCGCTAGCGATCTCCGGCATCTACCCGCGACGGGTTGCCGCTGACCAGGGCTAACGACCATCCGATGTACTTCCTGGCAGCTTCGTTAACGACAGGCCAACATGGGAGGTGACGAGCGACTTCATCACCGCCTGCGGCGGGGTGCCGGAGCAGGAGCCCTGGCCCACGCTGTGGAAGCTGGCCGATGCCGCCGCAAGCCAGACTCGCGACGCCTCAAGACGCCAGCGCGCGGAGAGCCCGGCATCGAGCAAGAGCCGGACCGAAGCCCGCCAAGCCGCTGTCCTTGAGCCGAAGTCTCCGAAAGGCCCTGCTCCCCCGAACCCGGCTGGCCACCAACCCGCAGCAGTACCGCTACCAGCTGTGCCTCCTACAGGCGTGGGCCGGCGTGAGCCTTCAAGAAATCAGCCAGTTGGATGCGCTGAATCAGTCGAAGAACTATGGGATTCCATACACGACCTTGCACGACGCGCTCAACCCCAAGCTGTCCCGCATGCCAGCGCTGCGCGTCGTCCGCACGATCGTGACGGCCTGCGTGGCCGACCTAGAGCAGTGGGTCGGAGTGTGGCGCGTGATCAACGTGCAGCAGTTCAAGCGGTCCAACCTTCCGCCTACTGGGCTGTAAGCCTGATCAGGGCGTCGAGGTGGTGTCCTGCTCGGCGGCGTGTTCACGGGCTCTCTCGCTGGGTAAGGACGTCAGCTGCCGGTGGGCGGGTCCTCGGCCTCGGTGGGGGTGCGAGGCCGGAGGTCGGAGTCCGTGAGGCTCTGGGGGCGGCGACGCTGTCGGCTGGCGGCCCAGCCGACCAGGGCGGTGGCCAGGTTCAGTGCGCTGACGATCAGGGGGATCAACTCGGACGGCTGCATGTTCGGACTCCTGTCGCTGGAGGGGGCGAGATCGCCCCGGTTGGGGAGTCCCATGGCAGCCCGGGCATGCGGGGTCCGGCAGCGGATGCGGACCAGCCCGGACGAATCCCTACATCGGTGGGCGCAGGTGAGGCAGTCTGATCAGCAGCGGCCGGCGGTTCGGCCGGTGGCGGGCGTAGGGGTGTTCGGTGTTGTCCGCCGCCCCGGCCGGACCCTTCGCTACGGCCTGAACCCGAATGGAAATGGACTGTCATGCCCGCGCACCCCCCGCCTCCCTCATCGCAATCCCCGCGGCCGCAGCCGTCTGCGGGAGAGCCTGCGCCCAGGGGCGTGGACCCGGCCAGCGTGCACACCCTGCCGGAGCTTGCCGCGGCGTTGGATGCGCTGCGCGCCGGCCGGTCATACGCCGACTTGGGCAAGGCGGTGCGGCCGGACCGGTTGCCGTCCAGCACGGTCAGCGATCTGCTCAAGACCAGCCGGTGCACGGTGGAGACGCTGGAGCTGTTCCTGCGCGCCTGTGGAGTGCGGCGCGAGGAGTGGTCCGCGTGGCGGGCGGCGCGGGAACGCGCGCTCACCGATGTGCCGCCGGGGCTGTCCGGGTTGGTGCGGGTCGCGGCGGCTGATCCGCGCCGGCTCGGGGTGCACGCGCCGATCGACGCACCCGGCGCCATCGGCGACCTGCCCATCTACGTGCCGCGGGACACCGACTCCGATCCGAGCGGGGTGCGCGCGCTGGTCGGCCGAGCTGCCGAGCGGGGCGGGCTGGTGGTGCTGGTCGGTGGCTCCTCGGTAGGTAAGACTCGGTGCGCGTACGAGGCGATCCGTCAGCTGGTGCCGCAGTGGTGGCTGCTGCACCCGGGCGAGGCGGAGCAGGTCCGCCAGGCGGCTGCGGTGGCGCCGGCCCGGCTGGTGGTGTGGCTGGATGAGCTGCAGCGCTACCTGGGTGGCCCGGCCGGGCTGGCCGCCGCCACCGTCCGCACTCTGCTGAACTCCGGCTGCATCCTGATTGCCACGATCTGGCCCAAGCGGCACGACGCTTACGTCGCCCTCCCCAGGGAGACTGGGGAAAGTGATCCGTATGCGGTGGAGCGGGAGTTGCTGGACCTGGCCGACGTCATACGGCTCGGCTCCTCCTTCAGCCCTGCTGAGCGGGAACGCGCCCAGACCGTTGCGCAGGCCGGAGATCGGCGGATCGCGCTGGCGCTGGAATCGGCCGACTACGGGCTGACCCAGGTGATCGCTGCCGCCCCGCAATTGGTCGACCGGTGGCGCGGCGCCGACCCGTACGCCGCAGCGGTGCTGAATGCGGCGATCGACGCCACCCGCCTCGGTGTGGAATCCCCGCTCACTGCTGATCTGCTGCGGGATGCCGCGCCCGGCTACTGCGATGCCCGCCAGCGCGCGGACGCGTCGGGCAACTGGTTCGAGACCGCGCTGGCCTATGCCACCAAGAAGCTCAACGGCGCGGCCGCCGCCCTGGCCCCTATCGCCGCCCCGGGCACCATGGGCCGCCTGGCCGGCTACCTGGTCGCCGACTACCTGCAACAACACGCCGGACAGCAGCGCCGCAACCTCAAGGTGACCGCCACAACCTGGCAGGCCCTGTGCGACAACCTCACCGACCCTGGCGACCAGACCCGTGTCGGCCGAGCTGCGCGGGATCGGCTGCTGTATCGCTACGCTGAACCTCTCTACCGGCACGCCATCGACGCCGGGGGCGAGGACGCCGCCGGGCTGCTGGCCGAGCTGCTGGAAGAGCAGGGCCGGGTGGAGGAGGCCGTCGAGGTCCTGCGCGCCCACATCGACGCCGAGGGCGACGATGCCGACGGGTGGCTGGCCTGGAGGTTGGCCGGGCTGCTGGGGAGGCAGGGCCGGGTGGAGGAGGCCGTCGAGGTCCTGCGCGCCCACATCGATGCCAGGGGCGAGGACGTCGCCTGGCGGCTGTCCGGGCAGCTGGCCGAACTGCTGGAGAGGCAGGGCCGGGCAGAGGAAGCCATCGAGGTCCTGCGCACCCACATCGACGCCGAGGGCGACGATGCCGACGGGTGGCTGGCCTGGAGGTTGGCCGGGCTGCTGGAGAGGCAGGGCCGGGTGGAGGAGGCCGTCGAGGTCCTGCGCATCCGCATCGACGCCGGTGACGAGGATGACGCCTGGCGGCTGGTCGAACTGCTGGGGAGGCAGGGCCGGGTGGAGGAGGCCGTCGAGGTCTTGCGCGCCCGCATCGACGCCGGTGACGAGGGCTCCGCCTGGCGGCTGTCCGGGCAGCTGGCCGGGCTGCTGGAGAGGCAGGGCCGGGTGGAGGAGGCCGTCGAGGTCCTGCGCACCCGCATCGACGCCGGTGACGAGGATGACGCCTGGCGGCTGTCCGGGCGGCTGGCCGAACTGCTGGAGAGGCAGGGCCGGGTGGAGGAGGCCGTCGAGGTCCTGCGCACCCGCATCGATGCCAGGGGCGAGGACGTCGCCTGGCGGCTGTCCGGGCGGCTGGCCGAACTGCTGGAGAGGCAGGGCCGGGTGGAGGAGGCCGTCGAGGTCCTGCGCACCCACCTCGACGCCGGTGGCGACGATGCCGACGGGTGGCTGGCCTGGAGGTTGGCCGGGCTGCTGGAGAGGCAGGGCCGGGTGGAGGAGGCCGTCGAGGTCTTGCGCACCCACCTCGATGGCGAGGACGCCGCCGGGCTGCTGGCCGAACTGCTGGAGAGGCAGGGCCGGGTGGAGGAGGCCGTCGAGGTCCTGCACACCCACCTCGACGCCGGTGACGAGGACGTCGCCGGGCTGCTGACCCGACTGCTGGAGAGGCAGGGCCGGGTGGAGGAGGCGGAGCGGTTGCGCCGGTTCGGGCGGTCGGCGGACGGCTGACCGGCGCTCCCGGGCGGGTGTCATGAACTCCCAGTTCAACGACGTACCGAGCCACACCTGGCTCGGTCCCCCGATCGACGCCCGTTCTCTGTTCACTCCCGAACACGCCGCGCTGATGGCCACGTTGCGCGGCCTGGTGCCCGCCGATTGGGGCAGGGAAGCGGTGCCGGGTTGGACCGTGCGTGATCTCGCCGCCCACGTCCTGGGCGACTTCTACGGGCGCCTTGCCCGCGACCGCGACGGCCACCGGGAAGGCCCCGCATTCGCACCGGGCGAGACGCTGGAAGCGTTCATCCACCGCATCAACCAGGAATGGGTGGACGCCTTCGCCCGGGTGAGCCCGGCCGCGCTCACCGACACACTCGACCTCATCGGCGGGCAGATCGCCGGGTTCTTCGAGGCCACCAACCCCCACTCCCCCGGGTCGACTTCACCCGAGTGGCCGACTGGTCCCATCCCCAGCCCGTCTCACACGCCGTCGCCCAATCGGCCGAAGCGGACACCGAGCAGACCAAGACAGGGAGCCCGAAGCCGATGCCGTAGACCGTCTTCGAGCCTGTAGTGGCTCGCGACCGCTGTTATGTGCAGGTCGGCCCCGATCACTCGCGGAAGGCGCACTCTCCCAAGTGATGATCGCAAGAGTAAATCAAATATGCGTTCCCATCTTTTGAGCTAGATCGTCAGCTCCAGGAAGTCCCGTACGGCGGAGATCTGACGGTGTGCGTCGAGTTCGGCGCGGAGGTCCGCGAGCGTGCTGGTACCCCGGGCGGAGGTCACGCCCCCCATGTGGTCGACAACCTGATAGGCGACCTCCAGCGCGGCATCCACGTCGGCGAGTGCGAGATGAGCACTTGCCCGGCGCGCGAGATAGATCGCCGTGCCGCGTGCTTCCTTCTCGCTGTCGTACGGGTCCTCATGGGCGAGCGCCGCGTCAAAGTGATCCAGAGCGCGGCGCGGCTCTCCGAGGGCAAGGGCGCTGCTGGCTGCGACCTGATGCAGCTCTCCCGCCGTCAGCCAGTACATCGCCGGTGAGTCCTCTGCGGCCGGTACGGCCCGCTCGTAGGCAGTGAAAGCATCGTCGACGGCCCGGAAGGAGGCGGTGGCCTCTCCCGCCGTGGAATAGGCCCGAGCCCGCCGGGCGTGAAGCATGGCCACGACCCGCCATGATCTGACCTTCGGTGAGGCCCGTAGGCCGCCGTCGATGAGATCGAGAGCCCCCCGAGGGTCTCCGTTGGCGTAACGCAGGTTGGCCCAGAAAGCGAGCGTGCTCGCGCCGGTGGTCTCGTCACCCGCGCTCCCTGATGCACGAAGCGCTGCGACGAAGTGCCGCTCAGCGGCGGCAGTGTGGCCGGCGTCGTAGGCGCACCATCCGGCCAGCCGGGACGCTTCCGCCGCCGACGCATACAACCGGCGGCCCGTGGCCTCGCTGTATGAAGCTTCCTTCAGGATGCGAGTGATCAGGCGAAGCTCAGCGGTCGCGGCATCATATGCCTGACCCGAGCCGACCTGATCGTCAAGGTGCCGGAGTGCATCCAGACGCACATCAAAAAGGTCCGCGACATGTTCGCCGACGTGCCGCCCGGTCCCAGGAGCGGTCGTTGCCTGTGGCGCTGCGGCCCACTGGGACAGGGCAGCGGCGAGGGTGCCAGAGGCGGTGATCAGGAACCCGCGTCGATCCACTGGCCCTCCCACGTCCTCCAGCGCACTGACCGTACCCGCTGGAGTCCACGGAGATTCCAAAATCGTGCAATCGTCACGAAAGGTGAGAAGGAGCCAATGGGGCCAGCCCCGGTGGTAAATCTCCTCGGGATCGATGCCCAACAGGTCCGCTATCGCGAGCTGCGCACTCATCTCGGGCACCATCGCGTGCGCCGTCCAGCGCGACACCTTCTCCTTCCGCGTGGCCATCGAGCCGTACCCCAGCGGACGATGACGCTCAGCGACCCGCCGGAGGAAGCCTGTGGCGGTCCAGTGGTTCCGCGCGAGCACCGTGGCGAGCGGATGGCGGTCCACAACGAGGGCGTCCATGACTACTCCTCCGCCAAGAGCGTGTCTTCCAGTGTCCTTTTCTCTGGGGCCCCCTGATAGATCAGCCTGCCAGAAGGCAACGCAAGGCAACCATGAGACAACCCAAAGCAACGCCTTTGATCTTCACCGGGCGAGGTGCCTGAGCTGTCCTTGGTGAGAGCCGGCCCGCTGCCCCCGTGGCGGGCCGGTTCCCTCCCCAAGACCACGACCAGCGCGGACGCCCCGTTCGCCTTGAAGATCCGGAGGTCGCTTTGCCCCCGTCACCCGCCAGCGTGCGCTACCCCGATCCCGGCGCGATCTTCGCGTCTACCGCCGACGCCTACGTCCGATACCGGCCCGAACACCCCACGGCGCTGATCGAGTACGTCACCGACTTGGCCCGCCCCGGCGCCCACTACACCAACGCCCCCATCCTGGACCTGGGCTGCGGCCCGGGCGTCATCGCCCTGCGCCTGGCCGAGCGCGCGCTCCCCGTCCTGGCCATCGACCCCAGCGAGGAGATGCTCGACGCGGGCCGCCGCCTGGCCACCGAGCGCGGCATCGATGACGTCGAATGGACGCTCGGTGACTCCGCCGACGTGGCCGGGCTGCCCGCCGTCCGAGGCGCCGTCATCGCCGACGCCTTCCACTACATGGACCGCGAGCAGACGCTCAACGACCTGGACACGATCATCCTGCCGGGCGGGTTCGTCGCCCTGGTGGTCAGCCATGTCATCGGCACCCCGAAAGCATGGTGGGAGCCGATCCTTGACCGGCTCCGTGACCGCTTTCTGGGGGAGCACCGGGCGGCCGGTGTGGGCGTGCCCTTCCACTACCTGACCGAGGACCACGAGACGGTGCTCCGCCGCTCCCCGTTCGCGCGCGTGCGGGTCCTGCGAGTCGATCAGCCTCTCGCCCTCACCCTGGATGAGGTGATCGGCATGCAGGCCACCTACGCGTTTTCTTCTCCGGCCGTGCTGGGAGAGCAGCGCGACGCCTACGAGCAGGCGTTGCGCAAGGCGTTGACCGTGCTGGAGCCGTCCGGCCGGTTCACGGCGACCGTGCAGGCCGCCGTGATCGTCGGCCAGCGCCCATGACGAGCTGGCTACCCCCGGCCGAGCCGGTGGACCGTCCACCCGGATTCGGTCCACCAACCGCCATGCAGCGCGTTACGGGCGTCGATCACCACTGGCCGGGCCACCACTTCACCGACCCTCTGCGGGTGAAGCGCCCGGAACTCCGGCCAGGCAGTCATGACCAGCAGCACGTCAGCGGCCTCGGCCGCGTCCAGAGGATCGACGGCGTAGCCGAGTTCGGGGTGAGCCGCCCGGGCGGTCTCGACCGCCATCGGATCGTGAACGGTGACAAGCGAGCCCTGCGCGTGCAGGCGAATCGCCACGTCCAGGGCCGGCGAGTCGCGGATGTCGTCGGTGCCGACCTTGAAGGCCGCACCCCAGACGCCGATGCGCTTGCCCGACAGGTCGCCGCCGCATGCCTTCGTCGTCATGCTCACCACGCGGTCACGACGTCCGGCGTTCACCCGGTCGACGACGGCCAGCAGGTCTACCGCTTCGTCCACGCCCAGATCACGGGCACGGGCGGCGAACGCGCGGCCGTCCTTGGGCAGGCAGCCGCCGCCGTACCCGAGTCCGGCGTCCAGGAAGGCCCGACCGATCCGCGGGTCCGACCCGATCGCGTCGGCCAACAGGGCCACGTCGCCGCCAGCGATCTCGCACATGTCCGCCATCGTGTTGATGAACGAGATCTTCATTGCGAGGAAGGCGTTCGCCGCGCCCTTGACGAGTTCGCACGTCGCCGGGTCCGTAACGACCAGGGGGACACCCGCATCGGTGATCGGCTTGTACGCCTCCCGGATCAGCCGCTCGGCCTCCGCCGAGGTGACCCCGATGACGATGCGGTCCGGGCGGAGCGTGTCCTGTACGGCGTGCCCCTCCCGAAGGAACTCGGGATTCCAGGCGACCTCCACCGCGTCCCCGGCCGGGGCCAGCTCGCGAACCAGTTCCGCCACCGCCGCAGTGGTGCCCACCGACACCGTGCTCTTGCCGACAATCACACACGGCTGGTGCAGGTGCGGGGCCAACGCGGAGACGGCCGCGTAGATCTGAGACAGGTCATAGTCCCCTCTCTCAGTCCCCGGCGTGGCCACGCCGAGGAAATGCATGTCGCCGAACGCTCCCGCTTCGGCGAAGTCCGTCGTGAACCGCAGGCGTCCACTGGCCACGTGCCGCGAGAGCATCTCGTCCAGCTCGGGCTCATGAAACCACGCCCGACCCTCCGCCAATACGGCGATCTTCTCCGGGTCGACATCGACCCCCACCACGTCGTGGCCGATCTCCGCCATCGACGCCGCATGGGTGGCGCCCAGGTGGCCACACCCGATCATCGTCATCCGCATGCTCTGAGCGTCCTTCCTTTGGAGGCACAGTGAAGCTCACCGTCATCGGCTGCGGCCGTCTCGGCATCCCCTACGCCGCCGGCATGGCAATTGCCGGCAACGACGTCCTCGGCCTGGACGTCGTCCCCGCCGTAGTGCGCACCCTGACCGAGGGGCGCTCCCCGTTCGCCGAGCCAGGCTTGGCCGAGGCTATCGCCAACCACGGCAAGGCGGGCACCCCCCGATTCACCGGCTCATACGACGACGCCGCCGCGCACGCCGACCTGCACGTGCTCTGCGTTGGCACGCCACAGCGGAACGACGGCCTGGCCGCCAACCTGAGCGACCTGGAGACCGCCGTTCACGAGCTGGCGCTGCGCCTACGGCGTGACGCGCTGCTCGTGGTGAAGTCCTCCGTCCCGGTCGGCACGACACAGAAGATGGCCGACATCGCCCGCTCGGCAGCCCCCAGCCACGTCCGCGTGACGGTCGCCTGTTCGCCCGACTTCCTTCGCGAGGGAACATCGCTCCAGGACGTTGCTCGGCCTTCCCGAATCGTCGTCGGGCTTGCGCCCGGAGGCGAGCACGCCGAGGCCATCCTGCGCGAGGCGTGGGCGGCCCAGATAGAGGCAGGCACCCCCATGTTCGTCACGGACCTGGCCACGGCGGAGATGTGCAAGACCGCCGCGAACGCCTCCCTCGCCACGAAGATCTCTTTCGTCAATGCGCTCGCCGCGCTGTGCGAGGCTGGCGGCGGCGACGTGACGGAACTGTCGCGCGCCCTGGCCCTCGATCCGCGGATCGGCCGGGACTTCCTCCAAGCCGGAATCGGATGGGGCGGGTCCTGCCTCCCCAAAGACCTGCGCAGCATCATTGCCCAGGCCGAGGACGCCGGCGTCCTCGAGGACATGCGGCTACTCGCACAAGTCGACGAGGTCAACCGCCGACGCCAGCGGCGCGCGGTCGACCTGGCGCGCAAGACGTGCGGCGGCGACCTGTCCGGCAAGCGCGTCGGCGTCTGGGGGCTGGCGTTCAAGCCCGGAGTTGATGACCTGCGAGACTCCCCAGCTCTCGCGGTCGCCCTCGCCGTTCAACAGGAGGGGGACACGTCGTCGCCTACGACCCGGCGGCGACCGGACCGGCCCGCGCAGCGCATCCTGAGCTCGACTACGCCGACGACGCGGCCGGAGCGGTCGACGGTTCGGACGTCCTGCTGCACCTGACTCCATGGCCGGAGTTCACCCACGCCGAGCCCGACAAACTCGCCAGGATCGCGGCCGTTCGCATCGTGATCGACGGATCTGCCGCGCTCAACGCCATGCGCTGGCTCCGCGCTGGCTGGCATTACCTGGCGCTCGACCGAGGCTGATCGAGGGCTGCCCCGATTCGCCCAGATTTGGCCTCCCTGCCGATAACAGCTCAGCAAGCCGTACCTTTCAGACGCCACAGCGGCGGGCATCCTCGGCCACAGTAGGGGCAAGCGAGCACGGTGGGAGGGCGAGATGCAGCAGTACGGTGAGCACCCGACGAGCCCACGCGGCCGCCATCCCTACGGTGGAGCCGCTGGCCAGCCCGGGCCGCACAACCTCGCCCCGCCCCTCGGCCCGAACCAGCCCGTTGACGAGG
This sequence comes from Microtetraspora malaysiensis, assembly GCF_001528665.1. GTDB lineage: Bacteria > Actinomycetota > Actinomycetes > Streptosporangiales > Streptosporangiaceae > Microtetraspora_A > Microtetraspora_A malaysiensis. Next base: position 13,398 of record NZ_BBYJ01000047.1, read on the forward strand.
TGGCCACCGACGAGTTCGCGCGCATCGCCAGCACCCCACGCCCACCCATCACCGCCGCCCGCTGGCGCCTGCCGCACGAGGTGCGCGACCGACTGACCAAACCCGCACTCGTCCTCGGCTTCCTCGCCTGCACGACCGCGGGCATCGGCCTCGCCAACGCCCGCCCTGCGCCGCCCGCGCACCAGGGCGCGGCCGCAGCCAGCCCCGCCCCCAGACTTGCCGAGGCCCGACCCCGCATCCTGCCGCCGACCGCCAAGCACTCCCCTGCCGCCGTCGCTCCGTCGCCGGCGAGGACCCCCAAGCCGAAACCCCGGGCAGCCGAGCCGCCAGCGGCCCGCCCGCTCGCCAAGCCCGTAATACTGGCCGAGCCACAGACGAGACGGACGACGCTAGAGTCCGCCCCTCACCGGGAGGCACACACCCCGCGGCCGCGCCCGACCGAGCACAGTCGCCGCAAGCCGCCCACATCTCGGGGCCTTCCGCCCGGTCCGGCATGGCTCCACGACCCCGACCCCTGCAGCGGGTTCCAGCCCTTCCAACAGCCCACCTGCCACGCATTCCTTGGCCAGTGACGGGCCCACGCTCGGACTAATCCGCCGAATACCGCCGTGTGGCCCGCGTCGACCGCTGCACCCGGCTACGGTCGGCCCTCGTGATCCCGGACGAGTGCCCGCACGAGGTCGCAGTGCCACTGGTCGACGATGGGCCGACCGGGGGCCGGTCCGTCGTCTGCCTATGCGGTGCCCGATGGAAGCGCCGGGCCGACATGCCTCATGCGGTCGCGCTGCGCCTCGATGCCCGTCTCAGCGCCGAAGCATGGACACCGAGCGGGGCAACCGGCCCGGAGTACCCTAAAGGCGCACATGACCACGAGGCAGGGAGGCAACCGTGTCAGCTCAGCCCATCGAGCCCCACGGCGCCGGGGCCGGCCACGATCCCGACGAGATCCTCTCCCGTCTACCCGAGCGCTACCGCGCCCGTTTCCTCGCCGACTACCGGGAAGCGATGATCGCGGCGGCTCACGAGACGTGGCGATGGAAGCACCTCGCCGAGGTGCTCAACCTCTGGCACCTGCGCTCGCTGACCTACTCCCAGCCCGGCTACGACCAGGCCCGCGCCGATGTCGCGGCCGGTCTGCCCGGCACCCCCGCCGAGGATGTCATTCCCGGATGGGCCGAGCTGGTCGCCGAGCGCACGAGCCGCAGCGCGTGAACTACGCGGTCAACTTCCACGCGTCGGCTTCCTCACAGATTCCGGGGCTTCCCGCTGAGGCATTTCGCGCCCTGGTCGACGAACTACTCATCGTCGGCGCCGACCCCCACCACCGCGGCTTCCCCGATCCCGACGATCCCAGATACCGCGAGCAGGTGTTCGGCGCGGTCGGCCTGGTCTCCTACCTGATCGACGATGCCGCCAAGGTCGTGCATGTGTACGCGATCACCTGGGCAGGCTGACCGCCGCACTCCGCAGGGCTACGCCTGGCCACCCTCGCCCGCGGGTAGCCCATCATCTGCGGACTCTTTGACGAACGTGCCCCGCCCCTGCACCGACTCAATGAGCCCCGCATCCCGGAGAAGGCGCAGCGTCTGGCCGCCGACTACATCGAAGCTCTCGCCCGGCCGGTCCCTGTTTGGTCGCCGGTCCCTGGCCTCTGGCACGTCCAGCCGTACACCGCCCACCGGGCCGCGCTTCCCGACCCCAACTGACGCCCTGGCCTCGGGGCGAATCACCGCCTCGTCTTAGGGGCCGGGGTCACCACCCGGCTGCGCGGAGTGTTTGCACGTGGCCGTGAGGCGCCGTACCCAGTACGGCGTTCCTTCTACATCTCGCGGAAGTCAAAAGTTCTTCGGCGACACGCCGCGTAACTGAATGCATAGATCTTGCAAATACGCCATGATCTCCTCCATGGCTGGGAAACCAGGGAGACGCAAGCGGTCACAGGGGACCGGCGGCACAGTGCCGCTGCAAACCAAGGTTCCCGCTCACGTCAAGGAGCGGTACGAGCGGCTCGCGGCTCTGCGCCAGATCTCGCTCAGCATGCTGTTTGAAGAACTGATCGATGAGCTCGACCCGCACATCACGGGACCGCAGAAGGAGACCGCTCTAGAGATGACCGCATAAATACGTAGGGCCCCGGTTACCAACCGGGGCGCTGCCTACGACTTCAGAGAAGTCCGCCTCACCTGGGCACCACACCCGGCGGACATCTCGCCCAAATCTTCACTTGCTGCCCTTACCAAGCAGCGAACAAAGGGCCGGTTACCAGCCGGCGGGCTTCGTCGTGCCTGGCGAGGTCATCACCAGAGACGGAGACCACGATAGCCGATGGTCGTCCGGCTAGCCCAGCATGTCCGAATTTGGGCGTGTCGCTGCGACGGGGCAGCGTGCGGGAAGCCGAGAAGAACGATGCCCCGTCTCGCCCGCGTACGCCCTACTACGAGGGCGCCGAGCATCTGCCGGCCATGCCGCGCCGGACATGGTTTCGCCTGGCGGCGCTGCTGCGATGGCGCGGCGGCCTCGCCGACGAATGCGCCTGGCGGATGGTTCGGCACCTGACCCACTGGGCGGACGAGCGCGGCCGCCTGGCTGACATGCAGGCCGTCATGGAGTCCTACGCCACCCGCCACCGGGTCAGCGTCCGTATCGCCTGGGCCGACTTCGGCCGACTGCGGCCCCTGGGCTTGGTACGGCAGACCGCCGCTCCCGCTCCAGGCCGGCGTGCCCGCTACGTCCTCAGCGTGCCCGCCGAGTTGCCCGCTGAGCTGCCGCGCACGCTGGCCAGGGCCGTACGAGACGAGATCGACCCCGCCGCCAGCCGAGCTAAGGGCACCATCACCCGAGCGCAGGCCGACGCTCTGCTCGCTGAGTGTGAGGTGATCCGGCAAGGCTCGACCACCGGGCCCGCACGCTACACCGCAGGTGGTTGTGGACGACTTCACACGTCTCCTTATACGCGAGAGGGCTCTCCCCCCTCCCCTCAGCGACCAGACCGGCCGAGCCTGCCACGGCCGCACCGCACCCCGTATCGGGGGATCAGCGACGAAGAAACAGCCGCCGGACTTTACTTAGTACAGATCTGCGGGCCACTGTGGGCAGCTCAGCGAGGCCGAGGCCGCGGGCTCACCGACGCCGAAGCCGCCGAAATCGGGCGATTGGTCGCTCTGCTGCTGCGCCGCTTGCCCAAATCCGAGGTCGTCGAGCTGCTCACCGAGCAGACCGGATCGGCCGCCGACCTGGCCCGGGTCGTACGCTTCCGCATCGGCCGCACCCTCGCCACGCTCCGCCGCCGGGCCGAGGTCCCCGCCGACGAGGACGGCCAGGGCTACGCCGCAGGGATGGCGGCCCGGGCCGCCGCGGTGGTCGCGCAGCACGAAGCCACTACGACCAGCCGACACGCGGTTCGACGCGCGCTGGAGGAAGCCCGAGCGAGGACCGCTGCCCGAGATGGACGGGACAGAACCGACAGTCGGAGCAGCACCACGGCCCCGCCACGGTCGGTCGCCGAGCCCGAGGAAGTGTTCGCCGCGACGCTCAGCGAGCCGACCCCGAGCCGTACGGGCGCCGGTTGGGACGAGCGTGCGTGGCTAGCCAACGCTGCGGCGTTCGCCCGAGCCGCTCAGCATGGGCAGCACCAGGACCACGACGACGAGGGACGCCCGCGCGGGCGGTGAACAGCCCGAAAGGCCAAGAGCCCGCCTCGCCGACGGGGCAGGCTCCAGGACGGGGGAGGGGCCCGCCGGGAACGATCTTGCCTGGTGGTGATGCCGGGGGTGCGGCTGCAGGATCAGATCCGTCGTTATCTAGGGTTGTCGGACCCTTCCAGCAGGTCAGAGGATGATGATCTCTTCTTTCACGTAGGCCAAGTTGACCGAACTCAGATCTGCATGGGTCAGAATGTGCGGATGACGATCTCCGCTGACGACTCCGTCCGGATTGTGACGGCCGTTCTTCGCGACGGCGATCGGGTGTTGCTGTGTCATCGAAGCGCCGGACGCCGTTGGTATCCCGACGTGTGGGACCTGCCGGGCGGTCACGTTGAGGAGGGGGAGGATCCGAAAGAGAGCCTTGTCCGCGAGCTTCGGGAGGAGTTGGGAATCACGGCATCGGAGCCGTCCAGCCCGCCGATGCATGAGATCCGGACCGCGACGTTCGACATGCAGATCTGGTTGATCGACAGGTGGACCGGAACACCCGTCAACGCCGCGCCGGACGAGCACGACGCTGTGGCGTGGTTCGAGACGTCCGACCTTGACAGCCTGCGTCTCGCCCACGAGTCGTATCTCTCGATGCTCACCGCCGTGCTCGTCACGTGACGTCGCTCCGGAAGCCAGGGGTGCGCGCTCATCGGCAGATCCGGACACCACCGGGGCCCGGTGAACGTCACTGTGTAGTCGATGATTTCTTGTGTGGGGGCGAACGGTGATCTCGGAGGCAGCGTCGGCGTGGCTTGAGACCTCGCCGGCCAACTGGCGGGATCGAGTGGATGCGTGGGCGCACTGCCCGGTCTGCCGCCGGGTGGTCTGGGCCGGAGTGCGTCATCGCCGGGACGCGGTCTACTGCTTGGGCAGGTGCCGGACGAAGGCGTGGCGCGCCCGGGCCGCCGTGGGCACCGCATCAGAACCTACTTTGGGGCGGGGGACAGCTTCGGGAGCGGAGGGCCCGTAGGGGGCTACTCCTGCGGCCCGAAAATCTCCTCGACGAACAGCGCTGTGGGCAGGTCGGACAACGCCTGGATCCGCACCTAACCGAGTGCCGGCAGGTGCTCGGCTGGACGGCGTCCCCAGGCCGAGATCAGCGGCGCGAGTGTCAGGTCGAGTTTGCCCGCGTGGATGGCGGCCAAGTGCGCGTCGATCTCGGCGTCGTCGGCCAGGCCGGCCGCGAGCAGCTCGCCGCGCACGTGCCGGATGGTCGCCGCCTCCAGCCGGTCGCAGGCCAGCCCGCCGACCGGGAAAGAGCCCGCCGCGGCGACATCTACCAAGCCGGCCTCACGCAATGCCCGCGGCAGTGTCCGGCCGTAGCGCAGGTCCGCGCCGCGGCGCGTTAGCAGCTCCCGGACCGCGTCGCGCAGCCGGTTGGCCCGCCGCTGCGCCGGGCCGCTGTCGTCCAGGCATGCCAGTGGCTGCAGAGCGGTATCGGCGTCCTCGACCAGCAGCCAGCCGCCGGGCCGCAGCGCCGCCGTCATCGTGGCCAACGCTCGGGCCCGGTCGGGTACATGGACCAGCACGAGCCGGGCGTGCACCAGATCGAACGTCCCCTGCTCCGGGGGCGGATCAGCGGCGACGTCGTGCCGGCGCACCTCGTACCCGCCGCCTGCCTTCAGCCACGACGGGTCGATGTCCGTGGCCAGCACGTGCCCGGTCGGACCGACGGCCGCCGCGAGCGCCTCCGGGATACTGCGGCCGCCGGCCCCCACCTCCCAGCAGCGCGAGCCAACCCTGACCCCCAGTCGATCGAAGTGCCTCCGCGTCACACCGTCGAACAGCTCGGCCAGCCAAACGAATCGCTCGCCCGCCTCGGCGCGCGCGTTGTCCAGCAGGTACCCACGGGCGGGAGCGGGCTCTCGACCGAGCGCGGTAGTCCCGCCTATCGGATCCGGTCGGCCACCGACGTGCGGCGGGCGGGGCGAGGAGGTCATCACTACATGGTCACCTCCCCAGACCACCAGCGCCACGACGACGGGAGAGGGATTCTCACATAGCCAGCGACGCGCGGGGCCCGGCTGGGAGATGCCGCCAGCACCTCAGCGAGGGCGAGAAGCCCCGGAGGCGTGCGCCGGCCGTCGAGGAGCGCGGGCCCGGCCCCAGTCTCAAGGGGTAACACAGCCCGCAGTGCGGTCGCCTGGTGAGCCCGGTGCGAGGCGAGCGGTCAGGCTCGCATACCGCGGGCGTCACGATGAAGAGTGGGTGATCTGTATAGGGGTGAGCGCTCGCGCGGTTTCACTGTTCGGCGGCCCCGGTTGATCGGGCGCGAAGGGTAACAGCGCTCTCGCTCGCTCGTGCTCCGATCGATTCCCCGGCGCGATCTGGATTCCGATCATGCGGATCGTGACCCCAGTACATGTTGATCTTGCCCGCAAAGCCTGCGTCGACAGCCTCATCAGATGGATGATCGACCAGGGCCACCTCTCCGAGGCCACGTACGCGCTTCAGGAAATCAACAAGGTGTCGCGCTCGTCTGAGAAGGCAGAGGCTGTCCAGAAGCGCCTGCGCCCAGTAGAGAAGACGCTGAAGGACAGGCTGCGCGAGGCGTCGGGGTTCCGGCTGTCTGACAGCCCGCCGGCCGGACCGCCTGAGGAGCCTCACGGGAACGGCTGAGGTCTCACGATCTCCTTCCTTCGCATCCCATCCGCACTGGGCAGGGGGATCGACGCCACAGCCCTCTCCCACGTCGGGACCTCGGCATCACAAGCCACATGACGCGCCTGAGCGTCGCAATACCGAAGCATGCCGATCTTGTGAGACCGTGACGCCCATGACCATCGATGCCACCGCTTCGAGCGGCGCTCATGGCGCGGCGACTGCACGCCGCACCGACAGCTATCTGATCACCATCGCTAACCAGAAGGGCGGGGTGGGCAAGACGATGCTCACACTGTCACTGGCTGCGCACACTGCCAAGGCGAACGGCCGAGCATTCGTCTGGGACATCGACCCGCAGGCCAACGCCTACGACCTGACCAGCGTCATGAACTCCCCCGGCTACGACGTCGTCCACGAACTGGACCCGAACCGAGTCGCCGACGTACGGCGGATGCGCCAGTACGACACTGTGTTCATCGACTGCCCCGGCAGCCTGGAGGGCCGCGAGATTCTCTCGCAGATCGTGCGGGCCTCCACGTTCGTACTGATCCCTTACGACCACGAGCCCGAGTCGATCCTGCCGACCCTGCGGACCGCACGCCGGGTCGCCGAGCTGGGCATCCCGTACGCCGTCGTCGTGACCAAGGCCAATCCGCAGGTCGGAGCTGACCACGTGCTCGACGCTTGGAAGACGCTCGAAGACCAGCAGATCCCGCACTTTCAGTCGTTCGTCCGGCTGTACCGGGCCTGGCCCAACAGCCTCAAGGCGGGCGTCCCCATCACCCGATGGAACGAGCGGTACGCCCCTAAGGTTCGCGAGGATATCGCCGCCGTTCACACAGAACTGCTGCTGAACATCGGCCGGATCGCCGGAGCCCGCCCGTGACCATGGCAGGTGAATCCATGACCAAGAACAAGCGCAAGGGGTTCGACGACCTGATCGCCCGGCGAGATGAACTCGGCGACGCGTCCCCGCCGTGGAGTTTGTCAGAGGAAGAAGGCCCTGAGTCCGCTGTTGAGCCATCTCACGGAACCGACGCCGGCCCCGCCGGGCCTGAAGCCGTGCCCGCGCCGTACGAGACCGCCAACATCGGAGAACTAACCGTCGCCGAACGCGACGACCTCGCAGCCTGCGAATCCGCGATCGACACTCTCCGTGTGGCCTTCTGGGCCGCAGGCAAGGCTCTGCAGGTGATTCGCGACGCACGCCTGTACCGGACGACTCACCCCACGTTCGAGGCGTACGTGGGGGAGCGGTGGGAGATGACGCGCACCCAGGCGGATCGGCTGATCCGAGCATGGCCGCTCGCCGAGCGTTTGACACCAATTGGTGTCAAGATCATCAATGAGGCGCAGATTCGGGAGCTGCTACCCCTGGCCGATCAGCACGGCCAGGACGCCGCGGTAACCGTCTATCGGACGGTCGCCGAGGCTGGCGGGGTGAGGGTCACCGCAGCTCTTCTTAAGGGTGTCGTGGCTATCCTCCCGCCCGATCGGTTTGGGCACGCTGAGGCTGTTGCCCAGATCCGTGCCTACCTCGCTGGGGAGATCGCGCCGCCAGACTCCTCGCCGACGACGCCGGCTGAGTTGTGGTCTGTCGAGGCTGGCCGTGTCCGTACTGCGCTACGACGGGTCCGCCAGGGTGCCGTCAGTGCTGCCGTCGAGCATCCCGACGACGCTCGCAAGCTTGCGGCCGAGCTGCGCGAGCTGGCCGACGAAGTAGAGCAGGGACTGCAGTAGTAGGCGCAGAGGGTTGCAACGACTCGGGCCCGGGAGGATCCTCCCGGGCCCGGGTCGTTGCATTCTGGGATGCGCTCAGCCTTGCTCAGCCCGCGTGATCACGTCCTGGCCGTGCTGATCGGCCAGGGGTAGCAGCTCCCGAATCTGCGCCCCATTGATGATCTTGACACCAATTGGTGTCAAACACTCGGCGAGCGGCCATGCTCGGATCAGCCGATCCACCTGGGTGCCGAGCTGGTCGCCGATCACGCGAGCCGCGGCGCGTGAACTACCGAATCAACTTCCACGCTGCGGCCAGCTCGCAGATCCCGGGCCTTCCCGCCGAGGCGTTCCGTGTCCTGGTTGACGAGCTGCTCATCGTTGATGCCGATCCGCACCACCGCGGCGTACCCGACCTCGACGACGGCCGATACCGAGGGCAGGTGTTCGGCGGAGTCGGCCTCGTCTCCCGCTGCTGGCCTAGTTGATCTTGCTACCAGTCCGCGTTTCAAGATCGCCTTGCCAACGCGGATGTCGTCGAGCTGCTCGTGCTCGGTCACACCTGTTCCGAGGCAGCCCTGGCCGATCTACGGTCCCGCCTGACGGACGTCGTACGCGAAACCCACCAGGGCGCGGCGGCCGTCGAGGAGCGGGTCGCACCCCTTTAAGGCAGCGCACGGCCCGAGATATCTGGTCACTTGTCTGGTCCCCCGGCCGCCGGTGGCAACGCGGAGGCAGCGGCGGCCGCCAGCAGGCCGACTGTGTCGACGTCGAGCTGCCGGCCGTGCCGCAGGATCCATCCGGGCACGCGCCGGGCCCGCAGCAGAGTGACCCCGTCCACAGCCAGCGCGCCCCATTGGGGCATCTGAGCGCCGTGCACGGCCACCACCGGGATGACGTCGACCCGGCGGCCGGTGGCTCGGGTCAGCGTCGTACCGACCGCTCGCGCCTCGAAAAGCACGGGCGTGACGACCGGCCCGGCGGGTCGCTTGCCGATCCAGATCCGGCCGCGGACCCCGCTGATCCGGGTACGGCGATCCCACTTCTTGGAATCGACCACGAACACCCCGGCCGGTCCGATCACCAGGTGGTCGACGTTGGCCCGGCTCGCGGGCAGCGCCCGGTCATGCAGCACCGTGTAGCCGGCGCGCTCCAGGCGGCGCAGCAGGCGCGCGGTCGCGCGCTCCCCCGCCGCGCCCTTACGCCAAGCCGTCACGCTCGAATGGCTACGCCAGCGGTGGACCGCGTCGGCGGCCGCGGCGACCGCCGCCGCCGCGAGCCCTGCCCGCCAGCCGAGTACCCACGTCCCCGCGCCGCCGGCGGCCGCCGCGATGGCGGCCCGTGCCGTCCATCGCCGGGACCGGGTGCGGGCGAGCTGTGCGCGGTAGTGCGCCTGAGCGGAGGCGCCGGCCGAACCGGTGCCGGGAGTGTGAGCGGTCAACAGGCCACCTCCACGAAACGCGATTCGGTGATCGAAACCATACGCTCCGTGATCACCGAAGGCCCGCCCTTGTCCCTCCGCACTGCCCCCGGACGGTGCCCCAAGAGCGGGCGACCGGCCCGTCCGCTTGCCTGTCCGCAGGACCCGCCGCTATCCAAGATCAGGAAAATCCAAAGGCGAGGCATCAAGGTTTCTCCGATACGAGGGGCAAGATCGCTGCCCCCGCGGGCGTGGAAGGAGGCGGCCGGGCGGTGGCGTGGGTGACCGTGCGCGGTCCGCCCGAGGAACAGGTGGACTACCGGCTCGCCGCCGGGAGCGGCTGCGACCGCATCACACCTACCGGCTGGCCAACGGCACCACGGTCCACCTGCATGACCCGTCGCTGGCGCGGCCGCTGATATGGATCGGCGAGGGCCTTGCCGAGGTCGGCATCATGCCGGGAAGGCCGCTGACCACCGAGCAGCAGAGCGCGGCCCGCGCGCTGATGGACGGCGTCGACTTGGCCGACGTCTACGAGCCGAGTGAACTCGAGTACGCCCGCGCGCATCGCGACGCCCGGGTGCGGATCAGGCTCAGCGCCGATGCCTGGGAGCCACAAGGCCGCGACTGGTACATGCCGTGACGATCGCCCACTTCGGTGCCCGCCGTAAGGGGTCGGGGCGATCGGCGCCGATCGCCTTCGGCGCCCGGCATCGAGAACCCCCCCGATCAGGTCAGCAGCATGCTCCCGGGCCACGTGGTGCGCCAGTTCGGCACACCAGGTCGTGGACCTCCTCGAACTGGCCGTTTCGGTCACTGCTCCACTCGAATCCAAGTGGGGGACTTCCCACGTAGGTAGCCCTTAGAGGTTGCCGCGCGGGAGCTGCGCGTTAGGTGCCTGCTCCTGAGCAGCCCGCTAACGATCAGCCGGGTTCTCGGAAACAGCCCCCACCGAACTGGCGGAGAACGGTCCACCAGCGCCTCCGCGTCTCTCGCTGCCGGCGGTGACGCGGTCCCGACGAGACTGCGGTGTTGTCGCCGGTGTCCGGAAATCCGCGGATAGGTGGCCACCAACTAACAGCGACGTCATCGGTTAGCGCCGACCGCGCCAGTTGCGGCTGGCAGTGGGCTGACAGCCCGCGTTCCCTCGCCTCGACCGGAGCATCAGTCATATAGCCGTACTGCCAGTACCACCTTTGGATGCCTTGCGACACGCAGACGTAGAGGATGTCCATATCCGTGGAGCGCTTCGCGGCGTACATGGTGATCTGGTCCCAGCTGGCAGTCATCGTCACTGTGGCGGATCTCCCGGCATAGATGCCGGTGAACGCGTATACCTCTGCCTTTTCGTCACATCCGGCTCCGGCCGGGCTGTTGATGCCCGGCTCCTCGAGGCCGAGAATGGCCTGCCGCCATGGCGGCCAAGCCGACGCGGTGAGCACGCCTAACAGTGTCCCCATGACCCACCAGTCCAACGAAGTCATCGTGATTCCATTCGTCGCAGGTTCGGAACCCGGCGCCGGGCGCTATCGCGGCCCCTGCCGTCGAGGACGGTCAAGCGCCAGCGGGTCTTTCCGTACTCACGCCGAGGTGCCGTTACCCGCCACGAACTGCCCTTACAGATGGCACATCTGCCTGTCGAACGTCGACATCAGCATCACGTGTGACAAGGCCGATGCTTCTGTACGGGCTCTACAGGCAAGACATGAGAGGAGAGCGGCTGCGATGTCTCCCATCGCAGCCGCTCTATCGCGGTGTGTTCCCATCCGCACCAATTCCCCAGGTGCGAGGCGCGAGATGGGAACGATCAGCCGGGGCACCGGGATCGACCCCTGCTGCCGCGATCTGGACGAGAGACGCTCACCAGCGCCTTCGCGTCTCTCGTTCTCGGCGGTCGTGCGGTGCCCGCCGAGGCTGTTGTGGTGATGCCGCCCGTGTTCTGGGCTCCGCAATCACCAGTTAGCGCTGGCCACCCCAGCCGCCATGGCCAGGACCGCCGGTGCCGGGACCGCCATGGCCAGGACCGCCAGTGCCGGGACCGCCAGTGCCGGGACCGCCAGTGCCGGGACCGCCGGTGCCGGGACCGCCGGTGCCGGGACCGCCGGTGCCGGGACCGCCGGTGCCGGGACCGCCGGTGCCGGGACCGCCGGTACCCGGACCGCTGTGGCCGCCGTGGTCGCCCCAGCCGCCGTGGTCGCCCCAGCCGCCGTGGTCGCGGTCGCGGTCGCGGTCGCCCCAGCCACCGTGGCCGTGGTCGCCCCAGCCGCTGCCGGGCCCGCCCCAGTTGTGGCCGAAGCCACCCCAGTTACGGCCGAAGCCACCCCAGTTACGGCCGAACCCGACCCAGTTCTCGCCGAACCCGAACCCGCGCCCGGGAAGGCCGTACCAGCCACCGGGGAGACCCGCCACGGTCTGGTTGCACCAGGAGCCGGGCAGAGGGAACGTGCGGCCGTTCAGGATGTAGACCGGCTGGCTGTAGCTCGATCCGCAGGAGGGCGAGACGTACACCCCACCGTTCACGATGTACTGGCAGCTGGGCAGCGTGTACGAGCGGCCGTCCAGGACGTACTGGTGAACGCTCTGGCCGAGCGTGTAACCCGGGAGGCCGTACCAGCCACCGGGCATGCCGGCGATGGTCTGGCGCTGCCAGGTGCCGGGCAGACGGTACGTGCGGTTGTTCCGGAGGTAGACCGGCTGGCTGTAGCTCGATCCGCAGGAGGGCGAGACGTACACCCCGCCGTTCATGATGTACTGGCAGCTGGGCAGCGTGTACGAGCGGCCGTCCAGGATGTACTCGTGACTCTCCACGGTCGTCTTGACGGTCCGGACGGCCACCACGTCCCCCCTGGGCGTGGTGTAGCCGGGCCCCGCTGTACTGGAGCTGCTGGCCGTCTGTGTGGTGATGCTCGCCGCGTTTGCGGCCTCGGTAGCCAGTGTCGCAGATGCGATCACGGCGGAGGCTGCGAAGACGCCGATGGCGAGGGCTTTCTTCATCGTCAAGAGACGATTCCTTTCGTGAGGTTTGCGGAATGCGCTCTTACCGGTGGTGCTGAGGGCGCATCCCAGGAGCCGCGTCTGAGAACGGCGCGGCGGAATGTGCAGTTCAGTCGAATAGCGCGAATCGGACTTCGGGTAAGAACCCCCTCCGAGGGGCAAAGGGATACGAATCCTTAGTCGAAAACGCACTCCGAGATCACAGATCTCTGATGTCAGCAGATTTTGATGACATTCGCGGGTTGAACAGGTCGAGAGTCTGCACTCCCGCCGCTGCCGCGATGGCATCCGCCGTGGTGCGGCGGCACGTGCCTCGCTTGAGTAGGCCGTCGATGCACTGCCTGGTGAGGTCCGCGTGGCGAGCAAACTCGGCCATGCTGCGATTGTGTCCCAACATCACGGCGCGTAAGAGCGCCACGCTCCGCAGGTGCATCTGCGGCTTTCCCGCCATAGCCAACCATCTCCGATGGAGTAGTGCGTCATCAGATTCCGCTGACAGTTCGACTGCAGGTGGCACTGTAACCACAGCAGATACTCGGATGCACGTGGAACCGAAAGATTCTGCATACGCGTCTAAGGGCGGGGGATCCTTTGTCCGGCCATCTTGCTGACAAACCCGCACCGGGTTTCGCAGAAGATTGCTCTCTGTTATCAGGATCCGGTGGGCATGACGGGCCGCGATCACGACGGACAGAGTCCAGAGCCGGCAACCAAATGCCGTCGCGACGTGTGGCGGAGTGCGGCACCGGTCGGATCGCGGCGCGACCAGCGGATCGGCATCCGGCGTCAGATCGCTGATCACCCCGCGGCCACTGCCGGGATCGCCTGCGACGCGTCCCGCAACTTATGCCGGCGCCCCGAAAGCCGGGCGAGGTCACATGCACCACCCGCCAAAACCGCACACGAGTGATCATTTCGGTGCAGGTGGGGTAGAGATGGGTGAAACGTAAATCGTAATTTCCCGATACACCATCGCCGTTGCTGTTGGAACGCGCCAGGCTGTCCGCATCTGAGCCTGCCAGTCACATACAAGCGGACATATTGGCACAGAAAGGACGCGGTGGGTTATCCGTGTCATCGCCGTTACAGCCGTCAATAGAGTTCCGTCGCACGCCATTGCCATGTGGCTGCCCAGGACTGATCAGCCGCACGTTTCCGGGGCCTCGGATCCTCGCCTATGTCGATGAGGCGCAGTTCGCCCCGGAGTTGGAGGATCCCCTCGCCGAGGTCGGCATGTCTCAAATACTCGGCCTGCTCCAGCCCGTTGAAGAGACGCTCCCGGTCCCTGCGGTCCGCATACGCGTTCGACGGACCGGAGACCTCGGGCATGAGCTCACGGTGGTTGAGATCGCGCCGAAAGAGATCACTATCGGGGTAGAAAAGAGTCTTATGTCCGAAGATATGGCTAGTTTCCTGAGTGAAGCGGGCACTTCGGTTACCCGCGACTTCATCCGGCGGATGATTTGAGGGCTGCCCAGGCATAGCCCTGGCAGCCCGCTGTGCTCCCTGATCGCCGAACGCCGCGATGGCGCCGAATCGGCGATCTGCGGGGCAGGGAAATGTGAGGTTGGCGCAGGTGGTTTCGCCAACTTGGATCGCCATGTGGCCGCGCTGAGCGCAGCCTGCTCGTTCGGAAAGTGACCGCGGGCCATGGCCGCCCGCCAGGCCCGCGCGTTCGTCGAGCAGATCACACCTGCCTGGGCCTCTGCGTGCCGAAGAGCGCAGTTCTTCGCCCGAGCGCGCATCGAGCGGCCAGCCATGCCGGGCCTCCCGCGCGGGGTATAGGGGGCGATCGCGGGCAAAGGGCGGGAAGCCGAACCCATTCACCCGACATGACTCGCAGAGTCGTCGAGGTTGCGACAGAGGCGTGCTTTACCGGTCATCTTGCTGACGAGGTTGCTGCCAAGGCTTGCAGAGGATTGCTCCCTGTCGTCAGGATCTAGCGGGCATGATGGTCACGATCACGACGAAGAGATTTCGAGGAGCTGACAACTAAATGCCGCTGCGACGCGTCGTTGCCGATCGGCCTCCTACTCCCCTGAGCGACTTCATCCGCGACCACATCAGGGACGTGGGCCTCAGCATCCGCACGCTCGCGTTGCAGTCCGTGAGCCCGACCACGGGCCAGAACCTCACCGCCCAGTGGATAACCGACGTGCTGAACGGCCGTGTGCCCCGAATGCCTGATAGCTGGCGCCTGGACGCCCTTGCGGTAGGACTCGGCCGGGATCCGGACAGCGTGAAGGCGATGGCCATCGCTCAGTGGATCGGGTGGGACATTGCTGACATCCAGACCGATGCGGGAGAACGCCTGATCTTTCGTGTGCCCAAGGGCTGTACCCCTGAGCAGCGCGCACGCTTGGCTGATGAACTCGGACGAATGATCACTTCGGCAGGGCTGAAAACGAAAGAGTGAGTCCACTCACCGAGATCGACTCCCGCATCGCGGCTGCCTACCTCGGTGAGGCCAAGATTCCGCTTCAGCCGGCGCAGGAGGTCCTGCTCGCCGCTGTCTGTTCCCCGCGATCCGCCCACGAGACCCACTCCTTCTTATCGGACCCCGTGGGCCTCCCTGCTGGGAGGGCGCTGCGAGAGCTAGTAGCGGGTCCGGTGGCTTAGGCCGACTCCGGCCCAGAGCGCCGCTCTACCTATTGGTAGCTTGCGGGAAGTCTGGTTCTCGCAAGTGACCCTGCGCCCTTGTGAACCGCCTTCCGGGGACCTGCCGGGGCCCGGGAACACGATCTGCCAACGGCTTCCCGATCTTCTTCTCGGCCACCGCACCGGCCCGGCATCGTGGCAGGCATGCCGCGCCTCCCCCGCCGACTTCCGCGTCTGACGCGCCCGCTCTCCCGGCGCCGCCTGCGCCAGCCCGTGCCCCTGGTTCCGTTCGGCCTCGCCCTGGGCCTCACCCTCGTCCTGGCCGCCGCCGCGGCCGCCGGGCTGATCGTGCTTACCCTGGTCGGGCTCGGCTCGCCCGACCTCCCCCACGGCAACCTCGGCGTCACCGACCTGCTGGAGGTCGTCAAGATCTCCCTGGCCGTGGTCGCCGGCGTCGGCGGCGTCGTCGCCCTGGTCGTCGCCTACCGCAGACAGCGCCTCGCCGAAGCTGGGGAGGCCCGCGAGCACACCAAGCTGTACGCCGAACGCTTCACCACCGCTGCCAACCAGCTCGGCTCCGACGCCCCCGCGGTCCGCCTGGCCGGCATCCACGCTCTGGCCGCCCTCGCCGACGACTGGCCCGGCGGCCGCCAGATGTGCATCGACGTGCTGTGCGCCTACCTGCGCATGCCGCCCGAACCGGAACCCGACGCCGAGCACGACCCCGGCGCACATGGGTCCTGGCGCGCGATGCGCGAGGTACGCGCCACGATCATCCGTCTCATCGCCGCCCACCTGCACCGCAACGCACCCACTCCCTGGCACGGCCACGACCTGGACTTCACCGGGGTCGTCTTCGACAACGGCGCCGACTTCACCAATGCGGAGTTCTCCGGCGGCCGGGTCGTGTTCGCCGGCGCGAAGTTCTCCGGCGGCCGGGTCGCGTTCGCCGACGCGGAGTTCTCCGGCGGCGAGGTCTCGTTCGATCGCGCGGAGTTCTCCGGCGGCACGGCCTCGTTCGGCGGTGTGAAGTTCTCCGCCGGCGAGGTCTCGTTTACCGGCGCGAAGTTCTCCGGCGGCGAGGTCGGGTTCGGCGGCGCGGAGTTCTCCGGCAGCCGGGTCGCGTTCAATCACGCGGAGTTCTCCGCCGGCCGGGTCGCGTTCGCCGGTGTGGAGTTCTCCGGCGGCACGGTCTGGTTCGGCGGTGTGAAGTTCTCCGGCGGCGAGGTCGGGTTCGGCGGTGTGAAGTTCTCCGGCGGCCAGGTCTTGTTCGGCCTTGCGGAGTTCTCCGACGGCGAGGTCTCGTTCAACCTTGCGAAGTTCTCCGACGGCGAGGTCTCGTTCAGCGGTGCAAAGTTCTCCGGCGGCACGGTCTGGTTCAGCGGTGCAAAGTTCTCCGGCGGCCAGGTCTTGTTCGTCCAGGCGGAGTTCTCCGGCGGCCGGGTCGTGTTCACCGACGCGGAGTTCTCCGACGGCGAGGTCTCGTTCAGCCTTGCGAAGTTCTCCGGCGGCACGGTCTGGTTCGGCGGTGTGAAGTTCTCCGGCGGCAAGGTCGCGTTCGACCGCGCGGAGTTCTCCGCCGGCCGGGTCGCGTTCGACGGTGTGGAGTTCTCCGGCGGCCTGGTCTCGTTCGACGGCGCGAAGCTCTCCGGCGGCAAGGTCGCGTTCACCGGCGCGGAGTTCTCCGCCGGCACGGTCTGGTTCTCCCATGCGTGGTTCTCCGGCGGCGAGGTCTCGTTCGACGGTGCGAAGTTCTCCGGCGGCCGGGTCTCGTTCCACGGTGTATCCGACTGGTCCCATCCCCCTATCGATCTTCCCGCCCAGGCTCCTGGGCTCCAGCTGCCATCCCGGCCCCTCCCCTAGGCCGTCGCCCAATCGGCCGAAGAGGGCACCGAGCACGGGGTTGAGGAACTTGCGGACAGCCGTTGGCGCTGAGAATGATCATGGTTGGGACGTGGGGATGTAGGTCTCGTTACGAGTTGCGGCTTTCGTGGTGTCTGGTGCTGGCTGGTCTTTAGGTTGCGGTGTTATGCCAGCGGATTTCTTGTCTGAGGAGCAGAGGGCCGCCTACGGGACGTTCGGCGAGCTGCCGTTGCTGGCGGATCTGGAGAAGTTCTTCTTCTTGGACGCGTTCGACCGGAACGTGATCGCGCAGTCGCGGCAGGATTCGCATCGCCTTGGGGTGGCGGTGCAGATCGGGACGGTGCGGTATAAGGGCTTGTTCCTGGAGGACCCTCTCGGCGTGCCGTGGCCGGTGGTGGACTATCTGGCCGAGCAGTTGGGGATCGGGGATCCGTCGCAGGTCAAGAGGTATGGGGAACGGCCGAAGACGGGGTATGAGCACGCGTGGATGATCCGTGACGCCTATGGCTACCGCGTGTTCGAGGACCGGAGCTGCTGGGAGGGGCGGGTTCTGGCGAAGGGGTTCTTGACGTTCCTGCATGGTCGGGCGTGGACACATGCGGAGGGGCCGACGGCGCTGTTCGATCAGGCTGTGGCGTGGCTGCGGCGGCATCGGGTGCTGTTGCCGGGGGTGACGGTGCTGGAGCGGCTGGTCGGCGGTGTTCGGGAGCAGGCGGATGAGCGCCTGTACGGCACGGTGGCCCGGCAGGCGGCTCGCGCGGATTCGGGTCTGCCGCGGGCGCTGGTGGGGTTGCTGGAGGTGCCGGAGGGGGCGCGGTTGTCCGAGCTGGAGCGCCTCCGGCAGGCACCGAAGCGGCAGTCGGGCCCAGAGCTGGTGCGGGCGCTCAAGCGGGTCGATGACCTGGCCGCCTTCGAGCTGGGCCGGGTGCGGGTGTCCAAGGTGCCGGTACGGCGGATGAAGACCCTCGCGCGGTACGGGGCGGGCAGCAAGGCGCCGCTGTTGGCACGTCTGGACGAGCCGCGGCGTACGGCGACGCTGGTGGCGGTGACCCGCAGCCTGGAGGCCGAGGCCATCGACGACGCAGTCGACTTGTTCGCGCTGCTGATGACCACCCGGATGATCAACCCGGCGCGGCGCAAGTCGGGGACTGACCGGTTGGCGATGCTGCCCAGGTTGGAGAAGGCCTCCAGGGTGCTGTCGCGGGCGGGCCGGGTACTGGTGGAACAACTCGACCTGGTCGCCGAGACCAACGCCGATCTGGACCCGGCGGCGTTGTGGGCGGCGGTCGCGCAGGAGGCCGGCGCGACCAAACAGCAGGTCCTGGCGGCGCTGGAGTCGGTGGAGGAACTTGTCCCGGACGATGACGGCGCCGCCGAGGCCGCGATGCGCTCGGCGCTGGTCGACAAGTACAACACCGTCCGGCCGTTCCTGAAGTTGCTGGGCGAGTCGAGGTCGCTGGGCGCGGCGGCCGGTGGGGTGCGGGTGCTGGCCGCGGTGCGGCGGCTGCCGGAGCTGGCACGCCGGCAGGTGTCACGCAAGCCGCTGCTGCCGGGGGAGATCGACGTCTCGCTGGTGACACCGGCGTGGAAACGGGCGGTGTACTCCAATAAGGATCTTCCGCAGGGCGCCGTGGACCGAGACGCCTATGTGGTGTGCGTGCTCGAGGCGCTGTTGCGGGCGCTGTCGGTGCGGGATGTGTTCGCTACCCCGTCGCTGCGGTGGGCCGACCCTCGCTCGCACCTGCTGGACGGCCGGGTGTGGGAGGCGGTCCGGCCGGACGTGCTGGCCTCGCTGTCGCTGACCGACCCGGTGCAGGAGCACCTGGACGGCAAGCTGCTGGCGCTGGATGCGGCGTGGAAGCAGATGGCCGCCCGGTTGGAAGAGGCCGGCGAGGACGCCCGGGTCCGGGTGGTGACACCGGCCGACGGGCGGGCCCGGTTGTCGGTGGACAAGCTCGGCACGGTCGGCGAGCCGGCGTCCCTGGCCTGGCTGCGGGGAGCGTGTCAGGCGATGCTGCCGCGCATCGACCTGCCCGAACTGCTGCTGGAGGTGCACTCCTGGACCGGGTTCCTGGACGCCTACGTGCACCTGGCCGACATCTCCACCCGGATGCGCGACCTGCCGCGCTCGCTGGTGGCGCTGCTGGTCGCCGAGGCCTGCAACGTCGGCCTGGTTCCGGTGATCAAGGACGGGGACAAGGCACTCACCCGTGGCCGGCTGTCGCACGTCGACCAGAACTATGTGCGGGCCGACACTCACGCCGCGGCCAACGCGATCCTGATCGAGCACCAGCGGGGCATCCCGATCGTCGCCTCGTGGGGCGGCGGGCTGCTGGCCTCGGTGGACGGGCTGCGGTTCGTCGTCCCGGTCCAGACGATCAACGCCGGGCCCTCACCGAAGTACTTCGGCTACAAACGCGGTCTCACCCTGCTCAACGCCGTCAACGACCAGGTGATGGGCATCGGGCAGTTGGTGGTGCCCGGCACCCCGCGCGACTCCCTCTACATCCTGGACTGCCTGATCAACATCGACGCCGGGCCCAAGCCCGAGTTGGTCACAACCGATCAGGCCTCCGACTCGGACACGGTGTTCGGGATCTTCTCCATGCTCGGCTATCGGTTCGCGCCCCGCTTCGCCGACCTGGGCGACCAGCGGTTCTGGCGTGCTGAGGTTCCCGGCAGCGACACCCCGGGCGACTACGGGCCGCTGGAGGCGATCGCCCGCAACAAGATCAACAGCAAGAAGGTCCACACGCAGTGGTCGGACATGGTCCGCGTCGCCGGGTCGCTGGTGACCAACCAGGTCCGCGCCTACGACCTGCTGCGCATGTTCTCAAGAGGCGGCAACCCGACCCCGCTCGGGCAGGCGTTCGCCGAGTACGGCCGCATCGACAAGACCCTGCACCTGCTGTCGATCCTCGACCCGATCGATGACTCCTATCACCGGAAGCTGAACAAGCAGCTCACCGTGCAGGAGTCCCGGCACCGGCTGGCCCGCAAGATCTGCCACGGCGGCAACCAGATCCGGCAGGCCTACCGTGAAGGCCAGGAGGACCAGTTGGCCGCGCTCGGCCTAGTCGTCAACGCCGTCGCGCTGTGGAACAGCCGCTATCTGTCGCAGATCGTCGACCAGTTGCGCGCCCAGGGCATCCCGGTCGCCGGCGAGGACGTCGCCCGCCTGTCCCCGCTCGGCCACGCCCACCTCAACTGCCTGGGCCGCTACGCCATCGCCTCCTCCACTCCTGACCAGGGGCTGCGCGAACTCGGCCCGATGCCCGAGCCGCCCGCCGGCGACGGGGGTGTGTAGGGCCTGGCGTCGGTGCGCTTCCTGGCGGCGGGGAGTGAGCAGAATGTGCCCGGAGTCTTGCTTTCGGGGGTCAGCCCCGCAGAGTGGAGATGGCCTTCTCGATACGCCGCCGGCGCGTCTCGGGCTTCTTCGCACTCTCGATTGCACGCACGTGCTCGCGCTTGTGGCTGTATGCAAGGTTGTCGTAGGCGGCGCGGGCGACGGGGTCGTCGTCCAGAGCCTGGGCGAAGTCCGCAGGCTCGACCACGACGCGCGGCTCGGTGTCGAGCTCCAGCTCGACCTCGATCTCCTCGCCGATTGCGACACCGGCGGCCTGCCGGTTGGCATTGCTGAGGCCGAGCAAGTGGCGGCCGCGCAGGAGGGCGACCCGGCTCCTCCAGGAATGCCCGTTGACTGTGATCGTCACCGGCGGCCGCGCGCCCCCGCCGAGCGCTGCTACCACCTCGGACGGAACTTCCAGACCCCGCATGGGCTCAGGTGGCTCAACGTAGGCCCGAAACTTCATGATCTTCTCCTGTTCGTCCTGCCGGTTCACCGCGGATCCCGCCCGCCCGGCTCCGATCGCCGCTCCCGCTTCCCGCACGCGGGGTCACAGCCGTCCGGGACGGCAGCGGCACGCGCCCCGCCGTCCCGGACGGCTGTGAGAGAAGGATCGCGGCTACTCCGCGTAGGGCTGGTCGGTTCCCTGGGCGCTGTAGCCCAGACTCCAGATGTAGCCGTCCGGGTCGGCGAAGGTGCCGCCGTACCCGCCCCACGGCAGAGCGCCGGCGGGCTTGAGGACCGTGGCGCCAGCCTTCTCGGCCTCCGCCATGATCTCATCGACCCGCGCCTCACTGCGGACGACGTAGGTCAGAACCAGTCCGCTGAAGCCACTGCCTTCCTGGTCCGTGCCCACCTGAGCGGCCAGGCCTTCGCGGCTGTAGAAGCCGACGGGTGAGGCGCCGTCCGATTCGAAGAACACCGAGATGCCGAAGTCGCTCTGGATCTTCCAGCCGAGCCCCTCGGTGTAGAACCGCTTGGCCCGGTCCATGTCCCGGACGCCAAGAAGGATCGAGCTGACGTGTGCCTTCATGTCTTGCTCCTTATACATAGATGGTTATGTGGTTGCATGGGTGGTTATGTGCCCGGCCGGGCATCCAGGCAGGGCCCGGGCGCCACCCCGGTGGGGGCCCGCCTGTCCCCGGCCTTCGTCACACGAGCCGAGGAAGATCGCCCAACCTGCACCCCGAGCCGGCTGGCCACCTCAAGGGCCTACCCCCTCGTTGCCTCCGGTGATCAACACCACTGGTCATGATCGTTCCTTTCGTAGATGCCAGCGGTCGAGGGCCACATAGGCGGGTCGCCACTGGTGCTGGTAGGCCTGGCGCGCAGGTTCGGTGAGTTGCGCCAGCATCGCGGCGACGGCCTGGTCGCTCGCGCCGTCCAGGAGCCACGGCAGGATTCTGGGTACGGCGGAACCGATCCGCTGGGCGTGGATCTGCCCGAAGCGCGCCCACTGCTCCTGGGTGGCGGCCGCCTGAATCAGCGGAAGCGCCTGATCCTCCTCGTGCCTGAGGTGTCCGGTGAGGCCGGTGACCAGGGAATCGGTGAGATCCCCGAGCCGGTCCAGCCCGTCCTCGGGCCCGGCCAGTGCCTCATCGATCGCCTCGATGACCTGGTCGATGGCGGCGTGTTCTGCCTCCATCGCCTCCAGCAGCGTCAGGTCGGCCGGCCGGTCGGCCAGGATCTGGCGCAGTACGGGCCACAGTGCCTCATCCTCGGCGGTGTGGTGGACGTGCAGGGAGGTCTTGAACAGCTCCCAGCCGGCGGCGGTGCGCAGGACGGCGCACGGGTCGGCGCCGACCCGGGTGGTGACTTTGGCCAGGTGCTCGGCTTCCCGGCGCAGCGCGTCGTGCATCGCGTACATCGCCGTCATGTCGAGCGTGCTACGCATGGGCCACCCCTTCCACCTGCGGTTTTGGACGTCTCCCACTCTGGAGTGGTGACGTGCCCGCATCAACGTGGGATTCCGCGTGATCCGATAACTTGGGGCTTATAGCTCAGATAGGAACAAAGTGGAACTTAGGGACATCGAGATCTTTCTGACCCTGGCCGAGGAGCTGCACTTCGGCCGGACGGCCGCCCGGCTCTACGTGTCCCAGGCGCGGGTCAGCCAGGCGATCAGCCAGCAGGAACGCCGTATCGGAACCCCGTTGTTCGACCGCTCCAACCGCCGCCAGGTCCGCCTGACCCCGGTCGGACAGCAGTTGCGTGACGACCTGCTCCCGGTCTACGCGGGCCTGCGCGAAAGCCTCGAACGTGCCCGGATGGCATCCCGCGGCATCAACGCGCGGCTACGGGTGGGCATGCTGCCCTTCAACACCCACGACCTGCATCCCTACTGGCGGGCCTTCCGCGACCGGCACCCGCACTGGGAACTGCAGCTGCGCCGCGCTCCCTTCATCGACCCGTTCGCCAGGCTCCGCTCCGGCGACCTGGACG
>NZ_BBYJ01000048.1 GCF_001528665.1 Microtetraspora malaysiensis
AGGGAGGACCCGTGCTCTGGGTTGCGATCATCGGGCTCGTCGCTACGGGCGTCGCGCTCGCCCTGGCGGGCCGCCGCGTGGCGTTCCTCTACAGGCTCGCCACCAGCGGCCAGCCCGCGCCGGAACGGATCACGTACGCCAAGGAGAACGCCGGCGCGGAGATCAAGACCCAGCTGGTCGAGGTCTTCGGGCAGAAGAAGCTCCTGAAGTGGACGCCGTCGGGCACCGCGCACTTCTTCGTGATGTGGGCGTTCTTCATCCTCGCGACGGTCTATCTTGAGGCCTACGGCGCACTCATCCAGGGGATGATCACCGGCACACCCGATTTCCACATCCCGCTGATCGGGACATGGCCGGTGCTCGGCTTCCTCCAGGACTTCATCGCGGTCGCCGCGCTCATCGGACTGATCGCCTTCGCCGTGATCCGGCTCAAGAACTCGCCCAAGAAACTCGGGCGGGATTCCCGGTTCTCCGGCTCACACCTGGGCGGCGCCTGGCTCGTCCTCTTCATGATCTTCAACGTGATCTGGACGATGTTCCTGTTCCGCGGCGCGGCCGTGAACACCGGGAACTTCCCGTACGCCTCCGGCGCGTTCGCCTCGGAGCTGACCGCCAAGATCCTGCCCACCAGCGAGCTGCTGGAGGAGATCGGCCTCCTGCTGCACATCGGCGTCATGCTGGTGTTCCTGATCATCGTGGTGAACTCCAAGCACCTGCACATCTTCACCGCGCCGCTGAACGTGCTCTTCTCCCGCCGCCCGGACGGCCTGGGCGCCGCGCAGGAGATGCGCAGCGGCGGCAAGGTGCTCGACTTCGAGGAGGCCGACCCCGAGGTCGACGTGTTCGGCCGGGGCAAGATCCAGGACACCACCTGGAAGGGCTTCCTGGACTTCTACACCTGCACCGAATGCGGCCGCTGCCAGTCGCAGTGCCCCGCGTGGAACACCGACAAGCCGCTGTCGCCCAAGATGCTGATCATCGACCAGCGCGACCACGCCTTCAAGGTGGCCCCGTACCTGCTGGCGGGTGAGGACAAGAGGGACTCCTACCCCGAGGACGTGCTCGCGCTGCTGGACAAGCCCCTCGTGGGCGAGGACGGCGTCATCCACCCGGACGTGCTGTGGTCGTGCACCAACTGCGGCGCCTGCGTCGAGCAGTGCCCGGTGGACATCGAGCACATCGACCACATCCTGGACATGCGCCGCTACCAGGTCATGATCGAGTCCTCGTTCCCGTCCGAGGCGGGCGTCATGCTCAAGAACCTCGAGAACAAGGGCAACCCGTGGGGCATGCCGGAGATGAAGCGGGCCGAGTGGATCGAGGAGCTCGACTTCGAGGTCCCGATCATCGACTCGACGATGCCCGAGGGCGTCGAGTACCTGTTCTGGGTCGGCTGCGCGGGCGCGCTTGAGGACCGGGCGAAGAAGACCACCAAGGCGGTCGCCGAGCTGCTGCACATCGCGGGTGTGAAGTTCGGCGTGCTCGGCCCGATGGAGGCGTGCACGGGTGACCCGGCCCGCCGCCTGGGCATGGAGTTCCTCTTCAACATGCTGGCCCAGCAGAACATCGAGATGTTGAACGAGGCCGGCGTCAAGAAGATCGTGGCGACCTGCCCGCACTGCTTCAACACGCTCGCCAACGAGTACCCGCAGCTCGGCGGCACCTACGAGGTCGTGCACCACACGCAGCTTCTGGCGCACCTGGTCGAGGAGGGCAGGCTCACCCCGATCACGCCGATCGAGGAGAAGATCACCTACCACGACCCGTGCTTCCTGGGCCGCCACAACAAGGTGTACGCACAGCCCCGCGACATCATGGCGAAGGTGCCGGGTGTCCAGGCGCAGGAGATGCACCGGTGTAAGGACCGTGGTTTCTGCTGCGGCGCCGGCGGTGCCCGCATGTGGATGGAGGAGCGGCTCGGCAAGCGGATCAACACCGAGCGGGTGGACGAGGCGCTGACCACCGATCCCGACACCGTCTCCACCGCGTGCCCGTTCTGCCTGGTGATGCTGGGTGACGCGATCAACGAGAAGAAGAACAGCGGCGAGGCCAAGGAGACGCTGGAAGTCGTCGATGTGGCCCAGCTTCTGATCAAGTCCGTCAAGGGCGAGCCGGTCGCCGGCTGAGCCACGCGCCACCCCGGGCCGGTGAGAAGCCTGCGGATCATCGGCCCGGCTCCGGTCTGACGGGCGCTCTCGAATCCGATTCTCGACCTCGTGGGCTATTATCCCAATTTATCCGGTTAGTCCCGGCGTGAGTACCCCGGCTATTCCGGCGAACCAAATGGCCGTACCGGTCCAGAGGCCCTCACCAGCCGGCATCGTCGCGGACCGAAACGCCGTACGCCGAAGGCTGCTGAATCTGGGGCCGGAATTGATTCTCCATCGGCGAATTTGCCAGCCGAGCGAAGACGTCGATGGCCCGGGCCACCAATTCCTCGGCCTCCTCGCGGGTGGCACAGGCGGCCACCTCCCGGCATATCCCGCCCATGGCATCGGTGACGATCGCGACGATCGCGCGGACGGCCAGTGGGTCGTCGTGTCCCGGGGCATTCGCGCTGTCGCGAAGCAGTGTGGAATTCTGCCGGAGCCAGTCCTGGTTGATGCGGCGCATGCGTAGCCCGAACCCCGGCGGGGTGTCCCCGTCCGCGACGAGTCGCACCACGTCACGGTGCTCCCACGCCCCGAGCAGGTAGGCGCGGGTCCCTGCGAGGAACAACCGGAGCCCATTGGTGACCCCGGCGGCCCGCACGGCGGTGACCGTTTCCCTGGCCCGCGCCTCCTGGCTGCGTTGATACTGCAGCCAGATGGCCACGTATACGTTGGTCTTACTGCCGTAGTGGTAATAAAGCGACCCAACGCTCATGCCCGCACGCTCCGTGATATCGCTCACGCTGGTCGCGGAGAATCCCTTTTTCGCGAAAAGCTCGCGGGCCGCTTCCGCCAGGCTGCGTGCGGCCTCGGTCTGCAACCTCGGATCGTCGAGATCGATGACCGTCTCGGCGTCTTCACCCACTCGGGGCAATGCCTCCTGCTTTCTCGCCGACGTACCGGACTTCGCCATGTGTGCCCCCAACCAGGTCCAACCGATCCGCGCAACCCGGGAGATCTGAATGACATTCAGTCTATGGCACGCAGCGGATCCTCTGCCAGAAATCCCCGTCCTTCTTGATCTCCGATTCGGAGCCGTACGCTTCGCGGCCGGGGCGTCGGCCCGTTCCATAGGCGGGGGCGGCAGCAGCCGCGCGGGCTCGCGTGCTTGGGTGCGGATCAGCGAGCCTGCGGACTGTCCATCCGCAGCTGCCGGATGCGGCCACTCGACAGAATGCGCAGAGATCAATCCTTGATCGCCGACGTACCGCTGCTCGGCCTCGCCCCCCGAGGAGGCTTCGGGCTTGGTCTTCCGTTGATTGCCTGCGAGGCCGGGTCTGACGAAGCGGCCCTAAACGATCTACCGTGCACCCGGTCCGCGCACGCGGGCAAACAACGAGCAACCATCCGGGACCCGCTGCTCACAATGGAGCCCCTCAAGATCGAGAAATCACAGGTCGGAGGCCATGACAATGAGCGCGCCCCGAGGGATTCGAACCCCCGACCGTCGGACGAGAAGCAAGATCGTTCGCGTATCGACTGCGGACGTTCAAGACTTTGGACTACCGATTCGTGGCGCTTCGTCCACAACCCATCCGGATTCGATGACGGATCGTGACGGGGCTGACGGTGCGTTCCGGGACATGCGAGCACGCACCGCCGGTCCACCGGAATCCCAGGAGACCAAAAGGAGTGGGATGAGGGCTCAGTTTCGCGAGCGGGGGGCGCGATGGGGCCGACGGCTCCTGGATCCGTCGGCCCCATCACGCGGCGGCGCGGTCAGTCTGCGACGAAGAACATCCGCTTGTTGACGAACTCGTCCATGCCGAGGGGGCCGAGCTCGCGTCCGAACCCGGAGCGCTTCACCCCGCCGAACGGAACTTCCGCGCCTTCACCGGCGGGGGTGTTCACGTTCGCCATCCCGGTCTCGAGCCGTGCGGCCATGGAGGTGGCTCGATCCACGTCGGTGCTGAACACCGCGCCACCCAGTCCGTACTGCGTGTCGTTCGCGAGCTCCAGGGCCTCCTCGTCGCTGCCGACCTTGTAGACCACGGCGACCGGCCCGAACAGCTCTTCGCGATAGGCCCGCATGTCCGGGGTGATCCCCGTGAGGACAGCAGGCGAGTAGTACGCCGCCGGGCCGTCACTGAGCACACCACCGGCATGCAGCGTGGCTCCCTTGCTGACCGCCTCCTCGACCTGGGCCGCGAGTGTCTCCGCGGCCGCCCGAGATGACATCGGGGCGAATGACCCCGGCTCGATCGCGAGCGCCTTCCGGGTGAGCTCCGAGACGAAGTCATCGAAGATGTCATCCATCACGATCATGCGCTTGTTGGAGTTGCAGGCCTGGCCCATGTTGTACAGGCGGGTGCCCCACGCGGTCTCCGCCGCCTCCGCGACGTCGTCGCTGTCGAGGATCACGTAAGGGTCCGAGCCTCCCAGCTCGAGCACGCACTTCTTCAGGTGCTTCCCCGCGAGCGACGCGACGATCGCACCGGCCCGCTCGGATCCGGTCAGCGAGACGCCCTGCACCCGCGGGTCAGCGATGATCGTCTCGATCTGCTCGTGGGTCGCGAACACGTTGACGTACGCGCCCTCCGGCACGCCGGCGTCCTTCATGATCTGTTCGACTGCGAGCGCCGACCTCGGCACCGACTCGGCGTGCTTGAGGATGATCGTGTTGCCCAGCATCAGGTTGGGCGCCGCGAAACGGGCGATCTGGTAGAACGGGAAGTTCCACGGCATGATCCCGAGCAGAACACCGATCGGCAGTTTCTGCACGACCGCCTTTCCGCCGGCGAACGTCTTGATCGGCTGGTCCGCAGCGAGCGTCGGGCCCTCGGTCGCGAAGTAGTCGAAGATCGCCTGGCAGAACTCGACCTCTTCCACTCCCTCCGAGACCGGCTTGCCCATCTCCTGGGCCGCGATCGCGGCGAGCTCATCCGCACGCTCGGCGAACAGTGCTCCGACCTTGCTGACGATCTCGGCACGTCGGGTGATCGGGACGTCCTTCCACGTCGTGTACGCCGCAGCGGCGGCAGTCAGCGCGGCCTCGACGTCTGCGTCGGTCGCCGGCTCGAAGGTCTCGACGACCTCGCCCGTCGCCGGGTCGGTCACCTGGTAGGAGGGACTGGTGCTCATCGTCGTTCTCCTGTCGGGAGTGGTTCAGCCGGTGCCGGTTCGGGCACCGATTGTGAGTGTCGGCGGTGCGGAGCTGTTCGCCGACGCGTCCGCCCCTCGCTCGCCTGGTCGCTCTCGGAGGAGACAACAGGGTCGAGCGCCTCGGGCCCGAAGTACGGGGCGACGGCAGCCCTGCAGATGTTCACGGTGCGCCTCGGGTAACAGGGTTCGTCATGGCGTCGGCCGCCGTACGGCTCGCGGCCCAGCTTCGATCATGTCGATCAGAGCTGTCTGGGCTGGGGGGACCCACTGGCCGCTGAGCTCGAGCGTCGCTCCGCCGATCTCTTCGGTCAGAGACTACCGCCGGTGCGTTCGTGGGCTTCAACCACGGTGACCGGTGAGCGACGAAGCCACCCCCGCCCACATCTCATCCCGTTAAAACGCGTGCTCATGCCGATGGGTGCGCACAGATCGCCTCCCAGATCCCTACGCGAGGCGGGGCTTGACGGCGATCCACTCGCGGAGCCGACTGGCGAGGTGCTCATCCCGGACCTCGTCCAGGTGCAGCTGAGCGGCGCTGATCAGAATCCTCGCCTGCCTGGAGCGGAGCATCCGTACGCGGTCGAGTCCGCGCGGGTCCCGACGCTCGTTGAGCACGGCCACATGGTCGAGATCTTCCGGGATGGCGTCTAGTGCCGTGACCGGCAAGGTTTGCCCGGACGGAGCGGTGATCCAGGGTGGTGCATCGCAAGGCGGAGGAGGAGGCCGTAGCGGAGCCTACGGCCGACGACGACAACGCCGCGAGGTGCCGCCCTGGGCGACGCGACGGGGCAAAGATTGACGGGAGGGGCACTAGGCAGGCCTGGACGACGTCGTCGGCGGACGGCAGGACAACCGCTAACTCGCTCCCTGCGGGCCGCAGTCCGGCCACGAAGTACGCCGTCTTCTCGGCGATCTCAATCGGGGTGAGGATGCCCCGGGCACTCCCCTGGCACAACAGCCACAGTTTCAGGTCCACCCAGGCCGCCTGCCGGTCCGGTCGACCGCCGAGTTGCCGGTCGATGACCAGGAGCAGGTACCGCCACCAGTTGGCCCGCTCATCCGGCGGCGGCTGGCGGCGGTCGAGCCAGTCCTCGCGCTGGTCGCCGCCGAGTCGGAGCAGATGGGTCAGACCATCCTTGACCGCTTGGCGCCGCGCGTCCAGCCGTACGGAGACCGCTTCCTCGGGCGAATTCGGTGCGCTGATCGACCGCCGAGCGGCCTCGACCGGAAGATCATCGGCGGGCATGCCGGCCAACCTACCCGTCGAGGGCTTCGGTGTAGCGGCGGGCGAGGGTGCGGATGTGGGCGACCAGTTCGGGTGGGCCGTCGACGCGGAAGTCCATCATCAGCATGCTGAGGTAGATGGCGATGGTCTCCAGGGCGTCGGCACCGGTGACGAGGACGCTGGTGTGGGAGTCGACGGCTTCGACGATGCCGACGGCGGGGTTGATGCGGGCGATCACGGTTTCGGCGGGGGCGAGGACGGTGACGCGGGCGTGGACCTTCCAACCGGTCTGCGCGACTTCGCGCAGGACGAAGGCGACGAGGTCGTCGTCGGGTAGGGAGCGGGCGGCGAAGCGGCGGGACGCGGACCGGACACGGATCAGGTCGGCGACGGGCAGCGCCCGCCAGACATGCGCGCCGAGGTCGTAGGCGACCAGGAACCAGCGGCGGCGCCAGCTGATCAGGCGGTAGGGCTCCACCTCGGTTTCGGTTTCGGTGTCGGCGCGGGTCGCGAAGAGGGTCGCGCCGTCGCGGATCGCGCCCGCGACAACAGTGAGGGTGGCGGCGGGCACCGGGGCGTCCGGCTCGCGGGAGCCGACTGTGGCGGGCCCGACCGCCGTGGCCGACCGCAGGGCGGTCACTTTGCGCTGCAGGCGTTTCGGAAGGATCTGCTGGAGCTTGGCGAGCGCCCGGGTGAGGCTGGCGTCGATGTCCGCGATCCCGGTGGAGCCGTCTTCGGCCAGGCCGACGGCCAGTGCCACGGCCACCGCCTCGTCGTCGTCGAGCAGCAGCGGGGGCATCTTCGCGCCCTGTCCGATCCGGTATCCGCCCACCGCGCCGCGCTCGGCGTGCACCGGATAGCCGAGTTCGCGGAGGCGCTGAATGTCTTGCCGCAGTGTGCGTTCGGCGACACCGAGACGCTCGGCGAGTTCGCGGCCCGTGTAGGACCGGTCCTGCAGCAGGGAGAGCAGGCGCAGCACTCGGGTTGTCGTCGAAGCCATCGGATTCTCACCCCCGGGGATTATTAGGCACGAAAGTAGCCTAATAGGCCCATAGGCTGATGTCACAAGCAAGGAAGAGATCGAAAGGCAAGATTATGAACGCCACCGACACCGCCACCGTCACCTCCCTGCAGCCGGTCTGGCGTGAGGTGCTGGCCGCCTCGTACCGGGCGCTGGAGAACAGCGTCGCGGGTGTACAGGACAGCCAGGGAGACAACGCCACCCCGTGCTCGGAATGGACGGTCACCCAGGTGATTCAGCACGCCGCAGCCGACCAGCTCGCCTACGCGATGGTGCTCGGCATCGGAAACGGTCCGGCCTACGACCCCTTCTCGCCTTCCGGAGTTGTCGACGGCACTGCGGCAGAACTGGTGAAAGACGCCATCGAGCAGACCGGCGCGGCGTGGGCGACGGTGTCCGACGACAGCGAGACCGTTCCGACGCCGCTGCCGCACGGTGACCTGCCGACTCCGGTCGCCGCGGTGATGTGCGCGCTCGACGCCGCCGTGCACGCATGGGACATCGCGATCGCCACGGGCCAGCCGTCCCCGCTCGACGACGAGCTCGCAGGCCACCTTCTCGCCGCCGCGCGGGGAATCGTCGAACCGCTGCGCCAGTGGGGCGCCTACGCTCCCGTGGTTGAGGCTGAGGCTGCCGGCAACCCTTCCTCCACCCCAGTCGTCGACGACCTGCTCCGCTACCTCGGCCGCGCCCCGCGCTGACGATCGAGTCATGAGGGCTTCGGGGATGTGGGCGGTCGCGATCACCTGCCGGCGTCGCCTCGTACGCTGAGCTATTTGTCAGGAAAGTTCTCAGCGACCGCCCACCCCGGCCCACCCCGGATCACCGGCAGGCGATCCATCGGCGAGATTGTCGGCGACGAAGGCTACGGTGACCGCGAGGAGGCGGTAATCAGTGGAACTCACCCCCCAACAGGTGCTCGGCCTGCGGATGTCCAGCCTGCTGCTACGAGCGTCGCCCGGCGGCGCCGGCCAGGCGACGAGCGTGGCCGAGGTGGTGACCTGGCTCGGGGCGATGCAAGCGCAAGACCTGGCCAGCGGTCTGTGGTCGTTCGGCGCGCGACTGCCCGGATACACCGCCGCCGACGTCACCGCCGCGCTGGAGCGGCGTGAGGCGCTGCGCACCTGGCCGATGCGCGGCACCATCCATTTCGTCCCGTCCCGCGACGCCCACTGGATGCTCGAACTGATGGGCGTCCGGGTGCTGAACGGCGCGGCGAGGCGGCGCGAACAACTCGGCCTCTCGGAGGAGACCGCCGCTGCGGCCATGGATGTGCTGGGCGCGGCCCTGGCCGGCGGCGGGCGGCTGAGCCGGTCGGAGTGCCTGGCCGTGCTGGCCGACAAGGGCATCGACACCAGTGGCCAGCGCGGCTACCACCTGCTGTGGTACGCCAGCCAGCGGGGCCTGCTGTGCATCGCCCCCAACATCGGCAACGAGCAGAGCTTCGTGCTGCTCGACGAGTGGGTTCCCGACCCGCACCGGCCAGAGCGCGACGAGGCGCTGGGCATCGTCGCCCTGCGTTACTTCCGCGGCCGCGGGCCGACCACCCGGCACGACTTCGCCGGCTGGACCGGCCTGACCGCGGCCGACGCCAAACGCGGCATCGCCGTGGCCGGCGACGCGCTGGCCCAGGTGACCGTCCACGGGGTGGAGATGTACCTCGACGCCGCGCTCCTCGACACCACCCCTCCCCCGGCCGGCGACGACGAGGTGCTCGTGCTGCCGGGGTTCGACGAATACCTCTTGGGTTACAAGGACCGCTCCCTCATGGTCGCCGACGAGCACAAGGCGGCCATCATCCCCGGTAACAACGGGATCTTCCAGTCCACCGTGGTGCGCGCCGGCCGGGTCGTGGCCACCTGGAAACGCACCCTCGCGAAGAGCCGGGTACAGATCGCCGTTCAGCCGCTCGTACCGCTCCACAGAAGCAACCAGGTGGAGGTTGAGCGGGCGTTCGAGCAGTACGCGCAGTTCGTCGAACGCACCCCGGAGGTGCGCTGGCCGTGACCCGTCGCGTGTTCAGGCGGGCTGCGGGCAACGGGCTGACCACCACCGCGAAATTAACTACCGATCGAACCGCCTCACCCGACCACGCGGAGATCGCGAAAGATCGAGGTTAATTTCGAATAGCGGAGGCTACTGCTGGATTATGGTCGAGCACCGCCGCGTACACTCTTTGCATTTCAGGCCCAGGCGTGTGGCCGAGTTCTTCGAAAAGGAGCGTTCTAGCATCCTCGTAAGCAATGAGCGCACCTGCGGTGTTTCCAGCTTCATAGAGAGCCCGAATAAGGAGCACGTGAGAGCGTTCCCGCATAGGGTGATCGGCGACAAAGGATCGAATCTCGGGGACAAGCCGTCCCGGGGGAACGAGAATCATCCGATTCTCCAACCACTCCTCGTGAAGGATGTAACGCTGCTCGTTAAGCGCCGTCAGCCGATCTCGCAGTTGTCGAGAGCCGATTATGTTGACCCCAGCGGGCCCCCTCCACAGGGCAAGGGCAGCTTTCATCGTCTCCACCGCAGCCTCGCGGTCCCCAACATCTGCCTGGGAGCGTCCCTTCGCCATCAGCTCCTCAAAAAGTGCGAGATCCGTTTCATCGGAGGGAATCTGCAACTGGTAGGCACCT
Source organism: Microtetraspora malaysiensis (assembly GCF_001528665.1). GTDB lineage: Bacteria > Actinomycetota > Actinomycetes > Streptosporangiales > Streptosporangiaceae > Microtetraspora_A > Microtetraspora_A malaysiensis. The sequence continues at coordinate 10,126 of NZ_BBYJ01000048.1, forward strand.
CCACCACCGCCGCCACCACCGCGAATCGTTGTGATCTGACATTGCAGTTTGGGTTGGCTGGCCAGCACAGCACGGAGGCGCATGACATGCTGTCTGATGTTGGCTTCGGCTGATCTGGGAGGGTCGTCCCAGAGAAGCCGTATTAACAGTTCCCTACCCGTCGGACGCCCTCGCTCCAGGAGCAGTGCGAGAAGCAACGCCCGCAGAGACGGTGCGGCCAAGCTCCGCCAGGAGACCCCTTCGACCTCAATCGGACCTAAAAAACGAAACAACACCCAAAGATCTCCCATCCAATATCCACCGACCGCAAGATCCTTACAGTCTCGACAACGTTTGACAAGTCGCTGTCGACGACCCTTGACATCACGGCGGGCAAGAACCTTCGGGAAGACGCGAGTAATCGCACGAGGCCATGCAGAAATCCGGCGACTCCGGAGCCGAAGACATTCCTGCCATTGCCGACCGCTCCCGTGGCGGCCTGCCGTCAGCGGTGACCGCCGACCCAGCCGTGTGATTGCCGCTGCCAGGGCAGCGCGTCACACGCACTACAGCACGATCGGCGAGCGTGTTGGTGGTCCAGATTCCCCAGTCGCGGGGGCCTGTACACCTCCCGTCACCCAGGGCCGAAGCGTTCTCGGTGAGCTCGAACAGCGCGTCTGCCCGAGCGGTCAAGCGGTCATACAGGTCGGTTCGGAACCGGGACAACACGGTCAGCGACTCGACGCGGGCGGGATCGTCCGCCCCCTTCAGTCTCATCCAGGTCAACACCACTCCACGCCTGCGACCCTGCGACAGCGACTCCTACGCCATGACCTTCGACCACGACACGATCTTCGTTTCCCTGCACGGCAGTCACTGACCGCGATATCGTCAACGTCTCCAGAGATCGCAGCAGAGTGCTCCGATGCCCAAGTAAATTGAAAAGACGCCGAGCGTCAGACACGATCTCCGTCACCAATGAAATTCGAGTCGTGACACTGAGTCAGCATTCATGTCGAGGGCCAGCCTCCGGCGAACTTCTTGGCTCATTACATGTACGAATCTTATACCCAAGTTATACGATGGTGATCGTAGGCTGCGGGAGATTCGGATGAGCAGCGTATTCCACGGTCATCCCGATGGCCATGGAATACGCTCAGGAAGAAAGAGGATCCCCCATGACGGACTTCGGCGTGGGCAACACCGCCCGGCGGATCGCGGCCGGTCTTGCCACCGTGGTCGCGACCACTGGAGTAACCCTGGCTCTCGCAGCCGGGCCGGCATCGGCGATGCCGAGCTGCACCAAGTACGAAGGTAAGACCTACGGCAAGGTCAACTGCACCGGCACGGGGCAGTGGCAGGGCGTGTGGGACTGTGACTGGCAGGCCGACTACTGGACCGGCTGGATTCAGATGCCGTCGACCCAGAAGTCCTCCAGGGAGTTCACCTGCGACTCCCTGCTCATTCACATCGATGTCATGACGCGATAATCCACCGGTTGCGCGTTCGGCACCGGACCCGGCCAAATGAGAGGCCGGGGCCGGTGCTTTGCCGTGACGGAAGGCGATGAGAGGAGTTTTGGGTAATGCCTGGTCTTGAGGTCGTCGGGCTGGTGCAGAGCTATGGCTCGCGCACCATTATCTCCGGGCTGACGATGCGAGCCGATGCCGGTGTCACCGCACTGTTGGGTCCGAACGGCGCAGGCAAGAGCACGCTGCTCAGAACGCTTGCGACGGTCACACCGCCCGGCGGCGGCGAACTGCGCCTGCTCGGCAGGAAAGTCGACAGCGAAAAGGACGCCAGGGAGGTCCGGAAACGGATCGGCTATCTTCCGCAGGAGTTCGGTTACCACCCGAATTTCTCTGTCTACGAATTCATACGCTATTGCGCCTGGTTACGTGAGGTTCCCGATCGCACGGCACACGCGTCGACCATGACGGCCCTGGAGCGGGTCGGACTCGCCGACAGACGGAAGAGCCGGATGCGGGAGCTGTCAGGGGGCATGCTGCGAAGGGCGGGCATCGCCCAGGCAATCGCGGGCGATGTCGGCTTGGTACTTCTTGACGAGCCGACAGTAGGCCTCGACCCGGAACAGCGGCTCGAATTCCGAGAGCTTGTCAGGACTCTGGCCGACACAGCGACCGTGGTGCTCAGCACTCACCTGGTGGAGGACGTGGCGGCGGTCTGCACACGCCTGCATGTCATCACGGCGGGCAGGATCGTGTTTTCAGGAACGCCCGCCGAACTGGCGGCGAACGCCACCCCTGGCACACCGGGTGATACACCACTTGAATCCGGATATATCTGGGCACTGCGTTCGGCGGCGGTCTCGGCATGAAGACAATGTTCGGCATCGAGCTGCGCCGATCGATCATGCTGTGGCTTCTTCCCTTCACTCTCGCCGCGGGTGCGCTAGTGGCGTGGGGGTGGTCGGAGACCTGGCTGGTCTGGCCGGAGGCGAGCGCCACCACCTCATTTGCCGCCACGCGTTTCTCGGTGGCCGTGCTCGCCGGTGTCGCTGCGTGGTCGGCGCAACGGGATCGGCGCGGGGGATTGCGGGACCAACTCGTGGCGATCGCCCGGCCTGCCTGGCAGGTTGAAGCTGTGCATCTCCTGGGCACGATGGCTTACGCGTGGATCGGACTGCTGATAACGGCGCTGTCGATCCAGCTCCTGGTCATGGCGAAGATCGGTCCAGGCTTTCTTTGGCCCAGTTACCTACTTCTCGGCCTGACCACGCTCACGTTCAGCGTCGCCGTCGGCCATCTCGCGGGTCGATTGTCCAGTTCGCGGCTCATTCCACCCCTCATCGGGGCGACCATGCTCGTGGCCGGATTCATCGCACCACCGAATGCCCCCTTCGATCTTTCGGTTGTCACGGGGCCCGCCAAGCTGGAGCTGAATCCTTCAGTCTTGGCAGCAAGATCGGCGTTTGCAGCGGCGTGCGTGGTGTTGGCGATCACCATTCCTCGCACCAGTGCCCCGTCACGGCCCACCAAGCAGGTAGCGGTACCTCTCCTCGCGGGCGTGATCACCCTCGGCTGGCTGACCGTGTCAGGCCCGCTGCAGGTACCGCGGGCTCCGGTAGCTCGGCCTCTCTGCGCGGAACCGGCGGCGGGCGTACCGCGGGTATGCGTCTGGCCGGAGAACCGCGCCTATCTGAATGACGCCACACGGGCGGCACGGCTGATCGCGAGCGCCGCTGGAGGCGCGGTGCCCTTGCCCGACACCTACTACGACGAAGGACTGTCCGAGGACAAACCGACCTTCACCGCGCTCAGCACGATCAATCCCATGATCGCCGACATGGCGATCGCAACCATGCCGTCGTTTCGGGGATGCAGGGACAAGTCCGAGGCCGACGCAGAGGAGCGGGCAACCATCGGCGGCGAGATCTGGGTGTGGATGACGGCCAGAGCGAGTGGCCTGAAGTCCGTGACGAACGATTCCTCTTTCCTGCTTCCCGCCGAGGTGGGGCGCGATGTCGACGCCGCCCTTGCCAAGCCGCATGACAAGCAGCTTGCCTGGGTCAAGCGGCAGGTGGCGAGAACCTGGGAGGGCTGTGGTGCGTGATTCTGCAGGGGTGTCAGTGGCGCGGGAACGGGCACACGCGACGGAAGAGTTCGCAATCCGCCGTGCCTTCGCTCAGGCGCGAGGTCTCTCACCGCTGGTTGCCTCGCTCGTGGTACTCAGCGTGGCGGCGGGGGCTTGGGGCCGTCTGTCGGTGAGTTTCCCTCAAGCGTGGAATCATCTGCCCACGCCGGTTCCCGTCGCGGTGCTGATGCCGATTCCGTTCGCCTGCGTCGCAGTGATGAGCCTCCACAGTCGGATGGCCGACTTCGAGCTCGTCGCCGCGCGCCCTATGGCCCGGATCGACCTCTGCCAGTTGAGCGCCTTTTTGCTCGCTGGCGCGGCCGGGCTCGCCGGAGGACTACTCGTGGGCGGAAGCTCTGAGACGGTCAGCGCCGCCCTGCGGAATCTTGCCTGGTGGGGAGGCATCGCCTGCCTGTCGGGGTGGTGGATCGGCCGCCGGTTGGCCTGGGTGCTGCCGCTGGCGATGGCGGTGCCGATGTACGTGTTCGCGGTGGCCGACGACGAAGTAATGGCGTGGGCGATCCCGAAGCTGGACGCGAACGTCCCACATTCGTGGATGGTGTCAATCCTCGTCCTGGTGATCGGAGCGTCGTTGCTGATCAGAAGCTCGCGATGGCAACGTCGGCGAACGCGACCCTGCACACGAGCCCGATGAAGCGTCGGTGGCGATGAGACCACCTCAATCAGTAGGAGCCTGCTAGCGATCGGTTCTAAGAGCATCGCGATGAGAAACCCGGGCCCTACTTGAGTGGAGCCGGGTTTCCATGTCCCGCGTCAAGAAGTGGCCTCATGAGAGGGCGTCCGAAAAGACGTAGTTTCTGATTGATTGTCGGTTACGCGTCTCGCCAGGTTGGAGTGGTTTCGCCGGTGATCCGCCGAGCGAGGTTGTCGATCGACGCGACGCGGATCATCGCTGCGGCGTGGCCGGTCCGGGTTTCGTAGTCGCGAGTGAGTCGGCGGTGGAGCATCAGCCGGCCCAGGGTGCGCTCGACGACCCAATGGCCCTTGACGACGTGGAAGCCGGGCTGGTCGGAGCGGCGTGGAACGACTTCGACGTCGGCTTGCGCTCGCTCGCCGGGTCATCCCAGCGCGCCCGGGCCCACCAACTAGGCGCAATGCTCCAGATCCACCCGATCGCGTTACGACATGGCGGGCATCAACTCGCGAATCTCCCTCCGAAAGAACGCGATCGTGACCGTCCTGCTCACCGCATCCTTCCTACGCGAGATGGACGCATCTGCCTGGCGAATGTCATTCCATAGGCTAGGCGGCGGCAGCCGCGGGGGCTCGCGTGCGTGTACTCGTTGACACCAAGGTTCCGCGCCACGTGCGAGACGGGCTTGCCGGTCTCCTTGACGATGCGCACCGCTCCGGCCCGGAACTCCGGATCAAAGCGGCGCCTGGTGGACCTGCCACGACCAAACCTCTCCAGGTTCGGCCTCCACGCTAGGAGGGAAAGCGCACGCAGCGCCTCCCGTACGCGCCCGATATGCCGCCCGACGCGCCCCCCACGAGGTCAACCCTCCGAAGTCCGGCTGGTGGTGGATGGTCGTGACCGGAGGACCGTCCGGACGAACCGGCATCGCACCGATCCGCCCTCAGGCGACTTCGTCGCCGTTGAGCTCGCCTGATCAGGCCAAATCTCGACCCCTCGCGCAGGCGCGGACCGGGGGCTGTCAACATCCCGCAAGGCTGCTGTCAGCAAGATCACCAGTTATTTGACCGATATGCGGAATAGAGCTCGAATCAATTAGTCAACATGGACAGGTGTCCTATCGACACGAAGACCGAAACCTTGATTACGGACATTCCGTAGGGGAGCGAGATCCTCACAGAGGATGACCGACGCCCAGACGCAGGGACGGGCAGAGATCATCCGCCCAGCCGGAGAGGTTCACCACCCGCCGGCGCACCCACAGGCAGTGCAATTTCCCAATGCCCGAAACCTCCATTCCATCATGGGTTGAAATTTCACCCCTTGACTGGCTTTCGGACAAAATAATAGGAATGGCATGGCTTATGGCGTTGGCCGACCCTCGCCAGGACGAACCCTGACGAGCGGCCCATACTTCCTGCTGCCCGCGCGACGACCTCGCACGGCGCGGTGGACCTGTCCGGGGGTGACTTCGCGTAGCAATGCGAGAGGAACACGTGCTACCCGAGACACCGTTCGCCTCGCTAACGCGATACCCGCCCGGCGCCCGGCTCCTCTTCTGCCTCCCCTACGCCGGTGGAGACGTCTCCGCCTTCTGGGCGTGGAGGCAGGCGTTCGACGGAGTCTTCGACGTACGGGTGGCGATGCTCCCCGGTCGTGAAGGCCGGGTGGCCGAACCCGGGGCTCTCTCCCCGGAGCTGATCGCACGGTCCATCGCCGCCCACCACCGCACGCCGTACTCGATCTATGGGCACAGTATGGGCGGCCGGGTCGCCTTCGAGGTGGTCCGCGAGCTGCGGCGGCTTGGCGTGCCGGCGCCCGAATGCCTCTACGTCGGCGCCGCGCACCCGCCGGAGCACCAGGAGACGCTGGGGCGGTGGACGGGCCTGGGTGACGAGGACCTGATCGAAGAGCTGATCCACCGGCTGGGCGCGCCCGCGGAGTTACGGACGCAGCCCGAGGTCAAGGCTCTGCTCGTCCCCGCCCTGCGGACGGACATGGAGTGGCTGCGCCGTTACCGCTTCGCCAGGCAGGAGCCGCTCGACATCCCCATCGTCGCCTTCGCCGGCGCTCATGACCGCGAGGTCGCCCACCCCACCATGCTCGGCTGGGCCCGCCACACCACCTCGACCTTCCGCCTGCACACGCTCGACGCCGCGCACCTCTTCCTCGCCACGCACGGCGATCAGGTGGCGCGGACGATCGCAACGGGCCCCCGGCAGAGCCCGGCCGCAGACGAGGTGCACGTGTGGCTGGCCAACCTCAAGGAACTGCCCGAGATGTGCGCGGCCGTCGACGAGCTGTCGCCCAGGGAGGCGGCACGAGCGGCCAGGTTCCGGCAGGAGGACCATCGGCGCTGGTTCGTCGGCAGGTCGGTGCTGCTGCGGCGGCTGCTCAGGGAGTACGGGATCGAGCCGGGCGTCGGCGAGCCGCGTACCCGGCCCGGCGGCAAGCCGTGCACCGGGACACAGCCCACCTACAGCGTCAGCCAATCGGGCGGGCTCGTGCTGGTCGCGCTGGCGACGGGCCGGGAGGTGGGCGCCGACCTCGAGCGCCTCCGCCCGCCGGCCGACGAGCAGGCCTTCTTCGAGAAGGTGCTGGACGAGCGGGAGCGCGATGAGTTCGCCGCGCTGCCCGAGGAGCTGCGGCTGCACAGCGCGCTGCGCACGTGGACGGCGAAGGAAGCGGTGCTGAAGGCGACCGGTGACGGGCTGCGGGTGGATCCGGCGCTGTTCGGGTTCGCGGGGCAGCGGCCAGGCACGACGTGGGTGCCCGAGACGGCTCCCGAGGTGGCGCGGCTGGCGGAGTGGCGGGTGACGCACCTGCCGCTGGGGCGCGCGATCGCCGCGATCGCCGTCCGCGCGCCGCGCTTCCTGCTGCGTTTCGAGACGGTACGGCAAGGCCGGCTGGTACGGCCCGGCGTGGAGGCCGCAGGATGACACTCCTCAGCACTCTGATCACGGCTCAGGCTGCGAAGACCCCGGATGCCCCGGCGGTCCGGCAGTGGGAAAACGTGCTCACCTATGCCCAGCTGGTCGAGCGGGCCGGGGCGCTGGCGGCGCGGCTCCAGGAGCTCGGCGTCGGGCCGGAAAGCCGGGTGGGCCTGTGCACCCGCCGTACCCCGCTGATGCCGGCGGCAGTGCTCGGCATCCACCTCGCGGGCGGGGCGTACCTGCCGCTGGATCCCGGGCATCCGCGCCTGCGGCTGGAAGAGGTGCTCGACGACGCCGGGGTCGAGGTGGTCGTGGTCGACGAGCGCGGCGCGGAGCTGCTGGAGGGCTGCGGGCGCGCGCTCGTGAACGTGGACCAGCCCGGTCGAGCCGCTCCGCCGAACCGCGCGGTTCCGGGAAACGCCGCGCACGTCATCTACACCTCCGGTTCCACCGGGAGGCCCAAGGGCGTGGTCGTGAGCCACGCCAACGTGGTCGCCTTCGTCACCTCCACGGTCGCGCACTTCGGGTTGGACGCGAGCTGCCGCTCGTTCGCCTTCTCCGCGCTGGGCTTCGACGCCTCGGTGTTCGACATGCTGACCCCGCTGGCCGCCGGTGGCTGCGTGCAACTGGTGCCCGACGAGGACCGGGTGGACCCGGCGCGGTTGCAGCGCTTCCTGGAGGAGCACGACGTCACCTACGGGTTCCTCCCGCCCGCGGTGCTCCCGCTGGTCGACCCCGGCCGCCTGCCGTACCTGCGGGACGTGATGACGGCGGGCGAGCCGCCCCCGCCCGAGCAGGTGGCGCGGTGGTCGGCGCACGGGAACTTCCACAACTGGTACGGCCCGACCGAGTCGACCGTCACGGTGGTGGGCGGCCGGTTCGAGGGCGTGTGGGAGCGGCCGCTGCCGATCGGGCGGCCGCTGCGCGGCTGCCGGGCGCACATCCTGGACGAGGACCTGAACGAGTGCCCGACCGGCGTACCGGGCGAGCTGTGCATCGGCGGCCCGCAGATCAGCCGCGGATACGTGGGCCGGCCCGGGCTGACGGCCGAGCGGTTCATCCCCGACCCGTTCTCGACCGAGCCGGGCGCGCGGCTGTACCGGACCGGCGATCGCGTGGCGTGGCAGGAGGACGGTCAGATCGCGTTCATGGGCCGGCTGGACCGCCAGGTGAAGGTCCAGGGGCAGCGGGTGGAGATCGGAGAGGTGGAGACGACACTGCGCGCCCACCCCAAGGTGCTGCAGGCTGTGGTGGACTTCACGGGCGAGCTGGTCGCCTACGTGACGCCCGAGGACGCGCCCGAGCTGGCCGTACTGCGCGAGGATCTGGCGGTACGGCTGCCGCCGTACATGTTGCCGACCAGGCTGGTACGGCTGGCCATCCTCCCGCTGAACGCCTCGGGCAAGGTCGACCTCGCCGCCCTCAGGGCGCGGTCCCAGCGGGAGCAGGGAACGGGGACCGGGTTGGCCGGGATCTGGGCGCGGGTGCTCGAGGCGCCCGCCCCGGACGACGAGGACGACTTCTTCCAGCGCGGCGGGCACTCGCTGCGGGCGATGCGGCTGGTGGCCGCGGTACGCGCGGAGCTGGGCCGGGTGGTGTCGGTCCAGGACGTGTACGAGGGCCGGACCTACGGCGCGCTGCGTGCGCTGGTGGAGCGCGCGCAGCGGGCGACCACCGCCGCCCCGCCCACGGGGAGTCCGGCCGCGTTCACCCCCGCCCAGCGCCGGATGTGGTTCGTCGAACAGCTGGCGCCCGAGTCGACCGCGCACAACATCGCGATGGCCGAGCGGATCCGCGGCCCGCTCGACGTCGCCGCACTCCGGCGCGCGCTCACCACCGTGGTGACGGTCCACGAGGCGTTGCGCTGGCGGGTGGGCTCGCGCGACGGGATCCCCGACGTGACGGTCGCGCCGCCGGGCGAGGTGCCGCTGCCGGTCGACGACCTCTCCCCCGCGGAGCTGGCCGGAGCGCTGCAGAAGGAGGCGCGGGAACGGTTCGACCTGGCCGCCGGTCCGCTGTTCCGGGCGCGGCTGATCCGGCTGGCCCCCGACGAGCACGTGCTCTGCCTGACCGCGCACCACCTGGTGTTCGACGGCTGGTCGCAGGATGTGCTCTACCGGGGCCTGTCCGCCGCCTACCGCGGCGAGCCGGTCGAGGTGACCGAGCACACGTTCGCCGACTACGTGCGCTGGCTGCGCGGGAACGGCGACGGCCGGGCGCTGGGCTGGTGGCGGGAGCACCTGCGCGACGCTCCGCTGGTGCTGGACCTGCCCAGGGACGCGGCCAGGCCGCCCGCGCAGACCTTCCACGGCGCCGCCTGCCGGGGCGAGCTGGACGCGGCACTGGCCGGGCGGGTGGCGGAGCTGGCGGCGCGGCTGGGGGCCACGCCGTACGCGGTGCTGCTGGCGGCCTTCGGACGGCAGCTGGCCGGGCTGTCGGGACGCGACGATCTGGTGGTGGGGGCGGCGTACGCGGACCGGCCGCACGTGGCGTTCGAGTCGCTGGTGGGGATGTGCGTGCAGGTCCTGCCGCTGCGGCTGCGGCCGCGGGGCGACTTCGCCGAGCAGGTGCGGGCGTGCGCGGCCGAGCTGGGCGCGGCGATCAGGCACCGGGACGTGCCGCTGGGGCAGCTGCTGGAGTCGCTGCGGCTGCCGCGTGACCTGAGCCGCAACCCGATCACGCAGGTCATGTTCAACATGTACAACTTCGCGCAGGCGCGGCTGGACCTGGCCGGGTGCGCGAGCGAGCCGTTACGGCCCGGCCTGCCGGGGGCGCTGTTCGACCTGACGATGTACGTGAGCGAGCAGCGCGACGGGTACACGCTGGAGCTGGTCTACAACCCCGACCTCTACACGGCCGAGCGCATGGCGGCGCTGGTCGAGGGCTACGTGGACCAGCTGGAGGAACTGCTGACCGGACGCGTGGACCGGGACCTCCCCGAGGCGGAGCTGCCGGGCTGGACGGGGCCGGGGCTGCTGGAGCTGGCGGGCGACGCCCACGAGCGGACGCGGCGGCGGACGGAGGCGGCGCTGCGTGACAAGGGCGTCGAGCCGGGCGACGTGGTGGCCGTGGTCGCCTCGCGGGTGCCCGAGCTGCCGGGGATCCTGCTCGGTGTGCTGGCGGCGGGAGCGCGGTGGGTGGTGATCGACTCGGCCTACCCGCCGGCCGTGCAGGACAGGCAGATCGCCGCCTCGGGAGCCCGGGCGGTCTTCAAGGACCACGAGGTCGTACTGCGCGACGGCAGCACGAACCTGCCGGGAGCCGGATACCTGTCGATGACCTCCGGGACCACCGGCGACCCCAAACCGGTCGTCACCGGCGAGAAGCCGTTGGCCCACTTCATCTCCTGGTACATCCGCACCTTCGACCTGAAGCCGCACGACCGGTTCGCGCTGCTGTCCGGCCTGGCCCACGATCCGGCGCTGCGCGACATGTTCGTCCCCGCCGCCCTGGGCGCCGAGCTGTTCGTGCCCGAGCAGGAACTGACCCGCGACCCCGCCAAGCTCGTCGCCTGGCTGCGCGAGCACGCGATCACCGTCCTGCACCTGACGCCGCAGCTCGCGGCCATGCTGGCGGGCACCGGCACGCCCCTGCCCGACGTACGGCTGGCCGCCATCGGCGGCGACCGCCTCACCGGCGCGGAAGCGGGCACGTTACGGAAGCTCATGCCGCGGGCCAGGCTCGTGGCCTGCTACGGCACGACCGAGACCCCGCAGGTGCACGCCTGGCACGAGCTGGCCGAGCCGTACCCGGAGGTCGTGCCGATCGGGCGGCCCGTCGAGGGCAGCGAGATCATCGTGGTGACCCCGGACGGCAGGCGCGCCGGGGTCGGCGAACTCGGCGAGGTGGTTGTCCGCAGCCACCACCTGGCCACCGGCTACCTGGATCCGGCGCTGACCGGCGAGCGGTTCGACGGCGACCGCTTCCGCACCGGCGACCTCGGGCGGCGCAACCCCGACGGCACGATCACCCCGGCGGGGCGGGCCGACGACCAGGTGAAGGTGCGCGGGTTCCGGGTCGAGCTCGGCGAGGTGGAGGCGGCGCTGGCCGGCTGCAGGGACGTGCGCGCCGCCGTCGCCAGGGTCGAGGGCGGCAGGCTGACCGGCTACGTGGTGCCCGCGCGGCCCGGGCTGGCGGCGAACCGGGTCCTGGAGGAGCTGGGCCGCGTGCTGCCCGAGCATGCCGTACCGACCGAGCTGGTGTCGCTGCCCGCGCTGCCGCTGACGCTCAACGGGAAGGTGGATCGGGCCGCGCTGCGCGGGCGGCCGGTCGACCAGCAGCGGGCCGAAGGCCGCCTCGACGGCCCCACGCAGCGGGCGGTCGCCCAGGTGTGGCACGCCGTGCTGGGCGTGCCACGGATCGGGCCCGACGACAACTTCTTCGAGATCGGCGGCCACTCGCTCGCCATGGCCGCCGTGCAGGCACGGCTGAAGGCGGCGATCGGCCGCGAGGTGCCGATCGTGGAGCTGTTCCGGCATCCCACGATCCGGGCGCTGGCCGCCCATCTGGACGGCGCGGGCGGCAGTCCCGGGCTGGACCGGGCCGCGCGCCGGCTGGCCGTACGGCGAGACAGGTTGAGGAAACGCAACGAGAAGGGGACTGCCCCATGACAGACGAGCCCACGGCTGAGCCCACGGCTGAGCCGATCGCGATCATCGGCTTGTCGTGCCGGGTCCCGGGAGCGGGTGACGCGCGGCAGTTCTGGCGCAACCTCGCCGACGGCGTCGAGTCGCTGACCACCTACACCCTGGAAGAGCAACGGGCGATGGGCACGGCCGAGAGCCTGCTGGCCGACCCGAACTTCGTGCCGGCCGCCATGGTGCTGGACGACTACGAGGGCTTCGACGCGGCGTTCTTCGGCATGTCGATCAGAGAGGCCGAGGTACGCGACCCGCAGCACCGGATGTTCCTGGAGCTGTCGCACACGGCGCTGGAGGACGCGGGCTACGACCCGTTCCGCTATCCGGGCGAGATCGGCGTCTACGCCGGGACCGGGTCGGACAACTACCAGTGGCGGAACATCCGCAGCAACGCCCAGGCGCACAAGAACGCCGGCTGGCTGGCGATCATGGTGGGCAATCACGTCGACTACTGCGCGACCCTCACCTCCTACAAGCTCGACCTGCGCGGCCCCAGCTACACCGTGCACACCGCGTGCTCGACCGCGCTGGTGGCGCTGCACATCGCGTGCGAGGCGCTGCGGACGGGCGAGTGCGACATGGCGCTGGCCGGCGCGGCCATGCTGGACCTGCCGCAGGGCGAGGGGTACGTCTACGACGAGGACGGCATCGTCTCCCCCGACGGTCGCACCCGCTCCTTCGACGCGAACGCGGGCGGCACGATCTGGGGCAGCGGCGGCGGCGTGCTGGTGCTGAAGCGGCTGTCTGAGGCGATCGAGGACCGCGACAACATCCGCGCGGTCATCCTGGGCAACGCGATCAACAACGACGGCGCGGGCAAGGTGGGCTTCTCCGCGCCGAGCATGGACGGGCAGTCCGCGGTGATCTCGCAGGCGCTGGGCGTGGGCGGCGTGGATCCGCGCACGGTCACCTACGTCGAGGCGCACGGCACCGGTACGGCGCTCGGCGACCCGATCGAGGTGGCGGCGCTGTCCAGCGTGTTCTCGCAGTACACCGCCGACACGCAGTGGTGCGGCATCGGCTCGGTGAAGAGCAACATCGGCCACCTCGGCCAGTCGGCGGGCGTCCCCAGCGTGATCAAGACGGTGCTGGCGCTGGAGAACCAGCTGATCCCGGCGACACTGCACTACACGAGCCCCAACCCGAAGATCGACTTCCCGGCGAGCCCGTTCTACGTCGTCTCCTCGCCGACCAAGTGGGAGAGCGACGGGTCCCCGCGGCGGGCGGGCGTGAGCTCGTTCGGGATCGGCGGGACGAACGCGCATGCCGTGCTGGAGGAGGCGCCGCCGCGTCCGCCGCTGCCCCGCGAGCGGCCCGCGCACCTGCTGAAGCTGTCGGCCAGGACGGAGTCCGCGCTGACCGCCGCGCGCGAACGGCTGGCGGCGCACCTGGCCGAGCACCCCGACACGGACCTGGCCGACGTGGCCTTCACGCTGCGCGTGGGCCGCCGCGAGCTCAAGCACCGGGCCGCGGTGGTGGCGACCTCGACCGCCGACGCGGTGGCGGCGCTGGCCGACCGGAAGCGCGTCGTCGCCGGGGCCAAGCCGAAGCGCGCGCCGCAGGTGGCCTTCCTGTTCTCCGGCCAGGGCGCGCAGTACGGCGGCATGGCGGCGCAGCTCTACGAGAGCGAGCCCGTCTTCCGCGAGGCGATCGACGAGTGCGCCGAGATCCTCGACCTGCGCGAGCAGATCTTCGCCACCGGCGAGGAGGCCGACGAGGCACTGCGGCAGACCTCGCTCACCCAGCCCGCGCTGTTCACCGTCGAGTACGCGCTGGCCAGGCTGTGGCTGTCGCTGGGCGTCGAGCCGGCGGCGATGATCGGCCACAGCATCGGCGAGTACGCCGCCGCGACCGTCGCCGGCGTGTTCACGCTGCCCGACGCGTTGCGGCTGGTCGCGGCGCGCGGGCGGCTGATCCAGGCGCTGCCGCCGGGGTCGATGCTGGCCGTACAGCTGATGCCGGACGAGGTCGCGCCGATGCTGCCCGACGGCGTGTCCGTGGCCACGATCAACGGCCCGGGCACCTGTGTGGTGTCGGGCCCGTCGGACTCGGTCAGGGAGCTGGCGGAGATGCTGGAGGAGGAGGGCATCGGCTGCACCCCGCTGCGGACGTCGCACGCCTTCCACTCGGCGATGATGGAGCCGATGCTCGGCGAGTTCCGCGAGCTGGTCGCGGCCACCGAGCTGTCGGCGCCGAGCCTGCCGTTCCTGTCGAACGTGACCGGCACCTGGATCACCGCGGCCGAGGCCACCGACCCGTCCTACTGGGCCAGGCACGTGCGCGAACCCGTCCGCTTCGGCGACTGCGTCTCGACGCTGCTGGCCGACGGCGAGTGGGTCATGATCGAGTGCGGTCCCGGACGGCAGCTGGCCGGCCTGGCCGCCACGCAGCTGCCCGCCGCCGCGATCGCCCCGCTGCCGTCACTGCCCGGACCGCGCGACCGGGCCGGTGACGTCGCGGTCTTCTCGCAGGCCGCCGGCGCGCTCTGGGTCCATGGCATCGAGCTGAACGACTTCGGCGCCCCCGGCTACCGCGTCTCGCTGCCCAGCTACCCGTGGGAGCGGCAGCGCGCCTGGATCGACCCGGACCCGCAGGGCGCGTTCACCGGCGGCGTCGCCCGCCCGCAGCAGGCCGAGGGCCCGCTGCCGCCCGAGCGGTGGTACGGCGTGCCCGTCTGGCACCAGGCGTCCGCCCGCCCGTCGACCCCGATCACGCGCTGCCTGGCCTTCGTGGACGAGGGCTCGGCCGGGCTGGTGGGCCCCGAGGCCATCGCGGTACGGCCAGGCCCCGCGTTCGGCAGTTTTGACGGATATTTCACCGTACGACCGGCCGAACGCGAGGACTACGACGCCCTCTTCCACGCGCTCGGCGAGATCCCCGAGCGGATCGTCCACGCCTGGTCCCTCGCCGGCGACGAGGACACCTGGTCGGCCCAGGACCGCGGCTTCTTCGGCGTCCTGTCCCTCGTCCAGGCCCTCTCGGCGGCGCAACCCCCGGGCGGCGTACAGCTCGACCTGGTCACCGCGGGCACGATGGACGTCGTCGGCGACGACCTGACCAGCCCGGAGCACGCCACGCTGGCCGCCTTCGCCCGCGTCGTCCCGCTGGAGACGCCGTGGCTGCGCGTCCGCCACATCGACGCCCAGGACCGTGACGCGGTACGCGCGGTCGCCGCCGAGCTGGGCCGCGAGCCGGAACCCGGTCCGGCCGGGCTGCTGGCCCCTGTCGCGCTGCGCGGCGGCAAGCGGTGGCTGCTCGGGTACGAGCAGGTCGAGGTGACGGCCGAGCCGGCCGAGCCGCGCGACGGCCAGGTGTACGTGATCACCGGCGGGCTGGGCGGCATCGGCGTCTCGCTCGCCGAGGACCTGGCCGCGCGCGCCCGCGTCAACCTGGTGCTGCTGTCCAGGAGCGGGCTGCCCGACGGGCCGCCGCGCTCGGCCCGCGAGGCGCGCGCCGCCGAGGCGATCGGCCGGATGGAGGCCGCCGGGGCGCGGGTGCTGACGCTCGCCGCCGACGTGACGGATCCGGCGGACATGCGCCGGGTCAGGGACGAGACGCTGGCCGCGTTCGGCCGGGTGGACGTGCTCGTGCACGCGGCCGGGCTGCCCGGCGGCGGCATGGCGCAGATCAAGGAGCGGGAGGCGGCCGAGGCCGTGCTCCGCCCCAAGGTGCTCGGCACGCTGGCCCTCCAGGAGGCGTTCGGCGACCTGGAGCTGGAGGCCGTGGTGCTCTGCTCGTCGATCACCGCGGTGGCCGGCGGGTTCGGGCAGATCGACTACTGTGCGGCCAACAACTTCCTCGACGCGTACGCCGCCGCCGGGCGGGGCTGGAACGCGGCTCAGCTCGTCAGCGTCAACTGGGGCAGGTGGCTGGAGGTCGGCATGGCCGCGGAGACCGCGGCGCCGGCCGGATTCGCCGCGCTGCGGCGCGGCGACCGGATCAAGGCGATCGACCATCCGGTCCTGACCGCCAGGCACGCGGGTGACGGGCTCGACTGGTGCAGCGGCACGATCTCGCCCGGCACGCACTGGGTGCTGGACGAGCACCGCATCGCCGACGTCCCGGTGCTGCCCGGCACCGGGCACCTGGAGCTGGCCCGGACGGCTGCCGAGGCGGTGCTGCCCGGCGGCGGCTCCGGCGGCGACATCGTGGAGCTGCGTGACGTGGTGTTCGTCGAGCCGCTGTCGGTGGCCGACGGGGCGACCGCCGAGGTGCGGGTGGTGTTCAGACCGGAGGCCGACGGGGCCGAGTTCCAGGTGCAGAGCATCATCGGGGGGTCGCAGCGTACGCACGCGACCGGGACGGCGGCCAAGGTGAGCCCGCCGCCCGCCGGCCGCGTGGACCTGCGCGCGATCATGGATCGCTGCGTGCCGACGGCGGACGGGCAGGGCAGCGTGCCGCTGTCCGGCCTGCTCACGCTGGGCGGGCACTGGAGCAGGACGCTGACCGCCACGCACACCGGCCAGCAGGAGTCGCTGGGCCTGTTCGAGGCCAACGACGCGCTGCTGTCCGACCTCGACCAGTGGGGGCTGCACCCGGCGCTGCTCGACGCCGCCACCACCTTCAGCTGGACCCAGGTCGAGGGCCACTACCTGCCGCTCGGCTACGGCCGCATCACCGTGTACGAGAGCCTGCCGGAGGCGTTCTGGAGCCACCTGCGCGTCACCAGCACCGACACCGACGAGGTGCTGGTCGTCGACGTCACGCTGATCGGGCCCGACGGCACGGTGCTGGTGCAGGTGTCGGACTATGTGATGCGGCGGATCGACACCGACGCCGTGATGACCGGGGTGGTCACCAGCGCCGACGCCCAGCGTGCCGCCCCGGCCGCGGCCGACGACGACACGGCCGGGATCAGGCCCGCCGACGGCGCGCTCTCCCTGCGCCGGCTGCTGGCCGCGCCGCTCGGCCCCCAGGTCGTGGTGGCGGCCAGCACGGTGGCCGACCTCGTGGCCGGAGTCGGTTCGCTGACCCAGGACACCGTGGAGACCGAACTCGACCCGGCGGCGGTCGCGGCCCGGCAGGACAAGGCGCCCGCCGAGGGCTATGTCGCGCCGCGCAACGACGCCGAGGCGACGATCGCCCGGCTGTGGGGCGAGGTGCTCGGCGGCGACCACATCGGCGTCGATGACGACTTCTTCGAGCTGGGCGGCAACTCGCTCATCGCGGTCCAGCTCATCGCCCTCATCCGCAAGGAGCTGGGGGTGCGGCTGCCGATGCGCAGCCTGTTCGAGGAGCCGACCGTGACCGGTGTCGCCGCCCTGATCTCCGCCGCCACCACCGCAGAACCCGCCGCCCAGACCATCCCCCGCCTCCCCCGGAGTTCCGCATGAGCACCAAGGTCGTTCGCAACGACGAAGAGCAGTACTCCATCTGGCCCGCCGACCGGGAGAACCCGTCGGGCTGGTACGACGCCGGCTTCTCCGGCACCAAGGACGAGTGCCTGGAACACATCGAGCGGGTGTGGACCGACATGCGGCCCAAGAGCCTGCGAGAGGCGATGCACAGTGAGTGATGCCTTCCCCGCTTCCTCCGGCCAGGAGCGGATGTGGTTCCTTTCCCGCTTCGAGCCTGACCTGGCCGTCTACAACATCGGCATGGTCATGCCGATGGCGGCCAGGCAGCCGGTGGACCCGCGCCGGCTGGAGCGGGCGATCGACCTGGTGGTGCGGCGGCACGAGGCGCTGCGCAGCACGTTCGAGTTCAGGGACGGGCAGGTGGTGCAGCTCGTCAGCCCGGACGCGGAGCCCACGGCGCTGACGGAGACGGACCTGACCCACCTGCCGCGGGCGGCGGCGGAAGCGGAGCTGACCCGGCTGGCCAGGGCGGACGCGGTCGCGCCGTTCGACATGGAGCGGGCGCCGCTGTACCGCGCCAGGCACGTCAAGCTGGCCGAGGACGACCTGCGGCTGGTCACCGTCTTCGATCACACGGTCTTCGACGGCGTCTCCGGCATGATCTTCATGAACGAGGTGGAGGAGTGCTACGACGCGCTCGGCGAGGACCGCGTGCCGAAGCTGCCCGAGCTGCCGATCCAGTTCGCCGACTTCGCCGTGTGGCAGCGCGGCAGGCTGTCCGGCGAGTTCCTGGAGACCGAGCTGACCTACTGGCGTGAACGGCTGGCCGGGGTGCCCGCCGATCTCGCGCTGCCGGGCGACCGGCCGCGGCCCGCCCGCCGTACCTACCGGGGGGAGATGCGGCTGGGTGCCTACTCCCCCGAGCTGTCGGCGGGGGTGGAGCGGCTGGCCAAGGAGCTCAACACGACGCTGTTCACGGTGATGCTCACCGCGTACGCGGCGGTGCTGTCGCGCTGGTCCGGGATCGACGACATCGTGGTCGGCACGCCGATCGCGGGGCGGCTGCTGCCCGAGACCGAGCCGGTCATCGGCATGTTCGTCAACGCGGTGCCGCTGCGGGTGGACCTGTCGGGCGCGCCCAGCTTCCGCGAGGCGGCGGCGCGGGTGCGGGCGACGGTGGCCGAGGCGCTGGACCACCAGGAGCTGCCGTTCGAGCGGCTCGTGGAGGACCTGCAGCCGGCCAGGGACCTGAGCGTGCCGCCCCTGTACCAGGTGATGTTCAACCTGGCCACCGGCACCAACGAGGGCCAGATCGCCAACGGCACCGCGAAGGTGGACCTCCAGCTCGACCTCAACGTGCGCGAGGGGCGGCTGCACACGCGGCTGGAGTACGCCACCGACCTGTTCGACCCCGAGACGATCGAGCGCTTCGAGGCGAACCTGCGGACGCTGGTCGAGGCCGCCGTCGCCGACCCTGACCGGGCGGTTCCCGCGCTGCCGGTGCTCGCGGAGCAGGAGCGCGAGCGGGTGCTCGCCCTCGGGGCGGGCGGTCCCGAGGCCGCTCCCGGGACCCTGCCCGCGCTGGTCGAGGCCCAGGCCGCCGCGACGCCCGGCGCCCCGGCGGTGGTGTCCGGCGACGTCACCCTGACGTACGGCGAGCTCAACGCCCGCGCCAACCGGCTGGCCCGGCGGCTGCGGCACACCGGCGTCGAGCGCGGCCAGCCGGTCGCGGTCTGCGCGGAACGCTCGGCCGAGCTGGTCGTCGGGCTACTGGCCGTACTGAAGGCGGGCGGGGCCTACGTGCCGCTGGACCCCGAGTACCCGCGCGACCGGCTGGAGTTCATGCTGTCCGACTGCGGCGCGCGGGTGCTGCTCACCCAGCGCCACCTGGAGCCGGCCGGTCCGCTCCGGACGGTGCTGCTGGAGGACGACCACGAGCTGCCCTCCGACGATCTGGAGCCGGTGGCCGGACCGGACGACGCCGCGTACCTGATCTACACCTCGGGCTCGACCGGCCGGCCCAAGGCCGTGGTCAACACCCACCGCGCGATCGTCAACCGCCTGGCCTGGATGCAGGAGACGTTCGGCCTGACGGTCGACGACGTGGTGATGCAGAAGACGCCGACCAGCTTCGACGTGTCGGTGTGGGAGCTGTTCTGGCCGCTGCTGCACGGCGCCGCCCTGGTCCCCGTACGGCCCGGCGGCCACCGGGACCCCGCCCACCAGCGCGACCTGATCAAACGGCACGCGGTCACCACCATGCACTTCGTGCCGTCGATGCTCGCCCTCTTCCTGGAGGAGGCCAACATCGAGTCGTGCACGTCGCTGCGCCGCGTGGTGTGCAGCGGCGAGGAGCTGCCCCCCAGGATGGCGGCCCGCTTCTTCGACCGCCTGCCGCACGCCGAGCTGCACAACCTGTACGGCCCCACCGAGGCGGCCGTCGACGTCTCCTGGCACGCCTGCCGTCCGGGCGAGACGGTGATCCCCATCGGCCGCCCGATGCCGGGCTGCCGCCTGCACGTCCTGGACGAGCACCTGGAGCCGATGCCCGTCGGCGTGCCCGGTCACCTGCACATCGGCGGCGTCCAGGTGGCGCGCGGCTACGCGGGACGCCCCGGGCTGACGGCCGAGCGCTTCGTCCCCGACCCGTACGGCCCGCCCGGCGCCCGCCTGTACGCCACCGGCGACCTGGCCAGACTGCGCGCGGACGGGGAGCTGGAGTTCCTCGGCCGACTCGACGACCAGGTGAAGGTGCACGGCTGGCGGGTCGAGCTGGGCGAGATCGAGGCGGCGCTGGCCGAGGACCCGCGGGTGCGCAGGGCGGTCGTGGCCCTGCGTGACGACGCGCCGGGCGGTCGCGGGCTGGTGGCGTACGTGGACGGGACGGGCGAGTGGCACGAGCTGCGGACCGGGCTGGCGCGCAGGCTGCCGACGGCGCTGGTGCCGCAGGCGTTCGTGCACGTCACCGAGTTCCCGTTGAGCCCGAGCGGGAAGCTCGACCGCGCGGCACTGCCGCCGCCGACCGGGCCCGGCCGCGGCGACCTGGGGACCGGCTATGTCGCGCCGGAGACGCCGCTGGAGGAGGAGCTGTGCGCGCTCTGGGGTGAGCTGCTCGGGCGTGATCGGGTGGGTGTCGAGGACGACTTCTTCGCGCTCGGCGGGCATTCGCTGTTGGCCGTACAGCTGATCACCAGGTATCGGGAGGCGTACGGGATCGAGCTGGATCTGCGGGTCTGCTTCGAGCTGACCACGGTGGGCGAGCATGCGCTGGCCGTACTGGAACTCCAGCTCGGGGACGTCGAGCTGGACGAGCTCCTGGCGGAGGACGCGGACGGATGAGTGACCTGAGAGGGCGGCTGGCCAGGCTCAGCCCGGAGCAGCGGGCGGCGCTGGAGCACAAGCTGCGGCGGCAGCCGAAGGCGCGGCCCGCCGGAATTCCCGCGCGCAGCGACCCGGACGCGCCCGCGCCGCTCTCCTACGGGCAGGAACGGCTGTGGTTCCTGCAGCAGCTCGACCCCGCGGACACCTCCTACAACATGTACCTGGTGCAGCGGCTGCGCGGCGAGCTGTCCGTCCAGGACCTGGCGGGGGCGCTGACCGCAGTGGCGGCGCGGCATCCGATGCTGCGGGCCCGCTTCCCCGCGGTGGAGGGCAGCCCGGTCCAGGTCGTCGAGTCGTCGCTGCGGCTCGAACCGGTCCTCGTGGACCTCGGGGACCTGCCCGCGTCCGAGCGGGAGGCGCGCGCGACGGAGCTGGTGGCGGAGCTGACCAACGCGCCGTTCGACCTGGCCACGGGGCCGCTGGTGCGGGTTCACCTGATCACACTGTCGGCGACCGATCACGTGCTCTGCCTGGTGCTGCACCACCTCGTGGCCGACGGGTGGTCGCTGAAGCTCGTCTTCTCCGAGCTGGTCGCCTGCTACTCGGGGGACGCGGCCGGGCTGGGCGTTCCGTCGGTCGACTACCGGGACTTCGCGGCCTGGCAGCGGGGGCGCGAACCGTCTCAGGAGTCGCTGGACTACTGGCGGTCCCAGCTGGCCGGGGTGGAGCCGCTCGACCTGCCGGTGGATCGGCCGCGGCCGGCCGTACGGAAACCCAGCGGCGACTACTGCGCGCGCAGGATCGGGCCGGAGCTGACGGCGCGGCTGGAGCAGCTGGCCAGGGACGAGCGCGGGACGCTGTTCATGGTCCTGCTGGCCGCCTACCAGCTGCTGCTGGGCGCGCACTGCGGCACCGACGACCTCGCGGTCGGCTCGGTCATCGCCGGGCGCGACCGTCCGGAGCTGCAGGACGTCGTCGGGTTCTTCCCCGAGACGCTGGTGCTGCGCGGCGACCTGTCGGGCGATCCGTCGTTCCGCGCGCTGCTCGCGCGGACCAGGGCGACGGTCCTGGACGCCTTCGCGCACCAGGACATCCCGTTCGAGCGCCTGCTCAACGACCTCGGGATCCGCCGCGACCTGAGCACGACGCCGCTGTTCCAGGCGATGTTCGTGATCCAGGACAAGGAGGCGGCCGCGCTGCCGCTGCCCGGCATCGAGGCGGAGATGTTCGACCCGGGCGCGACGCAGGCGAAGTTCGACCTGATGCTGGACATCACCCAGTTCGACGGCTCCCTGTGGGCGATGCTCTCCTACGCCAGCGACCTGTTCGAGGAGGAGACCGCGACGCGGCTGCTGCGCCGGTGGGAGCGGATCCTGGAGGCGGTCGCCGCCGACCCGGGCGCGCCGCTGTCCGCGCTGCGCGCCGCGATGCTGCTGCCCGAGGACCGGCCACCGGCCGCCGACCCGGCTCCGGTGGTCGCGCGCGACGTGCTCGACCTCTTCCAGGACCGCGTACGGCAGGCCCCCCACGCGATCGCGGTCAGCCACGGAGCCCGCCGGGTGACCTACGCCGAGCTGGACGCCATGGCATCCGCGCTGGCCGGACGGCTGCGAGGACTCGGCCGGGACGCGGTCGTGGGCCTGCGCGCCGAGCGCTCGGTGGAGCTGATCGCGGCGATGCTCGCCGTGGGGAAGGCGGGCTGCGCCTATCTGCCGCTCGACCCGGCGTACCCGCCGGAGCGGCTGCGGTGGATGGCGTCGGACGCGGCGCTGGTGCTGGACGATCTGCACGTTCCCGAAGAATCCACGTATGTCGCAGCACGCGGATCCCTGGCGTACGTGATCTACACCTCGGGTTCGACCGGCCGTCCCAAGGGCGTGGAGGTGCCACGCGAGGCACTCGCGGCGCGGGTGAGCTGGATGCGGGAGCACTACGGGCTCGGGCCCGGCGACCGCGTGCTGCAGTTCGCCTCGCCGAGCTTCGACACGCACGCCGAGGAGATCTACCCGGCGCTGGCCGCCGGAGCCGAGCTCGTCCTGTGCCCGGACGAGCCGCTGCCCGACTTCCTGAAGACCCCGGAGGGTTCCGCGCTCACCGTGCTCGACCTGCCGACGTCGTACTGGCAGGAGCTGGTGGGCATGGGCGTCGCCTGGCCGCCCGGCCTGCGGCTGCTCATCCTGGGCGCGGACCCGCTGCCGGGTCCCGCGCTGGCCGCCTGGTACGAGTCAGGTCCCCCTGGCGTACGGCTGGTCAACAGCTACGGCCCCACCGAGACCACGATCATCGCCACCACCGCCGAGATGGACCCCACCGAGGCGTCACGCCGACCGGCCGTCGGGTTCCCGCTGCCGGGCACCACGGTCGAGGTGGTCGCTCCGGACGGGCTTGCGGTCCCGCCCGGCGTGGCGGGTGAGCTCCTCATCGGGGGCGGCGGCGTGGCGCGTGGCTACCGGGGCGCGCCCGCCCTCACGGCGGAGCGGTTCGTGCCCGGCCCCGGCGGTTCACGCCGGTACCGTACCGGCGACCGGGCCCGCTTCCGCCTGGACGGGACGCTGGAGATCCTGGGCCGCCTCGACCGGCAGGTGAAGGTGCGCGGCTACCGCGTCGAGCCGGGCGAGGTGGAGTCGGTGCTGCTCACCCACCCGTCGGTACGGCAGGCCACCGTGACGGTCCGCGACGACCGGCTGGTCGCCTACGTCGTCCAGGACCCGGCTCCCCTGCACGATCACCTCGCCGCCGAGCTGCCCCCGCACCTGATGCCCAGCGCGATCGTCTCGCTGGACCGCATCCCGCTGACCCCGGGCGGCAAGGTCGACCTGGCCGCCCTGCCCGCCCCCGGCCAGCAGCTCGGCACGGCGTACGAGCCGCCGGAGAGCGCGGCGGAAGAACTGGTCTGCCTGGTCTGGTCCGAGGTGCTGGGCCTGGAACGGGTGGGCGTGCTGGACGACTTCTTCCGGCTCGGCGGCCACTCGCTGTTGGCCACCAGGACCACGGCCCGCATCGCCGCGGCCACCGACCTGGAGGTGCCGCTCAAGCTGGCCTTCACCCACCCGACGCCGCGCCTGCTGGCCGCGGCGCTGGAGCATCTGGCCGAGGAGGCCGACGAGCGTGGATGAACGGCGTGCGCGCGTCGAGGCCCGCTTCCGCAGGGCGGTGGCGGGGCTGGGCGCGGCGGAGGAGATCCCGCGGCGGGCCGAGGGCAGCCGACCGCCGCTGTCGTTCGCGCAGGAGCGGCTGTGGTTCATGGAGCAGTTCGCCCCCGGGACGAGCGCCTACGTGCTGCCCGCCTCGGCCCGGCTCCGCGGCCCACTATCCGTGGAGCGGCTGCGGCGGGCGCTCGACGCCGTGGTCGCCCGGCACGAGAGCCTGCGCATGACCTTCCCCGCCGGAACCTCCGGCCGGCCCGAGGTCTGCGTGGCCGACCACGTGACGATCCCGCTGCGCGTCGTGGACGCGGCGACCGAGGAGGCCGCCCGGCACGTGCTCAGCACCGACGCCGCGCTCCCCTTCGGCCTGGCGGCGGGCCCGCTGCTCCGCGCCACCCTCGTACGGCTGGCTCCCGACGACCACGCGCTGCTCATCGCCGTCCACCACATCGTCGCCGACGGCTGGTCCGCCGAGCTCATCCTGCGCGAACTCCTGACCCCGCCCGAGCGCGAACCGCGGCTCGGCTTCGGCGACTACGCGCTGTGGCAGCGGGAACGGCTGAGCGGCGAGCGGCTGGCCGGCGACCTGGCGTTCTGGCGCGCGGAACTGGCCGGGCTGCAGGTACTCGACCTGCCGCTGGACCGGCCGCGCCCGCCCCGGCAGGGATTCCGCGGCGGCTGGCACGACCTCGAACTGGACGTCGCGGAGTTCCGCGCGCTGTGCGCGGCCGAGGGGGCGACGCTCTACATGGGGCTGCTCGCCGCCTTCCAGGTGCTGCTGTCGCGCTGGTCCGGCCTGACCGAGTTCGCGGTGGGGTCGCCGGTGGCCGGGCGGACCAGGCCGGAGTTCGAGGACATGGTGGGGCTGTTCGTCAACCTGCTGCCGATGCGGGCGCGGCTGGCGGGGGATCCCGGGTTCGCCGAGGTGCTGCGCCGTACGCGGGACGGGGCGCTGGAGGTCTACGGCCACCAGGAGCTGCCGTTCGAGAAGCTGGTCGCCGAGCTGGACCCCGAACGCGACGTCAGCCGGCCGCCGGTGGCGCAGGTGCTGTTCGCGCTGCAGAGCTACCGCGATGGCGGCGAAGGTTTCGAGCCGGACAGCACGACCACCCGGTTCGACCTGGAGCTGTACGCCGCCGAGCGGGGCGACCGGGTGGAGGGGCGTTTCGTCTACAACGCCGACCTCTTCCTGCCTTCGACGGTCGAACGGCTGGCGGGGCGGTTCGCCGCCCTCCTGCGCGCGGTGGTGGCGGAGCCCGACGTGCCGGTGGGACGCCTGGACCTGCTGCCCGCCGGGGAGCGGGACCAACTCGCGCGCTGGAACGCCACCACACGCGACCACCCCGGCGGACTCCTCCACGAACTGGTCTTCGAACAAGCCTCCCGCACCCCGGACGCGACAGCCGTGATCTTCGAAGGCGAACGACTGACCTACCGCGAGCTCGCCTCTCGCGCCCGCGAGATCGCCGCCGGACTCGACGTCCAGGTCGACCAACCCGTCGGCGTCTGCATGGAACGCAGCCTCGACCTACCCATCCAGCTCCTCGCAGTACTCGCCGCCGGCGGCGCGTTCCTCCCCCTCGACCCCAACGACCCCGAAGAACGACGCAACGGCATGCTCGCCGACGCCCACACCACCCCCGGCGGCCACCCCCACCCAGACAACCTCGCCTACGTCCTCTACACCTCAGGATCCACCGGACGCCCCAAAGGCGTCGGCATCTCCCACCGCGCGATCGTCAACCGACTCCGCTGGATGCAGCACACCTTCCAGCTCACCTCACACGACCGGGTCCTCCACAAAACCCCGATCACCTTCGACGTCTCGGTGTGGGAACTGTTCTGGCCACTCATCACCGGCGCGACCATGGTCATCGCCCGCCCCGGAGGCCACCGCGACACCGCCTACCTACGCGACCTCATCAAAACCGAAGCCATCACCACCATCCACTTCGTCCCCTCAATGCTCCACGCCTTCCTGGAAGAAGAGGACATCCAACTCCCGGAACGGATCATCTGCTCCGGCGAAGCCCTCCCACCCGGCATCGACATCCCCGGACTGCACAACCTCTACGGCCCCACCGAAGCAGCCGTCGACGTCTCCTGGCACCCCTGCCAGCCCGGCGAAACCGTCGTCCCCATCGGCAGACCGATCGACAACACCACCCTGCACGTCCTCGACCAGCACCTACGCGACGTCCCCATCGGCACACCCGGCGAGCTCTACATCGGCGGCATCCAACTCGCCCGCGGCTACCTCGGCAAACCCGCACTCACCGCCGAACGCTTCCTCCCCGCACCAGGCGGCGAACGCCTCTACAAAACCGGCGACCTCGCCCGATGGCTCCCCACCGGCGAACTCGAATACCTCGGCCGCACCGACCACCAAATCAAAATCCGCGGCATGCGCGTCGAACTCGGCGAAATCGAAGCCGTCTCCGGCGCCGCCGTCAAACTCATCGACGGCCGCCTCGTCGGCTACGTCGTCGGCGACATCCCCGACCTGACAGACCTGCTCCCGGACCACATGATCCCGACGGCATGGGTCCGGTTGAACCGCCTGCCCACCACCCCGAACGGCAAGCTCGACCGGGCCGCGCTCCCCGCCCCCGACCGCCCGGCCGACCTGCCCTGGGAGCCCCCGCGCGGCGCGGCGGAGCGAGCCGTCGCGCAGGTCTGGCAGGAGGTTCTCGGCCTCGACCGGGTCGGCAGGAACGACACCTTCTTCGCCGTGGGCGGCGACTCGATCAGCAGCCTCAGGGTCGTGGCCCGGCTGCGGGGCCTGGACTACGACGTGGAACTGCAGCAGCTGTTCACCCACCAGGCGGTCTCCGAGCTGGCCACCGTACTGCGGCCGCGGCGGGCCGTACGTGAGTCCGCGGCGGCGGCCTTCGACCTGCTCAGCCCGGCGGACAGAGAGAGGCTCACGCGATGATCATCGACGCCTACCCGCTCAGCGCCCTCCAGGCCGGGATGCTGTACCACAGCGAGCTGGACGGGGTGACCTTCCACGACCACACCACGCTCACGCTGCGCGGGACGTTCGACGAGGCGGCGCTGGTCAGGGCGCTGGGAGAGCTGTCGGCGCGGCACGAGGTGCTGCGGACGTCGTTCGACCTGACCGGGTTCAGCGAGCCCGTCCAGCTGGTGCACGACAGCGTGGACATCCCGCTGACGGTGTCGGGCGACGCGCCGGAGTACGGGCCGTTCGACTGGACGCAGGCTCCGCTGCTCCGCGTGCACGTGCTGCCGCAGGCGGACCGGTTCGCGCTGACCGTGTACTTCCACCACGCGATCCTCGACGGGTGGAGCGTCGCGACTCTGGTCAGCGAGCTGCTGGCGCGCTACGCGACACCGGGACTGCCGCTGGATCCGCCCGGGGCGCGCTTCCGCGACCTGGTGGCGGCCGAGAAGGCGGTGCTCGCCCAGCCGGAGGCGGCGGAGTTCTGGCGGGAGGCGATCGCCGAGGCGCCCGAGGGACGGCTGCCCCGCAGGCCCGGCTACCCCACCGGCGGGCCGCGCCACGTCGAGGTCCTGGCCACGACGCTCCCCGGCGACCTGACGCGGGCGCTGGCCGAGGAGGCGGCAGACGCGCGGGTGCCGCTGCGCTCGGTGCTGCTCGCCGCGCACGTGCGCGTCATGGGACTGCTGACCGGCGAACCGGACGTCCTCACCGGGATGCTCACGCACAGCCGCCCGGAGAGCGAGGCGGGCGGCGAGGTGCTCGGCCTGTTCCTCAACACCATCCCGTTGCGCGTACGGGCCGATGCTCCCGACCTGGTGCAGCGGGTGTTCCAGGCGGAGGTGGCGGCGCTGCCGTACCGGCATTTCCCGCTTTTCGAGATCCAGCGGGCCAGCGATCGCGCGCGCCTGCTGGACACGCACGTCGACTTCCGCGACTTCCAGGTGTACGGCGGCGCCGCCACCCCCATCGAGGGCCAGGACTTCTTCGAGCAGACCGACTTCGCGTTCAGCGCGGCCTTCGTCCGGACTCCGGGGCAGGGGCTGGTGCTGACGATCTCCTACGACACCACGCAGTTCCCCGCCGACCAGATCGCGGCGATCCGGGACCACTACCTCCGCGCCTTGTCCGGAAATATCACCATCTCGCCGGAGGATGCGGCGCTACTTGCGCGCTGGAACGCCACCACACGCGACCACCCCGGCGGACTCCTCCACGAACTGGTCTTCGAACAAGCCTCCCGCACCCCGGACGCGACAGCCGTGATCTTCGAAGACCAGCGACTGACCTACCGCGAGCTCGCCTCTCGCGCCCGCGAGATCGCCGCCGGACTCGACGTCCAGGTCGACCAACCCGTCGGCGTCTGCATGGAACGCAGCCTGAACCTGCCCGTCCAACTCCTCGCAGTACTCGCCGCCGGCGGCGCGTTCCTCCCCCTCGACCCCAACGACCCCGAAGAACGACGCAACGGCATGCTCGCCGACGCCCACACCACCCCCGGCGGCCACCCCCACCCAGACAACCTCGCCTACGTCCTCTACACCTCAGGATCCACCGGACGCCCCAAAGGCGTCGGCATCTCCCACCGCGCGATCGTCAACCGACTCCGCTGGATGCAGCACACCTTCCAGCTCACCTCACACGACCGGGTCCTCCACAAAACCCCGATCACCTTCGACGTCTCGGTGTGGGAACTGTTCTGGCCACTCATCACCGGCGCGACCATGGTCATCGCCCGCCCCGGAGGCCACCGCGACACCGCCTACCTACGCGACCTCATCAAAACCGAAGCCATCACCACCATCCACTTCGTCCCCTCAATGCTCCACGCCTTCCTGGAAGAAGAGGACATCCAACTCCCGGAACGGATCATCTGCTCCGGCGAAGCCCTCCCACCCGGCATCGACATCCCCGGACTGCACAACCTCTACGGCCCCACCGAAGCAGCCGTCGACGTCTCCTGGCACCCCTGCCAGCCCGGCGAAACCGTCGTCCCCATCGGCAAACCGATCGACAACACCACCCTGCACGTCCTCGACCAGCACCTACGCGACGTCCCCATCGGCACACCCGGCGAGCTCTACATCGGCGGCATCCAACTCGCCCGCGGCTACCTCGGCAAACCCGCACTCACCGCCGAACGCTTCCTCCCCGCACCAGGCGGCGAACGCCTCTACAAAACCGGCGACCTCGCCCGATGGCTCCCCACCGGCGAACTCGAATACCTCGGCCGCACCGACCACCAAATCAAAATCCGCGGCATGCGCGTCGAACTCGGCGAAATCGAAGCCGTCTCCGGCGCCGCCGTCAAACTCATCGACGGCCGCCTCGTCGGCTACCACATCGGCGACATCCCCGACCTGACAGACCTGCTCCCGGACCACATGATCCCGCGCAGCTGGGTACAGCTGGACGCCTTCCCCCTCACCCGCAGCGGCAAGCTCGACCGCGCCGCCCTCCCCGCGCCGGAGGCCACCAGCGGCAAGCCGTACGTGCCGCCGCGCGACGAGGTGGAGGCGCGGCTGGCCAGGCTGTACGAGGAGGTGCTGAAGGTGCCCGCCGCCGGGATCCTGGACGACTTCTTCGAGCTCGGCGGCCACTCCATCAGCGCGCTGCGGCTGGCCGCCCGCATCCGCCAGGAGCTGGGGCGGAACCTGCCGGTCGCCACCGTGCTCGCCGCGCCGACGATCAGCGCGCTCGGCCGGGTGCTGCGCCAGCCCGAGGACCTGGCGCCACCGAGCCACGTCGTGCCGCTCAACCCGGACGGCGACCGTACGCCGATCTTCTTCATCCACGCGCTCGGCGGCCAGGTCTTCCGCTACCACCCGCTGGCCCGGCGGCTCGGACCCGACCAGCCGGTGTACGCCATCGCCGCGCGCGGGCTCGTGCCCGGCGAGGAGCCGCACGCGACGCTCGCCGAGATGGCCGACGCCTACGTGACCGACCTGCTGGCAGTACGGCCGGCCGGGCCGTACGTGCTGGGCGGGTTCTGCATCGGCGGGAACATCGCGCTGGAGGTGGCCAGGCGGCTGCGCGAGCGCGGCGAGCAGGTGCCGCTCGTCGTGCTGTTCTACGCCAACGCCGAGGAGCCGGTGGCGGACGCGTCGCTGAAGGACGACACGGTGCTGCTGTTCCACGCGCTGGCCGGCGGGCCCGAGGAGACCCTCGGGCTGGACGCGGCGGAGCTGGCCGCCCGGTCGCCGGAGGAGCGGCTGCTGGCGGTGATGGGCGCGGCCGAGGCGGCCGACCGGCTGGCCCCGGACACCGCCGAGGTCGAGCAGGCGCGCCGCTACCTGGCGGTGTTCCGGGCCAACGCGCACGCGGTCGGCGGCTACCGGCACGAGCCGTACGACGGCGACGTCGCGCTCTTCGCGCCCAGGCGCGAGGACGGCGGCTGGCCCTCCGTCGCCAAGGGGCGGCTGGCGCACGTGGAGATCCCCGAGGAACGCGTCCCGATCCTTTACGAACCCCTGGCCGCCGGAGCGGCCACCGAGATCAGAAAGTGGATGGATCATGGCATCCCCGACCATTGAGCAGCAGCCGAGCCTGTGGAAGTACCCCGACTTCCTGCGGCTGTGGGCGGGCCAGAGCCTGTCGCAGTTCGGCTCGGCGATCAGCCTCTTCGCGTTCCCCGTCATCGCGGTCACCGTCCTGAACGCCTCCGAGGCGGAGATGGGCGTCGTCGGCTTCCTGCTGCGGCTCCCGATGGTGTTCTTCCTGGTCTTCGGCGTGCTGGCCGACCGGGTGCGCAAGCGGCCCATCCTGATCTGGACGGACGTGGCGCGCTTCGTGCTGCTGATGCTGATCCCCATCGCGTGGTTCGCCGACATGCTCACGCTGACCTGGATCTACGGCGTCATCTTCGCTCTCGGGCTGCTCAGCACGCTCTTCCAGACGGCCTACCGCAGCTACTTCCCGTTCCTGGTGCCGCGGGAGAACTTCCTGGAGGGCAACTCCAAGCTGCAACTGACCGAGTCGACCGCCCAGACCTTCGGACCCGGCCTGGCCGCGGCGCTGCTGAAGGTGCTCGCCGCGCCCGCGCTGCTGATCATCGACGCGGTGTCGTACCTGGCCTCCGCGATCGCGGTGTCGCTGATCAAGCGGCCGGAGGCGCGGCCCGAGCCGGACGGCACCACCGCCGGGCAGATGCACAAGGCGATCTGGCAGGGAGCGCTCTGGGTGATGCGGCACGAGCTGATCCGGCCGCTGGCCATCTCCTCGGCCGTGTACTCGCTGTTCATCCTGGGCTCGATGAACTCCATCTACGCCCTGTACGTGATCCGCGACCTGGGCGTGCCCGCGGCGTGGTTCGGCAGCATCCTGGCCGGCGGCGGCGTGGGCGCGATCATCGGCGCGCTGATCGCCGTCAAGGTGATGCGCCGCTACGCGATCGGCAAGGTGCTGGTGTGGTCGATGGTGTACGGCAACCTGGCGCTCTTCCTCATCCCGCTGGCCACCGGCAACGTCTGGGTGTCGGTGTCGATGCTCGTCCTCGCGCAGCTGGTCAGCGGCGTCAGCTCGCAGATCTTCTTCGTCACCAACACCTCGCTGGTGCAGACGGTCACCCCGCCGCAGCTGCAGGGCCGCGTGGTGGCCTCGATCTACTCGCTGGGCCTGATCCCGGCCCCGCTGGGCGCGCTCGGCGCCGGCCTGCTGGCCGGCGCCGTGGGGACGCGCGTGGCGCTGTGGGTGGTCGTGGCCATCGGCGCGCTGGTGCCGATCGCGGCGATGGCCTGGTCTCCGCTGGCCAAGCTCAAGGAGATGCCGGCGCCAGGCTCGCAATGAGCCGTAGCTGGCGGCTGCGCAGCCGCCGGGTGGGCGTGACCAGGCCGACGATCAGCGTGGTCGCGCCCGCCTCCTGGTAGGCCGCCATCCGCTCGCGCACCTTGCCGGCCGGGCCGCACATGGTCATCGCGTCGACGAGCGCGTCGGGCAGCATCGCCATGGCCTCGCCCTGCCGCCCGTCCAGGAAGGCTTCCTGCATGCGGGCGGCCTCCTGCTCGAAGCCGAGCGTGGCGGCCAGCCGGTTGTAGAAGTTCGTCCGGCGCGAGCCCATGCCGCCCAGGTAGAGGGCGAGCATGGGCCGCATCATGTCGTAGGCCAGCTCCTGGTCCTCCTCGACGAGCGTCAGCACCATGGGCGCCACGTCGAGGTCGCCGCGGTTCAGGTGCTTGGCCATCCTGGCCAGGTGGTCGGGCGGGAAGTGGATGGCCAGCCAGCCGTCGGCGAGCTCGCCGGCCAACGCGACGGTCCCGGGCCCCATCGCGGCCAGATAGACCGGCAGCCGTTCCTGCACCGGCGACACGGCCAGCGCCAGCTCCTTGCCCTCGCTGCCCGGCAGAGGCAGCGTCATCGTGGGCCCATCGTGCCGCACCGGCTCCTGGTGGAGCGCCTTGCGCACCACCTGGAGGTAGTCCCGGGCGCGGGCCAGCGGCCGTTCGAAGCGCTCGCCGTGCCAGCCCTCGACCACCTGCGGGCCTGACAGCCCCACGCCGAGCCTGGCCCGCCCGCCGGAGATCTGGTCGAGGGTGGCCGCGGTCATGGCGGCGACGACGGGCTTGCGCCCGGTCATCTGCAGCACGCCGGTGCCCAGCGCGATGCGTTCTGTCTGCCCGGCGATCCAGGCCAGCAGGCTCGCCGGGTCGGTGCCGTAGGTCTCGGCCGCCCACACCGAGTCGTAGCCCAGCGCCTCGGCCTCTCGTACCAGCGCCAGGTGGTCGGCCGGGCCGAGGCCCGCGCCACCCCAGTAGCTCATGCTGTAACCGAGGCGCATCCCATCTCCTGAGCGATCGTGGCTGCCAGGACGTCCGGGGTGTCCTCGGCCAGCCAGTGGGTGGAGTCGAGCTCCCTGAGCGCGGGCCGGTGCACGCTCTGCCTGCGCCAGCCGAGCAGGCCGCCCCTGGTCAGCGAGGCGTCCCGGATGCCGTACAGGACAGAGATGGGCACCGGCAGCGGTGGCCCGGGCCGGTGGTGGTAGCCGGCCAGCAGCCCGAAGTCGGCGCGGAGCGCCGGCTCCAGCACCGGCCAGAGCACCTCCCGATCGGCCACTTCCGGCGGGACACCGCCGAGCGCGATCAGCTGCTCCCAGAACAGCCACGACGGCAGCGACGGCAGCCTGCGCAGGAGCAACGTCACGTCCGGCGCGGCGAACGACGCGACGATCAGCCGTTCCGGTCGTCCGCCCAGCTCGACCGCGCGGCGGCAGACGAGGAAGGCCAGCAGCGCGCCGCTGCAGTAGCCGAACAGCGTGTGCGGGCCCCTTTCCACGAGGTCGTGGGCGAGCTCGTCGACGAGCCCGTCGAGGTCGGTGCGCGGCTCCTCGGCGAGCCTGGCCTGCCGTCCCGGCAGGTTGACCGACCACAGCCCCACCTCGGGCGGCAGGTGACCGGCGAGCTCGCCGAGCGACGCGGGGCCGCCGCCCGCGTGCGGGAACGCGACCAGCGCCCGCTCGCCCTCCTTGACCTGGACGAACCACGGCGTCATCGGGCTTCCCCCAGGTGTCGGGCCAGCTCGGCCGGGGTCGGATGGTCGAACACGGCCCGCATCGAGACCGGCCGTCCCGCCAGCTCCTCCAGCGGTCGGACCAGCCGTACGGCCAGCACCGAATGCCCGCCGTTGAGGAAGAAGTTGTCGTGCGCCCCCAGCCCGGGACGGTTCAGCGCGTCGCGCCACAGCGCCACCATCTGCTGGACCAGCCCGTCACCCGCTTCCTGCTGTTGTGTGCGGCCTTCCGCCGGAACGACGAGGTCGCGGTAGGCGATCTTCCCGTTGCCGGTGGTGGGGAGCCGGTCGACGACGACGTAGCGGGTGGGGACGGCGTAGTCGGGCAGCCGCGACCTGGCGAACCGCCACAGCTCTCCCTCGTCGGCCGGGCCGGTGACCTCGAGGAAGGCGACGAGCCGCCCGTCGGTCTGCGGGTCGCCGTCCAGGATCACCGCGGCGGTCCTGATGACGTCGTGCTCGTGCAGGGCGGCCTCGACTTCGCCGAGCTCGATGCGGTGGCCGCGGAGCTTGATCTGCCGGTCGTCGCGGCCGAGGAGTTCGAGGGTGCCGTCGTGGCGGATCCGGGCGCGGTCGCCGGTCCGGTAGAACCTGCCGTACCGGTCGTGGTGGCCGAAGCGTTCCGCGGTCAGCTCGGGGCGGTTGAGGTAGCCCGCGCTCACCCCGTCACCGGCCACACACAGCTCGCCCGGCACGCCGGGCGGCACCTCGCGGCCTCCCCCGTCGGTGACGAAGATCCGCGTGTTGGCCAGGGGCGCGCCGGCGGTCACCGGATCGGCCTCGCGCAGCTCGGCGGCCGTGGACCAGATCGTCGTCTCCGTCGGGCCGTACACGTTGAACAGGCGGCACCCCAGCCCCAGCAGGTCCCTGGCCAGCGCCGCCGGCATCGGCTCGCCGCCGCACAGCACGGTCCGTCCGGCCAGCTCCCGTACGGCCTCCGGCGCGATCAGCCGCCAGGCGGTCGGCGTGGCCTGGACGACCTCGACGCCGGTCATCAGCCGGAGGAACCTGGCCGGGTCCAGCTGGTCCTCGTCCGAGGCCACCACCACGACGCCGCCGGAGGCCA
Organism: Microtetraspora malaysiensis; assembly: GCF_001528665.1. Classification (GTDB taxonomy): domain Bacteria; phylum Actinomycetota; class Actinomycetes; order Streptosporangiales; family Streptosporangiaceae; genus Microtetraspora_A; species Microtetraspora_A malaysiensis. The sequence continues at coordinate 44,220 of NZ_BBYJ01000048.1, forward strand.
GCGGCAGCAGCAGCTCCAGCCAGGAGATGTCGAAGGAGGTGGTGGTGGACCACAGCACGCTGGTCGGCGCGCCGAGCCGGTCGGCGAAGTCCAGCACCAGGTTCGTCAGGTTGCCGTGGGTGACCCGCACGCCCTTGGGGCGTCCGGTGGAGCCGGAGGTGTAGATGACGTAGGCGATGTCGCCCGGCTCGGGGGGCTCTGATTCCATCCGGGTGTCGGGCATCCTGACGACCGGGGTCGCGCCCGCCCAACCGGGGGTGCCCTCCGCGATCACCAGCCGGGCGCCCGAGTCGGACACCTGGTAGGCGAGGCGGGATTCCGGCTGCCGTGTGTCCAGCGGCAGGAACGCCGCGCCCGCCTGCCACACCCCCAGCACCGCCGCCACCAGTTCCGCCGAGCGGTCCAGCGCCAGCGCGACGAGGTCGCCGGGCCGTACGCCCTGCTCGCGCAGCAGGTGGCGGACCGCGGCCGCGCGGCCGAGCAGCTCGTCGTAGCCGGTCTCGCGGGAGCCCTCGCGGACCGCCACCGCGCTGCCGGGGACGATACGGTCGAGCAGCGTGTCCGGCCAGGTTCGGTGCGTGTCGTTGATCCGGTCGAGCAACGCCCGGTCCTGCGGTGAGAGCACGTCCTCGACGGGGCCGCGGGCGGCCTGCCGTACGACCGCGCACATCCTCGCGGCGAACGCGGCGATCTCGTCCTCGTCGTGCACCTCGGTGCTGTGCACCATCCGGATCGTGAGGCGGTCCGGCTCCTGGATGACGTTGCACTGCAGGTCCAGGCGACTGCGGTCGATGAGGTCGTCCACGTAGCCGGGCACCTCGCCCTGGACGCTGACCTTCTCGTCGCTCCAGGGCCGGTAGTTGAACATGTGCCGGAACAGCGGGACGCGCCAGTCGTCCGTACCGTGCCCGCGGCGGGTCAGCACCGCCTCCACCGAGGCGCCGGCGTGCTCGATCCCCTCCGCGAAAGCCTCCTCCACGCGCCTGGCGACCTGCTCGAAGTCGTCGTCCAGCTCGACGTGGACGCGCAGCGGCAGCGTGCTCACGGCGTAGCCGACGTGCTTGTGCTCCTCGCCCGTCTTGGTGCTGACCGGCATGCCGATCACCAGGTCCGGGCCGGCACCGTGCCCGCGCAGCGTCAGCAGGAAGGCGGCGGCCAGCACGATGTTGCCGGTGGTGCGCAGCCGGGCCCGCACGCCGTCCAGGGCCGCCACGGTCTCGGCGTCGACCTGCCACGAGCAGGTGTGGCCGGCGAACGTCGGACGGCCCGGCGAGTGCCTACTCCCCGGCAGCACCATGGCGGCGGGGTCGACGCCGTCGAGCCGCTCCAGCCAGTAGCCGATCGACTCCTCGGACGGCTCCCCCGGCTCCAGCATCGGCGCGGGCCCCGCCAACTCGGGGGGCAGCGTGCCGTGCCCGGTCTGGCTGTCGTAGAAGCGGCCCAGTTCCTCCACCAGGAGCTGGAGGGAGGTGCCGTCGATAATGATGTGGTGGCCGACCAGGCACACCACGGTCCCGGCGCCGTCGGGCAGGGTGAAGTGTCCCACCCTGATGAGCAGGTCGCGGCCCAGGTCGAAGGGCTCGTCCAGGAAGGACTGCAGGTCCGCGACCAGCGTCTCCTCCGTCGTGGCCCGCGTCTCGACCTTCAGCTGGGCGTCCTGGGGCGCCACCAGGTGCCTGACAGGCGCCCCGCCCTCCACGGGGAACCGCAGGCGCAACGCCGGATGCCGCTTGACCAGCCGGTTCACCGCGATCTGCAACGGCAGCCTGCGCAGCGATGTCTCGAACCTGAGCGCCACCGCCAGGTTCGAGACGCCGCTGTCCGGCGCGAGCTGCTCCAGAACCCAGAAGGAGTACGGCACCGCCGACAGCGGACGCGGCTCCTCCACGGAGGCGGGCAGCTCCGGCTGCGGCCGCGGGATGGGGATGCGTTGCAGCGGGTGATCGGGATCGAGCGCGGCCCAGTCCACCCGGCCGCCGCCCGTCCAGAACCTGGCCACGGCGGCCAGCAACCCCGCGAGGTCACCACCCACCTGGACCTCGGCTCCGACCGTCTCCTGCGCGAGGCCGGCGAGCGCCTCCTCCGGCGGAAGGTCACTCGCGAGGAGTGCCGGGTCCGGGGCTTCTGCGCGGATGCCCCAGGCGGCGAGGGTGGCGGCCAGCCCGTAGGCGGTGGCGAAGGCGGATGGCACCTCGACGCCGCGTGCTTCGAAGGCCTCTTCGCACACGTCCACGGCCTCGGTGAACACGCGCTCCACGCCGTACAGACCGGCCGTCTCATCGGAGTGGGACAGGCGGACCGGCCCCTGCTCGTAGGTGTGCTCGCGGCCCAGCGCGAGAGCGGCTTCCGCGGCGCTCCGGCAGACCACCGCACCTCTCACGGGGTGGTGGACGCGTCCCTGCCGCAGGGTGCCCGCCGCATCGGCGTAACGATCCTCCGATAGTCCGGCGAAGAAGCCGGCCAGGCTTCGCCGTACTGACTCGGCCTCTTCGTGGGTGCGGCCGGACCACACCACCACCTGCGGGCGGCCGTCGCCCGGAGCGTGCACCGGCGGATAGCCCTCCTCGACCTCGAGGTCGTCGGGCCAGATCACCCGGTGCACCAGGTCGCCGTCGAGCAACGCCCGGTCGAGGAGCCGCAGGACCAGGGTGCCGCGCAGCGTACCCGGCGGCAGCTCGCCGGCGTCGGTCACGGCCAGCTCGCACTCCCCGGCCAGCAGCGCCGCGCACGCCTTGCCCACCCCGCCGTACAGCCGGACGACCTGCGCTCCAGGATCGTGTCCGGCCTCCTCGGCCGCCCCCACCTCCTGCGGGAAGCGCCCCATCGCGATCACGGCGATGGGCAGTTCGTGTGGGGTCACCGACCGTCCTCACGGATCCTGGCACGCACGTCGCGGCGGCTGCCGCCCAGCGGACGGCGACGGGCGCCGTCCTGCCTGGCGGGCGCCTGGCCCTGCGTGATCAGGTGTGAGAGGGCACGCAGGTTCGGGTGGGTGAACATCGCGGTAACCGGCAGGCTCAGGCCCAGTGTGCTGGTGATCTCCTCGTGCAGCTCGACCAGGGCGAGCGAATCGAGACCGGCGTCGAAGAAGTTGAGGTCGGGATCGAGAACCCGGCCTAACCTTCGCTCCACGAGAGATGCAACCGCGTCGGCCTGGGTCATCCGGCGTCCTTTGTCTCGCCTGCTATCGGACGGGATCACCGTCCGCCTCCCAGCATCCTTACCGAGCGCCGTCATCCACCACAAGCCCGTATTTTTCGGGATTTCGGCGCCACGCGCATGGCTCCGGAATCCCCGCGGCTACCGCCCAGTGATCTTGACGTCGTTGTCGGCAGAGACGTCGTCACCAAGGACGGCCACCTGACCTTGGTCGCACGGGGTCGGTGACGACTCCAGCGCCCACACCTCGGCGCGAACGCGTCTAGGGTCGGCGCCATGACGCGAGCGGAGATTCTGGTGCGGCAGGGTGCGGACTTCATCGTGGACAACGCCACGGAGACGCTGTATCAGCTGGCCTCTGTGAGCAAGCAGTTCACCGCGGCTGCCACGCTCTTGCTCGTCGAGGACGGCATGCTGGCCCTCGACGATCCCGTGGGCCGTTGGATCGACGGCTGCCCGGAGGAGTGGCGAGACATTACGCTGCACCACCTGCTCACCCACACCTCCGGCCTCGGCCACTGGGACGACTACCCCATGATCGACCTAGGCCAGCGGGTTGAGCCCGGCGAACTGCTGAAGACCTTCCACTGCGTACCACTCCAATATCCGCCGGGCGAGGGCTGGAGCTACAGCAGCCCGGCGTACGTGCTGTTGGCGCACGTCGTCGAACGGGCCGCCGATACGCCCTACCGGGCCTTCTTGGCAGACCGCATCTTTGATCGCCTCGGTTTGACCGGGACGTTCGCGGGCGCTCCCGGTGCGCGGCCGAACCTGGCGCGCGGCCACGACACTGAGGGCCGGCCGTTGCCGACCTGGGAACTGGACGTGGTGGGCATGGGGGCCGGAGACGTCTGGTCGACGGCCAAGGATGTGTTGGCCTGGCTCGATGCCCTCCAGGACGGCCGTCTGCTGAGCGAACCGTACCGCACGCTGATGTTGACCGAACGGGCGCGGACCGGCAAGGGCCCCGATGAAAGCGGTTACGGCTACGGCGTCTTCGTTGGTGAGCTCAACGGCCGGCGGTGGTGGCACCACAGCGGCCACAACGCGGGCTTCAAGGCGTTCGCCGCCAGCATTCCGGAACTGGGTCGCCGCATCGTGGTCCTCAGCAATACCGAGGCGACGGACGCCAGCACCCTGGAGCCTCTGCTCGCATAGATCAGGCACTTCGAATCACCGCGGCCGTCCCGATCCGGAAGACCCCGCCGAAAGCCGGCGACTGGTATCCGCTCATCGGCTATGAGAGGACGACAGCGCGGGTCCGAACCCCTGCACGCAACGGGCTGCAAGCATCAGTAAGCGTCTCGCCGTACTTGTGCGTATAGGGGATGTGGAGCATCTGGAGTTCGAGGAGTTTTACCAGGAAAGCCGGGATGCCTGCCTCCGGGCGGTGCTGGCCACCACGGGTGACCGGCAGTTGGCGGAGGACTTGGTCGCTGAGGCGTTCACGCGGGCGTGGATGTCGTGGCGGAAGGTGAGCCGGCATCCGGCGCCACACGCCTGGATCGTTCGCGTGGCGCTGAACACCCGGGTCACCTGGTGGCGGCGGCGCCGCCACGAGGTCGCCTTGGGAGGCCACGATGCCGTGGACCCCTCGGCGGCCGACGGGGCCGATGTGGACCCCGCTCTGCTGGTGGCGCTGCGGCGGTTGCCGCGACGGCAGCGGGAGGTGGTCGCGCTGCGCGTCTTCCTCGATCTGGACACCGACACCGCCGCCAGGACCCTCGGGATCGCTCCAGGAACCGTCACCGCACATCTGTCGCGCGCTGTCGCGGCTTTGCGCGGCGACCTCGCAACAGTCAACAGCCAGGAGGCGAACGGTGAACGACAATGATGTGCTAGGCGCGGTGCGGGACGCGATGGCCGAGGTACACATGCACACGCCGGTGCAGGAACTCGTGGCGTCGGGCCGGTCTCGCCGCCGCCGCAGGATCGCGGGGACGGCGGTCGGCGCCACATTGGCGACGGGCCTGGCGTTGACGCTGGCGATCGACAGCCCCCAGGTGAACGCACCGCCGGTCGCCGCCGGCAACCAGGTGCACGTGCACCTGGCCGCATTCTCCGTCGACACCAACCCCGACGGCACGGTCACCGTGAAAATGACCAAGCAGGAGTCACTGGATCCGGAGATCATGCAGCGGACGCTGGCCCAGGCCGGCGTCCCCGCCCAGATCACGATCAACAAGTGGTGCCGGCCATCGGACGCGTCGCAGGACCTGGAAGCGGACTTCCAGAAGGTCGTCGGGGACGGAAAGCAGCCTGACGGAACCTCCGTGATGGTCATCACACCATCAGCGATGCCCCCAGCAACCAAGCTGATCATCGGCATGAGGACAGACGGCTACCAGCCCGACTCTCCGAGCCCGCTCGCGGTGGTCATGCGCCTGGTGCCCGACGATGCCCCGCTGACCTGTACCACGGACGTCCCACCCAAGCCTGCATCCAATTCCTAGATCACCAAGGATATCCAACAGACGGCACATGGCCAGGTGACCCCTTTGGGCGGGGGGCACCTGGCACGTCTACGCGTCGGCGGGCAACTTGACCTGCTCGCGTTGGCGCGCACCCATCCCGCCCGTGCCGTCATCGCCGACCGGCGCGGCCTCCGGCCTGCCCGAGCCTGAACCACTGGCGGGCACGGTCGAGACCTGGCGGCCCGAAATCCTCGCGTTCATCCAGACCGGCATCACCAACGCGGAGCACTTCGCACTCGCGACCTCGCGCTGCATCACCGCTGAGTACGGTGCTCGTCCCCCTCGTGACGTGCCGGCCGTGACTCGCCTTCAAGGTCGGCCAAGAGCGACAGCGCCAGGTCCTCCAGGAGGCGGTAGCCCGTCGAGGACGCCTGGTCCAGCGCTTGACGGGCGTACTGGAGCGCGCGGTCGCGCGTGCCCAGGGCGGCGTGCGCGCGGGCGAGGCCGAGCAGCGGCCTGACCTGCAGATGCCGCATGCCTGCCGTGACGGCGTACCTGAGTGCTTGTTGGTGGGCGTCGAAAGCCTCCCCGTGGTTTCCGATCATCGCTTGGACGGTGCCGAGGACGTGCGAGGCGCGGCACATGGCATAGACATGCTGCGCGCCCTCTGCGCGCTCACCGGCCGAGACCGCAGCCTTAAGGGCGAGATCGAGACGGCCCCGGTCACAGTGGATCTCCGCCAGCGTGGTCAGGCTCTTGGACTCGGGAACGTGCAGGCCGCTCGCGCGGTCGTGGCCAAGCGCCTCGGTCGCGAGGGTCAGTGCCTCGTCGAGGTCGCCGCTGAGGCGCCGGACGGTCGCGAGCTCGTTGAGGGAGTGGCTCACCTCGCTGTCGCGCAGGCCGCGGTGAAGGGCGAGGGCGTCGCGCAGGTGCCGTTCCGCGGCCTCCAGATCGCCGCATTCCAGGCATACGGCGCCTAGATTGCCCGTGGCGCGAGCCTCGCCGTAGGTGTCACCGATCTCACGGTTGAGCTCCACGGACCTGACGAGGTGGTCGATGGCCCGGCGCAGCTCGCCTAGGTCATGGCAGGCGGTGGCGGCGTTGTTGTGCGCGGCGGCGGCGCCCGCGGACCAGCCCGCGCGCTCGCTGTGCTGAACGGCCAGTTCACAGGCGACGCGGGCGGCGGTAAAGCCGGCGCGGCACAGAGCGGCCGTGCCCGCACAGAGGTGCGCCGCCGCCAGGCCGAGCGGGTCGTCCTCGACGGTGGCCGCGTGCACCGCGGCGTCGGAGACCGCCACGATGTCGGCCAGGCTGGAGGCGGTGTGGTGGACGAAGTGACCACGCAGGGCGTCGGCGATCATCCAGGTGTGCCGCCTGGGTCCGCTGATCGGGGGCCGACTGGCGGCGGAGGAGAGGCCGGCGACGTCGGCGGCGCCGGCGGCGTGCAGGGCGAAGGCGACGAGGTTGGCCTGTTCCGCCGTGAGCCAGGCCATCGCCTCGGCGCGGGGCCTGAGCCCGGACGGAACGGGGAACGGCAGGCGGGTGATCGAGGGATAGGCACTCTCCGCCGCCGCGACGGCCTCGGCCAGGTACCAGTCGCCGAGGCGTTCGAGGGCCTGGCCGCCGACCGCGGGGGTGTCGTCGCGTAGCGTGAGCTCTCCCGCGTACTGGCGGAGCAGGTCGTGGCAGGTATACCGGTACGGCCGGTGCTCGTCGATCAGGTGGGCGGCGGCGAGGCGGTCCAGGAGCCGTTCGGCCTCGGCGGTCTCGACGTCCGCCAGGGAGGCGGCGGCCGGCGCGGTGATGTCGGGCCCTCGGACCAGGCCCAGCAGCCTGAACAGGCGCCGCTCCGCCTCCGGCAGTCCCGCGTACGACAGCTCGAACGCCGCCCGGACCGCCACGTCGCCGTCGATCCGCAGCATGTCCAGCCCTCGCGCGGACAGCGCGGCGGCGTACTCGCTCAGCGACCTGCGCGGACGCGTCGCCAGCGTGGCGGCGGCCACGCGCAGGGCCAGCGGAAGGCGGCCGCACAGCCGTACAATCCGCTCGGCTGCCTCTGGCTCCGCGGACAGCCGCTGATCTCCGAGCACGGAGGCCAGCAGCCGGACGCTCTTGTCCTGGTCGAGCACGCCGAGGGACAGATTCCGGGCGCCGTGGGAGACGGCCAGCCCGGCGAGCGCGTTGCGGCTGGTGACGAGGACCAGGCAACCGGGAGTGCCGGGGAGCAAGGGCCGCACCTGCTCGGCCGTCCGCGCGTCGTCGAGCAGCACCAGCATCCGCCGGCCCGACAGGCGCGAGCGGTACAGGCCGGCCGCCGCCTCCTGTTCCTCCGGGATCCGCTCTGGGGGTATCCCGAGCGAACCGAGCATCCGTACGAGTGCCTCCAGCGGCGACGTGGGCGGGCGGGGTGCGTGCCCGCGCAGGTCCACATAGAGCTGGCCGTCGGGGAACTTCTCGGCCACGAGATGGCCGAACCGTACGGCCAGGGCGGTCTTGCCCGCGCCGGCCGCACCGGTGACGGTCGTGACGGAGGGAGTGCCCGCAGAGAAGGCGTGTCGGCGCAGCAGGGCCAGATCTCGTTCGCGCCCCACGAAGCCGGTCACGTCGGCGGGTAACTCGGCGGGCACCTGCCTCGCCTCGCCGCGTCCGTGGAAGGGCTCGAGGTCGGGGGCGTCGGCGAGGATGGCCGCCTCCAGGCGGCGCAGCTCGGGCGCGGGGTCGAGGCCGAGTTCGTCCGCCAGCAGGGCTCGCCCCGCGCGGTACACCTCCAGCGCGTCGGACCGCCGCCCGGAGCCGTGCAGCGCCATCATGAGCAGCCCCCGCAGACGTTCTCTCAGCGGATGCTCGGCCAGCACCTCCGACAGCTCGCCGACCACGTTGCGGTGCCGGCCGAGGGCGAGGTCCAGTTCGGCCCGCTCCTCCAGGACGGCCAGGCGCAGTTCCTCCCACCGCCCGACGAAGGCCGCCATCTCCTCCAGTTCCAGGTCGCCGAGCACCGGGCCGCGCCACCGTGTCAAAGCCTGGCTCAGCAGGTCTGCGGCCTCGGCTTGCCGTCCCGCCTGAGCCGCCTGCCTGCCCCGCTCGATGCACTGCTCCGCGTAGTGCGTGTCCACCAGGCCGCCGGCCAGCCGATAGCCGGCCCCTTCGGTCCTGATGATCTCCGACTCTGCGCCCGCCCTGCGCAGTTCCCTGCGTAAGGCCGCCACCGCGATCATGACCTGGTTGCGTACGGTTGCCGGCGGGTTCTGTCCCCAGGCGGTGGACAGCCGGTCAATGCTGATCACCTGGCTGTGGCCGACCACCAGCATGGCCAGCACCGCCCGGGCCCGCGGACCGCCCAACCGCACCGGCCGGTCGCCGACCGTCGCTTCGAGCCGCCCAAGGATGTTGAACCGTACATCCTCAGCTCCCATGTGATCATGATAACGAGGGCGGTCTCCGCCGACCGTCGCTTTCCCCGGGCCCGACGGCAGCACGCGCACGCACGGCCTGATGTTCCTGTCCGAACGCCGCCCGGTCCCCGCCCGCCGCCCGGCCGCCGGCGACATCTGCCCGCACACCGGCCGCGCCCGTCCGGGCTACGACCGCGCCCGCGGACGCCTTGCGCTCGTCCCCGCTCTCGGTGTCCATGGGCAGGTAGGACTCGATCAGTTGGTCAGCCTTGTCATACACCGCCGTGGAGACCGCTCCGTTGGGGGCGGTCATCTTGGTGATGTGTCGTTGCGGTCGTAGCTCTGCCCCCGTCCTCCTCGTAGCTGCCTACCCCCGGGACGGGACACTTGAGCGGCGAGGAGGTCTCATCGGGCACGCAACGAGGCTCGGGAGTGACCATTGTGTCGCTCGCTCCTGGAAGCATGGATATATGACTGCGACTGCTGTCGATTACACCTGGTTCCGTGAGCGTTTCGCGTACCTGGCGGAGGCGTACTGTTTCACCCTCATCCGCGGCCTGACATCCGAGGAGCTGGCGGCTCGGCTCGGCGCCCGGACCGAGGGATTCCCCGATATGACGTTTGAGGAGCTGGTCGACAGTGCCTTCTCCGGTCCTGGCTCCTATGGCACCTGGGATGGCCACTTCTTCGGAGCCGTCCCCGTTGGAGACTGGATTCTCATCGTCGAGCCTAACGGATTTCTCGGCGTGACCAGGAAGGCCATTGTGCCGTTGTCGGCGGGCACACGCCTCGTCTCCCACTTCCGGAACGTCAACTCAGTGAACTACTTCTACTGGGTGGAGGATGGGGATATTCGGCTGTTCTTCGAACCGCTTTCCCCCTCCCCCCGCTACGGCAGCGACCCGGACGGACTCGTAGAGATCATGCAGCAGGCCGGCTTCGACCTCCGCAACGGCGGCAATCACAATCTCTACATGGGGGCGGCATTCGCACTGGCCGAGCACCTCACAGGGATCAAGGTCACTCCACAGCTCCTTGAGTAATCCATTTACTCATGCGGGGTCGCACCCGGATCATGGTAAGCAATCCAACGGGTCAATGTGGACAGGCAGCGCCACACAATCCGGCAGGCCAGGGCGGAGAACGTGTTTGAGAAGGGCGGATAGCGGTCTGCGCATCTCGCCGCTGCGACCGCCGTCGTGTTGCGATCATGACTTGGCGCCCAACGCCGCCGAGGCGCCCGTGGCTGCTGCATGCTGTACGGGATCCCCCGAAAGGGGCATATGCTCCCGATCGTGCGTCGAATCATCGTGAGTCGAATCGCGGTAACGGTAGCGGCCGCGCTGATGGTAGCCAGCTGCACATTTGAGCCGGAGCAACCAAAACCACCTCCTGCGGTCGCGTTCACGCCGGAGATGGCGGAGTCAGTCCTCATGGAAGTTGTCGCTGGAGTCAGCAAGAACGGCGTCGCCGATTTCTGCTCCAAATTCGCGCGTAGCACGGGGACATGTGAGGCTCTTCTGAAGGATGCCTTGAGGCGGTGCCTGCTGCCTGGAGACGAGCCCATCGTGAAGCACTCGGTGCGTCTACCGGCCACGGACAAGTACGAAGAGACGTGGCAGTTGGTGGTTCAGGGTAGAACACTCGATGGCCAGAAGTATGTTTCGGATTTTCCGATCGTCCTATCGGCGGGTGCGCCGAAGGCTGTACTAGGAATCTACTGGACAGGTCAGGGTTACGGCAGGAATATGGACGACCCCCCGAAGTACACGGTCCCCCCGAAAAACGCTTGCCCTCGGTAAAAGTGGCACGCCGCCTTGATGCCTCTGGAGCGGATTAGAGAACGTTGAATTGGGCGATTCAGGGTACGTGCGTGCTGGCGTGTCGCAGCATGTCCGCGGGTGAGACGCCGCGCCATTCCGGAGATCGCCGCCCATCGGATCATGGCTTCGGCTGTGGCGGGGTGGCGCTCATAGTCCCGGGCCAGGCGGCGATGGCTGGTCAGCCGGGCCAGTGACCGTTCCACGACCCACCGCCGTTCGATCACGGCGAACCCGATCTGCCCCGGCGCCTTGCGGACGATGTACAGCACGGTCCGCAGGACCCGGCGAGCGGGGCCGTCACGGCCGAAGGATGCGGGGCATCCGCGGGCTCAGCGGGTGGTGAGGGTGCGTGCCCGCCGGGCGGGCACGCGCCGCTCCTTCTCAGGCCGGCCGGGTCACTCGGCCACCGTGAAGTAGGCGGCCGGATCAAGGGAGTTGAGCGCGATCCAGCGTTGCGCCGTCGCTTCGGCGGGCGCCTGGCCGCCGCCCGCCGAAGTGCGGAAGAAGCCCTGCACGTCGAGAGCGATGCGGGGATCGTCGTCGATGCGCCGCGCCATGTCGTAGTAGACGGCCAGCTCATGGACGCACCGCGGGGTGGCGGCCGGGCAGGAGCAGTCGACGCTTTCGAGGACCGGCGCGGGCGGATGGCCCGCGTCGGCGATCGCGCGGTACAGATCGTCAGTGAGCAGGGGCTGGATGCCGCTCAGCTGACGGGAGATCTCGGCCGTCGCCCCCGCGGACATCGGCGCGACCTCGATCGTGACCACCGTGGTGCCGCGGCCTCGGTGCACGGCGGCGCGCACGGTCCGGCCGTCGAACGTGATCTGCACCTTCCCGTCGCGCACCATGCGCCGCGCGCTCGGCAGCTGGGGATCGGGACGGGTCTGGCGCAACGACTCGGCGAACCGGACCCAGTCCTTGCCCCACTTCGTGTATCCGTAGTCGTGGTCGGCCATGGTCAGTTGACTCGCTTCCGGCGCAGGACCTCGATGAGACGGTCGTCGTCCAGGCGTGTCAGCTCGGCGACGCTGGACATGTCGGCGATGTCCGACAGCGCGGACTTGCGGTGATGCATGGCCGCGATGTGCTCCTCGACGGTGGTCCCGGTGGTCAGGGTGGTGACGGTGACCGTGCGGGTCTGACCGATCCGGTGGACCCGGTCGGACGCCTGAGCCTCCACGGCCGGGTTCCACCACCGGTCGAAGTGGATGACGTCGGCCGCGCGCGTGAGCGTGAGCCCGGTGCCCCCGGCCTTCAGGCTGAGGACGAGCACCTTCGGACCGTCGTCGGACTGGAACCGGCGGACGATGTCGGCCCGTTGCTCCTGGTTCAGGCCTCCGTGGAAGAACGGCGTACTCGCCCCGAACTGTTCGGCGAAGTGCCGGACCAGCAGCTCACCGGTCTGCCGGTACTGGGTGAAGACGAGGGTCGGAGAGGCGTTCTCCAGGTTGTTGGCCACAATGTCGGTGCACAGGTCGAGCTTTCCCGACCTGCCCGACAGCTCACCGAGGTCGTCCGTGATCAGGCCCGGATGGTTGCAGACCTTCTTGAGCGAGGTCAGGACCGCGAGCACCTTGGTCTGCCGCTGGGCGCCACTGCCGAAGCCGTCGTCGATGACCTGCTCCAGCAGCCGGTCGTACAGCCTCTCCTGCTCCTCGGTGAGGTCGCAGATGAGATCGGCATGGATCTTGGGCGGGAGCGACCCCGCGACCTGGGACTTCTTCCGCATCAGCACGACCGGCTCGATGGCCCCGCGCAGCCGGGCGGAAGCGGCCGGGGAGCCGTCCGCGATCGGCCGCACGAAACGACGGCGGAACTGCGTCCGGTTCCCGAACAGGTGCGGTGCGACCAGATTGAGCAGCGCCCACAGCTCGTCGAGGTGATTCTCGACGGGCGTCCCGGTCAGGGCGATCCGCGCGTCGGCCGCGATGGTGCGCGCGGCCTTCGACACCTGCGTACGGGGGTTCTTCAGGACCTGCGCCTCGTCGAAGACCGCGGTGCTCCACTGGATCCCCGCCGGGGCCGGGCTGTGCGTGCGCAGCGTGGGGTAGCCGGTGAGCACCACCGTGCCGCTGTCCACCGCGGGCAGCGGCCCGCCGCGCCAGATCGTGGCCCGCAGGTCGGGTGCGAACCGCGCGATCTCGTGCGCCCAGTTCCCCACCAACGACGTGGGGCAGACCACCAGTTGCGGCCCCTTCTCGGCCCGTCCGGCGACACAGCCGATGGTCTGCAGGGTCTTGCCGAGTCCCATCTCGTCGGCCAGCACCGCGCCACCGTGCGTCTCGATGGTCTCGCGCAGCCAGCTCACCCCGCGCACCTGATACGGGCGCAGCTTGGCGGTGAGCGCCGCGCGCATCTCGGCCCCCACCGAGGTGGTGCGGCGGAAGACGCCGCTCGCGTGCTCCGGCGTCGTGACGGCGACACCCGTGGCGTCGGGGACCGCGTGCGCGGCGATCGGCAGGGCCGACTCGCCGCCCGCGATCCACGACCGCCAGACGTCCACCGACCGGCCGGGCGAGTCGAGGGGCACGGTCACGAGCCGGTCCGGCTCGATCAGCACGCAGTCGACGTCGGACACCTTGAGCCTGCCGAGGTCCGGCGTCGGCACGACCAGGGGGACGGTCTGGACGTCACCGACCGCCGGGGCCGCCCCCACGGCGCCGTCGGCCCAGGTCCACAGGGCGAACATGTGCCGGTCGGGCAGGTACGTGGCCTGACTGCCCGACCGCGCCTCGGGGAGTTTCTGCCTGGTTCCCATGGCGTCAGCGGGTGCCCACGTCGTCGCCCTCGCGGGCGGTCAGGTCCTCGGCCTCAGCCCGGGGGGCCGTCTCGTCCGCGGTCGGGCCGCCGTCCCGCGCGGGCTCCGGCGCGCCCCCGGCAGCCGCGGGCTTGCGGATCGCGCACAGGGCGAGCAGCAGCACGGCCGCGCCGAAGAGCGCGATGAACATGATCCAGACCGCGCCGACATGCATGGCGTGGACGACCGCGTCGTCGGCGGCGTTCCCGAGCGCGGGCAGGTGGGACGTGGTGGCGGAACACACCATGAGAAGAGCAAGAATCAACTGCTGCCTGGACTTCGGCAACGTGGATGTAGTCATTAATACCTTCGGTATGCGGTCTGGAAAAGCTGACGAGCGGACCGTAGGCAACCATCGGGCGTATGTCAATTCTCATGCGGCCGGTAACGGTCGGCGATTTTCCGACGCACCCGAGGGCATGCCGACAAGCGTTCTGTCAATTCTTGAAGATGTGAGCGGGCCGGCGGTTTAGTGCGCTCCCGTGGGCATGCCGCCAAGCGCCCTGTCAATTCCTGATCCTTTTGTTTGACTTCGCGTGAATTCCGTGCCCCACCCCGTGTTCTGCCTCTGCTCCGCGCCCTGTCCCGCCCCGTGTCCCGCGTCGTGCGCTACACCGGGAGCAGGAAGGGGGTGGGCGCCAGCGCCGGTGCGGCCGCCCCCGGGGCCGCCGGGAGCGGCCGAGTACCCAGACGGCTACCCCGTGCGGGCGGTCCTTTCGGCCTGCCGGTTCAGCAGGCCGAACGTTCTTCCCCGCGTATTTTTTTGAATGGGAGGATTGGAATTCACCCAGGCCGGCGGAACGGAAGTCGCCGGGGCATGCATGGAGAGGCAGGGGGATGACCCTACAGGGCCAATGGTGGAGCGAGAGCGACAGTTACGTCTCGGGCATTCTCTCGGTGTGCTCATTGGATTCGGACCGTGCGGTGCTCCACTGGCGCGGTCAGGTGATCTCGGGTGCCGAACTGAACCGAACAGCAACCCGAGCGTGGCACCTTTCGCGATCTCAGCAACCGACTGGACGAATCCTTCGGGACCACCGGTCAGAACATCAATTGGTGGGCGCGAATAGAAGAACCGCCAGAGCAAGCCTGATCCGGGCCACGCGCCTCTCCTCTCCCTGCGAGCGAGCTACACCCATCTCGGAGCGTTTCGGCGGCCTCGAAGCATGGCGCCAGGACATCGCCTTCTTCCGTGAAGTGCGCGTCTGGATAGTGAAGCTGGACGCCGCGGACCGCGAGGCCAGCGACAAACCGTTGGCGGCCGAGGTCAACCTCTACCTCTCCCAGCTGGCGGCCTCCGTCGTCGACGCCGACGACATCACCGATCTGTACGCCGAGGCCGGCATCGAACGGCTCGACATCACCAGCCTCAACGAGGAGCACCTGCGCAGGCTCCAGGAATCCGAGACGCCACACCTGACGGCCGAAGCCCTGCGCCGGTTGATCGAGCAGAAGATGCGCGAGGTGATCCCGCACAACATCGTCCGCCAGGGAACAGAGAGAGCAGTAAGGCCGCAATGGCCGCAATGGCCGCGATGGCCGTGAAGATGTCGTCCAGCCAGGACCGTCGGAGGGCGTCGTCTTCTCTTTAAGAACCTGACGAATGGCTGGCCAATTATGCTCGCCCATACTCCCGGAGCGCAGCGCAGTTTGGCCGCTCTACACCCAGCAAGGTTACGACGGCCGAAGAGCTGTAAAACCGTCGGCTCAGCCTACGCAAGTTCGAACCTTGCACCTGCCACATCAACGAGAAAGGGTCCGTCACCAGCGGAAACGCGGCGGCAGGCCTCTCGCGCTGATTGCCCGTGAGCTCCCGTGAGTTCCCGTGATTCCCCTGATTTCCCGTGGCCTCTGGCACGCGATCACGGCAGCTTCCTGCCTGAAGACAGAGACGAAGAGCGATTGCGCCAAACTCCTCCAGTCCCCCAAGCTGCCCCGGACAAGCGGGCGGCGGGGCAGGGAAAGGACCGGTGACCAAGGGGCCGGCGGCGGCGCGGTTCTCAGCTCAGGTCGGCAGGTCGATTGGGTACGAGGTGGTGGCGTATGGCGGGTCGCGCGGGATCTTGAAAAGGTTCAATGGTGCTACATTGACTGAACCTTTGGCCACAGCACGGCGGTCCGCAGTAACGAGGTGTCGCCCCAAGCAATGCGGGACGAGTTCCTGTTCAGCCACCTGGCTATTCGAGCGACGACGACCTTGAGGCCTGCGTCCGCCATTGAAAGGAAGAGCGATGAAGAAGAGGACCACTGCCATGTTGGTCGCGGGGCTGACCGTCGCTGCCGGTCTCGTGGCATCCTCCCCGGCATACGCTGACCCGAGCTTCCCATGCGGTCTCTCCTACGCTAAGCAGAGCGGTGTCGACCTGTCGTTGCACTACCACAACTGCGGCAGCACGACAGTGAAGCGCAAGCCCTTCAGCGTCCTCTACGGCGGTATGGGGAGCTGCAAGTCCATTTCTGCCGGCGCGACCGTCGGCTGGATCGTCCAGGGCAATGCCCACCCCGAGACATGGTCGGTCATCGCCTGCTGAGTGGACGATCTGCCCGCGTAGGGATAGGCATGTCGGGAGACACAGAACATCTCCATTAGCAGGACGAACAGCGATGTCCGCCGCCGAGGTGTTACCACCATGCTCCTGCGTACCTTTCTCGGCCTGATCATCCCGTCTGCCGTCGTCCCGCCCGAAGGGGAAGCGGGCCGGGGACGAACTGGTGACCATTCTCCGCGACCATATCCACCGGTACGGCGTCGGCAACGACGGACGACCATTCCGCACGAGGATGGGCGGCGTGATCTCCGGATCGGCCTACGCCATGGTCTGGAAGGAAGCCCGCACATACGCGCTCACACCCGATCAGGCCGCTTCTCCTCTGGCGGCCCGGCCGTACGACCTGCGGCACGCGGCGGTCTCGCTCGGGCTGAACGCCAGGGTCCACGCCCCGGAAGCCGCGGAACGGGCCGGTCACGGAGTCGACGTCATGCTCCGGGTCTACGCCAAGTGCATCGACGGGCAACGTGAGGCGGCCAACCAACGGATCATGGATGCCCTCGCCGGATGAGGCGACGCATGAGCATCAAACGAAGGGTCTCGGTTCACGCCGGGACCCTTCGGCGTGCTCGGGGGGCTCGGAATCGTTCCGGGAGCTCGTAAAAGCCACGGGCCGACCTGCGAAAACACCCCCAAGATCATTCCGGATATGTTCCGGAAGTAGTGGCATCCGGCTGCGTTCGGCGGCCTGCGGGTGCATACGCGGCACATTCCGTACCAAAGCAAAAGACCAGGTCACACGGGATGTGGCCTGGTCTGGAGAGCGCGCCCTGAGGGATTCGAACCCCGGACCGTCGGATTAGAAGTGGGTGATTCTTTCCCCCACCTATATACCGCTGACCTGCTCGACAAGCTATTGGCGTACGGCGGGCAGAGAAGATCATCCCGCGCATATCCCGCAGGCCCGATCCGCTACCGTGACGGCGTGTCGAGTAGCGAGCGTCATCTGTCAGTCGAGGAACAAGCCGTCATCCTGGCACTCCTCGCACAGGACTTCCCCGGCGCGGACGAACTTCGAGCTCAGGTTCCTTCGGCAGTTGTCAGCGGGCGATGCGGATGCGGATGCGCGACAGTGGATCTTCGAGCGGGAACAGGACCTCGCGCACTCGCCTCGCCGGTGCAAGACGGCGTGCTGATCTCCGCCGAAGTATGTGGGCGAAGTGATGGCGTCTTGCTCTTCGTCGAAGATGGCCATCTCTCGTGTTTTGAGGTCTACTCCGTCGAAGATGAGCCGGCCACGCTCCCACGGCCTGAAGATCTCACCGTTGACGCGCCAGGCGCCTGGGAGTGATGTCCCCCAAGAGGAGCAAGTCCGAAGGCCAGCTCACGACTCCGCGGATTGAAGGATCGATTTCGCGTCGTTCCACACAGTTCAATGCAGATCAGGCGCCGTACGCGGTCTGATCCGAACTGTCCTGGATCACCTAGAACTGCACGCGCTCACGCGCTGCCGACGGGTTTACAGCGCGTGACCGTTCCCGGCCAATCATAGGTACGGCTCCCACCGGCAAGATCATTACACGTATTTTGCACGTGCGGGCATCGCCCTCATCGACCGCGCCTGTCATCCTGTGGGCGTGTCCGCTCCGACATGTCCCCGATGTTCCGGCAAGATGACGCCGTTGATGTACGGGCTCCCTACCCAAGCGGCGAGAGAAGCCGCCGAAGCCGGTGAACTCGCTCTGGCGGGATGCGCCGTTCCCGTTGACGCTTTCGAAGAAGGCTGGCGATGCCTCGCCTGCACCTACAGCTTCGAGGCAACGGATCGGGCCGATTGGCTGGCCGCCCTGGAACAGGCGATCGCAGGACGTCCGCGGTGCCCGCAGTGTGGCTCACCGAGCCATCTGCTCGTGTATGCCGACGCGGTAGAGATCTTCGCCGACGACATTGCGAGGGGCCGAGCCGTGGTGGCTGCCCATACGGCGCCTGCGGGAGTGAATGCTGAGCAACAGTGTCCTGCTTGCGGTCATGTTTGGCAGCCGCGTTGATGTCACTCGACCGACCGTGATGAGCGTCCGAGCCGGTCGCCATCCAGGAACCGCGGATTGAAAGAAGTCGATTCGATCGAGGTCCGGGGCTCCGAACTGCGGGTGCGGTGTCCGTGGACGTCCGCCGAGTTCCGCCGTCGTCCGCCGCGTCGGCTGCACTCGTGGCTGTAGAGCTGCAGTCAGCCTTCAGGGTCGAAGGGGTTGATCATTAGCCCCGCGAGTCGTGATGTCGCGAACTCAGCTCCGCAGGTAGGGCATCCCGACTCGAAGGAGTGTCGATGCCGCCACCCTTCTAGTACCTCGGGCGTGTCCACAGGGTAGAGCACCTCGTGCCATGCGCCGCAGCCGAAACAACGATGAGAACGACTGTCGGCAAGCAGGACGCCTCTGAGATCCTCGGCGGTCCACGCTTCGACCTCGCTCGCCGCGCGGCGTGGTTCGATTCCGGACGGCCACACCGCAATGCATCCTTGTGTAAACCTCGGCCGGTCGATCCGCAGGGCGGATGCGCGGCAAGAGGCCTCGTTGGCCAGCCAAGCCGGAATGGGATCGACATACGGTGGGAGCACGTCACCCGCCTCGTAGACCGTGATGTGCAGCCGATGATCGAAGTGGACAGTTTGCACGGCTGACGACGGTACTCGCAGATGGCGGTGTGGTTCGACCGTGACCTTGGATCGAGCCCGCGCTGTCAGCTTGGGAAGCGTACGGATCGCGCCTCGTAGCGCCGCTGAGCTGCGCTTCGGGCCGGTCATGAGTGACCGTGGTTGACCCCTCGTCACCCTGCTTAATGGCCCGCTAATGGCCCGACGATCACAGTGCTGCTCTTGGTCGTACGTTCGATGATCAATAGATCACGTTGTGGGCGGTAGTTGAGTGTCGCGGCTGAGGAGATCCGGGAGCGTCAGACTCAGGCGGTGCGGCAGGTCGAAAACTGTGTTCAGCCGATGATGTAGCGGGACAGATGCCTTGCCCTGGGGGTCGATCAAAAGCGCCTCCATGCCCATGCGGCGCGGGCCAACGTAGTCGGCTTCGTAGGAGTCGCCGATGAACCATACGTCCTGGGCCGAGACCGCGAGCTGGTGGAGTGCCGCCTGATAGATGTCCGCGTGGGGCTTGCGCCTGCCCACGTCCACGGAGAGCACGACTGCGTCCATGGAGTCGAGCACTCCCATCGCCGTGAGGTGCTCAGGCACCATGGTCGGGCTGTGGGTGTTGGAGACCACCGCCAGGCGGAACTCCGAGCTCAACCCTTCGAGCAGGACGTCGATACCAGCAGGGTGGCGCACTGGGGCGCTCCACTCGGCGAGATAGGTCTTCACGAAAGCGTCCACCTGCCCAGGCGTCGGCTCCCGAGGAAGCGCCGCATGCAGGAATGCGGTCGTGACGTCGGCCATGGAGAACTCACGGTCATCGAGCGCGCTGTGCTGGTCGAACTGAGCGGAGGTCGCGGACCAGGCTTCCAGGAACCGCTCGTAACCCAGCTGTCCGCCGAACTCGTACAGCAAGGCGTGAGAAAGCTGATAGCCCTGCTCGGTTCGGCTCGGCGAGTAATCGACGAGCGTGCCGAAGAAGTCGAACAGAAGATGCGTGGGACGACGCTGAATCATCCAAGGATCTTGCCAGGCTCGCGCGGCAGCTCAGCAGGTAGCCCACAGCTGGCGCCGACCTGCAGTCGCCGGCCAAGCACGGCCCGTCCCCTGGTTCGCCCCCGTCCTCCTCGTAGCTGCCAATCCCCAGGACGGGACCGAGGAGTCAAGGGTCAGCGAAGCTGATCGCGAAGCGACGCCGCGGGCGCCCTTGACTCCTCGGGCACGGCCGGGAAACTCAAGCAGCGAGGAGGACGAATGCCATCAGACTACGAGTGGACCTGATCTTGCTGAGGAAAGGGCCACCTGACCTGCAGTGCGGCGTGGCTGCCTGCTCTCCGGCTACCGTGCCCCATGGCCAGCGGGGCAGGACAGGACGAGGCTATCCGGTGGCCCAGCTCTGAGGAACGAAGGCCTGGACCACCGATCGCCCCCAAGCAAGTGCGGCGACCGACCACGTAGTGGCGATCGTTGTGCTGCATTGGGTGGCGGCGTGACCAGGTGCCGCCTTCTTGGATCGGTCGGCGCATTCCCGGCTACGACGCGGCCCGAGCTGCTGGCGGCCGGGACCGGCCCCCAGGCCGCAGCCCGGCCGGCGAGCGGGCATAGGGCCGCCCTTGAAGAGCTTTCGGCAAACCCCCTCGACCGGGTGAAGCTCCGCCGCACCAAGAGCACCGGCGAGATAGATCGGCGCGTCGTGGTGAACCCGGCCCAGGTTCGGGAGCTCCTCGTCGCCGTCACCTACTGCGGGCGGTCGCGCGGGCCGATGCTGGCGGCCATGTTCGCCTGCATGTACTTCGGCGGCCTTCGGCCTGCTGAGGCGGCCGGACTCCGCGAGAAGGACTGCCACCTTCCGAAAGACGGCTGGGGCCTGCTCACCCTGGAGAAGACCGCACCGCAGAGCAACAAGCGGTTCACCGACTCCGGCAAGGGTCATGACGAGCGCGGCCTGAAGCACCGAGACGAGAAGATCACACGGCCGGTGCCCATTCCTCCGGAACTGGTGGGCATCCTCCGCGACCATATCGACCGGCACGGCGTCGGCGACGATGGGCGGCTGTTCCGGACCCGCACAGGTGGCGTGATCTCCGGCTCGGCCTACGCGAAGATCTGGAAGGAAGCCCGAACCTACGCGCTCGCACCCGACCAGGTCGCCTCTCCCCTGGCGGGTAGGCCGTACGACCTGCGGCACGCGGCGGTCTCGCTCTGGCTGAACGCCGGGGTCCACGCCCCAGAAGCCGCGGAACGGGCCGGTCACGGAGTGGACGTCATGCTCAGGGTCGACGCCAAGTGCATCGACGGGCAACGCGAGATCGCCAACCAGCGCATAGAGGGCGCTCTGGCCTCATGAGTGATCAACCGCGGAATACTGGTCTGGTGGAACTCTCCCCTGAGCTCAGGAATCGTCTGGCTGAGCTGAGAGGTGATCTCCTATGGGGCCGCCTCTCGGGGACCGCGCCGGAGGCAGGCTGGCTTGCCTGCGAACTGATCGAAGCCGGTCTGGACTCTCCTGCGGTGTGGGAGCTGGCGGGCTACACGTTGTCCATCGGATCAATGACCGAAGTTGAGCCGCTCGTCCGCGAGGTGCTGGCGGAGAGCGGCTTCTCACCCATCGATGTCCAGCGCACACCATGGGAAGTCGCCCGCGATGTGGCGCAGGGAATAGCCGAGGGCACACTCCCCATCGGTAAGGGTGCGGACTTCCTGATCCTCGAACTCAGGGACAAGTGCGACGGCCCTGAGGACATCTTCTGGCTGATGATGCTCATCGACGACTGGGAGGCCGTGCAGGCAACTCCGCCGAGTGACGATGCGCTCCGCGAGCAAGCACGGAAGATCGCGAACGCTGCAACCGACCGGCTTGAGGCGATGAAAGATCAGGATTCGTAGAAGTGGGAACCGCGCCAGCCAAGGGTCTCGAATCACTCCGGGGCCCTTCGGCGTACCTTGGATTCATTCCGCAGACATCTGGAAACCGTCCCTCGACCTGCGGAAACGCCAGCGCTTCCATCCCGCGTATATCCCGCGATCAGCGACAAACGGTGGCTGTCGGCGGCCCGCGGGTGCATACGCGGCACATGCCGTATCAAAGCAAAAGACCAGGTCACAGGAGATGTGGCCTGGTCTGGAGAGCGCGCCCTGAGGGATTCGAACCCCCGACCGTCGGATTAGAAGCAAGATCTTTAAGTGTCGCGGAGTGTCGTTTGACGGTGGTTCGTACCGCCTGCGCGCACATTTCGTGTCAAGCGGTGCCGGGCCCTGACGGCGAGTGACGGGGCGTACGAGCACGCACCGAGCACGGTGGACACCCGATTTGATCACCGTGGGTCGCCCACATCATCAATCTTGCACCCAGAGCCCGCCGTCACGCCACATAGATCCTGGTCCCTGTGCTCGGCACGTGCTCCCGCGAAGGCGGCCACGCTGCCTCGCCGCCTTCGAGATGGCGTCGGCAAGCTGAGGGCCGGCGAACGGTACGCCGCTCGTACCCTACCCTGGCCATCACCAAGACCCCTCGGAAATTTGACAGAGACCCTGAGACGAGGCGAACCGTTCCTCATCGAGGAAGCGCCCCAGTGATCCGGTTGACAACGCAGCCAGCCCGTGGCCGTTCGAATGACCACCTGTGCTCCATCCGCCTCCCCATCGTCAGCGGCGCGATCAACGAATACCACCGCGATGGGTAACCACAGCTCAGACCACGTAACTCAATATTCGAGCGGCACACCATTTACACCATGCCCTGCGCGAGTACCAGCAGTTCTACAACGAGCACCGAGCCACTTGAGATGCACGGACGTACTTTTCGGCAGGCGCAGGGCTGCGGTGTGGGCCACCGCCGTGACTTGGCGGACCAAGGCGGGCCAGCCGAAGGTCTCCACCGGCTGGGGGTTGATCGAGCGGAGCGCGTTGTCCGGCATCGGTCCGCTGGCTGCGGATTTCGTCCGGCGGGACCATACGCCGCACCTCACCGAGGCCATGCAAATGCGCAAGCTCGGTGTCGCGGTAGGGGCGGCTACGCCGGCGAGCTGCTTACCGACGGCCCCGCCGAGGATGACCCGGTGGTTGTGGTACGACGCCCGGCGGGCGCAGGATCAGCGCCCGCCGCCACCAGGTCGAGCGTCGAGTAGGTGTCGATGAGGAACGGCTTGGACACCTCGAATCCGGCATCGACTCTCAGCTATGAGCGGCCATTACCCATCGTCATGGTCGGGACGGCTTCGAGGAGCTGCTTCGTGTACGGGTGCGCGGAACGCTCGATGACGTCCTCCGTCGTACCGTGCTCGACGAGCCGGCCGGACTTCATGACCGCGATCGAGTCGGCTATGTAGCGGACCACGGCGAGGTTGTGCGAGATGAACAGGATCCCGACACCGGTCCGGGTCTGGATCTCCTTGAGCAGGTTGAGCACGGCACCCTGGACCGAGACGTCGAGCGCCGATGTGATCTCGTCGGCGATCAGGACCTCGGGCTCGGCGGCGAGGGCGCGGGCGATGGCGACGCGCTGCCGCTGTCCGCCGGAGAGCTGCCGGGGGCGCTTGTGGACGTCGCCGGGATCGAGCCGGACCATCTCGAGCAGCTCGGTGACCCGGGCCGGCCGCTCCTGCCGCCCGCTTGCCCGGGGCAGGCCCTCGGCGATCGACGCGCCGACGCTCATCCGCGGGTTGAGGGACGCGTACGGGTCCTGGAACACGTACTGCAACGGCGGGCGGCCGCGCGGGTCGAGCCCCGCCCCCTTCCAGAGGATCGTGCCCGAGGTGAGCGGGGCGAGGCCGACCGCCGCCCGGGCGAGGGTCGACTTGCCGGACCCCGACTCGCCGACGAGCCCGACGACCGAGCCGGCCGCCACGGTCAGGCTGACCTCGTCGACGGCCGTCACGGCGCCCTGATTGTGGCCGTACCGGACAACTATGTCGCGGAGCTCGAGCACGTCACGCCTCACTTTCTAGGACCGGCAGCAGCGGATGCCAGCAGGCGACGGCGCCGCCACCGCCCGAGTCGGCCAGTTCGGGACGCGCCTGCCGGCATCGGTCGTCCGCCCGGCCGCACCGGGGCGCGAACGCGCAGCCCGGCGGCAGGTCAGAGGCGTGCGGCGGGCGGCCGGGAATGTTCGCGAGCGGCCGCGACCGGTCCGTCGACATGTCCGGGATGCTCGCGATCAACGCGCGGGTGTACGGATGCGCGGCCTCGGCGAGCCCGCTGACCGGCAGTTCCTCGACCACCCGGCCGGCGTACATGACCAGGACCCGGGACGCGTTCTCAGCCACCACCGCGATGTCGTGGCTGATCATCAGGACGGCGGCGTCGCTCTCCCGGGAGATGCGCCGCAGCAGGCCGAGCACCTCCTTCTGGACGGTCACGTCGAGGGCGGTGGTCGGCTCGTCGGCGACGATCAGCGCCGGCTGGGCCATGAGGCCCATCGCGATCGACGCGCGCTGGCGCATGCCGCCGGAGAACGCCATCGGGTACTGCTTCGCCCGCGCCTGCGGGTCGGTGATCAGCACTGCGCTGAGGCGGTCGACGGCTCGTCGCCACGCGTCCCGGCGGCCGAGGCGTTCGTGGGTTTCCGCGACCTCGGCGAGCTGGCGTCCGACCTTGAGCGTCGGGTTCAGCGACGACATCGGGTCCTGGAACACCATCGCGAGCGAGGTGCCGAGCAGCCGCTCGCGGTCGCGGGGGCGCATCCGCCGCAGCTCGTTGCCCTTGATCTGGTGCACGTCGGCCTCAGCGACGTTCGGGTACGAGGTGAGCTGTGCGACCGCCATGGCGGTGAGGCTCTTGCCCGATCCCGACTCGCCGACCAGCCCGACGATCTCGCCGCGGCGAAGGCGCATGCTGACGTCGACGACCGGGGAGAAGGGCGCGGTCTCGCCGGGTACGGTGACGGTCAGGCGCTCGATCCGGAGCACCTCTTCGCCCGGTGGCGGCGTCTCGGCCGGGGCCATATCCCGGCGCTGGGACCTGAGGGACGGGAGCCGGAGGTGACCGTGCTGGCTGCCGCCGAGGACCTGGGTCAGCAGCTCGCCGGCGAGGACGAATGCGAGACCCGCGACGACGATCATGATGGACGGCGCGAGCGCGGCCGCCGGGTTGGTGTAGATGGCCGGCAGCCCGTCGGCGAGCATGCGTCCCCAGTCGTACTGCGGCGGTTGCACGCCGAAGCCGATGTAGGACAGTGCCGATATGCTGAGCAGCGCCGCCCCGACCTGGCTGGTCGCGTTGATGACGAGGGGTTCCGAGATGTTCGGGATGACGTGGCGAATCAGGATCCGCCACCGCGGGACCCGGAGCAGTCGCGCGGCGGAGACGTAGTCGGCGTTCGCGACGCCGCTGGCGGTGGTGTGGGTCAGCCGCGCGAACGAGGGCGCGAAGGCGATCGCCATCGACAGCACGGCGCCGCGCGCCCCCACTCCGAAGATCATGGCGAGGAACAGGGCGAGCAGCAGCCCGGGAAAGGCGACCATCAGGTTCAGGACGGCGACCACCGCTCGGCCGGCGCGCCGGCCGAGCACGACGGGGACGGTGCCGATGATCAGCCCGCAGGCCACGCCGATGCCGACGACGAGCAGAGCGAGGACGAGGGACAGCCGGGTGGCCACCAGCGTCCGCGTGAGGACGTCGCGTCCGAGGGCGTCCGTGCCGAACGGGTGCGCCGCCGACGGTCCCGCCTGGAGCGCGCCGCCCGCGATCTCCGTGGCCCGGTCGCCGAGCAGCAGCGGCGCCACGACGGCGGTCGCGACCAGGAGCAGCAGCAGGGCGACCGTGACCACGCCGAGCGGCGACGACAGGTGATGGCGGGTACGTGACCAGGACACGTCAGCTCTCCTTGATCGTCGAGCGCGGGTCGATGACGGCGATCGCGATGTCGACCGCGAGGTTGATCAGCAGGATGCCGGCGCCGAAGAAGAGCGCGACCGCCTGGACGACCGGGTAGTCCTTGGCGAGCACCGAATGCACGAGCTCGGCGCCGACGCCGGGCCAGGCGAACACGTTCTCCACGAGCACGGTGCCGGCCACCATCGACGCGAGGATCATGCCGGAGACGGTCAGCGTCGGGGTCAGCGTGTTCGGCAGCGCGTGCCGCAGGTAGATCAGCCGCGCCGGGAGGCGCTTCGCGCGCGCCGCCCGGATGTAGTCCTCGCCGAGCACCCGCTGGGTCTCGGCCCGGACGATCCGCGCCAGGTAGGCGGCCGGCCCCACGACGAGGGCGGTCACCGGCAGCACGAACGACGCGGGACCGGACAAGCCCGCGACCGGCAGCGCATTGAGGGAGACGGCGAAGACGAACACGAGTCCGACCGACACCAGGTAGTCCGGCACGGAGAGCGCAAGCCCGGTCACGCCGCCGAAGCCGAAGTGCAGGCCGCGGCCCCGGCCGTCCCGGGTGGCGATACCGAGGAGCAGGCCCACCGGTATCGCCACCGCGAGGCAGACCACGAACGCGGTCAGGCCGAGCTGGAGGGTCGCGGGCACCAACTGTGCCATCTTCTCCCGCACCGGCGTCTGGGTGTCCAGGGACGTACCGAGGTCGAGGTGGAGCAGGTTCCAGAGATAGTCCAGGTACTGCCGCCACAGCGGGTCGTTGAGCCCGAGACGCTCCCGGGTGGCCGCGATGGTCTCCGGCGACGCCATCAGGCCCAGGGCTCCGCGTACCGGGTCGCCCGGCAGCGCGTGGACCATGGCGAACGATGCGGTGACGACGACCGCCAGCGAGACGACGAACCTCCCCAGCCGCCGGATCAGGAATACCGGCCACGGGTACCTGGCGCGCAGCGACGACTTCACAGAACCTCCCATCCTCCCCGCCGTACCTAGCGCAGAACCCGGAGCGAGGTGGGCTCCAGCACGCGGGCGACGACGTCGAACGTGGCCCCGTTGCCCCAGTAGAGGTAGGGCGAGACGGCGATCGGGGTGATGTCCGCGTCCTTGATCAGGGCGCCCTCGCCCGCGTTCCAGTCGGCGCAGCCGCCGGTGCCGGACTTCGCCTGCGCCGCCTTGATCGAGCTGTCGAAGACGTCGTTGTGCATCGAGCCGTAGTTGATGCCGCCATGCGACGGGGTGGCGCCGGAGAAGAACGGCACGAGCGTGGCCGGGTTGGACACGCCGAGGCCGATGAGGGTCGCGGTCCACGGGCCCTTGCCGCCGAAGACGACATCGGACCGCGCGTTGAACGACTGTCCCTTGAGGTCCACCTTGACGCCCAGCGCCGTCCACTTCTGGCCGATGTACTCGGCCGCCGCCGCGGTCGTGGCGTCCTCGTTGTCGTAGACGAACGCGACCTCGAGCGGCTTGCCGTCCTTGGCCCGGGCTCCGCCGCCGGCGGCCGTCCAGCCGGCCCGGTCGAGCAGCGCCGCCGCGGCGGCCGCGTCGTACGCCGGCTTGTTCGGGGTGACGGTGTCACCGCTGCAGATCTTCGGGTCGGTCAGCAGCCCGTTGGCCTCCTGTCCGAGGCCGCCGGTGGCGACCTGGGCCAGTTCCTTCATGTTGAGAGCGCCGACGAGCGCGCGCCGGACGTTGACGTCGGCGGTCGGCAGACCGGCAGCCTGGTTGAAGGTGAGCTCGTCGTCGATGATGCTGCCGCCGTCCGAGAACACCTTGGCGGCCTTGAGCCGCCGGGTGTCGGCACCGGAGAGGTACGAGATGTTGACGCCCTTGCTCAGCAGGAGGTTGGCCGTCGTGGTCACGCTCGTCACGAGCTTGAAGGTCACCTTCGCCGGCATGCCCTTCTCGGCGGTCGAGGCGCCGTTCGGCCCCCAGGCGTACCCGTCGCGGCGGGTGTACGTGTACTGGTTGCCGGCCTGCACGCTGGAAAGGACGAACGGACCGGAGCCGGCGGAGGCGGCCTTCAGGGAGTCGCGGTTCTTGATGGCGCTCGAGCAGACCAGCGGCAGCTCGGCCAGGTTCTGGAAGAAGAAGGGCGCGCCCTCCTTGAGCTTGACCGCGACGGTGCCGGCGGCCTTGTCGGCCGTTGCCGTGGCGCCGGCAGGAACGGCGGCGCCGCGCATGGGCGAGCCGTTGCCCTCGGCGGCCACGTAGTTGATGTTGTCGGCCACCGTCTGCGCGTCCATCGGCGAACCGTCCGAGCAGGTGACGCCCTCGCGGACGGTCAGCGTGTAGGAGGTTCCCTCGCCGGTCCACGACTTGACGACGCTGGGCGCCACCTCGCCGGAGTCCAGCAGCTTGACGGGCGTGTCGTAGGCGAAGACGGCCATCATCTTGTTGACGCCGTTGACCGAGCGCTGCGGGTCGAGCGCACCGGGGTCGCTGTCGATCGCGATGGTGAGCGAGCCACCATCGGCATAGTCGTCGCCGGACGAGCTACCGGTGCTCCCACCGTTGGAGCAGGCAGCCAGCGCGACCGTCGAGCACAATACGGAAATCGAGACACGAAAAGGGCGATTTCGGACCATTGGCGTGTGACTTCCTCTGCGGCCGGCGGGACGAGCCAGCTCGGCGCTGGGTGATGTAACCCACGATTGAAGCCACAGCGCGACAGCGATTCTTGTCCAAGCCCACAAAGGTGCCCGTGCTCGATCGTGGCCAGACCCAAGCCCCACGGTCGCCCCTCACTTTAACGTCGTCCGTCAGACCGTACCCGACTAGGTGAAACATGGATCAAATGACGGAGAGGTCCGGGTTGGTGGACGTCGAAAGCCTCGGCAAGCGGTACCAGGAGCTCCGGTACCGCACGGCGCCCACCTGGGCGCACCTGATCGGTGAGTACTCGGTGGCAGGGCACTTCGAGGACGTCAGCGCGACGGCCGAGGCGGCCGAGCTCCGCGAGCTGCGCGAGGTGGCACATGCCGCCGCCGCGCTCGCCCGTACGCCGGACGGCACACCCGTCTCGCTCGACGGCGCGGTCCTCGCCTGGCAGGCCGCAACCAGAGCCGACGTGCTCGAACACCGGTTCGCCGAGCTCGACGTCGACCCGCTCTTCGGGCCGGTGACCCAGTTCCCTGGCCGGGTCGCCAAGCTGGCGCTCCCGTCCGCCAAGGTGGCCGGCGCCCTGCCGAAGAAGTACCGCGGCTTCGCGCGCAATCTGCGCGACAGGCTGGAGCGTCTCGCTGCGGGCCGCGCGGCCGGCCGTACCCCGGTCGCCTTCGCCGTGGCGGACACCGTGGACAGGGTGCGGAAGTGGCTGCACACCCCGCTCGAGGACGACCCGCTGCTGGCCGTCGACCGCGCCGCGCGCACGGATCACCTGCGCGCGGTGGTCGGCGAGGTGGTGCGCCCCGCGCTGGCCGACTATGCCAACGCGTTGACATGGGAGGTCGCGCCGTCCGCGCGGCCCGACGAGCGGTGCGGGCTGTGCTGGCTCGACGACGGCGATCGCGTCTACGCCACCCTGGTCCGCTCGCACACCACCACCGACCTCCACCCTGACCGCATCCACGAGATCGGGCTCGCCCAGGTCGCGGCCCTGGACGAGGAGTACGCCGCCCTCGGCCGGGAGGTCTTCGGCACCTCGGACGTGCCCGCCGTCATGGCCAGGATGCGCGACGACCCGGCCCTGCACTTCGACGACGTCGCCGGCCTCGTACGCGCCGCGGAGGTCGCCCTGGCCCGGGCGACCGACCGCGCCCCGGACTGGTTCGGGCGGCTGCCGCGCGCCGCGTGCGCGGTCGAGGCGGCGACGAGCGGATCGCTCGGCCAGTACATGCTTGCGCCGAAGGACGGCTCGCGGGGCGGGACGTTCGTCATCAACGTCTCCGATCCGCGTGCCTGGGCCCGGTACGAGGTTGAGGCCCTCGCCTTCCACGAGGGCGTTCCCGGGCACCACCTGCAGATGGGCCTCGCCGCCGAGCTCACCGAGCTGCCGGAGTTCCGCCGCACCACCACGGTCACCGGCTTCCTCGAGGGCTGGGGGCTGTACGCCGAACGGCTCGCCGACGAGATGGGCCTCTACAGCAGCCCGCTGGACCGGCTGGGCATGCTGTCGTTCGACTCGCTGCGGGCCTGCCGCCTGGTCATCGACACCGGCCTGCACGCCAAGGGCTGGAGCCGGCAGCGGGCCAAGCGCTTCCTGGCCGAGCACTCCCCGCTGAGCCCGGGGCACATCGACGCGGAGGTCGACCGGTACATCGTGACGCCGGGCCAGGCCCTGGCCTACTTGGTCGGCCGGCTCGAGATCGTGCGGATCCGGCGGGAGGCGGAGCGCCGGCAGGGTGCCGACTTCGACCTGGCCCGGTTCCACGACGTGGTGCTCGGCGCGGGGCAGCTGCCTCTGCCCTTGCTGGAGGCGCACGTCGCCGCGGCACTACCAGGCGTCGTCGGGTAGCGCGCCGGGCGGGCGGCGGCGATGCCAGTCGCTGACCGCCTGCACGGCTTCGCCCACCACGAGCAGGGCCCGGTCGGCGCCGCGCCGGCCGACCAGCTGTGCGCCGACCGGCAGCCCGGCCGGCGAGGGCGACACCGGCAGGCCGAGGACGGGCAGGCCGGTGACCGACCAGCAGCCGGTGAGCTGGTTGATCCGCCGGCTGGCGAGGGTGAGATCGCCGTCCCCGGCAACGGGCGCGACGAAGGGCGTGGCCGGCACGGCGATGACGTCGGCCTCGGCGAGCACCTCGTCGACCCGGGCCCGCCAAACGAAGGCCACCGCGAGCGCGCTCTCGATCTCCTCGGTGGTGACCCGGCGGCCCGCCTCGATCCGCCCCTTGATCCCGGCGCTGACGCGGGCGTCGTGCCAGTACGGCCGGAGATGGCGGATCGCCTCGGAGTTCTGCAGCGCGGCCATCGCCTGGTGCACCCGATCGACGTCGCGCAGGGCCACCCGCCGGATCTTCGCGCCGTGCGCGCCCAGCAGGTCGAGCAGGTCGCGGAAGCCGGCGGCGACCGCGGGCTCCAGGTCGTCGAGGAAGTACTGCTCGGGTACGGCCACGGTCAGGCTGGACAGGTCCCGCGGCGGAAGGGGCCGCGAGCCCGTGCCAGCCATGACCTCCAGGGCGATGCGGGCCTCGGCCGCACTACGCGCGAGCGGCCCGACGACGTCCATGCTGGGGCTCAGCGGCGTTACTCCCAGCGTCGGCACCAGCCCGTGGCTCGGGCGCAGCGTGGTCACCCCGCAGAACGCGGCCGGGTTGCGCAGTGAGCCGCCGGTGTCCGTGCCGATCGCGAGCCGGACCAGGCCCGCGGCGACCGCGGCGGCCGACCCGCCGCTCGAGCCGCCGGGGATCCGGTCCGGGTCCCACGGGTTGCGGCAGGCGCCCCACGTGTCGTTCTGCGTGGTCGCCCCGAAGCTGATCTCCTCGAGGTTCGCCTTGGCGACGATCCGCGCGCCGGCGGCCCGCAGCCGGCGCACCACCTCCGCGTCGATCACCGCCGCGGGCGGATGCGGGGCGCGGAGCCCGTCGGTGCGCACCGTCCCGGCGACGTCGATGTTGTCCTTGACCGCGATGGTCCAGCCCGCCATCGGGCCGTTCTTCTCGGCCGCGATGCCGTCCTCGATCAGCTGGGTGAAAGCGTTCAGCCGGGCGGCGAGCGCCACCACGGCGGCGGGAGCGCCGCTCACCGTTCACCGCCGAAGGCGCCGCCCCGTGCAAGATCGGCCAGTTCCGCGGCGCTCATGCCGAGTTCCTCCCGCAGGATCTGCTCGCGGTGCTCGCCGAGGCCCGGCGCGCGGTCCGGCACCGGGTTCTCCCACCAGGCGCGTCCCGCCGTGCGCACGTGCCGTACCGTACCGAAGCTGGGGTGGTTGGTGTCGACGACCAGGCCGCGCTGCGCGGCCTGCGGCTCCTCGAAGGCCTCGCGCAGCCCGTTGACCGGGCCGCACGGCACGCCCGCCGCCGACAGCAGGCCGACCCAGTGGTCGGTGCCGTGCCGGGACAGGGCGGAGTCCAGCACCGCGTCCAGCTCGGCCTGGTGCGCCTGGCGGCCGGCGAGCGTCGCGAACCGGGGATCGGCGGCGACCTCGGCGACGCCCAGCACCTTGGTCAGGCGCTCGAAGAACACCGGCTTGACGCAGGCGAGCATCAACCAGCCGTCCGCGGTGGGGTAGGCACCGAACGGCACTACCGAGGGGTGCGCCGACCGGGTCTTGCGGCGGGTCTCGTGCCCCCGGGTGAGGAACCAGGTCGCCGGGTAGGAGAGCATCGCCATCGCCGTGTCGAA
This sequence comes from Microtetraspora malaysiensis, assembly GCF_001528665.1. GTDB lineage: Bacteria > Actinomycetota > Actinomycetes > Streptosporangiales > Streptosporangiaceae > Microtetraspora_A > Microtetraspora_A malaysiensis. Next base: position 76,039 of record NZ_BBYJ01000048.1, read on the forward strand.
GAGGCTGACGTCGCACTCGCCGCCGACGCCGTCGCGCCGGGCGACGTGGATCCCAGCCAGCAACGACATCGCCGCGACGACTCCGCCGCAGTAGTCGACCAGCGAAAGGCCGCTCTTGGTCGGCGGTCCGGCCGGGTCGCCGGTCAGGTCCATCCACGCGGCGAGACCCTGGACGACGTAGTCGTACGCCGGCTCCGCCCGCCGCGGCCCGGTCATCCCGTAACCGGACAGCGAGCAGACCACCAGCCGCGGATTGAGGTGGCTCAGGTCGGCGTACCGGAGGCCGAGCTTGTCCGGCACGTCCCCGCGCAGGTTGTACATGAGCGCGTCGGCGCCCTCGACGAGGCGGTGCAGCACCGCCACGCCGGCCGGAACCGAGAGGTCGAGGCAGATGCTGCGCTTGTTCCGGTTGAAGCTCTGGAAGAAGAGGCTGTCGTCGTCCTCGGCGAACGGCGGGACATGCCGCCCGATGTCGCCGCCCGTACGCGCGTCCTCGATCTTGATCACGTCGGCGCCGAGCTCGGCGAGGTGCAACGATCCGAACGGGCCGGCGCCGTACTGCTCGACGGCGATGATCCTGATGTCACTGAGTCCCGTCACGTCTGCTCCTGTGCTCGATGACCGCGTGGGTGCGTGCCATCTCGTTCCTGGTCACCATCACTGCCTCGTCAACACCCATGCCGGGCCGGGCCAGCAGCACGTCCGCGCCCGCGCCCATCGCGACGTGGGTGGCGATGCGGGCCGACAGGTCGGTCTCGGTGCACGACCCTCCGAGGTACGCCGCGACGCCCGCGGCCCGGCAGGCGAGAACGGACCGCACGGCGTCGTCGAGGCTGCCGACGTCGGGCATCTTGATTTGGATCATGTCGGCCGCCCGCGCGTCGAGGAAGGCCAGCACGTCCTCGTGGGTGTTGCACCACTCGTCGGCGACGATCTGGACGCCGGTTTCGTGTTTGCGCAGGCGCAGGAGGACGTCGATCTGGGCCTCCCGCGACGCCGCGCGCATCGGCTGCTCAACGCGCAGCGGGAACGGCGCGCACTTCTCGGCCAGCCGGGCGAGGAAGCCGGCCACCTCGGCCGTGGAGGGGAAGACGTCGCCGAGGGTGCCGTAGCAGTCGATGTGGATCACCGGCTGGTAGTCGTCGTCCGGGCGCCGCGCCAGCACCCGGTCGCGTACCCAGCCGACATAGTCCAGCAGCAGGTGGCCGCCGGGCCCGACGAGCAGATCGGCGTTGTTGATCAGCCCGTGCGGCAGGCTCTCGACCCGGCGCAGCACCATCCGGTCGACCGCGCCCCGCCGGTCCTCGCCGGACTGGGCGAGCAGCGGGACTGGACCGATCGGATCGGCGCCGCCGTACTCGGCGGCGACCACCTCGGCCATCGTGCGCCGGGTGGCGTTCGCGGCCGCATCGAGCAGGGCCTGGCTGACCCCGTACGCGACCGCTCGTGGCAGCCCGAGCGGCGCGATCAGGGCGGAGGTCTCCCGGAACGAGTCCACGGTCGCGTCCAGCAGGACGTCGCGCAGCACCGGCAGCCAGCGGTCGCGGGCCACCTCCGCCAGCAGGACGGGCTCGCGTCCGGAGCCGCCGGCGTACTGCACCGACACCCCGGCCCCGGTGGCCACGCGGTCGTCGTCGAGGAAGAGCAGAATCTGCAGCGACTCGCTGGGCTGGCGGATCGCGCGGTAGCCTGGGGTGAGCGCGGGGCCGTCGTAGAAGTAGCCGTCGCGTACCGCCCCGGCCTTGATCGCCGCCTGGTCGTCGTTGCTGTAGGTGCCGGTGCCGGGCACCGCCAGAATCCCCGAGACGCGCATCAGCCGGCGTACCTTGTCACCCAGTCCACGACCCGGGCGTTGTAGTCGCGCCGGAACCGGGGCGGGCTGTTGAACAGCATGTTGTGCGACGCCTCCGGGTAGATCACGATCTCGGTCTGCACGCCGAGCTCGCGCAGCGCCGTGTGCCACTGCCTGGCCTGGTCGAGCGGGCATCGGACGTCCGCACCGCCGTGCAGGAGCAGCGTGGGAGTGCGTACGTCGGCCACGTGGGTGATGGGCGACATCGCCGCGTAGTTCTCGGCGTCCGCCCAGAACGCGCCGCCCCACTCGCTGGTCGACAGGGCGCGCCGGTTGTCGGTCGTGCCGGCGGCGCTGCGCAGATCGCTGATGACGCCCCCGCCGACGGCCGCGGCGAACCGGTCGCTGCGGCTGGTGAGGTAGCAGGTCATGTAGCCGCCATAGCTGTAACCGGTCACCGCGATGCGGTTGTTGTCGACGAGCCCCTCGGCGACGAGCTCTTCGAGGGGCTCGAAGAAGTCCGCGGTGTCCGAGGTTCCCCACCGGCCACTCACGGCGCGGGCGAACTCCTCGCCGTAGCCGTCGCTTCCCCGCGGGTTGAGCAGCAGTACGGTCCAGCCGCGCGCGACGAGCTCGTGGTGGTAGAGGTGCACGGCCTCCGCGGCACCGTTCCAGGCGTTGTGCGGGCCGCCGTGGATGTCCAGCAGCAGCGGCTGCGGGCCGGTGGCGTCGGGGTCGCGCATGACCCATCCGGTGACGGCCGTCCCATCGGAGATGGTGAACGTACGCTCGGCGCGCGGGGCCAGACGCCGGCCGCCGAGCCGCTCGCGATGGTTGGTCAGCTGGGTCGACGTGCCGGTCGTGAGGTCCAGGACGTAGATCTCGCCGAACGTGTCCGGCCCGTTGCCGAGGAACGCGACCAGTGTGCCGGCCACGCTCAGGCTCGAGACGTTCTGGTCGGGCGCTGCGAGCAGCGCGGTGGGGGTGCCGCCGGTCTCGGGCATCGTGTACGGCACGACGTAGCCGCCCTCGCGCACGCAGAACAGGACCGTCCCGAGCTCCTGCACCACGCGCGGCGTCGAGCCGGGATAACCGGGCGCGCCGTACATGACCTGCCGGTCCATCTGCTCGGTGAGGTGCCGGGCCGTGCCGTCCGCCGGATCGACGAGGAGCAGGCCGGTGAAGCGCGCGGGCCCCTCCGGGTGGCCGCAGACCAGCAGCCGGGTGCCGTCGCCCGTCCAGGCGAGCGGCCCGGCGCTGCCGGATTCCGGGCCCGCCGGCCGCGGGACCCGTCCGGGGTCGCCGAGGTCGATGGTGTACGCGGCGGATTGCCGGGTGAGGTCGGCGTCCGCGGACATGGCGGCGGAGAAGGCGATCCGGGTGCCGTCCGCCGACCAGGCCGCCCCGGATGCGCTCCACTCACCGGCGGTGATCTGCTCGCATCCGCCCGTGTCGACGTCGGCGACGTGGATGTGCTGCCGCGGGGCGCTCAGCACGCCGGCGCCGTCAGCGTAGTAGTCGAGGCGACGGCTCACGACCGGCGCGCCCCACGCCCACGTGCCCTCGGACTCCGGGGGATCGGCCGGCGCGGTGAACAGCAGCCGCGAGCCGTCCGGGCTGAACGCCGGGGCGCCCGCCCCGCCGGGCCGGCGGGTGAGCTGCCGCGCCTCGGACGTCCCGACGTCGAGCAGCCAGATCTGGGGCCGGCCGTCGGTGGTGCGCAGGAAGGCGAGCAGCCGGCCGTCCGGCGACCAGGCCGGGGCGCAGTCGCCGACGCCGTCGGTCAGGCGGCGCGGGTTCCCGCCGCCGGTGGGCACCAGCCACAGGGCCTGCTCGACGCGGTCCGCGTCGAGGTCGTCGGTCTGGACGACGTAGGCGACCGCGCTGCCGTCCGGGCTGATCGCCGGTTGCTTGGGTACGTCGATCCGCCGGATGTCGTCGACAGTCAGATAGCGGTTCACACCGGTCCTCTCGTCGGTTGCCTGGATGCCGGACACCGCTGATCGTCACAAGTCCGGGGGCGGCGGCGCTGGTGTCGCGGCACGAAATTGCGGGCGCCGGGTAGCGCCGCGCGACGAGGCTGCCGGTCAGGAGCGCATGAAGAGCCGGAACTGGAGCATCAGCGACAGCCGCTCGTCGTGGTTGTCCAGGCTTATCCCGGAGACCTCCGCGACCCGCTTCAGGCGGTAGCGGAACGTGTTGGGGTGGACGTGCAGCGACGCCGACGCGGCGATGTTGTCGCCGAAGTGGTCCAGCCACGCGCGCAGTGTCGGCACCAGGTACCCGTGGCGCTCGTCCCGCTCGACGAGGCGGGCGAGCGGCCCGCTGAGGCCCATCCCCCGCGCCGACACCAGGTCGGCCATCTCCATCATGAGCAGCTCGTACGCGTGCTCGACCGTCGAGCAGACGCGGTCGCCCTGCTGCGCGCCGCGGGCCAGCCGCAGCGCGCGGTCGGCCTCCTCCCGGGCCCGCGGGAGGGCGTAGGCGTCGGGCGCGACGGCGCTGACCCCAATCACCGCGGCGGACCGCCGCCCTACCCGGGCGAGGAAGTCCTTCGCCATCCGCTGACCGCGGTCCGAGTGCGGGTCGGCGGCCGGGGGCAGCGGAACGATCCCGTACACGATGTCGCCGACCAGCGCGGCGGAGGCGCCCGGCTGGACGGTGCCGAGGTGCATGTCGAACGCGTCACCGATGCGCAGCAGCTCGGCCGCGCGGTCGCCGCGCAGGCGTGCGGGCTCGTCCTCGCCGTCCGGGAGCGCGACCGCGAGCACCAGCATCGGGCGGCGGGGCAGGCCCAGCCGGGCCGCGACCTCCTCCGCCTCCGGGCCGCCGGCCAGGACCTGGGCGGTAAGGTCCGAACGCATTCGGCGCTCCACGTTGGCGTTCGCGCGGTGGCTCAGCAGGTGCACGGCGACCGTGCCCTGCAGCTCGCGGAAGGCCTGCATCCGCTCGTCCGAGAGCGGACCGGGGACCGCGGCCCACACTGAGCCCAGGATCTCGTCGTCGGCCCGGATGCCCAGCACGACGCGGGGCATCGTGAAACCGCCGTACCCGCTCTCGGGCGGATCGACGAAGAGCGGCTCCTGGGTGCGGTACAACTGGCGGAAGATGCCGCGCTCGGTGAGATCCTGCGTGGCCCAGGGCGTGACCTGGCGGTTGAGGATCGCGCCGATGCGCGACGGGTCCGCCTCCTCCTGCCGGATCGAGAAGGCGAGCACCCGGGAGTCCCGGTCCTCGACCGTGACCGGCGCGTCGAGGATCTCGGCGATGGCGTTCGCCAGGGCGAACAGGTCGCCGGTCGGGACGCCACCGAGCGGCGCCGCGAGCGCGGGGCCGGACGAGCCGTTCACCAGCGGCGCGAGGGTCGCGGCGAGCTGGATCCAGGAGTTCTCGTTGCCGAGCGCGAGCACCGGCGCGACGCTCCGCGGGCCGGTCAGCGTGGCGACGACGCTCTCGTGGACGATGAGCGCGCCGCCCTGGCGTGCCACCCGCTCCCTGAGGGCGGTGAGCTGCTCACCAGCCTGGACCCCGACGGCAAGAACCAGGGGGCGCCGCGACCAGGCGACCTGGTCGGCCGGGTCGAAGATCACCAGGCCGTCGACGATCCGGTCGAGGTCCTGGCCGTCGAACGCCGGGCGGAGCAGGGTGTGGCCGGCGTCCTCCAGGATCCGGGCCAGCGTGATCGACGGTCCGTCTACCACGACCGATGCTTCCGGCTGCTCCGGGTGTCCCACAGCCATGATTTTAGCCACGGCCGGTTGGCCCGATCTTGTTCCACGGCACTATCGGCCTGCTCGATCTGGTGCGGCAGCACCATCTCTACGGGGCTTCGGGGTCACTGCGGGATGGGCGGTAGCGGTCGCCGCTGTCTATGAGGCCGCTGAATATCAGCGCTTCATCGGTCTGCTCAGCCCGAGGTTGGTGGGTGGTCCGGGTGCGTGGTGGTCGGTCGAATGCGTGGGTAGGCCGGTGGGGTGTGTCTGGGCCGGCCGGGACCCGGGGTCGTCAGGCGGTGGTCAGGGCCCAGGTCCCGGCTGTGCGGGTGAGGCCGCGGTTGATGAGGTTGCGGTTGATGAGGTTGCGGAGGTTGAGCGCGGCGGTGCTGCGAAGGTAGCGACTCGGGTGGCGCTGATCGGCCGGGTGCTGCCGTTGGGGCAGGTCACCGTGCCGGCTTGCTCGTCAACGGTGAAGTCATCGACGGTGAACCCGCCCTCAACCGCATTCTGCAACGGCTTTGGTTTGATCACCGCAGTGTCGCCAGCCTGGCCGATCGCGTCGCGCAGGTCACCGGTGCCGTAGGCCGAATCGCCGTACCACTCCCGGCGTTGGTCGCTGTCGCTGTGGTGCGTGCGTTCGGTGGTGTCGGCGTCCGACAGGTCCAGCAACGTCTGCAACGTCAGGATCGAGGCCGCCACCGACGCCGGCATCGATGGACGGCCCTTCCCGGACGGAAACAGATCAGCGAACTGCTCGTCCGGGAACAGCGCACCGCGATGCTCGGCCAGAAACGCGAACATACTGCCCTCGGGCACCAGATGACCCACCAGTGCGGCGGCGTCGAGAAGCTCCCGGTCTGCACGCTCCACACCCCGCACCCAGAAATCATCGCATCTCGGTATAAATCACTACAGACGACACGCCGATTCTTCAGCGGCCTCCTATAGGGGTAGCCACTCGGTGTGAACTGTTGCTGCGGCGAGAGCTTCGGGGTCGGGGGTGACGCCCAGGCCTGGGCCTTCTGGGACTGACATGTAGCCGTCGCTGAGTTCGAGGGGTGGGGTGATGTCCTGGTGGTAGAAGCGCGACGAGGCGGAGATGTCGCCTGGTAGCCGCATGCCGGGCAGGGCGGCCAGGGCGGCGTTCGCGGCGCGGCCCAGGCCGGTCTCGACCATGCCGCCGCACCAGACCGGGACGTCGTGGGCTTGGCAGAGGTCGTGCACGCGCCGGGCCTCGAGGTAGCCGCCCACCCGGCCGGCCTTGATGTTGACGACACGGCACGCGCCCAGTCTGATCGCGTCGGCCGCGGCCCGGGCGGAGGTGATCGACTCGTCCAGGCAGATGGGGGTTCGCAGGTGGCGGGCCAGCTCGGCGTGGCCCAGCACGTTCTCCTCGGCCATCGGCTGCTCGATGAGCAGCAGGTCGAAATCGTCCAGTTTCCGGAGTTGGTCGACGTCGGCGAGCGTGTACGCCGCGTTCGCGTCGACCTGCAACGGGATGTCGCCGAACGCGTCCCGGATCGCGCGCACCGCCGCGACGTCCCAGCCTGGCTCGATCTTGAGTTTGATCCGCCGGTATCCGTCGGCCAGGTAGGCGCCGACCGCGGTGACCAGCTCGTCGAGGGTGTCCATGATGCCGACCGAGACGCCCGACGGCACCGACGTGTGGACGGCGCCGAGCGCGCGGCTCAGCGGCATCCCCAGACCCCGTAGCTCGGCGTCCCAGACCGCCATCTCGAGCGCCGCTTTGCTCATCCGGTGCCCGCGGAAGCGATCCAGCGCGGCGCTGACGAGGTTGACGTCGATGGCGGGCAGGTCGCGCAGCGCGGGCACGAGGAAGTCGCGCAGCGTGATCATCGCCGCGCCGACGTACTCCGAGGCGTACAGCGGGTGCTGCGCGGCGACACACTCGCCCCAGCCCTCTGCGTCGGCGGTGACGGCGCGGAGGATCAGCACGTCTTTGGTCGTCTGGGTGCCGAAGGAGGTGCGGAACGGCGACACCAGGGGCAGCCGGAGCCGCCGCATCTCGATGCCTTCTAGCGCGGATACCTTACCCATCAGGGTCACCTCAGTCCTCGGTCCGGGTCAGGGGGATGTTGGCGTACGCCGGGCCGGCGTCGCCGACCGTCAGCACCTCGCCGGTCGCGGACAGGTAGCGTCCCGGGCCGGCGGCGGTAAGCTGCAGGGTGATCGGGGCGTCGAGGGAGCCCCCACTGGGCAGGTCGATCACGGCGTGGTCCCCGTCCTGCCGCAGGCGGTACGGCGCCATCGGCACCTCCCCGACCCGGGATTCGTAGTCGCCGGCCAGGCCGGGTTCGAGCGTCGACGGGCCGAGCTCGGGCACGGCGGTCCGGTACCGCACATCGCCGGTGGCGGCGTCGAGCTGGTAACGGACGTGCCCGGCCGCGTCGCGCAGGAACACGGACCGGCCGTCGACGCCGTGAAGTTCGCCGTCGCGGGCGACGATGTCCCGGATGTCGCCAAGGCGCCCGACGTACCGGCCGGCCGCGTCCTGCGGGTAAGGCGAAGCCGCCGCCGGGGGTGGGGTGGCCCGCGAGCCGTGGCCGTCCGCGAGCCGCCGAACGATGTCGGCCGCCAGCTCGTTCTGCAGGTCGTGGTCCACGGAGTTGGTGAGCACCGCACCGCCGATGCCGAGGTCCGGCAGCCAGAACACCTGGCAGAGGAAGCCGAAGCCGGCCCCGCCGTGGTGCAGCACCCGGACCCCGGGCGCCCAGCGGTCGACGTAGAGCCCCAGCCCGTACCCCTGGGTCTGCTCCTCGGTCAGCCTCGGGAAGTCCAGGTGTTGCCGGGCCAACTCGGGCCGTAGGACGCCGTCGCCCTCGCGCAACTGGAATCGCAGGTAGCGCAGTACATCCGCCACGCTGGTGTAGAGACCGCCCGACGGCACCATCGGCACTCGCCGGGGCACGTCGCGACCCGCGCGGGCGAACGTGCGGGAGTGCCCGAGCGCCCGGTCCTCGTCGCCGTCGAAGGCGCCGAAGTCGAACGTCGACCGGGTGAGACCGAGCGGCTCGAACAGCCGCCCGCGCATGAACTCGGCGAACGTCTCCCCCGCTGCAGTAGCCACCACCTGGCCGGCGAGGTCGATCCCGAGGTTGGAGTACTCGTGGTGGTGGCCGACGGGGAACCGCAGCCAGGTCTCGGGGATGCTGGCGAGGTGCTCCTCGAACGTGGCGTCGCCGACCTCGTAGTTGGACCCGACCGGCGCCTCGTGGGTGAAGCCGGCGGTGTGGGTCAGCAGGTGGCGCAGGGTGATCCGGCGTTCGGGCCGCTCCTCGAAGTCGCTGTGTACGGTGAAGTCCGGCAGGTGGCGCAGGATCGGCTGGTCGAGGTCGACCAGGCCCTCCTGCACGGCCAGCAGCACGCCGGTCGCGGTGACCAGCTTCGACGTCGACTGGACGCTGAACATGGTGCGGACGCCGATGCCGCTGCCGAATCCCTCGGCCCACAGGACGCCGTCGGCATCACACAACCCTACGGCGACCCCCGGAATCCCCCGCGATCTCGCTTCGCGGGGAACGGCTTCGGAGAGGTACGCGATGAGCTCATCGACCCGCGACATGACCCGACCCTTCTTCGGTACGACCCCGCGCCGTCGACGATCCGGCCAGGACCGCATCGTATCCGGCCGGATTGGTGACCCCCTCGGTGTCGAAGAGGACGAGCGTGGATCTGGGCCGCAGCAGCGAACCCGCCCGCGAGTCGAGCCGCAGCCGCCGGAGACCGGCCAGGCCGGCCGCGCCGCTCTCGCTGGTCGCGACGCCGAGCGCGGCGAGGTCGCGGACGGCCGCGGCCACCTCGAGGTCGGAGACCCGGGTGGCGGCACGGACGCCCCGCTGCAGCGCCGGCCATGCCACCAGCGAGACCTCGCCGCAGTTGAGCCCCGCCATCGTGGACTCGTGCGGTCCCGGCACCGTCACCCGTTCCCGGGCCGCCAGGGACTGCCATAGGCAGTCGGCCGCCGCCGGCTCGGCGGTGACGACGCTGCACGACCCGCTCGCGAGGCTGCGGACCGCGGCCGAGGCGAACGCGCCCACGCCCACCGGGACGAGCGCCAGGTCGATCGACGCGTCCGAGCCGAGCGCCGCGGCGAGCTGGCGCCGGGTCTCGGCGAAGATCGTCGAGTAGCCGGCGGCCACGGCCTCGGGGATCCGGGTGTACCCGGGCCACGACGTGTCCGAGACGAGCAGCTCGTGCCGACCGTCGGGCCGGTCCCGCTCCGCGCTCTCGGCCGACCGGCGAACGGCGTCGTCGTACGATCCGGCGACCACCTCGACCTCGGCGCCCTCACCGCGGATCGCATCGACGCGTGCCTCGGCCATGTCCGCGGGCACGAAGATCCGGCTGTTCAGGCCCAGCCGGCGCGCCAGGTACGCGACGGCGCGGCCGTGGTTGCCGTCCGTGGCGGTCGACAGGACGATCGAGGCGCGCAGGGCGCCGGCCGCCTCGGCGAGCGCGTCGAACGTCGGGAAGGGCACGCGGCCGATGTGGCCGGCGATCGCCACGCTGACGGCCCAGCTCGCACCGACGACCTTGAACGACGGCAGGCCGAGGCGCTCGACCTCGTGCTTGACGAGCACGTGCGCGACGCCGACCTGGTCGGCGATCGCCGGCGCCGGCACCAGCGCGGACTCGGCGAATCCCGGGATCGATCGGTGAAAGTGCTCGATCGCGTCCGGAGGGCGTTCCGCCCAGCCGTCGAGGGCCGACCACGCCGGGTTCCACAGGACGTTACTCTCGAAGTGCGCCATCTCAGTCCCCAGTTCCCCTTTTCTCATCGATGGCCGAGCCGGCCAAAATCCGGCGCGCGCGCTCGACGACCGGGGCGTCGACCATGACGCCCCCGACGGCGACCGCACCCTGCCCGGCCGCCGCGATCACCTCGCGCGCCCAGGACACCTCCTCCGGCGACGGCGCGAAGGCGGACCGGATCGCGCCGGCCTGGACCGGATGGACTGCGAGCTTGCCCGCGTAGCCCTCGCGGCGCGCTCGCCCGGCGTCGGCGAACGTGGCGTCGTAGTCCCGCAGCGCCATGGTCACCCCGTCCACCGGCGCGGGCTTCCCAGCCGCGCGGGACTCCAGAACCAGCCGGCTCCGGACCTGCCTGACGACGTCGGACTCCTGCTCGCAGCCGAGATCGAGGGCGAGGTCGACAGTGCCCAGCATGAGCCGCTCCACCCGCTCGACGGCGAGCATCTCGGCGACTCGCTCGACGCCGGCGGCGGACTCGACGAGGGCCGCCGACGGCACCGGGAGCAGGTCGCACACGCGTTGCAGGTCCGCCGCCGACTCGGCCTTGGGCACGACCACGCCCCGCAGGCCCGCGCAGCCGACCAGCGCGCGCAGATCGTCCGCATGCCACGGTGATCCTGCCGGGTTCACCCGTACCCAGGCGGATCCGCCGACGGCGAGCCAGCCCGCGACGTGGTCCCGGGCCGCCGGCTTGGCAGTCAGCGCCACGGCGTCCTCCAGATCGCAGATGATCTGGTCGGCGGCGCTCGCGGCCTTCGCGAAGCGCTCAGGGCGGTCGCCCGGGACGAAGAGCCAGGCCGGGCCTCGTACGGTGCTCATGCGACCAGCGCCGCGAAGGTCCAGTCGAGGACGGCTCCGCGACCGGCCACCGACGTCTGGGTGTTGAGCACGGCGATCGCGGTGCCGTCCCGGTAGGGCGTGACGCCCCGCACCGTGACGCGGCTGCGCACCGTGTCGCCTTCGAAGACGGGCGCGATGTGGTCGCACGCGAACCACTCGGTCACGGTCACCAGCCCCGGGACCATCCGGCAGGTCTGGCTGAGCGCGAGCCCGATCGTGTGCCCGCCGTAGACGAGCCGGCGGCCGCCGGCGGCGTCCGCGTCGTGGTGCACCGCCGCGATGTTGACGGTGAGCCGCGCCAGTTCCGGCGCGCTCGAGACGACGTCGCCGGCCGCTAGCTCGAAGGTGTCGCCAGCCGCAGGCGGACCGCCGGGCGAGGGCGCCAGCGGCTTGAGCGACCACTGCGCGAGCCAGTCGGGGGCCGTCGCCACGTCCGGCACGGACGGTGCGGTGAAAAGGCCGTCGGCGTGGGGGTCCGCCTCCGGGGCCGGTCCGGACCCGTCGCGGCAGGGCAGCAGCGCGCACCGGTCGAAAGCGAGGATGACACGTCCGGTCTGGTCCCGGGTCACGATGCTCAGCACCGCCTTGCCGCGCTCGGGCCGGTCGGGCCGGGACCGGACCCGGCGGAGAGCGACGACCTCGGTCGAGGTAACGAGGGTGTCGCCGAGGTACGGCGTCGCCCGCGGCCGCAGCCCCCGGTAGAAGAGGTTCGCCACCACCTGGCGGGTCACGACGCTCGACTGGCCGACGGCCACGTCCCAGACCACGCCGGGATGCGCGAGGCCGGGACGTCCGGTGACCCGCTCGGCGAGCGTCTCGTCGAGGCAGAGCCGGAGCCGGTCGCCGAGGATCGCCCGGTGCTGGGCATGGAGCCCGGCATCCAGCGTGACGGCCGGCGCGGTGAAGGTGTCGCCGACGGCGAGGTCGTCGAACCAGGGACCGTCCACGACGCTCATGCGTCCTCCTCCAGTGCCGGCGCGCCGGCGGTCAGGTAGCGGGTGAGCAGGCGCACCCCGCGGCCGTTGGCGCCTGCGGCCCACCGGGCGTCGGCGGCCGGGCGCATCACCGTGAGCCCGAGGTCGAGGTGCGCCCACGGCACGTCGGACGCGAACGGCTCGAGGTACAGCGCCGCGGTGATGGCGCCGTACGGCTGGGGCGCGTCCGGGTCGAAGTTCCGGGTGTCCGCCACGTCGGAGGCGAGGGTGGCCCGGTAGGGCTCCCACATCGGCATCGCCCACCCGGGCTCACCGGCCGCGCCGCCGGCGGCCAGCACCCGCGCCAGCAGGGCGTCGTCGGTGCCGAAACCGGCCCACATGTCGGGGCCGAGGCCGGTGGCCGAGGTCAGCGTCGCCAGGTCGACGATCGCGGCAGGGCTGGCCTCCACGGCGTACGCCATGGCGTCCGCGACCACGAGCCGTCCCTCGCAGTCGGCGTTGGTCACCTCGACGGTCCGGCCACCGCGATGGCGCAGGACGTCCCCGATCCGGACCGCGTCCGGGCCCGGCATGTTCTCGGCGCACGGCAGATAGGCCCGCACCGGCGCGTCGGAGCCCAGGCGGGCCAGCGCGACGAGGGCGCCGAGAACGGCGGCGGCGCCGGCCATGTCCGCCTTCATGGTGAGCATGCCCCGGGTGGGCTTGAGCGACAGGCCGCCCGCGTCGAAGGTGATGCCCTTGCCGACGAGCGCCGTGTGCGGGCCGTCGCCTCCGCGTCGCAGCTCGATCAGGCACGGCGGATGCACGCTTCCCCGGCCCACGCCGGCGATGCCGCCGAATTGCTCGCGCTCCAGCGTCACGGCGTCGTGTACGCGTACCTCGAACCCGAGCGCCTCGCCGAGTTCCTGGCACACGGTCGCCAGCCGCGCCGGGACGAGTTGGCCGGGCGGCGTGTTGATCAGGTCCCGAGCGAGGTTGGCGGCCGCGCCGAGCGCGACCCCTTCCCGTACGGCATGCTCCGGTCCCCCGTGCCGACGCGGACCGGGGTCGAGCCGGGCGAGCAGGTCGGCGACGGTCCAGTCGGGGCGGTATCGGTACGTGCCGAGGGTCCAGCCCTCCGCCGCGGCGACCGCGCAATCCGGGTCGGCCTCCCAGCACCCGATCGCGTCGAGCACCGCCGGCGCGGATCCGCAGTGCCGGGCCGCCGCCATCGCGGCCGCCCGCACGTGGTCGAACGCCAGACCCGGCCGGGGATCACCGACGGTCACGTAGACGAGGTCGGGGCCGTCGAGGATGGGGACCCGGGCCACGTCGCCGGGCTCGGCCGGGCCGAGGCGAGCCCCGATCGCGTGCACGTCAACATCAATGCCGGCCTCCGCGAGGAAGCCGGCGACCGGGGCCGGCACCGCCCCATCGGTCCCGACCGGCACGACGACCACGTCCGCCACCCGTTCCGTCACCTGGTCCTCCTGAACACGCGGGCCGCCCGCTGCGACCCGTCTCGTTTGAGCAAGCTAACCGGCGGCGCCGGCCGCCGTCGGTGTCGAACACCCAACCTCGGGACCGCCTTTCATGTCGGGCCACAAGAGTCGCCACCGCACCCGATGAAACGTTGGCGGCGCCGTCCAAAGCGCCGGAGGAAAACCCATGAACGCACCGTCCGTTGGCTCCCGCTCCCGGGTCGCCGGCGTCGTCGCGGCGTCGGTCCGGATGATCTGCTGCGAGTCACCCTCCACCGACCTCGCCGCGGTCGCCCGCAGCGCCGACTGCGTCGCGCGGGTCGGCGAAGAGATCCTGGGCCGCCCCGCCGAGCCGATCGTCACCGCCGGCCGCACCCACCTGCGCTGGCGGTGGGGAAAGGAACCACCTCGCGTGCTCGTGCTGGGGCACCACGACACCGTCTGGCCGCTGGGCACGATCGACACGATCCCCTGCACGGCCGGCGACCGGATCCGCGGGCCCGGGTGCCTGGACATGAAGGTGGGCCTCGCCCTCGCCTTCCACGCCATCGCCGCGCTCGACGACCCATCCGGGGTCACCCTGCTGGTCACCGGCGACGAGGAGCTCGGCTCTCCGACCTCCCGCGAGCTGATCGAGGATGAGGCCAGGGGCTGCGCTGCGGCCCTGGTACTGGAGGCCGGCGACGACTCCGGCGCCCTGAAGACTGAGCGCAAGGGCCGTGCCCACTACGAGCTGACCTTCGCCGGACGCGCGGCCCACGCCGGCCTGGAACCTCACCTGGGCGCGAACGCGCTGATCACACTGGGCGCCGCCGTCGGCGCCGTCGCCGCGCTGGCCGACGACGCGGCGGGGACCAGCGTGACGCCGACGATGGCTTCCGCCGGTACGGCCGTCAACACGGTGCCGGACCGGGCCACGCTGACGATCGACGTTCGCGCCCGGACCACCGAGGAGCTGCGGCGGGTCGACGCCGCAATCCGCGGCCTGGCGCCGGCGAACGGTGACGTCACCGTCGAGATGGAGGGTGGCATCGACCGTCCGCCGCTCGATGCCACGATGACGGCCGGGCTGTTCGAGCGGGCCCGCGCCGTGGCGGATCGGCTGGGCATCGGCCCGCTCGCCGGCGTCGCGGTCGGCGGCGGATCGGACGGCAACCTCACGGCCGCTGCCGGGGTGCCGACCCTGGACGGCCTGGGCGCGGTGGGCGGCGGGGCGCACGCCCGCCACGAGTGGGTCGACGTGGCTCGGCTCGGCGACCGTCTCGCCCTGCTGACCGGGCTGCTCGCCGACCTGCTCGGCGAGGCCAGGCGATGACGCCGGAGCACGGAGTGTCAGTCCGCGAGGCGGCCGGGCTCGCCGACCTCGAGGCGATCGCCGCCCTCTTCAACCGGGTCTGGGACGGCGCGCCCGACTCCAGCCAGATCACCGTCGCGTTGCTGCGCGCCTTCAGCATGACCGGCAACTACGTCGCCGTCGCATTCGTCGGGGAGCATCTGGCCGGCGCCGCGGTCGGGTTCCTCGCGCCGCACAACGGATCCCTGCACAGCCACATCACCGGGGTCGAGGCGAAGTACCGCGCCCAGCAGATCGGCTACCTGCTCAAGTGCCACCAGCGCGACTGGGCGCTGGGCCGCGGCATCGGCTCGATCACCTGGACGTTCGACCCCCTGGTCCGTCGCAACGCGTACTTCAACCTGGTCAAGCTCGGCGCCCGGGCGACGGACTACCTGCCCGACTGCTACGGCCCGATGCACGACGGGCTCAACCGCGGCGAGGCCAGCGACCGGCTGTTCGTCGAGTGGGACCTGCTCTCCCCCGCCGCCGTCGGGCCGCCCGAGGGCGACCATCGGCCGCTGATCACGGTCCGCGACGACGCGCTCCGGGTGGTGCCGTGGACCGGCGGGCCCGCCTTCGTCCCGGTCCCCGAGGACATCGAACGGGTCCGGGTCGAGAACCCCCTCCTCGCGCGGGCCTGGCGTGCCCACGTACGGGACGTGCTGGCCGGGGCCCTGGCCGGCGGCGCCGAGATCGCCGCCTTCGACCGGCGGCACGGCTACCTGATCACCTACCCAGCCAAGACAGGAGAACGATGACAGACCACCCGGACGTCGTGACGATCTGCTCCGACCTCATCGCGATCGACACCAGCAACTACGGCAAGGCGGGCAGCAAGGGCGAGCTGGCCGCGGCCGAGTACGTCGCCAGTCTCCTACGCGGGGCGGGGTACGACCCCGAAATCATCGAGTCCGAGCCGACCCGGGCCAACGTCGTTCTCCGGGTCCCGGGCGCCGACCGGTTGCTGCCCGGCCTGCTCGTCCACGGGCATCTCGACGTCGTCCCCGCCGAGCCGGAGCGGTGGACGGTGGCGCCGTTCGAGGGCCGGGTGGCGGACGGGTACGTGTGGGGCCGCGGCGCGACCGACATGAAGGACACGGTCGCGATGATGCTCGCCACCCTGCTGCGGTGGGCGGCCGACGCGACCGGACCACGCCGCGACATGGTCTTCGCCTTCGTCGCGGACGAGGAGGAGGACGGTGCCCTCGGCGCCGAGTGGCTGGTACGCAACCGACCCGAGCTCTTCGCCGGGGTCACCGCCGCCGTCGGCGAGTCGGGCGGGCGGCCCGTGCCGGTACGGGCGCCCGACGGGACGGTACGGCGGTTCTACCCGATCGCTGTCGCCGAGCGTGGCTCCCTCCACATGCGCGTCCGCGCGACCGGTACGGAGGGCCACGGGTCACGCCCGAACCCGGACAACCCCGTCGCCCGCCTGGTGACCGGCCTGGCCCGGATCTCGGCGCACCGGTGGCCGCTGACGCTGACGCCACCGGTGCGCCGGCTGCTCGACACCGCCGTGCAGACCCTCGGCCTCGACGCCGACCTCTCCTCCGACGAGGGCGTCGAGGCCGTCCTCGACCGGATCGGGCCGCTGCGCGAGTACGTCGAGCCGTCGCTGCGCTGCTCGACGAACGTCACCGTGCTCGACGCGGGCTACAAGTTCAACGTGGTACCAGGCGAGGCGCACGCCGAGATCGACGTACGCTCACTGCCCGGCACCGAGGACGAACAGCTCGCCATCATCGACGAGTTGCTGGGACCGTCCGTCACCCGGTCATTCCTGTCCTACCGCCCCGCGATCGGGGCCGGCTGGGACAACGCCTGGTACGACGCGATGGCCGCGTCGGTCCTGCGCCACGACCCGGACGGCGTGATCGTCCCGTTCTGTATGGGCGGTGGCACCGACGCCAAGCCGTTCGCCGAGCTGGGGATGGCGGGCTTCGGCTTCGCCCCGCTCGGTGAGGACCCCGACGGCCGCACACCAGCCGGCATGCACGGCGTCGACGAACGCGTGCCGATCGCGTCCCTGCGCAGCGGCGTCGACGTGCTGGACGACTTCCTGCGCACGGTATGACCCGCTACGGCGCCGCGAACGCCCTGGCGTGGGACCGGTTGCATCCCCGCCTGACCCGCCGGGCTGCCTGGCTGGACCACGGCGACCTGCCCGTGCTGGAAGGCACGCTGATCCGGCTCACGGTGCAGCACCTGCCCGGTGACCGTGACCCGAAACCGTTGTGGCTGCGGTCGTCCCGCACCGGCGTCTGTCCGTCTCATGTGGACAACCTCTGGCAGGCGTTCCTGCGCAGGTTCGACCTTTCGTGTCGGGGTCGGTGAGGCCGAGCAGAATCCGGAGCGGCGGGGAACCCGCGGCTGGTGATTTCGCCGGTCACGATCCGGACAGCACGCGCATTCGTCGCCTGGGCCCACCGGCGTCTCGGTCCGCCGCCCGGTGCCAAGTTTGCGAGCGCCGTCCAGACCACCGACGGAACCCTCGTCGGCGTCGTGCTCGTCGGACGACCCGTTGCCACGAAACGTCGGCACCTCTTGGCGGACGTTTCTACGGCTGCAAGCGAAAGGACTGCTCGCCTGCGACTTCTTCCACATCGACACGATCTTCCTGAAACGCCAATACGTGTTGTTCGAGATGGAGGTGGAAACACGACGCGTGCACATCCTGGGTGTCACAGCCCATCCCACCGGCGCCTGGACAGCTCAGCAGGCGAGAAATCTGCTCATGGCTTACGGGCGCCGGGCCAGGTCATTCCGGTTTCTCATTCGTGACCGGGATGCCAAGTTCACCGCCGTCTTCGACGAGGTCTTCACCAGCCTGGGCGTCACGGTGATCAAGACGCCGCGACCCCAATATCAGGATTCTCGTCTCAAACGTAATCAACCGCACCGAGCTCGACGGCTGGGCTTGGCTCAATCCTGCTATCACCGACTACAAGGCCAAGCTGCCAGGAGTGGCTGCAGCACTCAGCACCTCCCAGTCACCCATCTACGTGGTGGACGTAAACACGGGATTCGACCCGGCCCGCGATACGTGGGACGGACTACACCCGAACGGAATGGGCGAGTTCAAGTTTGCCAAGGCCTTCGCCGACACTTTCGCCACCAAGCTCAGCATCGGCCCAGCTTTCCCCGCACTGCCCGGATCGGTGCCCGAGCTGCCGATGACGGCGCCTGCCACCATCACGGCCAGTGCCGTACCTGAGGGCGTGCAGCTCAACTGGGCGCATTCGTACGGCGCAGCCGGCTACTACATTTACACACGCGACGTGACCAACGGCGAGGCATTCCAGAAGCTCCCGTACCCTGTCTCGGCGGATAACTGGCTGCAGACCTGGGTAGTGAAGGGACACACCTACGAGTACAAGATCTCCTCGGTCAAGGGCGCTGCGGAGAGCGGAACCTCACCTGTGGCCTCGGTGATGGCCAACCCGCAGACTCCATCGCAGATCCAGGACGTCCCTCATCGTCACCTGCGTGATCAGCGAATGCCACCACGACGGGCAGCCAAAGCTCAGACCGCGTAACTCGATATTCGAGCGACATAGGACCTACCCGAACGCGACCGGGCATCCGCCGATCCCAGATGAACTGCGTGAGCTGGTCATCCGGCTGGCCAGAGAGAACCCACGATGGGGGCACCGCGGATCCGGGGCGAACTGCTCGGCCTCGGCCATCAGATCGGGGAGGGCACCATCCGCCGCATCCTCCTCGCAGCCGGCCTCGGCCCCGCGCCACGCCAGATACCGCCGACCTGGCGACAGTTCCTCGCCTCGCAAGCCTCCGGCATCCTGGCCTGCGACTTCCTGCACGTCGACATTGGGCGTGGACGCCCGCAAACGATCAGCGAGAGCCGTAGACAGCCGGACATGTGAAGAGAGCCTCTAACTCGCGTTATCGCAGGTCAGAGGCTCTCTTGTGCTGGTGTAGAGTTGCGCGCCCTGCAGGATTCGAACCTGCGACCGTCGGATTAGAAGTGGATGATTCTTCACGGTGGTCACATCGCCTCTGGCCTGCATCTTGGCGGCCGTCGTGTTGGTGGCGATCCGCGATCATCCCGCGTATATCCCGCGTTGCTCATGGTCGTCATCGACGGGGAGTGGAGCGAGACCTCCGGAGCCTGGCCCGGATGATCCTTATTGCACCTCCGGTGAGCACGAGCCCGGTCACGAGGCAGGTGAGCAATGCGGCGAAGTCCAGCCAGTCATCGCCCGTCAGCGCATTGTCCACCACGACGAGGATGCACATTGGCAGCCCCAAACAGATCAGCCAGAGCTTTTCGCCCTCGTGGGGATCTCGATCGGGTGCGGCCGGGGGGTTGGTCACGTTTTCAATGTACCGGCGATACTCCGGCAAGTCGTGGGCGCGGACGCCCACTTTCCCCTGACTTCCTGCTTGCAAAGACGTATGCCGATCTTGCTCGACCTGCGTTCTTGCTGCTCGTGCCGCTGATCGCGTTCCCCGTGAGTCCCCGC
Organism: Microtetraspora malaysiensis; assembly: GCF_001528665.1. Lineage (GTDB taxonomy): Bacteria > Actinomycetota > Actinomycetes > Streptosporangiales > Streptosporangiaceae > Microtetraspora_A > Microtetraspora_A malaysiensis. The sequence continues at coordinate 95,375 of NZ_BBYJ01000048.1, forward strand.
CATTCCGCCTTGATCGCCGTCCCACGCAACGGGCACGGCACACCTTCTGATCCGTAGGTCCCCAAACGGTCTCCAGGACCATTCAGCTCGTTCGCCGTGCTGCTCGTCAGGACCCCGGTCGTTCAGATCCGTTCGGCTCAGTTTATGATCGTCCGCTTAGGTGGCTCCCAAGGTGGCTCCCGAAATGCGATCGACTTCTCCGACGTCACCTCGACATACTCGTATTCCTTGCGAGCCGTCCCTCTCCTCGCTGCCAGCCAAGAAGGGAAGGACATGCCGACACCATCGATCCCCAGTAGCCAGCTCGCCGAGCTGCTCGACTGGGATGAGACATCCTCTCAAGAGCATTTCGACGCCATGGACAGGTTGTTCGAATCGATCTCTGACCCTGAAGAGGTCATAGCCCTGACTCAGGCCTGGTGGGCTGATCCTGATGAGAGGGTGCAGGCGCTCGGATTCGACCTGCTTGCGGTTCAGGCACTCAACTTCTGCTGGCACGTTTCGCCCCTGATCGAAGCGGCGGATGCCCTTCCATTGGACAGGACACATAAGCACGTGCGCGCGGCCACCGCCCATGCACTCGCCACCATCTGCGACGACGAACGTGTCCTGGGTCCGCTCTTACGCTTCGCTGCCGACCCGGACGCGGATATCCGCTGGCAGGTGGCGCGTGGGATTCCAGTCGGCGCCGACCCACTGCCCGAGGATGCGGTGCGGGTACTGCTGGCGTTGATGCGTGATCCGGATGCCGAGGTGCGGGACTGGGCCACCATGATGCTGGGCAGTCGCGCCGAGAACGACACCAAGGAGATCCGGGACGCCTTCGTCGAGCGTCTGGACGATCCAGGCGCGAATACGGCTGGTGAGGCCGCGGTGGCACTGGCGATACGGCGTGACCCCCGGGTTCTGCCCACGTTGAAACGCGTGCTCGCCACCCCGGATGTGGGCAACCTCTACGTCGAAGCTGCGGCGGAGCTGGGTGACCCGGAACTTCTGCCACTCCTGGAAGGGCTCAAGACCGACGGCTGGCAGGACGATGACGAGCAGCGACCCCAAGTTCTTGATCAAGCTCTACAAGCATGCGCGTCGCGTCCGGCCTCGCTCGCCTGATCTCTGCGCCCGCCCGAGCGAGAAATCGGTAACCTGCTCCGGCATGTCCGCCAAACCGCATTAGCAGCTCGGATCATGGCCGTCCCGATCAGTTCCACCTGGACCAACACCGCTCGCCGGTGCTCCTGGAACGGCCTGGGACGGCGGGGAACTGCAACTAGAGCGGGCTCGTGACCTGCGCGGACGCGCACACCTTGCCCCCGCGCATCCCGTATGCCGTTGACCCATCGCGCAGCGGCAGCGGGCTGGCGACGGAGGGGCAAGCCCGTCTTCGTGTGTACGTTAGCCGGTCGCCGTTCCTCGGCAATTGGACGCCAAGGGTCACAGACGGGCTTGAGCCGTAGGAGTCGGTCTGCTGGGCTTGCCTGGGTCGATGGCAGCAGGGATGCACGGGCACCCACCTCAGCCTGAATGCGCCGCGTGATTTCTTGTGATCGATTCCTGGTCCAATTCGGTCGCGAGGGCCGTTGCGCCAGGTGAAGCGCTGTTTCCAGGCATCGGAGAGCCGCTGCGCGCGGGCCGCAGCCTGTCCACGTGTCCAAAGGCTCGGGGCGGGGGTTCATGCGCCGGTGGCGCCGGTGGCGCGAGTGGCGCGGGTGGCCGTGGGGGTCGCGGTGGTGCGGGCAGTGACCGAGGGCATTCGGGCTGGTCAGGCCGCTTGCGCGGGCGGTGGATCATGGACGGCGTCGAAGACGTTCATCCACGCGGCCTGCCAGCGCCAATGTCGTGGCAGGTGGAGAGTGATGTGACCGTGTCCGTGCCGGGCCAGGCGGGCGGGGACAGCAACCAACCGGCGGCGGAGCGTGGCACCACGTGCCCTGGCGTGGACGGGACCGGCCAGGCAGCCGGTCGCGCGCAGCAGGTTGTGGGTGATCGCGGCGCAGGTCAGCCACGCGGCGTTCGCGGCGAAGTCACCTGAGGGAAGGTGCGCGAGCGGGCCGCAGACCAGATCGGCGAAGACCTGCTCGACGATCGCGTGGTCACGATGCTGTTCCTCGGCCTGGACCAGGTGGAACGGGCTGTCGGTGAAGACCGCGTGGTACCGGTATGAGCTGAACAGCTCGTCCTGGCCGCCCGCGGCCTGCGGGTTGAGCCGTTTGACCCGGCGCACGATCAGCCGTGCCGTGACCGCCCGGCCATTCTTCGAGGCGAAGGCCGTATAGCGGGTCTCGGCGATCTCAGCGTCGGGCACCCAGCAGCCGGCCTGCTCATCGAAGATCGCGTTCGGATACTCGATCGGCTGCCAGGCGTCACCGTCGATGGCGGCGATCGCTGCTTTGATCTTGGGGTCCATCTTCGCGGTGACCGAGAAGCGCGCGCCCGCGCGGCGGCAGGCGGCGATCACGCCCGCCGCATAGAACGCCGAATCTCCGCGCACCAGGAGGATGCCAGTGGCGCCCACCGCCCGCGCAGCGCTGATCGACTCGGCCACGAACGATTCCGCGCCACGGGCTGAGCCTGCTTTCCCGCCGCGTAACCGGGTGCCGGTGATGACCGGCGCGGCCAGCGGCGTCGACAAGGTCGAGGCCAGCACGTTCAACCCGCGCACCAGCACGCTCTTGCCCTGGATCTTCGTGTGCCCGAACCCGGAACCCTGCTTCGCGTATCCGTAGGTCCGTTTCTGCATCGAGTCCACGTCCAGGAACGCCACCGTGCCGGCTCCCGCCAGTAGCGGCGTGCGCGCGGCCAGCCGGGCCACCAGCATCCGGGAGACCTTCTCGATCTGGCGGACGTTTCCCCACTTCAGGCTGCGCAGGAACGAGCCGAGGGTGGACGGGGCGCGGATACCGTCAAACAGCTTGTCCATGCCACCGTGCCGTAACGCGTCCAGATCGGCGATGGAGTCGGCCCCGGCGGCCATCCCGGCCACGATCGAGCTGATTTTCGCTGCTGCGTTGACGCCGAGCCGGTCGGCGATTGCGACGTGCTCGTCGATGAGTCCGCCCAGGTCGCAGCGCTCGGCCAGCCGCATGACCGGCTCCAGCCCGGCGTAGGCGACGAGGTGCTCGTCATCGAAGCTCGCATGGGTCTTGCCGGGAGCGTGGAACAATTGCACGTGAGAGGTGTCCTCTCGGTTTGGGTGACGGAAGCGTGAAGAACTCCCATCATCCCAGGTCGGAGGGCACCTTCTCTCATTTCACGGCAATAAGGTCAGAATCGGCTCGGTGCATCCAGGCTCAGCCACATGCGGCCCGCGCCCTCCAGCTCCGTGGCATCCCGGAGTCGGAGTGCCCCCGCCGGAGGCGCCTTAACTTAATGGCGGTTCAGTATCGGCGCCAGATGCGGTGGGTCTCAAGCGCGTCGGAGAGTTTCTGGGCCGCTTCCGGTGAGCTGGCGGAGAAGAATCCGCGCTCCAGGATCGTCGCAGGCGCTGAGCCCCTGATCCAGTTGTCCAGGAGCGCATACCACTCGGTGTCGTGGGCGACGCTAACGGTGAAATCGTGCATGAGCCACGCCATGTGACGGGCCGCCGCCTCGGTGGTGTTCGATTCCCACTCGGCCAGGTAGGGAGGTAGGTCCAGCTCCAGAGTGTCAGCGATGATCTCGAGCATCGTCATGGCGTCGACGTCGCGTGGATAGTGGTTCAGGGTGTGCCGCCACCATGCGTCGATGGTGGCGATGACGGCTTCCTGCTCGGTCTTTCTCCAGCTGTGCCACCTGACGCCGAGTCGCAGCATCAAGGAGGGGGCGTGCAGGCCGTCGAGCTCTTCGAGGATGAGCAGCTCCATTAACCGGGGCAGGTAGTGCTTGAACTCCTCGACATCTCCCCATGTGTTCAGGCCATTCCAGGCATAGGGCTCCAGCGCAGATGCAGTGAGCATCCGAAGTGGTGCGGCATGCGCCGCGCGAACCCGCTCAGCTGACACACAGTGGTCACACACGTCGGTCTTGGCGGGAAGCGGGTACCGGGAGAAGGCCGCGTAGAGAGCGTCCAACGCACGGTCGAGATCAGGCGGCGTGTCCATGCTCGGATGCTAATGCGCGGCTGCTGTGGGGCTGGGAGCTTTTCCGCTCGTTGAGTGGAGTGGTAGGCATCACCGTGCGCGAGGGGAGACCTGAGGCAGATCAGCAAGTACGCGATGGGTACGCGGCCCGAGCTGCCGGCCGCCGGGACCGGCCCCCAGGCCGCACGCCCGGCCGCCGAGCGGGCGCAGGGCCGCGAGGCGGCGCGGAGCGCCGCCCTTGATCCCTAAAAGCACAATTCGGCAATCATCATTGATACATATCCGACCGAACGGAGGCCGGTTATGCCAACCGTTCTAGCGGCCTATGCAACGGCATCGCCTCAATGCCTCGTCGGGTGACCGTTTGCGTCATTAATGAAATCCAAAACCTTTTTGATATGGCGCTCAAGCGCTCTGTCTATCTTGTCAATTGACCAGAGGCGACAGACGGCGCGAACAATTCGGATCTTGTCCACAGCTCCCTTCCATTCGGGAGAGAAGGCACCCAAGGGGTTGACCCACTGTTCCCCCTTCCACGCAAGGGTCCGGGAGTGAACGGCTGCTACAGCTGCGGAGAGTATGTCAGTAGGGACATAATTCTCGATAGTGTATCCATCGGCGATCCATGCGAATCCGGGATACGCCTCATTGTCAAACTCATTCCGAATCCGCTTCTTGGCAGGGCGATTTCAAAGTCGGGCCGCGTGATCGCGAGCTGTAACGTTACGTAGCGATCAAGCGAAGGGCCCGCATGGGATCGCGGCCGATGGATTGCACGGTACGGGTGATCTCGGTGACACCGGTACGGCGGATCAGGCTCAACGCGAGATTGCGTAGGGTGGCCATGACCTGCGGGCCGTTCCCCGTGTAGGCCTGACGGGCGTCTTCGTCCCAGACGGTGTCGCGGCAGCGGTGCTCGAGGTTCTCCACGCCCCAGTGGCCGCGGGTGTACCGGTCGAGCCCGACCGCGTCCAGTCGGTCAGCGGCGCGGCTGGTGACGACGATCGCGAACTCTTTGGTCAACGGCTGGCCATCCAGAGCGAGAACGTCGCGGCGGATGCAGCCGAGTTGGTTGGCGAAAGGCAGGTCGAGACCGTTCACCGAGGTGGCGTCGGTGACCCAGGTGCTCCACCGGTTGATCCGCCCGTGCCCGCGCGTCGTGGTGACGTGCTGGGGCGGTCCGCTGGTGAGCATCCGTGTACATGCGGCGATGGCCGCTTTGAGCAGGTTCGGCCGGTTGCCCTTGATCGTGAGAAGGTAGTCGGCCTTCTTGGCTTCGACGATGTAGCGGGCGGTGTCGTCGCGGGTGTGTGCGGCGTCTGCGGTGATCAATGCTCCTTGCAGATCCATCGGGTCCAGCAGGGCATCGACCTGGGTGATCTCGTTGGTGCCGGTGGGGACGCGGACCTGGCCGAGCACGGTGCCGTGTTCGTGCAGCATCGCGGAGAACAGGGTGAGTTTCCCGTCCTGGTTCCAGGAGCCGCGCAGGACTTTCCCGTCAATGGCGACCGCCCATGTGCTGGTGTCGCCGGTGGTGTGCGCGCGGAGCCAGGTGCCGACGTGGAGGTCCAGTTCAGCGGCGTCGATGTCAAGAAGGATGCGGTACAGGGTGCTGCTGCTGGGCGCGAGGTAACGGCGCCGGCTCGGGCAGTAGCGGGCTCCGGCCAGCCACAGCAGATCTTGCGGCAAGTCGGCTGCGTGATCGCCCATCTCCCTGTGGTTCCTTGCTCCGGCCAGGGTGGTGATCGCCGCAACAGCCAAGATGGCGGGCAAGGGGTGTCGTACACCGCGCGGGTCACGAGGGTCATCGATCTGCGCCAGCATCGCGAGCAGCCCGGGCATCGGCTCCGGGTGTTGCTCGCCCTCGACCAGCTCGACCAGGACGACGAGGCCGAACCGCTGCATGTGCTGACCTTCGGCCCTCAGCTCGACGTCCAAGGCGTCCTCGCCGGAACCACCGACGCGGACACCTGCATCCGCTACCTGTCGAAGTACCTGACCAAGTCCATCGGGGACGCGATCGACCCGGACGACTCCGCGCAACGGGAGCACGCGGAACGCCTTGGCAACGCCCTCCGCTACGAGCCGTGCTCGCCGACCTGCCCGAACTGGCTCCGGTACGGCGTTCAGCCCAAGGGCGCCAAGCCGGGCATGATCCCCGGCCGGTGCCGGGGCAAGGCGCACAAGCCCGAACACCTCGGCTACGCGGGCCGCCGGGTGCTCGTCTCCCGGAAGTGGTCGAACAAGACCCTCACCGAGCACAAGCAGGACCGCCGTACCTGGGTGCTGGAAGCCCTCGGCCTCCCAGACGAGCCCATAGACGCGCACCGCTACGTCTGGCGGCCGGTCAAGCCCGGTGACCCCGGCCTCGACCCCATCGGCGTCCGGCTCCTGCGCTCGATCCACGAACGCCAGCGATGGCGCAATCACATGGCCCAGCTCCAGGCCGAAGCAGGCGGACAAGATCTTTCGGCAACAGAAGGGAGGGCGGCATGAGGAAGAGCGACGAACTGATGACGGTCCCCCAGATCCTCGACGAACTCGGGGGCGTCTCCCGCCGGACCTTCTACCGGTGGAGGGAGATCGGCAAGGCCCCGGAGGGCTTCAAGCTCCCCAACGGCGAGCTCCGGATCTATCGCAGCGAATTCACCGCATGGCTTGAGACTCTTAGGGAGGCGGCGTGATCACGTCGTACAGCGTGAAGTTCTGGGAGACGCGCCGGAACAAGTCGAGCAAGAAGCCGTCCTATGAGGTCCGCTGGAAGGTCGGCGGCCGGGAGAAGTCCAAGAGCTTCGGAACCAAGGCACTCGCGGACAATTGGCTTTCCGACCTTCGGCAGGCCGCCAAGCGTGGCGAAACGTTCGACATGGAGACCGGGCTCCCGGAATCCATGCTCAAGGCGAAGAACGCACGCACCTGGTACGCCTTCGCCGTGGCCTACGTAGAGACCCGCTGGCCTCACTCCGCGGCCAAGACCCGCGAAGGCTGACAGACGCGCTGTCCAACGTCACCCCCATACTCACCACCGATCGGCCGGGCCGACCGGATGACGAGACCCTGCGGCGGGCATTGCGTGAGTTCGCGTTCGTCCCGGCCGATCGCCGGCCCCCGCAGACTCCGGAGATCGCGGGCGCGCTGCGCTGGCTCGAAGCCGCGTCACTCCCTATCAAGGACCTGGAAGACGCCAAGCACACGCGGGCGGCGCTGGAAGCCCTCGCGCTCCTCCTCGACGGCAAAGCGGCTGCGGCTTCCACCTTCCGGCGCAAGAAGGCCGTGTTCCATCACGCGCTGGAGTACGCGGTAGAGCTGGAAGAGCTTTCGGCAAATCCCCTCGACCGGGTGAAGCTCCGTAGAACCAAGAGCACCGGCGAGATAGACCGGCGCGTCGTGGTGAACCCGGCCCAGGCTCGGGAACTCCTCGTCGCCGTCACCTACTGCGGGCGGTCGCGCGGGCCGATGCTGGCAGCCATATTCGCTTGCATGTACTTCGGCGGCCTTCGACCTGCTGAGGCGGCCGGACTCCGCGAAAAGGACTGCCACCTTCCCAAAGACGGCTGGGGTCTGCTCACCCTGGAAAAGACCGCACCGCAGAGCAACAAGCGGTTCACCGACTCCGGCAAGGGACATGACGAGCGCGGCCTGAAACACCGAGACGAGAAGATCACACGGCCGGTGCCCATTCCTCCGGAACTGGTGGGCATCCTCCGCGACCACCTCGACCGGCACGGCGTCGGCGACGATGGGCGGCTGTTCCGCACGCGGACGGGCGGCGTGATCTCCGGCTCGGCTTACGCGAAGATCTGGAAGGAAGCTCGAACCTACGCGTTCGCACCCGACCAGGTCGCCTCTCCCCTGGCGGGTAGGCCGTACGACCTGCGGCACGCGGCCGTCTCGCTCTGGCTGAACGCCGGGGTCCACGCCCCAGAAGCCGCGGAACGGGCCGGTCACGGAATCGACGTCATGCTCAGGGTCTACGCCAAGTGCATCGACGGGCAACGCGATGTGGCCAACCAACGGATCATGGATGCTCTCGTCGCATGATCCAATGCAAGCACGAGAAAACGAAGGGTCTCGGATCACTCCGGGACCCTTCGTCGTACCTTGGGTTCATCCCGCAGACATCTGGAAACCGTCCCTCGACCTGCGGAAACGTCAGCAATTCCATCCCGCGGATATCCCGCGATCAGCGACAAACGGTGGCTCTCGGTGGCCTACGGCTGCATGGGCGGCACATGCTGCACCAAAGCAAAAGACCAGGTCACAGGAGATGTGGCCTGGTCTGGAGAGCGCGCCCTGAGGGATTCGAACCCCCGACCGTCGGATTAGAAGTCCGATGCTCTATCCGGCTGAGCTAAGGGCGCTGGATTAATGGGATTGACCAGCACTTTTGGTGACCATGGCATAAGGTAGCATAGCCGCACACCGATGAAACAGCATCGGATTTGGAGCAACCCCGATGGGTAGATCCCCACTCCTCTGCGACCTCATGCCTTCATGGAAGCTGGCGCTCGAAAGCGAGGAGCTCGCCGCTGGAACGATCACCAGTTACCTCCACTCGGCACGGCTGCTCACCGAGTACCTCGCTAAGCATGACATGCCCCAGCAGATCTTCAAGATCCGGGCCGAGCACCTGCGCGCCTTCCTCGCCGCGCGTCTGTACGGCTGCTGGACCGACGGCGAGCGCACACGCCCCTGCGGGTGCGGGGATCTCACCGCACACAGCCCCGGGGACGCGCACAAGCACTTCCGCAACCTGCGGGTTCTGTTCAACTGGCTGATCGCCGAAGAGGAGCTGGACGGGGTCTCTCCGATGGTCGGCGTCGCACCGCCCGAGGTCGTGACGCGACCCGCCGAGCCCCTCCGCGAGCACGAGCTGAAGCTGATGCTCATGACCTGCTCGGGCACCACCTTCATCGACCGCCGCGACACCGCGATCATGCGGGTCCTGCTGGACAACGGCGTACGCGGATCGAGCCTGGCCGGGCTGCGCTACCACCCCGAGGACGACGAGCTCACCGACGTGTTCCTGAGCCAGCACGCGCTGCGGATCCGGCTCAAGGAAGACCGGATGCGGATGGCGCCCATCGGCCGCAAGACGGCCGCCTCGATCGACCGCTACATCCGCGCCCGCGCCCGGCACGCCCACGCGGGCAGCCCGTGGCTGTGGCTGCCCGAGCGCGGCCGTACGGCGGCCGGGGGTGATCGGCGGCTGACGACGACGGGCATCCTGCAGATGCTCAAGCGCCGGGCCAAGCAGGCGGACATTTCCGGCGTCCATACCCACCGGTTCCGGACCACCATGGCGGAGTCGTTCCTCGACGCCGGAGGGGACCCGATCGACCTGATGCGCGTGGGCGGGTGGAACTCCCTGGCGATGGTCCAGCGCTACAGCGCGGCGACCGCCGAGCGCCGCGCCCGGGAGGCGCACGCCCGCCTCTCCCCCGGCGACCGGATCTGACCCCGGGCGCGCGCCGAGACCGCACACCGGTGCGGCGACGCGGCACGCCGATGACCTTCACCACCTCGGCCGTACGGCATCAGAGGAAGTCCGGCACCATAGAGGAATGACTCGGGTGGTAGGCGCAGAATCGGGTGGTATGTCCGGGACACTGCTCGGCCCATCCGGAACGTGGTCCGACGAGACGGACGCGGTCACCGCCACGCACTTCCGCCTGCTGGCCGACCTTGTCGCGGACGGCGACGCGGTGGTCCTGAGCGGCGCCGGTCTCTCCACCGAGTCCGGCATCCCCGACTATCGCGGCGAAAGCGGTCGCAGGCGGCGGGCTGACCCCATGACCTACCAGACCTTCGTCGGCAGCGCCGCCGCGCGTCGGCGATATTGGGCGCGCAGCCACCTCGGCTGGCGGCACATCGCCCGCGCCGCCCCCAACACGGGCCATCGGGCGGTGACCGGCCTCCAGCGCCGCGGATTGCTCGCCGGCGTCATCACCCAGAACGTGGACGGCCTGCACCAGTCCTCCGGCGCCCGGGACGTGATCGAACTGCATGGCAGCCTCGATCGGGTGCGCTGCCTCGGGTGCGGCGCGCGCACCCCGCGCCAGGCGCTGGACGACCGCCTGCGTGCGGCCAACCCCGACTGGCACGCCGAGGTCGGCGCGATCAACCCGGACGGCGACGCCGTGCTCGCCGACGACCGGATCGACGCCTTCCAGGTCGTGGACTGCCCCGGCTGCGGCGGCGTGCTCAAGCCGGACGTGATCTTCTTCGGCGAGAACGTGCCCCGCACGCGGGTCGACGACTGCTATCGGCTGGTCGAGCGCGCCGGCATGGTGCTGGTTCTCGGCTCGTCGCTGACCGTGATGTCGGGCTACCGGTTCGTACGGCACGCCGCCGGGCGGGACATCCCCATCGTGATCATCAATCGGGGGCCCACCCGGGGCGACACCGACGCCCTCCTGACCTTCGACGCCCCACTGGGCGCGACTCTCACCGCGCTCCTCGCCCGGCTCGACCCCGAGCCATGACCCGCGCCGCCACCACCACTGCGTGGCGTGGATGGTGGCCGGCCACACGCGATCGCGGTGCGCGGGCGGGCCGGAGAGCTCTCCCCGGTGTCGTGCCGCCGGGAACCGGCGCCGATCACCGTCTCGATCTCCCCTCGCGCGGGGCCCGGCGCGGCATCAATCCTCCTTGGTGTCGACGCAGATGACCGAGAACTTCGTGGCGACGGACGTCCACGGCACGATGACGACCGTGCCGTTCCGCTCGAACACCCGCGCCCCCTCACCGTCCGTGCCGTACTTCTGCGGCAGCTCGGCGACCGACGTGGCGGCGCCGGTGGCGGCGTCGAGGCGGACCAGGCGTGGGGCGAGATCGCGACGGTCGCCCGCCTCCAGCGCGAGCAGGCCCCGGTCGTCGGCCCGTACGTAGGTGAGCCTGGTGTCGTGCGTGCCCGACGACTGCCACAGCTGCTTTCCGGTGGTGAGGTCGAAGGCCAGCGCCTTGTCCTCCGAGCGCATCTTCCCCGGCACGTTCTCGGCGAAGGTGGCGAGATAGAGCCGGTTGCCGTGCACGGCGTACCTGCGCTGTTCGAGGGCGCCGTCGATGTAGGCGACCCTGTTCATGGCGAGCATGTCCACCTTGCCGGCCTTGATCTCGACCGACTTCTCGGGCTTGCTGTCAAGCACGGCGAACACGTTTCCGTCGCTCTCCTCGCGCCCGATGATCGTCGGCTCCGCCGACAGCACGGCGCCCATCAGGCCCACATCGCCGATCTCGTGCTTCCGTACGAGCTTGCCGGTGGCGGCATCGAGCACCGCGACGTTGGTGCTCGAACTGCTGTTGTAGCACGTCAGCAGGACGGCCACGCTGTTTCCGTTCGCGTTGACGTCCTTGACGCTGCACGTCGCGTCCGACTTCAGGCCCCACACCCCATGTCCGTCGGAGAGGCGGTAGCCGTACAGTGCACGGTCCACGTACAGGATGGCCATGCCGCCCGCGCTCATGATCCGCGGGACGGTGCGCGCGTTGGCGAGCTTGGACTTCTCCGCGGGGATCTTGATCTTCCAGGTGAGCTTGCCCGTGGCGGTGTCCAGACCGGTCAGGTGGTCGCACAGTCCGGAAGCGCCGTAGGCGACGGCGCCCTTGCCGTCCTTCAGCTCGGGGGTCGCGCCGCACAGCTCCTCACCCGGCGAGGGGATGCCCCAGGCTCGCGCGCCCGACTTCAGGTCGTACGCGAGCACGCCGTCCCGCTGGGCCCGGATGACGGCGGTGTCGGTCATCCAGGTTCCGTAGGCGTAGCCCGAGGTGAAGTCCCCGCTTCCGGCGTTGGGCAGCGGCACGTCCCAGGCCGTGCCTCCGGCGGAGGCGCCGCCGCCTCCTCCCGGACCTCCCCTGGCCACGAACCACGCGGTACCGCCGCCGGCCGCCAGCAGCACCACCAGGCCGAGCGCGACGAGCAGCGTCGTCTTGCCCTTCTTCTTGGCCGGCCCCTCCGGGCCCGCTTGCTGCGGATAGCCGGGCGGTCCCTGCTGGGCGTACTGAGGTTGCGCATATTCGGGCGGCCCTTGCTGGGCGTACGGGGGCTGCGCATATTCGGGCGGCATCTGCTGGGGGTAGGGCGCCGACACCTGCGACTGGTACGGCGCCTGCGCATACCCCTGCGGCGCCTGTGCGTACCCCTGCGGCGGCTGCGGAGAATAGCCGGGCGGGGGTGGCTGCATGGGCTGCTGCTGGTAGCGCGGATCCACCGGTTGGCCCGGCGGAGGCGGAAACTGAGGGTGCCCCTGCGGGATCTGCTGCCCGTACGGCGACTGCGGATCTCCGGCAGGCGGGTTCGGCCACATCCCCGCGGAGGGCTGCGACTGATAGCTCGGGTCCATCGGCTGGCCGGGCTGAGACTGATACTGCGGCCCCCAGGGCGAGGGCGCCGGCCTGTCGCCGTAGGGGTCCCCGGTGTGCTGCTCCGTCATCTTCGCTCCCCGATCATGCGAGCACACGGCGAACGTAGGCCGCCCACTGCTGCTCGAAGTCCGTCTTGCTCACGCCCAGCTCCTTGAACAGCGCCGCCTCGCTGTCGTCACCGTTCGCCCGGTAGGCGGCGACCACGCCCGCGACCAGCTTCTGGTCGCCGTACCGCTCGGCGATGTACCGCATGGCGAGGTGTCCCATCAGGTAGTTGACGCTCGTCATGCCCTTGGCGTCCCAGACGAGGTTGTCCGGCAGCCTGCCGCCGAAGGGCTGGCCGAGCTGCCCCGCCACGTAGGCCCGCCCCTCCGCCAGGCGCGCGTTCTGTCCGATCGGTCTGTCCCGATTCGCGACGTACTCGGCGAAGCCTTCGATGATCCAGTTCGCCTTGCCGAACAGGGAGAACTCGGCACTGTCCAGGCCGGCGATCAGCGAGTGCGCCAGCTCGTGCTTGCTGATCTCGGAGATGCCCTTCGCGTCCGTGAAGAACGTTGACGTCGTGTCCATGACGACACGGGTGCCGCCGATCTTCACGGTGTCTCTCAGCGATTGCCAGGTCGGCATGCCGATGGAGACGCCCGCCTCGTTCGCCTTCGTCTTGCGGAACAGGTTGCCGAGCTGTGCCTTGCCCTTCACCAGCGCGACCACGAACCCGGCGGGCACCTGGGCGTCGGGGGCCCCGTTGCGCTTCCAGTACGCGAGGTTCGCCGTGGCGGCACCGGCCACGGCCGGGGCGACGCGCTGGGCCAGAGCGGCGTCCTGCGGCTGCGCGAGAACCACGTTGCCGCCCGCCTTCACCACGGTGATGTCCGGCCAGATGTCCCACGGCCCCGGGTAGTACACCGTCTTGGACGTCCCGCTGCTCGACGTCGTCGGGGGCGAGGCCCCGGTCACCTTGGTGACGACCAGGGGCGCGTCGGCCGAGGCCTTCTCGATCGTCCAGCGGTACCACTCCGAGACCGGACGCAGGTCGATCCCGGCGAAGCGGTGGACGAATGCGACGTCCTGGGTGAACTTCACCCCACGCCCGAAGCTGTCCTCGGCGCGGCCGTCACGGCGCAGCGCCTTGTAGGACATCTCGCTGAAGGGCACCTTGCGCAGGTTGGCGAGGACGCGCGTCTGGTTGCGGACCAGGGCGGCGTTCTTCTTGTCGAAGATCGAGGTGAACGCGGCCGCGTCGCCGGCGGTGAGCGCCTTGCTGTGCTGATCGAGCAGCGCGGTGATCTCCTCGTCCGTGACGATGATCGTGGAGGGGTCGGTCGCGCCCTTCCCCTTCCCCTGCTCCTGGGCCTGCTCGTCGCTTTTGTCCCGCAGGATGAAGCCGACGCCCGCGCCGCCCCCGACGACCAGGACGAGGGACAGCACACCGAGGACCACCCACAGCCCCGGCCCTCGCTTGGAAGGGGGCGGGGGTGGCGGCGTGGGAGCGCCCTGCCAGGGCTGCTGCCACTGCGCTCCGAAAGGTCCCGCGGGAGGACCCTGCGGCGGGCCGACGGGCGGGCCGGGAAGAGGCCCCTGCGAGACGTCGGGCGGAGGTCCCTGCGGAAAGCCGAGGGGAGAGCCCTGCGAGACGTCGGGAGGAGGGCCCTGGTGCGGCCCCGGCGGTGGTGCCGAGGTGGGCCCGTACGGCGGCGCGTGCGGATGCCCGTACGGCGGCGCCGGCGGCCCGCCCTGCCACTCGCCCGGTGGGAAAGCCTGCGGCTGCCCCGGTGGCGGCCCCTGCCACTGAGACGGTCCGGGCTGATACCCCTGGTGATAACTGGGCTCGCTCATTACTTGTGCCCCGTTAACCGTTGTAGGTTTCAAAGGGCAAAGATCGTACCAGTCACCCGAAATCCCGGACTAGCCGGACAAACCACCAGAACGCCCGCAATTGCGGCATTGGAAACCGGCACCCGCGTCTGCGGGAGCGGCCGGCGGCGAACGTCGCTTAATGGGCAACCACGGTTCGAGCTACCGTAAAGCGCTATGACCGATTCGAGTGCGGAGGAGATCCGCCGGGTGACCGCCTTCTGGCGGGGCCTCGGCCTTCCCGGGCTGATCGACGTGCACACGCATTTCATGCCGGAGCGGGTGCTGGCGAAGGTCTGGGCGTACTTCGACGCCGTGGGCCCGCTGACCGCGCGACCCTGGCCGATCGCCTATCGCCTTGAGGAGGAGGACCGTGTCACGCGGCTGCGGTCCTTCGGCGTCCTGACCTTCACTTCGATGCTCTATCCCCACAAGCCGGACATGGCGACCTGGCTGAACGGCTGGGCCGCCGACTTCGCCGAACGCACCCCCGGCTGCCTGCACACCGCGACCTTCTTCCCCGAGCCCGGCGTCACGCGGTACGTCGCCGAGGCGATCGAGGCGGGCGCGCGGGTGTTCAAGGCGCACCTCCAGGTGGGCGCCTACGATCCCGCCGACCCGCTGCTGGACGGCGTGTGGGGCCTGCTCGCGGAGGCGGGCGTCCCCGTCGTGGCGCACTGCGGCTCGGGTCCGGCGCCGGGACGGCACACCGGGCCGGGGCCGATCGGCGCCGTGCTCGCCCGCCACCCCCGGCTGCGGCTGATCGTCGCGCACATGGGCCTGCCGGAGTACTCCGGCTTCCTCGACCTGGCCGCCCGGTACCCGTACGTCCACCTGGACACGACGATGGCGTTCACCGACTTCACCGAGGAGGCCACGCCCTTCCCCCGGAGCGAGCTTCCCCGGCTGCTCGACCTGGAGGACCGGATCCTGTTCGGCAGCGACTTCCCGAACATCCCCTATCCGTACGCGGAGGCGCTGGAGGGCCTCGCCCGGCTCGGCCTCGGGGACGGCTGGCTGCGCGCGGTCTGCCACGACAACGCCGCCCGCCTCTTCCGGGTCACACCCGCGCCGCGACACTGAGGTCGCGCTCGTAGGCGGGGATGTCCCCATCCGTCAGCGTGCCCGAGTACTCCCGATCGCGTTCGGGTAGTCGTCCGTGAGCCGGTACGGCTCCGGGTCGTCCCCGCGCGCGAGATGGCGTTCGAACGCGGTCTGCGCCGCCGTGCGCGCCGCGTAGCCGATGTCGGCGGGCTCCCGATGGCGCCAAGGACGACCGCGGGCCGCGCACCGAGTGCGGCGCCGATGATTCGAATCGCTTCCGTGATCTGTGCTCGCCGCTCGCTTGGCACCGTTCACTACTCGGTGGTACCGTGTAGTAGTATTCGGTAGTACAAGGTACCAAGAGATCGAAGAGGACCCACGATGGACGACCTGACGGAGATGCTGAAGGGCACGCTTGAGGGCTGCGTGCTTGAAATCATCGGCAGCGAGGAGACCTACGGGTACGCCATCACGCGCCGGCTGAACGAACTCGGCTTCGCCGACGTCGTCGAGGGGACGGTTTACACCATCCTGCTGCGGCTGGAGAAGAACGGGCTCGTCCAGGCGACGAAACGACCGTCCGGACAGGGCCCGCCGCGCAAGTTCTATGCGCTCAACGACGCGGGGCGCGAAGAACTCGCGACGTTCTGGGCGAAATGGGAATACATCAAATCACGGATCGACAAGCTCAAGGAGGGCGGGAGATGAACTTCTGGGAGACCATGACAGGCAGCGATATCAACAGGGAATGGAAGGCGTTCGAAGTCCGGGCCGAGGCATTGCCGGCCGACTACCGGGCGGCGTGGGAAGAGATCAAGGGCCATCTTTTTCTCTACTCGGACTTCACAGGTCGAAACCTGATGCCGATTCTCGACGGTGCTCTGGGGCTGCTCGAAGAGACAGCGGCCGATGGGCGGAGCATTCACGAGGTGCTGGGTGACGACATCAAGGGCTTCTGCGCGGCGCTGGCCGGCGGAGAAGGAGCTCGGAACTTTCGCGACCGGTGGCGCGAGCAGTTGAACAGAAACGTCGCAAGGAAACTGGGCCGGCTAGGAGGCTGACATGGGCATCCACGACATCATCGAGGGCAAGAAGCAGTGGCGGGCGCACATGGCGCGGGTCAAGGCGCTCCCGCCGGACTATCAGATCGTCTACAAGGAGATTCAGAGGTACTTCTTCAAGATTGGACCCGTCGACTTGCATGACGGGCCCCTGCTCTCAGGGATCATCGATTTCTTCGAGGAGGGCGTCGCGGCCGACAAGGGAGTCCTGGAACTCATCGGCACCGACGTCGCCGCCTTCTGCGACGACCTGGTCAAGGACTCGCGCACCTACGCGGACATCCATCAGGAATCCATCAGCGGAAAACCCGGCACGGCCGAGAAGTAGCACCCGTCGACCCGGCCTTATATCTCTTGATCAGCGCCGGCGCCCGCATCATCGGCGCATGCACGGTGTTGGTCGACCCGAACTCCAAATCAAGCCCGTGCGGTAGTGGTTGGTGCAGGAGGCCTTGAACACGCGCTGCCTGTGCCGCCGGTATGAAGATCCCTTGGCCTGTACTCGTGCAGCAGCGTCACCAGAGCCTCGTAGCCGCCGGGCACCGCAGGATAGATGACATCCTCGACCGCGGGGGGAACCCTCGCTGAACAACCCCGCTTGAGGTCGACGGGCTGAGCAGGTCGTAGGAACGCCGGCCGGCACCCCAACATCGCGAGGCGAAGACCTCGGCGCTGTCCGAACTCATCGACGAACACTGTCGCTACTCACCTACGTAATCAGCCGAGCGAGCGAGCCGAAGCGGCGCTACCAGTAGCCCTGGAGACACTCACCGCGCCGATTGAGGACAGCGGCGCCATCGGCCATGCAAGGCGCGCACGCAGCGGCTTCCCGCCACCTCTCGCACAGCGATCAATGCGCTGCGGCGGTACCCGCAATCCCCCAGGCCGCCGGACTAGGCGGACAGCCTGCCGGCGATGCCGGAAGATCTCGCCGACCTGGTCGAGCAGAGCGCGGTGGACGGAACTCCCAGCCGCGAAGTCGCCGGGCAGGACTGGGTGGAGTTCGCCGCGGCATTCCTGGCGAACCATCCGCCGGGTCAGTGGATCGGCCGCGAGCGAGAACGGCTGACCAACACCATCGATCGCGCCACGGGCGACAAGCCGTGACCGAACAGAGAACGGATATCTGAATGACAGCCAATAAGGTCCGAGGGCCTGTGATCCACGTGCAGGGTCTGGAGAAGTCGTACAAGGAGCTGCGGGTACTGCGCGGCGTGGACTTCACCGTGGCGGGGGGCAGCATCTTCGCCCTGCTCGGCTCCAACGGGGCAGGCAAGACCACGGTCGTGAAAATCCTGTCCACGCTGCTCAAGGCCGACGCGGGCACGGCCGGTGTCAACGGCTTCGACGTCGCCACGCGACCGGCGGACGTGCGGGAGTCCATCAGCCTCACGGGACAGTTCGCCGCCGTCGACGAGATCCTCAGCGGGCGGGAGAACCTGGTGCTGGTGGCCCGGTTACGGCACCTCAAGGATCCGGGCAAGATCGCCGATGACCTGCTGAAGCGCTTTTCGCTGACGGATGCGGGCGCGCGGAGGGTGTCGACGTATTCGGGTGGCATGCGCCGCCGCCTCGACATCGCGATGAGCCTCATCGGCAATCCGCCGGTCATCTTCCTCGACGAACCGACCACCGGGCTGGACCCCCAGGCGCGCATCGAGGTGTGGCAGGCCGTCAAGGAACTCGCCCACCACGGTACGACGGTGCTGCTCACGACGCAGTATCTGGACGAGGCCGAACACCTCGCCGACCGGATCGCGATCCTGCACCAGGGCCGGATCATCGTCAACGGCACCCTGGCCGAGCTCAAGCGGCTGCTCCCGCCGGCCAAGGTCGAATACGTGGAGAAGCAGCCGACTCTCGAGGACGTCTTCCTCGCGCTCGTCGGTGACAACGGCAAGAACGGCCATGACCGCAACGTCGGTACGAACGCGTAAGGAACCACGATGACCAGGCATTTCTTCGGCGACACCGCCGTCCTGCTGGGACGATCCCTGCGCCACATCGCGCGCAGCCCGGACACCATCATCACCACCGCGATCATGCCGATCGCCATGATGCTGATGTTCGTCTACGTGTTCGGCGGCGCGATCGACACAGGGTCGGAGTCGTATGTGAACTACCTGCTGCCCGGCATCCTGCTCATCACCGTTGCCTCGGGCATCGCCTACACCGCATTCCGGCTCTTCACCGACATGAAGAGCGGCATCTTCGAGCGCTTCCAGTCCATGCCGACCGCACGCTCGTCCGTGCTGTGGGCGCACGTGCTGACCTCGCTGGTCGCCAATTCGATCTCGCTCGTGGTCGTCGTGCTCGTCGCCCTGCTGATGGGCTTTCGCTCGGCGGCGGGAGTGCCAGCGTGGCTCGCGGTGGCCGGCATCTTGATCCTGTTCACCCTGGCGTTGACGTGGCTGGCCGTCATCCCCGGTCTGTCCGCGAAGTCCGTGGACGGCGCGAGCGCGTTCTCCTACCCGCTCATCTTCCTGCCGTTCCTCAGCTCGGCGTTCGTGCCCACCCACACCATGCCCGGCCCGGTGCGCGCCTTCGCCGAGCACCAGCCGGTGACCTCCATCGTCAACGCGATCCGCAACCTGTTCACCCAGCAGCCGGTCGGCACCGACATCTGGATCGCCCTCGCCTGGTGCGTCGGCATCCTCATCGTCGCGTTCGCCTTCGCCATGAACACCTACCGCCGCAGGACCGCCTAGGCAGCTATCCCCTTATCCGCTCTTCCGGGTCGCACCCGCGCCCACCGGGCCGTATCGGGGGCGCGGAGCCGTCAGAGCGGGTTGAGGCGGGCCCTGAGCAGGCAGAACTCATTGCCCTCGGGGTCGGCAAGAACGTGCCAGGGCTCCTCGCCGGTCTGGCCGATGTCGGCCGGACGCGCCCCGAGCTTCAGGAGGCGTTCGAGCTCGGCGTCCTGATCGCGGTCGGTGGCGTTGACGTCGATGTGCAGCCGGGGCTTCCCCTGCTCCGGCTCGTCCCTGCGGCTGAGGATGATCGTCGGCTGCGGGCCGCCGAACCCTTCGCGCGGCCCGATCTCGAGGGTGCCGTCCTCTTCGCGATCGAGCACGACGAAGTCCAGGACCTCGCACCAGAACCGCGCCAGCACCTCGGGGTCGCGGCAACCGAGCACGAGCTCACTGATACGACATGCCATCGACGAAACCTACTCTCAGCGTGGGAACTGCCGGGGCGGCCGCGCGCGGAACTCCTGGGCTCCCCGCAGTGGGAACACGCTCGAGACCGTACCGGGCGAGGCGAGCAGGTGCGAAGGGTTTTTGGGGCCCTCGCCCGGCCGGGTCGTCGCGACCGATCAGATCATGCGGGTCGAACGCGATCCTCTGTCACATGTTGATCATGTGACCGGCCAGGCCGTGGATCGCCTCCTTGACCGCCTCGCCCAGCGTCGGGTGCGCGTGGACGTTGCGCGCGACCTCGTTGACGGTCAGGTCCCACTGCTGGGCCAGGGTCAGCTCCGGCAGCAGCTCCGTGACGTCCGGCCCGATCAGGTGGGCGCCGAGCAGCTCACCGTACTTGGCGTCGCTGAGGATCTTGACGAAGCCGACGGTGTCGCCGAGGCCGTGCGCCTTGCCGTTCGCGCTGAAGGGGAACTTCGCCACCTTCACGTCGAAGCCCTGCTCGCGCGCCTGCGCCTCGGTCCAGCCGAAGCTCGCGATCTGCGGCTGGCAGTACGTCGCCCGCGGGATCATGACGTAGTCCAGTTCCATCGTCTCGGCGTCCGCGATCGTCTCGGCCGCGACGACCCCCATCGCCTCCGCCGCGTGCGCGAGCATGAGCTTGGCCGTGACGTCGCCGATGGCGTAGATGTGCGGCACGCTCGTCCGGCACCGCCCGTCGACCTCGATGGCGCCGCGGTCGCTCAGCCGGACCCCGGTGTTCTCCAGCCCGTATCCGGTGACGTTCGGCTGGAAGCCGATGGCCTGCAGCACCTTGTCGGTTTCCAGGACCTGCTGCTTGCCCTCGTGCGACACCGTGACTCGGACCTTCTCGCCGCTGTCGTCGATGTTCTCGACCCGGGTGGAGGTCATGACGTTGATGCCGAGCCGCCGGTAGCGCCGCGCCAGCTCGGCCGACACGTCGGCGTCCTCAAGCGGCACCATCCGGTCGAAGAACTCCACGATCGTGACGTCCACGCCGTAGCTGTTCAGCACGTAGCCGAACTCCACGCCGATCGCGCCCGCGCCGGCGATCACGATGCTGTCCGGCAGGGCGTCGGCCAGGATCTGCTCCTCGTACGTCACGACCCGCTCGCTGAGCGACGTGCCCGGCAGCAGCCGCGCGCTCGCGCCCGCCGCGATGATGCAGGAGTCGAACGTCACGGTCTCCGTGCCGCCGCCGTTCAACGTCACCTGCAGCGTGTTGGCGTCGGTGAAGTGGCCGCGCCCCTCGAACTGGGTGATCGCGTTCTTCTTCATCAGATAGTGGACGCCCTTGACCCGGCCGTCGGCGACCTTGCGGCTGCGCTCGTAGGCCACGCCGTAGTCGAAGCCGACCTGGCCGTCCACGTTGATGCCGTACGTCTTGGCCTCGTTGGCGAACAGGTGCACCAGCTCGGCGTTGCGCAGCAGCGCCTTCGACGGGATGCAGCCCACGTTGAGGCAGACGCCGCCCCAGTAGCGCTCTTCGATCACGGCCGTGCGCAGCCCGAGCTGGGCCGCGCGGATCGCGGCGACATATCCCCCGGGGCCGGCGCCCAGCACGACCACATCAAAGTGATTACTCATGCGCCAACAATAGAACGCCGCCGGACCGCGCCCTCCGGCCGCCGAGCCGTCGCCGTACCCGCGCGGAAACGGGCCCGGATACGGGCCTGAGGCGGGTCCTGAGGCGGGTCCGGCTGGACGCGCCGCCCCTGGGTAGCGGAGGTGGATGACCACCGAGAAGGTCGCCTTCACCGGCGTGCGGCAGACCCTCCTCGCCACCCTGTACGGCAGGGCGCTGGACAGCCGCGCGGACCGGCCCATGCTCGGGGACCGGATGGCCGAGGACGCCGTCCGCCGCATCGCGTTCGACTTCACGAGGTTCCGCCTGACCCCGGGCGAGGCGGCGGTCGTCGCCATGCGGGGGCGGCAGCTCGACGAGTGGACGCGCGCGTTCCTGTCCGACCATCCGGACGCCGTTGTCGCGCATCTGGGCTGCGGCCTGGACTGCCGGGTCTTCCGGGTCGCTCCCCCGGCCGGGGTCCAGTGGTTCGACGTGGACTATCCCGAGGTGGTCGAGCTGCGCCGCCGCCTCTATCCGGGACGTCAGGGGTACCGGCTGATCGGCTGCTCGGTCACCGATCCCGCGTGGCTGCCGGACATCCCCCGGGACCGCCCCGCGCTCGTGGTGGCCGAGGGGCTCACGATGTACCTGTCCGGGCCGGCCATGGAGACGCTCGTCCACCGCGTCGCCAATCACTTCGACGCGGGCGGGGAGGCGGCCTTCGACGCGGTCAGCCCGCTCGCCGTGCGGTTACAGCGGCTGAACCGCATCCTGCGGACCTCCGGCGCCACTCTCACCTGGGGGCTCGGCGATCCCCGCCGGCTGGAGGGCTGGGATCCGCGGCTCCGCCTGGTCGCCGAGGTCGCCGCCGTGGAGCTGCCCTGGATCGACCGGCTGCCGTTCCCTTACCGGGTGGCCTGCCGTGTCATGCGGCTGGTCCCTCCGCTGCGCCGCCTGGGGGTGCTGGTGCGCTACCGCTTCTCGGACTGAACCCGCCGGGGCGTCAGGCGCCCTCGACGAGGTGGCGGCGCAGCTCGTCCTCGTGGGCGTCGAGCCAGGAGCCCGCCCTGCGGATGCGCTCCCCCGCCCCCTCGGCCCATCGGCGCGCCCAGTCACCGCCGAGCGTCAGGGCACGCGTCCGGGTCGCGACGTACGAGCGGCCGAGCCGGGTCCGCGCCGTGTCGACCAGGCGTAGCCGATCCCGTACGGCGAGGCCGTACGCGTCGCAGAAGAGCCGCAGCCGGGGGCCGACGTCCAGTCCGCGTTGGCGGGGATCGCGGTCGATGGGGTCGGCGATCGGCGCCCAGTGCCGCAGCGTCGTGACCACGTCGAACAGCCGGGTCGTCGGCCGGGCCAGGTCGAAGTCGATCAGCGCGTACGGCACGGGCCGGCCGGACGGGCCGGGGCGGAAGACGACGTTCTCCGGGGTGACGTCGCAGTGGCCGACCAACTCGGGCGACTCGTCCGCCTGGGACCCCTGCTCCCAGACCGCGTCCGGCGGCGGGACGAAACTCTCGGCGGCGTCGTGGAAGCGGCGCAGCAGGCGGGCCAGCCCGGCGAGGGTCTCGTCGGACACCGCCCAGGCGGGCAGCGGCCGGGTGGCCGTCTCCCCGTCGACGAAGGTCAGGATCTCGCGGTCCTGCCCGTCGATTCCGAGCGCGCGCGGGGCGCCGTCGAATCCCACGGCCTCAAGGTGCGCGAGCAGGGCGTGTACGGACGGCGAGGCGGCCGTCATGGGGCGCCGCACGGTGGTCCCGACCCGTACGATCCTTTCCTCTTCGGTGTCGAAGGCGATCTCTACGGGGGCCGCGCTGACGAACATAGCCTTCGAGATTAGACCCATCGGTCCGCCGATGTACCGATTTTCGGCATGGTCATCCGCGCCGTCACGGCCGTACGCCCCCGGCCACCCCGTCGGGACAGGGTCCCGCGCCCGCGTGCCGACCCGCCGCTGTCACGCCGTGGGGGCGAGCGGCGCCGCGACCGCGGGCCCGCCGGAGCCACCGGACTCGCCGGAGCCGAGGAGCAGCCGGCGGACCTCACGCGCCACCTCGCGTCCCGCGCGGTTCGCGCCGACCGTGCTGGCGGACGGGCCGTACCCCACCAGGTGGAGCCGGGGCTCGGCGACCACGCGGGTGCCGTCCATCCGGATACCGCCGCCCGGCTCGCGCAGCCGCAACGGCGCGAGGTGGTCGATCGCGGAGCGGAACCCGGTGGCCCAGACGATCACGTCGGCGTCCTCCGTCCGGCCGTCGTCCCACGCCACACCGCCCGGCGTGATCCGCGCGAACATCGGCAGCCGGTTCAACGCGCCCTTGGCCAGCGCTTCGCGTACGACGGTGGTGTAGCCGAGGCCGGTCACGCTGACGACGCTCTGCGGCGGCAGCCCGGCCCGGACGCGCTCCTCCACCAGCGCGACGGCGGCCCGTCCCTCCTCGGCGTCGAAGTCGTCCGTACGGAACACCGGCGGGCGGCGGGTCACCCAGAGCGTGGCTTCGGCGACGCCCGCGATCTCGGACAGCACGTGCGCCGCCGAGTTGCCGCCGCCCACCACGACCACGCGCCGACCGGCGAACTCCTCCGGGCCCCGGTAGTCGACGTAATGGAGCTGCCGGCCCGCGAACGTGGCGGCCCCCGGAGAGAACGGCCAGTAGGGGCGGCTCCACGTCCCGGTGGCGTTCACCACCGCGCGCGCCGCCCACTCGCCGCGCGAGCTCGTGACCAGGAGCCGGTCGCCGTCGCGGCGCACGGAGCGGACCCGCACCGGCCGCAGCACCGGCAGCCGCATCTGGGTCTCGTACCGGGCGAAGTACGCGGGGACGACCCGGGCGGCCGGCAGGCCCCCGTCGTCCGGCGGGGACAACCGCGCGCCGGGCAGGTCGAAGATCCCGTGAACCTTGTCCATGGTCAGGGTGGGCGAACGATGCCGCCATGCCCCGCCCGGTCCGGCGTCCGCGTCTATGATCACGAACTCGATCCCGAACCGGCGCAGGAAGTACGCGGCGGACAGCCCCGCCTGTCCCGCGCCGATGACGACGGCGTCGACCATGGTGCTCACGCCGGTGGTCAACACGCGGAAAGCGTTGTGCCTTCCCCCGTCCGCCGGCCGGCCCCTGACGGAGTCACGGCGCCACCTCCGGAACGTCCGGGTCGCAGGCGGCGGGCGGTCGCCTTCACCGGGTCTTGACCAGGACCACGGCATCGTCCGGGCGATCCCCGGATATCCGGCGGTTTCCTGGGTAGGAGTGAGAAGATGTTTGTCCTGTCATCCGGTCAAGGCCTCCCCCAGATAGGCGAACTCGCGCTGGCCATCGTGCTGTCCGCGGCCATCGGCCTCGAACGCGAGCTGCGCTTCAAGAACGCCGGCCTGCGCACGCACGCCCTGGTCGGCCTCGGTGCCGCCCTGTTCATGCTGGTCAGCAAGTACGGCTTCTTCGACGTCCTCGGCGACAACGTCTCCCTCGACCCGTCGCGGGTCGCCGCCCAGGTCGTCACGGGCATCGGTTTCATCGGCGGCGGGCTCATCTTCGTCCGGCGCGACGCCGTACGCGGGCTCACCACCGCCGCCGTGGTCTGGGTGACGGCGGCGATCGGCATGGCGTGCGGCGCCGGCCTGCCGGTGCTCGCGGTCGCGGTCACCGCCGGGCACTTCATGGTCATCCTCGGCCTCAACCCCGTCGTGCGCCGCCTCCGCATGCACGCCGACACCATGTCCCACCTGCGCCTCGTCTACCTCGCCGGAGCCGGCACGCTGCGCGACGCGCTCGTGACGTGTACGCGGCGCGGCTTCGTGGTGACCGAGGTCGCCACGGAGCGCGTCCACGGTGAGATCCCCGACGCGGGCCGCGCGGACGGGCACGAGCGCGCCGAGCCCGGCCCGGTGGGAGGGCGCACCGTCGTGGTCACCCTCGGGCTGCTCGGCCGCGGCTCGGTCACCGATCTGACCGCGGAGCTGAGCGAGCTGCCCGCGGTGCTCGCGGTGAGCGCGGGCAACGCCCTGGACCGCGACTGACCGCGACTGCCCGAACCCCCCGCGTCGTCCCCTGCCGTCCCTGGCCGTCCCCGACCGTCCCCCGAACGAGCGATCGAGCCCCCGTCGGCGCCCGCTCCGGCGCCGCGTGAACCCGAACCCGGCCTCGTGGCGAGACAGGATGTCCCTGTCCCCCATGGAAGGCCGTCCACGTGTCATGGTGCATCCGTTGACCGCACTGCCGGCGAACCCGGTCCGCGACGCGGACCTCATCGGCGAATCCCGGACCGATCCGGAGGCGTTCGCCGTCCTTTTTGATCGCTACTCCAGGATGTTGTACAGATATGTCTCCCAGCGGCTCGGCCCGGAGGTCGCCGAGGACCTGGTCGGCGAGACGTTCCTGATCGCCTTCGCCCGGCGGGACCGCTACGACGCGGCCTATCCCGACGCGCGGCCATGGCTCTTCGGCATCGTCACCAAGCTCGTCTCGCGGCACCGCCGCACCGAGGCCGCCCGCTATCGCGCGCTGCTGCGGACCCCGGCCGACGACGTGGTCGACTCCCCCGCCGACCGGGTGGCCGCCGGGGTCACCGCCAGGTCCGCCCGCCCGGCGCTCGCCCGCGCCCTGGCCGCGCTGCCCGCGCGTGATCGAGACGTCCTGTTGCTGTTCGCCTGGGGCGACCTGTCGTACGAGGAGGTCGCGCGGGCCCTGGACATCCCGATCGGCACCGTGCGTTCCCGTCTGAACCGGGCCAGGAAGAAGGTCCGCGCCGCTCTCGGCAATACCGACCCGATGCACGAGGAGGCGTGACCATGGACGACCTGAATCTGCTCCGCGACCTCGGCCGCGAGCTGGAGCACGAGCCCCCGGCCTCGCTCGCGCACCAGCGGCGGCGCCTGCTCGACCCCTCCGCCCGGAGCCGGTCCGCGCGGGCCGGCGGATCCCGCCGTACGCGCACCTGGGCGATGGTCGCCCTGGCGGCCGGGCTCACCGCGGCCGTCGTCACCGTGCCGACCGTGCTGCTCAGTGGATCCGGGACCGGACGCCCCGCCGGCTCCCTCACCGAGGCGGGCGTGGAGGCGCCCACCGGACCGCTCAACCTGCTGTTGATCGGCTCCGACACCCGCGAGGGGGCCAACGCGAAGTACGGCCCGCGGATGGCCGACTACCCCGGGCGGAGCGACACGCTGGTCCTGGTACACCTGGCCGCCGACCGGAAGAGCGCCGAGGCGGTGAGCATCCCCAGGGACTCGATGGTCCGGATCCCCGAATGCCGGACGGGCGACGGCAAGAAGGCCCCCGCCCACGTCGGAATGATCAATTCGGCGTACGCCGATGGCGGGCTCGCCTGCGCCCGCAAGACGATGGAGACGTTGACCGGCGTCACCGTCGATTACGCGATGGCGATCGACTTCTCCGGGTTCAAGGACATGATCGACGCTCTCGGAGGCGTGGAGATCACCGTGCCGAAGGCGGTGGACGACCCCAAGGCGAAGCTGCGCATGCCCGCCGGCCGGCAGGTGCTCAACGGCGAGCAGGCCCTGGGATACGCCCGGCTCCGCTACGCGCTGGGCGACGGATCCGACCTTTCGCGGATCAAGCGCCAGCAGGTGCTGATGCGCGGCATCATCAAGAAGGCCGCGGGCCTGCCTACCGACCCGGTTCGGCTCCCGGCCTTCCTGAAGGCCGTGCAGGCCTCGGTCAAGACCGAGCCCGGGCTGAACGTGGAGGAGATGGTCGCCCTCGCCCGCGGCCTGGCGGGGATGAAGCCGAGCGACACCCGCTTCGTCACGATCCCGTGGACGCCCTACTCGGAGGACCCCAACCGCGTCTCCTGGAAGCAGCCGGAGGCGGACCAGCTGTTCAAGCGGATCGCGAGCGACAGCCGGTAACCGGGGCGCCCCGCGGGCCGGACGGCTCGCGCCACGAGGAGTTCTCCCAGGAGGAACCTCCCGGCCCGCGGGGCGTCACGCCGATTTATCGCAAATAGCTCGCAATAACGTTGAACTTGCAATTACTTGGGGCGGCGTTCTACCTTCGGCGTCATGAGAAGCGCCCTGACCCGGCTCGCCCTCGTCGCGACCGTCGGACTGTCCGCCGCCTGCTCGGCCGCCCCCGCCACGGACCGCCCCGCGAGAACGGACACATTCGTCGCCGGGCTCGGCTCGGAACCCGACTCGCTGAACCCGGTGCTGGGATACGCCGCGGACGGCGGCTCGCTCATGTTCGACGGACTGGTCAGCAGGAACGCCGACCTGAGCCTGCGCCCCGCGCTCGCCACCACCGTGCCCGAAGTCAACGGGAAGACCGTGTCGTTCACGCTGCGCTCCGGCGTGACCTTCCACGACGGCACCCCGCTGACCAGCAAGGACGTCGCCTACACCTACCGCACGGTGCTGGACGAGAAGAACGACTCCGCCATCCGCGGCGACTACGCGGCGATCGAGTCCGTCGAGGCACCCGACCCGGCGACGGTCGTCTTCCACCTGAAGTACCCGTACGCGCCGATCCTGCAGCGGTCCACGTTGGGCATCGTGCCGGACGGGAGCCTGGAACGTTCCGGCTTCGAGGCCAAGCCGGTCGGCAGCGGGCCGTACCGGTTCGTGTCCCGGACGCCGGGCGACAAGATCGTGATGGAGGCGAACCCGTCCTACTGGGACGGCGCGCCGGCGATCAAGAAGCTGGTGCTGGCGTTCTCCTCCGACGACAACGTCCGGGCCACCCGCATGGCGGCCGGGGAGTTCGACGCGGTCGAGCTGCCGCCCAAGGCCGCCGCGCGGTTCGAGAACACCGACGGTCTGACCGTCCACCGGGTGCCGAGCGCCGACTACCGGGGCGTGATGTTCCCGATGAACGAGCCGGTCACCGGCGACCTCGCCATCCGCAAGGCGGTCAACCTCGCCGTGGACCGGGCCGCCATGGTGAAGACGATCCTCGCCGGGGCCGGCCGTCCCGCGTTCGGGCCGATCCCTCCGGATACGACCTGGCACAACCCCGCCGTCGAGGGCTCCCCCGCCGCCGACCAGGCCCAGGCCGTACGGGTGCTTGAGGAGGCCGGTTGGGTCGCGGGAGCCGACGGCGTACGGGCGAAGAAGGGGACGGCCGCGCGGTTCACGCTGATGTACCCCGCCGGCGACTCGCTGCGCAAGGAGCTCGCCCTCGCGGCGGCCTCCGACGCGAAGAAGGTCGGCATCGACATCCGGCCGACCGGCCTGGACTGGGACGCCATCGAGCCGCGGATGAGCAAGGACGCCCTGATGATGGGCATGGGCACGCCGTTCGACCCCGACTACACCAACTTCGAGACGTTCCACTCCCAGTTCGCCGGCAAGGGCTTCTTCAACCCCGGCCACTACAAGTCGCCCGAGGTGGACGCGCTGCTGGAGAAGGGCCGCGAGGAGACCGACCCGGCCGCCCGCAAGGAGGCCTACGACGCCGTGCAGCGGCGCATCCGCGACGACGAGGCCTGGGCGTACCTGGTCTTCCTTGAGCACGTGTACGTCGTGCGCGGCGCGTGGACGGGCGTCGCCCCGAGCGTGGAGGCGCACGAGCACGCGGCCGGCGGCCTGTTCCGCAACCTGGCCGAGTGGAGGCCGGCCGCGTGATCCGCGCGCTCGCCCGGATGGCCGTCTGGCGGCTGGTCTTCGCCGTCCCGCTGCTGCTCGCGGTCACGATCGGCATGTTCGCGCTGGCCAAGGCGTCGCCGTTCGACCCGGTCCGGCAGTATCTCGGCGACCGCGCGCTGACGACGAGTCCCGAGGTCGCCGAGCGGATCCGGGCGAACTGGGGTCTGGACCGCCCGCTCGCCGAGCAGTACCTCACCTGGCTGGGCAACCTGGTCCGCGGCGACCTCGGCGACTCCCGGAGCCTGCACCGGCCGGTCGCCGAGGTGATCGGCGACCGGCTCGGCTGGACGCTGCTCGCGGTCGGCTGCGCCCTCGTGCTGATGCTCGCCGGAAGCCTGGTCGCGGGTGTGCTCGCGGCCTGGCGGCGCGGTTCGTGGCTGGACCGCGTCATCACCGGCACGGCGTACGCGAACGAGGCCGCGCCGGTCTTCTGGACCGGGCTGCTGGTGATTTGGATCTTCGCGGTGAAGCTGCGCTGGCTGCCCTCGGGCGGGCTCACGGACGCCGCCGCGACGACCGTGGAGCCGGGCGACGTGCTGCGGCACATGATCCTGCCGGTGGTGGTGCTGGCTTTCTCCCAGTCGTCCTGGCTGGTGCTGTTCGTGCGCGAGTCGCTGATCGGCACCCTGCGGGAGGACTTCGTCGTCGGCGCCAGGGCGCGCGGGCTGCGCGAGCGCACGGTGATCCTGCGGCACGCGCTGCGCTCGGCGCTGCTGCCGTTCATCACGCTGCTCGGCGCGCGGGTGCCCGAGCTGGTGACCGGGGCGATCCTCGTCGAGTCCGTCTTCTCCTGGCCGGGGGTCGCCTCCGCGTCCGTGCAGGCGGCGCTGTCGGCGGACTTCCCGCTGCTCGCGGCGCTCACGCTGCTCGCCACCCTCGCGGTGCTGGTGGGCAGCCTGTTCGCCGACACCGCGTACGTCGTCGCCGACCCGCGCGTGCGGGTTCTGGGGGTGAGCTGATGACGACCGGCACCCGGACGCGTCCCGCGACGCGCGCGCGTGACCGGCGGCGTGACCGGCGGCGTGACCGGCGGCGCCGCGACCGCTCGCGCCGCCTGGCGGCCGTGACCCTGGCCGTGCTCGGGCTGGCCGTGCTGCTGGTCCCGCTGGTCGCCCGCCTCGACCAGAGCCAGGTGGATCTGGCGTCGGCCTCGCTCCCGCCGGGGCTCGCGCATCCGTTCGGCACCGACGATCTGGGCCGCGACGTGCTGCTCCGCGTCGTGTACGGCCTGCGCGTGTCGCTGCTGGTCGGACTGGTCGCGGCGGCGGTGTCCGCGACGGTCGGCACGCTGGTGGGGCTCGCCGCCGGCACACTCGGCGGGGCCGCCGACCGGATCCTGATGCGGGTCGTGGACGGCTTCAACTCGGTGCCGCACCTGCTGTTCGGCATCTTCATCGTCGCGCTGTTCTCGCCCGGCGCGACCGCGGTCGTCGTCTCCGTGGGGCTGACCCACTGGATGACCGCGGCGCGGATCGTCCGCTCGGAGGTGCTCACGCTGCGCTCCCGTCCGTTCGTGGACGCCGCGATCTCCGGGGGCTCCGGGCGGGCCAGGATCGTGCTGCGGCACTTCCTGCCCCACCTCGCGCCGCACGTCGCGCTGGCCGCGGTGCTCATGGTCCCGCACGCCGTCTGGCACGAGACCGCACTGAGCTTCCTCGGGCTGGGGCTGCCGCCCCACCTCGCCTCGCTCGGCAACATGATCAACGACGGGGCGCGGTCGCTGCTCGCGGGCGACTGGTGGCCCTCGCTCTTCCCCGGCCTGTTCATCCTCCTGCCGACGCTGGCGATCTCCACCCTCGCCCAGGGGTGGCGGGACCGGACCGACCCCCGGCGACGATCGGAGCTCCAGCTATGACCGCCCCTTCCCGCCTGCGGGTGGACGGCCTCACGGTCCGCTTCCACCTTTCCGGCGCGACCGTCCAGGCCGTCACCGACGCCCGGTTCGAGGTACGGCAGGGCGAGTGCCTGGCCCTGGTCGGCGAGTCCGGCTGCGGCAAGTCGGTGATGGCGCACGCCCTGCTCGGCCTGCTGCCGGGCAACGCCGAGGTCACCGGTTCCGCGTGGCTGGAGTCCGGGGACGGCGCGCCGATCGGTCGTTCACCGCTCCTCGCTCGCTCCGCGGACAACCTCGTCCCCCGGTCCCCCACTGCGCTCGCCGCGTCGGGTTCTCTCCCACCCGTGGACCTGGTCGCCGCCCCGGAGGAGGTCCTCGCCCGGTCCGTACGCGGACGCCGGATCGGGCTGGTCCCGCAGAGCCCCGCCACGCACCTCACCCCGGTCCGCACCGCCCGGTCGCAGCTGGAGGAGGCGCTGCGGGAGCTCGGCAATCCGGCGAGCGCCGACGACCTGGCCGCGCGGGCCGGGCTGCGCCCGGCCGACCTGGACCGCTACCCGCACGAGCTGTCCGGCGGCATGGCCCAGCGGGTGGCCAACGCGCTCGCGCTGGCCGGCGACCCGTGGCTGATCCTCGCGGACGAGCCCACCAGCGGCCTCGACCGGCCGCTCGTGGACGCCACCATGGCCGAGCTGCGCCGCCTGGCCGACGACGGGCGGGCCGTGCTGCTCATCACGCACGACCTGCGCGCCGCCGAGCAGGTCGCCGACCGCGTCGCCGTCATGTACGCGAGCCGCGTCGTGTCGGTCACCCCGGCCGCGGCCTTCTTCGCCGGACCCCGTCATCCGTACGCGGCGGGGCTGCTGGACGCGCTGCCGTCCCGCCGCTTCGCGCCCATCCCGGGGCGGCCGCCGGAGCTGACCCGGCTGCCTGACGGCTGCGCCTTCCTGCCGCGCTGCGACCGGGCGTCCGCCGCCTGCGAGCGGGTTCCGGAGCTCGCCGAGCTGCCGGAACCCCCGGCTCCGCAGGGGTCCGGAGGCCGCGTCGCCCCCGTCCCAGACCGGCAGGAGGTGGCCTGCCACCATCCCCTGGAGCCCCTGGAGCACCCCTTGGAGCTGGACCGCAATGCTGCGCGCTGACGGCGTGACCGTCGCCTACGACCGCCACCGGGTGCTGGACCGGGTGACGATCTCCGTGCCTCCCGGGGAGGTGACGGGGCTGGCCGGGCCGAGCGGATGCGGAAAGTCCAGCCTGGCGCGGGTCCTCGCCCTGCTGCTGCGGCCCGCCGCCGGGACGGTCAGCGTGGACGGTGAGGAGGTCCGCCGCTGGCGGCACCGGGCCGCGCCCGCCCTGCGCACGACGATCGCCCTGATCTTCCAGCAGCCGCGGCTCGCCGTCGA
The DNA here is from genome assembly GCF_001528665.1 of Microtetraspora malaysiensis. GTDB lineage: Bacteria > Actinomycetota > Actinomycetes > Streptosporangiales > Streptosporangiaceae > Microtetraspora_A > Microtetraspora_A malaysiensis. The sequence goes on from NZ_BBYJ01000048.1 coordinate 127,312, forward strand.
TCCCCGCTTCACCCTGCTCGACGTCGTCGCCGAGCCGCTCCGTGTGGCGCGGCGGCCCCTCGACCGCGCGGAGCGGCTCGCCGAGGAGATGGGTCTCACCCCGGACCTGCTGACGCGGCGTCCGCACGAGGTGTCCGACGGGCAGCTCCAGCGCGCCTGCGTCGCCCGCGCGCTCACCCTCCGGCCGCGCTATGTGATCTGCGACGAGATGACCACCATGCTCGACGCCTCCACGCAGGCCCTTCTCGTCGCGCGGCTGGAGGAGTACCGCCGGGAGTCGGGCGCGGGCGTGCTCGCGATCAGCCACGACACCGAGCTGCTCGACCGGTGGTGCGGGCCGGGGTCCACCGTCCACCGATTCGGCCCCGCGGAGCCCGGCCCGGGTCAAGCGGACGCCACGGGCGGCACTTGGACCCGTACGTAGGACCTTCGGATGGATGACGAAGGTCCCTGCCCGGCAAAGGCCTCGGTACGGGAGCGTTTAGGGGGAAATTAGGAGGAAGCCCCCATGGACGTGCTGGATCTGTCGCGATGGCAGTTCGGGATCACCACCGTCTACCATTTCATCTTCGTTCCGCTGACGATCGGCATGGCCCTACTGGTCGCGTCCATGCAGACCGCCTGGCACATCAGCGGCAACGAGACCTATCTGCGGATGACCAAGTTCTTCGGGAAGCTCTTCCTGATCAACTTCGCGATGGGGGTGGTCACCGGAATCGTGCAGGAGTTCCAGTTCGGGATGAACTGGAGTGACTACTCCCGCTTCGTGGGTGACATCTTCGGGGCGCCGCTGGCCATGGAGGGCCTGCTGGCGTTCTTCCTCGAATCGACCTTCCTCGGCTTGTGGATCTTCGGCTGGAACCGCCTGCCGCCCCGGTTGCACCTCGCCACGATCTGGCTGGCGGCCGTCGGAACGACACTCTCGGCGTACTTCATCCTGGCCGCCAACTCGTGGATGCAGCACCCCGTCGGCTACCGCATCAACCCGGAGACCAACCGGGCCGAGCTGACCGACATCTGGGCCGTGCTCACCAACTCGACCACGCTGGTGACCTTCCCGCACGTCCTCTTCGGCGCGTTCATCACCGCCGCCGGGTTCCTGATCGGGGTCAGCGCCTGGCATCTCGCCCGCGGCCGTGAGGTTCCGCTGTTCCGCAAGGCGATGCGGATCGGGCTCGCCGTCTCACTGGCGTCCGGGATCGCCGTGGCGGCGACCGGCGACCTCCAGGCCCGCCTGATGACCGAGCAGCAGCCGATGAAGATGGCCGCCGCCGAGGCCCTGTACGAGACGTCCGCGCCCGCGTCGTTCTCCCTGTTCACCCTCGGAACCCCGGACGGCAGCGAGGAGCTGTGGAGCCTGCGGGTGCCGAACGTGCTGTCCTTCATGGCCACCGGCGACCTCAACGGCTCGGTCGAGGGCATCAACGACCTGCAGAAGGAGTACGTCGCCAAGTACGGTCCGGGCGACTACCGGCCGTCCATCCCCGTGACGTACTGGACCTTCCGGTTGATGATCGGGTTCGGCGCGCTGGCGAGCCTGCTCGCCCTGGTCGGCCTCTGGCTGACCAGGAAGGGACGCACCCCGGGCAGCCGGTGGTTCTACCGCGCCGCGCTCGCCGCGATGGCGCTGCCGTTCCTCGCGAACGCCGCCGGATGGATCTTCACCGAGATGGGCCGCCAGCCGTGGTCGGTGTACGGGGTGCTGCGGACCGCGGCGAGCGTCTCCCCCGGCGTGAACGTGCCCACCGTGGCGATCTCCCTGGCCGCCTTCACCATCGTCTACGCCGTACTGGCCGTGATCACCGCGATCATCATGGCCCGGCACGTCAAGGCGGGACCGCCCGACCTGACGGCGCAGAAGGAAGCCGCCGACCCCACCATCCCCGCCCTGACCTACTGAGGAACACGTCATGGAACTCACCACCGTCTGGTTCGTCCTCATCGGGGTGCTGTGGATCGGCTACTTCGTGCTGGAGGGCTTCGACTTCGGCGTGGGCGTCCTGCTGCCGATCCTCGGCCGGGACAACGTCGACCGCCGCATCATGATCAACGCGATCGGCCCGGTGTGGGACGGCAACGAGGTCTGGCTGCTGGTGGCGGGCGGCGCCACCTTCGCCGCCTTCCCTGAGTGGTACGCCACCCTGTTCAGCGGGTTCTACCTGCCGCTGCTGCTCATCCTGCTGGCGCTCATCATCCGCGGCGTCGCGTTCGAGTTCCGCGGCAAGCACGACTCCGACCGGTGGCGGCGCGGCTGGGACCGGGCCATCTTCTGGGGCTCCCTCCTCCCCGCCTTCCTGTGGGGCGTCGCCTTCGCCAACATCGTCGCCGGGGTGCCGATCAACGCCCAGCACATCTACACCGGGAACCTGTTCACCCTGCTCAACCCGTACGCGCTGCTCGGCGGGCTGGTCACCCTCGGCCTGTTCCTGCTGCACGGGGCGGTCTTCCTGTCGCTGAAGACCGGCGGTGACCTGCGGGCCCGCGCCCGCGCCCTGGCCCTGCGGACCTCCCCCGCCGTCGTCGCGGTCGCCGCGGCGTTCCTGGTGATCACCCAGATCATGCACGGCAAGCCGCTCACCTGGGCCACCACCGCGCTGGCCGCCGGAGCGCTGATCGGCGGGGTCGTCGCCGCGGTCCGCGGCAGGGAGGGGTGGGCGTTCACCGGCACGGCGGTCACGATCGTGCTCGCCACGGCCACGCTCTTCCTCGACCTGTGGCCGAACGTCATGCCATCCAGCACCTCACCGCTGTACAGCCTCACCGTGACGAACGCCGCCTCCTCGCCGTACACGCTGACGGTGATGACGTGGGTGGCGGCGATCTTCACCCCGGTGGTGCTGGGCTACCAGGCATGGACGTACTGGGTCTTCCGCAAGCGTCTGACCCGTACTCCTATCGCCCAGTGACCGGGGACGGCCTGCGGAAGCAAGGGCCGGGAGACTGCCTTCACGTGCCGTCTCCCGGCCTTTTCCCGCTCAGGCGCTGAGGGGCCGCCATCTACATCGGCTCAGATCGTCAGGCGTCGACGCCCCGGGCCTGGGCGTCGACGACCACGGCCTCGGCCCGCTCGCGGCCCTCCCAGCCCCAGGTGTCCACGCTTTTGCCCGGCTCCAGATCCTTGTAGACGTCGAAGAAGTGGGCGATCTCGTTCAGCACGTGCTCGGGGACGTCCTCCCGGTTCTGCAGGCGCTGGTAGCGGCTGTCGTCGGCGGGCACGCACAGCACTTTCGCGTCCGGCCCCATCTCGTCGTGCATCCAGAAGACGGCGACCGGGCGGGCCCGGATCACGCAGCCGGGAAAGGTCGGCATGTCGCCGAGAACCAGCGCGTCCAGCGGCTCGCCGTCCTCCGCCACGGTGCCGGGCAGGAAGCCGTAGTCGTACGGATAGGACGTCGCGGTGAACAGCATCCGGTCCAGGCGGATCCGCTGCCGGGTGGCGTCCATCTCGTACTTGTTGCGTGAGCCGCGCGGCGTCTCCACCATCACATCGAAACGCACCTCATGCCCCCTTCCCGGGGACGGCCGCTCTCCCAATCGTACGGCTGAGCAGCGCGGACGCTCCGTGACGGCCGAGGCCGGAGGCTTACCGGTGGGCGACCAGCACCGCGTGGTGCTCGACCCCGGCGGGGCCGTCCGGGTCGGCGTGGACGGTGGCGGCCCGCAGCCGGGGCAGGCCGTGGATGAGCCGATGCTCGGCCTCGACCGCGACCGCGTGCGCCTCGACCAGGGTCAGGCCGGGATCGAGCACGATCTCGACCTCGGCGCGCAGCGCGTGGCCGATCCAGCGCAGCCGCACCGCGCCGGCCCGCCGTACGCCCGGGACCTCGGCGAGGAGGCGCTCGGCCTCCTCGACCAGGGCCGGATCGACGGCGTCCATGAGGCGGTGCCAGATCTGCCGGGCCGCGTCGCGCAGCACGAAGCAGATCGCGCCCGTGATCAGCAGGCCGACGATCGGGTCGGCGAGCGGCAGGCCCATCGCGACCCCGCCCGCCCCCACCAGCACGGCCAGGGAGGTGTAGCCGTCGGTCCTGGCGTGCAGCCCGTCCGCCACCAGCGCGGCCGAGCCGATCTCCCGGCCCACCCTGATCCGGTAGCGGGCTACCCACTCATTTCCGGCGAACCCGACGAGACCGGCGACGGCCACCCAGCCCGCGGCCCGGATGTCGTGCGGGTCGGCCAGCCGCCGGATCGCCTCGTAGCCCGCGAGCCCGGCGGACGCGGCGATGGCCAGCACGATGAACACGCCGGCCAGGTCCTCGGCCCGGCCGTAGCCGTACGTGAAGCGCCGGGTGGCCGCGCGCCGCCCCAGCCAGAAGGCGATCCCGAGCGGGAGCGCGGTCAGGGCGTCGGCGACGTTGTGCAGCGTGTCGCCCAGCAGTGCGACCGACCCGGAGAACGCCACGACCACCGCCTGGACGACGGCGGTCACCGCCAGCACCGCGAACGAGACGGCGAGGGCGCGCATCCCGCGAGCGCTCGACTCCAGGGCCGCGTCGGTCTTGGCGGCGCTGTCGTGCGTGTGCGGCACCATGACGTGGCGCATCCGGGCCGCCCACGCCCCGAACCGTCCGCCGCCCGCTCCGTCCCGAGCCCCGTGCCCGTGCCCGTGACCGTGCCCGTGCTCGTGCTCGTGCTCGTGCTCGTGACCGTGGCCCTGATCCGGCCCGCGCCGGGTGACGTGGGCACGGCCGGAGGGGTGGTCGTGGGGGTGATCCTGACCCTGGTGCGGCTCGGACATGAGTGCCTCGCTTGCGTCGGACGGCTCTCCGGCCGACTATATGTATTCATGTACGCACGCGACAACGAATCAGGTACGAGCATGTCGCAGGAGCAACCCGACCGCGCCCGGGTGGAGGCGGCGGTCGCCGCGTTCCGCATGCTCAGTGACGCGACCCGGCTGCGCCTGATGTGGCTGCTGGCCTCCGGGGAGTACGACGTCTCGTCGCTGTCGCGGATGGTGGCCGTGGCGCGCCCCTCGGTCTCCCAGCACCTCGCCAAGCTGCGCCTGGCCGGGCTGGTGCGCACCCGCCGGGACGGCCGCCGCGTCCTCTACCGGGCGACGGACACGCACGTCCGCACGCTCATCGCCGAGGCGCTGTCGCACGCCGATCACGAGGTGTCCGGGACACCGCGCCACGACTGAGCTCCCGGCCCCGTTCGGCGGGCAACCCTGTGCTGAGAATCCGCGATTCTGTGCTCAGTCGCTGAGTTCGATCTGGTGGATCCTCCCCGGCGGCTATCGCTCTGAGGCCATCATCGGTGTCGCGGCGGGGGCCATCGGGGCGAAGCCGAGATCGGCCAGCGCGGCCGCGCCACGACCGGCGTGGTCGCCGCCGGCGAGCACCAGGGTGCGCAGCGACTGGTAGCGGCAGCCGGCGGCGTCAAACGCGTCTACCGTGGCGAGCAACCGCTCCCGGTCATTGTCGAGCAGCGCTTGGGCCCGCTCCACAATGGCGGTGGCGACCGGGTTGCCGGCCACGACGGTCCGAGCCTCGGCCACCCGGTCGCGAGCACCGGGGCTCCCGGCGAGCACGGCGGCTTCGGCGCGCAGCGCCACGTACCAGTGAAGCCAGATCCAGGTGACCCATTGCCACACCTCGCCGGGCTCAGGCGCCAGCCGCTCCAGCGCCTGCGGCGCCTGCCCGCGGTGGAGCAGAAGCATCGCGTCGAAGACCGCCCCGTAGCCGTAGGTATTGCCCGGTGAGGGGTCGAGTTGATTCAGGACCGCGCTCCATTCGCGCCGGGCGTCCTGGTCGTCGCACAGGCCGTGGATCGTCGCCACCGCAGCCGCCGGCGGACCGAGGACGGACCTGGCGGGGCCGCCGGCCCGCTGCCACGCGTCGAGGAACCGAACGCTGCCGGCGCGTACGTCGTCAAGGTTGCCCGCGAACGCGTCGGCCACAAGGAGCCAGCCCGTGGCGCGATGGCCGACCTCCGCCAGCAGCGGATGATCCGCCAGTTGCCGTGCCCACCGGCGGGCACCAGGCAGGTCCCCCGCGCCGAGGCCAGCCTCGGTGACCTCACCAAGTGCCTCGATCAGCTCGTGGGTACCGGCCGGGGTGTCCGGTGTGGACGAGAGCAGGGTGATCCGGCGCCGGGCCGTGCCGGCGGCGGCGAACGTGTCGCCGGCCCAGCTCTGGGCGCAGGCGAGCGTATCCAGCGCGGCGGATTCGGCGAGCGGGTCACCCGTGCGGTGAGCGAGTTCGACCGATCGTTCCGCGCGGGCGATCGTCACCGGGACCCCGTTGTCGTCCAGGCCCTGTGCGGCGCCCATTGCGTCGGAGAGCGCCCGCCCGGCCTCGGCCAGCGCCACCGCGGCCTGCGCGGCCGGGTCGTCGCCGGCCAGCTCCCGCGCCTGGGTGATGAGTGCGATCGCCTCCTGCTGCGGCAGCTTCCGTACGAACTTGCCGGAGAACCGGTAGGCGTTGGCGGCGGCGGTCGCCAGGTCACGGGCGGCACCGGCGGTGTCGCCGGACCTGCGGGCGGCGTCCGCGGCCGCGCGGTGCAGGCGGTCCATGTCATCGCCATGCATCCGGCAGCCGGCCACGGCCGCCGCCTGCCGCAGCATCGACGCCGCGGCGGCAGGATCGGTCGCGAGCGCGGCCGCCTGCTCATAGCGCCCCTGCGACTCGCCGATCAGGTTACGGGTGAAGGTCAGCTCCGCCAGGCGCCGGGCGAGATCGTACGCGTCCGCGCGCTGCTCCGGCTGTTCGGCCGCCCACACCAGGGCCGCGCGGAGATCGTCCGCCACCAGGTCGAACCGGGCCCGCCAGTCCTGGCGTGCCACTGCCAGTCCGGCGGCCTTGGCCAGGCACCAGCGAAGGTGCCGGGATCGAGCGTCGACCAGCTCACCGGCCTCGGCGAGCCGCTCGGTCGCGTACTGGCGGATGGTCTCCAGCGCCCGGTACTCCGTACCGCCCGGGGACGCCGTCACCACCAGCAGGCTCTGTTCGGCGAGCCGAGCCAGTCCCTCGGCGACAATGCCTTCCTCGGATCCGGCCACCTCCGCCGCCGCCGCGGCGGTGAACGGCGCCACGAACACCGACACCCGGCGCAGCAGCGCCCGGTCGGCCGGCTCCAGCAGGGCGTGGCTCCAGTCCAGCGCCCCCCGCACGGAACGGTGCCGTTCGTCGGCGCGGGAGCCGCCGGTGAGCATCCGGAGCGGGTGGGACAGGGCGGCGGTGATGCCATCGAGCCCGAGCGTGGGATACCGGGCGGCGGCCAGCTCGATCGCCAGCGCCATTCCGTCCAGCCGCGCACAGATCGCGGCGACCTGGTCGCGCAGTGACGGATCCAGCGGCCGGCCGACCGCCGCCACCCGCTCCATGAACAACGCGACCGCGTCCGACTCACCGTCGACGGTCAACGACAGCGGCGGCACCGGATACACCCGTTCGAACGGCACCATCAGCCGGGCCCGGCTGGTCGCCAGCACCGTCAACCGAGGGCACGTCGCCAGCAGCCGCTCAAGAAGCAGCGCCACCCCGTCCACCACGTGCTCGCAGTTGTCCAGCACCAGCAACGCGTGACGGTCGGCCAGCGCGGCGACCACGGACTCGGTCATGTCGCGGCCGGGCTGCTCACCCAGGCCGAGCGCCCCGGCGACCGCGGTCGCGATCATCCCCGGGTCGGTGACCGGGACGAGGTCGACGAACCACACCCCGTCGGAGTACTCACCGGCTGCTTCCGCGGCCGCCGCCAACGCGAGCCGGGTCTTGCCCACCCCGCCGGGACCGACCGCGGTCACCTGACGGTGCGCCTTGATCATCTCGGTCAGCTCGGCCCGCTCGCTCTCCCGGCCGATGAACGAGGTCAGCGGGGCGGGCAGAACTGGTGCCGGGCGCGAGGGGCCGGCACCGGTCGGCTCGGGCGCACGCTGGGCGAGCGCCCGCCGATCCGGCACCTCCAGCTTGCGCAGCAGCGAGGAGACGTGACTCTCCACCGTCCGCACCGAGATGCACAGCCGCGCCGCGATCTCGGCGTTGCTGAGATGGGCCCCGACCAGTTCCAGCACCTCGGCTTCCCGAGGCGAGATCTCCACGTCTGTCACCACCGCCCCAGTTTGCCGCATCCGCTTCACGGCCCCATCCGTGGTGACCACCGCCCGCGATCCGTGCTGTCGATCCGTGCCGTCGATCCGTGGGCGGTTCCGTGGTCGCCACGGATGTGGAGCGGACGGGGCGAAAGCGAAGCTGTGAATGTCCACACGGCGGGTCGATGTGACCCACGACCACAGGAGTGACGATGACCGCCTCTTCCACCCAGGGGATCATGACCGTGCTGCACCCCGTGTCCGACCTGGCGAAGGCCAAGGCGGTGTACGCGGCCCTGCTCGGCATCGCGCCGCAGACCGACTCGCCCTACTACGTCGGCTTCGATGCCGCGGGCCAGCACATCGGACTGGTGCCGGACGGTGGACCGCAGGGCATGACCTCACCGGTCGCCTACTGGCACGTGCCGGACATCGAGGCGAAGCTGGCCGAGCTGACCGCCGCGGGGGCCACCGTGAAGGAGGCCGCGCACGAGGTCGGCGGCGGCCGCCTGGTGGCCACCGTCACCGACCCCGACGGCAACGTCCTCGGGCTGATCCAGGACCGCTGAGCGGCGACCTCGACGGCATCATCACGCGAATACAGGCCGGTGATGCCGAGTCCATCAGGGAAAAGCGTCAGCGCAGCCGGACGTCGTCGACGACCGACGCGAGATTCCGAACATCAAGCTCCGCAAGGGGGAAATCTGCCATGAGCAGCACCGAAAGCACCACTTACCACGGATTCACGGCCGAGGAACGGGCCGCGATGAAGGAGCACGCCCAAGACCAGAAGAAGGCAGCGCGCCGTAGTTCGCGTGCGGACAAGGCCGCGCAGGAGCAGCAGGACGTACTCGCGAAGATCGCCGAGATGCAGGACTCGGACCGGCTCCTCGCCGAGCGCGTCCACGCCATCATCACCACCAGCGCCCCGGCCCTCGCGCCGAAGCTCTGGTATGGCATGCCCGCCTACGCGCTGAACGGCAAAATCGTCTGCCATTTCCAGAGTGCGGCGAAGTTCAAGACGCGCTACGCGACGCTCGGGTTCAGCGACCAGGCGAAGCTGGACGACGGCACGGCGTGGGCGGTCGGTTTCGCCCTGACCGAGGTGACGGCCGAGACGGAGGCGCGGATCAGTGCGCTGGTGAGGCAGGCGGTGAGCTGAGTCGCGCCCAGCCACGCTCTTGCTGTACGCCGACGCCCGGGCTCCGGCTGTCATCGACGCGGACGCCGCCACAGCGGGGTGGTCTCCACCCGGATCGACGGGACGGCCCGGCCGAGCCGCCTGCGCCGGGACGACCTGGAACACCGCTTCCCGGGCCTGTTGTCGTCGATCCTCACCGCCACCCCGCCCCGCGTGCCCGAGGAGCCCGCGGCTCCGCCGCGCTAACTCACCGGCTCCTCGCTCAGGCGGCCGGGGGGCGGCGCGGGCCGGAGCCGCCCGGCACGGTCGAGCCGCCGTATCGCGTACGCCGAGGCGAGCCCGGCGGCCAGCAGGAGCAGCCACGGCAGCGCGGGGACGCCGTGGGCGGCCCCCACGTCGATGGCCCAGCCGCTGGCTAGGTTGCCGAGCAGGATGCCGACCCCCGAGAAGGCGTTGTAGAGCCCGTAGTAGGTGCCCGTCAGCTCCGGCCTTCCCAGGGTCGAGATCATCGCCATCTCGAACGGGAAGATCAGCATCCCCGCGGCGGTGAGCAGGATCGCGCTGAGCACCGCGGGCGCCGCCCCCAGCCCGTACGGCAGGCGCTCGGGCTGGGCAGCGAACTGGCTCGCGAGCAGCACGGGCACGAAGGCCGCGCCCATGACCGCGAGCCCGCGCGCGATGGCCTGCTCCGGCCGCCACCGGCGCGAGGCGAAGGCGGTCAGCCGGACCTGCCCGGCCACCGCGAGCAGCGCGGTGAAGGTGTACATCACGGCGATCGCGGCCTGGCCCCCGCCCGCGCGCCCCAGCTCCAGTGGGAGCCCCAGATAGACCTGGTACGAGAGCGCGTACGACACGAACATGGCCGCCGAGAACGCCACGAACGGCCGGTTCGCGAGCACCTCCTTCCAGTCGGCGGGCACCGGCCGGCCCGTGCCCTGCGCCGTACCCTGCCGCGAAGGCAGCCTGCGGGCCTGCAGCAGCGTCAGCGCCGCGAAGACGACCGAGGCGGCCAGGCAGGCGAGCCGGAAGTCGACCGCGACGAGCAGCACGCCGACCAGCGGCCCGGCCAGGATCCCCGCCTGGTAGAAGACGTTGAACAGGGCGAACGCCTCGACCTTCCGCTCCCCCGCCTCGACCGCGATGTAGGCGCGGACCGCCGGGTTGAACAGCGCCCCCGCGAGGCCGGTCAGCACCGAGGCGACGATGAGCGCGGGCACCGACGTCGAGACGCCGAACAGGGCGAACCCCACGGTGCGCAGCGCGCACCCCGCCATGATCAGCGGCTTGTAGCCGTACCGGTCGCAGAGGGTGCCGCCGATCGGGAACATGCCCTGCTGGCTGAGGTTGCGCAGGCCGAGCAGCAGCCCGGTCAGCCAGACGGCCAGCCCGAGCCGCCCCGACAGGTGGTCGGCCAGGTACGGCACGAGCATGTAGAAGCCCAGGTTGATGCCGAACTGGTTGATCATGAGGAGCCGCACGGCCGGGCCGAACGACGTGAACCGCGCTCTCATACGGCGGCTCCCAGCGGGTCGACCACGGTCGCGCAGCGGGTCCATCGGGCGACCTCCCGCTCGGCCGGGTGGGAGATCTCGTCCGGATCGTCGGCCGGGACGACGCCGAGCAGGCCGTTGGCCGCGCAGTACTCGTCGTCGAAGACCGTGTTCCAGTACCGCCAGGGGCCGTCGGGGAAGACCGCCACGATCGCGGTCCCCTTCGGCGAGGTCCTGGCCACCCAGTCGGCGACCATGGCGACCGCGCCCGCGCTCCACCCGCCGGTGGCGTAGTGCGCGGCGGCGAGCGCCCGGCAGGTGTGCACCGCCTCCGCCGGGTTGACCCAGTGGACCTCGGAGAACGCCGCGTAGTCGACGTTCCGCGGATGGATGCTGCTGCCGAGCCCGCGCATCAGCCGCGACCGGGCGGGCTGCCCGAAGATCGTCGAGCCGATCGTGTCCACCCCGACCAGCGAGACGTCGGGGAAGGTATGGCGCAGCGCCCGGAGGATCCCCGCGCTGTGCCCTCCCGTACCCACCGAGCAGACGAGGACGTCGATCAGCGGGAGCTGCGCCACCAGCTCGGCGGCGAGCGTGGCGTAGGCCGCCACATTGTCCGGGTTGTCGTACTGGTTCGGGCAGTAGGCGTCGGGCAGCTCGGCGAGCAGCCGCCGGACCCGCTCCTTGCGCGCCTCCTGCCATCCGCCGGTCGGGTGCGGCTCGGTCACGATCTCCAGGCGGGCGCCGTACGCCCGGAGCAGCCGCGCCATGAGCGGCTCCAGACCGGGGTCGGCGACGAGCGTGACCGGGTGACCGTGGACGATGCCGGCCAGCGCCAGGCCGAGCCCGAGCGTGCCGCTGGTCGACTCGACGATCGTGCCGCCGGGGGCCAGCTCGCCGCGCCGCCGGGCACAGCGCACCATGTTGAGCGCCGGACGGTCCTTGATGCCGCCCGGGTTGAACCCTTCCAGCTTCGCCCAGAAGCCCCGCCCCGGAGCCGGGCCACGCGCGGGGATCCAGGTGACCGGCGTGTCGCCGACCCGGACGTGCGTGTGGACGTGCGCCGGGACGTACGGCTGCCGCGCCGGCGCGAAGCCGTCGAACGCGGGCAGCGTGGAACTGACGAGAGAATTCACTGTTGACCAACCCACCAAAGGTCCGCGGCGCCCCCTCCCGGGGCACCGGATGACGTCGTCTGCGCTTCCCCGCGCGAAGTTCCTCGCGCGGAACGGTGGGCCTATATGCGCAGCACGCAGAGCGCGACCCGGTCGCCCCCGCACGGTACGCGGAGCGACGGCGGAGGCGCGGGCCGGGACGGAAGGCGCGGCGCGACCGGCAGCACGACCATGGTGGCGGCCGTGGCGTGGAGGGGGGCGTAGCCGTCCACGGCGCGGGTCCACAGCGCCACGGCCTCGTCGCAGCACTCGGAGTGGTGGGGCAGGTCACCGCAGCCGCCGCCGTCGTCGTCGGGACAGGGCGTCCCGGCGGCGACGTGGTGGTGATGGACGTGATGCGCTTGGTCGAGCGTGCAACAGGAGGCGGCGTTCGCCGAGAAGAGCCCCAGCGCCGCCATCACGACGACGAGCATCCGGCCCACCCGCGCCCACATGGGGCCGCGAGACGGCACGGCGGCGGCGTCCGGGGAAGTCCTGTCACACATCGCGGGAAGATGTGCCCAGGTCACGGCACCTTCCATGCGGGCGAAACGCGGGTGGGAGGCGCCGCGGCCCGACAATTTACCTCTCCATCGCCGCACGCCCCGGGACGTCCCCGCGGTGAAGTCCGGCTCACAGCGGGCCGGCGAAGACCACGATCTCGTCGATGTCCCCGGCGGGGGTGACGTGGACGACGTCCGTGCCGGACAGGAGGACCCGGCCCTCGGCGTCCTCGTAGCACCAGCCGAACCTGGCCCACTCGCCCGGCGCGTCCACGCGCGTGGTCCGCACCATGCGGCACGGCCCCGACGGGTGGCTGCGCACCACCTCGGTGATGAAGTCCGACACGGCCTCCCGGCCGACCCCGCGGCCCAGCGGTCCCCAGAAGACGATGTCGGGGGCGAGCGCACGGCTCAGCAGCGTGGCCCGCTGGTCGGGATCGGCGGTCTCGGTCGCGGCGATGAAGGCGTCGATGGCCTGGGTGTGAAGCGTCTCGTCCGTCACTCCGCGATCGTAGGTCAACCGCACGGCCGGGACGGCGTGCGGCCGTCACGCGCCGGGCGGCAGCGTCCGGAGGCCGTCGGGGGCGCCGCCGTCGATCAGGCGGGCCAGCGCACCGGTGTCCATGTGCCGCTCGACGAGGTCGCCCAGGGCGTCCAGCCGGGCCTCGCGGAGCGCGGAGAACGAGGTGTCCGGCGCGGGCGCGAAGTCCCGCCCCGCAACGGTCGCGACGTCGGCGAGGAAGGCCCGGCGGAACGCGTCGTTCTCCAACGCGCCGTGCCAGGTCGTCCCCCACACCGGGCCGAGGCGGCAGCCGTCGAGGAACGGCTCGGCCCGCCGCTCCCCGTTCCCGGCGAACGCGACCGGGGTCGGGGTCGGGGTCGGGGTCGGGTCCACCGTCACCGTGCCGTGGTGGATCTCGTACGCGGAGACGCGGCAGCCGTACGCCTCCCCCACCGGCCGGGACAGGGTCTTCTCGGACGCGAACTCGACCGACGCGGGCAGCAGGCCGAGGCCCTCCACCAGCCCGGCGGCGGACTCGACGTCGTCCCTGATCGTCCGGGCCAGCATCTGGTAGCCGCCGCAGACGCCGAGGATCGGCCGCCCCTTGACCGCCCGCTCCCGTACGGCGTCCGCCAGGCCGGTCGAGCGCAGCCAGGCGAGGTCGGAGACGGTGGCACGGGAGCCGGGCAGGATGACCAGGTCGGCGTCGTCCAGCTCGGCGGCCGAGGTCACGAAGCGGACGACCACCCCCGGCTCACTGGCCAGCGCGTCCACGTCGGTGAAGTTGGAGATCCGGGGCAGCCGGACGACGGCCACCCGCAACGTTCCCCGCCCGGACGCCGAGGCGGCGGCCGGCGGCCGGTTGTCCAGGGCGAGCGAGTCCTCCACGTCCATCCACAGGCCGTCCAGCCACGGGAGCACGCCGTAGACCTCGCGGCCGGTCAGGCCGCGGAGCATGTCCAGCCCCGGCTCCAAGAGCTCGCGGGCTCCCCTGAACTTGTTGACGACGAACCCCGCGACGAGCGCCTGGTCGGCGGCGTCGAGCAGGGCGAGCGTGCCGTACATGGAGGCGAAGACGCCGCCCCTGTCGATGTCGCCGACGACGATGACCGGCAGCCGGGCCGCCTGGGCCAGGCCCATGTTGGCGATGTCGCCCGGGCGCAGGTTGATCTCGGCCGGGCTGCCCGCGCCCTCGCAGACCACCACGTCGTACCGCGAGCGCAGCCGGTCGAGCGACTCGACGGCGACCGCGCGCAGCCGGTCCTTGAGCGCGCCGTACTCCATCGCGTCCACGTCGGCCATGGGACGGCCGAGCACGACCACCTGGCTGCGCCGGTCGCTGCCCGGTTTGAGGAGGATCGGGTTCATGTCGGCGGTCGGTTCCAGGCCGCACGCGGCGGCCTGGACCGCCTGCGCGCGGCCGATCTCGGCTCCGTCACCGGTGACGAACGAGTTGAGCGACATGTTCTGCGCTTTGAAGGGGGCGACCCGGACGCCCCGTCTGGCCAGCCACCGGCAGATCCCGGCGGTGACGACGCTCTTCCCGGCGTCCGAGGTGGTGCCCGCGACCAGCAGCGCGCCCTTCAACCCGTCCTCCTCGTGATCGGAAGTGCTCACGTTATCGGCCGGACCCGCGACGCCGGCGGGGCGGGCCGTGGGGAGATCGCGCCTCCGCCCGGTCGGCGTGACGGTCAGCTCCAGGTGGCGTGCTTCAGGACGGTGGTCAGACCCGGTGTGTTCCACTGGTCGACGATCAGGATCCGCTCCTTCGGCAGGTACCACTCGCGCTGGCTGAACACGGACTTCTGCTCGCCGTTGTCGCGGACGCACCGGCCCGGCCACACCCGGTAGCGGGCCTTGTGCCTCGCCCCGAAGGGGCGGTAGCCGGCCGCGACCGCCTTGCCGAGGACCTGGCCGAGCGAGGGGTCGGTGGCGCACGGCGCGACGTCCACCGCCGGATAGAACGGCCCCTGGTTCGGGTTGTACGGCTGGAAGCCCTCGCCTCCGGTCTTGATCGCCTGCGTGCCCATCACCCAGAAGCTGCGGCAGTTGGGCTCGAAGTAGTGGCCCCGGGGCCGCGCGCAGGCGCCGGTCACCACGCGGATCTGGTCGCCGCCGCCGTACACCTGCCACGAGCTCGGCAGATCCAGGGTCAGGCCGCCGCGCAGGCGTAACGGCGCCGTCGTGGCGGCGGACGACGAAGAGGGCGGAACGAAAGAGGAGGACGCGGACGCGGGGGCCTGAGCCGCCAGTACGGCGGCTCCGGCCACGGCGACCAACGTGATCATTTGCGGAATCATGGCGGTGATCGTATCGATCTTGGAGAACCACAAACGCACGGCGGAAACCTCGCCCCTCGCCGGGCTATCAGCCGAGGCCGGGCTTCAGGAGCGGTCCGCGGGGACCTTCGGCGACTCGTCGGTCCAGCCGGACTCCTGGACGGCGCTCCAGCTGATCGGCCGGAGGTCCGCACAGCCCCGCTCGCCGTCCAGCCGCTTCACGGACAGCAGCCGTCCGGTGTCCTTGTCGAACAGGACCTGCAGCTCGCCACCGAACTCCTGATCGCAGCTGCTCCGGCGCGCGACCCCCACCGCGTCACGGCCCAGCGGGTCCCGTACGCCGCCGAGAGAACGGACGTCGGGCAGATCGGCCATCAGCCGGAACAGCGCCGCCCGGACACCGGAGGGGGCGGGGAGTTCGAGCAGCATCTCCGCCGCCTGCTCGAACAGGATCTCGTCCCGTCTCTCATCGCTGACTCCGGGAACCTGCCACTGGATGAGCACCTCCTTCAGCGACTCCGGATCGGTGGGCAGGGCGTCGATCTCGGCGAGGGAGACCACCCTGCCGTCGACGTTGGGCCAGCTCGACCCCGGCTCCGCGAAGGCGTCCAGCCGCTGGAGATACGGGGTCGCGCCGTCGGTGCTGTCCACCGCCCGGCGGCCGCGGACGCAGGTGAAGTGGGCCTGCTCCGAGCTCCACACGCCCTTCTCCGGCGGCAGGAGGGCGTCCTTGACGTCGCCGAGCCGGGTCCAGGAATGGACGATCCACCAGCTCGGATCCTTGGGCGACCGCGCCACCCACGTCTCGTCCCGGCAGAGACCGTCGGACGTCCGGTCGGTCGGGGACGCGCTGTTCACGCCGCGGCTGTGCCAGTACCGGCCCGCGCCGGTCGGCGCGTTCACGGTCTGCTCCGCGGCGGCGAGCAGCAGGCCGCGCGCGGCGGGCTCGGCGGACCGGTCGCCGACGGCGCCGGGAACCAGGATCGCGGCCGCCGCGAGGCCCGCCGCCGCCACTCCGGCTCCCCAGCCCCACCCCGGACGGCCTCGGCCGGGGCGGGGAACGGGCTCAGCCACGACGGACGGCCGCGCGGCCGCGGCGATGATCCGGTCGAGCCGGCGCGGATCGTCCTCCGGCGTGAGCGAGGCGGGACGAACGTCGGCGAGCATCTCCATGAGATCGGGCTTCTTCACCGGAACGACTCCTTCACGGATTCCAGAGACTCGGACGGGAGAACGCTCGCGCCGTCGACCGCCGCGATGGCCAGCGCACGCTCCAACCTGCGCCGGGCGCGGTGCAACCGGACGAAGTACGTGGCGGTGGAGCAGCCGACGACCTTCGCCGCGTCCGCGGCCCGCAGACCGTGCCAGGCGACCAGCGTCAGCAGCTCACGGTCTCCGTCGGAGAGCGTCGCAAGCGCCCGCAGGAGAGCCGCCCTCTCGGTCACCGCGTCGGCGACGTCGCCCGTCACGTGCTCACTGGCCGCGGCCCACGCCGCCAGCTCGCTCTCCAGCGACTGGCGCCGGGCGTCCGCGCGGTACGACTCTCGCAGGATGTTGCGGGCGACGCCGAGCAGCCACGGGAGCGCCTCGTCCGGCATATCGTCGATCCGCCGCCACGCGACGCAGAATGTCTCGCTCGCCACCTCCTCCGCGAGCTGCCGCCCCGCACGGCTCACCGCGTACGCGTACACGCTGGGATAGCAGGCGTCGTACAGGGCGGTGAACCGGTCCCGGGGACCAGGTTCGATCATGCGTTCTCCATTCCCCTACATGTGCCTTCATCAGAGGAATGATCGGACCGTGCCGGTTCTTACAGCCCACGGGACGGCGGAGCGTATCCGTGGACTCTCCCGAATACGCCCCTGTCAGGTTGGTCCCGCCCTATCCCGTCGGGTCCGTACGGCGCTGGGCGAGGAGCGCGCGGACGCGGGGGCCTGAGCCGCCAGTACGGCGGCTCCGGTCACGGCGACCAACGTGATCATTTGCGGAGTTATGGCGGTGATCGTATCGATCCCGGCATACTGCGGATGCCCGACCATGACCCAACCATGCTGGCCGGGCCGCTGGAGATAGGACGATGACCCACATGGCCGACTATCTGATCATCGGAGCAGGATCGGCCGGGTGCGTGCTGGCCGCCCGGCTGTCCGAAGACCCACACGTCCGGGTGCTGCTGATCGAGGCGGGCGGCTCCGATCGCAACCCGCTGTACCACGTCCCGAAGGGATTCGGGAAGCTCTTCGACGACCCGGGGAAGGTCTGGCACTACCCGACGCTCCCGTTCGGCCCGGACGGCCAGGGCGAGATCTGGCCCCGGGGAAGGGTCCTCGGCGGATCCAGTTCGATCAACGGGATGGTCTACAACCGCGGCCAGCGCGCCGACTACGACGAGCTCGTACGGCTGGGCAACCCGGGCTGGGGGTGGGACACCATCCTGCCGATCTTCCGTGCGATCGAGGACAACGCGCTTGGGCCGTCGGAGACCCGGGGCGCGGGTGGTCCGCTGCATGTGTCGCCCCCGCGCGACCCGGATCCGCTGTGCGAGGAGATGATCGCCGCCGGGACCGCGCTGGGCCTGACCGCCATGCGAGACGTCAACGAGTCCGAGGGCGAGCGCGTCGGGCACGCGATGGCGACCATCAAGGACGGGCGGAGGGTCAGCGCGGCCAGGGCGTTCCTGCGGCCCGTACGCGATCGGCCCAACCTCACCGTCGTCACCGGCACGCTGGTGACCGAGCTGCTGTTCGACGGGGACACGGCCGTCGGCGTGCGCGCCAGGAACGCCGGTGGCGGTGTGGTGGAGTACCGCGCCGACCGGGAGGTCATCCTCTGCCTCGGCAGTCTGGGCACGCCGAAACTGCTGCAGTCGTCGGGAATCGGGCCGTCGGAGGTGCTGCGCGCCGCCGGTGTGGGGGTCCGGCTGGACCGCGCCGCCGTCGGCTCGCGTATGCGCGAGCACCGGTGCCTCGCCCTGAAGTTCCGGCTGAAGGAGGACCTCGGCTACAACCGGTCGCTCTCAACGCCGGCCCGGCAGGGCGCGACCGCGCTGAAGTACCTGCTGAACCGCAAGGGACCGCTCGCCGCGCCCGCGTACGACGTGATCGCCTTCCTCAAGAGCCGCCCGGACCTGGACCGGCCGGACGCCCAGTTGCTGATGGGGCCATGGTCCGTCGCCACGTACAAGGCGGGCGAGACGGTCACCGTCGAGAGGCCGCCCGGCGTGTCGGTGGTCGCGGAGGTGCTCCGCCCGACCTCGGAGGGCAGCGTGGCCATCACGTCCGCGGACCCCGGCGCGCCGCTGCGCGTCGATCCCAACTACTTCGACACCGACCACGATCGTCAGGTGGCGGCCGACCTCTTCCGCCGGATGCGCGAGTTCTTCGCGCAGGAGCCGATCGCCTCGCGACTGGCGCACGAGACCTTCCCGGGGACCGGGGTGCGGTCGGACGAGGAGATCATCGATGCCGCGCTGGGCGGAGGTTACTGCGGCTACCACGCGATCGGCACCTGCGCCATGGGTCCGGACGAGGGCGACGTGGTGGACTCGCAGCTGCGGGTGAGAGGCGTGGACAACCTGCGAATCGTCGACTGCTCGGTGCTGCCGGTCATGGTGTCGGGCAACCTCAACGGACCCATCATGGCGATGGCCTGGCACGCCGCGGATCTCATCCTCGGCAGGGTCTCCCCTCCCGCGGCCGCCTGAAGACAGTGAGGGCGGGGAAGGCATCGCCTTCCCCGCCCTCATGTCGCTCGCCGGGCCCAGACGGTCATCGGTCTTCCGGTGTCACCACCACCACGTTGTCGCGGCCGGCACGGTCGCCGCGCTCGCCGCCGATGACCCCGCCGCCACCGCCACCGCCACCGCCGAAGCGGCTCTTGTTGATCGGCTCGAAGGGGGTCGCCTTGACGCCACGCAACGCGGCCGTCATGGTGTCGTTCCAGATCGGGCCGGGGATCGTGGCTCCGAAGACCGATCCGTAGTACGTGCCGCCGATGGTGACGCCGTTCAGCTTGTGCGCGGTCGAGCCACGCGGGTCGCCGATGCTCACCGCGCCGGCGAGGTCCGGCGTGAAACCGGCGAACCACGCGGTGGCCTGGTCGTCGGTGGTACCGGTCTTGCCGGCGGCGGGCCGCCCGATGCCGCCCACCCCGCGCATGGTGCCCTTGGTGAACACCCCCGACAGGATGTCCGCCGCCGCGTCGGCGACCTCCGGGTCCAGCGCCTCGCGGCACTGGGGCTGGTATTCGGTCACCTTGCCGTTCCGGTCGGTGATCTGGGAGATCGCCATGGGAGCGCAGTACTTCCCGCGCGCCCCGATCGCGGCGTACGCGTTGGCGACGGTCACCGGGTCCATCTCGTTGATGCCGAGGGTGAAGGTCTCGTACTCCTGCAGCGGGTTGCCGTCGGAGCGCTTGATGCCCAGCGACTTGGCGGTCTGCACGGTGTCGCACAGGCCGACGCGCTGCTCCAGCGTCATGAAGAAGGTGTTGACCGACCCCCACGTGCCCGTCTGCAGGCTCTTGAAGCCGCCGCCGCCCTCGTCGTTGGTGACGGTGTGCGTCGGGTCGCCGATATTTTCGCCCTTGCAGTTCTTGAACGCGGAGTAGCCCGACGCGCGATATCCGGAGCCGACGTTGAAACCGTCGGTGATCCTCATTCCCTTCTTGAGCGCCGTGAGCAGCGTGAAGGTCTTGAAGGTCGAGCCCGCCTGGAAGCCGATGCCGCCACCGTGCGCCTTGTCCGCCACGACGTTGAACGACATCTCGTGCCTGCGCTCGTTGTTGCCGAACTTGCGGCTCGCCGCCATCGCCTTGATCATGCCGGTGCCGGGCTGAATCAGCGCCTCGGACGCGACGGCGTTGTCCGACGCGTGCACCCGCTTCCGGATCGCCCGCTCGGCCGCGGCCTGCATCTTGGGGTCGATCGTCGTCTTGATGGTCAGGCCGCCCCGGTTGAGGAACCGGGTGCGGGCCTTCTCCGTCTTGCCGAAGCGCGGATTGTTGAGGATCTCGTTCCGGACGTACATGCAGAAGTACGGATAGGGGCTCGCGCCGCAGCCGCCGGGCAGGGGCGTTCCCACGTAGCCCAGCTTCTTGGCCTTGGCCGCCTTGGCCTCCTCCGGCGTGATCTTCTTCAGCTCGGCCATCCGGTCGAGCACCACGTTGCGCCGTTTGAGGAGCTGCTTCTGTGCCTTCCGGCCCGCCTCCGGGTCGGTGCTGTTCGGCATCTGCACCGCCCCTGCCAGAGTCGCCGCCTGCGCGAGGTTCAGTTCGGACGCGTTGACCCCGAAGAAGCGCTTGGCCGCGGCCTGCACGCCGTTGGCCCCCGCGCCGAAGTAGGCGATGTTGAGGTACTTCTCCAGGATCTGGTCCTTGGAGTACTTCTGCTCGACCGCCATGGCGTAGCGCAGCTCGTTCAGCTTGCGGGCGTAGCTCGGGGCCAGCGCCGCGTTCTTGTCCTCCTTGGAGACCGCCGTGTTGAGGAGGACCTGCTTGACGTACTGCTGCGTGATGCTGGAACCGCCCTGGCTCACGCCGCCCGAGGAGAGGTTCTTCGCCATGGCTCGGGCGGTGCCTTCGAGGTCGATGGCGCCGTGCTCGTAGAACCGGTAGTCCTCGATGGCGACGATCGCCTTCTGCATCAAGTCGGCCACCTTGTCGAGCGGGACGACCTCGCGATACTCCTCGTAGAACTGGGCGATCTGGTTGCCCCTGGCGTCGAGGACGGTGGTCTTCTCGGCCAGCGGGGGCTCCTTCAGATCCGCCGCCTTGAGATTGAGCCCGTCGGACGCGGTGAGGATCGCCGCGCCCGTGCCGCCGACGGCCGGCAACGCGAGAGCGGCGGCCAGCACGCCCGCGACTGCACCCGCTCCCAGGAGGCTAACGATGCTGATGCCCGCCGACGCGCGGGCCTTCTTCTCGTCCGTGCGGCGTCCGTTCGCCACGTGGGCCTGACCGGGTTCGTCGAAGATGTTCACCGGCCCGCCCCGAGACTCGCGGCGGTCGTACCCATGATTCTCCCCCTATCAGCCATTAGGACGAAGCCCTAAACCTATAGGCGAGATGGAATCAATGTGCAACTTCGCGGCGAGTGTGCAGTGCGAGATGGTATCGCCGTACTTGTCGTCTCCATCGACGGCGAAGCCGTCCGCCCGCCCCTCGGCCTTCACCGATCGGGGGGACCACCGTCATCGCGCCGGGAAGCGGCAGTCTCGGGAACGCCGCCGCAAGTGCTCCGGTCGGCGGACCGGCGAACTCGAGGACCGGCGGTCTTGGGAACGCCACCGCAAGTGCTCCGACCGGAGGACCGGCAGGCTTGGGAACGCCACCGCAGGCGCTCCAATCAGCGGACCGACGGGCTCCCCTGCTGATGGACGGACACCGTCACCCCGGCGCAAGACACCCGAAGGCGCGAGGTGCCGGACCGGAGTCCTCGCCGCTCACCGAGGCGCGAACGTCGTAACAGTGACGCAAATCGCCGTCGTGACGGTGACGCGAGTCGTGACGGTGACGCAAAATCAAATGGTCGGCGCGACAGCGGCACGCCACCCGAATGGGACGCCGGATGTCTCTCTGCGCGTACTCCGGCAGCTCAATCGGCGCGAATATATCGGCCACACCACCTTTTATGCACTCTATGTAATCGCCGATGCGCAATTGGTGCAGCACGTAGTCCATGAGTTTGCCACGCGCAACCGAGGCATTCGCCGACCGCTACCGCGCAGGCGCCCCACCCTCGCCGCCGCCAACTCGTGGAGTCGGCAGCGATGACGCCGTCACCAGAGGCCTCGACACCAAAGACTCCGACGCCAGAGACTCCGACGCCAGAGACTCCGACCTTTGCGCGCCCCCTTCGGTCGCGAATGCCCATCAATCGGAATGCCGCACACGGTGCTCACAAATAGTGCAAGCGTGATTACTTAGAGTTGCCTATCGAACGTGTGAACGATATCCTCGCAGAGGCTCGACCGTCAGACCGGGAGGGGAGGTGCGAAGAGATGATGCTTTCGGGTGGTGTGCTGTTGTCGCGCGGACCGGAGGACGCTCCTCCGCCCCGGCCGTCCGACGCACCTTCCGCGTCCCCGCGGCGGCGGCGCAGGTCAAGGCGGCACACGCCGTTCATCGGATCCGATCGTTTCTCCGGTGACTCCTACGGGGCGGTGCTCCTCGACCGCGCTTGCAGCGCCGGGCTCCTCGATGACGGCCGCGGTTTCGGCGGCCGCGAAGGAGCCCCTGATCCCGCCCCACACGACCCGGCCCGCCCCGAGGGGCGAGCTGCGCGGCGCGGCAAGCCGGGCGACACGGCGCGCGTTGACGGGCGAGCTGCGCAACGCGAGCCGGACGAGGCGCACTCCTGGGCACGTCGGCTGCTCGGCCTTCCGGACGCGCCGGAAGACCATAAGCCTGACAGCGGGGAGGAGTCGCAGCGCCTCAGAGGCGATGGCGGTGACCCTTCCGGTCGGGACGAGCTACCGCGGCCCGGGCACGACCGTGGTGACCTGTCGGCCTGGGACGGGATCTGGCAAGGCCGCCGTCCCACCCTCCACGAGCCATCGTCGAACGGATCCCAGCGCGCCGGTCGGGACGATCGGCAGCGGAACGGCTCGGGCCGACAGGGCAAGGACCGGCAGGGCCAGGGTCAGCTGGGCGTGGGCCGTATTCGCGAGGACGAGCAGGGTCCGGGCCGCGCCCCGCAGGACACAGACGCACAGGGTTCGGGTCGACGTGGCGGTGACCGCCGGGCCGATGGCAATGCTGTTGGTGATGGCCGGGGCGCTGACGGCCGGGGTATCGGTGATACTGGCCCGGATGCTGCTGGTGGTGATAGCCGGGTAGCGGACTGGCCCGGTCTGAAACTGGCCGGGCGCGACGTCATCGAGTTGCTGGCTCGTGCTGAACGGCTGGCCGCGGCAAAGGTGTCGGGCGAGACCGTGGCCGGCGCTGGGGCTGAGGCTGGCGCTGGGGCCGGTTCCGGTGTTGGCGCAGGGGCCGAGACCCGGGCTGGAGCCGGTGTTAGCGCCGGGGTCGAGACCGGTGCCGAGGTCGAGGTGGCGATGGCGGAGATCGTCGCCCTGGCCCGGGCGATCGATCTGGCCGAAGCCGCGATCGCCTCCCGCCTCCCGATAGCCGAAGCGGGTAAAGGTCAGCACCTGTTCGGGCG
>NZ_BBYJ01000049.1 GCF_001528665.1 Microtetraspora malaysiensis
GATCTGCGGGTGGCGGCGGACGCGATCCGGTTGTCGCGGCGGACGTTGCGGACGATCAAGGGGAATCTGTTCTGGGCGTTCGCGTACAACGTGGCGGCGTTGCCGTTGGCCGCGGCGGGGTTGCTGAACCCGATGATCGCGGGTGCCGCGATGGCGTTCTCGTCGGTGTTCGTGGTCAGCAACAGTCTCCGCCTGCGCGGTTTCAAGTAGAAGGTTTCACGTAGGAGCAGGACGAACGGCGGCCTCCGGGAGATGTTCCGGGGGCCGCCGTTCGCTGTGCCGGAATAGGTGTCGGCGGGGTCTGCCGCGTTACGGCGGGTTTGTCAGTCGAGCCAGCCGAGTCGCGCGGCGCGTACCCCGGCCTGGAAGCGGCTGCCCGCTCCCAGCATCGCCGTAAGCTCGCCCACCAGGCGGGTCACCGTACGCGTCGAGACGCCGAGGCTACGGGCGATGGCGTCGTCCTTGGCGCCCGTGGCCAGCAGACGGAGCACGGCTCGCTGCTGCTCGGTGAGCGCCGCGTCGTCCGCCGAGCGCGGGACGTCGACCAACTCGGACGCGTTCGTCCAGCAGAACTCGTAAAGCGCCGCGAGAGACCTGATGACGTCACGTCCGCGGATCAGTACGGCGCCGCGCTCCAGATCCTCGGGGTCGGCCTGCACGACCGCGACCTGCCGGTCATAGATGAGCATCCGGGTCGGGATCACCGGCGCGACCCGGATCTGCGTTCCCTCTTCTCTCCGTGCTCGCAGCCGGTCGCGCAACATCGGGTTGGCGAGCATCGCCTGGGCGTGCAGCTCGCGCTCCCGTACGCCGCGGCTCCGGCGTCGCCTGATGCGGGCGTCGCCGGTGTCCAGCCGCTCCGGAGTCCAGTTCGCCGCCGGGTGCATCGTCATTACTTCCAGCTGGGCCAGATCCGCCAGTTCGTCGATCCGGTTGTTGAGCGCCGCCAACCGCTCGCGCTCGTAGAACTCGACGCGGAGATCGTCGTTCGCGTGCCGGGTGAACCCGAGGTAGTTCTGCGCGAGGGAGGCCACCCTGACGTGGTGTTCGACCAGCCGGTCCAGTGCGCGGTGGCTGCTTTCAAGGCCGCGGGTCAACGCCGCGACCGCGTCGACGGTGGTCTCCGTCCCGGTGTCCAGCAGGCCGAGACGTACCAGGCCGTCCTGGGCCCGCCTGAGATCGTCAACAGACAGTCCGAGTTGCTCTGTGGCCTCCGCGAGGGACTCGCCCTGCTCGTGCATCCGCGCGTACAGCATGCGGACATGGCGCTCTTTCTCGGCATGAGACGCGTCGGTCACCAGCCCTGGCACCCCCGTTTCGGTATCAAGGATGCGACAACGATGGCATCGGGCGCTTCTGCCGCAAAATCCGGATGATCCACGCCTGGATGGCCGATTCACGCCATGGCGTTCTCCGGACGCCTCATTCACCACCATTCGCCTCTGCACTGCGGCAGGCTCATTGGCGGCGGACTCGACCGGAACGCCTCCCCATTTACCTCTCGATCTGAGGAGATCGGTGTGATCACCATTGCCTACAGCCTGGTCGGCTACCACGTCACTGGTCTGTCCTCCGGGACCTGCGATCATTGCGTGGCCGCGATCAAGGCCGACCTCATCAAGGTGCCCGGTGTCGTAGGCGTGGAGGTGGATCCCGGCGCCGGGAAGGTCAGTGTGCTCACGAACAGCGCGGTGGATGAGGACCTCGTTCGCGCGGCGATGGACCTCGCGGGCTGCGAGATCGTCGGATCCGCGATCGAGGAGGAATCCAGGGAGGGCGGTCCCGTCCCGGTTCCCACCCCGGCCTGACGGCAAGGTTCCTTCGTCTGGTGTGCTGCCCACCAACCTGCTGTTCAACGTCACCGGCCGTCCAGGTGCGCTGCCGCGCTGTCGCAGACGAGGCCACCTGGGCGGTTCGCTGACCCGCCCGCTGGTGCTCGGCACGATCGTCGCCCTCTTCGTCGTTACGCGGATCATCGCGCCGGCAGTCTGGCGATTTGTGACGATGAGGGCGACGGCCCGGCCCGGCTCCCCCTTCGCGCCGATCCCCGGAACGGCCTACTCGGGCAGGCGGGCGGCACGTCCCGGCTTCCGCGCCGTCTCAGGACTCACGTAGTAGTGCACCACGGCGTGTTCGCCCGCCGCGTTCAGCCAGTCGGCGCGGGTGGTGACGACACGTCGCCATCCAACACGTTCGTACAGAGCGATGGCCGCGTGGCCGTCGTCCGATACGTCGAGTATGAGAGGCATCCCGAGGTTGGCGGCCTCCTTGCCGGCCACCTCGAGGAGCTGGGTGGCCTGCCCGTGGCCTCGCCGCCGAGGGGTGACGAAGAGTCGGGTGATCGATCCAACCGGATCAGCCGGCGTACCGAGGGCCTCGGCGAGGGACGGTTCAAGGGTCGCCGCGTCAAGCTGTGCGAGTCCCACGTGTCCGACCACGTCAAGCCCGTCAACCGCCACCCATGCCTCAACCAGGTTGGACGGTGTCAGCCATCGCCCGGGATCGGCGGGCCAGTCCACCGGGTAGCGATCGGACGCCTGCACGGCGGCGAGAGCATCGATGCACGCAGGCAGATCCTCGGTAGTTCTCCGACGGATCAAGAGGGTCTCCATCCCAGGGATTTTATTGCGGGCCGTCGGAACCTGCCGATGGGCCGGGACTGCGCACAAGACTCCGAGTCGGGGGCAGTCAATACCTGTGGATCGGTTGGGGTGCGCTGAGTCAGTGAAGCTGTCCGGTTTGGTGTAGGTGATCGAAGATGATCTGGTCGACTGGGGACACACGGTCGCGGTCGGCGTAGCTCAGCCAGGTGATTTCTTCGATCTCGCTGCTGGGCGTCGGTACTCCGTGATGGTCGGCGGTGTAGCAGGTCATCCGCACCGTGATGCCCTCGGCGTGGCCGTGTGCCTGGGCCTGGTAGGTGCCCACGTGGGTGGCGGTCGCGGGAATGATGGCGATGGAGAGTTCCTCGTCGATCTCGCGGATGAGGGTGTCGAGGTCGGTTTCGCCGGTTTCGCGTTTGCCGCCGGGGATGTAGTAGGCGTTCTTGCCTCGCGACCGGGTGCTGAGGATCTTGCCGTTGTCCAGGTGGATCCAGGCGATCTTGTCGATGGTGCGGTTCATCGTGTGCTCCTGTTGTCGGGGGCAGAGGGATGGGCCAGGCGGCCAGGTCGCCGGGGCGTTCGAGGAGCTTGCCGTCGGTGAAGGCCGCGCCAACGTCGGCCATATCTCGAAACCACCATCGGATGATCCGGGAAGGCACACCCTTCCCGGCAGATCCACAGGTTTCGATCATTGCTCCGAGTCGGCTTGATCAGCGGGTGTCCGGCAGGTCGTCTCACTTGGTGAGGAGTGCTGCGGCATCGGGGGTGAGGCGGCCGAGGGTTCTATCGGGGCGCCGGAGGTTGTGGCACCCGTCGAGCGCGACGTATGCCTCCCAGAAGCCGGGGGTCAGTACTGCGAACCGGGTGTGGTTGCTCGGGCAGTCGGTCGCCGGCGCGGCGTCCAGAGCGTTGAGCAGGGTGCGTAGTTTGCTGCCCTTGAGTATGCGCGAAGATTCGAGCCTTCCCATGGCCATACCCCGGGGGTCGACCGTGCTCGGGGTTTTCTTTGTGATGCGGTAGACGCATACCCGTAGGCCCTCCGGTGGGGGGTTCCAGATGGGGGAGGCCACTACCTCTGGCCGTCCCTGGCGGCGGAGAAGGTCTGGGTACTTGTCGCTACAGCCGGCCCGGAAGGCCTTTTCGCTCTCGACCCTCCGAACGGGTAACTGTTTGTCGACGTGGTACGGCAGGCTGCGAATGGCGGCCAGAGCGGAGGGGAACGGCTCTCCGCATACGCCGTTCGGCACGTCGGGTAGCACCGCCCTGCCGGAGGAGTCCACCACGACGAAGTAATCGACCAAGATGCGCACGTCCAGGCAGTCCTGACCGAACAACGATCTTTCGGATGGGCGGCGTAGCTCGGTCATCAGCCCGGTTGCGGGGCCGTCGGCGTGCTCTTGGATCACGACCTCCCAGAGCCCCTTGCCGGGCAGAAGGCGAGACTCCCAACGGCAGCGGATGACCTGGACCGGTGTGAAGTCGTTGGGGAGCGGCTGGCGTGGCGGGGTCGGCCGGACCGGGTCCGGCCGACCCTTCGGGCATGAAGCGGTGACGACGTGGTCCAATTTGGCCCTGCCATCCTCGCGGTCGCATCCGGTGAGAACGACGACGGCGAGCAAAGCGAGAACTACCCGAAGAGATCGCACTCCACTGGGACGTGTTGCCTGTCCCTTTTGGTTCGCCGAGGAAAGCGATCAAGGACAGGATTCCGTGCGCGCACCTGATGAGGCCGCCTCCGGTATTCGGGGCGCAGAGCTCGAACTCTCCGGCTATCCGCGCGCCGCGCCGTCGCCGCGGAAACTCCGGTAGACCCCGTACAAGATCTCCAACGCTCCGATGACCATCAGGACCACCCCGACCTTGGACGGTGTGAAGATGAAGATCTCCACATCGAGTCCGGGCAACCACAGTGCCAGCCCCGCCGCGAAGGTGATCGAACCGGTGAGGAGCCTCTTGCGGGCAGAGGTCATGAGCAGTCCTTTCGACCGGGGAGGGCAGGCGTGCCGAATCTTCAAAAGACGCTAGTCAGGCCCGGCCCGCGCGACCTCCTGCCGGTTGAGGAGATCGGGCTACATCCTTCGGCCGACACCGCCGCTCATTCCTGGCCGCGGGGAGCCGGCCGGTTTCACGCGTCGTTGTTGATTCGGACGTGCAGGTGCCCATCGCGCGGGAAGGCGGGAGGTTGGGCGGGGAGAATGGAACGGAGCGCATACCGGCATTTCTTTGCCACACTGCACGACGCGTGATTATCGACGGCATGCAGCAGATCGAGGCGGGTTAGCGGCATGATGCGCTGCGAATCAAACGCCCAACGCGATACAACCTCAAGAGCGCGGCCGGCGATGCCCCGGCCTCGGACTTCGGCCGACGTCCAGTAACCGACCGTCGCCAGAGCCTTGCTGGAATCGGTCGCCGTGACCGCAATGTGGCCGACTGGACGACCGGCATCGCCGTTCTTGCCGCGGCACTCCAGTATGGCGAAGCTGAATCGGACGCCGGTGGCCCATCCTTCGCTCTGATCATCGATCCAGCGACGAGCCTCTGTGTCGCTGGCAAGTGAGGTGGTCAGCCAGCGGCGCAGAAGCGGATCGCGATGAGCCGCTACGAGAGCCACCGCATCCTCTGCTCGCCAGGGACGTAGGCGCAACGCAGGTGTGGATATGCCCTCGTGGCCAAGGATTTCCACCATGACACCCCACGGGTGTCGCTGGGTCACTCGGACCCGTTGGCCAGGGACCAGGTCGGCTTCTGCGGCATCGAATCGCGACACGAGATCATTGTGTCGCGGGGGTGTGCTGAACCGTTAGCCTGCCTCGTTGAGCAGGGAGAACCATGATTTGAGCTGTTCTCACCGGCCTCGTTTGCTCATGGGTTCGTCGATCTGAAGATTTGGCGTGTGGCCTGTGACGCCTGTCCTCCCGTGTCTTGATGCTCTTAGGCTGCTCGTCATGGACAACGGTGGAACATTTCTTCAAGCGGCGGACATCACTGCGACGCTGGACACCGTGCTCACTGCCATGCGAGCTGTAGACGCCGGCATCACTTACCGCCTGGGGGGCACGAGCGCGGCCCTTCTCCAGGGTGTCCGACTTCCTGTCGGGGATATCGACCTTTTGGTGGCGCGGCGAGAGGATGTGGATAAGTTCGGTGCCGCGCTCGCCTCGTTTCCCTGTCTGAATGCTGCCTCGTGGCTTCCACAGTCCTCGCAATACTTCGCCAGGTATGAGGTGCACGGGGTCAAGGTGGAAATCAGCACCGTTGAGCGGCAGGCTGAATCTGACGGGATGGAATGCGCTGGTCGCGGCCCATGGCAGCACTACGTGTGGATCGCCTGTGGCTCGCACCAGGTTCCTGCGGTTCGTTTGGAACTACGGTTGGCTACGGAACTCGTACGGGACAGGGCCGACCGTTACGAACCTCTCCTCGACTATATGAGCGCCCATGGGTGCGATGTCGACCTGTTACATCGGGCCATGAGGGACCAGGGTCTGTCAGCGGAACGCCGGCGCCTGGTCTGGGGTCGCCTCGGCCATTCTGCTCCCGCCTCCTGACAGCTGCCGACGCATTTTCTACGGGGACTCTCCCGCCGCGGGACGATGGGCGGCCATCCAGTCTGTCGCGAAGTCGACCAGAGCACGCTGGGACATCAAGCGTGCCGTCGCGCAGCCAACCTTGCCGATCATCGCCGCGCCGGTGGCTTCGAAATCGGCGCCGAGCCGCTCGAAGTCGTCCGTATCGGGCACCACATCGGTCCACGTGGTCCACTGGCCTGCTCCGTCAGGCTGCCGGACCGAGGCGCCGGCGAGTGCGCGTGGCGGCGATGCCTGCCGGTATTCGGCTAGGTGTAGCGACGTGTTCGAACCGTGCCCGCACCCCAGCAGCAGCACTTTCCCGTCCAGTCGGTACACCGCCCCGAGTGGTGAGTGATCGCCCAGCGCATCGTCGAGCTGGTGCCCGCCAATGATGTCCACAGCGTGCGGGCCATGCGCGGCGAAGGAGACGTGCGGATGGTCGCTGCGCAGGGTGTCGGGCCAGTTGCGGACCGACTCGGCGATGACGCCCATCCACTGACTCGGCGTACGCGACGGGTCGAAGCCGGGCGCCTGCTCGCGGATCACCGGCCACCACGTCTCAGGGACCGGCGGGTTCCGCCAGCCGGCCGGATCGGTATTCGCGGGCGTGTGGGTCGGCACGACGAGGGTGCCTTCCGGGCCGAGCACGTCGAGCAACGCCTGCACGACCGCCTGGGTGCCGCCGGCGACGAAGCCGATGCTTTTCATCGACGAGTGCAGGAGCACGATGTCGCCCGCGGTCACGCCGAGCGCATGCAGGTCCGCCGCAAGGGACTGAGTGGTCTGGGGGAGCGGTTGATCCACTTGGCGGAGTGTACTCGGGGGAGGATTTCGCAAACCATGACTGGCAGGGGTCGGTCCGACTTCGCGAACGTTGGTGCCTGCGGGGCGAGGAGGTGCCGAGAGTTGATGACTCTTCTGATCAGATCATGAGTGAAGCCAACGCCCGTCCTCGTACTCGGAGGGGATCTCGCCCCTCCACGGGTCGATCCCACGCCGCTCCAACTCCTCGAACCAACGATCACGCTGCGAAGCGGGCAGACGGCTCCCGCACCACGGACAGAAGGTGATGCCGATGACTGAGGCCCCGCCGTCATGGATGATCAGGCCGTACTCCTGGAACCTGGCGTCGAACCTCACGAGGGCGTCTGGGCACTCGAACGGATCTTCATGTTGTTCGCAGCGCCACTTCACCCGGCGTGTCATCGACCCACAGCAGTGCTCGCTCATGGAGTAAGGCTCTCGTGGACGGAGATCGGTACGCTACTCGATCAAACCCTCAGGCGGTCGGCGATAGCGCTCCGCGCCACCAGGTGAGCTGTCTGAGACCGGACGGGCACAGGCGAACGGACTCCGAGACGGACGAGCGCAAGGGCGACGCCGAACGGGTGCTCACGCTGATCGAGGCCAAGATGATCTCGGGGGAATGGGTGGATCCGGATCGCGGCTGCAACGCTCAGCCGTACCAAGCGATTTGAATGATCTCCACCAGACGTCGGTACTCGACGATCAGATAGGTAGCCATGCCCGAACCGCCGTCACCGAATGTCTGTGTTCGCATCGGGGCGTCAGGCCGTTCTCTTACGAAGGGGTTGCCGTTCCACGGGGCAACTTGAAGGAACACGGTCCTCGTGGAACGCTGCGAGCGCTTCGGCGGGAAGTGCGGCGACCTGCTCGTCTAATTGCTTGCTCCCGCTGACTGTATACATCTAAAGGTTGAGTTCCACGCCGAGTTCGGATGCACGTTCGGCAAGGACCTCCCGCAACGGTCGCCCCGGGACGTATTCGCCACGTTCGATCTGATCTTGGATGCGAGCCCCGTGTTCCAGGACCGCTTCGTACTCCCCGATCGCCTTCATCCTGGCCATGTGCCACCAATGAGCGAGCAGGGCGTTGACGGGCGTGAGGTCCAGTTCCTCGGTGGCCTTGGCCATGGCTTGCCGGTAGTCCCGGTCGAAGTAGTCGTGATCGCTAGGAGGAAGGCAAGCGCGGATGTTGCGCGTACTACGGTCGACCTTCAGGGACTCCACGATCTGTTCCGGTGTCCTAACGCTGATCAGTTCGTGCGGCTCGGCGGTCATGCCGCTACCTCCTCACGTTCACCTCGGCTCGGGTGCGCCCGCGCCTTCGACCGCGAAAGCCGGGGTCAGTGCTGCCAATCGCAGACGTAACTGGCCCTGGCCACGTGCCACGGACTCCATGCCAAGTTCTCATCCTCGTCCTCGAAGTCCTCCGAGTACTCGGAGTCCTCGGAAAGGTTCGGCTCCTGTAGAGGAGGCTCGACGTAGACGGTCTGCATGCCCCAGGGGCGCTCCACGCGGACCGGAATCGGCCATTCCTGAGTGGAAATGGCGGAGCAATTCGTGACCTTGTAGACGAATTCGAAATCCGCCGTATCACCCGGGCCGAGAGTGATGGGAGTGCGTGTGCCCTTCACCCTGAGCAGCCGCATGAAGGAACTGCTGCGCCCGGCGCCCGCGATCGTGACAGGCGTCCACGCTTCGTTTCTGATGCCGAATCGAATGGTTGTCACGCGAGTGTCGCTGTCGCTGGACCCGCCGCTGCCCTCCAGCATCACGGCCTGGAGACGCGCGCGGACCATGCCCGAATACCATGAAACGGCTGCCGCTGCCGACACGAGCGCAACGATGACCAGCAGAATTGTCGATCGCACGCGCAATTTGGGCCCGCCCGTCTCCGTCATGCTGCCTCCCTACTCCGATCCGCTCAATTCGAGAATGACACTTCTTTCGCACTCTTCACCATTGCGGTTGGGTATCGACTCAGGCGACCAGAATCCCGGCGGCGTTCCAGGTGTTGCACGGCCCGGCTTTACGAGGGCGTGTTGAGGCTGCACACCAATCCCACCTCCGGCGGCAAGCTCCTGGGCGAGATCGGCAACCGCCACATCCGGCAGTGGCACACGCGGTTGGCCGAGCCGCGGCCGGCGAAGATGCCGCAGTGGAGAAAGACACCGGAGCCGGTGAAACCGCCAGGTCAGAGGTGAAACCGCCGTGAAGCCGCGATGAAGCCGACAACGCAGAAGCTTTCCTCGAACGCCGGGAGGTACCCGGCGGAGAGAGGAGACGCGTCATGGCGGACCTCGGTGCCGTCCGGGCCGAGAACCTGGTCAAGGAATTCGGAGATTTCCGGGCCGTGGATGGAATCGACCTTCACGTACGGCAAGGCGAGATCTTCGGAGTCCTGGGCCCCAACGGAGCGGGTAAGACCACGATGCTCCGGATGCTCGCCACCCTGCTTTCGATCGACGGCGGCCACGCGGAGATCTTCGGTGTCGACGTCCGGCGGGAGCCCCACCGCATCCGGCAGCTGGTCGGCGTCACCGGCCAGTACGCCTCGGTGGACGAGGACCTGACCGCCCGGGAGAACCTCTGGCTGTTCGCCCGGCTACAGGGCCTGACCGGCACCCGAGCCAAGACCATCGCCGGTGAGCTGCTCGAACGCTTCGGCCTCCAGGAGGCGGCAGATCGTCCCCTGTCCCAGTTCAGCGGTGGCATGCGCCGCCGCCTGGACCTCGCGTCAAGCCTGATCACCCGCCCACCCCTGATCTTCCTGGACGAGCCCACGACCGGCCTTGATCCACGAACCCGGGGTCAGATGTGGGACACCATCCGCGAGCTGGTCACCGACGGCTCCACGATCCTCCTTACCACCCAATACCTGGACGAGGCCGACCAGCTGGCCGACCGCGTAGCCGTGATCGACCGAGGCCGAAAGGTCGCCGAGGACACCCCCGACGCCCTGAAGACCCAGGTCGGTGACTCGACGCTGCAGCTCAGCCTCGCTGACGGCTCCGACATCGCCCTGGCCGCGAACATCGTTCGCCGGCTGCTGGGCGAGGAGCCGGTCCTGACCCCGGAATCAGGACGGATGAACATCCCCCTCCCCGACCCCAACCGGGCCGCGGACGTCCTGATCGGCCTGCGGGAAGCAGGCCTCGGCATCTCCTCGGTGAGCGTCGCCAAACCGACGCTGGACGAGGTCTTCCTGGCGCTGACCGGCCACGGCGCCGTCGACGAACCCCAGATGGAGGCGGCCCGATGACCACTACGAGCACCATGACCGAGACCCCCCTCACCGCTCGGCGCGTCGACCCGTCCGCCGCGGTCGCCCGCACCACGTCCCGCAGCTCGGTCCGGGAGGTCTGGGTCCAGGTCCTGGCGATGGCATGGCGAGCACTGAAGAAGATGCGCCGCAAGCCCGAGCAGTTCTTCGACGTCCTCATCCAGCCCCTGCTGTTCACCGCGATGTTCGCGTTCATCTTCGGGGGCGCGATCTCCGGCAGCGTGTCGGACTACCTCCCAGTACTGATTCCCGGCATCCTCGCCCAGACGGCCCTGACCGTCTGCATGGCGACCGGCGTGCAGTTGCGCGAAGACATGGACAAGGGGGTGTTCGACCGCTTCAAGTCCCTGCCGATCGCGAGAGTCGCCCCCCTGGCCGGGCCGATGATCGCCGACCTGATCCGGTACGGCATCGCGTCGGTGCTGACGCTCGTCACCGGCCTGGCCATCGGCTACCGCCCCGGCGGCGGTGTGCTCGGCTGCGTCGGCGGTGTCGCACTCACGGTGATCTCGGGCTGGTCACTGGCGTGGATCTTCACCTGGCTGGGCACGATGGCGCGTTCCGCACAGAGCGTCCAGGGCATCTCGATGATGATCATGTTCCCGCTCACCTTCCTGTCCAACGCCTTCGTCCCCGCCGAGACGCTGCCCGGGTGGCTGCAGGTGTTCGTGAAGGTCAACCCGGTGTCGCACGTCGTCTCCGCGGTACGCGACCTGTTCAACGACGGGGCCGTGACGGCCGAGGTCGGCTGGGCGGTCATCGGCTGCGTGGTCGTCGTTGTGATCTTCGCACCACTGGCGGTCCGCTCGTACTCTCGCAAGATGTAGACGGTGTCAGACCACCCGCTCCAGGACGGTACGGGCCTCGGCCAGCAGGTCGGGGCCGCGTCGTTCGCCGTATTCGGCCTCGATCCGGGATATGACGCCGGGGGCGATCCGTTCGGCGTGCGCGGACAGCACCGACCACTGCATCGTCGGGATGAACCGGCTGTAGGCGAACCGGTCGGCGAGCACGAGCAGGCGAACCCCCTCCTCGGCGGGCAGCGCTCCCTTCAGCAGTCCCCAGATGCCCAGCCCGGCGAGCACCATCCCCATCACCGGGTAGTCCCGGTTGAACGTGTGGTCCGGGTCGAACATGATCAGGACCTTGGTCCGCAGCGACTCGAAGAGGTCCGCGCCGTCGTCGCCCTCGCTGTACTGAGCGAACGCCGAGAGCGCGATGACCTCGCCCAGGATGGCCCACAGTGTGGAACCGTCCGGCGTGCCCGGGACGCGCACATTCCGGAGTACCTCGGCGGTTTCGCGGTGCCGCCGCAGTCCCTCGGCGATGTCGCCGTCGACGAGGGCCAACTGGGCTCTGCCGGCGGCGACCGAGAGGACACCGCCGTGGGTGCCCTGGGAAGCGAGCACCTCCAGCTCGTCGATCATCCGCGCGGCCTCGTCGCGGCGCCCGTCAGTGAGCGCCGCCATGGCGCGGGCGGCGCGGATCTGGAGGGCGTCGTCCACCGCCCCGAGGCGTTCGAGCACCGGGAGCGCCTCGTCGGCATGTACGGAGGCCGACGCGGAGTCACCGAGATGCGCGTACAGGCCGGCCAAGTGGGCGTGTAGCAGCGCCCGGCGCCAGGGACCGCCGTCGTCACCGACGAGCTGGAGGGCGGCCAGGGCCGCCTCGATCGCGCCGGCCGGGTCGCCGGCGTTCTCCAGGCCGTGGCTCAGCCAGTGCAGCGCGATCTGGCGGATCATAGGGTCGGGATCGTCGATCAGCGTGTCGAAGCCGTTCTCGGGGTCCGCCGCCGTGGTGAGCCATGCGGTCACCAGCGCCCGGATGTCCGGGTTCGCCGAGTCGGCGCCCAGCGCGGACAGCATCCGTGCCAGCCCCGCGTTCTCTTCGAAGGAGAAGATAACGGTGTTGAACAGCGCCAGGCTCAGGGCCATCCGGGTCCGGTCGAGGAGCCGGGGTGGTGGCGTCCAACCGGTCAGTACGGCGGCGATGGCCGGGGTGAGGACGATGCTGCGCGGGTGGTCTCCGCAGATCGTCCAGTAGCCGCCCAGAGTGGAGAACAGCACCACCACCGCTTCCGGGTCCGGGTCGGCGAGGGCCTCGCGCAGGATGTCGGCGAGGTTCGTCTCCTCCGAACGCAGCCGGTCCATCGCGTCGATCTGCTCCGGCGAGTACAGCCGGACACCGTGCCGATCGGCGTAACCGACGGCCCACGCGCGCACGGCGGCCCGCGCCTCGGCGGTCTCACCGGCCGAGTCCAGCCGCATCCGGCCGAACTCGCGCACCGTCTCCAACATCCGGTACCGGACGCCGTCGGCCGCCTCCACGACGGTGAGCAGGGACTGCTCCACGAGCTCCTCGACGTCGCCGAGAGCGTCACCGCCGAGCACCTCCTCCGCCGCGTCGAGGGCGAAGCCGTCCGGGAAGGCCGCGAGGCGGCGCAGGGCCCGGCGCTGCCGCTCACCGAGAAGGTTCCAGGACCAGTCGATCACCGCCAGCAGTGTCTGGTGCCGGGAAGGCGCGCTCCGGTCGCCGCCGCGCAGCAGCGCGAACCGGTCCTCCAGCCGGCGGGCGATCTCGGCCGGTGACATCACCCGCACCTTCGCGGCGGCCAGTTCGATCGCGAGCGGAAGGCCGTCCAGGCGGGCCACGACGGCGCGCACGTCCTCCTCGTCGAGGCGTACGCCGGGCCGGGCCGCGGTCGCGCGGTCGCGGAACAGCTCGACGGCGTCGCCGGTGCCCAGCTGGGGCAGCGGGTAGACGTGTTCGGCGGCGATCGCCAGCGGCGAGCGAGTCGTGGTGAGGACGCGCAGCTCCCGCGTGGTCGCGGTCAGATAGGCGACCAGGTCGGCGACCGCCTCCACCAGATGCTCGCAGTTGTCGAGCACCAGCAGCGTCGGGGCCAGGTCGAGCTGCTGGGCGATCCGGGCCCGGATGTCGGCGCGCTGCCGCGGGGTGAGCGTGCGGCGTCCGGTCACCGAGTCGCGGACGCCGAGCGCCGACCCGACCTCGCCGACCAGGTCCTCGGGCGTGGTCACACCGACCAGCTCGACGAAGTGCGCCACCGGCTGCGGGGCCTCGCGGGCGACGGCATGGGAGAGCCGGGTCTTGCCGAGCCCGCCCGGGCCGAGGATCGAGACCACCCGGGAGGTGGCGAGCAGCGCCCGTACCCGTCGGAGGTCGTCGTCGCGGCCGAGCAGCGGGGTCGTGTCGAACCGCACGCCGGCGCGTACGGGGCTGTCGAGCGCCAGCAGCTCCTGGTGGACCCGCCGCAGCTCCGGGCCTACGTCGGCGCCGATCCGTTCACGCAGGTCCGACCGGTAGCGCTCGAAGCGGCCCAGCGCGGCGCCCGTCCCGCGCACCGCCGCCTCACTGCGCAGGAGGTCGGCGAGCAGCCCCTCGTCCTCGGGGTGGACGCGCACGGCTTCTTCGAGCCCGGGCAGGGCGGGGCCGTGGTCGCCGCTCCGGCTCCGGGCGCGGGCGAGCACGAGCCGCACGGACGCCAGGTCGCGTTGCGCGCGCCGACGCACCTCGGCCAGCGGACCGTCACCCTCGGGCGGCAGCGCCCCGACGCCCAGCGCGAGCGCCTCCTCCGCCATCACGGCCGCCGCGGCCGGATTCTCGACGAGCAGCGCCCGCGCCCGGCCCGCCAGATCGTGCAGCAGGCCGGCGTCGACCCGGTCGGCCGGAACCTCAAGCCGGTAGCCGCCGTCTTTCGTGACCAGCGCCTCCGACCCCACGACCGATCTGGTCCGAGACACCAGGACCTGCAGCGCTTTCGCTGGATTGGCCGGTTCGTCGTCCCCCCACACCTCCGCGACGAGCCGGTCCGCGTTCACGGTCCGGCAGGCGAGTGCGAGAGCTGCGAGCAGCGCCTGAGCCCTCTCGCCGACCACCGGCTGCCCTTGCCACCGCACACCGTCGAGCAGGCCCAGGTAGATCGGCATGGCGCAAGTCTAGGCTTCGCCGAGCCATCCACCCGTTCTCACCTTTGACCCGCAGGCGCAATGCTCGCCGCCGGGCCGGGATCTGTCTCCTAACTTCCTGCTTGGAGAGGGTGACGGGAATCGAACCCGTGCCGTCAGCTCGGGAAGTCTTTCAAGATCATGTGAACTGAGCCGGGAAAGCGGGGTTCAGGTCAGAGTAGGCCGGTTGACCATGAGTCTCTGTGAGTGACCGCGGTTTCCCGCTTGTTCTGGCACGGGTCCCTTTGTCGCAGGGGCCGCCGGTCCGGCAGGAACACCGTGAACCGCTGGGCGCTTTCGCCCGTCTCAGGTGCATGAGAGGCATCGGGCTCCTCGCCGTGCTAGTGACGCTCACCGCCTGCGGGACGGCCCCGGCCGCGACCGCGTCTTTGACGCGCTACCAGGCCGACGCGACCGTGCTGTCCAACCCACAGCACGGCCCCCAGCTCTGCGCTTTCGTCGCTCAGTCCCTGCCGCCCCAGTGCGCCGGCCCTGACATCATCGGGTGGGACTGGAACGGGGTGAAGCATTCCGCCCGGAACGGTGTGCGCTGGGGTGAATACCACGTAGTCGGTACCTGGGACGGGAAGAGTCTGACGCTCACTGAGCCCCCGCGCTCTGCCCGGCAGCACGGCGACGCACCGCGTGACCGATCCCGCTTCACCACACCGTGCCCGAAGCCTGCGGGCGGCTGGCGCCCGGTCGACCCCGCGAAGGCCACCGAGAGGGCGATGGAGGCGGCGCTCGCCAGGGCTCAGAAGCTTCCCGGGTACGCGGGCAGTTGGCTGGACCAGAGCTACCTCGAAGAGATCGACGGCTACGATCCCAAAGACCGCCGATACGTGGAGCGGTACGCCAACGATCCCAAGCGGCTCGTGCTGAACCTGATGTTCACCGGCAATGCGTCCGCCCGTGAGTCCGCGATCCGCGAGGTGTGGGGTGGCGCGCTGTGTCTGAGCCGCGCTGAGCGCACCGAGGCGGAGCTCCGTGCGCTCCAAGAGCAGGCGATGAAGGAGATTAAGGGCGCTCAATCGGCCTCGGTGGACGAGCGGGCGGGCCGTGTTGAAATCGGGGTCTGGGTCGTCACACCAGAGCGACAGCGTGAGATTGACGAGAAGTACGGGAAGGGCCTGGTGGTCCTCGAAGGCTTCCTCAAGCCCGTGGGCTCGTAATCGATCCGGCACCCCCGTCCGCGCGAACGCCCCGGTCGGGGAATGCGGAGGCACCCAAAAGAAGGGCAATTAAAGAAAGCCCGCGGGCCGCGGAGCGGAGCCGGTAGCGGACAGGCCATCCGCACATGGATTAGGGCGCTCAAGGACGCGAAGCTCGGCGGCTCCATTTCCATGATCTGCATCACCCCGGGAACACCTTCGCCTCGCAGTCGGGGGCGCCCCTGCGGGAGCTGATGAACCGCATGGGGGCACTCGACCACGCGGGCCGCACTGATCTATCAGCACACCGCGATGGAGCGGGACCGGGCCATCGCCGACGCGCTCGGGAAGCTCGCGGAAGGAGCCCTGAGCGAACAAGATCCAGACGGATCGGGCACGTAACGGGCGCGGAAGATCGAACAGGTGCCAGAAATGATCGAGGACTCGGCGGGGATCTACTCCCTGACCTGGGCCTTCGCTCGTGGAGCGGATGACGGGAGTCGAATCCACGCTGTCAGCTTGGGAATCATCTACTGACCTTGCTGCCCTGAGCTGGGAAAACGGGGGTGCAGGTCAGGGCTGGTCGAGTTTCCGTGATTCCCCGTGAGTGACCGTGGTTCCTCGCCGGTTCTGGCACGGATCTGGCACGTTGATCACGGCTGCTCGGTATGGAGGGGGCGTCTTTTGTGTTGCTCCGCCAGGGGCAGGTACGTCACAAGCCCTGATCTTGACGCACGAACCGGCTGTACGGGATGGTCATCGACGTGTCCCTGTCGAACGACGAACCAGCAGTTGAAGTGATCCCTCGTGCGGGTGTATCCGAGCCGCGTTCACGGATGCGGACAGTCGTAGCGGCCATGGCCGTGCTTCTCACCATCGGTGGAGCAGGTGCTGTCTGGTTCTCCGGGATGCGCTCGCAAAGTGTCCTTCCCCCACCGGACGGCCCTTGGCCTGAGCAGCGTGGGTTCATGGTTCTGCAGTGCTCGGCGGAAGGGCTGACGCCGGAGACCCAGCCAGTTGTCGAGAAGTTCCTTCGCACCTTGCCGGAGATCGAGAATCTCACGGCCTACAGCAAGGTGCAGATGGAGGGAGAGCCGCTGATGACGCGCAATGTCTGCGGCGTCCAAGCGCATTTTGTGGGAACCGCTCGTGATGTGAGTGACATTCCGAAGATCGCGGAGGAGGTAGCGAAGTCGCCGATTTCCGTGGGTCTGGTGCGGTTGCCCGTTAATTTCTGGGCGGACAAGGCGGACGTGCGGGTCATGTTGACTGGCCTGGGTTCCCCCGTTCTCCAGCTTGGAAGGGAAGGAGCTCGTGCGGCGGGGAAGAAGGATATAGAGGTTATCGTCGAGAAAATTCTGCAGGCAGTGGATGTCGACAAGATCTATTACGAGGACAGTGCCTTCGCGACGAAGATCAGCGCCTCCTACTGCCCTGACCGTCTGTGCGGTTTCATTCCAGGTCCGGTCGATCAGGAGGCCCTCTATGTCAAGACTGATGCTCCCAGCGCAGCCGAGACGCTGAAAAGTGCTCTTGATGACATGCCAGGCGTGGACTACGTTTTTCCAGTCACCCCTGACGTGCTGTGACCGGCCTTAGCGATG
This sequence comes from Microtetraspora malaysiensis, assembly GCF_001528665.1. Taxonomy (GTDB): domain Bacteria; phylum Actinomycetota; class Actinomycetes; order Streptosporangiales; family Streptosporangiaceae; genus Microtetraspora_A; species Microtetraspora_A malaysiensis. Next base: position 16,982 of record NZ_BBYJ01000049.1, read on the forward strand.
GAGCGGGTGACGGGAATCGAACCCGCGCTGTCAGCTTGGGAAGTGCATGGATCACGGCCCGTCGGGGGTGCTGACCTGCGCGATGGGCTGGTCATGAGCGACCGTGATTGACCCCTCGTCACCCTGCCTAATTGCACGGTAATTGCACGATGATCAGCTCGTGAAACTGGCCTTACCGCGCGGCACCTTCCCCAACCGGAGTGGCCTTCAGCGTGAGCTCAGGTGGATCACGAGAGGATCTGTCCGCATAGGCGGCCGATCACCACGATCAGCGCATGTCAGTCTAGGTCAACTACAGTCGGCTCTTCTTCTCCCGCTCCTCGCGATCATCGCGTTGGGAATCCGCGGACGGAGATCGAAGAAAGACGGAAACCATGAGCAGCCCCCTCCGCGCGGTCACAGATGAGGTGAGACCCGCGTACGGACTTTTCATCGTGGCCGAGGTCACCGACGGCCATTTGGCGGGATCGGCGGCCGAAGGGGGGATCGAACCACCAGATGACCGGGTCGCTGCGGGCGAGGACGGGCTCGTCATCCAGGTGGAATACACCGGCACGGTGCATGTCCGGTTCGAGCTGTGGGACGGGCCTCCGCCGGTGGACGCCTGGGAAGAGCTGTGGACAGGGCGGCTCCTGTCGAAGTCGGGGCTGGTCGGCGCCGGAGGGTGGGCGTCCGGCTATCCAGACGGTGTGGAGTTCGATCTGGGGCTGAGTGACACGACCTGGTCTGCACGGGTGGTCACCAAGATCCTTCAGACCGAACAGGAGGCCGGCTTCCCCTACGCAATCGTCCGGGTGGAACTGTACAAGATCCAGTTCTGGAACTGATGGGCTCTCGCCCTGGTCGGCCATCTGAGCCGTTGCTGTATTTCGCTGCTGCACGGCACGCAAAAGGCCATTTCCCTGGGTGGCCTTTGACCTCCCCGCGGTCCCCTTGTTCTCCGCCTCATGGGGCACGCGACGGGCATGGCGGTACTCTCGTTGAGACGGTCTTCGCCATTGGGCCGCGCCTCCCCGCGTGGGTACGGCTTGCTCGGTACGCCAAGTCGTAGGCGATCGGGCACGACGAGGATGCTGGATAGCAGCGGAGGCCGTCACCACCCTGTCTGCCAGGGCGGCAATCGACCCAGCAACCGCGGGTTAAAAAAGTCGATTCGGTCGAGGTCCGAGGCTCTGACTTGCGGGTGCGGTGTCCGTAGACGTTCGCCGAGTTCCGTCCTCGTTCGCTCTCTTGGCTGTACTCGCGGCTGTACAGCCAAGGCACTATCAGCTTGGGAAGTCTTTCAAGATTACGCGCTTTGAGCTGGGGATGCGCTGATCTGGGCGTACGTGAGTCGAGTGCCGTTTAGTCCCCGTGACTCCCCGCTGATCGCCGTCCGAACGGGCACGCAACGGGCACGCACCTTCTGAGCTCAGCCACTGGGCTTGCAGTTCCAGCGATACGGACCGTAGCTTGCCCGAGTCATCGAAACGATCTGTTAGAGGGGCACCGACCATGGCATTGGCATGGCATCCCATCGATCTTGCTCTCGTGGACACTGTGATCGGCCTCGCGAGAAGCCCATGGAATCGCGAGGCACTCGATCAAACTTGGCAACAGACCGGATGGCCGACTCCGGAAGGTGGCTCTCTTGCCAAGCACATCCGCGAAGAGGAGGAGTGGCCCATAGTGCCTGCGGGAGAGTGGAATGTCGGAGTCATCGTCAACCGCAAGGGCGCCCGCGTAAGAGGATTCTCCGTGGGATTCGCCCTCTTTTACGAGGCTGACGATATCTGGGATCCTGAACCGGATCCCGACCTGATCGAGTTTCCCCAGTACATCCCTTCGGACATCTGGCGGATCGATCGCACAGCCGGCCGGGCCCGGTTCAGGACCGTCTGGGAAGACGGGCATAGGACTGTTGCGCAACGATTGGGCCCGCCGAATTTGATCGATGATGGCTGGGACGATGAGTCTGAATGGCAACATGCGGTCTGGCGACTGGGCGCACGTCTTCTCATCGTGGCCCAAGGCGACGACATCACGACGTACAGCCTCTACGACGAGGCTTCGCTCCAAGTGATCGACTATCCGGATGACAGGCCTATTCCGACGGGTTGGGATCTCCACAGCCTTCTCATGGGCTCCGGCCAGGAATGAGGCGTCAGCCCATACGCCCACGCAGGCCTGATCATCGGCCAGCGATCCGCCTCGGTTCGGGGCACGCAGAGAGATACACGCAACCTGGTGGTCCGGGGCTGAGGAACGAAGCCCTCGATCGCCCCCAAGCGCGGCCGACCATGCCGTGGCGATCGTGAGGGCTGCATTTGTGCGGCGGCGTGGCAACCCCGGGCCGGAGCGTTCGGTCCGTATGGCGCGGCAGGTGTGCGGAGCCCGGCCCGGTGTCCCGCCGCCGTCCGGGACCGGCCCCCAGGCCGCACGCCCGCCGGGCGGGCGGGCGGAGGGCCGGGGGCACGGCGGCGCGCCGCGCCGCCGCTTGATATTTATGAGAACAACTCGGCAGTGATGCGCCGGGCGGTCATCGATTTATGACGGCTGCTTTATCAACTGAGCTGAGCGAAAGACCGTCGTGCTTGGTCGACGGCAGCAATTTCGTGGGCAGGAAATGGAAAGCCCCAATCGCCTTCGTAGGAGCGCTCGCCGATCTCATGCTGCAGGCGGCGGAAACCTGCAATGATCGCTCGTGCTAAGTGGTCCAGAGTGCATTTTGCGTTAAAAATTATTTCTGCGTTCCTGTTTGCTTGGTTGTGGTCGGGGAACCAGATAATGCGCACTTGGACGTCGAGCTGGTCTCGCTCGAAGATCCACCGAAACACTCCTGGTTCCTCCTCCCAGGAGACGGCAACCTTGCTATCGCCAAGACATAGGCGCTGGAGCGCTCCTAAAAGGTCACGGGGCGCGTCTGTGATAAAAGATGCGTGTAGCTCGGCCTGGGCATCTCCTACGGTGATCCGTGCCCGACCCCAACCTCGGCCAGTTAGCCAGAAATCGAATCGAGCTGGATTCATCTCGTTCTCCACTGTCGCGATATAGCCACTCTACGGGGGGTTATCACTAGCCGAGTCGCTCGACGATGGCGGGCCTTCCCCTGTGAAGGTGGGCACGCGTTCGCTTTGTCATGCGGCCGGCGTCAACTCAGTTGATCTTTGTGTGCTGGTGTTCGCAGGCGATGGGCTGAGCTGTCCGCTCGCGGTACGACGACCACGGCCACCGACCTGACCAGCGGTGATACACCCGCTTGACATTATGCAGGTGATTGCCTGCATAATGCCGGGGTGAGCCTGGAAGCCAAAACGATGGACGCAGCCTTCAAAGCACTGGCCGACCCCACCCGGCGCCTCCTGCTCGACCGGCTGCGTGAGCGCAACGGTCAGACGCTGGGCGAGCTGTGCGAACGCCTGGAGATGGCTCGCCAGTCGGCGACGCAGCATCTCGACGTCCTTGTCGACGCCAACCTCGTGACCGTGGTGCGGCGCGGACGGCAACGGCTGCACTACCTCAACCCGGCGCCGATCCACGAGATCGAACAGCGCTGGATCGCGGGGTTCGACAGGCCACGACTGCAAGCGCTCAGCGCCATCCGGAGTCAAGCCGAGGAGTACGCCATGACCGAGACATCCGTCTCCGTGCCGACCTACGTCTACGTCACCTACATCCATGCAAGCGCCGAGCAGGTGTGGCGTGCTCTGACCGACGCCGATCTGACCGCGCGCTACTGGGGGCACGCTAACGTCTCCGACTGGCAGCCGGGCTCGTCCTGGGAGCACCGGCGCGCCGACGGATCAGAGGCCGTTGACGTCGTCGGTCGGGTGCTCGCCGCGGAGCCCCCGACCCGTCTTGTGATCACCTTCGAAGACCAGCCGGACGCCGCATCGCTGCGGGACCCGTCGGTGGTCACCTTCCTCATCGAACCGCACCAAGACATCGTCCGCCTGACCGTGACCCATGAGGACCTCCCCAACGAGGAGATGCTTAACGGGATTTCCCACGGCTGGCCCGCCGTCCTGGCGAACCTCAAGTCCCTGCTCGAGACTGGCGACGTCCTCCCGCAGGCGCCCTGGGACATGTCCCGTCCGCACGCCTGAACCGGTCCTCGCCGCCACCTTGCGCGCATGGCTCCACGCCGCCCACCTGCAGAAAGAGGACGCCCCCATGGAATCCGCCCAACTCCAAGCGGCCTACCGCTCGTTGCTCGACGCCGCCACCACTGTGGCTGACTACGGAGGCGGCGCGTTCACCGTCCCGCCACCCGGCGAGTGGACCGCCGACCAGATCCTGGCGCACGTCTCGATCGTCACGGCGACCACCATCGCCGCCGCCTCCGCCATTGCCTCCGGCTCCCACACCACATACGACAACCGCATCGCGCTCGACGCCTGGACCATCAACCGCGTCGCCACGCTCGCGGGTGGCACCGCCGGGCTCCTCGACCGCATCCAGCACCAGGCAGACGCCCTGTGCGCGCTTGCCGGGCCGGCGCTGAGCGAGGCCGAACTCGACACTCCCGTGCCCACCCGGCTGCTGTCCAATGACGCCTGCATGGTCGATCAGCCCATGCCGCTGCGGGACCTCCTCGCGGGGCTCGCTGAGACAGAACTGCCCGGCCACACGCAGCAGCTCCTGGCCCTCCTCCCGGACCGCGCGCCGGCCGACACCACGGCCTGATCATCGCTGTAGCGCTCTACGGGGGAACTGGTCCTTGGCCCGCCCAAGTCCAAGGCGGGACGGCGGATCGTCGGCATCCCGCAGCCCATCGTCCAGGCGCTCAAGGAGCACATCGCGACCGTCGAACTGCTGCCCGAGCTTGAAGGTCCGCGCCTCCTGCGGCGCCGCGCCGGCCGGCTGGCCCGGGTCAGGCCCGGGTGGCGCGTTCGATCGCCACCCCCACTCCGTCGAGCAGGTGGTCCAGGCCGGCGCGGAAGTCGTCGTCCGGACCGGCCCCCGGGTTGGGGGCGAACACCCCGGCCTCGATGGTGCGGGCCAGTGCCGGGAACCGGCCGGGGTCGGCGAGCTCGGTCAGCAGGGCGGCGTACGCCCCGTCGGCCCTTTCCTCTGGTTCGGCGGTCATGGACGTCAGGATCTGGGCCGCGCCGCGCACGTAGTGCACCACCAGCATGACCATCGAGAACCGGGCCCGCGGGTCGAGCGGCGTGCCGCCGAGGGCGCGCAGCGCGGCGTCCAGCCAGGCGAGCTGGCCGGGGTCCACCGGCGGGGAGTTCACCAGCTGGACGATCCACGGATGCCGCAGGTAGACGCCGAACAGCTCGACGGCCCACCGGGTGAGTGAGCCGCGCCAGTCGGCCGGCGCCGTGCCGAACTCCGGCGGCGGGCCGGGCGCGGCGGCCAGCATGAACAGCTGCAGGTCGTCCTTGCTGGCCACGTGCCGGTACAGCGACATGGGCGCGCAGCCGAGCCGTTCGGCGAGCCGGGCCATGGACAGCACGGCCAGGCCCTCCTCGTCGGCGAGGGCGACGGCCGCCGCCACGATCCGCTCCAAGCTGAGCGCGGGCGTGCGTCCCCGCCCCTTCGGCTTGGCCCGCCCCCACAGCACGTTCAGCGCGTGCGGCAGCTCGTCTCCGATGTCGTCCGGCATTCCAGGGAGCTTACCAGTTTGCGTATATCCTACGCGTTGCGTATATGGTACGCATTAAGCGTATGGCATACGCATCCACTCGATCTCCCCCTTGGAGCCGTCATGCACACGACGATCGACAGTCCTCCGCCGGTACCGGCCCGCCGGCGTCCGTGGTGGCGGCGCCGCTGGACGTTGCCGCTCGGCCTGCTCACGGCCGGGTTCCTAGCGTTCTCGCTGCCGCCGTACCTGACCGGGGACCCGTCGCTGTCCCGGGTGCCGCAGGCAGAGGGGTTCGGCCTGCACTACCCGCTGCTCGTGGCGCACGTGCTGTTCGCCTCGGTCGCCATGGTCACCGCGTTCTTCCAGGTGTGGCCGTGGTTCCGTCGACGGCACCCGGTGTGGCACCGGCGCGCCGGGCGGGTCTACGTGTTCGCCGGGGTGCTGCCGGCCGGGCTGACCGGCCTGGTCATCGGGGCGCGCACCCCGTTCGGGCTGTTCCTCGCGGTCAGTGACGTGGTCCTCGCCCTGCTGTGGCTCGCCTTCACCGTGGCGGGCTGGCGCGCCGCCCGCGCCCGCCGGTACGCCGACCACCGGCGCTGGATGCTGCGCAGCGCCGTGCTGACCTACTCCATCATCACCAACCGGGTGTGGACCGGGATCCTGATCATCGCCCTGCCCCCGCTGCAGGACACCGTCTTCCACGGAGACCCCGACCTCATGGCGTGGACGATCTCCGGGCTGTCCGGCTGGCTCGGCTGGACGATCCCGCTGCTGGTCGTGGAGTGGTACCTGGAGCGTGAGGTGGCCCGCCGCGGCCGCCGCACCGCGCTCGCGGCCTGACCCCGGAGGCCGATCCCGGGCCGACCGCCCACCCCGGAACCGCCGCCGCCGGTGGCAGCGCCGGACGACGCCGCACTGTTCGACCGCCTGCTCGGCGTCATCGGTCGGGATCCAGCCTGGACAGCGTGATCTGCTCCAGCCCTATTGAGGCGTCGTCCAGTGGGGCGGGGTTGGTGTGCGGCGGGCGGCCCCACCTGCCAGCGGCCGGGACGGCCTCCAGGCCGCACGCCCGGCCGCCTCCCGGCCCATTGCACGATCAAGGGTGCGGGTAAGGAGGAGTCGCCGGAACGGCCGGTGCTGACCATGAAGCAGGTCTTCGTCCTGGCGGATGCGATCGATCCGCGGTATCGGATGCTGATCCTTCTGGCCACGTTCGCGACTGATCTTGTCGTCCTGAGCTGGAAAGCAGGGGGCAGGTCAAAGCGGACCGGTTAACCATGAGTCTTCGTGAGCGGCCCTGGTTCCCCGCCTGTTCTGGTACGGATCTGGCACGCCTCCAGAGTGAGATCACACCCAGATGCCAGGACTCGGGCGGCGTGATATGTCCGGTATCCGGTACTCGGTTGAGAACCCGGACGTGGACGTACCGACTGCCTCGCTGTTCTCTCGACATGATCGATCATGCGTAGATTCCAGAACATGTCGGACTTTCCATTTCACCGGATGCGAATGACCCGCCTTGTCCGCCCCGCCGGCACTCCCGGCCTTCGCGAGTGGGCCGAGGCCAACGGTCATTGGATCGTTGCGCGCGGCAGGATCCCCTTCCACGTCTACGAGGCATACTTTGCGGCGAACCCCGAGGTGTACGAGGTGGTTCGCGTATTCGCGCAAGGCTCCGGAGTTGGTCCAGATGTTTACGACTGGCCTGAGGACGGGCCGCTCGGCCCCATCTACGCGATCGTCTTCGTCCGCGGACTGGATGAGCACGAGGTCCTCCACGGCCTTGGTGCTGAAGCGCAGGATGTCCGACTCGTCTCCGACGAAGAGGTCGCCGCGTACCGGGTGACAGAGATCTCTGGGGAGATCGTCAGGGTCGCCCGCGCCGAAGATTGGACGGTCGCCGAGTGCAAAGGCCGCCGAGGGAACTGGCGTGAGTCGGTCGAGTCTCTGTCGCAGGATGGAGGCGAGGCCATCGCCGTACAACGTGACGGCACCGCTGGTGACAGCTTCATCCACGCCGTGAACGGGCAAGTGGTAACCAGCTTCACACCGTCTCGCCCCTTCGATCGCCAGGGGAGCGCCCCCGACGGGCTGAATGAGCATCTGTGCGCATTGGGCATCGATCCCGCCGCAGGCGACATCATCGACAATGCCGTCCCGGCAGCCCTTGCTCTCGCCAGCAGAATCAGCGGCGTGGTGATCATCGATACGGTCGCCAACGTCGGCCCTGAAGCCTTCGCTCGCGAATTCAGGGGTTTGGCGATTCTTGATCCGGAACCTCACAGACTTGGAGCGATGATCTCCAGCCGGCGGTAGGGCGCTATGGGATGGTTCTGCTTTGACGGCTTCCAAACTCCGTGCCCCGGCCCGCGTTCCTGGAGTGGGTGCCGGGAATCGAACCCGCGCTGTCAGCTTGGGAAGCCTTTCAAGATCACGCGTCCCGGACTGTGCGAAGACTGATGTGGATGGATGTGGGCTGAGTAGCCGTGGGTTCCTCTGACTCCCCGCTGATTACCGACCGTACGGGCGCGCATCGGGCACGTCCGTACGGCAGGTCCATCGTCTCGATCGCCCAAGCAAACTAGGCCTGGCTCGCCTCCACGCGGCCGGCCAACCGCTCATAGCGTTGTTGGGCGGCCTGGGCGCTACCGAGCCCTAACCCGAAGGCGATCTCCTGCCAAGTGAGGCCGCGGCCTCGTGCCATGAGCAGCAGGGAAGCCTCCATCTGGTCCATCTCGGCCCGTGCGAGCGGGATGAGGGTGAGTGCGGCGGTGATGTCGGTTTGGTCGACCTCCGGCTCGCCATCGTCATGCCGTGTAGTCCCTGCGGCGAGGAACGACACCAGCCTGACAGCCTCGTGTGCGCCGACAACCTGTGGGTGGATCTGACGATCGCGCTGATCTTGCGTCGCTGCGTGCCGTTCGGCGATGTGGGCGAGGGCGGCGTATACACGGTGGGCCCGCGCCTGATCGGGATTCGGCGGAGTGAAGGGATCTTGGGACATGCGCTCAGGATTGATCATTAACGATTCGTTGTCAACGATTCGTTGAAGCGCGTTGGGCGCACCCGGCGGTGACGAGCAGACCCTTGACGATCACCCGGAGCCGAAGTGCCCCGCCGGAGGCCTGGGTTGGTGGTACCGGTGTGGGCGTCCATGGGCTCTGGGGCACCATGCAGGGATGCACGAGCCGCTTGTCGTTCCTGAGCTGATTGCCGGTAGCAACCTTGTTATTCGCCCGTGGACATTGGAAGACGTTGAACTGGTGCGGGAGGCTGCGACGGATGAACTCATCCCGTTGATCACAACCGTGCCCTCGATCTACTCTGACGCGGAAGGGATCGCGTTCATCGAGCGGCAATGGGCACGGGCAACGACTCGGCAGGGCTACTCCTTTGCGATTGCCCGAACGGTGGACGGTCGGGCGGTAGGCCAGGTTGGCCTGTGGCCCCTTGCTCATGGGCGGGCTTCCCTCGGCTATTGGGTGGCCGAGTCGGCTCGGGGGCAGGCCATTGCCTTGGAAGCCTTGCGCGCGGTCTCGTCGTGGGGCTTGTCGGTGTTGAAGATCCCTCGTCTCGAACTGTATGTGGAGCCATGGAACGTGGCCTCGTGGAAGACGGCCGAACGAGTCGGTTTCAAGCGTGAAGGGCTGCTGCGAAGCTGGCAGGAAGTAGGGGCTGAGCGCCGGGACATGTACATGTACGCGATGCTCCTCGGCGAGCTTCCTGCCTGACCGGGCGCGGACTGGCCGGCGCCGATCCGAAGGGCACCGCTGTCGCGTACTGGCTGGGGCCGGTAGGCGGAACGACGCGGAGTGGCTCAACGCGAATCGTCGCGTGGAGTAGTTCGGCTGCGTTCTCCGCAACGAGGTAGACGATGGCTTACTTGTCCTAACGCAATGAGCGTTGGAGGTGTCGCCAGCAGATAGGAGTTCTTTTTGGTTTGTCGCCGGCCAGCCCGGTCCGATAGGAAGTTCGCATGCTGAGGGGCGACAAGGTCGGGCTCAGGGCCCGATACGAGGATGACATCCCGATCCTGCGGGCCGAGCTCTACGACGACGTGGTCAACGGCTCGCGGGCCGAAGGCCGGCCGTGGCGGCCGATCACGCCGGGCTCGAAGGACCCGCGGCTCGTGGTGGACGACAATGAGCAAGGGCACGTCCCGTTCTCGGTTGTGGAGCTGGACGGCGGCACGCTGGTCGGCACCGCGACGTTGTGGGGCATCGACACCCACCACCGGTCCGCGCACATCGGGCTGGGGCTGCTGCCGTCCTCCCGCGGCAAGGGCTACGGCACCGACGTGGTCGCGGTGCTGTGTCACTACGGTTTCGTCGTGCGCGGCCTGCAGCGGCTGCAGATCGAGACGCTGTCGGACAACGTCGCGATGTTGCGCTCCGCCGAGCGCAACGGCTTCGTCCGCGAGGGCGTGCTGCGCTCCTCGGCCTGGGTGATGGGCGAGTTCCTGGACCAGGTGCTGCTCGGGCTCCTCGTCCAGGAATGGAAGCCTGACTCGAAGGGCTAGGTTGTCGCCCGACGGTCAAAGGACGGCCACAGAGCCGGGCCGTCGTCCGGCCGGCAACGAGCGCAAGCTCAAGAACGGTGCCTACCGGTTGCGCTTCCAGCGGCACGGCGAGAAGTGAACGCATCTCGAGATCTTCACGACGAGGGGAGCTCCCAAGCGGGCGCTGTGGAATACGGGCATGGACGGCCGGGCCGGCTGCACGCAGGATCGGCGGTTCCGCGCCCTGGTGCTGCTGGCGACCTTCGCGAGCTTGAGATGGGGTGACGTGAGCGCGCTCCGCCGTAGTGACCTCGATCTGGAGGGCCGCGACGGTTCGGCTTGTGGCCGTCCCGATCCGTTCCACCTGGACCAACACCGCTCGGCGGTCCTTCTGAAACGGCCTGGTACGGCGGGGAACTGCGACTAAAACTGAAACTAGGGAGCGGCCACCACGGGCGGCATGACCTCGATGATGCGCGCCGTTCCGCAGGGTGACCGCTGTGGGGTGTCAATCCCCTGAAAACGTGGAGACGGTCCTATGCCACAGCGGCCCTCAGCAGGGCCGTTGAAGTGTGCCTCTTCTCGGCCATCTGACGCTCGAATGCGATGGGCGGCAATCCGTCGTTGGCGCTGTGCCTCCTCCTTGTGTTGTAGAAGTCGTTGATCCAGGTTGCGATCTTCACGCGAGCCTCGGCCCGCGTCCGGAAGCGCTGCCGATACACGTACTCGACCTTGAGCGTGCTGTTGAACGCCTCGGCCGCGGCGTTGTCGAGAGCGCATCCCACCCGGCCCATCGACTGCACGACGCCGTGCTTGCGGCATTCGACCTGGTAACAGGCAGCGGTGTACTCCGACCCGCGGTCGGAATGAAAAATCACCCCGTCCACATTCCCGCCCCTGGTGGCCACCGCCATCTGGAGTGAAGCGACGGTCAGTGCCGCGTCGTGGTGCTCGGACATGGCGTAGCCGAGCAGCCGACGAGAGAACAGGTCCTCAACCGTGGCCAGGTACAGCGACCCTTCATCGGTGTCGATCATGGTGCCGTCGCCGACCCACAGC
>NZ_BBYJ01000050.1 GCF_001528665.1 Microtetraspora malaysiensis
GTCGACGGTGGAGGACGTGGCCCGCGCCGGCCACACCATCATCGAGACCATCGACCCGGACGGGAGGCTGGCGCGGGCGGCGGCCAAGACCGAACGCCAGCACCTGACGATCTCCGACACCGCCGATGGGATGGGCCGCGTCAGCGGGCTGCTCGACCCGGAGTTGAAGATGCAGCTGAAGACCTGGCTGGAACCTTTGGCGGTGAAGACCGACAGCACCGACCTGCGCAACCACGGCCGCCGTATGGCCGACGCCCTCGCCATCCGCCTGTCGCAGGGCGGCAGGCGCACCGTGATGCACGTGACGGTGACCGAGCAGACGTTGACCGGACAATCGGAGGAGCCGGCCTTTCTGGAGGACGGCACCCCGATCCCCGCCCAGGACGCGCGGCGGATGGCCTACACCGCCGAACTACGGCGGGTGCTCCGCGACGCGGACGGGATCATGAAGGACTTCGGGCGGGCGCGCCGGCTGGCCTCGGCCGACCAGCGGGAAGCGATCCTGGCCACGTACCGGACCTGCTGCCGCGAAGGGTGTGACGTCCCCGCTTACCTGGCCGAGGTCGACCACATCGAGCCCTGGTACCCGACCGGCCGCACCGATTTGGACAACCTGGCGCCGTTGTGCGCGGCGGACAACAAGTGGAAGTCCCGTCGCCCGGATCGGGTAGAGGTGATCGATGAAGGGGATGGGACCGTGTCGATGCGGTTCTACCGGTATTCCAAGCTCCGCCCCAGACGCTGGACCGACAGACAGTAACCAACGGCCACTGAACAGCCATCCCGCGACCCGCGAACGGCGACCCGCGAACGAGGACTGGAGATCGGCGAGCCGTGACCCACCACCGCGATCCGTGACCCGCGATCCGTGACCCGCCAGCCGCGAGCCGCGAGCCACGATCGGGGATCGGGGGATCGGGGGATCGGGGGATCGGGGCAATGATCGCGACGGCCACCCGGTGATCCGGCCCCGCCCACGGGCCGGCCCGGCAGCATGCCCGAACTCCACACCCCAGGGCTCCACACGACGGCTTGGCGGTCCACGTGCTCATTGGGCAGTCTCAGCCGGGACCGGGCCGTGCGAACCGCGCTGGGGCCGGGCATTCACATGCCCGAACTGCACGCGCCAGCGCTCCACGCGCCCGGGCGGCAGGCGTTGGAAGTCAGCGTGCCGGAACTCCCGGTACTTGGGTTGACGCGGACGTTCCAGTCGGCGTGGAGCGGACGCCCCGCTGGGTGAAGAGGCAGGAGGATCGTCGGGAAGGGGCTCGGCATTGATCAACGCCACGAGCTCGGTACCGACCTGCCCGCGACCGGCTGGGCTCTGCATACCTGATCTCTGTCATGGGCCTGGCCGGCGGGTTGCTCGCCGCACCGTTCGCCGTGCATGCGGCCGAGCCGCGCCGGCCGCTCGCAGCGCGTCGGCGTCCAGCTGTTAGCCGCCGGGGGCCGTACCGGCGGTGCGGGTCATCGGACGATCTGGAGGATGCCCTGGTCGCGCGCCTGCGCCGGCTCGGCGAGCCGCTGCAGTTCCTTGCCGGACGAGTCGAGCACGACCAGGGTGTTGTGTGTTCGGCCGGCGACGCGGACCACCAGGCGGCCGTCGGCGAGGTAGTACGCGCCGCTCTTCAGGCCCTTCACCGAGATGGGCACCTTCTTGCCGGTGACGGTGTCGACGACCGTCGTCCAGAACTTCTCCGGCCACACCCCGTCACCCCCGGGCTCCTCCGGCGACAGCGTGCGCAGCACGACCTTCCTGCCGTCCGGCGACAGGCTCTGCACGTGGTTGGCCAGCTTGATGCCCCTGGCCCGGACGGAGGTCCCGCTCTGCATGTCGAACACGTAGACGCCGTCCGTCGTCCCGGCATATCCGGCGAGGTGGCGTCCGTCGGCGGACCAGGCGAGGTGGCAGACGCCCAGAGTCCTCCCGACCTTGCGCGCGCCCGTGCCGTCCGCGTTGACCACCATGAGCGGCGACTTGTCGGCGTTGCTCTTGGGGATGTAGGCGATCTGGGTGGAGTCGGGAGACCAGACCGGCGTGAGGCAGGGGAACCCGGCGGCCGCGCCCTTCGCCACGACCTTCTCCGTGCTCCCGTCGCCCACGTGGAGCCGGCCGTCCAGCGTGATCCAGGCGAACTTCGTGCCGTCGGGCGAGGCGGCGAACTGGAAGGTGATGCCCGGCACGCGGCCCAGCTTGACGAACCCGCTGCCCGGCTCGTAGCGGGTGACCGGATAGCCCTTGGCGTCGTAGTTCACGTAGACGGCGACCCCCTCGAGCGGCTTCGGCGCCGCGCTCGTGGATCCGCCGGCCGTGCCGACCGCACCGGCTCCCCCGACTCCGGTGGCCGGGGCGGTGCGGGCGAGCACGGCGTCGGGCGCGAGCAGCAGGGGGGCCAGCACGACGGGGACGAGAGCGAGTCCGGACAGGACACGCCGCTTCGACGCGGGCGTGACAGGGTGCGTGGCGGCGGTCGGACCGAGCGCGGTGCGCTTCATCAGATCTCCTGAGATAACGGGCACGTCCCGGTCCGGCGCTTGGCGGTGCCTCCCGGGCTTGCGCACGCAGTGAACGCCCACCCGATTGCAGAGCACTTGAGCACCGGTTGCCGCCCGCGCCGTAAGGAGCCCGCACGGCGATCAGCCGCCGAGGTCTCCGCCAGCCACCGGCCGCGCCGCGAACAGGGCGAGGCTGTCGGCGTCGTACCCGGACGGCCGGACCGTGCGAGCGCGGACTTATCTCACGCTTATCCCTACCTGGGGGTATTGTCCGGTTAGCTGCTCTGGCGCGTTCCCCCCACTGGCTGGTGACGGAGGGAGAAGCATGGAGATCAAGCCACAGGCAGTCGTCATCCCCAAGGAAACCGACCATCTCGAGCAGGGGAAATACGGTCCCGTCTTTCCGCGGACCCCGGCCTGCTATGGGTTCACCGTCATCGCCACGGTCAAGCCCGGCCGAGCAGAGGCGATCCGCAACTACGGCCACACGCTGGCGAAGGCTCTGGAAGACGATCCGTACCTTCTCGCGCCACTCAAACTGCACTACCTGCGCTGGGTGCTCTTCGACGACGACACCCGTTTCATGTACCAGGGCATCTTCGACACCGACTTCGACAAGTACACCGAGGACGCCATCGCGCTGTTCACCAGGTCGGGTGTGAGCACCGCCTTCGAGAATCTCGAAGGGTTCCCCGAGGACTGGCGGACGAACCCCGAGGCGTTCGTCAGGTTCGTCCGCGAGCACCAGTGCCCGAGCTTCATCGAGTACGGAGAGTATCCGTACGTGACCTCGGACGAGATCAAGAAAGCGCTGCGGATCAAGAGCGCCCTCTCGGAGATGCTCGACCAACTGCAGTGAGGCCGGGCCACCCGCCCGCCCGCCGCGCCGTCGATGGAGACGTGATGAGTGAGTTCAGGACCGCACGTACCTACAACCAGAACCATGTGCCGCGCGAGTACACCCCCGGACGCCGACGCGTGAGCATCTACGTCGCATGGAGCTACCCGGCCGAGGCCGGCCGGAACCCGGCCGAGCTCGACAACCGGTTCTCCACGATGACCGAGGTCCGGCGCGTGGCCTGGCCCGCGTACGAGGACCCGAAGTGGTCCGACCCGATGCGGTTCCAGCAGGGCATCGCCGGGACGCTGGAGCTGTTCTTCTGGGCCTGGGTGCCGTTCCAGCAGTTCGTCCTGGAGACCACCGGACACCCGGTGCCCGTGTACCAGCGGATCGATCAGGCCGGCTTCCGGACCCCGCTCGACGAGCGGGTGCTGGCGGACACCGACACCCTGTTCGTGTTCGGCCTGGACCACATGATCACCGGACAGGAGGCCGCGCCCGAGGAGATCGAGGCGCTGCGGCAGTTCGTCGGCCGAGAGGGAACCTGCCTGGTCCTGGGGCCACACCACGATGTCGGGGCCTCGGACGACCTCGCCGTGCGCGATATGGAGTACCACCATCACGGCGACCTCCTGGTCCCCCGCCAGCAGCGGTTCGGCGAGTACACCCGCTCCTTGATGCGGGGGCTCGGAGTGCCGGTGGAGAACCGCTACGGGCTGCGTCCCGCGGCACAGGGACCGGGCAAGATCGCCCCGTTGTCCGTCACGAGGGATCTGGACACCAAGGGGTGGCTGGACGGGGTGACGACCTTCAACTTCCACCTGCACCTGCCGCACTACGCCGTGACGACGGACGACCCGGACGCCGTCCACGTGCTGGGCAGGCAGCCGATCGACCTGTCCAAGCCGCACCCGTTCACGGAGGCCGGGAACACCGAGTTCAACATGTTCCTGTGGATGCCCCCGACCGGCGCGCGGGGCGGCGACATACTCCTGGCGGACTCCACGATCTTCAGCTCGTTGTTCGGCGGAGACGAGAGCCTGCGCAACTTCTGGAGAAACATCGTCTCGTCCAAGTAGTGCCGCGGGGAGGAGGTTGTCCGTGACCGAACAAACCCAGGCCGCGCTCGAACTCGACGACATCCAGCGCGGGGTTCTCAGCCCTCGGCCGACCCCGTACGCGGCGACATACATCCTGTTCCGCATCGACGACCGCGCGCACGGACGGGAGCTGATGCGGCGCGCGAGCGAGGTGGTGACCGCGGCCACCGACTCGATGAGTCCCGTGGGCGAGACGTGGGTGAGCATCGCGCTCACCTGCCCCGGCCTCAGGGCGCTGGGCGTGCCGCAGGAGTCATTGGACACGTTCGCCTGGGAGTTCCGGCAGGGAATGGCCGCACGGGCGAACGCGCTGGGCGACACCGGCGAGAGCGGCCCCGCGAACTGGGAACCGCCGCTGGGCACGCCCGACGTCCACGTGGTGCTGGTGGCGCTCGCACCGGACCGCGCCCAGCTCGAATCGGCCGTCGATCGCGCCCGCCCGGCGTTCCGGCACCTGCCCGGTGTGGTCCCGATCTGGCGGCAGGACTGCTACGCGCTGCCGGCCGAGACCGAGCCCTTCGGCTACCGTGACGGCATCAGCCACCCGGCCGTCGAAGGCAGCGGAATCGCCGGGTCGAACCCCTTGGAAGCGCCGCTCAAGGCCGGAGAGTTCGTGCTGGGCTACCGCGACGAGCTCGGCGGCGTCCAGAGCCCGCAACCTGAGGTGCTGGGACGCAACGGCGCCTACGTGGCCTTCCGCAAACTCCACCAGCGGGTCGCCGCGTTCCGGCGCTATCTGAAGGACAACTCCACCGGTCCCGACGACGAGGAACTGCTCGCGGCCAAGATCATGGGACGCTGGCGCAGCGGCGCTCCGCTGGCGCTCAGCCCGCTGCGTGACGACCCCGTCCTCGGCGCCGACCCACACCGCAACAACCGTTTCCTCTTCGAGCGGGACGATCCGGCGGGATTCACGACCCCTCCCGGCTGCCACATCCGCCGGGCCAACCCGCGGGACGCCGCGGTCGCGGGGGCGCCGCGGCTGCACCGGATGATCAGGCGCGGCACCGTGTACGGCCCGCCGCTGCCCGAGGGGGTCCTGGAGGACGACGGGGCCGACCGCGGGCTGATGTTCACCTTCATCGGAGCACACCTCGGGCGGCAGTTCGAGTTCGTCCAGTCCCAATGGATGAACGACGGCGTCTTCTTCGGCGCCGGGGACGCCAGAGACCCGGTAGTCGGAGCCGGCGACGGCGCCGGTGAGTTCACGATCCCCCGGCGGCCGGTACGACGGCGGCTGCGCGCGCTGCCACGGTTCGTCGTCACGCGCGGCGGCGAGTACTGCTTCATGCCCGGGCTGAGCGCCCTGCGCTGGCTCGGTGATCTCAAAGACTGACGCGCCTCCCTCCCCCCGCGACTCCGTGGACTCGGAAGCCGCGGGAGAGGATGTGAAGGCTGTCCGCGGTCAGCGACGCCGCAGTGACGGGTCGAGCAGCGCGGGCGGAGTGTCGAACTTCTCGTGTGCGGCGAGGTCGGTGCCGGGGGCGACGATCGCGTCGATCGCGTCGAGCACGTCGGCGGAGAGCACGGTGTCGGCGGCCGCGAGTTGCGCGTGCAGGTGATCCAGCGTGCGGGGACCGATGATCGCGCCGGTCACGGCGGGATGCGCGGTCACGAATCCGAGCGCGAGCTGGATCATCGTCAGGCCGGCCTCGTCGGCGACGCCGGCCAACCGCTCGACGGCGTCGAGCCTGGCCCGGTTGGACGGGATGGCGGTGTCGAAGCGTTGCGGCATGAACGTCGAGCGGTGGGTGGCGATCTCCCGGCCCGCACGGATCGCTCCCGACAGCCAGCCCGAGGCCAACGGGCTCCACACCAGCACGCCGAGCCCGTACTCCTCGGCCACGGGCAGTACGTGGCTCTCGATCCCGCGCTGCAGGATCGAGTAGCTGGGCTGTTCGGTGACGTACCGGCTCAGGCGATGCTCGCGGGCGGCCCACTGCGCCTGCACGATGCGGTACGCGGGGAAGGTCGAGGAGCCGAAGTAGCGGATCTTTCCCGCGCGCTGCAGGTCGGTCAGCGCCGACAACGTCTCCTCGTCGCTGGTGCTCGGGTCCCACCGGTGGATCTGGTAGAGATCGACGTGGTCCACGCCGAGGCGGCGCAGGCTGTCGTCCAGCGCGGTGACCAGCCAGCGGCGCGAACTGCCCTGATGGTTGCGCTCGTCGCCCATGGGCATGTTCGCCTTCGTGGCCAGCACGATGTCGTCGCGGCGACCGGCGATGGCCTTGCCGACCATCTCCTCCGACCCGCCGCCGCCGTACATGTCGGCGGTGTCGATGAGGTTGATCCCGGCCTCGAGGGCGGCGTCGACGATGGCGGTGGCCTCGTCCTGGGTGGTGCGCCCGATCGCGCCGAAGTTCATCGCGCCGAGCGCGAGGGAGCTGACCTGCACACCGGTGCGGCCCAAGGTGCGGTACTGCATGACTGTCTCCTCCGTTGCGGGTGAAGTGTGGTGGCGACGCGCGGCTTGGCCGCCGGTCCCCTGCTCTGGCATCATGAGCAACCGGAACCATGTCCCGTTTGAAGATACGGAACGTTGTCCCGTTTAGCAATCCCGATTGTGGAGGGAACGGCGCGATGAACGACGGCGACCGTGGCGCGGGGCACGCGGCCCGGCCCAAACGGGCGGACGCCCGGCGCAACAAGGAGACTCTGCTCGACGCGGCCGCCGCGATCTTCGTGACATCGGGCGTGGAAGCGCCGGTACGCGACATCGCGGCCAGGGCCGGCGTCGGGACGGCCACGATCTACCGCCACTTCCCGACGCGAGCGGATCTCATCATCGCGGTCTACCGGCACCAGGTCGAGGCCTGCGCCGAGGCCGGTCCGGCGCTGCTGGCGACCAGCGCGACTCCTTACGCCGCACTGGGGCGATGGATCGACCTCTTCGTCGACTTCCTGGTCACCAAGCACGGACTCGCCGCCGCGCTGCGGTCCGACGACGCCGGCTTCGACGCGCTGCACGCCTACTTTCTCGACCGCCTCGTGCCCGTGTGCACCGAGCTGCTCGACGCCGCGGCCGGTTCCGGCGAGATCCGACCCGACCTGGAGGCCTACGAGCTCATGCGAGGCGTGGGGAACCTCTGCATAGGCGCGGACAGCGACCCCCGCTACGACGCGCGTCGACTGGTCGAGATCCTCATCGCGGGACTCCGCCGGCCGCACTGACGATCGGCCGGTCCACGACGCCGGCTCCGGTCAGGCGAGGGTGTCGACGCCGCGCAGGTCGGTGGGAGGCGAGGCCGGCCCATGGGCCGCCTCCAGAGATCGAACTTCTCATCATTAGAATGTCTTTTCTGGGATAAATCGGATTCCGGTTCGGCGGGGGCTTCGGAGGCGGCGGGTGTGGCGGCACCGCTCCCACAGTGATGAGCGAACGCCGCCGCGGGAGTAGGGCCTGCGGGCGGCGGCCCCAGCGCGCGACGGCGCCCGCGTCCCCGGGCCGGAGCACGGAGGCTTGCCGTCATGCGCACTGTCGGCTTGGTTCTGCACCCTCAGCGCGACTGCGCCGGGGCGGTCGTCGCGATCCTGGAGTGGGCCGCTCGCCGGGACGCGCTGGTCCTCGGCATCCAGGACGAGGTTCAGCGGCTCGACCACGCGGTGATCCCGGTGCCGCCCGAGGAGCTCGGCCCGCGGTCGGAGCTCCTGGTCAGCCTCGGCGGTGACGGCACCATGCTGAGAACGATGCGACTGGCCGACCGGCAGTGCGCCCCCGTCCTCGGCGTGAACGTGGGCAAGCTCGGGTTCCTGGCCGAGGTCGACGTGCCCGACCTGCACGGCGCGCTGTCGGCCATCGACGCCGGGCGCTTCACGATCGAGCCCCGGCTGGCCGTGGACGCCGTCCTCGGCTCCCGGGTCGTCACCGCCTTCAACGACGTCGCGGTGGTCCGCGTCCCCGGGTGCAGGACCGCCGTCGTCGCGGTGCGCGTGGACGGCCGGCCGTTCATCGGCTACGCGGGCGACGCCGTCATTGTCGCCACCACGACCGGGTCCACCGCCTACAGCTTCTCGGCCGGGGGCCCGATCGTGAACCCCGAGGTCGAGGCCCTGCTCGTGACCCCGGCCGCCCCGCACTCCGCGCACAACCGCGGGGTGGTGCTGTCGCTGCGGGACACCGTCGAGCTGGCCGTGCTTCCGACCAGCGGGCGGCTCGCCGTCGAGGTGGACGGGAACGTGGCGGGCTACGTCGAGCCCGGCGACCGCATCGGCATCCGTCCCCGGCCCGCCGCCGCTCATGTCGTACGGCTCGGCCTGACCACGTTCTACGAGCGCGTACGCAGGAAGCTCAGCCTCACCGACTCGGCGGAGCTGCTGGCGGTCCGCCCCGACGCGGCGGACGCCGACAGACAGGCCGACAGACAGTAGGGGCAGCCCTACCACCGAGACGGCGGAACGCCTTCTCCCGCCGGAAACCCCCTGGTCCATACGGTTGACCCCGGTAATCAGAAATCGGGACACACGGGGGATTCAGGTGGCATCGCCAGCCATTCGCATGAATGCGGTGACGAAGACGTACCGACGGGGAGCGCACCAGGTGCACGCCCTGCGCGGGGTGACGGTCGGGCTGCCCAGGGGCGGGTTCATCGCCGTTATGGGGCCGTCGGGGTCGGGCAAGAGCACGTTCCTGCACTGCGCGGCCGGGCTGGACACGCCGACGTCGGGCACGGTCCACCTGGGCGACGTGGAGCTGTCGCGGATGAACGAGACCCGGCTGACCGAGCTGCGGCGGGAGAAGGCGGGCTTCGTCTTCCAGGCGTTCAACCTGATCCCCTCGCTCAGCGTCGCCGACAACATCACGCTGCCGCTCCGGCTGGCCGGAGGACGGGCCGACCGGGCCTGGCTGGACGAGATCGTCCGGCGGGTCGGGCTCGGCGACCGCGTCACGCACCGGCCGTCCCAGCTCTCGGGCGGCCAGCAGCAGCGGGTGGCGCTCGCCCGCGCGCTCGTGACCCGGCCCGAGGTGGTCTTCGCCGACGAGCCGACCGGCGCCCTCGACACCACGACGGCCGCCGAGGTGCTCGGCCTCCTGCGCCAGGTCGTGGACGCCATGGGCCAGACCGTGGTGATGGTGACCCATGACCCGGTGGCGGCGGCCTACGCCGACCAGGTGCTCTTCCTGGCGGACGGCGTCATCGTGGACACCGTCCGCTCCGGCACCGCCGACGCCATCGCGCGGCGGATGTCCGACCTCGGCCGGTCGATGGCGGCCGCGTGATGCTCGGCCTCGCCTTCGCCACCATGCGCGGCCGCCTGCCGTCGCTGGTCGGCTCCGTCCTCGCCCTGCTGTTCGCCGCCGTCCTGGTCACCGCGTGCGGGGTGCTCATGGAGACCGGCCTGCGCGCCCAGATCCGGCCGGAGCGGTACGGCGCCGCCCCCGTCGTGGTGGCCGGGCCGCAGTCGACCTCGATACTCAAGAGGGACGACGGCCCGGCCGAGATGACCGAGAGCATGCCGCTGGAGGAGCCCGCGACGATCCCGGCCTCGCTGGCCGGCGACCTCGCGAAGGTGCCCGGCGTACGGAACGTCGTGCCCGAGCTGACCTTCCCCGTCGGGCTGCTGGACGCGGCCGGCCGCGCCGTCCACGGCCGCGCCTACGGCCACGCGTGGGAGTCCGCGCGGCTCACGCCGTACACGCTGCGCGCCGGACGCGCGCCCGCCTCTCCCGACGAGGTCGTCCTCGACGCCGCCCTGGCGGACGCGGCCCGGCTGAAGGTCGGCGCGACGGCGCGCGTGCTGGGCCGGGACGGCCTGCGCGCCTACACGGTGGCCGGCGTCGCCGGTGCCGGTGGCTCCCGGCAGCCGGCGGTCTTCTTCTCCGCGCCGCGGGCGGCCGAGCTGTTCGGCCATCGGGACCGGGTATCCGCGTTCGGGGTGTTCGGTTCCGGCGATCCCGAACGTCTGAAGGACCGGATCGACGCCGCGCTGCCGACGTCGAAGAACACGACGGCCCGCGTCTCCCTCGATCTGAAGAACGGCCTGAAGGACGGCCCGAAGGGCGGCGACGCGCCGGCCGCGTCCGGTCCGGTGACGTACGTGGGCGACGAGCGCGGGTTCGCCGAGGAGCCGCGGGCCTCGGCGGCCAGGGAGACGCTCGTCATGCTCAGCGGCAGCCTCGCCGGCATCTCGA
Organism: Microtetraspora malaysiensis; assembly: GCF_001528665.1. Classification (GTDB taxonomy): domain Bacteria; phylum Actinomycetota; class Actinomycetes; order Streptosporangiales; family Streptosporangiaceae; genus Microtetraspora_A; species Microtetraspora_A malaysiensis. The sequence continues at coordinate 10,568 of NZ_BBYJ01000050.1, forward strand.
TCATGGTGGCGGCCTTCGTGGTCGCCGGCACGTTCGGGCTCGCCCTGGGCCAGCGCGGACGCGAGCTCGCGTTGCTGCGGGCGATCGGCGCCACCCCCGCACAGATCCGGTCGATGATCGGCAAGGAGGCGCTGCTGATCGGCGCGGTGGCGAGCGCGGCCGGCGTGCCGCTGGGCGTCGCCGTGGGCCGGTGGATGTTCGGCGAGCTCGTCTCCAAGGGGATGGTCCCGGACGTCTTCCCGCTCACGCTCGGACCGGTGCCGATGCTGATCGCCGTGGCGCTGGGGACGGCCACGGCCTGGCTTTCGGCCCGCGGGGCCGTGCGGAGGGCCACCCGGATCCGCCCGACCGAGGCGCTGGGCGAGGCGGCGGCCGAGCCCCGCGCGCTGGGCCGCGCCCGCACCGTCACCGGGCTGGTCTTCCTGGCCCTGGGCTCGGCCCTGTGCGTCGTCGCGATGTCCGTGGCGGGCGAGACGGCGGCGATGAGCGCGGGCGGCATCGTGATCTTCCTCACCGTGGGCGCCGCGCTGCTGGGGCCGTGGCTGGTCCGGATCGCCGTCGCGCTGGTGGGCGGCGCGCTCGGCCGGGCGTCGCGGGTGGGCGGCTACCTCGCCGTCGCGAACACCCGTACCGGGGCCAGGAGGCTGGCCGCCGTGGTCAGCCCGCTCACCCTGATGCTCGCGTTCGCCGGCACCATCGTCTTCACCCAGTCGACGATCGGCCACGCGACCGTGCGGCAGGCCGCCGAGGGCATGCGGGCCGACTACGTGGTGGGCTCGGCCGGGCCGGGGGTGCCGGCGGACATCGCCCGCGCCGTACGAGCGCTCCCCGGGGTCGCCGGGGTGACCGAGGTGATCGACACCCGGGTGATCGGCGACTTCCACGAGCTGGGCGAGCGCACGCTGCGCCCGTACCGCGCGCTCGGGCTCACCGTCCCGGCGCACGGGCTCGACCTGGACGTCCGGGCCGGATCGCTGGACCGGCTGCGCGGGAACGCCGGGAACACCGTTGCCTTGAGCACGCTCGCCGCGGGATCCTTCGGCGCGTCGGTCGGCGACACGGTGCGGCTGCGCCTGGGCGACGGCACGCCGATCACACCGACGGTCGTGGCCGTCTACGACAGAGGGCTCGGCTTCGGCGACGTGGCCCTGCCGTACGACCTGACGCGCGCCCACACCGCCTCCGGCATGGCCGACCGGCTCCTCGTCGTGGGCGACGGATCGACCCGGGACCGCCTCGCCGCGGTGAGCCCCGCGCTGACGGTGACGGACCGCGCGGGCGCCCAGGCCGACCGGGACGCGGCGGCGGAGCTGAACGACTGGGTCAACCTGCTCGCGCTCGGCATGATCATCGTGTTCCTCGCCATCTCGGTGGTCAACACGCTGGTCATGGCGACCGCCGGGCGGGTGCGGGAGTTCGCGCTGCTCCGCCTGGTCGGCGGCACCCGCCGCCAGGTGCTCGGCGTGGTCCGCTGGGAGGCGCTGCTCGTCGGCGGCGTCGCGCTGATCGTCGGCATGGCGATCGCGGTGCCCACGCTGGCGGCGGTCAGCTACGGGGTGACCGGCTCGGCGGTCCCGCACGTGCGGCCGGTGGTGCTGGCCGCGATGGTGGCCGCCACGCTGGGCCTGGCCTTCGCCGCGACCCTGCTCCCCGCCCGTGCCGCCCTCGCGGGCAGGCCGGCCGAGCGGATCCGCGGCTGAACTCCGGCCGGCGGGGGCATGTCGCGGCCCCCGCCGGCCGCGCCGGTGCGGATCACCGGGTGAGCGTGACGCCGGCGACGCCCGGCACGGTACCGGCGATGAGCTCGGCGATCCGCGCCGAGCGCTCGTCCGCGCCGCCGCCGGACAGCTCCACGAGCCCGTCGTGCACGGCCACCCGCCACCCCGCCGTCTCGGTGGAGTCGCGCAGCGCGGCGAGGACGTCGTCGCGGATCCGCTCGTCTCCCTCGGCCAGGACCCCCATCAGGTCGCGGCGGCTGGCGATGCCCACCAGGTCGTCGCCGCGCAGCACCGGCACGCTCTTCACGCCCATCGTGATCATCAGTTTCGCGAGGTCGAGGATGTCGGCGCCCTCCTGGACCACGCGTACGGCGGTCGTCATGACGTCCGTGACGCCCACGGACGGCCGCGAGCCCGGCCCGGCGGCCGGACGGCGGTAGGCCCCGGGGTCCGCCTCGAACTCCGCGCGCAGCAGGTCCATCTCACTGACGATCCCGACCATCCGCCCCCGCTCGTCCACCACGGGCGCGGCCGTGATGTCCTGTTCGTAGAGCAGGCGGACGGCCTGTTTCACACTCCACGTGCGAGGTACCGACACCACCGGGGTCGTCATCATCTCCGCGACGAGCATGGCGATCGCCCCACGTCTCGATCATGTTCGGATGACACTTCCGACGTTACGCCGTCCCGCGCCGGCGGGCGGACTCGGCGGGGTCGCCCGGCCGTACGGGAAGGAGCACCGGTGAAAACGGAGGTGAATCCGTGGTCCCTGGTGTACGTGGGGTTCGACCCGGACCAGGAGGGGCGCCGGGAGGCTCTGTGCACGCTGGGTAACGGCCGCTTCGCCACCCGGGGCGCGGCGCCGGAGTCGGTGGCCGACGGCGTCCACTATCCGGGCACCTACGTCGCGGGCTGCTACGACCGGCTCACCTCCTCCGTCGCCGGTCACCAGGTGACCAACGAGGACATGGTGAACCTGCCGAACTGGCTGCCGCTGACCTTCGCCACCCCGGACGGCGACTGGTTCTCCCCGCGCTCGGCCGACCTGCTCGACTACCGGCAGGAGCTGGACCTGTGGCACGGCGTCCTGCACCGGCGGCTCCGCTTCCGCGACGCCGCCGGCCGCGTCACCGCGGTGCGGCAGCGCCGCCTCGTCTCCATGGCCGACCCCTTCGTGGCCGCGCTGGAGACGACCTTCACGGCGGAGGACTGGTCCGGCCCGCTGCGCGTGGCGTCCGCGCTGGACGGCAGGGTCGTCAACGGCGGCGTGCCGCGGTACCGCGACCTGCGCGGCGACCACCTGACCGGCCACGCGACGGGGATCGAGGGCGCGCTGACCTGGCTGCGCGCGCGGACCCGCTCCTCGGGCGTGGAGGTCGTCCTCGCCGCGCGCCTGCGCGTCACTCCGCGGGAGTGCGCAGGACAGCCGGAGATCGCACAGGGTGACGACCGCGTCACCGAGACGCGGGTCCTGGCGCTGGAACGGGGCCGGCCGGTGACCGTCACCAAGACCGTCTCGCTGGTGACGTCCCGCGACCACGCCATCGCGGACGCCTGGTCCGGCGCGGTACGGTCGGCCCGCCGCGCGCCGGGCTTCGCCACGCTGCTGAAACGGCACGCGACCGCCTGGCGCGGGCTGTGGGGGCGGGCCCGGCTGGAGGTGTCCGACGCCCACATCCAGCGGGACATCCGGTTGAACACCTTCCACCTGCTGCAGACGCTCTCCCCCCACACCGCCGACCTCGACGTCGGCGTGCCCGCGCGCGGCCTGCACGGCGAGTCCTACCGGGGGCACGTCTTCTGGGACGAGCTGTTCGTGCTGCCGTGGCTCAGCCTGCGCTTCCCGGAGATCGTCCAAAGCCTGCTGCGCTACCGGCTGCGGCGGCTGCCGGAGGCGCGGGCGGCCGCCCGCGCGCTGGGCCTGCGCGGGGCGATGTTCCCCTGGCAGAGCGGCAGCGACGGACGGGACGAGACCCAGCGCCTCCACCTCAACCCCCGCTCCGGGCGGTGGAACCCGGACAACTCGCGGCTCCAGCGCCACGTGGGGCTGGCCGTCGGCTACAACGCCTGGCTGCACTACGCGATCACCGGCGACATGGAGTTCCTGACCGGCACGGGCGCCCGCCTGCTGGTGGAGACCGCCCGTTTCTTCGCGTCCCTGGTCCGGCTCGACCCCGTGTCCGCCCGGTACGAGATCCACGGGGTGATGGGGCCGGACGAGTACCACGACGGCTACCCGGGCGCGGCCTCCCCCGGGCTGGACAACAACGCGTACACCAACATCATGACGGTGTGGCTGCTGCTGCGCGCCCGGCAGGCGCTCGATCTGCTACCCCGCCGCGCGCGGGAGGAGCTGCGCCGCCGCCTCGACCTGGCGGACGCCGAGACGGAGCGCTGGGAGGAGATCACCCGCCGGATGCGGGTGGACTTCCTGCCCGACGGCGTCATCAGCCAGTTCAGCGGCTACGAGAAGCTGGCCGAGCTGGACTGGGAACGCCACGCGGGCGTGCGGCGGCTGGACCGGGCGCTGAACGCGGAGGGGGACAGCACCAACCGCTACCAAGCCTCCAAGCAGGCCGACGTGCTCATGCTCTTCTACCTGCTCACGGCCGGGGAGCTGCGGCGGATCCTGGAGCGGCTGGGCTATCCGGTCGCCCCGGACATGGTCCGCCGCACGGTGCGCCACTACCTCGCGCGCACCAGCCACGGCTCCACCCTGAGCGCGGTGGTCCACGCCTGGGTGCTGGCCCGTGCCGACCGCGCCGGATCGTGGCGGTTCTTCACCGAGACCCTCACCGGCGACCTGAACGACGTCCAAGGTGGGACCACCGCCGAGGGCATCCACCTGGGAGCGATGGCGGGGACGCTGGACCTGGTCGAGCGCTGCTACCTCGACCTCGAACCCCGGCCCGACGGCCTGCACCTGAACCCCGTGCTGCCCGCGCGGCTCACCACGCTGTCACTGTGCCTGCGCTATCGCGGCGCGGAACTGGCGATCGAGGCCGGCCCCGACCAGGTGCGGATCACCCGGGCCGACGACGGGCCGCCCACCGTGGACGTCGCCGTGACCGGCCGCCACGTGCGGCTACGGCGCGGCGAGAGCCATACGTTCCCGTTGCCCGCGCACCGCGACGAACGATGAGCGCGCCGTCCGGCACCGGCCGGTGAGCCTACCGATCAGGTGACCGCTGGTCGCGGATGAGTTCCAGCAGCGCGGCGTGCGTCTCCCGGTCGGCCGCCGCGACGAGCCCGCCCGCTCCGGTGTGCGGCGGCTCGCCGCGCAGATCGGTCACCACGCATCCGGCGGCCTGGCACAGCGCGATCCCGCTCGCGAAGTGGACGCTGTCCCGCAGATGGCCGTCGGTGACGTACGCGGCGCGCCGACCGGCGGCGACCCAGGCCACCGCCAGAGTGGTGGAGACGACGCGCGGGCGGAACCGCTCGCCGAACCGCGGGTCGGAGAGCAGGCGGGCCGCCTGGAAACCCGGCGCGTTCGGGAACGGCGGATCGAGGTTGACGTCCACCAGCCGGGAATCGGATGACGGCGCGAGCCTCTCGTCCACACCGTCGCGGCGGACGTACGCGCGGTCGCCGTCCGTCCAGAACACCTCGTCGGCGAACGGGTCTGCGGAGGCCGCCGCGGTGACGTCCGAGCCCACGCGCAGGGCGACGTTCACCGCGACCAGCATGTTCCGCGCGGCGTAGTTGAGCGTGCCGCACAGGGGGTCGACCAGCCACATCCGCCCCGTCCCGGCCGACCCCGTACGACCGCTCTCCTCGCCGGTCACGGCGTCGCCCGGCCGGGCGGCCCGGATGACGTCGAGGATCGCCTTCTCCGCCTCGATGTCGGCGGCCGTGGCGAAGTCGCCGGCGGCCTTCTGCACGCGTACCGGTGACGAACCGTACATGGCGCGGACAACGGCCGCGCCCGCCTCAGCCGCGGCGAGGGCCAGTTCCTCATCTGTGGTGATCACGGAGCGAAGGATAAACGCGGGCGCCGAGCGGCCCGCGTCCGGGGGTTCCTGCCTTTAGCGCGCGATCACACTCCACCGACAGTCACTCAATGTATGTTCATGAGCGCGCAAAGTGGCGACCCGGCGGGGTTCGTGGCCGTACGTACGGAGCGTCCGGCGAGCGGGCCGACCCGATGGGGTGACGCGGCCACCTGCGCGTCCCGGTCGGGGAACCGGCCGGCAACGACCGGCTGCTCGCCGTCCTCGCCGAGAACGGCGTCCACATAGACGAAAGGGTAGGCACGTCATGACGACACTGGCGACAGCGGACGCCGTCACATCCGTGACCACCGTCGCACGCGCCCAGATCCGGCCGATCACCTCGGTCGTGGTCGACGGGGAGACGCACCGGATCGGGCAGCAGCGCGACTTCCGGCGCCATCCCGTCCTGTCGGCGTTCCTGCCCGACTCCGGACGGCCGTCCCTGGCGTGGGTACGGCTCCGCGACGGCGAGGAGATGGCCGTGCACAGCCACCCGACGAGTTTGATGATCATCGTCTGCCGGGGCTCGGCGCGGCTGCTGGGAGAGCGGGAACGGCCGCTCTCCGAAGGCGACGTGGTGTGCGTGCCCGCCGGGTCCGCGCACGGGTTCCGCACCGCGCCGGGCCAGGAGTTCCACGGCCTTTCCGTGCAGTTCGAGGGCGCCGGCCTGTACGAGGACGAGTTGGCGCCCCGGGTGTCGTTCGGCGCCGACGCCTTGAACGAGGCCTTGAACGACGCCCTGGACGAGGCCGTGGACGACACCCTGGACGAGGCCGTGGAAGCGGCCCAGTACGGCTCAGCCGTGCCGGCGTCCCTCGCCGAGCTGGAGGAGATCAACGCCTCCCTCGCCGAGCGGCACACCGGCAACGACCTGTTCGGGCTGCTGCGCACCGGCCGGCTGCGGGAGGATCCACGGACGCGCGCCCGTTTCCTCGCGGCGCTGCACGTGTGGTCGCGCCACTTCCAGCGGATGCTGCTCGCCCGCCAGGCCGTGTGCGTCGATCCCGTCCTGCGCGAGGAGTACGAGGCGCACCTGCGAGAGGCGTACGGCCACGACCGGCTGCTGCGCGACCGTTACGGCGTCCTCGACGAGGTCGACGACGCCGTGCTGGACGCGGCCTGCACCTGGTTCGTCGCCCAGATGTACCAGCTGGACGAGGCTCAGAAGATCGTCCTGGTCCACATGGTCGCCGAGACCAGCGGCCACCTGTTCGGAGGGGCCGCCTCCGCCGTGTACGGCCGGGACGCCTCCGCCTCCGCCTCCGCCTCCGCCTCCGCCTCCGCCTCCGCCTCCGCCGAGCATGGCCGGAGCGCCGCAGGCGACCACTTCTTCGCACCGTACGCCGTCGCCGACGACGAGCACCGGGAGCTCGGACGCCACCGGCTGGCCACGATGCCTCCCGCGGAGATCCCCCGGCTCGTGGCGATCTGCCGCCGGGCCTGGGACCAGATGGACCTCGTCCACAACCGCATCGCGGCCTGGGCCGTCGAAGAGCGCTGACCCACGGCCGACCTTCCGGCCGCCGCCCGCCATCCGGCGGCGGCCCTGGCCGAGGAGATCGTGGACCTGCTCGCCGGCGAGGGATACGGCGTCGCCGAGGGCCCCTGCTGTCGGGCGAGGCCGGCGCACGGTCATCGGGCTGACTGCCGTCGGTAGATCACCGTAGCCTTCCCGGCGTATCGGTTGATGCGGCCCGACGGGCGCAGGCGTGCCCGTCGGCAGAGCCGAGCGCATTTCCCGGGTGTGAAAGCTCGACCGCTTGCCGGCGGTGTACGGTCGCCACGACCTGCCCTACTTACGGGACGGTACCCCGATCAGGCGCGATCCTTTAATGAACCGGCTGTTCTGCTCCCTGCCCGAGATGCCGGTGACGGCCGCGCTGACCACGGCGAGCGCCGCTCCCACCCACATCACCGTGGAGAGCGACACGCCGTCCACGACCCGACCGCCGGCGAACGAGCCGAGCGCGATGGAAACGTTGAAGGCACCGACGAAGAGCGCTGTGCCCATTTCGCCGCCGCCCGACCGCATGATCCAGAGTTGCAGTGTCACTCCCACGCCGCCGTAGCCCAGGCCCCACACCACGAGCACGATCAGGGGTAGGCCGATCAGGGGCAGCGCCGCCATGGAGAGGGCCATCAGCACGGCCAATGTGATCAGGACCGGCTTGGGATTCCTGGCCGCCCATGCGCCTGCCGCGAAGTTGCCGGCCACACCCGCGGCGCCGTACAGGAGCAGGGCGGCGCTGACGAGGGTGGGACCGGCGTGTGAGACCTGCTCCAGGAACGGCCGGACGTAGGTGTAGGCCGCGAAGTGGCCGGACACGATCAAGACGGTCAGGACGAGGGCGACCTTGAGCGGGCCGGAGAGCCGGGCGAACCACCCCTCCGACGCTCGGGCAGGGGACTCGTGGGGCAACGGCTCGGACGCGCGAGCCCGGGACTCGCCGGGCAGGGACGGCAGGGTGGTGGCCAGTAGCGGGATCAGGGCCAGGGCCAGCACCCCCATGGAGATGAACGCGGTCCGCCACCCCGCGAACGACGAAATGAACGTCCCCACGGGCACCCCCAGTACCGACGCCACCGACACGCCAGCCAAGATGATCGACGTGGCTCGCCCGACGGCCCCTTCGGGCACCAGTCGCAGACCGAGGCCGGCCGCGAAGGCCCAGAACCCGCCGATACTCACCCCGGTCAGCACCCGGGCGGCCAGCATGACGGGGTAGCTCGGCGCGAACGCGCCCACCAGGTTGGCCACCGCCAGCAGCGCCATCAGCCCCAGCAGCGTGACGCGTCGGTCGAGCCGTCGGGTGGTGATCGCCAGCACGGGCGCGGAGACGGCGGCGACCAATCCGGGTGCCGACATCATCAGCCCGGCCGTCCCGTCGGAGACGCCGAGGGTGGCGGCGATCGAGGTCAGCAGGCCGACAGGCAGCATCTCACTGGTCACGACGGTGAAGGTGCCCACCGAGACCGAGAACACGGCGAGCCAACGCGCCCGGGTAGCGGCGGAGACATCAGTCATGGTCATGCCAGCCAGCTTCCTGTCGACCACCAGCGGGAACAATGGCGAAGGCCGAAAGCTTGGTTTAGGTGGACTAAGCGATCAGACGGAGGTGAAGATGGAGTTCAGAGAACTGGAGTGCTTCGTCGTACTCAGTGAGGAACTGCACTTCGCGCGTACGGCCGAGCGCCTCTACCTGTCGCCCGGCCGGGTGAGCCAGCTCATGCGCTCGCTGGAGACCAGGGTCGGCGGCCGCCTCTTCCACCGGACCAGCAGGCACGTGAGCCTCACTCCCCTGGGCGAACGTTTCCTGGCCGACCTGCGCCCCTCCTACGACGGTCTCGCGAATGCGGTCAGCCGCGCCAAGGCGGCCGCCCGCGAGGTGACAGGCGTGATCAGGATCGGCTTCCTGGCCACGCCCACGGAGGTCGTCACCGGCAGCGTGCGTGCCTTTGAGCGCCGATATCCGGGGTGCGAGGCGGAGCTTGTGGAGATCCCGCTCTCCGACCCCTTCGGAAAGTTGCGGGCCGGGCAGGTGGACGTCGCGTTCACGCTGCTTCCGGTGGACGAGCCCGATCTGGCGACGGGTGGAGGGCTGAATCGGGTCTCGTACCAGCTCGGTGTCTCCGCGCGTCACCCGTTGGCCGCCCGTTCGAGCATCGACGCGGAGGAACTGGCCGACGTGCCTCTGATCGGCCTGGACGGCCCGGCTCCGCGCGCGTGGCGCGAGCGTGTGGCGCCGTCCGCTACCCCTTCCGGCCGTCCCATTCCCCTGGCCGGTACGGTGGCCACCAGTCAGGAGGGGCTGACTCAGGTGGCGCTCAACCGGGGCGGCATGTTGTTCTGCACCCCCACCGCGGCTCACCACAGACACCCGGACATCAATTTCATCTCCGTCACGGGGTTGCCTCCCTCGATTCTCGGCCTGGCTTGGGTGAAGGCGGCGGAGACAGCGGCGATCCGGGCGTTCAACGAGGCGGCCGTCGGGCATGCGCTCGGAGGAGTGGTCCTGGCCGCATAAGGCATAACGGCCGACAATCCCGGAAAACGCCGTGGAGGTTATCGCCGAGGAAGACCCGCGTGACCACGGCGCGTTTCAGTGGCTGTGGGGTGATCTCGATGCCGAATCCGAGTTGAGGGCTCAGCCATGCGCGCCCGCTGGGGCAGCTGACGATGACCGCTTGGCCGGGGCGATCCGTGAACTGCGCTTGTGGGCTACGCGAGTAGCCGCGGGTGAACTTCTCACGCGCCCGCGTACACCTCCGGCTTCCTGATCACCCCGTGTTGCCGTCGACCCGCCCGAAGGGGAAGCGGGCCAAGACCGCCGGGTCCAGTTGGAGCGCCCTACTGGACGAACGGCCTGGCCCCAGGGCGGTCCGATCATTACGCCGCTCGCGGATCGCGGATCGCCGTTCAGGGATCGCTGGTCACTGCCTGTCCACCCACCACTTGGGGCAGCGCGCGAAGCTCCGGCACGCTGACGTCCGACGCGTGCAGCCCTGGCGCGTGCAGCCCTGGCGCGTGCAATTCGGGCATGTGGATGCCGGGCGCGTAGAGCCCTGGCGGTGGAGCTCCGGCACGCGGATGCCCGGCATGTGGGGCCTTGGCGCGTGAAGCCTTGGCACGTGGATTCATGGCATGCTGCCGGGCCGGCCCGCGGGAGGGGCCGGATCACAAGGTGGCCGCCGCGATCACCCCGCCGATCCCCGCTCCCCGATCGCAGATCACTGACCACCGATTTCCGGTCGCCGCTCGCAGACCAGGGGCCACGGATCACAGATCGCTGTTCCGTGATCGCGGGGGTCACGGCTCGCGGATCGCGAGTCGCCGTTCGCGGCTCGCGGCTCGCGGATCGTTGTTCAGTGGTGGTTGGTCACTGCCTGTCGGTCCAGCGTCGGGGGCGGAGCTTGGAATACCGGTAGAACCGCATCGACACCGTCCCGTCCCCCTGATCGATCACTTCTACCCGGTCGGGGTGGCGGGACTTCCACTTGTTGTCCGCGGCGCACAGTGGTGCGAGGTTGTCCAAGTTCGTGCGGCCGGTCGGGTACCAGGGCTCGATGTGGTCGATCTCGGCC
>NZ_BBYJ01000051.1 GCF_001528665.1 Microtetraspora malaysiensis
CAATCCCAGATCGACGAAGGCACCCGACCAGGCACAACCAGCGATGAATCGGCGGAGCTGAAGCGGCTGCGGCGGGAGAACGCCGAGCTGCGCCGGGCGAATGAGATCCTGAAGGCCGCCTCGGCTTTCTTCGCGGCCGAGCTCGACCGGCCACACACGCACTCGTGACCTTCATCGACGAACACCGTGAGCTGTTCGGTGTCGAGCCGATCTGTCGTGTGCTGAGCGAGCACGGCCTGTCGATCTCTCCCAGCACCTACTACGCCGCCAAGACCCGGCCACCCTCGGCACGGACGATCCGCGATGCCGAGCTGGACGAGCACATCCAGCGGATCCACACCGCCAACTACGGCGTCTACGGCGTCCGCAAGGTCTGGCGGCAACTGCTGCGCGAGGGCCACCAGGTGGCCCGGTGCACCGTCGAGCGGCGGATGCGTGCCCTGGGCCTGCAAGGGGCCCGCCGCGGCAAGAAGATCCGCACCACCACCTCCGACCCTGAACATCAGCGGGCCACCGACCTGGTGAAACGGGACTTCACCGCATCCGGGCCCAATGCCGTGTGGGTCGCGGACTTCACCTACGTTCCCGCCTGGTGCGGCATCGTCTACGTCGCCTTCGTCGTGGACGTGTACTCCCGGGCGATCGTCGGCTGGTCAGCCTCGATGTCCAAGCGCGCCGGCCTGGTGCTGGATGCCCTGGACATGGCGTTGTGGCGGCGTGACCGCTCCGGACGCCCCGCCGGTCCCGGCCTCATCCATCACTCGGATGCCGGCAGTCAATACACCTGTTTCCGCTTCACCACCCACCTGATGACCGCCGGTATCGACGCCTCGATCGGCACGGTGGGCGATGCGCTGGACAACGCGCTGATGGAATCGCAGATCGGCCTGTACAAGACTGAACTGATCAAACCTCGCGGGCCGTGGCGCAGCCTGGCCGAGGTGGAACTCGCCACCGCGGAATGGGTCGAGTGGTTCAACACGACCCGCCTGCACTCGGCTATCGGCAATGTTCCGCCGGAGGAGTACGAAGCCCTCTACTACGCTCAACACCAGTCCAGCGAACCCGTTGGAATCAACCCCTGAGGTCTCCACCGAAGCCGGGGCGGTTCAGCATTCATCTCGCTCTCCCAACGCTCGGCCCCCGCGGCTATCCAGCCGTCAACCAGTATCGGAGGAAGGCACTGCCGACCTTGACGACACAGGGTCGGATGATCCCAACATCATCGCGGGTGCCGTCCATCCCCAGAACGTGATACCTCAACCGGGCCCGCTGCAGGGCATCCTGTAGATGCCCCAGGCAGGACGCGAGCGGCGTGCGCGGTGACCGCCGCGCATACGATGGGCCAGGCACGCCATGGTCACGAGCCAACTGCACTGATGGCTGGAGAGCACCACAGCAAACCTTCTTCCGCCTGATCACCCACGATATATTCCTTCAATGTCAGGTCCGGCGAAGGGGCGTGGTTATGCACAGTGGGCGCAGGGCGGCCGGCCGCGACATCCCCCCAATGATGGCCTCCACCAGCTCGGCGCACACCTCCAACCGCGGGTCAGGCACCGGGTCATGTTGTCGGTCATGGGCGAGTAGATCATCGACTTCCAACTGGCGGCAGCGTTTCGTAGTAGCCGGTAGAGCACTTGAGGAACCGAGGCCGCTGCAGAGCCTCGACGTGGACAATCGCGCCTGCGTTGCCTCTTGACACGGCCTTCGGCGCCACCCCACTGTGAACGCAGATGACAGGAAGGCACCCATGTCACGTGAACTTCCGGGGACCTCGAACATTCCACCTCCTCCCCGCCGGCTCCAGCCGAGTGACAGCGTGGCGAGCGACTACACACGGTCCGCCGGAGATGACGACAGGGCGGGCGCGTTCCGCCGCGCCCTCGGTTCTGACCGTACCCGCGAAACCATCCGCGCGCTGGTCAAGGCGGACGGGCAACTGCCCATCGCCGAGTTACAGGTCCAGGCCGGACTGCCGTTCCTGCAGTTCACGTCGGTTCTCGCCGAGCTGACCGAAGAAGGGTTGCTGAAGGTGGACGGTCCTCCCGGGCACGAGACCGTGTCCCTGTACGACAAGGCCTGAGCCTTGGTGATCTCGTTCGTGGCGGCGGGACTCATCGGAGCGCTGGTCGCATTGGCCGAGTTGGTGTCCCGTTACCGGGACGACCCGTGGCGCGCGCTGATCTCGCTGCCCGCCGGCCTCTACGTGGTGGTTAACCTGGCGGGATCCGTCAGCGGCCTTTGGATGATCAAACAGTTCGGCTGGACGTTCGGCGCCGCAGGGGCCGGTTTAGAGTTGACGCAGGTCCTGGTCGCGGGGTTCGGCTCGAGTACGTTGTTCCGCAGTTCGCTGTTCAACGTCACGGTGGGCAACCAGGTCGTCGGGGTCGGGCCGAGTGCCGTGCTCACAGTTCTCCTGTCAGCCGCCGATCGAGCGGTGGATCGAGGCCAGGCGAAGATCCGCTCGGAGCAGGTCCGCAGGATCATGGACAAGTACCCGTTCGAGCGGGGCGCGGACGCGCTGTTCCAGTACAGCATCGCGGCGCTGCAGAATTTCACGCCGACTGAGACCAAGGCGCTTGAAGACAGGATCTCCTCCCTGCGATCGGGCCGCGAATCCACGCTGCCGGACCAGGTGAAGTCCTATCTGCTGGGCCTGGCGCTTCAGACGCTGGTCGGCGAGAAGACGTTGCGTGAGCTGGTGGATTCGCTGCTGCCCGTCATTGAGCAGCCTCCCCCTGCCGAACAGGTGCTGCTTAGCACCCTGGAGGCGGTCGGCAAGTCCGAGCTGCGTTCTCTGCAGGCGCGGTCCGGCCTGCCGCTCTACGAGTTCTCCCGCGTGCTGGACGCGCTCGCCTCGGCGGGCCGGGTATCCATCGACGGCGATCCAGGCGAAGAGACGGTGAGTCTGGCGAACGCCACGGCTTGACGCTCAGCCGAGACCATCGAGAGCCTGGCGTATCCGGTTGGACCAGTATGCGGCCTGTTGCGGGGCCCAGCGCCGGACGTTGCCTTCCAACTTTCGCACGACTTCATGGACGCCGTCGCCATCCCCGTACACCTTCAGGCACCCCGCCAAAGCGATGTGCGCTTCGAACCACCTGTCGCGGTACCTCTGCCCGGCCTCTCGCGCCGCGAGCTGCCCGAAGCTGTCGATGGCCGTCCGGAACCCCCGTACGGCGGTTCTGTCCCGGTGTGCATGCAGCGAAAAGACCCCGAGGCGCAGCCCCATCTCGCCCGCAAGCGCTCCGGTCTCCTCACCAGGATGCGTACGGCTCAGCCATAGCGCACTGCCCAGGAGCGGTTCGAGGAGCCGGGACGCCTCATATGTCCTGCCCGCCTGCCCCAGAGGCCTGGTCTGCTCCATCCTCATCGTGAGGTCGGCGAGCAGCGGGCCGAGGTCGCCCGGTTCGGCGATGAGCAGCGCGCCGAGGTCGGCAATCTGGTCGTCCAGCAGGCGCAGCATCCGAGTGGCGTCGGGAAGCTCGGCAGCGCCGCCGTCACGCGGGGGCACCCATCTCTGCCAGCGCCGGACCATGCCAGGATGGCGCTTGAAGACGCGCATCGGTGCGTCGTCGTCCGGTAGTTCGATTCCGAACGCGCGTGCCTGATGGAAGACGTCGATCGCCGCGTCGAGGCATCCCAGCAGGTGCAGCGCCGACGCACGCGCGTAGGCCAGGCGGAAAGCGTCGAACCGCAGGTCGGACCGGCCTTCGGTGAGGAGTCTGGCATACAGGTCGAGCACCTTCGCGGACTCCTCGGTGAACTCCTCCAGCCGTCCTGTCTCAAACAGGAGGTTGGCCAGCCGATGGCGGGAGCCTGCCAGCGCGGCGGGAGGGCGGTGTCCCATTTCCACCAGAACCTCGGTCTCCGCGGCAGCGTCCGCCAGCGCTCCGAGAGCCTCTTCCAGGTGGCCTGTCTCGGTGAGCACCGAACTCATCGTTTCCAGGGTCAGTGTCCGGATGTCTATGCTCTCGGGCTGCTCGCCCGCCTCCCTGAGCAGGATGAGGGCGGTGGCACACGCCTCATAGGCCGCCCGCAGATCTCCGGCGCGGCGGTGCACGACGGCACGCCCCCGGTAGATCAACGCCTCTTGGACGATGAGATGCTTGGTCCGGAGAGGCCCGAGCTCCGCCAGGTCCCGCGCGGCCTGATCGAGCACGTCAAGCGCGCCGGGCTGCGCGGCCTCCTCCAATGCGATGGCCAGCCCGATCCGGGAACGAACGAGCTGAATGCCCCATTCGCCCATGCCCTCCAGGTTGGCCAGCCGCCGCCACATGTCGACCGCCACGCGGATAAGCTGCAGTGCCTGCTCGGGCCCGTACAGGTTCCGGACGAGTGTGGACTCGAGCTCCAGGCATTCGCTCAGCTCGTCGGCGAGGTCGGCGCGGCCACCCCGTTGAACTACGTCCTGATAGAGCAGCCGCCCGTGCCGGTACGACTCGAGCGACTCCTGTGGCATACCAAGGTGTTCGTAGGCGTATCCAGCCACCACACAGGCCGAGCCGAGCTCGGCCGAGAGGTCATACCGGCCGAACTGTTCGACGACCGAACTGAGGATCTCCACGGCCCGCTTGGCGTGTTCGAGTTTGTCCTCCATGCCGGAGGCGAGCTTTGCACGGTTCGTCAACATGAACGCCCGCAGCACATGGGACCCTTCGGAGCCGGTCTCCTGCCGCGCGTCGTCGAGCAGGTTTAGCAGGCGGTCCGCCTCGGCCCAGAGCGCCGCGGCCTCGTCCGGCGCGCCCGCGCGATCACGCAGGACGGCCATAAGGGCGACCACTTGCGGCTGCCCGCCGAGATTCTCGGCAGCGCGGAATTCGTCCAGTGCTGTCCGCAGGGAGCCGATCACGGCCTGCTCCGCCCCGCCATCGGCGATCACGGCGTTGGCCTGGGCCAAGAGCACCGAACCGCGCAGACTGGCCGCCTTTCTAGAGTCCTCGATGTGCGCCGCATCCCTGATCGCCTCGTCTCCCGCGGCAATGGCATCGTCGTGCCTGCCCTGCTCGCGCAGCGCGGTCGCCATCGTGAGGAGTGTCACGGCTCGCATGGCATGATGCCGGGCCGTGCCGGTGTCCGCCAAGAGGGTGGCAGCGGCTTCGAGATCCCGGATGGCCTTGTCCCCGTCGCCAAGCACCCGTTGTATCTGCGCCTGATTCCACCGGATCCTGGCCAGGCCCTCGATCTGGTCCTCAGTGGTGGGGGCGGTGCTCAACATGTCGGACGCATGCTGGAAGGCGTACAGGTCGGCCAGCGCGTGCGCGGTGAAACCACCTCCTCTGCGTGGCCAGTACTCGACCGCCTCCGCCGGGTCGCGGCCTGCTCTCTCGTAGGCAAAATTCAGGTACCCCCGCGGATCGTCCCATTCGGCGTCCACACCCAACTTGCGGCTACGGGGCGCCGATGAGGACAGGACGGTGAGGCGCTCGGGCGGGGTCAGGTGCGGGGCATCCGGGCGCAGCGCTTCAGCGGCCTCCAACAGCGAGCGCGGGCGATCAGCGGGATCGAGGGCGAAGCACAAACGGAGCATGCGGGCCACATGAGCAGGGATCGGGATCCGGCACTCATGCTGTCCACGCTCAAGGGCGTCGAGGATGTACGGCGCAACCGTGCCTGACGGCCAACGCCGCTCGCCGACGTACATCTCCAGCACTGTGACCGCCCAGCTCCACAGGTCAGCGCCGCGACCAGCCGTACGACCTTCGGCCTGCTCCGGGGAGGCGTAGGCGGAGGTGCGGCCGCTCGGCACCGCAGCGAGAGTGTCCTCCGCCAGCGCAGACCACACGAGGTGTTTGCCCAGCTCGCCCAGGTCGTCTCCGGCGATGTAGTCGACCAGGGCTTCGAGCTGGACGGTCGCTTCGGGCGCCATCTCGTTCCTGGCGGCTAGTCCGAAGTCGGCAAGCTTGGCGGTCCCGTCCGCGTCGAACAGGACGTTCGCCGGCTTCACGTCCAGGTGCAGCATGCCCAGGGCATGGACAGTGTCCAGGCCCCACGCAGTCTGCAGGGCGATCGCCGGAATCTCCGCCGCCCTGAGATCGGCCGCAGCGATGCGGTCGGCCAGAGATCCACCGGGCGCGTACTCGCTGAAAACCGCCACCTCGTCGCCAATGGTTCGCACGAAGCGGCAGGCAGTGATGTGCGGGTGAGCCGGCAGGCTGACCCAGCGCTGAGCCTCGGCGAGCAAGCGGCCCTGCTCGGCCAGATCCGCGCTGGCCAGCCGCTTGACCGCGTACCGCTTACCGGAACGGCGGCCATTGACCAGCACCACTCGGCCGAACCCGCCTCTGCCCAGCTCGCGTTCGACAACGAAGTCACCCGCGACGACTATTCCCGGGGCCCAGTCAGCCATGCCAGGCTCGCAGCAACCCAGCCCGGAGGTCGTCCACCGCGGCGTGCGGCACACCGCCGCTGTCGTCGAGGGCGTGATCGAGAACGCGAACGAGGCCGGCAGGCATGTCTGTGCGACGGTCCGCCACGGAGACGGGCCTCGTCGCGCAGACCGTCAGCCACGGGTCCTTGCCGGGGAGGAAGTCCCGTGGCGTCCTGCCAGTCAGCGCGTAGTAAAGCGTTGCTGCCATGGCCCAGACATCCACGCCCGGCTTGGCGTACTTGTAGTTGAGCACCTGCTCCCTGGGCATGAAAGCCGGGGTGCCCATGGTCGTGCCGGTACGGGTCAGCCCGCTCCAACCGGCGACCTCGAAGGCCTTGGCCAGGCCAAAATCGGCGATCTTCGCGGTGCCGTCCGCGGTCAGCAAGATGTTCTGCGGCTTGATGTCCCGGTGGACGAACCCCATGTCATGTGCGTACTCGAGCCCGTCGAGCAGCGCCAGGAACATTGGAACCGCCTGGTCTGCCGACAGGGGCCCATCGTTGGACAGCACCTCAGCAAGGCTCCCTCGCTCGCACAGCTCCATGGCGATGAACTGGGTACTTGCCGAGTCGCCCACCGCGAGGGTGCGGACGATCTGGGGATGCCGTAGAGCCACGCTCGCGGCCATCTCGCGCCGGAAGAGCGCTGCGGCCGTCGGCTGCGCCTCGGCGAGCTCCGGGCGCATCAGTTTGATCACAGCAGTCGTCCCGCTGTCCAGGCGCGTGGCGGCGTGGACCACACCCATTCCGCCGCGCCCGAGTTCCGCCCCGATGGACCATTCGCTCAACTCATCCACCGGAGTCCCGATATCCATAATCCTGATAGTAAAGGGGGATCGCTCCCAGGGCTGGAGGAGTTCTCACATCGTGATAGCTCCTCCAGCCCTGGGTGTGGACCTGCGCTCTCTGACCACCGGCCTCCACAGCTGCAGGCAACGTTGCTGCAGGCCACTGAAGGATTGATCCCTATTTCGGTCACAAAATAATCTATTTAAGGACACTACTTATAATTCGCCGATTTCGGATTTATTCGATTTGCCGGTAAAGATAGCTAGGGTGAAGAGAGGTGTCTACAGGCGGGGGACGGTCATGGAGCAGAAACCCCCTGGAACGGGGCCGTTGTCGCCGGATTACAGCGGCATTGATCCCGAGCTGATGACCGCGTTCATCACCTCTCTTACGCATGGGCGCGATGTCATCAAAGAAGAGGCGGAAGCGATCCGCCGCTTGTTGCTCAGCGTCAACATGCCGACCATGGACCTGCAGCAATTCGGGCCCATCTTGGGATGGATCGAGACGGAGTTGCCGAAGCTCCGTAGACGCAATCAGACGATCCAGTCCTCAAACAATATTCAGTGGATACCAGGCGTCCCGACTGGTCTAGTTCCTATCAACGAAAAGGCGCTGTTGTCCCAAGCTGATGCGCAACGGCAGGGACAGGCGCTGGCGGAACGCTTCGCCAACACCTTCGCCGGCGATTGGGGGTGGCCCGGCGGCAAATACAACGACGGCGAACTCGCCGATCTGGTGGCGGAGTTGGCCGCGCATCGAAATGATGCGGATTTCACCGCTGCCTTCTTCGCCGCGCTCGGTGCCGAGAAGACTCTTGCGATCCCCGCCAAGCTCAGGTCGGGCATGAAAGATCCCAAGGACGCGATCGACACGGTGAGCCATGCCTTCGGCACAGCGGTCCGGCACGGAGCCCACGTTCCAGGTTTCGCCGAAACCCGATACGAGATAGTGACCGGGAAGAATCCTGGGCCTTTATTCCAGACGCAGAGCTACCACATTGGGCACGGCAGCGCCGCGACATCAGACTTCGCGGAGCTCCGCGACAGTGGAGAAGTCACTCCTGCGGGCGGAAATCAGGCTCTAGGTGATCTGCTCCGAGCTGGCGAATTTCCAGCCGCATGGCTCTCGGCAGTAGTGAGCCTGAATGCGCTGAACAGCAAGAGCACAGTGAACGATGAAGGCTTGGCCGGATACCTGTACGCCTTGGGGAACAATCCCAAAGCCGCGAGGATGGCCATCTCCACCGCGACCAAGAAGTACGGATCTCTGTCCGAAGCACTCCGCAGGCTGAACGAGAGGGCGAAGGTCAAGCAGTCTTACGACTGGCAGGCGGATCTGCAGGAGAAAGAGAATTCACGCGCCGATGCTTTCGGCCGGATGCTGGCCGCCGCGTCCGGCGCCTACGACGAGAAGGACGGGGCGCACTCCAAGGAGGCCGCCCAGCTCGCCTTCAATTTGATGACGACGCTACCCTCTCTGAAGATTGCCGAGCCTACCCGGGTACATCTGGCCGAGATCGCCGGTTCGTATGCCACAGAGATCGTCGAAGGCGCGAATCTGGGCGACGCCAATCGAACCCAGGACAGCGCGTTCGGGAACGTCAAAACAATCATCCCCGGGCTGAAACCGGCATTCCGTCTTAGCCCGAAAGACACCTACGAGTTCGTCAAAATTTTCGCGGACTCCCAGAAGAACATCAAACCGTTCGAAGAAGGAATTGGCAATCTCGCCGACAAGCTCATAAACATGGCCGCCGCAAAGGATGACGGAAAGGGGATCGAGTATCTCGGGCGGGCGATGAGGGCATTCGGATATGTTGCAAGGCTGCAGTTCGCGGCCGAGAGTGAAGTTCAGGGAAATCTCGATGCGCTGGACCAGCAGCGGATCAAGGTAAAAATGTTCGCGGTCGGCCTGGCTCTCGGCATCGGAGGCCTTGCTGTACCCGGCATGGGAGGACAGGTGTTATGGCTGGGAATCTCCACCCTCACCCCGCCAGGCGTGGAGTCTTTGATAGAAATCGACAAGACCCGCATGGACGCATTGGAAGACAAGATATATGCGGCTTCTCTCGCCAGGGAAAGCTGGATGGTGAACATGCTCATGGCTCATGGTTTCAAAGCCAAGGTGCCGCCGAATGACGCAAGCTTCTCCACTCCGCCAATCACCGGAGACGACGGAAACCTTCTTTCCTTGGATAAGATAGCCGAAGACAAAGGCGCCTTCATGAACTTCAACAACTGGTTGATCGCAAACGGATCCGGCGGAGTACACAAAGAAGAGCTCGGCGAGGCTTACGAATGGCTTAAAACTATCTTCAATGGAGCAAGGACCGGCACCAAAATGTCGAATCAGTCATGGTATGAATGATCAAGAAATCATCATTTCAACGCCAGGCATTCAGTCTCACCTCGTGCCTCCATCCTCCCTTCACCGGGAGATGAGAGGGTGATCCGGGTCCGATATTCCTTACTCACAGCCTTCTGCTCGGTCAGATTCACAGCCACATCGATCAGTTCGTATTTGGCCACGCTGTCCAGCGCACCAACTAACGCAAGGGTTATTATCTCGGAATCTTTGGCACCGATTCCAGCCCTTGCCTGGGCGGCGTAGGTGCGCTTGTATTTCCCATTTCCGCAGGGGATGTCCTTCCCTCCCGGATCTGTGATCTTCATATCTGCGGCCATCGCAATCTTCAGAGTCCGGTCGATATGGCTCTTGAGGGTCGCTCCGGCCTGGGCCGCGGTCGGCGGCGGAGGGGCACTATCCCCACATCCGGACAGCACAAAAATAGCGACCACGGCAATCGAGATGCTCTGCCAGCCACAATGCGCCATTCCGCCCTCCGGAAATCCGGCCAACACGTCAGGACCATACTGTCCGAGTAACCGGCGTATCGTACGTCTGTTCCGCAGAAACAAAAAGAGAAGAAGACGCCTGCATATCCGTGATGTCCGAGCTACCGAAGACGTTGAGCAGGCCATTCACATATTGAGCGCCCAGGAGAGGGCACGCGCTCGTCCTTCCTGTGCATGAACGTGCTCGGCCCCTGGCTGCCCCACCTGCCCATGAGCATCAGCTGGTGTCTCGATGAATCATCGCTCCGCGTGAAGGAACGGCGCCAGGCGTGTGACGAGATCGTGGTCAGCTCCGTCGATCTCGATGCGGCAGGTGGACGCCTCACCGGACGCGGTCAGCACGTACGCGGCTGTGCCAACGTACCAGCGAACGGCCAGCCGCCGCCCTTCGTCCACGACGTGCGCGGCGGGGATGAGGCGGCGCAGGCGGCCGGCGAATCGGGCCCGCTGAGCATCCGCTACCGCAGCCTCGGTCATGCGTTCCCGGACGATGGCGAGATCGCGTTCGTACGTGGGGAGCAGTCGCCGCCTGATGTCCGCAGCGATCCGCTCCGGGCCGCGTGCGACGGCGGCGGTGATCTCGTGACGGGGCAGGCCGTATCCGGCGTTTCCGTCCGGGTATCCCGCGATGATCTTCACACGTTCCGGGCGCTTCCACACCCGATAAGCGACCAGGCATGCGCCATCCGGACGGACCAGATGCACCGGCCGATCTTCAGCGATCTCGGCGGTGAAGCCGTCCAGCACGAGCGCGAGCTTGGTCGCGAACTCCTTGATCTCCTGCCTGTTCACCGTGCACGTCCTTTCTTCGAATCGGTGTCTGTCAGGAGAGCGGCCAGGCGGCCAGGAAGGAAAGCGGCCTCGTTCCCGCGTTGGGCACTCGCGCGGCACGCAGCTCCCCGGCCTGTCGGGTGCGCGGGCCGGGGAGGTCCTGAAAAGCGAAAACCCCTCGCCGTCAGGGGCGAAGGGCAGGGTCTGTTCCTGTTTCTGGCGGTCAGGAGAAGCGCTCGTGTATGGCGTAGGCGAGGCGTTCGGTCAACTCGCGATCGGCCATCCTGATCTCGATCGAGGTGCTGGCGCCCTCGCCGTACACCGCGAACGATCCGGAGACCGAGCCGCGCCGCCATCGCACGAGCACGCAGGCATGCTCGACCTACCCGACTACGCCCGGAAGTGGGAGCTCAAGAACCCAGTAGACCGTACGGCCATCGCTGGCTGCGATCGTGAAATCGGGCAGGACGACACGTCCGTCGGCACCGGTGAAAGGCTCCTCGTATTGCCAGTGACCTGGGGCGAGTTGTCGAGGAGACCAGCGATGATGACCTCGTTCTTCGACGCCATCGGAAGCACCGCTGCCGCGACACCGTCTGGGACGAAGACGCCCGTCAGGCCTACACGGGGAACGGCCCGCAGGTCATGGCCACCCTACGCAATCTCGTTCCGCCGCCATGTCACGGCGTCACCTCCTCCTCCTGTCCTGCTGGGCGCACGAAAGATCGAGGCTAAGTGGTCCGCTTCGTAAATCCTTCGGGGGTTATGCGGCTGGATCGAGTACGGCAGGCTGATGGTCGCAGTCATCGTGCTGCTGGAGGTTGGACTCTTTCTGTTCGTGTCGCTCGATCCGGGCCATCAGGTCCTCGAGGTCGGCCGGGGTGAACTTCCATCTGAAGGGCCAGGCGGTCGCGTTGCAGCGACGCTCGAAGGCGATCAGCCGGTTTTCGACCTGGTCAAGGCTGGTGAAGTCGTTGGGTGAGACAACCTTGCGCTGCACGATGGAGAAGAAGATCTCCACTTGGTTCAGCCACGAGGCATGCACGGGCGTGTGCACCATGACCGCGTTGGGGAAGCGTTTGGTCAGCCGGTCGGCGGCGGCCTTGCCCCGGTGGGAGGAGCCGTTGTCGACGACCCAGAACACGCGCTTGGCGGAGGCGTAGGGTTCTTGCGTCATGACCTGCTCGACCAGGGTCATGAACGGCACGATGCCGGTCTTGGCCGAGCAGTGCCCGAACACGTGAGCGCGGTGGCCGTCGTAGGCGGCCAGGTAGGCCAGTGCGCCGCCGCGCTTGTATTCGTGGTTGACCCGCATCATCCGAGCAGCTCTGGGCGCAAGGGTGGGGTGGCAGCGGCAGCGGGCCTGGATGGAGGTTCTCTCGTCACTGGAGATCACGTACTCGTCATCGCCGAGGGGGACACCGTTCCAGATGCGGGCGTACAGGTCCAGCACAGAAGTGGCTTTGGTGGCGAAGTGCGGGTCGCGGACGAAGACCCAGGACTGGTACTGCCAGGGTTTGAGCGCGTCGGCGGCCAGGATCCGCCGGACGTTGGAGGCGGAGATCGCCGGGGCGATGCCCCGGCTGACGGTCTCGGTGGCCAGGTCCGGGCAGCTCCAGCGGGACAGCGGCACTCCGGTCTCGGCGGGGAGTTGGCAGGCCAGTGCCTTGATCTCGGCCACTTGGAGCGGGGTGAACGTGGGCGGGCGTCCAGAGCGGCGTCGGTCGGCCAGCCCTGCCATGCCCTCGTCGGCGTAGCGACCGCGCCACAGGCGGACGGTGTCAACACTCACGCCTGTACGCCGGGCGATATGGGCGTTGGAGTAGCCGTGTGCTGCGTCGAGCACGATGCGGACGCGGATACCTCGCTGGTAAGGGGCGGTGTGGGAGTAGGCCAGCTGCTTGAGGCGACGCCGTTCGGCGGTGGTCAAGACGATCTGGCGTGCGCGGGGGGCGGGCACGGGCAGGCGCAGCACTTTCCATAGAGATCTGCCAAGTGACCCGCCGACAATGCCCTGAAATGCGCCGGGTGTAGGCGTACGACACGCCGAATCGGCATGATGACCTCCATGCCCGCGATCCCCGAGTCGACCAGGACCTCCCTGGCCCAGCGGCTTCGTGCCCACGCCAAGGACGCCTGGCCCCAGCTGACCACCGTCCATGTGCGCTACCGCGCGTCCTTCGGCTACGTCGAAGGGGAGTTGGCCGACGGTGAGATGCTGCCGCTGATGAGGTTGCGCTACGGCGGTTCAGCTCACCGCTGGGGCCTTGCCATCTATTCGGCCGGAGACGGCTATGAGGACCAGATCTGGTTCACCGGCAGCCCGGAAGAGTCCCTCGACCTCGTCTGCGACATCTACGTCACGAACGCCTGACCGCTGATCCAGCCGCGCACAGGATCAGCTTTTAGGTCCACCCCCGAGGGACTTCCGGCGCCGACCACTAAGCCACGTAAAAGATCTCAATCACGCGACACAGTTACGGGACCCCGGTTTCATTGCAGAGTTTCATCGGTTTCAGTTCCTGAGCCTGGATGCACCGAGCCGATTCTGACCTTATTGCCGTGAAATGAGAGAAGGTGCCCTCCGACCTGGGATGATGGGAGTTCTTCACGCTTCCGTCACCCAAACCGAGAGGACACCTCTCACGTGCAATTGTTCCACGCTCCCGGCAAGACCCATGCGAGCTTCGATGACGAGCACCTCGTCGCCTACGCCGGGCTGGAGCCGGTCATGCGGCTGGCCGAGCGCTGCGACCTGGGCGGACTCATCGACGAGCACGTCGCAATCGCCGACCGGCTCGGCGTCAACGCAGCAGCGAAAATCAGCTCGATCGTGGCCGGGATGGCCGCCGGGGCCGACTCCATCGCCGATCTGGACGCGTTACGGCACGGTGGCATGGACAAGCTGTTTGACGGTATCCGCGCCCCGTCCACCCTCGGCTCGTTCCTGCGCAGCCTGAAGTGGGGAAACGTCCGCCAGATCGAGAAGGTCTCCCGGATGC
>NZ_BBYJ01000052.1:0-604 GCF_001528665.1 Microtetraspora malaysiensis
GGACTGCTTGCAGTCTCTGAATCGCATAGTCGACGCGAACATCTATGGACAAGTCCTCGGCCTATTAGTACCGGTCAGCTCCACACGTTACCGCGCTTCCACTTCCAGCCTATCAACCCGGTCATCTACCGGGAGCCTTACCCCACAAAGGGTGGGAGACCTCATCTCGAGACGAGCTTCCCGCTTAGATGCTTTCAGCGGTTATCCCTTCCGAACGTAGCCAACCAGCCGTGCTCCTGGCGGAACAACTGGCACACCAGAGGTTCGTCCGTCCCGGTCCTCTCGTACTAGGGACAGCCTCTCTCAAGTCTCCTGCGCGCGCAGCGGATAGGGACCGAACTGTCTCGCGACGTTCTAAACCCAGCTCGCGTACCGCTTTAATGGGCGAACAGCCCAACCCTTGGGACCTACTCCAGCCCCAGGATGCGACGAGCCGACATCGAGGTGCCAAACCATCCCGTCGATATGGACTCTTGGGGAAGATCAGCCTGTTATCCCCGGGGTACCTTTTAGCCGTTGAGCGACACCGCTTCCACAAGCCGATGCCGGATCACTAGTCCCAGCTTTCGCTCCTGCTCGACCCGTCAGTCTCACAGTCAAGCTC
>NZ_BBYJ01000052.1:1029-3534 GCF_001528665.1 Microtetraspora malaysiensis
AGACACTGTCCCCCACCCGGATACACGGGCGCGGGTTAGACGTTCAAAACGACCAGAGTGGTATTTCACCAATGACTCCACCCCAACTAGCGTCGAGGCTTCCCAGTCTCCCACCTATCCTACACAAGACGCTCCAAACGCCAATGTCAAGCTGTAGTGAAGGTCCCGGGGTCTTTCCGTCCTGCTGCGCGTAACGAGCATCTTTACTCGTAGTGCAATTTCACCGGGTCTGCGGTTGAGACAGCGGGGAAGTCGTTACGCCATTCGTGCAGGTCGGAACTTACCCGACAAGGAATTTCGCTACCTTAGGATGGTTATAGTTACCACCGCCGTTTACCGGCGCTTAAGTTCTCAGCTTCGCATACCCGAAGGCACACTAACCGGTCCCCTTAACGTTCCGGCACCGGGCAGGCGTCAGTCCGTATACATCGTCTTACGACTTCGCACGGACCTGTGTTTTTAGTAAACAGTCGCTTCCCCCTGGCCACTGCGGCCTCCACCAGCTTCGGAGGAAAACTCCTACACCAACAGAGGCCCCCCTTCTCCCGAAGTTACGGGGGCAATTTGCCGAGTTCCTTAACCACAGTTCACCCGAACGCCTTAGTATTCTCTACCTGACCACCTGAGTCGGTTTCGGGTACGGGCCGCTACGACACTCACTAGAGGCTTTTCTCGGCAGCATAGGATCACCCACTTCACCACAATCGGCTCGGCATCACATCTCAGGCTACATGGCAGACGGATTTGCCTATCTGCCGCCCTACATGCTTACCCCGGGAACAACCATCGCCCGGGATGGGCTACCTTCCTGCGTCACCCCATCGCTTACCTACTACCAGATCAGGCCAGGCGTTCACCCTCACCACCATCCCGAAGGACAGCAGGGGCTAAGGACCCTTAGTATCACTGGATTCGATATGGGCGCATCACAGCGGGTACGGGAATATCAACCCGTTATCCATCGACTACGCCTGTCGGCCTCGCCTTAGGCCCCGACTTACCCTGGGCGGATTAGCCTAGCCCAGGAACCCTTGGTCATCCGGCGCAGAAGTTTCTCACTTCTGATTCGCTACTCATGCCTGCATTCTCACTCGCACAACCTCCACGGCTGGATCACTCCGCCGCTTCACCGGTCGCACGACGCTCCCCTACCCACCCACACAAACGTGTGAGTGCCACGACTTCGGCGGTGTACTTGAGCCCCGCTACATTATCGGCGCGGAATCACTTGACCAGTGAGCTATTACGCACTCTTTCAAGGGTGGCTGCTTCTAAGCCAACCTCCTGGTTGTCACAGCAACTCCACATCCTTTCCCACTTAGCACACGCTTAGGGGCCTTAGTCGGTGATCTGGGCTGTTTCCCTCTCGACTACGAACCTTATCGCCCGCAGTCTCACTGCCACGCTCTCACTTACCGGCATTCGGAGTTTGGCTGACGTCAGTAACCTTGTCGGGCCCATCGGCCATCCAGTGCTCTACCTCCGGCAAGAAACACGCAACGCTGCACCTAAATGCATTTCGGGGAGAACCAGCTATCACGGAGTTTGATTGGCCTTTCACCCCTACACACAGGTCATCCCCCAGGTTTTCAACCCTGGTGGGTTCGGTCCTCCACGCAGTCTTACCCACGCTTCAACCTGCCCATGCGTAGATCACTCCGCTTCGGGTCTACAGCATGCGACTCAAACGCCCTATTCAGACTCGCTTTCGCTACGGCTCCCCCACACGGGTTAACCTCGCCACACACCATAACTCGCAGGCTCATTCTTCAAAAGGCACGCAGTCACATCACAGACGCCCAAAGACGCCTACGCTCCTACGGCTTGTAGGCACACGGTTTCAGGTACTATTTCACGACCCCTCACCGGGGCGCTTTTCACCTTTCCCTCACGGTACTCGTTCACTATCGGTCACCAGGGAGTATTTAGGCTTACCAGGTGGTCCTGGCAGATTCACACAGGATTTCTCGGGCCCCGTGCTACTTGGGATCCCCTCAAGAAGCCCGCAAAATTTCGTCTACCCGGCTCTCACGGTCTACGGCGCCCCTTCCCAGAGGCTTCGACTATCCCACGGGTTTATCACTTCTCGCAGTCTCGGCAGAAACTACTAGAGGGTCCCACAACCCCGCACACGCAACGCCTGCCGGCTATCACACATGCACGGTTTAGCCTCATCCGCTTTCGCTCACCACTACTCACGGAATCACTCTTGTTTTCTCTTCCTACGGGTACTGAGATGTTTCACTTCCCCGCGTTACCACCAACCGCCCTATACATTCAGGCGGAGGCAACACCACATAACTGGTGCTAGGTTTCCCCATTCGGACATCCCCGGATCAACGTCTGGTTGGCGACTCCCCGAGGCTTAACGCAGCCTCCCACGTCCTTCATCGGCTCCTGATGCCAAGGCATCCACCGTGTGCCCTAAAAAACTTGGCCACAAAAGATGCTCGCGTCCACTATGCAATTCACAAACAACAAACAGCCAACCGAATCAAACCCGCC
>NZ_BBYJ01000053.1 GCF_001528665.1 Microtetraspora malaysiensis
AACGCTGCGGACGATCGTTGTCCCGATCACCATAGGAACGCTGCGGCCGGTCACCGAAGGACCGCTGACCACGGTCGTCCCGGGAGCCGTAACGGCCGCCGAAGCCGCCGCCCTCACGCCGCGGACCACGATCATCACGATCACGGAAACCACGAGCAGAATCCCGGTCGCCGTAGGAACGCTGCGGCCGGTCACCACGCGCCGCGTCCCGGTCACCATAGGAACGCTGCGGACGATCGTTGTCCCGGTCACCATACGAACGCTGGGGCCGGTCATTGTCCCGATCCCCGAAGGTACGCCGCGGACGGTCAGCGCGGAAAGCGTCACGATCGCCGTATGAACGCTGAGGGCGATCTCCCGCGTCCCTGCTGAAGGGACGGTCACCGCGATCGCGTCCCCGGAAGTCACCTCGGTCGCCGGAACGGCCCTCACGCCGCTCGCCATAGCGCCTCACGGAGCCCCCTCGGCTCTCGTCGCCTCCGGTGGTACGACGCGGCCGGTCATTGTTCTCTTCGCCACGGCCCACGCCGTCACGTCCGTCTTCTCTGTTCACTTCTGTCCTCTATTACTCACTCACCGCGTACGGCTGGCAGGGATACTGGTCCCTCGTCCCGCCCCGCAGGAGATGGACTATGAGCCGGACGATGCTGAACGTCCACTTCCGGCCGAAAGTCTGAATGGCTGCCGGCTCTCGTCGCTCGCCGTGGCCTTCGCTCCTTGCCTGACGCGAAGAAGGCCACCCAATTGGGGGTGGCCCGACGGTCTCAAGCCTAGCAAGTCGCCACTACCACACAAGCCGAAGTCAGAACCCGTATCTTACGTGGCCTCCATCGCCTGTTTGCCACCGTCACCGCGCCAGCGAAATCCCTGCCTTACTCACTGCGGAGAAGCGCCCCAACTGCTCGGATACGGCTTAGGCCCGGGTCACGTCACAGGGCTGAGGCCCGTAGGCGCTGCGGCGGGGGCTGCTCCGGCCGGCCGTAATAGTTACGCCCCAGGGATGCCGCTCCCGCGGCCATCGCGGGCACGGTGGTACATGGCACGGTCCTACGCCGGCCTCCGCAACCCCCGCCTCCGCGCCAAACTCTCCCGCCGTACCCCGGCCAAGACCAAGTACGACCGGCACGAGAAGCCACACCCACACATCGACTCACAGCAACACGACCAACGGCAGAGGCGCGCCTCTGCCTCGGCACCCCCACTGGAGCAGCACAACCAGCCCATGCGCGGGAAAGGTCGACCGTCACCATGCTGTCCCGGCTCAACCGGAGCACCCCTCGTCCAGCACTCAAAAGATCTCAGCCAGCGCAGCAACAACGCAACCCAGACAAGCAGCGCCCGCAACAGCACAACCTCACAGCCCCGAGAGCACCTCCACAGGAACCGCGACAGGCCCTGACCAGACGCCGCCTAACACCACCCACGATCAACCCAGGCAAACAGCGCTCTCGGTACCCACCACCCACCGATAACAGCGATGAGCCGGTCCAATAGGTAGCGCGACAGGCACACCCCCAGGACCTCTCGCAACAACGACCGAAGGCACAACCCCCAAAACAAAAAAGGGGCCCCACCGGACCCCTCAAAACACACCACACAAACCATCGCACGACACGGCACCACCACCAGCCGCCACAACACAGAAAAAACCCGCCGACGACCAACACCGCACAACAAAAAAAGGGGCCCCACCGGACCCCTCAAAACACCCACAACCGCCAGCCGCGCGGCGACCACAACCCCAACCAACCACGAGGAAACAACCCCCGAAAACGAAGAAAGGGCCACCCCATCAAGGGGGCAGCCCTTCCTCACAAAAATTGTCCGGCGGCGTCCTACTCTCCCACACCCTCCCGAGTGCAGTACCATCGGCGCTGGAAGGCTTAACTACCGGGTTCGGAATGTAACCGGGTGTTTCCCAACCGCTATAACCGCCGTAACCCTATGAAACACACAACCAGCCACCCA